>CAWBTO010000010.1:0-125944 GCA_963791705.1 Terriglobia bacterium | reverse complement strand
CCTCCATGATGGTGTGTCGCGCCCTACTTGGGCTTCGATGACGCTGCCTGCTTCTTGGCCGCGTTCGCGCCCTGCTTGCACTGATCCTGCAAGCCTCCCGCAATTTGACCGCAGCGGTCGAAAGCGTCGGCGGCGCCGGCGTAGTCGTTCGTGTTCTGCAGGTCGATGCCCAGGACGAACAGATCCGCTGGATCCGGGCCGGGATTGCCTTGCGTGGCCTGTTGCAGCTCTTTCGCGGAATTATCGAAGTCCCGGCGCCGGAAATAGACGAGGCCCAGCCCGCTGTGGGCTTGCACGGATTTTTGGGCTTTCAACGCGGCGAATTGGGCGTCGGAGATCTCGGGCGGCTTCGGCATCTTGGCCAAGACCTGGATGGCAAGTTTCTGGTAGTTTTCGGCCTTGTCCAGGCGCTGTTCCGCATCGCTGTCATTGGGATTGTAGAAGTGCGGGATCACCCAGCCAACCGTGGTGAGGACGTCGACGTCATCCGGCTTCAACGCCAAGGCCTTGTCCGCGAAAGAATAAAAATTGCTCCAATCCTGTTGGTAGAAGTAGACATTCATCAACCCAACGCATACCGGTTCGGCGAACGGGCTCTTGGGGTACTTCTGGAGGAAGTTGTTTCCGAGCTGGATCTTCTTAGCTGGATCTTGTGTCCCGTAGAACGCCTTGTACTCGGGCATTTCCTTGGGATCCGATGTTTGCCTCTGCACGTCGGTCAGCAGGTGCAGCTGGCTTTGCATCTGGTCTGTCGATTTCGGACCCGGCGTAGCTTGCTGATTCTGCCCCTGCGCGGGTGACAGCGATGCAAACACCAGAGTGGCGGCGAAAACTATGGACAGTGTTCCGATTGCAAAGCGAACGGATGAGATCTTCATGGCTGTATTCATCCCTTCCAAGACGTGGCCTGAGCAAGACTCAGCATCAGACGGCCCGCGGGGGCTGGAGTCACTTATCTCCTCGGGCGCTATCGGGCGGCTGGTAGGCCGCGTCGGCGCCGTGCTGCGCGGCGGCGCGGGCCGCCTCGGGTGCTCCCTCAACGGCCAGAGCCGCGCGGTACTCATTGACGGCGAGCTCGCGCTCGCGTTTGAGATCGTGGATGCGGCCGAGATAGACGTGGGCCCACGCCATATGCGGGGCGGAATCGGCCGAGCCGGGAGCCGCGACAAATTTCTCGAACAGTTCCCGGGCGCGCTCGGCTTTACCGGAAAGCACGGAGGCGATGGCAAGGCCGTATAGGGCGCGGGCATCGTCGGGATGCTCGGCCAGAACCTGCTCGAAGGCAGCGGTAGCTGCGGGAATGTCCTGGAGGGCGAGTTGGCGATCCCCCTGGGCCTGCAAGCGATCGCGCTCGGAGGGCTGGACGCTTTCGGTGAGGGTCTGTTCGGAGGACGCGGGGGCCGCCGCTGCGAAGGTGACGCGCTGCAAGCGCTTGCGCTCGGCGGCAACGTCCAGGCCCACGATCAAATCGGGAAAGTAATAGGACATCGCGGGTTCGGATTTTTCGAACTGCCACAATTCGTTAGCGAACGGCCGGACCAGGACGAATCCGGATTCATCGGCAACGCGCAGAGCCCCTTCGAGCTGGCCCGGGGCCAGACGCCGCAGGCGCAACTCGACGGCTTTGATCAGGCACTCGTCCACCAGGGCGACAAAATCCTGGCGGTATTCCTCGGGCAACTGGGGCGCGCGGGCGGCGATCTCCAGCAGGGTGCTTTTGGCGGCGATGGCCCGGCGCTGGCGCAGCACCAAGGGATCGAGCATGAAGTGCAAATAGGCGTGCTGGATGGTGTCCAGGGGCTCGCTGGAAGTCCCGACGACAATGGAGTAATGGTCGCCGTAATTGCGGAAATTGGTGCGGGCGCCGACCAGCGGCTCGACATAGACGGTGAAGGTGCGCCCCTCCGATGGTTTGATGATCTCGCGCAAATAGCCGTTGGAGGAGGTCACGATGCGGCCCAGCGCGGCTTGATAGCGCTGCACGGCAGGCTCATATTCGGGCTCAACCTTGGCCCAGCGAAGGTCGAGATGAGCTTCGCGGTAAAAACTGGCCAGGAGTTCCTGAAATCCATCCAGGGTGGCCACGTCGGGTGGGAGCGTCTGGCGGTCGCTCTGAAACTGGAAGTGGGGAGGCGGGCCTACGACCAACGCCAGGGTGATGTAGTGGGAAAGGGTTTCGGCGGGGCTGGACAAGGCATGGTCGCGGTAGAACTGGCGCAGGGCCTCGGCGGTGGGACCCTGGGCCTTGAGCAAATCGGCGCGCAGGGCCAGACGTCCGGGCATATCGGCCAGCGTGGATTCGTCGGCTTCAAAGCCGGCCGCGTCGAGCGCACACATGGTGGCGAAAATCTGCGGGCTGGCTTCGACGCTGATGCCGGAGTAGTTGCCCGGCCCGGCCTGCGGCGCGGCGGCCGTCCGCAGGGCGGCGCTCGCTGGCAGTAACAGGGCAAGGAGTGACAGGACGGGATAGAACCGGAAAAATCTTCGGATGGCTGGACCCTTCAATTCTTCGAACCCCCGGGCTTTCCCAAGCTGTGCTGGAAGCTTCCCCCCGGCGGGCGGAACGCACGTGCGCAGCCCACCGCTCCACTAAACTCTAACGGGCGGACCGAGCGGAGTCAAGAATTGCAGTGAACCCGGCAATGAAGACTAGCCGCGGACGTTGACGCCGCTGAAACTGAGCAGGACGCGCCCGCCGTCCATGGGGCGCCCAAAGTTCAACTGGGGACGGAAACGGGAGAACAACAGCAGCTCGTCGATCTGATGCTGCACGGCGCGACTGTTCGGCCCGGAGAGAATTCGGTAGTACACCACCTCCCCCTCGGCGTTGAGCATCGCTTCCACCAGCAGGGGGCTCGAGCTGGATTGCCCGTCGGCTCCGACCAAACTGGGAAGCGGAAACGGAGCAAGGCTCTCGAGTTGCGCCGGTTGAACAAGATTGAGGGGCAGATCGTTGGGAACCGTCCCGCCCATGGGCACGCCGGTGAGCATGCCGTGCACCAGCAGGGCGAATACCGCCAGGGCGGTCAGGACGCCGCCGGTGGCCGGAACGGCCAGGGGCTGGAGGAGATTGCGGGAACCAATCATGGCCCCGGACCACCACCGGATCGTGCCAGCCCAGAAGGATTCTTCCCGGGAAGCGCGCAGGCGAATCCGCAGAGCCAGGTCGGCTGGCGCGGGCACGGGTTCGACCTTGGCCAAATGGGAGGCCATGCGGCGATAGCCATCGAGCTGGCGGCGGCAGGCTTCGCAAGAGGCCAGATGCTCGCGCAGACGGAAGTGCTCGGTGGCGCGGATGGCCCCATCGAGATAGCCGGGAAGTTGTTGTCGTGCCTGGCTGCAGTTCATGGCGCTACTCCCTGTGTGCCGTGGATCCCTGGCGGCGCGGCGCCGCCGGGCATACCGTGTGTTTCCGAATCGGCCGCCGCCACACGGATTGCCGCGCGGCCTGGTGGCGCAACCCCTGCCGGGCGGCCCGGAGCGGGCGACACTTCGTGCAACGGCGCGCTCAGAAGCGGATCGAGAATTTCCTTCAGCACGCGCCGGCCGCGCAGAATGCGGGACTTCACCGTCCCGGCGGAAACTTCCAAAACTTCGGCGACTTCCTCGTACGAAAGCCCTTCGAGATCGCGGAGGATAATAGCGCTGCGAAACAGCGCCGGGACTTGCGCCAGGGCCCGGCGGACCGTGGCTTGCACTTCGTGCGCCGCCAGTTGCTCGAAGGGGGTGGCGTCCGTGTCCCTTAGTTCGAACGTCGAACTGCGCCCCTCTTCGTTTTCCGCGTCAATCGAAATCTGGTTGCGATGGTGGCGCCAGCACCAGCGCCGGTGGTTGAGCGCCTGGCGCACCGAGACGCGATACAGCCACGTCTTCAGCGAACTGCCGCGGCGGAATCCGCGGATGCCGCGAAAGACGCGGAGAAAAATTTCCTGAGTGACGTCGGCGGCGTCGGCCGAATCCGACAGGATGCCGTAAACCAGGTTGTAAACACTGGCGTGATAGTAGGTGACCAGGTAATCGAAGGCCGACTCGGAGCCCGCTTGAAGCCCCGTGACCAGCTCGGCTTCGTCCCGTCCCCACGAAAGACTGTGTGCCAGTTCAGACATGTCTCGGGCCGTGCTCCCGGGGGTGTCGTCCTACCAATATTAGACACCGCCCTGCCAATAATGTTGCCAGCATAGCAGAAAAACGGACTGCCGGCGTGGCACTGAAGTACCAGGGAAATTGCGGGGCGGTTCATTTCTAAGCAGCCTATTTACATCTGCTTACGATAAACGCGGGCCCGCGCGAGGCCTCGGCGCGGTATGCTGTGCCCTACGGTGCGAAGGGATAACCATCGAGAACATGTTAGTGTCTCAGTTTGAATTTATGAAGTCCGCGGCGTAAGCTCCAGCAAATGGTGCCCCAGCCGATCCCGGTGCTCTTGGTTCCTTACGATCCCGAATGGCCGAATCTGGCAAAAATGCATTCAACACGGTTGTCTGTGCTCGGTGGGGTCCTTGTGATCGTTCATCATATAGGCTCGACTGCGGTGCCGGGCTTGGCCGCCAAACCGATCATAGACTTGATGCCATTAGTAACCAGTTTGAGTGATCTGGATCGAGAGCGGTCGCGTATAGAGACACTCGGGTACCGTTGGCATGGGGAATTGGGGATACTGGGACGTCGTTATTGCACGCTTTCGGACGAATTAGGCAACCGCATCGTTCAGCTGCATTTCTTTGCAGCGACTTCGCCGCAAGTAACGCGGCGTCTTGCTTTCAGAGACTACTTGCGCGCCCATCCCGAGGAGATGAAGGCCTGCGAAAAGGAAAAGCAGAGGGCGCGCGACCTCTATCCAGACGATTCCCATGCTTACACAGATGAGAAAGCCGCATGGATTCGGGCTACGGAAACCAAAGCGTTGAGGTGGCTCGACCTGCAACGAGCCGAGCATCATCATTAACCGAAAACAAACTGAGACACTACCAAGAACACCGGGGATTTGACCGTCGGGACGATGGGGTGCTATAAAAGTTACAGTCGTTTTCACGGCGTGGGGCCGTAGCGCAGTTGGGAGCGCGCCTCGATGGCATCGAGGAGGTCGTGGGTTCGAACCCCATCGGCTCCACCAAATCAATTCCATGCCTTTTTATGTCTGCATCCTCCAGAGTCAAACCACGAATCGTTACTACATCGGCCGAACACAGAATAAATAAAAGTTAGCGAGCCTGGGGCGGAATTCGCCGTACAATGGCGGCCTTATGGCTAAGATCACTTTTCTGGGCGCGGCGGGAACGGTCACGGGCTCGAAGTATTTGATCGAGGCCGGCGGCAAGCGTTTGCTGGTGGACTGCGGGCTGTTTGAAGGCTCGAAGCCGTTGAGGCAGCGGAACTGGGAAGCGCTGCCGATTGCGCCGTCGTCAATCGACTGGGTGCTGCTGACGCACGCGCACATCGATCACACGGGTTACCTGCCGCGGCTGGTGGCCGCGGGCTTTGCCGGGCCGATCTTCGCGACCTCGGCGACGCACGAATTGTGCGCGCTGCTGCTGCCCGATTCGGCCCACCTGCAGGAAGAAGACGCGCTGTACGCGTCGAAAAAAGGTTACAGCTCGCACAAGCCTCCGCTGCCGCTGTACACCGTCGCCGAAGCGGAGACGACGCTTACGCGATTTCGCGAGATTCCCCGCGCGGATGTGTTCACGATCAGCCCGCAATTTTCCGTGCGGCCGCACGACGCCGGGCACATCCTGGGATCGTCGTGGCTCGAGCTGACCATCACGGAAAACGGAAAACAGATTCGGGTGGTTTTCTCCGGCGATCTGGGGCGCTACGACCAGCCCATCCTGAAAGATCCCGAGCCGCCCAGCCGGGCCGACTATCTGCTGTGCGAATCCACGTACGGCGACCGCGATCATCCGGCGGGGTCGGTGCAGGATGAACTCGCCAATGTCATCAACCAAACCGCGAAACGCGGCGGTGCGGTGGTGATTCCGTCGTTTGCGGTCGGCCGGACGCAGACGCTGATGTATTACCTGCGCGAACTGGAGGAGCAGCAGCGAATTCCCCGCCTGCCCGTCTATGTGGACAGCCCCATGGCGATCAGCGTGACCGGCCTGTACGAGCGGCACCACGAAGATCACGATCTGGAATTCACGCAGGGTGAACAGGGCGGACAGGGCGATCCGCTGAACGTCCATGAAGTCCACATGACGCGCACGGTGGAAGAATCGAAGGCGATCAACGACGTGGTTTCGCCGTGCATCATCATTTCGGCCAGCGGCATGATCACCGGCGGGCGCGTGCTGCACCATCTGGCGAAGCGGCTTCCCGATTCGCGGAGCACCGTCATGCTGGTGGGCTATCAGGCGGAAGGCTCGGGCGGGCGCGCGCTGCAGGAAGGCGCGAAGTTTCTCCGCATTCACGGGCAGGAAGTGCCCGTGCGCGCGCAGGTCGTCGAGATCACGCAACTATCGGCCCACGCGGGAAAGAGCGAACTGCTGCGCTGGCTTTCGGGATTTCAGGCGCCGCCGCGACAAACGTTCCTGATCCACGGAGAACCCGTGGCGCTCAACGCCCTGCGCGATGCCGTCACCAGCCAATTCCACTGGCCGGTGACCATTCCCGCCTACCAGCAGTCCTTTGATTTGAATCCGTAGTCGGGAATCACCTTCCCACCAGCGCGCCCGGCGAAGAACGGAATGACGCGTACTGGTGCGCCAGAATCCCGATGCTGCGTTGAAATCGGGCACGGTGTGCCGTGCCCCTACGGAACACCGCAAGAAGTCGCAGCTGCGAAATCGGCGGCGAGTCGCCGCAATCCAAAATACTGCCGCTTCCCCTACGAGTGTGCCGCAGGGCACGCAATCCAACTTTTGTGATCAGGCGGACTTGGGAGCCGGGAGCTTGGTGAGGCGCTCGGCGGCGGCCTGGAAGGTTTTTTCGGTTTTGCAGAAGGTGAAGCGGACGTGCGTGCGGCCGTCGACGGGATGGCGATAGAAGCTCGAGCCGGGCACGCAGGCCACGCCGATCTCCTTGACGAGATAGTGGGCGAAGGCGACATCGTCGGGGAAACCGAACGCGGAGATGTCCGTCATGATGTAGTAGGCGCCGCGTGGCTTGAAGCAGCGGAAGCCCGCGCCGGTGAGAATTCCGATCATGCGGTCGCGGCGGGCGGCGTATTCGCGCCCGAGCGTTTCGTAGTAGCTGGGCGGAAACTGCATCGCCACCGTACCCGCTTCCTGCAACGGCGCGGCCGCGCCGACGGTGAGAAAATCGTGGACCTTGCGAATGGCCGCGGTGACGTCGGGTGGGGCAATGGCCCAGCCGACGCGCCAGCCGGTGACGCTGTAGGTTTTCGAAAGCGCGTTGATGGTGATGGTGCGATCGCGCATGCCGTCGAGGGTGGCGAGGGAGATGTGCCGCGCGCCGTCGTAGACCATGTGCTCGTAGATTTCGTCGGTGATGGCGAAGGCGTTCCAGCGCTGGCAGAGGTCGCGGATGCACTCGAGTTCGGCGCGCTCGAAGACGTGCCCGGTGGGGTTGTTGGGCGTATTGAGAATGATGGCCTTGGTCGCCGGGCCGAATACCGCGGCGAGTTCCGCGGGGTCGAAGGTCCAGTCGGGCGGCCGCAGCTTCACAAAGCGGGGCGTCGCGCCGGAGAGGATGGCGTCGGGACCGTAATTTTCGTAGAAGGGCTCGAAGACCACCACTTCGTCGCCGGGATTGATGATGGCCATCATGGAGGAGATCATTGCTTCGGTGGAGCCGCAGCAGACGGTGATTTCGGTTTCGGGGTCGGGCGCCACGCCCTGCGTGCGCTGGAATTTTTCGGCGATGGCGTTGCGGAACGATTTTGCGCCCCAAGTGATGGCGTACTGATTGATGTCCGCGGCGATGGCCTCCTGAGCGGCGCGCTTGATTTCGGCGGGCGCGGGGAAATCCGGGAAACCCTGGGAGAGATTGACGGCGCCGTGGCGAATGGCCAGGCGGGTCATTTCGCGAATCACGGATTCGGTGAAGCGCTCGGCCTTGGACGAAAGCTTCGGTCTAGTGGCCATGGCGCGCTGCGGCGGTGCCGGATTCATGCGGGACTCCGTAGAGGCGGCGATAGATGTCCGCGTTGCGCGTCACGATCTGGACGTACTGACGCGTCTCGGTGAAGGGGATGGAATCCACGAATTCGGCCTCCTCGCGATAGTTCTGGCCGGCGGTCCAGGAGACGACTCGATCTTCCCCGGCGTTGTAGGCGGCCAGGGCCGCTTCCACGGTGCCAAACTGCTTTTGCAGCCCCGCGAGATACGCCGTTCCGAGGCGGATATTGTAATCCGGATTGGTGAGTTGCGCGCGCGAATAGCGGATCTTGGCACTCTTGGCCAGCAGGCGGGCCGTCTGCGGGAGAAGCTGCATCACGCCGATGGCGTTGGCGCTGGAGCGCGCTTCGGCTTCGAAGGCGGACTCCTGGCGGATCAGGCCGGCGACGAGCATGGGGTCGAGTCCCGCTTTGGCCGACCAGCGGCGGATGGAGGACTCAAAGGGCATGGCGTAGGCGGCCAGCCAAGCCTCGCGCGACACATCGGTAAAGGGCTGCGATTCCAGCTGCGGAAAAATCTGCCGGACCATGGCGAAGGCCGCGCTGCAATTTCCCGCGGCGATGGAGGTCTGCGCGGCCTCGAGCAAAAGCCGTGGCTCCCCCGTGGCGGTATAGGCGGCGCGGAGTTCCAGCGACGCGGAGGCATCAAAAGCGATGGAGCGCAAGGCGGCGGCACGCGCATAACGGCGCGCGGCAGCGGGAGGAATCGCGTCGTTCAGCAGAGGCGGATCGGGCGCCGGAGGAATCGCCGCAAGGACCGCAGCGACTTCCTTCGGTCCGGAACCCATCTCGCCGAGGCGCACCGCGGCCCGGCTGGTGAAATAATTCTGCGGGTAGCGCTCCGCCAGTTTTTCGTAGTAGCTGCGCGCCAGGGGCGAGTTCCCTGCTTCCTCGGCGAGGCGGCCGAGCCAGTAAAGGGCATCGGCGGTGAAGGGCGAGCCGGGATAACGCCGCAGGTGGTCCTGCACGAGCGTGGCGGCGTCGGCTTGGCGCTTCAGGACGGCGGTCCACGCCACGCGCCACTGCGCCGCGCCCGCTTCGGGCGCTGCCGGAAAGGGTTCTTCCAGCCGGAGGTAATAGCCGACGGCGCGGTCGCGATCCAGATGCGTCCAGTAATAGTTTCCGGCCAGAAACAGGGCGCGCTCGGCCCAGCGGCTGGCCGGGGCGCGCGAAACGGCGGACTCCACCGCGGCGGCCAGTTGCGGCTCCTGCTGCTGGCTGCGATAGAAATCCGCCAGGGTGACGAAGCGCTCGGCATCGAGTTCGGGATCGCTGATCTGCAGCGCGGCCATCTCCGAGGGCCCCGCTCCGAGCGACATGCCGCATTCCAGAATGCGCAGTTGGGCGCGCTCGCGACTTGTGCCCGTGAGTTCAGGCAAAATTTCGGCGTACTCGCTCCGCGCGTCGTCCCACATTTTCGCGCCGAACAGCAGATCGGCATGAGCCAGGCGCATCTCGATCGTGAGGGGCGGAATTTTCGCGGCAGGATTGCCACGCAGGAAGTTGAGCCGGGTGCGGGCCTGGCGGCCCTGTTCGGTGGCGGCGAAGCGCAGGTAGAGCGACTGGAAATCGGCCGCCGCTCCGGACACGTCTCCGGCCATTTCGCGAGCGGCGCCGCGCAAATAGAGCAGCGGAGGCCGGTCGGAGGTGGCTGCGTAGGACTGGAGGGCTGCGACGGCGTCGGCGGGACGATTGGCGGCCAGGGCGGCCTTGGCGAGCGACTCCAGGGCCTGTTCGGCAATCACGGAATCGGGGAACTGGCGGCGAAACTGCGTGAACTGGCGGAGCGCGTCGGCATTGTGGCCCAGGGCCAAATCGTTTTCGGCGCTCCAGAAAAGCGCGAAGTCGGCGAGCAGCGGATCGCCCTTGGCGCGCGCGAACCAGGAGGCAGCCTGCGCGTAATGCGTCCGGTTGTAATCGAAATAGCCGAGCACGAGCGCGGCGCGCATCGCGGCAACGCCGGAACCCTTCTGCGAAGCCAGTGCACTCAGCTGGCTATAGGCCCAGGCCGAATTCTGGTCCTTCAGCACACGCGCCAGCTTCTCCAGCCGCTTCTCCGCTCGCTGATCCAGCGGCACGGACTTCGGGGAAGGTGCGGGCGCGGCCGCCGGCTTGCTCCTTTCACCGGCGACGGAAAACGCGCACACCAGCAACGCGGCACCGGCGGCGCACACCATGCGGTACACGAATTTCGTCGCGAGCGATTGGTTACCGCGGGACAGGCGAGGGATAAGGATATTCTCCGAGGGCGTCGACATCCCCCCCGGCAAGGATTTCCACCATCCAGGTGCGGAAGTAGTCCACTGGATGTTCCTGAATCGCTTGAAAGCGGCGGTCATATTCTTTGCGTGCTTTATCGAGATCACTGCGCAACCGATGACAAATGTCTTTGTGCTCCTGGCCCAATTGTACATCGTCGGGCCGCAATAGTTTGATGTCTTGCATGGCGACTTTGGCGACGCGATTGGCCCGGCGGTGCAGATCCTGAAGTTCCGCTGAGAGCGTGGCAACGTTGAACGGCGCGGCGCGCGCTGGTTTGGCCGGCGGCGCCGGGGGAACGGCGAGCCGCCTGGGCGCGCGGGTCGGTACGGGCTCCGGGGCCACAGGCTCTTCGGCCCAAGCGGATTCTTCCTCCGCCACGGGCTCTTCGGCTTCCTCCACTTCCTCCACGGCGGGCGCGGCGGCGGCCGCGACGGCTTGCGGGACTCCGTGGGCGCGCGGTTTCAGGGCGAAGGCCACAAAGTTCGAAAGCGAAGAAAGGCCCGCGGCCAGCGCCGCAGCGGCGGTCTGCGCGCGGACCATGGCCGGAAGGGCGTTGCTCGGACGGCTGGAAGAACAGGCCGCTACCAGATCGGCGAAGGCCGTGTCCAGATCGTCTATGGTGCCCTGAAGCGGGGCCAGATTCTCGCGCAAAGCGCGAGAAACCGCCTCTTCCAGAGGCTGCTCGGGAGACCGGGCACGTTCGCTCAAGGGGTTTATGACTCCTTCAGGATTATGGAAACCGTACCGAGTCTGTGTCAACTGGCATTCGGCAGAGGAGTTCCTCAACGTGCAGGGCCAGACCAGTTCCCCGCCCGGCCTTCCTTGGAGCTGAGGTTTTCCTTGCCTTGCCGAACGCCGGTCCGTATGTTCGGGAATCCGGCTGGCAGGGTTCGCTCCGCCGCGCGAGCCCCAAATGGCCGGGCAGAATCAGGAGAGGTTCAGAGACGATGCTGACAGCCGAACAAATCCGGGAACTGTTGCAGATGAAGCCGCATCCGATCGAAGGCGGCTATTTTGTCGAGACCTACCGGTCCGCACAGAAGTTCCCCGAAGAATTGCTGGCTGCGTCCCAGCAGGGAGAGCGGGCGCTCAGCACGGCGATCTATTATCTGCTCACGCCGGAGACGTTCTCGGCCCTGCACCGCCTGCGGGGCGATGAAATCTTCCACTTCTATCTGGGCGATCCGGTCGAGATGCTGCAGCTGGCGCCGGATGGCATGGGCCAGACAATTCTGCTGGGCCAGGATCTGGCTGCGGGGATGCGTTTGCAGCACACCGTGCCGGGTGGGATGTGGCAGGGCTCGCGCCTAGTGCCGGGCGGGCAATACGCGCTGCTGGGAACGACGATGGCGCCCGGATTCGACGCTCGGGACTACGAATCGGGCCGGAGGGAGGAGTTGAGCGCGCGGTACCCGCAACATGCATCGCGGATTGCGCTGCTGACGCGATAGCCGACGTCCGCCGCTGGCCCCAGAGCGCCACGCATGAACTTCCACGCGCGCTGGGACGTCGCCGCTTGACAGTCTGCTGAAAGACTCAAAATCATACGTCAGGGGTTAAAACCCCTGATGAAAACGGGTGTGTTATGTCGGAGCTGAAGCTCCGACCCCCTACAATGCGCGTATCAACCGCAGCGGCTTGAACTGTAAACCGCTCGCATGTAGACTCCCGCCTACAAGTCCAGATTCCACAGGAGGGGGTCCCATGAGCCAGATTCTTTCGGAAGTTCTCCAGGCCAACGCCAAGTACAGCACCGGCTTCGGCGATAAGAGCAAGCTGGCGATGCCGCCGGCGCGGCGCTTCGCCATTCTCACCTGCATGGATGCGCGGCTCGATCCGGCGAAGTTCGCGGGGCTGGCCGAAGGCGACGCGCACGTCATCCGCAATGCGGGCGGCCGCGCGAGCGACGATGCCATCCGGTCGCTCGTGATCAGCTACAAGCTGCTCGCCACGCGCGAATTCTTCGTGATTCACCACACCAACTGCGGGATGGAATTCTTCTCCAACGAATCCATGCGCGGATTGCTGGCTTCCAGTCTGGAGACGGCCGAGCTGACCCCACAGGGATTTCGCGACGTGGGCAAGGGGCCGGGATCCCGGGCGGGAGAGTACATCGAGTGGCTGACCATCCAGGACCAGAGACAGTCGGTGATCGACGATATCGCCCGCATACGGTCGCATCCGCTCGTGCCGCGGGAGATTCCGGTCTACGGCTTCATCTACGACGTGGCCTCGGGAAAGCTGATCGAGGTCGAAGGGGCGCGAGCGGCAGGCGCCGCAGGTTAGCAGGCTCGAAGGCGAGCGACCTGCGCGAGGCGCGGCCCTGCGCTCGAAACACGGGTTGGCTGCGTTGGCCTGCGCAGGGCGGGGGTGGTATTATAGAGGTGTACCAACGGGGGCGACACGGTTTCGACGGAAGCTGTCGCGGCTCGAAGGCATGCCGGGCGCCACCTGCCCGCTATCGGGTGGAACAACACAACTGGCAACTCACAGTTGGCTCTCGCTGCCTAATTAAACCTAGGTAGCGCGTCTCCTCCAGCGTCGCCTGCGCGCTGGAGATGAGGCGTCACACAGTAGGCTGGCTGGCGCCTTTCGGTCCGTAAGGCGCCGGCGAGATCATCGGACTAGCCGGCGGCGTGTCTTGCCCGCTCTAAGCGTCGTTGGCGAAAGCGTGAGCGGTCCGCAAGGGCCGTTCGCAACCGGAACGGGCTACGCATGTAGTCTTCGGGTGGCAAGGCTTTTCGGACGGGGGTTCGACTCCCCCCGCCTCCACCAATCTCACGCAGACAAGAGACGTGCCGCCGCGCAGGCCAGCCAAACGGGCCCAGGTCAGCAATGGAGTCGCGCTGATCGGGCCGGGCGCGGAGTTCGCACGTGAGCTGCCAAGTTTACTCCGCGTCCGTAATGCACACTCTCGCGACTGGAAAGACGGCATTCCCCACAGGGTTCCGATCTTGCCTTTTCGACGTCCTGTACGGTCTGGCGTTACATCACCGAAAATAAGGTCGATTCACAGATCCTCTAGTTGGATACAAAAGCGCACGTTGGCGTTGGAGTCCGGCACGAGCGCCATCCAACGGTGTGATTTCCGCGCGTGGTGCCGGGAAATTTACCCCCAGCCTATGCGGAGGCTACGCGGTGGCCCTTGGCGCTCTCGACGAGTTGGTCTTCCGGGGCATGAGCGGACACCTGGACCAGGGCGCGCTCGACAGCGCCGGACAGGGCCCGCCGAAAGGCCGAACACAAGAGATGACTGTCGACGCCGATGGGCTCGTTACAGGAGGCTCGAAACAGCGACATCTGGCCCAGGCTCTGGTCTTCACCCACCGCCAGTTCCAGCCGCAATTCCCATTTCGGCCTGCGGGCCAATTCATCACTCCAGCAGTACCACAGCCCACCGCTCCCATCGTCTCGCAGCGGGGCAAACAACTCGCTGGCCGCGCCGTTTTTCGCATCTAGCTGAAAGTACATGCCCACAAAACCCAGAGGTTCGAGGGTCTTCCGCGCGACCCTGCAGAGTTGGTGGAAATCCGAACTCGACTCCAAGGTCTCGGCGGCGTTCCGGACCGCAAGATTGTTGGCAACCATCCGCCTTCGCTGCCGGAACAAGGCCAGAAGGCCCTGCACTTCGGAGAGTTCGGCGTATCTCAGATAGCGCACGCCGCACCACACTCCAATTCCGAGCACGGCCAGAACCATCGAAAGCCGATTCGGGCCGCCGAGCAACGTCAGGCTGAGAAGTCCGAAACCGGCTGAAGTGGCATACAACAGGAGGACGGCGTCCCGATGGGAAAGACCCCTCTTCAGCAAGCGGTGATGGATGTGATCGCCGTCACCACGGAACAAGTGGCTGCCACGGAGCAAACGCCTGACAATCGCAAGAGCGACATCCACAAGCGGAAGGCCGAATGCGACGACCGGAATCGCCACCGCAACCGCCGTCGTCGCCTTCGCGGACTCCGCCAGGGCCAGGGCGCCCAGCAAATAACCGATGAAGAGACTCCCGGAATCGCCCAAGAAAATAGTTGCCGGATAGAAATTGAAACGCAGGAAACCGCACGTGGCCCCTGCCAGCGCCAAGGTCAGGAGGCTCACCGTTACATTCTGGCGCCCGAGCGCCGCCACGAAGATCACGGCCATCGAGAAGAAGGCCGATCCCGCCGCCAAACCGTCCAAGCCATCAATCAAGTTGAAGGCATTCGTGATTAGGAGGATCCACACTATGGTGAGCAACAGGCTGAGCGCCCAGCTGAAAACGTGCCCCAGGCCCGCCAGATCCGTCGTTTTGATCTGGAAACCTGCCATGAAGAGAACGCCTGCGGCGAGGGACTGAACTGCAATCTTCCAATACGGACCGACGGAGCGCAGATCGTCATACAATCCCAGCAGGAAGACGGCCGTGGCGGAACCCAGCAGAGCGCCAATCGTCCGCCAGGGATACGGCGCAGACAAGCCAGCCAAACCGGGGAAGATGTGGACGATGCCCAGAATACAGACCACCGAGAGATAGATCGCCACACCTCCCAGTCGCGGGACGGCGCGGGAGTGAATATGCCGCCCGTTACCGGGCGAGTCCATCCATCCGCGCCACAGGGCGAAATCCCGCACCCAGGGCGTGAACGCACTGGCACAGACGAGCCCGCCGGCAAATACCAGCAGATACCTTCCCCACATTGATCGGACTCCTGGTGGTCACTCGATGAAAGCGCAGAAAGGCGCCGTCTGGAAGGGGGAGCGGAACCACACCGCACTGCGGCCACCCGAAACACAGGACAATTCACGACCGTCATTTGGAAGAATGCGTATCGGCCCCGCATCGATCGCGCAACATGCGGCATCGAAGAGCAACAGCCACTTGCGGAAACAAACCCCCTTGCGGGTTATCGGGCTCCAGCCCGATGCACGGCATCGGACGGGCATGCAGTTTTCTGCTCAGCGTGAATCTTCTAGGAAAACGAGGCGTTATCGGCGGTTTGGAAGACGGCGCTCTCTTCCGCTTTCACTTTTTCCCGCTCGGCAAATGCCGTGATTTGGCGGGCAGCCACGGCGCCAGAAAACTGCCGCGCCAATAACCGGCGCGCATTTGCGCCCATTTTGGCTCGCAGTTTCGGCTCGTTGGACAGTTTCAGGGCGGCGGCCGCCAGACTGTCATCTTCCCCATTCCGAACACAGAAGCCCGCGTTGTTTTTCTCAATCAGGTCAAAGAGGTCATTGCCCGGATTGATGCTCGCAAGTATGGGAATCCCACAATACATATATCCAAGCATCTTTCCCGGCAGGTTATGCGTGCTGAGCCTCCGGTCCAGCGATATCAGGCCCACATCAAACTCGGAAAGCATCGCGAGATATTCGTGCTGCCCGACCGGCGGGAGCATCCGAACATTGTTCAGGGCTTTCGCTGTCACAAGCCTTTTCAAACGGGGTACCTCGCTGCCCTCGCCTACCAGGAGTATGTGAATATGCGTGTGGCGGGCGAGGCGCGCAGCCAAGCGAACGATGTTGTCCACGTCCTGGGCCACTCCCAGGTTGCCCCCGTAGAAGAATACGACTTTGTCCTGAAGCCCCAAGGTTCTGCGATAATCCGTGGACGGAAAGTCCGGCTCCTCCACAACCATCCAGTTGTAAAGCACTTCCAGGGGATATTCCCGTAAAGGAAATTCTTTCGTGAAATATTCTGCGTTTGCCGGCGACTGGATGGCTATCTTGTCCGCAACTTCGTATTGCTCGATTTCTTTTTTGCGAAAGTACCGCCAGACCAGACCTCGGCGCAGCAGGCCCGCGTCCACAGCCCACTGCGGAAAGATATCGCGCAAAATCAGATACGCGGGACATCTCCACAGTGTCTTCAACCGCCGCACCAGCGCGCCCCAGAAAATCGTGGGAGAGTAGAAAACGATCAACTCCGCGGGATTCTTCAGCAAGAATTCTTCCGCCCGGCGCCATGCGGTGCCGGACAGTCTGATCTCCTCCACGGCGCGGAGGATCTTCCCGACCCCTCGAATTTGCCCCGTCCGTACCCGAACGACGCGCGCCCCCTCTTCCCGGGTGACCTGCACGTCTCCGGCAATCTCGTGGCTGGGGGTGAGGACGATAACGTCATGACCTTGCCGGCAAAATTCCACCGCCAGATCCCCCATCTGCTGGGCGCCAGATTTCGCGCTCGGAACATAACAATCGACCAGCAACAGAATCCGCATATCACCATTCGCTCATCGAGCACACAGCGCTTTATCGGACAGCTGGGACGGTCGCTTGAGACTGCTCGGCGCGAGACCGTATGCCTCGCGAGCAAATCGATTCCCTTGGAGCATTGCCAGGCTTCGCGACTCCGCAAAATAGCCTGACCGGATCCGCTTCACGAGATCCTCGTAGATTCGCTCGCTCGGACTTCCCCCCAGCGGATTCAGAACCGTGCGGTCCCAATGGGGCGCCATTTGCAATACTCGCTGGGCGTTCGGAAATAGATTCCCTTCCGCCAGAATGCTTGCGCCTGCCGCGATTGTCTCCGGGCGCTCGGTGGAACGCCGCGTTACCAGGCAGGGCACGCCCAGCAGGAGTGCTTCCTCTTGCACTGTGCCGCTGTCGGTCACGATCATCTTCGCTTCCGCTTCCAGCTTGAGAAAATCCAGAAATCCCAGGGGTTCGGTCAAAATGATCTTCGGGCCCTTCAGCAGATTCGCCAGCCCATAACTTCGCAGCCGGGCGCGTACGCGTGGCATCACAGGAAACACGACCGGCAACAGACGCGAGAGATCCCTGAGACCCTCTACCTTTGCGGCAAAGATCTCCCGGTCTTCGATGTTTTCTTCCCGATGCATGGTGCAGAGCGCATATTTCCCTGATTGAACTCCGAGGCGCCGCAAGATTGGTCTGTCCCGTGCTTCGGGCAGAAACTTCTCTAACGCATCAATAATGACGTTTCCTACAGCCACAACACGATGTTCCGCCACTCCTTCGGCCAGCAGGATCTGTTTATAGCGTTCGAGATAACAATAGATCGCGTCCGACAAATGATCGATGATGATCCGATTTTTTTCCTCCGGCATTCGCCAATCGAAGCTCCGCCCTCCCCCCTCGATGTGAATCACCGGAACGCCATATTTCGCCACGACGATCGATGAGAGGACGGTATTGGTGTCCCCGAGAAACAGGACGGCGTCGGGCCGTATCCGTTCAACCATCTGCGCGGTCTTCTCAAAGAGCAATGCGGCCTGGTAGACATGGCCGGTCTTGCCTTTTTTCTTCAACGTTTTTCCCATTCCCATATTGAGCTTCGGCTGCCGCACACCCAGTTCGCGGTGAAATATTCCATCGAGCGAATCGTCATAATGCTGTCCGGAATGAACGTAGAGATGCTGATAGCCGTTGCCCGCCTGTCCGCAGTCGAGCAGATGCAGCAGCTTCCGCATGCGGATGATGTCCGGCCGGATGCCCAGCAGGGTGACGAGTCTGAACTTTCTCTTCACGATCTATTGCTCGGGAAGCGCATCCAGCATCTCTTGAAACGATGGCGTCTTCACTTTGTCGTTGAGCTCCTTGCAGGTGGCAAGCGAGCGATTCAGTTTCTTTTCGTATTCCGGCCGGATCGTGCATTTGACCCGATACTTCTTTTGGAACGCCAGCAGCATCTCGTATTTCGAGACGGGCGTGGAAAATACGTGGTAAACGCCGCGTCGCGGAAACCCGTTGGACGACTCCATGATTTGCTGGCAGATCCGCCCGAATTGGTGCGTGGTGATTCCGTTCCAGTAGTGCTCCGCGAAACCGGTAATCGTTTGCCCTTCCTGCCGCCGAAACCACTCCAACAGCCCGGCACAACCGTCCAGCTCACGACCGATGATCGACGTGCGGATCGTCAGACAGCCTGCCGGCTCGCCCAGGCTCTTGGACAGCCCATAGGTGTCCGTAGGAGTTTTCGGTGATTCCTCGTCGTACGGAAAACCGTTGGTGCCGTTGTAGACGCAGTCGGTGGTGATGTGAATGAGTTTCTCTCCGAACCGCTGAGCGAGAAGATGCGGAAGCGCGCCGTTGATGAAGAAGGTTTGCACGGGATCCTTAAGCGCAAACGGGATCGTCACGCCGATGGCATTGACGACGAAATCGACTTCTCCCGCGGACCTCAGGAATCCAGCGAAGTACGCGTCCGAAGCTCCCTGCTTGGTTACGTAGTCCCGATAGACGGCTGCAGCATCGAACAGAACAATCCTGCGGCAGCGGCCGACTCCTCCGAACGCCTGGTCGAGCAGCGCAATCTTGTCCGGGTTGCGGACCCCCAGAACGAGGTCGTACTGATCCTTGAGAACACCATAAACGGCACTCCCCAACATCCCCGTAGCTCCCAGCAGCAGAACTCTTTTCACGTATCTTTCTCCTTACCAACTCTGTTCCGGTTGTCGTGAATCACTTCTTATTCCCAAGCGGCTGCTTCTCCGGTGCGCACCTCGCACCAGACTGCTCAGCGCGGCTCCACTTCCCACACGCTTGCTCCCCAATAATCGTGTGGAAAGCGGAAATCATCGCTCTGCGTCTGTTCCAGCGTGGCCGTCGAAAAAAAAAGAATTTTCGTCCCCGGCTCCAGCGGCCTAAATCCGTTCGCGTAGCCTGCCGGAACGTGCAGGATCCGCGGCTGCCGGTCGGATAGAACGAAGCGCTGGGGCTTCACCTGCCGGTCGGGATGGACCGGATCATCAATCCGCACGGCCGCTACGATGGCCGACCCCGCCACAACCAGGACAAACTTCTCTTCCTTCAAATGCCCGTGAAACGCCCGCACCACTTGCGTCGAAAAGTTCTCCACCAGGTAGAACCGCTGGACGGCCGCAAACGCAAACCCGTTCACGAACGACACCTGGCCGCGGTCGTCTACCGCAAAACCACCCGCAATGAGCGTGGGCTCTTTAAACGAATTGTCCATAGGCTTTCAGTTTCTCCGCGTGGCGCACGTTGAAGTAGACCTCGTCCTCGGTTTGCTTGATCCGCCCCCGTTCGACCAGTTCCGCGATCTCCCTCACGCCGTCCTGTACCGTGCGCATCGTGTGCGGATTAAAGATGCCGTCGCGCAGCGCTTTCTTACAGCTCACGTGATAGTTGCGCTGGTCCTGGAACTTCTGTTCCGTGTATTTCATCTCGCATCCGGTCATCCTGCTGACCATCCCCGCCAGATCCTTTATCTGCAGATTCGCCGCGGCCACGTTGTACACTCCCCGCACCGGCCGCTCCAGGTTGTGCACGATCGCCTGCGCGATGTCTTTCACATGCACCAGTGGCCTCCATTGCGTCCCGCCAAAGACCGACAGCTCGCCCTTCGTCAGCGCGTTGGTGGTCATGTAATTCACCACCAGGTCCATTCGCGGCCGTGAATACGTGTCCGAAACTCCAAATGCCGTCCCCAGCCGGAAAATCAAGCTGTTCTCCTCGTGCAAATATCCTTCCGCCGCCAGCTTCGTCTTCGCATACAGCGACAACGGCTGCATCGCTGCCGCCTCATCCACTTCTGCGTCCATTTGCCCGTATACCGAGCACGTTGATGTGAACACAGTCCTCCCGTGATAGTTCTCCGCCAGCCACCGCACCGCCTCCTGATTCACCTCAACCGTCAATTCGGGATTCACCTCGCAGGCCCCGTCTCCCACGATCGCCGCCAGCCAGATTACATGCGTATACCCGGCCAGCAACCCGCTCAATCGCCCCACATCGCGCACGTCGCCTCGTATGAAATCCACTTTCTTCAGATAGTGCGGCTCGTACACCAGGCTGTCGTACACGCAAAACGGGATCTTCTCTGCGATCAGCAGGTCCGTCACCGCCCCGCCGATATACCCTGCTCCTCCAACCACCAGCACTTTTGCCATGTCGTGCCTCCAAATAACTCTCGTTGTCACCTTGACACCAGACAGAACAGCTCCGCGCCCAGGCCTTTCCCATCAAGGCCGCGTCTCCGCCGCATTCTTTTTTCAATGGGATCGAAAGAAAGGTAGTTACAACCTGGCGGACGCTCGCCTGCACACACCCCATCGGTCCTCGGCAAGGCCTGAATCGTTGCTCAAAGAGCCGATTGCGCTCCAGGTCCTTACCGCGGTCGATTGCCAGTCGTACATCCGCGAACGCTCCAGTGCGCGCTCCGAGAGTTCTTTCCTTAGGCGCGGATCTCCCAAAACCTCACACAATTTGTCCGCTAACTGTTCCGGCGACCTCGGATCGAAATAGATGGCCGCGTCCCCGGCGAACTCCGGAATGGGCGGACCATTGGAGGCGATCACAGGATGCCCTGCAGCCAAAGCCTCCAAGAGAATGTTCGGACAGTTTTCACACTGCGAAGCGAAGATATTCAGGTACGCATGCTGATATACGGCGGGCATTCCCCGATAGGGAACTTGGCCTTTGATCATCACGTCGTTCTCAAGCTCCAGCCGCCGGATTTCCGCGCGAACCTTGCGGCCGTATTCAGGCGCCTCGGTCCCAAGGAGCACCAGTTTCTCCCGAGTCTCGCGGCGCTGTTTCAATAAAGCGTAGGCCTGCACCACCTCAACCTGTGACTTGTAGAAATCCACATTGGAGACGTACAAGAGATATTCTCCAGGTGGCAACCAAGCGGGCCGCTGCAAGTTTCCGTTCCCCGCACTTCGGAATGCAGGACTTATCCCATGTGGGATAATCGCAGTCCTCTTTAGTTGTCCGCCAGCGTGTCGCTCAATGACCCTTTTTGCGCATTCGGAGAGAAAAATAACCAAATCCGCTTCTTTCATGCTCCGGAGCATCAGTTTTTTCAAAATCCAGTGACGCGCTCGCATGTAGCCAAGCGGATACCTGCGCCCCTGGGCAGGATCGAAGGGGATCATATTTCGAAACATCGTCACGCCTTTGCAGCCGCGGGGAAGCCAAGCCCCAATCACGCCTCCGGGACAAAACAGGATGTCCGCACCAATCTTCTGCAGGAGCTTCGGCAGGAACACTTTTTCCCAGACGGCCCGCAGGAAGGGATTCGCTACGGGCCATTTCACCGGGATTCTCCTGATGTTGTTTCGATCCGTCGGCACGGGGAGCGAATCCGGAGCCAGAACATAGACTTCTGCGGCCGTGTCTTCCGGCAGATAACGCAGGAGGTTGATCACATAGGTCTGCCCGCCTCCAAGACGCGCCGACAGACCATTTATGAGAATCCTTAGGGGATGCTGGCCGTCAGCTGGCATTGCACGCCACCTTGAAGCCACCGGTCAGCCTGGGCTTGGAAAACTGGGAGGTAAATTCCAACAGCACCAAGACTGCCCAAAGCAATGGTTGGACGTTCCGTGCACCCGATCTGTGCAATGCCAGCAGTTCGAGCAGTCTCGCTTGGTTCAAAGGAACGCGACGGACGTTTGATTCATCCCGGAATTTGTCCTCCGCCCATTTATACAGAGGGCCCCTTAGCCATTCTGCGAGTGGGATTCCGAAGCCGTGTTTTGGCCGCTCCACAATTTCACGGGGCACATACCGGCAGGTTAGCCTGCGAAGGAGATACTTGTCGTGGCGGCCGCGAAGTTTCCACTTGCGCGGCAATCGCATCGCCCACTCAACCAAGTCGTGGTCCAACAGAGGTTCACGCGACTCAAGCGAGAACGCCATGCTGGCGACGTCGACCTTTTGCAGGTAATCGTCATGCAGAGTGCAAAAGGCATCCATCCGCATCGCCTGGTCGGCCGCCTCAAGGCCTGGATGCAAGGTTCCGACAACCTCCATCAGAAGATCGCGAAGGCCGAACGAGCGGGCTACCACGTCGGGTGCAAGAACACCTTCAAAATCCTTTGTGAAGCTTCGTGCGAAGCAAAACACCTCTGCTGCGCTACCTTTTCTCAAGGCCGCCGACAGTAGCTTAAAACGATGCAGGGGAATCACTCCTGCCAGCGAAGAGGTCCATTGGCGCACAGGGCCGGGCAATTTGAAAAACGTCTCCAGGCGATCCACCATCCGGTAGTAAGGATAGCCGCCAAACAGCTCGTCTCCGCCGTCTCCGCTAAGGGACACCGTGACGTGCCGGCGAGCCGCTCGTGAAACCGCCATCGTGGGAAACGCGGAGCTGTCTGCGAATGGCTCGTCATATTCTGCAAAGTGGACAGGCAGGAGATCGAGCATATCGTTCATCCGCATGCGTTCGCAGAAGTGCTCGGACCCAATGCTGCGCGCCACAGCTAAAGCAGCGCTACTCTCATCGTAGGCACTTTCTTCAAAGCCGATTGTGAAGGTTTTAATGGGGCGCGAGGAATGCTTCGCCATGAGAGCTGCAACCAGCGAGCTATCGACACCCCCCGAAAGAAAAGCTCCCAGTGGAACATCGCTGATCATGCGGAGCCGCACGTCACGGGATACGATTTCGTCCAGCTCGTCCAGCAGATCTTCTTCTTTTCGATTCTCCCAGCTGGACTCAGGTGCGATCTGACGAAAATCCCAATAGCGCTGAATGTGCAGGTCTTTGCCCTTCACGGTCAGCCAGTGTGCCGGGGGCAGCTTGCGGATGGACCGAAATATGGAAAAGGGGGTTGGAACATACCCTGCTTCGATGTACAAACGGAGAGCTTGCAAGTCCAAATCGTCGGATAGATCAGGAACCAAACCAAAGAGGGCGCGCGGCCGCGAGGCAAATGCGAAACCGTCAGGGGAAAAGTGGTAGAAGAATGGCTTCACCCCCATCCGGTCGCGAGCGGCGAAGAGAAGTTCTTCGCGCCGGTCCCAGATCGCGAAAGCAAACATCCCGTGAAACCGCTCGACGCAACGGGTACCCCATCTTGCGTATGCCGCAAGAATGACTTCGGTATCACTTTGGCTTTGCCAGTGGGTCTCGTTCCCGCCCAACTGCTCGCGGAGTTCCCTGAAATTATAGACTTCGCCATTGAAGACGATTACGTAGCGCCCGTCCGAACTGAGCATGGGTTGATGGCCAGAGGGGGTCAGGTCGATGATAGCGAGGCGCTGATGCCCGAACCCGACGTTTTCCGAAGTCCACACACCCGAGTCATCAGGCCCGCGGTTGATAAGCACGGCAGCAGCCGCGCGTACCACCTCCGCATCCACGGCGCAACGCGCATTAACTATGCCGACAATTCCGCACATTTTGAATGAGGACTCCTGGCCAGATGACAACATTCGCCCAACGCCCTGCGGCGCCCTTTTCCTACGAGGCCATTCGGCCCTGGGTGGACCGACACATCCACGAACCCACTCTCCAAGTACCATCGCTCCAGGGTTTGAGGGCTTTGCGGGTAGTCGTAAGAAGGCGAGTACATGTCGAACGTATCGAGGATGGCCCACTGTTGGTTTTGCTTATCCGGCAAGCCCAGATGGGAGTACTCCACGATCGGAACGATCCTGGCGCCGGTTCGGCCGCCAACCTTCCGCATCACCTTCGCTACCGGCAACAGGAGAGGCACGACGCGAGAAACTAGCTGATAAAGAGCAGGCTGACTCATCCTCCTGGTAATCGGGCGGAGGATATATTTCCAGTGAAGCAAGGCGAGGACGTCTCTGCGATAGACATCCACCACAAGTTCCCCGCCCGGGCGAACCATTTCAGAAAGGCGCTTGAACGCACTCTCGGGAAAGGGCGTGTGTTGAAGCACCCCCAGGCAGATGACCTTGTCAAAGCCACCCTGCGGCAGCGGAATCTTTCGGAGATCGCCCTGAAACAGCCGAAGACGCTGCGACTGACCGTTGTTTCGCCAGTTCGCTTCGACCGCGCAAGAATAATCAAACGAGAACACTTCTGCTCCTGTCTCCAGGAGAATTTCCGTGAACCGCCCCGCTCCCGAGCCCGCTTCGAGAATCACCTGGCCAGACAAATCCGTGGCCCACCCGGCCACATCGAAAAGCCGTTTTCGCGTTATGGGCAAACCCGTGTAGCTGTCCAGTTGGGTCTTCTGGTGAATGGTCCACTGAAAGCCAAAGGACTCCGCGTAGTTATTTTGCGAAACGAAGCGCGGAATGAAATTGTGCACTCGATACGAAGCGCCACAATCGTCGCAGATCAGCTCTCCCTCTACCATCTCGCCCTGTGCAACCCGCCCATGGGCGAGCGAAAGGGCCGCTCGGCATTGCGGGCACCGAAAGAATTGCAAGTCTTTGGGCTGCATTCCTGCTCACCGCCTTCTCTGAATCAATTGGGAACCAGAGCTGTCCGATACAGGTCAAGGTAGGCATGCGTGACGGACTCAACGGAGCATCCAGATGCGATTTCATAGGCGGCCGATGCTTTTCGCCGAGCCAGCCCGGGGTCATCGAGGGCCCGAATGATGCCCTGCGCAATATCGGCAGCGGAGGAAGGGAGAACAAAAAGTACGGAGTCCTCATCCAACAGTTCCCGATGCCCGGGAATATCGGAAACCACGAGAGGACAAGCCAGTGCCGCGGCTTCCAGTACGACGTTTGAGTTGCCCTCAAACAGACTGACCGACACAAACACGTTTGCTCGCTTCATCCAGCTCCACAACTGCGTTGTGTAACCCTTTACTTTCACTCGATCGGCAAGGCCGTAGCGGTTTACAGCCTCGACAAGCTCTCGTTCCAGCGGACCCTCCCCGAACAGAAGAGCAACCGCATGAGGCCGGGCCGAGAGCACTTGCCGGAGCGACTCCAGCAGCATCATGACGTTTTTCTCGGGGCTGTACCGGCCCGCGTAAAGGATGACTTCAGTTGCCGGTCCAACCCCAGTTTGCTCACTAGGAAGAGCAGGCGACTGTTTGATTTGCTCCAGGGGTACGCCATTCGGGACGACCTCGAGCCTTTTCGGCTCTTTCCGCGAACTCCAGTACTCCCTTCCCTTCTCGGAATTGGCCACAATGACGGCAGCTCTCCGGCCGATCCAGGAACGTAAATCGTCTTTCCAGCCCGTATCGTATGCGCTGGCAACCGAGCGCTCTGTCATGAGAAATGGTGTTCGCGTCAAGATGGCCGCCAGCCCCCCCAGGATATCCATCTGCATCAGCCAGGTTTGGACCAGATCCGGCTTCACTGTACGGATGGTCCTGATGAGCTGCGAGAAGAGCCGCGGGTCATAGTTACCGCGGCCTCGCAGCTCATGAACGGTTACGCCAGATTCTCGAATCGAATCAGCGTTTGGTCCGCGGAGATTGCAGGCAATGTGTAGGTCAACGCCCTGCTTCGTCATCTCCGCCGACAAATAGCAAAGCTGGCGTTCCGCTCCCCCGCCGCCAAGACTGGGAATACAGTGGAGCACTCGGAGTTGTGACGTAGCTACTTTCGGAAGACCGTGCCTCTGGAATTGGACTTGGTGGTCGATAGGCGAGTTCACCCAACGCATCCTCATGGCTCACACCGGCGTCATGGCACGATCGGATGCTCTCTTCACTACCAAGAGAGACGACGAGATCTTTACCACAAGGAACAAAATTGCAAACTGATAGAAAGCCCGGGGTAGGAGTGCGAAAGTGCTGGTTCGGAAGGTGTTGTAAGACAACACAGTTGTCCAAAGATAGAATCCATAGCTCCAGAAGGATTGCGAGCCGACAAAACACTTTTTATGGATCTGTGCAAACATCCAGCCCAATACAGCACCGCGCCACAGCACGTCAAACCAACCCAGGCCGACGATAGCTTCCGAGATGACGCCGAAGGCCAACCCTCCCCCTCGATCAGCCAGGGACGGATAAAACGTCTCGACATACCAAGCTGCCAAATCGAGTTTGCGAAAGGGGGAAAGCTGCGCAGGAATGAGGTTCATAAGATCGGCGAAGTACAGGCGAGGGAATATTTCTTTGGTTTCTCCGGCCTCTTTTAGCTGTCGGAGGTCATAAGCGTTGACAAAGACAGACTCGAATTCATCACCTGAATTTACCAGGCTGAATTCGGCGTCAGACAAAGAAGTTGAGAGATTCCGGATAATCCCCAGGCTGAGAAATAGGAGGAGTCCCAGCAAGCTGACAACTGCAATCGCACGCATCGAGATACGTTTCACCGCTACGTGGTAGGTGATCAGAAATGAGAGCATCAGGGTAAACAACACGGAGCGCGAACCAATCCCAAACCACACGCTTCCTGCAAATGTAAGCGCAATCCAACCCAAGATGATGGATCGATACTTCCGATAGTTGAAAGTCATAAAAGCCATTAACAATAGTTCTAAGGTGAGGGCCAAACCTCCGAGATGGTTGACCATTTGTTGAAGAATTAAGGGAAGACCCTTGTATGCGAGGTAGCTCTCGCCATAGCTTTCCGGGTCCTCGATGTTGTAGTGAAACCGCGTGTAAACAAAGAAGATGCGGATGGCCAAATAGCAAGCGAGCAGCATCCACACTGTGCTGCCTTCCGGCGTCGAGACCTTTAAGCGCTTGAGCTTGAGCCTGCCTCGAGAAGCGCTGTACGTTAGGGCGAAGCAAGCGAGGAAGAGAAGATAGTACCAGTAAATCGGAGCCTCGTTCCTGGGAGAAGGTTGAGCTGCAAACAGTCGACCGTCACTTAGAGGAGAGTAGGTCAGCCCACCGGCCAAGAAGGTGAGGCAAGGAACAATCGCATAGACGAGTACGATGGCGGAATAGAGCACGCCGATTTCGAAGACCTGTAGCTCTCCGTCCCTCTTCTTCAGGATACGGAGAAACCCGGCCTCTCCAGCGATCATGAGGAGCACCGGCAGAGTGACCGGCATTCCCTGTTTCAAGAGATCGATCATCAGCTTGTTTGTTGGGAGGAATATGTTGATTTTCGTTGATAACGGAAACGGTTCAGCTTGATCCAGGCCAGCGGCTTGGGTCCAAGGAGTCCCAGAATCAAGACTCCCCAAATTCTCAAAGAGCAGGGGGCCACGCGCAGACAACGGCGGGCATGCCGTACCGCACTGAGCCGCTCACCCACCAGGAACTTCAGCGTAACGAGTCCCGACAGATGCTGAAGAAAGAGGCGCGGCGAGATTGCTTCCAAGACATCTCCATGGGACGAAAGCAATGACTCCAGCCCCTTGCATTGGTCCCGCGCGCTCCGGAAGAGCGAATCCAGGGAAGACTGCGTGAGCCGGTTCAGAGCATCGCTATGTATCCATTGGACTACGTCGCTGCACGCCTTCGTGCGAAAGGCACGGGCAAAGTCCAGGTGATAAACTCCTTCCAAACTTCTATCCTCCGGATAGCGCACGGTTTTGAAGGTTTCCGCCCGAACGCATGGCAAAGCTTCCTGACGCCCTCCAAGACAAGAGTCCCACCAGCGGATAAATCCATCGTAATCCCACACGTCGTTGGTCAGCGGCGGATTAGGCGAGATATCTCCATTGTCGAGGCGGCACATGAACCGCAATCCCTGCACGTCGCCTTCAACCTCGCTGGCCCTTTTGTGGATAATCGCCAGGGCGCCGGGGAGGAGTTCGTCGTCACTGTCAAGGAAAACGATCCACTCGCCCTTTGCTACGTCCACCCCAGTGTTCCGAGCCGGACATACCCCGCGGTTTTGGCCGTGGCATACCAACCGGATGCGGACATTGTTATAGCGCTCCACCACTTCCCGAGAGCCGTCCGTAGATCCATCATCAACGACAACGATCTCGAAGTTATGGAAATCCTGGCTCAGGCAACTGTCCAGCGCGCGGCTGACAAACCGAGCCCGGTTGTATACAGGAATGACGATGCTGAATTGCGGGGCTGACATCAATAACCGTAGGAATGCTGCATTTCAGTCCTGAAAGCCAAATTGCCGTTGGGTTGAAAGGGTTGACAAGCGCTTGCGAGCCCGCCTCAATACGTTGATCAGTCCACGTGGGACACAGGCCACAACGCAGACAGCAAGAATGCCCAAGCCTAACTTATGAGCAAGATACTTTCTGAGACGATAGGCTTCTCGAAGAGCAAGAATCCGCGGGGAGCCCCGCCCCACCAACGACACAACACCTACCGCCGCGTCCTTCGATAGGTTCCTGTAGACCCGCTTCTCAAGTTCACAGAGCGCCGCCCCGGGAATTTGTTTTTCTCTGCCAACGCTGACACACATTTCCAGCAGTGAATCCATATCCCGGATGGAAGTAAACAGACCCACCCTGTGCGTATTACTACCGGGCTGCAAACAATAATTTGTGACCGTCTTCCGCACAAATGCCACATGACCTTCATAGGCCATGCGAAGGGTTAGCATGGCATCTTGAGCGTAGCCTGGCTGGATTCCTCCGACCCGCCTAATATCCTCCGTGCGGAAGAGCACACCGTGCAGGATCGTTGGACGTTTGCCCTGCCAGTACCCGGAAATGTAACTGAACCCGCTTTCTACCTCTGGACCTGCGCTCAGCTGTAACTCCCGTCCGTTGGAGCTGTGATACCACCATTGTCCGTACACCATCGAGAGCCCTTCGTATTTGCACCAGGGTTGTAGGAGAGCCTCCAGACAAATCGGCTCCAAAAAATCATCATCGCTGAGCATCAAATAATAGGCTCCCCTGGCGGAACCAAGGCAGGTGTTCATGTTCTCGAACATGCCAACGTTCCGAGGCTGGCGGATAACTCGGAGGCGATCATCCCTGTAATTTGCCAGCGAAGCCTGAGTGCTATCGGTTGAGCCGTCGTCGCAAACCACAACCTCGATGTCTTCGTACGTCTGCGACAGAGCACTCTCCAATGCGCGGGGGAGCAAATGTGCTCGATTGTAAGTCGGTATGGCAATTGTCACTGCCGGAGTCTTCACGTGGAAACTCGCGCAGGTTGAATTTCACAGGAAGGTTTTCTTCTTCTCAAGTACAGCGCTAGCGCGGTCTTGACCTGCGGAGCGACCGAAACCGCACCCACGAGCATGAAGAAGTAAACCACCATCAGCTGCATCACAAGAAAGAGTCGTGGCGTCGTCCCCTTCACCACCAGCCGCGCCGCGGCTCCGACCATGACGACTGCGATCGCGGGAGGAATTACGTCCTGGAAGTACCAACGCCGCTCTTCACCGCGAAGAATTCGGCGATGCATCAGCGGCACATACACCAGCACATACCCTAGATTTAAGACTACCGACATGCAGGCGGCCCCTACAGCTCCGTACACACGCACTGCCAAAAACATTGATGGCGTCATCACGCAGACCGCCACCAGGTTGCTCCATACCGCCAGTGACGTCCAACCATGGGCGAGCTGCATCCCATACGGAATGCTGGCCAGCAGGTTCAAGGACGTCCCCAAGCTCAGCAAGGTGATCAACACATGTGTGTGGGCCACGAGGGTGGGGTTTGCAGTCCAAGCGAGGACCACTTGGGATGGAAAGAAAACCAGCAGCCCCTGCAAAGGCAGGACAGCAATCGACAGCACCTGCGCCGCCTTGTGATACTGCGCGTTGAGGCCCAGGCTGTCGCCCGCTGCGACGTTTTGCGCGAACGAGGGGAAATAGGCCGTGAAGACGGGATTGCCCAGATACTGCAATCCTGCCGCCACGGTGCCCGCCAGGGCGTAATATCCAAACGCCTCCAGGGAAAGCAGCTTGCTGAGAATCACCATATCGATCTGGACCAGCAGCAATCCCAGGATCGAGCTGACGCTCATCCCGGCTGCAAAAGGCCATACCATCCTGAGCAGCTGAACTTGAAACGTGCTGCGGCCCCGCGGCATGAGCTGCTTGAGGATACATGCAACCACCACCACGCCCAGAAACCCGCTGATTACCTGCCAGATGAAAAATGCCAGAACGGTGGGTGAAAGCAACCACAGCACCAGCGCCGCTCCGCCCGAGCGCAGTGTGATTACGCCGACGTTCACCGCGTTGTACAGCACCTGTCTCTGTAACCCCAACAGGCCGCCGGAATAAAAGCCAAACAGCATCTGAAACGCCACAGCCATGCCCATCAGCGTGACCACTCGCGTCACCGTGGGAACGGACAGGTTTCGGGGATGGACCCAGTGCTGTGCGATCACGGGCGCCACCAAAACGACGGTCGCTGCCACGAGCATGACCCCAATCCAGTACGTCGATTCCAGGGTCTTGAGCAGGTCCTTCATCTCCTGGGTATCTTCGGGTCGCGCCGAGTAGCGCGCCATTTGCCGGTTTAGGGTCGTGCTGAGTCCCATGTCCAGCAGGGTCAGCCCGGCCGCCAGGGTGGCATAGAAGCCCACCAGACCGTAGGCCTCGATCCCCATGAATCGGATGTAAAGGGGAATGAAGGACAGGCCGATTGCGGCCAGCCAGGCCTTGCCTAGGAAGTTCGCAACCAGATTTCGTTTGATGCGCTCCATCAGGGGCGGTTCCATCCCAGCGTAACTAACCAAAGTGTTGCGGACCCACCCGATTAGTACCTGTTGTTGTTTGGCGCTTGAATCCCGTGCTATGATCTGTCGCATGAGTTGGCTGTTTCCTACCGATCAGTACATTGCCGAGCTAAGACATGCTGTCGCGGGATGCGAGAACCTGCTTGACATAGGCTGTGGAGCGGACAGCCCGGCGAAGTGGCTGGATGTCCCGTTTAAAGTAGGCGTCGACCGATGGGAAGTCGCACTCCAGCGTAGCCGGGCCCGCGGGATTCACCATGCTTACATTGCCGCGGACGCACTCGACGCACCAAACTTGTTCCCACCGCAATCCTTCGACCTGGTTTTGCTCTCTGACCTCATTGAGCATCTTCCGAAGCCGGACGGCGAAAAACTGCTTTCGAGCGTCGAGCGTCTTGCCAGCAAGCGGGTGGTCGTGTTCACGCCCAACGGCTTTGTCGCTCAGGACTCCGTTGAGGGCAACCCATGGCAACGCCACGTTTCGGGGTGGTATCCGCTGGATTTTCGCAAGCGCGGCTACACAGTCATGGGCATCAACGGCTGGCGACCTCTTCGCAAGGAGCGCGCCTTCTTCCGCTGGCCCGCGATGCTGACGAGCCGCCTCTCGAAACTCTCCGAACCGCTTGTCACCCCGCACCCGGAGCATGCCTATGCGCTTCTGTGCGTCAAGCAGATCACTGCTGCAGAACCAATCCGTCCATCCCCAAGGCCGACGTTCCAGTCGAGCCCACAGAAGTAGCCGACGCGTTGATAGGCTGCGAAGAGGGATCGTCCAGTAGCGCGGTCTTCAGCAGGTCGGCCAGCCCGGTCCTGAACCATTTCGCCAGAGGCACTCCAAATCCGGTTTTGGGCTTGTTGAGGCCCTCCGGTGGCAGGAGCCCCTGCGTCGCTCGCTTCAGGATGACGTTGTCGCCGGTGGCGTTCACGGCCGTCTTGGGCTTTGGGGGCTCTCAGAATCTAGGGAAGTGGCTCAACATCGGCTGTGTCTAGCTCGACCGCGACCGAGCGCATGATGAGATCCAGTGAGAGGACTACGCGAAAGACGCCCTTCGTGCGGAGGAGGATGCCTTGGGCGCCGGCGAGCGGGCCGTGGACCACGCGCACGCGGCGGCCCACGGCGAGGAACGGATGCGGCTGGGCGCGCAATTGCCCGGCCAGGCCCTGCGCGCAGGATCTCCACCTGTTCATCGGGCAGCGCCGTGGGCAATCCGCCAAAGCCGACCAAACGCACTACACTGGGAACTTGCAGCACGCGCAAACGGTCGCGCAGAGCGAGGCGCACGAAGACGTAACCGGGAAACAGCGGTAGCTCAAGCGCCACCCGGCGGTCTTTCCATCGACGCACGGAAGCGTAGAGCGGCAGGAAGTGCTCCACCGTGCGCTCGACAAGCTGCTCGGCCACGCGCTTTTCGTGCTGCGCGCAGGTGTAGGCGGCGTACCAGCGCGGCTCGGCCAGCACGGTCTGCTCGTCCTGCGCAAACGAATGCGCTGCGCCTTCCGCCAAACGCAGCGTTCCACGGGATGCGAATGCGCCTGTACCCATGGTTGTTATTGCGCCCATCGTCACGATAGTTGTCACGAGCCTCGTTCCTCGCGCTGAAGTCCAGATACAGCTTCGCCCCGTCAGTCACAGGGCCGGCTTCCATTTAACCCATTGCACTACAACTACTTACGGACGTTCCGACGGCCCATCCGCGGAACTCGCGGAATCGCTTCGCCGCACCACCCGCAGCCAGACCCGGTGCGTCATCGCCTGCACGCGCGAGCCATTCGGCGGCGCCCAGGGCATCTGCGCATTCATGATCTGGAAAACTTCCGTCGCAAAGACTTTTCCCGGATCGTCCGCCGCAACTTCCTGCCAGTGCGCGCGCGCCAGCACCCACACGACGGCTCCAGCCAGCCCGAGAGATGTGCACAGGTACACGATCATCGTCCGCGGCGGATACGATTTCCGCTCCGGGATGCTGGCAGGGTCGAGCACCTTCACGCTGGGCGTTTCCTTCGCTTCCTGCACCTTGGCCAGTTCGTACTCCTGGGTCAGCGTCTCGAAGACGGCTTCCTGAATCTTGGTGCGGCGGTACAGATCGCTGTAGGTGACGCCGAGAATCGGCAGCTTGCGGATCGACGGATACATCGACTTCTCGCCCGCGTCCGCTCCCGCCGTCGCCGCCGAATCGCCTTCGCTGCCGCCCATCTTCACCAGTTGCTGCTGCAGCTCCCCAATCCGCGCTCGCAACGTGCGTACCCGCACATTGTTTCCCGTGTAGATCTGTTCGAGCCCGCTCAACTCCGACTGCGCCGCAATCAACTGCCCCTGCAGCGTCGCCGCCGCTTCGACCATGGCCCGGCCCTGCTCCTTGATGTCAATCGCGCCGCTTCTGCTGGAGAACTGGCTGAACTCCTGCGCGGCCTGATCGAGATCCACCTTCACTGCTTTCAGCCGCTCTTCGAGGAATACCCGCTCGCGCCGCGCCGACGAGGTGGAAAGCTCCGCCACCAGACGGTCCAGCTCCTCGACGTACGCTTGCGCGATGGCCGCGGAACGCCGCGCATCTCCATCGGTCACGGTGATGGTGATGATTCCGCTTTTGCGGTCTTCCGCGATCGCGGTGTTTTCAGAAAGCCTCCGCTGGGCGTCCTCTTCGAGGCTCGCTGAATACACCTTCTTCAGATTGAAACGTTCGATCAGGCGGTCTTCCACCGTCCGGCTGCGCAGGATGCCGATGAACAGCGCTCCTGAACTCTTCATGCCAAGCACGTTGCCAGCGACGTCTCCCAGGCCGCTGCCCGTGCGCGCGCTCATCGCCGCAAGCATGGCCATCCCCGAACCGGACTGGCTGTCCGGCGGCATCAACTGCGTGGAAGCCTGATACTGCTTCGCCAGACAACACGCGAGGAGCAGCCCTGCCGCCATGCTCGCCAGGGCCGCGCGGGCAAGGAAGCTCCGTTTGCTCCACAGGAGACGCAGATGCGCTAGCATTCTCGCCCGCGCGAGTCTGCCCTCCTGCTCTTGCGCCACGGTCTCCACGGCAATTTGTGGATCCAAGGCGTCTGGCACCAGATCGGGTGTCGCTGGACTCAATTGGAAATCGCTCCTTTCCCTGCTTCACGCGGCGTTTGTTCTTTCGTACTTCACGCTGAGCAACCCCGTCTCCGAGGGGCTACTGAGTTTCGCGAGTGCTTGGATCACTGGCCCTTTCATGGGGAGAGAAACCAAATTCCACCGCGGCGGTCACATTGCTCCGGGGCGCACGGAACAATAGGGGATAGTGTGAAATGTTCTCGTATTGCACCTGCGTCTTCAGATAGAGTCCGGACTTCCAGTACATCTCCGTTCGCACGCCGTAGTCCTGCCAAGCACCGCCGCCCGGCACGAACGCCGCATCGACTCGGCTGTTCTTATAGGTCAGCTGCAGGGTATTCCGCGGCGAAATCCAGTACGTCAGCCAGCCCTGGTACGCTTGCCCCATCCGGCCGACGGTATTGCCCAGCAAATCGCCGTTGTTCGTATAGCCGTCCCGGTAGGTCGTATTCCAGTAGTTGAAGTCACCGCCATTCCTGCCACCGTGGTTCCAGCCGTAGGACTCCGTAGAAACTGCCTCGATATGAAGATCGAGCTTGGGTAGCCCGGGAATTCGCGTGATGAAGAGACCCGGGCGGTACGGGCTTTGGGGCGGGTTCCGCAAAGGAGTAGGATCGTCGTCGGTGTAGAGTTCCCCGTAGAAGACAATGTAGTTCCGCACCTTGGGGACGTAAAAGGTCCAGTCCATGCTGGAGTGGCTGTCGCCCGGCACCGACCCTGCTTTAGGATTCACCAGGCCAAATGCGCTGCGCAGCAGATTGCCCGCCGTGAGAGGGTTCCCTCCCTTGCCTCCGATGGTGGTGGTGCGCCCGAATCCGACCTCCAGATAGGGCAACGGCTTGAAGTTGATCTTCTGGCCGTAGAGGAAGGGCCGCGGAACGAAATCGTGGCCTCCGAGCCTCCCAAAGAATTGATCGATGCGCGCGGGTCCCAGGAATTTCAGGACGCCCGGCAGCCGGATCGGTTCGGCGTTTACAACGCGAACCATGTTGACCGGTTCGGCGTTGTCGCTCCACAGCAGCGAACCTCCCGGCCCGTTCGCCCAGGAAAGACTTTGTTTGCCCACGACGATCTGCCAGTTATTCAAATTCAAGGCGAGATAGGCATCCAGGAGCCTCGGACGATCGATGCCGGCGATGGAACCTCCCGCTGGCACGGGAACTTGATCCTTCGCCCCGATGAATTCGCGCGCGGCCACGGGAAGCGCGGGAGCCGAGGGCGCATGCTGGAACTCAGCGCGCACGTAGATGGCGACCGGACCCGCGGCGGCGCGGAACGAACCGCCATCCTGGAAATTCGTGCCGCGTTCAAACGGCCGGCCGAAGTCGTACGAAATCGTCTGGCCGAAGTGAAAGCCGTCGGTCAACGGCGGCCCGCTGATGGAGACCGTCCGGGCGTACACCGACTCGAGCTTGGCCGTCACGTTGCTGCCGCCGCTTGAGAGATTCATCTCGTAGGCGAATTCCCTCGCGAGACGTTGCTGCAGCGCGGCTGCCTGTTCGCTGACGGCTCCTCCGGCGTGCAACGCATCGTCGGCTTCCTCGGTCAGCCGGGCGCACTCGATGCGCGTCCAGGGGCGCAGTCCTTCCAGGGAGCTGTGGATGTATCCGAGCGCCGCCAGGCGTTCGAACGCCGGGTATACCCAGCTATCCAAGGGAACAGACGCGGAACCCATTTGGCGGCGCTCCCGGTGCTGTTCCGCCTCGGCGCCGCTGGAGAGGCCGTTCCAGACTCCGCCTCCCAGTTCTGGATTGTGGTGCAAGCGATAGACTTCGCGCCCCACCAGCCATCCGATCGCGCTGCCGGCCACGACATCGGATGGAAAATGCTGTTTGCCGGTAACGCGCGACACGCTGATCGCCGTGGCCGCTCCGTAGGCGAGAAATTGCGTTAAGGGTCCCGGATACTCGTGCGCGATCACGCTCGCGATCGACCACGCGGCCGCCGCGTGCTCGGACGGGAAAGAATCGCCGCCACTCCAGAAACGTCCCCGGGAGCCGGCCGCGGATGGCCGCTCGCGCCCGAACGCATATTTCCAGCCGTACACGGCCGTGAAGCTGTCGATGGCCGCTTCCCCGGCCAGGATTCCCGCCTCGTCCTTGTGGTCGTCGTGCGCCATGCGGCCCCACAAATAGAGCCCCCCGCCGGCCGCCGCCATTCCGGCAATGCCGTAGTTCGCAAAGTCCTTGCTGTACTTCATCCGGTTTGGTGAATTCGACAGGCTCTTGCTGAAGGCCGTGTCTGTCGCCAGCGTTCCGCCCAGGACCATGCCCAGCGGCACCAGCCAGTCGGCATCGGCCAAGCGCAGATGGCGCGGGCTGGTCCAAATAGCTCTTTGATCGAGCGTGATATTTTTCACGAAATGGAATCCCAGCGAATTGTCATCACCAGCCCGGCCCGCCGTGGACTCTGCGAGCCGGCTCGACGAATCGGGTGCGAGAGCCGCCGTTTCCTGCACGTCATGCTTTTTCGCCGACGGCGAGACGCTGGCCTGCTGCTCCTGGGGCTGGGCATAGCAGCAATGCGCGCCCCGAACTTCCACCGCCGTGAGCAAACAACAGCCGAGCATGAACTCTCTCCATCTTCGAGCGATCACGAGTCCCCGTTAGTAACGCAATGCGATCAACGCCGTGCCGGCGAGCGATGAGGCTGCCTGCGCCGCCGCGAACAGGTTCTGCCAGTCCGGCCCGCCGCCCACTGCCTTCCCTGCACCCACCGCGGTATCTCCTATGCTCGCCAAACTCCCGAGGGCCATGGTCGCCAATACGAGAGCTGGCACGCGCATCGTCCTCGATCCGCCTAAGGCAGCACGAGCGCCGTGATGGAGGCCGCCTGTGCAATCTGGGCGATGCCCAAGAGATTCTTCCAAGTGGGCGACCCACCGATCGCTTTTTCGGGAACCACCACCGTGTCGCCCGGGAGAAGTTCGGTGGACAACGCGCTTCCGCTCCACCAGTCGCCTTTCCCGCTCACGACCGATCCATCGGCCCGAATGATGAAGATCGCCTTCCTGTTCCCTTGGTCGGTCGGACCACCCGCCTGCCGGAGATACCACGCCGCATCTCGATGCGCCCGGTAAGTCACAGCGTTGGCGTTGTAGACCTGGCCCGTGACCAAGACGAACTCCGGCCGTTTCGGAATGTAAATCGAGTCCCCGGCACGCAACTCGATGTCATCCGGAGAATTCCTAAATGTAGCCAGGCGTCCGCGCAGCCGCACGACCAGACGTCCCGTTGTGGGCGCCTGCTGCAGCGCGGCGATCGCGCGCTGCTTTTGCTGCACCTCCGCTTGCTGGAGAGTCGCTTGTTCTTGCGCGCTTTGCTGGACAGATGTCTTGAAACTGACGCCTTCCTGCTGGAGCCGCTGGATCAGATCCTGCTTGTTGCTTTCCTGAAGCTTGCGGACATCATCCCGCTCGAAGACCACTCCTTGCGGGTAGGCCGTGGACAGAAACCCTCCGGCCCGCATCAGGACCGAGCTCAACCGTTCGCCGGGCCGAATCCCATAGGTTCCCGCGTGCTGTACCTCGCCCCGGACTGTGACTTGGGCGCCAACATCGCCCCAGCCAGCGATCTGGCGAATCGTCAGCGTATCGCCATCACGGAGTGGCAAGTTGGCGTCCCGATCTCCTGCCAGCACCGCGGCGATGGCGACCTCGTGGTGCTCGCCTACGCCCTGACTGGAATTCTTGACCAGATATTCCGTCAAGTCGGCGGCACCCATATCCGCGCCGCGCGTAAAGCCTCCGCCGAGGTGGATCAGGTCGGCCACGCGCATATCGGCCGCCAGAGGATACCGCCCTGGCTTGAGGACCTCGCCTTTGATGTACACGCTCGGAGGGTCCGCCGCGGCTGGATTGCGGTGGACTAGAAGGCGGTCCCGCGGCTGGAGAACGATATTGTCGAGCGGGTTGCCCGCAAGCGCCTGCTGCATGTCGACGCTGATGACCTTCACCTGGCTATTGGGGAGATAGGTGAACACCTGGGCATCGGCCAACGAGGCGTCGGACCTCAAACCGCCCGCGAGTTGGATCGCCTCGCGCAGGTGCAGTTGGCCCGTACTGCGGTAGGTTCCCGGCTCCCGCACGGCCCCTAACACCATGACCGCCGGAAGATCCTCGAAATCGTACCGGCTGAAAACCCGCACCGTGTCCATGGGCTCGAGTTTGGGCGCGGCGTCCGGATTCGCCAGCGCCCCAGTCAATTTGAAGCTCTCGACGGTCGGCCGATAATCAGGCGGGCTGAGATGGATGATTTCGGCATAGCTTCCCGCCGGTTCGGGCAGCAAATCCTTGTAGGATGAAATCAAGTCTGTCACACGCATGTTCGCATGATAGGAGTACCGGCCCGGCCGGAGCACGTGCCCTTCGAGGTAAACCGCGTTCTGGTTGTACGGCGCGATGGGGAACAGCCGGATCTGGTCTCCGTCGTGGATCTGGAACGATGCGAGTTTCTGCGTTGCCTCGGAAGCAGCTTCCCCATCCGGAATGTCGAGGCTGACCATGGTCTTCTTTTCGTGGGCGACCGTTCGTTGAACTTCGATATGTTGCAACGCGGCGGTAGGAAGCAACCCGCCCGCGAGATCGAGAAGACCGGCTAGATACTTCTCGTCCTTCAGTTCGTAAATCGCCGGGCGGCGGACCATCCCCTCGACAGTCACTTGCGGCCCGATGGGTGGCACCAGCACCGTATCGCCATTGTCGAGGCGCTGGATGTCCGACTTCACGCCGTGGAGCAGCAGGTCATACAGATCCACGTCCTGCACCAATTGACTGCCGCGATAGTGCTTCACAATCCGAAGTGACCCGCGCGCCGTCGGCCCGCCAGCCACAAACAGCGCGTTCAGCGGTGTCGAAAGGGAGCTGATGTCATACGCACCCGGATTCGTGACGTCGCCGACCACGTAGATTCGAATGGTCCGCAAGCGGGCCAGTGAGATATCGGCGGACACATCCCGGAATTGCGTCCGCAGAACCTGTTGGAAACTCTGCTGCACCTCCCCGAGACTCTTCCCGCTCACCAGCAGTGGCCCGACCTCGGGGAGGTTCACGCGGCCCTCTCGGTCCACCGTGCGGTACAGCCGTTGAGAAACGCCGCCCCATAGATTGATGGCCAGCCCATCGCCCGGTCCCACCACGTAGTCGGGCCCCGCGGGCAGATCCATGGGAATCAATTGCTGGTCCCGTGTCCCATTCGTGAAAACATCTATTCCGAATCGGGTTGGCGTGCTCGGATGAGGCGTGGCCTGCAGGTACATGTCGTACAAAGATGGAATGTCGCTGTAGGGGTTGGGTGCGCGAGTCATTTCCACAGGGCGCAGAAGCATCTGATTTGGAGATTGCGGGTTCAGCGGCGATATCGATGACAGCGGCGAAGCATCCGCAGCCAGGGAGGAGTCCGGCCCGCTACCGCTCATGGGGCTCGTGTCGGCCGCCAGGCCGCCGGCCCCGGCCAAAGACATTCCGTTCATCGAGGGGTTCCCCGCCGAATTCAAGTCCGGTGAGTTTGGGGCAGCCAGAAATGAACCGAACCCATCGCCGGCGCTGTTGACCCCCGGCTGCGGGGTAGGCCCCAAGGGATTGGCTCCGAGAGTGTTCGAGGATTCTCCGGAACCATAGGCTGTCCCGAGGGAAACTTGGGAATAGGCGCTGGACGAACGGCCGCCGCCGCTTTGGATCAGTTGCGTGTGCTCCAGGGGACCTCCGCTCGCTTGAGAGGCGGCGCTCTGCGAGTTCCCCGCGGACCGTTGATGAGCAGCCGCCAGCCTCTCTTCCTGATCTTGCGCGAGCCACTTTACGCGCTCCTGGACCAGCATCTCTTGTTCTCTACCCACCTCGGAATCGGGATTCAACTTCGGAATCAGATAGCCGTAGCGTTGCAGCAACAGCGTCGCGACCGAGCGGAACCGCGTATCCCCCTCAAGTCGGTCGTAGATGGCATTGTTGCTGAGATCCGCTTCGCTCACGATCTGCCCGTGATCGGTGGCGTCCTTGGCGACCCAGCGCTTCAGTTCCACCATTAGCCCGGCATCCTTCACCAGCACCGCCTTGATTTCCGTGGCAGACGCCGCGACCAAACTCATGTTTTCCTGACCCAAATCTGACGGACTCGTGGGAGCCGGGGGCTGATTCTGCGCTCCGCCCGCATGACAACAGAGCAGCGCGAGCGTCAGGATGACCCCGATGCGAAGCGCCTTCTTCTGTGTTCGGGGACCGAAGCCGGTGGGGATGGTGACTCTCTGCCTGGTCATTGTATCCTCGCAACTGGATGACTCTTGCCGCGCAGCGCGCTCAGCACGCCCGCCTCGGATGCCTCGATTTGATTGGATTGAACCCGAAGAGAAGCCCAATAAAACACGCTGCTATTCCGGTCCGGAGCGATCGCGATGATCTTGATCTGGGGGTGAGTCTGCAGAATCGACTGGCAGAACTGGGGCAGCCGATCGTGCTGTTCCAGCGCCACGATCAGAAAGTCCGGCTGGGTTTGGTCCACGGCGCCGGCGATTTCAGATTCGTCATGAATTTCAGCGACAATTTCAATGTCCGGTTGGTCGGCAATCGTGGCCATGACCAACTCACGCATCAGGCGCGGCCGATTTCCTACCAGAACCCGGATGGGCTTCATAGAGTCTTCTCCACCAGTGCGAGTATGCGAAGAAACGGTACTGCGAGAACAGGTTCAATCTGGTTTCCACAAAGGGCGCGAAGAAGGGGTTGCTTGGTCCGTTGCCAGGCCGGCTGCCGTACGGGGTACTCCCGAGTACAAGGGAACCCATCGTACCTATGCTGCGTGGCCGGCACTCTTGGTACTCCCGGCGAGCCTGTGAATCTGGCAGGCTTCCCACACACTCAAACGATCCGCAACACCTACTTTGCGGAGGATCCGATGGATGTGATTTTTCACCGTCTGCTCCGACAGCCCGAAGTGGCTGGCGATTTCCTTATTGCTGAGCCCGCGCCCGATCAGAGGGATGAGCTGCTGTTCGCGGCGCGTCAGCCCCGCCTGCATACGCTTCCGGCTGCTCGGAAATTCGGCTGCTTGCTTGGCCACTTGGTCGAAAAGAACGCGCACGTAGCGCGCCGGACACACGACCTCTCCTGCCGCCACCGTTCGAATCGCCGACACAACGTCCAGTGCAGAGGCTTCCTGCAATACATATCCCAGCGCGCCGTGCTGGATGGCCGCCAGGAAGTGGTCGTGGTTATCCTCCATGGCCACCAGGACACTCTTCATCAAACGGTTCTGGGCGCCCGAGGGAACCGGAGCATCGAGAAAGAACTCCAGCGAATCGAGGATCAGCGTGTCGGCGCCTGAGTCGGCAAGTTCGCTGCGCGTTGTGGAATGAATCGCTTGTGTCGCAACGATCGCAAAGTCTGTCTTCTTGGCCAAGACTCGCGCGATCGATTCCCTCAGCAAACGATTGCACGAAGCTATGAAGATTTTGCTCTTGCTTTCCATGGACCGCCCTCAACATCCCGTACGATGTGTGAACATTGGGCCCGGAAGTGCCACCGCCTAGATCCGCCAGGCAGAGCGTCAAGGTAACCAGCTTCTATGCCGGGTGATTAAGTGCCTATAGAGCGCAATTACGATATGCCGTTACCCGGACGGCACTGCGGAGATCTGCACGCGAACACTCTCCTTTCCTTGGCGCAGAGCCAGGAACCACGACCGCCGATATCACCCGAGCAGCCGTGAAGTCGTTGACCGCCTCCCCACAACCGATGCCGCGCAGGCGTCTGTCGTCTTCCAGCGGATCACCCGCATTACGGCCGTCCACTAGCGCCGATAACTCTCCTAGCAACTGATTACTGCGGCCCAAGCGTCTTCTCACGGCCATGACATGCTGGTTCATCGCGCATCACAATGGATGCTTCTGCAGTCTGATTGCCAAACATGGCTGGTCTCTGCCAAGTCCCTTTTGGGAATATGCTCGGACAGCGGTGATGAACTCTCTTGTTTTCTGTCTCCTAGCTTTGAGCCCTCCTCCCGTTCCTAATCCATCGATCAGATCTCCAGAACCAGCGATCTACCGATATGGGAATGGCCAATCAAAACTGGCATCGCCAGCTTTGTAGCACTGTGGCGATATCCCAAAGGCTGCCTACTATCACTCTTGGAGTAGCTTCTTGCGCCGCGGCGAGGCGTGCACGATACTTGATTTCGCCGCGGGAAACACATAGGCTGAACGGATTCCGGGAAGCGTGGTTGGACCCAATTTATGGATTGCCCTCACTGCCAAACGCGCAATCCGCTGGGGGCGGCGAACTGCTCGAAATGCCGCGCGCCGTTGGGCGGAAGCGCCGAAACACTGGTAGCCGAAATGACTCCCCCCGCGGAGAGCAGCGCCGTCACGCTTGAGAGCGCGCCGCAAACTCCCCCGGGCAATACTTCCGATGTGACCCTCGACGGATCAGACTCCTCCTCCATGGCCATTCCCACGGCGTGGTCGGCGCCCGTGCTGGCGCAAGGCGGCGTCTCGGTGGTATTCACCTCGATTCAGCCGGGGTCGGTGCTCGGCAATCGCTACGAAATCCTCAGCATCCTGGGCGAAGGGGGCATGGGCGCGGTGTACAAGGCGCGTGACCGCGAACTCGACCGCCTGGTGGCGCTCAAGGTGATTCGTCCGGAACTGGCGGGGCGGCCGGAAATTCTGCAGCGCTTCAAGCAGGAACTGATCCTGGCGCGCAAAGTGACGCACCGCAACGTGATTCGAATTTTCGACCTGGGCGAAGCCGAGGGCACGAAGTTCATCACCATGGAGTTCATCGAGGGGCACGACCTGAAGTCCGTGCTCACGCGCGAAGGCAAACTGCCTCCGGATCGCGCCATCGAAATCATCCAGCAGGTTTGCCTGGCGCTCGAGGCGGCGCACGCCGAAGAAGTGGTGCACCGCGACCTGAAGCCGCAAAACATCATGCTGGACCAGCAGGGCCGGGCGCTGGTGATGGATTTTGGCATTGCGCGCTCGCTGGAAGTGGGCGGGATGACCCAGACCGGGGCGCTGATCGGCACGCCCGAATACATGTCGCCCGAGCAAGTCCGGGGCGAGCACGTCGACGCGCGCTCCGATCTGTTCACGCTGGGCGTGATTTTCCAGGAAGTGCTCACGGGAGCGCTTCCCTACCAGGCCGATACGGCCATGGCCTCGATGTTCAAGCGCACGCGGGAGCGCGCCGTTCCGGTCCGCCAACTCGATCCCGGCGTGCCGGCCTACTTGAGCGACATCGTCGCGAAATGCCTGGAGATCGAGCCGCAGGACCGCTTTCAATCGGCGCGGGAGCTGTATAACGCGCTGGAGGCGTGGAAGACCGGAGATGCCGCGCCCATCCGCAAAGGGAGCCTGCGCTGGGTCCGGCGCGCGCTGCGCAACCGCTCGGCGCTGGGCGGCGCCGCGGTCGCGGTGGCGGTCCTGGCCGTGCTGCTGACGGGAGCCGTGATTGCATGGCGCGTGAGAAGTGGGTCCAAACCGGCCGGGGCGCACCCCCCCGTGAGCGTTCTGGTGGCCGATTTCACCAACCACACTGGCGATGCGATCTTCGATGGCACGCTGGAGCCGATGTTCAACGTCGCACTGGAAGGCGCCAGCTTCATCAACGCCTATAACCGAGGGAACGCACGCAAGCTGGCGCAAAAACTCCCCAATCCTACCGACAAGCTCGACGAGCAGCCGGCGCGCCTGGTAGCGCTCAGTCAAGGTGTCAGCGCCGTGATTACGGGTGAGATCAGCCGGCGCGGCAATAGTTACAACATCTCGGCCATGGCGCTGGACGCGGCGACCGGCAACGTCATCGCCAAGAGTGACGTCACTGTCGCGAATAAGGAAGGGGTTCTGCCCGCGATTCCCAAGCTCGTGGCTCCCATTCGCACCGCCATGGGTGACACGATGCCCGAGTCCACGCAGCTCGAGCGTGCCGGAGGAGCATTTACCGCCGCCTCGCTGGAGGTCGTGCATCAGTACGGCATCGCCATGGAGCAGCAGTTCTCCGGCAATGTCGAAGAGGCCTTAGCGTCCTTCGCCAAGGCCGCCGAACTCGATCCAAACTTCGCCCGCGCCTACTCCGGCATGACGTCCGCCGCTCTGAAGCTGGACCAGGTGCAGGATGCCGACAAGTACATCAAACTCGCCATGGAACACGTGGACCGCATGACGGATCGCGAGCGCTACCGGGTGCGCGGGTTCTACTATCTCACCACCGGCAATTGGCAGAAGTGCACCGAGGAATACAACGAACTCGTCAGCCGCTATCCGGGCGACAACATCGCCCATAACAACCTCGCCGTTTGCCTGGGCCAGTTGCGCAAGCTGCCGCAAGCAGTCGAAGAGGCTCGGAAAGACCTGGCGACCAATCCCAACGCAACCGCAGCCGCCAATCTGTCACTGCTATTGTCTTACGCAGGGGACTTCGAAAACGGTGAGGTCGAAGCTCGCCACGTCGAGCAGGCCTATCCGACTTTCGAGTACGGCTATCTCGCCGCTGCCTTCGCCCAACTGGGGCAGGGCCAGTTGCCTCAAGCCGCCGACACGTACCAAAAGATCCATACGCTCAGCGCCCTCGGGGCTTCGATGTCCGCCTCGGGACTCGCGGACCTGGCGTTGTACGAAGGACGCTTCGCCGAGGCGGCGCGAATGCTCGAGCAGGGCGCCGAGGCCGACCTGGCAAGCAAAAAACCGGATGCCGCCGCCGACAAGTACGTCGAACTGGCTTACACCCGGCTTTCGATGCGACAGAACCGGCCCGCTGTTGTGGCTGCCGAGAAGGCATTGGCCCACAGCCGGGCCGTAAAGACCCGCTTCCTGGCGGGGCAGGTCTTCGCCGAAGCAGGGGAAACGGCCCAAGCGCAAAAGATAGCCGCCGCTCTTGCATCCGAACCCCAGTCTGAACCTCAGGCCTACGCCAAGATCATCGACGGCACCTCGGCCCTGAAACGGGGAGGCGCGCGTCCGGCCATCAAGACGCTTCAGGAGGCCAACGACTTGCAGGATACATGGATCGGCCACTTTCAACTGGCGCGCGCCTACTTGGAGGCCGCCCTCTTCGTCGAAGCCGATTCCGAATTGGACCGCTGCCTTAAACGGCGCGGCGAGGCCTTGTCGTTGTTTCTGGATCAGGTGCCGACCTTCGGCTACTTCCCGTCGATTTATTACTACCAGGGACGCGTGCGCGAGGGACTCAAGAGTGCAGGCTATGCGGATTCCTATCGTACCTATCTGAGCATTCGCGGCCAGCCGGGCGAAGACCCGTTGCTGCCAGAAGTCCACCGCCGTCTGGGCCAGTGATAATCGACGCAAGCCTTTTCGGAACGCGGTGAATCAAGTCCCGGCATATGCCTGGGCCTTCCCAGGGAATTTTCTTGCTCCTGGAGTGGCGCCCTCGGGCGCCTCTTCGAGCTACTGCAACTTCAAAGCAGTCCTCTCCACCTGTCCACTGTCCAAATCCAGCTCAAGGACATAGCAGCCCGCGGGAAATGGCGTGGTGTCCCAGTTAAAGATGAACTGGTTATTGGAAGTGGCGATGCGGAACGTACTTTTCCCTTTGGCACCGCTGGTGGGAGAGTACAGCGTTGCAACGTTATAGGGGTATGGAGTGGCGCTAAAGGCCTTGCGGACCTGGTTGGGCAGCGGGCACGCTCCATTGGCCTGGGGCACAGGTCCGACGGCGAGAAGGGTGTTGGCGTTCAAGTTGCCTACGTAAGTGCCGTTGCTATCCTGCAAGGTCCATTTTGCCGTCACGGACTTGCCGACATTGAACGCTCCGGAGTAGGAGGTCTCTCCCGCCGGAGACAGCGGGGAGAAAAAGCCGGTGAAAGTGTACGGCGGTCCGCAGGCCTTCTGACTCACGGAGTTCGACGGAGCACTCACACGCCCGTCAGAAAGAACTGCCGTCACAAAATAGGTGTACACAGGACCGCAGGTGACCTGCGCATCGAGATAGGAGGTCGCCAGCGGGCTGCCCGAGACCGAAGCATACGGAGGAGCGACCGGCACACCGTTGGTGGCCCGGTATACGTTATACGAGCTGATCTGGCCGAAGCTGGGCGCCGTCCAATTGAGTTGTATCTGGCGCGGGGGCGGCGTAACTGCTGCGGTCAGATTCTTGGGAGAACGGACCACGGAGTTGGCGGTCTGAAAAGAAATCTCCCCGTTGCCTACGCCGCCACCATTCCCTAACAAGCCGCCACCGTTGCCGAGTATGCCGCCGCCATTGCCGAGTATCCGCCGCCTTGCCGAGCCCGCCGCCGTTTCCGAGTATGCCTCCGCCGTTGCCGAGAATACCTCCGCCATTGCCCAAGAGCCCGCCACCATTTCCGAGTATGCCTCCGCCGGCAATGTCGCTGCCGGTGGCGCCAATCTGGCGAAGATCAATATTCAACCAGTCGTTATACCCTTGCAGCGCAGCGTTCAATTTGCCGTCAAAATTGACATCCACAGAAGAACCCGACCAAACGATGGGTATCGTCTGGCTGGAATTCGCGGGAGGCGGCGTGGGCCCGTCATAGCGGTACATCGCGGGGTCCACATCAGCCCCGGATAGGGGTGTGCCGTCACAGTGGCGAGTAGCCGGACTTCCAATCCCGAATTGCGGCGCTACGTCGTACCACTTCGTAGTGGTAAAGGCGATCGCCGACCCATCCGTTGTCGCGATCCCGGCCTCGAGGCTGGATTCGTGCAGGGCACTCAACTGCTGACTCGAGAAGTCCAGGACACCATTGGGCCCTAACAAGTCTACCTGGAACAGGTAGTTCATGACGCTCTGGTAGTTGGGTTTGCAGTTGGCCTCCACCGTCGCTACGTAGCTTCCGGGGGTGTTGAAGAAGTAGCCGCCATGGGTTAACGCCAGCGTATGGCCCAGCTCATGCATGAAGGTGCCGGCTTGCACTTGAGTCGTTTGACCATCGGGTCCCCACAATCCCAAGGTGATGAGCGAGTCGGCGCCCCCGATATCGGAAACGCCCGAGGAGCTGCCGACGTGGCTCGACGTAACGGAAAGATGGGGGTCGGTGGACTGGCTGTACGCATATGCCACACCCGTTGCATTGGCCACCTGGATTGTGAAACTGGTGTCGCTGACCGGCGTGACAAAATGGACTCCGGACAAGTTGGGATTCGAAATGGCGTCGCTGACTGTCACGCGGTCGCCGGTCACCAAGCCGTGCGGCGCTGAAGTGGTGAACGTTGCGATGCCGCTGCTGGACACGCCAATGCTCAACAGGGTTCCGTTCTGGAAGGTCCAATTCGGCCGCGCGACGCCGATTCCGAATAGTGCGTAGTGGTAGCTGTCCTTACGTCCCGGCTGAAAACGGCGTACACACGGGCCACTCAGTTGCTGCTCGCAAGATGTCTCATCGGGATAGTTCAGCGGCTGATTCTTGAGAAACTCGAATCCTCCCTTCCATCCAACGACTCCGGGCTGGCCGGGGAACGAGCAGTACTGCGGCGGTGTAGCCGTGGGGTTGTCGGTGCACGTCTGCACCGGAACCACGTTCTTGACGTCATAATGCAGGTTGACGCCGTGCGCGGCGAACGCGCTACTCATCATCGATAAAGCTTGCGAACTGGGCAGGTACGAACTCCCGGTGGTGTTACATGAGCCATCCGGATTTATGATGCTGCACATGTAGTCCATCTGAAGAAACAGGTCTCTTTGCCCAAGTCTCGCCCCCGGAAGAGCGACCCACGAGGGGTCTCCCGGACTACACACTCCCGCGTTGACCGCCGCGCTGCAGTATCCCGAGTTCGTTTTCCACACGTCGAGCAGGCCGTCGTTGTCGCTGTCCTGAACCGTGGTGCTGAAAATGATGCCGCCCCAAGACACGCAGCCGCCATTGCTGCTGGACGGCACCACCGAGGTGGTCTCCGAAGTATCCCCGGCCGTCATGTACGGACTCACAGTCCAGGTCGGATTGTCCCAGGATCCGTTGTAGGCGCCGGGGAAGGCTGCCGTATTCGCCGGCGTCAGTGGATTGCCATTGAACAGCACTTGCTCGTACTTATTCGACTGGCCGTTGCCTACGATCTGCGTCAGCTTCGCGGAGATCACGCCAGGAGCTTGCGTCGGCTCATAAAAGCCCTGCATGCTCTGGCTCATGGTCTGCCCGCTATTGCTCGGGGCATAGGCGCCGTCATAAAAAGTGATGGCGTTCAGCGGCACGTTCTTGTCCAGAACCCGGTAGATGATGACCAGCGTGGCACCCAACGTCAGAGGGGTTCCCCCGCCGTTGCTTCCACTATCCGCTAGCCGTACCTGGTACGCGGTATTGGGCTGTACATTTCCATCGGCATCAATCTGCAGATAGGGGCGGACATCGGCGCGATAGACTCGCATCGTCTTGGACCCGTTGGATGAGCCCGTACACCCGCCGGAGCTCCAGGATACCGGCGCGTTCGGATTGCCCAGCAACGATCCAGTGATGGAATAGCCTCGGAAAAACCCCTGCTGCCCGGCGAAGGTCGTCTGCGAGCTTTCGACCGTCTGCCAGTAGAGAAAGGCCGCGACAATATCAGCTCCGGCCGGCACGCCCGTGGCAGGAACGGAATTCTTGTCAGGCATGTTGATGGTTCCGGTCGCGAAGCCGGTCGCGTCACCCAAGCCGCGCAGACCGACCCCACCGACGACGTAGTCGCCTGTGACAAAATAGTTATTCACAAACTGAAGCGGATTCGTTTGTGCCGAGGCTGGCTGCACCAGACCGAATACCAGCAACAAACCGAAGGCCACCGCCGCGTACATCCCGCGACGAACCAAAACAAATGTGTGCGTCCCCGCCATGTTCATGTGCGTCCCCATCGAACTGTTGGTTGCTGTGCCAGAGTAAATCCCCGCTCCCCTGTACTCCTTGAGCGACACTACACCCTTGGGGGAGATCAGCCGCCGAAGGCACGTTGACTAGCAACGTGCCAGGTCAGCTTATAAGGACCATTCCGCGCGTGGCCGCCGATCGAGAGCCGGCCGCCAGGCAAGGCGCGGAAGCATTCGAAGATCGCGGAATACTGCCAGTGTCTATCAGGAAAGTCAAATGAAAAAAGAGTTACAAATGGCAACCCAAATGCAAGCAATCCAGATACCTGGCGTGGTATACTCCCCGGCACGTGGTGACCCGCATGGCTGACGTCGCGGCTAGCGATAAAATCATCCTCGAAATCATTTCCCCGGATGCCTCGCACCGCTTCGTGCGCATCACGCAGTCTCCGTTTCTGATCGGCCGCGGAGGCGACACGGGCAATCACTTGCAGCTTTCCGACCCGCGCATCTCGCGGCAATGCGCCGCGATTCTGTGCGAGGCCGACGGCTGCTATCTGGAGGACCGGGGACACCGCCGGGGCGTTTTCGTCAACGGTGTGAAAATCGACCACAGCCCGCTGAACAGCGGCGACACGATCACCTTCGGTTTTGAGGACTCGTATCAGCTGATTTTCCGGTCCTCGCGGGGCGAGACCTCGGTGCAGAATCTGCTGACGCGCATGGGCAACTTGCCCAGCGACGACTCCTCGTCCGGGGGACTGCACAAGCTGAACGTGCTGCTGCAGGCCACCTCGCTGCTGCATTCGCAGTTGCCGCTGGAGTCGGTGCTGAGCACCATGCTGGACCACGCCATCGGCATCACCAATGCCGACCGCGGGCTTTTGCTGGAAGCAGACGCAACGGGTGCCCTGCGCGTGCGCCTGGCGCGCGGCACCGACGGTGTGCGTCTGTCGGCGGAGAATCTGGCGCCCAGCCAGACCGCGCTGCGGCAGGCTCTGCAACAGAAATGCAGCATTATCACCGAGGATTTGAACCGGGCGGACGCCGCGCTGCAGATGGCGCAGAGCATCGTGGCGCAGTCGCTGCGCGCCATCATCGCCATCCCGCTGTATGCCAATCCCCGGGCCGATTCGGATGAATCGGCGGCGCGGTCCGAACCCGGGCAGTTTCTCGGCGTGGTCTATCTGGACTCCCGCCGCCCGACCGCGTTCTCGAAACTCGACCGCCAGATTCTGGACGCGCTGGCGGTGGAAGCCGCCAGCATTCTGGACAACGCGCGATTGGTGGAGCACGAGCGCGAGCGGCAGCGCATGGAGCAGGAACTGAATATCGCGCGGGACATTCAGCAGGCGCTGATCCCGCACGGATTCCGCGATTTCCCGTATTTTGCGGTGAGCGGCGTGCACACGCCCTGCCATGCCGTCGGCGGCGACTACTTCGATGTCTTCCCCCTGGATGAGGAGCGCACGGCGGTTCTCGTCGCCGACGTTTCGGGCAAGGGGCTGGGCGCCGCGCTGCTCACCACCATGCTGCAGGGCGCGCTTTCCGGCATGAGCATCGGCACCGATCCGGTGCGCGTCTTCAGCCACATCAATCGCTTTCTGTGCGAACACTCCGAGGTGGGCCGCTACGCCACCATGATTTTCGGCATCCTGCACGCTAGCGGCAAGTTCGTGTACATCAACGCCGGGCATCTGTCACCGCTGATTCTGCGCCGCGGCAAGGTCACCGAACTGTTTACCGAGGGCTCCTTCCCGGTGGGCCTGATTCCCGAGGCCGAGTTCACGGCCACGACCGTGGATCTTCAGGAGGACGACACGCTGATCCTGTTCACCGATGGCGTCACCGAAGCCATGGACCCCAACGAAGAGATGTACGGCGTGCCGCGCCTGCGGGAAATTCTGTCGGGCCAGCACGAGGCTCCCTTGGCGGAACTGCAAAAGACGGTCCTCCAATCCGTGGAGAACTTCGCCCGGGGCGCCCACCAGACCGACGACATCACCCTGCTTCTGGTCCGCTACCGCGCCGCCGGCCAAGCCGCCTCCGCCTGACTCTCCATCCGCTTGCTCTTTGACAGACCGGTGCAAGCCACCCGCAAGAGATTCAACACAGAGGGCGCAAAGAAGGCACACAGAGCGCGGAGGCGCTTCGCCGGGGAAGTTTGCGCTTGACACCCGCGCAACCGGGCCCATACAGTGCGGCGGCTGAGTTTCCCATGAGAATGGGTGCGGTGCGGCCCACATGGGACTCACCGCGCAACGCCGGGAGGCCGGAATGAAGGCTGGAAGTTGGGGCTCGATCTGGCTGGTGTATCTCTATTCGGTGTTGTGCGCCGCGTCCATCAGCAAGCTCATTCCGATTGAGCGGGACATCGAGCGCGCCCTGGGCGCCACGCCCGAGGGTATCGGCATCGCCATTTCCCTGGTTTCCGTCTTTTCCGCGTTTGCCGCGACAATCGGCGGAGGAATCATTGATCGGGTCGGCGCGCGACTTTCCATCATCATCGCGAGCCTGGTGGTGATCGTCGCCGATGTGATCAGCTTCTTTGCCAAAACAATGTTCGTGCTCGACCTGGCGCGGGTCCTGGAAGGCTTCGAGTTTATCGGGATCATGGTCGCGGCGCCCGCGCTGATCATGGCGACCACCACAGGCAAGCGCCAGGTGCACGCGATGTCGCTGTGGTCCACCTACATTCCGGCGGGCTTCGGCATCGGGCTGCTGCTGGCGGTGCCCTTTGTAGGAACGTCCGCGTGGCGATGGACCTTCGTCGTCCACGGAGGCCTCTTCGCGGCCGCGGTGCTCCTGGGGGGCCTGTTACCGGCGATCCCGCGCGAGGCCAACGCGGTGAAGCCTGTGTCCCAGAGATCGCGTATCGCGGAACTTCTGTCGGTGTACGGAGAGATGGGTCCGGTACGGCTCTCCATCTCGAATGCCCTGCTGGTGAGCGTGGGCCTGGGCACGAGCACGATAATCCCGAGGTATTTCGCGCAGACCCATCACGTCTCGATGGCCACTTCCTCCACGATTTCCGCGTTCACGAATCTGGCGATGATCGTCGGCGGAATCGGGGCGGGGTTCGCGTTGAGCCGGGGTATGCGCACGATCTCGCTCTACGGAGGGATCGCGGTGATGGGTGTGATCGTGGGCACTCTGCTCTATGCGCCGTGGACGGCTTTTCCGGTGGCGGTGACGATGCTGGTCCTGTGGGCGTTCACCACGGGCGTGGCCACGGCCGCGCTGATGGCGCTGTTGCCGCGGGTGGTGAAAGATCCTTCCCGTGGCGGCGCGGCCTCGGGACTGGTCGGACAGGTCATGGCCGTCACGAACTTTGTCACGCCGGTGATCTATTACCATTTTCTGGCCAATGGGAGCTGGCTGTACTTTGTCGCGTTGGTGGTGGTCTGCTGGTTGGGGAGTCTGGCGTTCCTGCCCGCCTGGAAGATGCGGCCCGCGGTCGCGTCGTCATAGTCTGCGCCCGCCGATCGCATTGCGCTTGCACCAGCTAGGCGCGTACAATCCCCGTCGTCCGGAACCTGCGCGCGGCGTCGCGCCGGCTCCCGGCATTTCACATCAGAAGGCAGGTGCCGCCATGCCCGATGCAGGATCGAAGCTCTCGGTGGAAGACCGGCTCGACATCCAGGAACTTTTCGCCAAATACTGCTGGGCCCTGGACCTGGGCGATGCCGACGGATTCGTGAACTGCTTCACCGAAGACGGCGTTTTCAACCATCTGTGGCAGGGACAGATGCAGGGCCATGCGGCGATCCGCCGGGCGGTGCAGGAACTCTGGTACGACCGCCACACCTGGTGGCTCGGCCGGCAGCACCTCGCCAATCATTACCTGATGACACCGGAAGGCGCGGGCGTGCGCGTGAAGGCCTTCTTTTCGATCGTGCAGTACAACACGGAGTACCGCACGAATTTCGTCTTCGGCATCGGGACCTGGGACAACGTGTGCGTCAAGCAGAACGGCGCGTGGCGGTTTCAGTCCGTGCAGATCAACGCGTGGATGGACAAGGATAAGATTCCCTGGGCCGGAGAGCGTCCGGCTCCCATCGTCCGCGGCAAGAGTTAGCCGAGTTTTTCAGCGCCCCGCTTTTTCAGGTGGCACACATGAATCCAAGCGCGCCAGGCCGTGCAACATCCGATTCCGCCGGGCCGGCAGCCCCGCTGGCGGAGCGGAGAAGAATCCCCGTCCGCAATCCCCGCACCGGGCAAGTCGACCGGAGCATCACGCCGCCGACGGCCGCGGAACTCGCCGAAATTTGCGCCCGGCTGCGGAACGCGCAGAAAGCCTGGGGCAGCGCGCCGCTCGAGCATCGCATCGCCGTGATGCGGCAGTGGGCGGAGCGGCTGAAGATCCACAGCGCGGCGCTGGCTGAGGCGGATTCCGTGGACACCGGCTATTGCGCGATTTCGCGCATGAGTCCCGGGATCGTGATCGGCAATATTCTCGGCTGGAGCAACGCGGCGCCCGGCGTTCTGCAGCGGGCCAGTCTCGAGGGCAAATCCTCGATCATGCCCAACATCGCGTTCTCCACGGCGCTGAAGCCGTACGCTCTTCTCGGCGTCATCAGCCCGTGGAATGCGCCGCTGATGCTCTCGATGATCGACGCCGTGCCCGCGCTGTTCGCCGGCTGCGCGGTCATCATCAAGCCGAGCGAAGTCACGCCGCGCTTCGTCGAGCCGCTGATGCGCTCGATTGCGGAAGTTCCCGAACTCGCCGGCGTGCTCACCTACGTGACCGGCGACGGCCAGACGGGGCAGGACGTCATCCAGAACGTTGACATCGTCTGCTTCACCGGCAGCGTGGTCAACGGCCGCAAAGTAGCGGAGGCCTGCGCCCGGAGATTCATCCCCGTGTTTCTCGAACTCGGCGGCAAAGATCCCGTGGTGGTCACCGAAACCGCCGATCTCGAACGCGCCGTTACCGCCATTCTGCGCGGCGCATGCTTCGGCACCGGCCAGGTCTGCTTCTCGATCGAACGCATCTACGTGCAGGAAAAGGTGCACGACGCCTTCGTCGATCTGCTGGTGAAGAGAGCCGAGCAGGTCGCGCTGAATTATCCGGACCCCAACCAGGGCCACATCGGGCCGTTCGGCTGGGCGCGGCAGGCCGAAATCGTGGATGCGCACCTCGACGATGCCGTGGCCAAAGGCGCGGCGATCCGCACGGGAGGAAAGAGCCAGAATCTCGGCGGCGGTCTCTACATGCGCCCCACCGTGCTCACCGGCGTCACCCACGAGATGAAGATCATGCAGGAGGAAACCTTCGGCCCGGTCATGCCGGTGATGAAATACGCGACCGAAGAAGACGCCGTGCGCCTGGCCAACGATTCGATCTACGGCCTGTCGGCCGCCGTGATCGCCGGCACCGAGGAAGAGGCCCGGCGCATCGGTAGCCAAATCGACGCCGGAACCATCAGCCTCCAGGACACGTTTCTCACGCTCGCCAAAACGCGCGATGTCGAATCCAACTCGTTCAAGTTTTCCGGCATGGGCGGGGCGCGCACCGGGCCCGGCTCGATTTTGCGGTTCGTGCGCAAACAGGCGTTCCTGGCCAACACGGCCCAGCCGGACGATTTGACGGCTCCCCCAGGACCGCCGGGCCCTCCCGCGCGATAGCAGGAGCGGCGCGACACATTCCGCAATCCCATCGGAGGAAACGGCAGATGGCTCAGCTAAACGGCAAGGTCGCGATTGTCACTGGCGGCGCGCAGGGCATCGGCCGGCACTACGCGCGGGGCCTCGCAGGCGAGGGCGCCCGCATCGCCATTGGTGACATTGTGGATTGCGCGCCTGCGGTCCGGGAGATCGCGGAAAAGCACGGCGCGAACTCCTGCCTCGGCCTGAAGCTCGACGTGAGTGACGAAGCCTCGGTCCGCTCGTTTGTCGCGCAGGTGGCCGAGCAGTTCGGACGCATCGACATCCTGGTGAACAACGCCGCGCTTGTGCGCGGCCCTGTGCCCGGTTCCGACCGCTGAGCTCGAGGTCGAGCTGTGGGACCGCGTCATGGCCGTCAATGCGCGCGGCCCGTTCCTGATGGCCAAGCACGTCCTGCCGCACATGAAGGCGCAGGGCTACGGCAAGATCATCAACATCAGCACGGGCATGGCCATGCGCGGCGTCCCCGGAATGCTGCACTACGCCACTTCCAAGGGCGCGGTACTGTCCATCACGCGCTGCTTGTCGCGCGAGGTGGGACAGTGGGGGATTTGCGTCAACACCGTCGCTCCGGGATTGACCGTCAGCGAAACGGTGATGGCGCAGCAGCCCGAGTTCATGGAGATGGTTCGCGTCCCCACGAACAAGAGCCGGTCGATCCAGCGCGACGAGCGCCCCGAGGACCTCGTCGGCACGGTCATCTATCTTGCTTCGCCCGCCAGCGATTTTGTCACCGGCCAGACCATCCTGGTGGACGGCGGCTCGCTCAACAATTAGAACGCACCCACAAGCAAACCGCTTTGAGCGTGACTCGTGCCATGGCGGCTTTTGGCCCAATACTGCACACTTTCCGGATGGCCGACCAACCGCCCGGAACTTGTTCGGGCTTCAGCTCACGGGATTAGGAAAGGCTTGTTCTGATATCTCTCCGATCCTGCGTTATACTCGGATCACGCGACATTCTTGTCGCCATCGGCGTTCCTGCCGAGAAGGAGGTGATCCAGTGAGGTACGGTTTACGTTAACGCAGTAGGGGAGGCGCTTGTGAGGTTACCGGGCGCCTCTCTCCTTTCGTCCCGCCTGTCCGAATTCCCCATCATCCAGCGAAGTGACTGTTTGTCTTGTCCCAGGAAGGCGCCTGATTAACGCAGGGGTTACCGGAGAAGTCGAATTCCCCAAAGCAGCATGGGCGGTTTGCCGGCTCGCCATGGGAGGGAAGCGGATCCGAGTGTTGAAACTCTTTCAGAACTCGCTAGCGATATAACCGTTCGTAGAGCCACATCACAGCCACCAAGAGCGTCAACGCACCGGATGCGAAGGAAAAGAGCTTGAGAACCGATTCCAGGCGCTTCAGTCGTTGAATGGTTGTGGTGTACTCGCCCTTCGTCGAACGCTCCCCTGCTGAGAGAAAAATCGTATCTTCCTCTCGCATTATGAAAATCGAACGGTGAATCGACAGTGCGATCAGAATCACGGTAACCACCGCCCAGATTGCAATAATGGCTGGCAGCATGGGTGTGTCACCCCCTTCGAGCAAGGGATACCATCGGCGGGACGAATCCGCAGTGACGTAGGACCCATTGAAATGTGTCGCGCATCACAGAGTTCATGCGGCGATGACGAACCTCTCCTGGGGACTGCGCCATCTGCAGCTAGGATTTCCGGATCATCTCCAACAGGGAAGTCCGGTCAGGCTTGAGCAGTTCGTCAACAACCTGTTTGTTGACGGTCGCGACGATGATTTGCCCGACTTCCGTCTGCACGTCCGAGAAGATTCCCATACTCTTCATCTTCTGCGTCTGGAACTCGTTATCTTCGGTCGGCGTAACGTAGTGCACGGTGCTGGCTTTATAGCGGTGGATCAGAAACAGTTGGACGAGCGCCATCATGCGCTTCTTGCGCAGCCGTTCGACCGTGTTCTGGTCGCGAACCAAGAGGAACTTCCGGCCGCGACGATCCTGGGCATCGGCGAAGATGATGTTCGCGAGCTTTTCGCCGCTGGGTTCGTCGAGCACGCTGAGTTCCAGCAGTTCCGAACCGGCCGTGTGGGGACGCAGCTCGACCCGCATCTTGGCCGGATGCGCCCAGTGTTTCCGCCACGCCGCCAGCCACTCTTCCAGCAGCTTGGGTGGGACCTCCGTCTGAACCAGATGCTGGAACTGTGTCGATCCGATACCCATCGCCTTTGTTGCCGCGGTACGGCCCGTCGACGCCGTCAGTGCGCCGTCGAGCCGTGGCCCTCCCACCAGCGTCTGCGGCGTCCGATAGGGCGACTCGAGCAGCCTGAACTTGCGCTGCAAGCGTGCCAGCGCCAACATGCCGTCTTCCTTCAACGCGGTTGCGAACTCCTCAGCGGCCATGCCGTCGATCTGATGTCCACCGTAGGTGATGAAGTTGAAGACGAACCCAAGCTTTCCTAGCTCCTCCGGAAACCGCTTCATCTCATCGTCGCTCATGCCCGTGGTGTCCCAGTTGAAGGACGGCGACAAATTGTACGCCAGCATCTTGTCGGGATATTCCGCGTGGATCGCTTGCGCGAACTTTCCGGCGTCCCTGAGGTCCGCCGTCTTGGTCTCCATCCACAGGAGGTCCGCGAAGGGCGCCGCCGCCAGTGATTTGGCGATGGCGTAGTCGATCCCACCCTGAATTTGATAGAAGCCGTCCGGCGTCTTGGGCAGCTCGCAATCCCAGGCCACCTGGATCCCCATCGACTTCGCCCGCTCGCGCACTTCGTAGAAGGAAGCGCGTTTCGAGAACGCCATCCATTTCTCGACGCTCATGTCGAAACGCTCGCCTTCGGCCGCGCGGGACTCCATCAAGTCGGCGACCGCCTGCCCGTAGGTCTTTAGCCCGGCTGCTGCCTGCCAGACTTCCATGTAGCGCGTATCGATCTTCTCGAGCACGGCGTCGAGCTCCGTTGCCGACGCATGCGTGATGCCCTGGGCAGCCTCTTTGATCAGCGCCATGAGCCCGGTCTGTTCAAGCCAGGCAAAGGTCGCCCGGTACTCCGTTTCCGACACGGCGAACAGCAGGTGTCCCCGGACGTCGACTCCCTGTTCGAATAGCTTTCTCAGAATGGCCAGATAGCCAATCCGGTAACTTGGCAGCTCAAGGTTGGTTGCGCCGAGGATGAAGGGCTGGTCTCGCTCGTCGGTGCGATTCTCGAGAAACGTCGCCGCTTCGGCATCGGTTCGGGCCACAATGATGCCCGGCACTCGCATGATGTCCAGCTGCAGACGCGCCGCGTTCAGACGCCGGATCTGCTCGTCCTCGCCGACCAGCACCTTGCCGCTCTGGTGGCCGCACTTCTTCGCTCCGGGTTTCTGGTCTTCGATGTGGTAGCCCGGAACCCCAACCTCCACGAAGCGGCGGATCAGGTTGCGCACGTGCGCATCCCCGCCGTGGCCCGTGTCGGCGTCGGCGATGATGAAGGGCCGATAATCGACCGCCGGAATCGCCTTGCGCTGTTCTTCGCTCATCCGCGTGCGCGCGAAATGTTGGTTCTTGTCGGCCGTGAGAAGCGCCCGGACCAGCACGGCGGCCTCGTCCGGCACCTGGCTGAGCGGGTAGCTCGCCAAGTCCGGACCGGGATCCTCGGAGAACGAACCCTTGGCGGAGGTCGCCCAGCCGCCAAGATAAATGGCTTCGATTCCCATCCGCTTCAGGGTAACCGCCTGTCCCGGCGAATACGGACCGAACGTCGTGATCTGTTTGCGCTGCTCGAACAGCTGGCGCAGGCGCGCGTAGAACTCCTCGGCCGCCCGCCGCGCAACGGTGTAGTCGCTGGAGATCGTGCCCTGTTGCTCCACCACGTCATGCGGCGAGTAGAGGCGGACGATGCCCGCGAACCGGGGACTCGCAAACCATTGCGCGATGGCCGCCACCTGCTGGTCGGATGTGGTCATACTGTCTCCTGCCTATGAGAGCGATGAATTCAAGATCCCACTTTTGAACTGCGAAGCGGCATGTATTCTACTCCAACTCGCCGGGAATTCATTAGTCGATGGCTCGTGAACGCGCTACGTGAATGTAGGTGTGGATCGAGAGCCGTGGCGATCAGCGGATGCCGTATTCCCTGCCGGTTTCGACGAAGGCGCGCACATTCTCGGGGTGGGCGTCGTACATCGGCGCGCTGGTGCCGAGAATGTAGCCGCCGTCGCGGCCTACATCGTCAATCAGCCCTTTCACCAACGCCTTGATATCCTCGGGCTTCCCGGCCGTCATCATCGACGTCGGGAGGTTGCCGCCGAAGCAGGCCCATCCAGCGAAGCGCTTCTTCACTTCTTTCATGTCAATCTGATCGAACATCCACAGCGTGGTCCCGGGCGGAATGTCGGGGTCGGCGATGACGTCGAGCCGCTTGCGGTAGCTTCCTTCCACGAACAGGTACGGCACGAGCCCTTCCTTCACCATCCCGAGAATCGTCGCCTTCAGCGAGGGCCAGTAAAACGTCTTGAAATCCTTGTCGGAGAGGAAAGCGTCGGCGCCCTTGTGCAGCGGCATGAAGATGAGCGGATTGCGGGCCTTCTTCGAGGAGCGCACGCCGCACTGAATCGCCAGGGGAACCAGCCGCTCGACCGCGGCGAGAACCTTCTTGGGATGCCGGTGCAGATCGAGCATGATGGCGCGCGTGCCCCGCATCGTATCGCCCACCATGTCGAACGGCGCCTTCGAATAGCCGCCGGCAAATCCCGGAATGCCGAGGTTCGTGGTGGTCCAGCGGTCGATCTTGGCGCACGCCTGAATCCATTCGAGCGCGGCGGTGCCGGCTTCCATCAGCCGCTTGCACGCCTCCTGCACCTGCGGCAATCCAAAGGGAACAAACGCCGGAGCGGTGTAGGGCAGCTCCTGGATGTCCGTGAGATTCTCCATGTTTTGCAGCGGGCCCAGCGTGGCAAAGATGCGCGGCAAATACGTGCGGATGAAAAAATCGGTCGGATCGGTGGTCAGCTGCTCGTACTCGTCGGCGTGCATGTATTCGTTTTCGACGCACTGAAAATGCGTTTCGGGCGGCAGGCCGTGGCCGGGCCAGCGATAGAGCTGGTAATCCATAATTTCGAAGACTTTTCCGGGACCGTAGAGCATCGAACCGGCGCGGTTATCGGGCAGAAAATCGGAGTGATATTTCTTGAGAGCGAAGCCGAGCCGTTCGTAATCGTACATCGCCTCCCAGGCCGTCACGCCCGCATAGTGGAAGGGAAAGTATCCGGCCGAAGGGCAGACGGGAATGCGGTCGGGCTTGCGGAGCTGGACGACATCGAGAAACCTCTGCACGCGCTGCTGGTAGGCCTGCGCGGCCTCCGGCGTGGCGAACTCGACTCCCTCCGGAAACTTCCACTGCCGGGCGCGCTCCTCGAATCTCTGCGCCGGTGTCAGCGCTTCCCATTGCTTGTCCATGTCAGCCCCCCGCGCGTGACGCGCCTGGCGTCGCGCGATCGGCGACGTGCCGTGGACCGCTGCAACGCGGCCCCCCATTACGAATGGCCCTGCCGCTGCCTCGCGGCGGGCGTTATCCAGCCGCCTCGGGATTTTCGAGCAGGACGGCGATGCCCTGCCCCCCGCCGATGCACGCCGAAGCGATGCCGTAGCGCAGCTTCGCTTGGCGCAACTGGCGGGCCACCGTCAGCACGAGGCGAACGCCGGTGACCGCCAGGGGATGCCCGATGGCGATGGCGCCGCCGTTGACGTTGAGCTTGGCGCGATCGAGCTTGAGTTCGCGCTCGACCCCCAGCAGCTGCGCCGCGAACGCTTCGTTGATCTCGAAGCGGGCAATCTGATCGAGCGTCATTCCGGCGCCGTCGAGCACCCTGCGAATCGCGGGCGCAGGCCCGATGCTCATGATTTCCGGCGGCACGCCGACGGCGGCCACCGCTGCCACCCGCGCCAGCGGCTTGATGCTCTTCGAGCGCACGTACGCGCCCGAGCCCACCAGCACGGCCGCGGCTCCGTCCACAATGCCGGAGCTGTTGCCGCCGGTCTGCACGCCGCCGAACGCGGGCCGGATTTTCGACAGCCCCTCGAACGACGACGGCCGAATATGCGTGTCGTCCGCCAGCCGGTCGACTCCCTTCGGCAGTTGAATGCCCCGGGATTTGTAGCCGGGCAATTCAAACTTCTCCGTCACCAGCGGGACGATCTCGCCCGCCAGGAAACCGTTCTTCTGTGCGGCGAGGGCGCGCGCGAAACTCGACTCCGCAAAGCGGTCGACATCCTCGCGCGTGATCTTGTACGTGACGGCGAGGGTCTCCGCCGTTACTCCCATGCTCACATCGGGGGCGGTGTCATGCAGCGCTTCCCACAGCGTGTCCTTGAACTCGATCTGGCCGAGGCGGAAGCCCCCGCGGTGCGTGTATGCGGCAACCGGACTGCGGCTCATCGACTCCGCTCCCACGCACAATCCGAGCGAAATCTTGCCCAGCGCAATCGCGTCGGCGCCCTGCGTGATGCTCTCGAATCCCGTCCCGCAGACGCGCTGCACCATCAGTGCGGGGCGGTCCACCGGAACGCCGGAGTAGAGTCCGGTATGGCGCGCCAGAAAGTAGCCGTCAAAGCTCGCTTTCTCCACGCAGCCGGCGATTACCGAGCCGACGTCGGCGGGCGAAACTCCCGCGCGCTCCAGCACCGCACGAGCGACCTTGATGCCCAGATCCGTGGGCGATACCAAGCCCAGCGCCGTGTTGTATTCGATGAAAGGAGTCCGCACTCCGTCCAGCAGCCAGATGTCCTTATACGCCAGGAACGTGCCGTTTTCGTTTGCCATGCTTTACCCCTGTCTGACCGGCAACATAATTGCGATCAAGAATGACGTCGATCCCCCCGAAAATGGACGGGGCTAATCGGCCTGAGTGTACCACCGCCCAAGATTTCCAGGCATGAGTGGCCTTCATAGGTCCGCCGCACTCCATTCATGCGTGTAAGTGCATCCGTTGTGCCGAGATAGGCGCCACCCCCGGGGGCCGCACAAACGGCCGCACGCTATTTTCACCTGTATACAGTGCATGGGAACCAGCGCTTGCCTTCCTGCTGCGGTGCCCTAAGATAGTTTCATGGGCCCGCACCCACGATGGGAACGGAGTTCGGCGGCCCCGAGGAAACGGGATGACGAACTTCTTCCGCGCGAGCGCGCTGGCCGCTCTTCTGGCCGCCGCAACTTTTTCCGCATGCCAGCCTTTGCATGCCCAGGCACGGCCCGGCCCGATTCGCCTCGAGGTTGACGCCTCCCACACCGCGCAGAAATTTCTGCACGCCCACTTGCAGTTCCCCGTGCGGCCAGGGCCGATGGTGCTGTACTACCCCGCGTGGCTTCCGGGAGAGCACATGCCCGACGCCCCGCTCGTCAACGTGGCCGGCCTGAAATTCATGGCGGGCGGGAAGACAATTCCCTGGCGGCGCGACTTGCTGGACATGTTCACGTTCCATCTGGAAATTCCGCCGGGCGTGAGTTCGCTCGACGCCGACCTCGATTTCCTGCTTTCCGCTCCCGCGTCGGGATTTTCCGCCGGCGCTTCCGCCACGGCATTCCTCGCCGTGCTGAACTGGAACCAGGTGTTGCTGTATCCCCAGGGTTATCCGGTGCGTGAACTTACTTTCGTACCGAGCCTCCGGCTGCCCGCGGGATGGAAGTTCGCCACGGCGCTGCCCGGCGCGCAACAGAACGGCGACACGGTGGACTTTCCGCCCGTCGCGCTCAATACCCTCGTGGATTCCCCCGTGCTGGCGGGACACTATCTCCGTGTGCTCCAGCTCACGCCCGGCCAGAATCCTCCGCACGAGATGGACATTGCCGCCGACCGGGAAACCGATCTGGCGATGCCTGCGGAAATGGAAGCGCACTATCGCCGGCTGGTGGCCGAAGCGGGCGCACTGTTCGGCGTGCGGTACTACCGCGACTACCACTTCCTGATCAGTCTGAGCGACGACGTCGCGCACTTCGGACTGGAGCACCACGAGTCCAGCGACAACCGCGCCGCCGCCCGCAGCCTGGTCGACGACACGGCGCGCCTCGATTTTGCGGATCTGCTTCCTCACGAGTACGTCCATTCGTGGAACGGGAAGTATCGCCGCCCGGCCGACCTCGCCACGGCGGATTACCAGCAGCCGATGCGCGACGACCTCCTGTGGTTCTACGAGGGCTTCACCGATTATCTGGGTGCCGTGTTGACGGCGCGCAGCGGTCTCTGGAGCCCCGAGCAGGCGCGGGAATCGCTGGCCCGCACGGCCGCCATGACCGCGCGCACTCCCGGACGCGACTGGCGGCCCCTGCAGGACACCGCCGATGCCGCGCCGATCCTGTATGACGCCTACTTCGATTGGTCGAATTGGCGCCGCGGCACCGATTTCTACGAGGAAGGCAAACTGCTCGGGCTGGACATCGACACCACGCTGCGCCGCCTGACCAACGGCCGGAAATCCATCGACGACTTTTGCCGGATCTTCTACGCCGGACCCGGCGGCGAACCCGCCCTGAAGACGTATACGTTCGACGACATCGTCGCAACACTCAACGGCCTGGCGCCGTACGACTGGGCCGGCTTCCTTCGCCTGCGTCTGGATACCACTGCGCCGCCCACACCCATCGAGGCCATCGAAAACGGCGGCTGGAAGCTGATCTATAACGATCAGCCCAACCCGGTCCAGGAAAGCGCTGACGCCTTGAATCAGCGCACTGACCTCGGCTCTTCGATCGGGCTGATTATGGCCGCCGATGGCGCGGTCGCCGACGTCATCCGCAATGGCCCGTCGTTTAACGCCGGGATTGGCCCGGGAATGAAGATCACCGCTGTAGACGGAAAACCGTATTCGCCCGCGGAGATCAAAAATGCCGTGGCCGCCGCGCGCTCTGCCGCCGCGCCCATCCAGCTCACGGTCCTCAACGGCGCTCTGACCCAGACCTGTCTGGTGGCCTACCACGGCGGCCTGCAATATCCACATCTGGTGCGCGACAAAGCCCGCCCCGACTATTTGAGCGACATCCTCCGCCCGCACGCGCCCTGAAGCACACCGAGAGCTTTGTGCGTCGCGGCTTCAGCCGCGACATAAACGCCGCACAACAGAACGGGCTTTAGCCCCTGAAGTTCCCTGCTGCCTCTTCTTCAGCGCCCTGCTAGCCACTTCCCGTATCGTTTTCGCATGTTGGACACCTCATGGACAGCGCTTTAGATTTAGCGCCTGTTTCCCGTGCTACTCTGGTTTCGGAAACAATTGCCATGAATCGCCTCGACTCTATGCACACGCCCTGTCCATCGCAGCCGTGACAAGCCCCGGAACAACCCCGGCGCCCCGGGAAGAATCCCGGCAGCACGCGTTTCTGGTGGCCGCCGGAATCTTCCTGAGCCGCATCGCCGGCCTGGTCCGCGACCGCGTCTTCGCGCACTACTTCGGCAATTCCGACGCGGCGGACGCCTTCCGGGCCGCCTTCCGCATCCCCAATTTCCTGCAGAACCTGTTCGGCGAAGGCGTGCTCTCCGCCTCGTTCATTCCCGTCTACGCCGGCCTGCTGGCGCGCAAAGAGGACGAAGAGGCGCGGCGCACGGCGGGCGCTGTCGCCGGCGCTGCTGGCGCTGACCACTTCCCTGCTCGTCCTGATCGGCGTGCTGGCCACGCCCTATCTGATCGACGCCATCGCGCCGGGCTTTTCCGGCGAAAAGCGCGAGCTCACCATCCGCCTGGTGCGCATTCTGTTTCCCGGCGCGGGCCTGCTGGTCTTTTCCGCCTGGTGCCTGGGAATCCTCAACAGCCACCGCCGCTTCTTCCTCTCCTACACCGCGCCGGTGATCTGGAACGTCGCGATGATTGCCACGCTGTGGGGCTGGGGAGCGCGCTACGCGCAGTTTCCTCTGGCGGAAGTTCTGGCCTGGGGATCGGTGGCCGGCAGCGCGCTGCAAGTCGCGGTGCAATTGCCGGTCGTGCTGCGGCTGCTGCGCGGCCTGCATCTCTCCCTGGGCCGCCACGCGGAAAACGTGCGGACCGTGGTGCGCAATTTCGTCCCGGTATTTTTCGGCCGCGGCGTGGTGCAGATCAGCGCCTACGTGGACGCCCTGCTGGCCAGCCTGCTTCGGCCACCGGCGCGGTCGCCGCGCTATCGTACGCGCAGACGCTCTACACGCTGCCGGTGAGCCTTTTCGGGATGTCCGTCTCGGCCGCCGAGCTGCCGCAATGTCGAGCGCGGTCGGGAGCGAGGAGGAAGTGGCCGCGGCTCTTGCGCGGGCGTCTGGACGCGGGACTGCGGCAGATCGCCTTTTTCGTCGTGCCGTCGGTCGCGGCGTTTCTGGTGCTGGGCGACGTGATCGTCGCAGCCATCTATCAATCCGGGCGCTTCACGCACGCCGACGTGATCTACGTGTGGGGAATCCTGGCGGGCTCGACCGTCGGCCTGCTGGCCTCGACGCTCGGCCGGCTCTACTCTTCGGCGTACTACGCGCTGCGCGACACGCGCACGCCGCTGCGCTTCGCCATCGTGCGCGTCGGCCTGACCATGATTCTCGGCTACCTCTGCGCCATCCCGCTGCCTCCGGCTCTCGGACTAAGCGCGCGCTGGGGCGTGGCGGGCCTCACCATCTCCGCCGGCGTAGCTTCGTGGGTCGAGTTCACTCTGTTGCGGCGCACCTTGAACCGCCGCATCGGCCCCACCGGGCTTCCCGGGGCCTACCTCGCCAAACTGTGGGTAGCGGCTCTGGCGGCCGCTGCGGTGGGCTGGACGATTCACCACTTCGTGCGGAACCATTCGCCGATTCTGATCGCTGCTATGGTCCTCGTGCCCTACGGCGCCATTTACTTCGCGGCCGCGCTGATGTTTCGTCTCAACGAGGCCCACGTCTTCTTTCGCTGGGCCGCCAGCAGGCTCGGCCGCGGGTAGGGTTGCGTCCCCTAGTCACTGCCCATAGTTTGAACGTTGTAATCCGCCGTAGGGGCGCTGCTTGCTGCGCCCTGGGGGCTAGCAAGCTATTTCTGGAATTCCACACTAAGAGACTGTGGAGAAAATGCGGCTTGCGTCACTCCGGCGAAGCTCACCGGAGTCGTGACACCAGACCCGCCGCGCAGGGCAGGTCCATGTCCGAGGATGGGACCCCGAGACGTGCGACCGCGCCCGCGCGGTTCAGCCGGGCGCGTTAGGCAACTGCGTGCGTGCCTCACGGAGTTTGCTGCCGGAAACTGCTAGCGTCTGCCGCCGGAGGGTGCGGAGCGTTCGGGCTTGAAGGCTTGCCATTCGCGGATTTGCTCGGACACTTCGGCCTTCTCGCGGTCGGTGGTGGCTGCATCCCACCGGCGCCGGAGCTCTTCGAGTTTGGCCTCCACAAATCCGGCTCGTCCTGATTTCTTCGCTGGTTTCTCGCGACCACCGTATCCCATGTTCTTATTGCTCCTCTTTGGATTTGAAAATTTCGCCCTGCCCCACCATCGCCCACCCGGGCGCCTACCCACTGTCTATTGTACCCTGTTGTGCCCTTTCCGGCTGGACGGCGAGGCTTTTTAACGCGCTCTTTCCGTGGCCCGCAACGTTTCCAGCGCATCCCCGGTTCCGCGCATGGGCGCGCCTTCGGGAGCCGCGCGCAGGTATTGCGCGGGCCAGGCGATGGGATGCTTCAATTCGCGCGCCGCGTGGAGCGGCCAGTACGGATGGCGCAGAAATTCCCGGGCCATCACCACCAGATCTGCCTTCCCTTCCCGCAGAATCGCCTCCGCCTGCTCCGGCGAAGTAATCAGTCCCACGGCTCCGGTCAGAATGCCCGCTCGCTGCCGGATCGCCTGCGCAAACGGAACCTGGTAGCCCGGGCCCATGGGAATTTGCGCCCCCGCAATCTGCCCGCCCGAGGAACAATCCACCAGGTCCACGCCCAGCGGTCCGAGTTGTTTGGCCAACTCCACCGATTGCTCCAGGTCCCAGCCGCCTTCGGCCCAGTCGGTGGCCGAAATGCGCACGAACAGCGGGAGTCTTTCCGGCCACTCGCGCCGCACCGCCGTCACCACCTCGCGCGCCAGCCGCGTGCGATTCTCAAACGAGCCGCCGTAGGCGTCCGCGCGCCGGTTGACGAGCGGCGAGAGAAACTCGTGGATCAGGTAGCCGTGCGCGGCGTGAATTTCGATCAGCTGAAAGCCCGCTTCCCGCGAGCGGCGCGCCGCCTCCGCAAAGGCCTGCACGATGGCCTGAATGCCCTTCTCATCGAGCGCCGACGGAGTGGCGTACTTTGCGTCGAACGCGATGGCGCTGGGCGCCACCGGTTTCCATCCGCCGCGAGATTCGGGAACCCAGCCCGTGCCTTCCCAGGGCCGCTCGACGCTGCCCTTGCGCCCCGCGTGCGCCAGTTGAATCCCGGCCACCGCCTGCTGCTCGCGCAGGAACCGCGTGATCCGGGCCAGCGGCGCGATCTGCTCGTCCTTCCAGATTCCCAGGTCGTGCGGGCTGATGCGTCCCTCGGGCAATACCGCCGTGGCCTCGGCCAGGATCAGCCCTGCTCCCCCTACGGCCCGGCTGCCCAGATGCACCAGATGCCAGTCGGTGGCAAAACCATCGGTGCTCGAATACTGGCACATCGGGGAAACGGCGATGCGGTTGCGCAGCGTCACGTCGCGAATCTTGAGTTCCTGGAATAGATGCATGGAAGGGCTCCGCCGGTTTGGGACTTTGGGAATCGTCGCGAGACCGCAAGCAAATACTAACCGCCCTGCTGCGCCGTAGCAAGCCTCAGGCCCTGGACCCACTTCGTTTGGCGGGAGGGACACCTGTGGGGACACCGGGCGGCACCCCCGCGGCATTTCGGGCCCAAGAGTTGCGGCTAAAACTTGTAGACGATGCCCACCGAGACTCTGGGGCTGTACTGGTAGGTGCCGAAGAAGCGCGTCCCGATCATGTCCGCGGAAACGCGGTAAGCGATGCGATGCCGGCGCGCGTTGAAGTCTACGCCGCCGCCGGCTGCGTAGGCGAAGGCCGTCTGGCTGCCCCACGCCGTCTGGGGCAGGAAGTGCGATCCCCCGGCCATACCGTGCACCCACCATTCCATCTTGCGGGTCAATGCAAAGCGGTAGCGCAGCCCGCCCATGGCGGACGCGAATTTCGAGGTTGAACCCCATTGGGATCCTCCCGCCGCCACCACCATCTCGGCATCCGCCGCGGCGGATCCGCCTTGGCGATAATAGACGAGCGAAAGATTCAGGCCATTCATGTCCTGGGTGACACCGGGGATTGCATAGAAGCGGAGAAACGTGTAGCCGGCGGACGCTTGCCAGGTGTATCGCTCGAAGACGCTGTACACGCCCGGCTCTCGCTGATCCGGCCGGCTGGTGGCCGCCGAACCCATCGCGTCCGCGGCGGGCATGGCTGCGGCCGCCAGCGCGGGCTGCATCGCGGAGGTCAGTAGTGTCGCCCCTGCGGAATTTTCCTGCGCCCCAGCCCCCACGGCGAACGCAAGGATGGCCGCCCACAGAATTACACTTTTGCTCATCGCCTATCCCCCAAGCACTTCCCACTGTCCAGACTGGTCCTCTCTATTGGACCGGGAAGCGCCCCTCCTGTCCACCCAAAGATCGTGGGCTGATATAGAGAAAGTTACGGCCCTGTTCTCAGAGCCGGGGAGCAGGGTCGACCGAGGGTGAGAACCTCACTCCCCGGCGGCATCGAGGATTCAACCCTTCTTGGAAGCGGACTGAATTTCGACAAACTGCCAGCCGAAACGCCCCTTGATGCACAGGTTGCCGTGGGTGACGCTGTGGTCCACCGGGGAAGTCACGCGAACGATCTTGCCGTCCTGCGCGTGCACGGTGAGGTCGCAGCCCACGCCGCAGTACGGACAGATGGTGTCCGTGCGGGTTTGCCGCGATTCGTTCCATTGGCCGGCCAGGCGCAGGTCGTATTCGCTCTTGAACATCAGCGCCCCGGTGGGGCAGACGCCGATGCAGTTCCCGCAGTACACGCAGGCCGAATCCGGCAGGGGAACGTCGTACTCAGTGGCGATATGGGCGGAAAAACCGCGTCCTGCCACCGCGATCGCAAACGTATTTTGCGCATCGGTGCCGCACGCCTCCACGCACTTGTAACACAGAATGCACTTCGCGTAATCCCGCACGTACAGCTCGTTGTCGATCTTCGGCATCTGCGCCACGGTCGCCGGTGACGCCCCGAAGCGTTCCGGACGCGCGCCGTACCGCTTCATGTACTCCGCAAATGCGGGCGCGGTCGACACGTTCACCGACGACGCCAGAAATTCCAGCACCATTCGCCGGCTCAAGCGCACCCGCTCAGAGTCCGTCTGGATCACCATCCCCGGCTCGGCCTTGCGCGAACACGCCGGAACCAGCGTGCGCGACCCTTCCAGCTCCACCACGCAGATGCGGCACACATTCACCGGCGTCAGGCTTTCCAAAAAGCACAGCGTGGGAATCTCGATCCCCAGCTTGCGGGCAGCGTCAATGAGGGTCGAGCCTTCCGGAACGGAAACCGTTCGCCCGTCCATCTTGACCTCGATCATCGCCTGCGCACGCGCCGGCGCCTGAGGCACCGGCCCGCGCGGCAACGGGATCAACTGCGAGGGAGCTAGTGCCGATTCGCTCATGAAAACAGCCTCCATCGATTCAAAGCGGACTCCAGTGCGCTCGAAGCGGTTTGCCCCAGTCCGCAGATGGACGCATCGCGCATGGCCTGCCCCATCTCCCGCAACAGGCTGATCTCCTCGGCCGGAGAACCCAGCGGCCGGCGGTGGACCAGCCGTTTCAGCGTTTCTTCCTGGCGTACCACGCCGACACGGCACGGCACGCACTGCCCGCAGCTTTCGTGGCTGAAAAATCCCGCGATGCGCAGCAGGATCTGCTGCAAATCGGCCGAGTCGTCAAACAGCATGATGACCCCCGAGCCGAGCGAGGCGCCGATCGCCCGCGTGCCCTCAAACGTCAGCGGCGTATCCAGCTCCTGCGGAGACACGAAGCCGCCCGCCGCGCCGCCCAGCAGAACGGCCTGCAGCCGCCCGTTCCCGCCGACGCCGCCGGCCAGTTCGATGATCTGCCGCAACGTCGCGCCGAACGCTACTTCGTACACGCCGGGCCGGACGGCGTGCCCCGAAACGCAGAACAGCCGGTAGCCGGTCGAGTTCCCCACGCCGATGCGCGCGTAGGCCGCGCCGCCCATGCGGATAATTTCCGGGACATTGACCAGCGTTTCGACGTTGTTGACCACCGTCGGCTGGCGGAACAGCCCCGCCTGCGTCGGGAAGGGCGGCTTGTTGCGCGGCTCGCCGCGATACCCTTCGATGGAATTGAACAGCGCGGTTTCCTCGCCGCAGATGTAGGCGCCCGCCCCCCGGCGCAACTCGATGTCGAAGCGCATCCCGCGTCCCAGAATGTTTTCGCCCAGCAATCCCTTCGCGCGGGCCGCCGCGATGGCATGCGCGATCCGCTCGCCCGCCAGCGGATATTCCCCGCGCAGGTAGATGTAGCCCTTCTGCGCTCCGGTGGCGAGCCCCGCAATGGTCATGCCTTCGAGGATGGCGAACGGGTCGCCCTCCATCAGCACGCGGTCCTTGAACGTGCCCGGCTCGGATTCGTCCGCGTTGCAGACCACGTAGTGCGTGCGGCCCTGCCCGCGCTGCGTCAACAGCGCTTCCCATTTCTTGCCCGTGGGAAACGCAGCGCCGCCGCGCCCCAGCAGGCGCGACTCGATCATCTCCCGCACCACGGCTTCCGGCCCCATGTCCAGAGCCAGCCGCAGCGCTTCGTAGCCGCCCGCGCTGCGGTACGCCTCGACGCTCGCCGGGTCCGCCTGCCCGATGCGTTTCAGCAAGTGCAGCTCCGGCCGGCCCGCCTGCGGGACCGACGCCTTAATGTTCAGCGCATCGGGCTCGGCGGGCAGCTTGCCTGCGACGGCATCCTGCATCAGCGACTGAATCGCGCCCGCATCCGCCGGAGCCACCACGCGCTCGCGCGGCTTCTCGCCCGCCGCCGTGATCACCGCCGCCGGCGCGCGCTCGCACAATCCCAGGCACGTGCTCCGCTTCCACGTTGCGCGTCCGCCCAGACAGGCCGACCCGGCAGGCCCGAGCTTCTTCTCCAGTTCCCCGCACACCGCCCCGGCGCCCCGCGCCAGGCACGCGATGTCGTCGCAGACCTGCGCCACCACCGCCGGCTGCTCCGCCAGCGAAAACATCCCGTAAAACGACGCCACGCCGTGCACTTCCGCCGGAGCAACATCCAGCCGCACGGAAATGTAATTCAACGCTCCGGGGCTGACCCAGCCGATGCGCGACTGCACCGCGTGCAGCGCCGGAAGCAGCAGGTGCCTCCGCGAACGCGCCTCGTGCCCGCCGAACGCCGCGCGGCTATCCACGGCGACGTTCCGCTCCCCGCCGTCCCACCCCGACGCGGGCGCGCCCAAAATCTTATCGACGGCGGATTGTTCTGCTGCGGTAGCCCGGGCCTCGGTCAGATGAAGATCCAATTAGTTCTCCTGGCACTTCTCGATGCGAATGGCGGTGGCCTTGAACTCGGCCGTTCCCGACTTCGGATCGATCGCATCAATGGTCAGGTCGTTCGTCGCGACCTGATCGTGGGCATGAAACGTTAAGAAGGCAAGGCCGGGGCGCAGTCCGGGATCGAAGCGCACCGGCGCAATCACCGAGCCGCGGCGCGAGCTGACCCGCACTTTCTCTCCCTCGCGCACGTTGTAGCGCGCGCCGTCCTCGGGACACAGCTCGAGGGCCTCTTCCTGGCGCAGCGGAGAGGAGTAGCGCCCGCTCTGCACGCCCGTATTATACGAATCGAGCCGCCGCCCCGTGGTCAGCCGGATGGGATACTCGGCGTCGAGCAGGTCCTTCGGCGGCGCAAATTCCACCACGCTGAACGGCGCGCGCGGCCCGATCAACGGCGTGGCCCACAGCCGCCCGTGCAGGTAGATTTCCCCCGGATGCGTTTCGTCGTAGCACGGCCACTGGATTCCGCCCAGTTCTTCCAGCCGCCGGTAACTCATTCCTCCATGCATCGGGCTGAGCTGCCGCAGTTCATTCCACAGCTGCTCGGAATTCGGCTTGCCCCAGTCATGTCCCAGCCGCCGGGCCAGATCGAAGATGATCTCCACGTCGTCGCGCACGCCGGGAGGAGGCGGCACCGCCGCGCGCACGCGCTGCACGCGCCGCTCGCTCGACGTGACCGTGCCGTCGGATTCGCACCATCCCGCCGCCGCCGGCAGAATGACGTCCGCCAGCGCCGCCGTCTCCGTGTAAAACATGTCCTGGACGACCATGAAACCGAGCCCGCCCAGCAGCTTGCGCGCGCGGTGGCGGTCCGCCTCGGAATCGGCGGGGTTTTCGCCCAGCACGTAGACCGCCGTCAATTCGCCGTGCTCCATGGCGTCGAACATTTCACTGAGCCGCAAGCCGCGCTTGGTGCGGGATCTTCGCGCCCCAGGCGCGCTCGAATTTTCCGCGCAGCTCGTCGTTCTCGACGTGCTGGAAGCCCGGCAGCCGGTCGGGCAGCGCGCCCATGTCTCCCCCGCCCTGCACGTTGTTTTGCCCGCGCAGCGGGTTGATGCCGCTGGCGTAGCGGCCCACGTGCCCGGTCAGCAGCGCCAAGTTGATCAGCGCCAGGACGTTGTCCACCGCGTTGTGATGCTCGGTGATGCCCAGCGTCCAGCACAGCTCCGCGTGCTCGGCGCGCGCGTAGGCGTGCGCCGTCTGGCGAATCACCTCCGCGGGCACGCCCGTCTCCCGCTCGGCGCGCTCCAGCGTGAATTTCTCGACGAAATTCTTGTAGGCCTCGAATCCGCTGGTCGCGTGTTCGATGAACCGCGCATTCGCCAGCCCGGCGGCGATGATCTCGCGGCCCATGGCGTTGGCCAGAATGATGTCGGTGCCGACGTCCAGCCCCAGCCAGACGTCCGCCCACTGCGCGGAGCTCGTGCGCCGCGGATCGATCACGTAGAGCTTCGCGCCCTTGCGCACTCGCCTTGAGCACGTGGTGAAAGAAAATCGGGTGCGTCTCCCGCGCGTTCGAGCCCCACAGCAGGATGACGTTGGTGTCCTCGATGGCGCGGTACGAACTCGTCCCGCCGCCCGCCCCAAATACCGTCGCCAGACCGACGACGCTGGGAGCGTGTCAAGTCCGGTTGCAGCTGTCGATGTTGTTCGACGCCGATCACCGTGCGCACAAACTTCTGCGCCGCGTAGTTCACCTCGTTGGTCGTCTTCGAACAACTGAACATCCCGAACGTCTTCGGCCCGTGCTTCTGGATCTGCGCGCGGAAACCTTCCGCCACGCGGTCCAGCGCTTCGTCCCAGGTTGCGGGACGATGCGAGCCATTGGCCCGGACCAGCGGCTGCGTCAAACGGTTCTTCGATGGGATCGCCATTGCGGCTGAATCCTCCGCTTACAATTCTGCCACACGGTCCCGCGCGGTCAAGCAGTATGTCTGCCGCGATTCCCCGCGCCCGTGCATTTTCGCCCCGCGCGGCCCTATAATAGTCATAATGGTGATATTGCCGTGCCCGAGAGCACCTACGCCTTCCTGCTCGACACCTACGAGACCGAAATTCTCAAGATCGTGGGCATCTGGTCCGCATTCCCCGACACCGCCATGGATTTTCGCCCCAGCCCCAAGTCCCGCACCGTCCTCGAACAGTTCGAGCATCAAGTGCAGTCCGAGGGCCGCTGGATGACAACCATGCTGGGAATCGACACCGGAGATCCCAACCCCGCCGCGAAAACGAAGCCGGGCTACTCGAGAAATACCGCGCCGACGCCGCGCGGCGATTGGAAATCCTGCGCGGCAAGCCCGATTCCTGGTGGAAGGAGGAGGCCGCTTTTTTCGACGTCCCGCGCTCCCGTGCCTGGATCTTCACCCGCCGCATCACCCATTCCGCGCATCATCGCGGCCAGCTGATCGTCTACCTGCGCCTGCTCGGCATCCCCGTCCCGTCGGTCTACGGCCCCACCGCCGACACCGGCGGCAAAGTCATTTACCAGCTTTGACGCAATCGCATGAGTTTCCCTGCTGCAGGTCTTCTTTCCCGGTCTTTCTCTGCGCCTCTGCGCCTCTGCGATAAATCGCCTGTCTCGGTGTCCTCTGTGCCCTCTGTGTTCTCTGTGTTAAGCGGCCTTCTGGCCGTCCACGACTGCCAGCGCCCCTCACGCACCGCGTCCCGCCAGCGACGACCGCCCCGCGCAAAACTCCACAATCCGCGCTTCGCTCCAGAAGCGCTCCGCGCCCCGCTCCCGCGAAATGAATCCGCAATGGCCGCCCTGCCGCGGCGCCACCAGCGTGATGTTCGGATTCTCGCGCAGCGCCGCGCGCGCGAACGTCGCATAGGGAACGAACGGGTCATCCTGCGCCGTCAGGATGAGCGTGGGCCTGCCAATCGCCCCCACGAGCTGCACCGCGCTGGACCGCGCGTAGTAATCTCCCGCGCCTTCGAAACCGCAGAAGCGCGCCGTGATCGCGTCGTCGAAATCGCGCACCGTGCGGATCGCGCGCATGCCCCCGTTGAGCGCCGCCGCATACCGCTCCGGAAACAGCCGCGCCTTCTCGCGCATCCGGCGCTTCAGCCGCCGCACGAAATGCCTCTCGTAGAGGAAATTCCGCGGCTCCGCCAGGGCATCGGCGCACGCCGCCAGGTCCAACGCCGGTGCCACCGCCACGAATCCGCCCAACTCCTTCGGCGCGGCGTCTCCGAATTCACCCGCCATCTTCAGCACGAGATTCCCGCCCATGGAAAACCCCGCCGCGAAGATTTCCGGCAGCCCGTCGCGCCCGGCCAGTTCCCGAACCACGGCGCCGATGTCGCCGCTCAGCCCCGAATGGTACAGCGTCGGCGTCAGATGTTCGGTGCCGCCGCAGTTCCGCTGGTTCAGCCGCACCACGTTGAAGCCCGCCTCGCAGGCTTTCTCCGCCGTGCCCAGGATGTATGCGGATTCGCTCGATCCTTCCAGACCGTGCAGCAGCACCAGCGTGGGATGCTCGCGCGGGCACTCCTGCCAGTGACATTCGCCGCGCACCCGCGTTCCCGGCTCGGTCTGGAACAGTCGCGGGCTGCTCGCGGACAGCCGCGGAAACCGCCGCGGCCAGAACGCCGCGGCAATCGTCATCCGATGCGCGTTGCGAAGTATCGTGTGCGGCTGAAATTCTCTCACCGCTTCCCATGGTAGGCACTCCGCCCCCTGCGCGCAACTTCTTGCCTTGTCTTTTGTAGCGGCCGCCCGCTTTTGGGGCGGGCAGCTTTTTGCCCGCTCTTACGCCAACCTAGTGTCGCGTCCCGCAAATAACCGGCAATAGTTCGCGGCTCGTAACCCGCTGTAGGGGCGCTGCTTGCTGCGCCCTGCCCGGCTGCACGATTTGCGAGCTATTTCCGGGACACCACACTAGGAGACACCTACTTGGTGTAGGATTTACCCGGCCGGAAGACGCACCATGGCAATCTTGCGCAAGGAGCCTCAAATGAATCGCACTGTTCGCAGCAGCCGCATGCTCGCTCTGTTTCTGGCCGCCGCCCTGGCATCGCGCCGCCGCGATCCTCGCTCGGCGCGCAGCAACAGCCGCCGCCGCTTCCCGAGGGCTACATCCGGCCCGCGCCCGTCACCGCCACGGGACAAGCGCCCAACATGAAGGGCGAGCAACTTTCGCCGGCCCGAACCTTCAAGGTCACTTTCGGCACAGGTGATGAACTGCTTTCCGGCTTGACGGAATTTGCCGCAAAGAACCACATCGCCGCCGCCCGCATCACCGGATTGGGCGGCTTCATCACCGCCACGCTTGGCTGGGGCGATCCGCCCAAGGGCGCGTTCAAAAAAATCGCCATCGACCAGAAGTGCGAGCTGGTCTCGCTCATCGGCAATATTTCCCTGCGCGACGGCAAGCCCTACGTCCACCTCCACGCGGTCGTGAGCATGCCCGACGGCAGCACCAAGGGCGGCCATCTCATCGACGCCCACGTCTCCCCCATCGCCGAAATCTTCATCGTGGAAGCCGAGCTGTCGCCCGCACCCATTCCGAAGTCCATCCTAAGTAACACGCCATGTCATCCCGAATCCGAAGCCGCGTCGTTTGGGAGCGGTCTGCCCTCGAGGCGACGCTCTCTTCGCACATCAGCCGCATTCACCCCTCGAATCACGGTCACGGTCATTTCGCCATCCTGATCCGGGTCGCCGACGCTGCGGTATATCATTGGCCGCGACGCGCCGCTGGAATTTCCAGCGCCCCTTCTCGCGGACCAGCGTGTCGTCGTAATGCCCGCCGTAGAGCATCGCCGGCCTGTTGTCCGCGCCGGTAACCACGAACGTCCAGCGGGACCACGCCGTGGCCGTGTTCCCTTGCACGTCGATCACGAAATTCGTCAGCAGGTGATACGTGGAGCCCGGCTTGCTCTTCGACGTGACGCCGAGGTTCTTTTCCATCAGCGCCTGGACGGCCGCCGGCCCCTTGGCTGAACCGAAGCCGCCCACCCATTCTCCGTCTTCCGCGAAAAGCTGGGAGTAAGCCTTCAGATCATGGGCATCGAGGAAGCGCCCGTAATCCGTCAGCAAGGTACGGATTTCCTCAATGTCCTCGAGGCGCTGGATGCGGGCCGCGGAGGACCGGTCGCTGCGTGCGGGCCGCTGCGCCTGCATTGCAGCGGGCGCCAGCAAGGCCCCCGCCAGGACCAAGCACGCCACGCTCGCCACTCGCCTGCGTTTGAAAAATTCCGAAATGTTCATGTGTGCTCCCCCGTGTTCGATCGCGTGCCGATCCGCCGTTGGCGCTCCGCAAAAACCTGTTCCTGCACGGCCTGCGCCATTTGTTGACTCTATGATGTCGAGCTCTCGCTCGCAAGAGAAACGCCAAATGTCCACAGACTCTCACGCTTGCAATTCGCGCCGCATGCACTACCATGATTTGTGAGGCATTTTATGGAGCAAGGGAGCACAGCCAGAGGATGCGACGCATGGAGCCAGGCGCTTTCCAACGGGCCCGGCGCACCCGTCGCATGCCGATTTCTAACCCCTACACTCGCGGAAACAGAAATCGCCGTAACTTATTGGAAACACAGGGCCAAGGCCAGTTCTAATCCCTACACTCGGCGGCCCTTGCACATTCAACCCAGCCGGCCACAGAGCTCTCTTCCATTGCTTCCTCTACCTCCTTCGCTTCGTTCAATTCCTCTGCGCGACCGCGCCTTGCTTTCATCGGGCGATGCGCCTAAAATACCGCATCCATTCATGAAGGAAGTGTTCCACAAAGAAAACTTTTCCAAGCCCGGCGAATCCTGCTGGGCTTCGGTGTTTATACCGGGCCAACCCGCCCGCAGGAGACGCGATGATTGATGGAGCCGTTCCCGAAGCATTGACCTTTGACGACGTGCTGCTGCTGCCCGGCAAATCGTCGGTGCTGCCGGCGCAGGCCGACACGCGCACCTACGTCTCGCGCAAGATCGCGCTGAATATTCCCATCGTCGCCGCGGCCATGGACACTGTCACCGATGCGCGCCTGGCCATCGCCATCGCCCGCCAGGGCGGCATCGGCTTCATCCACCGCAACATGACCATCGAGCTCCAGGCCGAGGAAGTGGACCGCGTCAAACGGTCGGAAAGCGGCATGATCGTCGACCCGGTGACCATCGCCCCGGAACTTTCCGTGCGCCAGGCCCTCGACATCATGAACAAGTACAAGGTCTCCGGGCTCCCCGTCACCCGAGGGCAGAAACTCGTCGGAATCCTGACCAACCGCGACCTGCGCTTCGAGCGCAACCTCGACCAGGCCGTCAGCAACATCATGACCAAGGAAAACCTCGTCACCGTGCCGGTGGGCACCACGCTCGAGGAAGCCGAGCGCATCCTGCAAAAGCATCGCATCGAAAAGCTGCTCGTGGTCGACAAGAATTATCAACTCAAGGGCCTGATCACCGTCAAGGACATCCAGAAGAAACTCGAGTTCCCCAATGCCACCAAGGACGATCAGGGCCGGCTGCGCGTGGGCGCGGCCATCGGGGCCACCGGCGATTTTCTGGAGCGCGCCGAGGAAATGGCCCACGAGAAAGTGGACGTCCTGGCCATCGACACGGCCCACGGCCACACCACCCGCGTGATGGATGCCATCCGCGCGGTGAAACACAAATTCCCGGACCTCGACCTGGTCGCCGGAAACGTCGCCACGGCCGAGGGAACGCGCGACCTGATCGCGCTGGGCATTGACGGGCTCAAGGTAGGCATCGGGCCGGGCTCGATCTGCACCACGCGCGTCGTCACCGGCGCGGGCGTGCCGCAGATTACGGCCATCTCCGAGGCCGCGCGCGCCGCCCAGGGCAGCGGCGTGCCGGTGATCGCCGACGGCGGCATCAAATTTTCCGGCGACATCACCAAGGCCATCGCCGCCGGCGCCTCCGCCGTGATGATCGGCAGCCTGTTTGCCGGCACCGAGGAATCCCCCGGTGAAACGATTCTCTACCAGGGCCGCACGTTCAAGGCCTACCGCGGCATGGGCTCGATCGGGGCGATGGAAGCGGGCTCGGCCGACCGCTACGCGCAGGAAGGCGCGGCGCGCGGCAAGTCGGTGCCCGAAGGCATCGAAGGCCAGGTCCCCTACAAAGGGCCGCTCGCCGGGCTCGTCGATCAGCTCGTCGGCGGGTTGCGCAGCGGCATGGGATACTGCGGCGTGCAAACGTTGAAGGAACTCCACGAGAAGGGCCGCTTCATCCGCATCTCGCAGGCCGGCCTGCGCGAAAGCCACGTGCACGACGTCATCATCACGCGCGAGGCGCCCAACTACCGTCTTGAATAGCGCGCGAGAAAGTCATGGAGCAACCTGGCTCTCGTCGTGGTGGCCCGCCCTGCTCTGGGCCATCCTCATTTCGGTGATGTCAACCGCCGGCTTCTCATCCGAGCACACCAGCCGGTACATTATTCCGCTGCTGCACTGGCTGTTCCCGCACGCCTCGCGCAATACGCTGCTGCTGCTCCATCATCTTCTCCGCAAAGGCGGCCACGTCGGCGAATACTTTGTCCTGAGCGTTTTTCTTCTCCGGGGAATTCGCGCCGGGCGGCGCGAGGCGCATCTCATCTGGGCGCTCCTGGTGATTGCGATAGTCGCGGGCTACGCGGCGCTGGATGAATGGCACCAGTCATGGACGCCGGGGCGCGGCGGCCTGGAGCTATCCGACATCCTGCTCGACACCACCGCCGGGGCCGGCGGACAAGTCATCGCCGCGCTGGCCGTGCTGGCCCTGCGCAAACGGGATCAGCCGGCGGCCAGACAGGAAATGTTTTCCGCAAAATAGAAGCCCGTCCGAGAAGTCCGGACGGGCTGGTGAATGCGGTTGGGGAATGCTCTACTTTTCGGCCGCGGCTTCCTTTTCTTCGGGAGCTTCTTCCGCGACCGCCTTTTTTGGTTTCTTATCTTTCTTCTTCAATTCCGAACCGATGAATTCGAGGATGGCCAGTTCGGCGCCATCTCCGATTCGCCAGCCCACGCGGATGATGCGGGTGTAGCCTCCGGAGCGATCGGCGAAACGCGGAGCCAGATCGGTGAAGAGCTTCTGCGTAGCGCCGGGAGTCATCAGGAAAGAAGCGGCCTGCCTCCGCGAGTGCAGCGAGTCGCGCTTGCCGAGAGTGATCATGCGTTCGGCGAGCGGGCGCGCGGCCTTGGCGCGGAGGAGCGTTGTTTGGATGCGTTCGCGCTCGATCAAATTGGTGACGAGGTTGCGGAGCGTGGCCCGGCGATGAGCCGGTTGACGCCCGAGTTTGGAACCTGATCTGAGATGTCTCATCGTGCAGTCCCTGGCCCCTGGGGGCTTAGATAGCCGTGGTCTCTTCCGAAGACGGAGGAGCGGTCTGACTCGGGAGCGGCGGCCAGATGATGCGGCCGTGCTCATCGAATTTCATTCCGAGGCTCAAGCCCATCTTCAGCAAGATGTCCTTGATCTCGTTGAGCGATTTGCGCCCGAAGTTTTTGGTTTTGAGCATTTCCGATTCGGTCTTCTGCACAAGTTCGCGCAGATTCTGAATATTGGCGTTCTTCAGGCAGTTGTAGGAACGCACGGAAAGCTCGAGTTCCTCCACCGACCGATCGAGGAATTCCAGGCGCGGGTCGGCGTAGTTTTCGATGGCTTCTTCGGAGATTTCCGGCTGCTCCTCGAAGTTGATGAAGATGCTCATGTGATCCTTCATCAGTTTGGCGGCCAGGCCGATGGAGTCCTGCGGAGTGATGGCGGCGTTGGTCCAAACTTCGAGCGTCAATTTTTCGTAGTCGGTCATCTGGCCGAGGCGCGCGGCTTCCACTGCGTAGTTGACCTTGCGCACGGGCGAGTGAATCGAATCGATGGGGATGTAGCCGATCGGGAGATCCTCGTCGAAGTTGCGGTCGGCGGAAACGTAGCCGCGGCCATTCTTGACGCGGAGCTCGAGTTCGAGCTTGCCACCCTCGCTCACCGTGGCGAGGTAGATGTTCTTGTCCAGGACGGCGATATCGGCGTCCTCCTCGATTTTTTCCGAGGTGACCGGCCCGGGCGTATCCACGACGAGGCGGATGGTCTTGGCCTGGTCCGTGTTTAGCTTGAGCGGGACCTGTTTGAGGTTGAGGATGATATCGGTGGCATCCTCGACCACGCCCGGGATCGGCGAGAACTCGTGGAGCACGCCTTCGATCTTCACGGCGGTGATCGCGGCGCCCTCGATGGAACTGAGCAGTGCGCGCCGCAGGGCGTTGCCCACGGTGGTGCCCCAACCGCGCTCGAACGGCTGCGCGGAGAATTTTCCGTACTTGTCCGTCAGCGTCTCAGGTTCAGCCGCCAACCGCTTTGGTTTCTGAAAACCCTTCCACATCTTCACCCTTCCTCCCGGCCCGCAAGGGGCCGACCCGCAGACTTTCAAAGAACAAAAAGAGCGCTACTTCGAGTACAACTCGACGATCAGCTGCATGTTCATCGGCGGCGTCTGCACGTCCTCGCGGCGCGGCAGAGCCACGACGCGCGCCTTGAAGTTCTCGCGGTCGATATCGAGCCACGGGGCGACGCCCTGGCTCTGCGCCAAGTTGCGCGCTTCGAGAATCATGGCATTCTGGTGCATCTTGTCCTTGAGGGCGACATCATCGCCTACGTCCACCAGATAGCTGGGGATGTTCACCTTGCGGCCCTTGACGCGGATGTGGCCATGGAGAACAAACTGGCGGGCCTGCGTCCGCGACCCGGCCAAGCCCATGCGATAGACGACGTTATCGAGCCGCCGTTCGAGCATGACCAGCAGGTTGGCGCCCGTCGGACCCGGGGCGCGCTCCGCCTTCTCGAAGCAGTTGCGGAACTGGCGCTCGAGAAGCCCGTAGGTGCGCTTGACCTTCTGCTTCTCGCGCAACTGAATGCCATACCCCACCATTTTGGGGCGGCGCGCCTGGCCATGCTGGCCGGGAACGAAATTCCGCTTTTCGATGGCGCACTTCTCCGTAAAGCACCGGAGGCCCTTCAAGAAGAGCTTCTGCCCTTCGCGCCGGCACAACCGGCAAACCGCATCACGATGTCTTGCCAAGTGCTTCTCTCCTTTGCCACGAACAACTAAACTGCGTGACCGAAACGCTTATACGCGGCGGCGCTTGGGCGGCCGGCAACCATTGTGCGGCACGGGCGTCACGTCCTTGATGGAGTTGATGTGCAGCCCGGACGACGCCAGCGCGCGGACAGCGGATTCACGCCCCGCGCCCGGCCCCTTGACGCGCACTTCCACCGACTTCATGCCGTACTGGTCGCGCGCGACGCCGGCGGCGGTCATCGCAGCCTGCTGCGCGGCGTAGGGCGTGCCCTTGCGCGAGCCCTTGAAACCCACCGAGCCGGCCGAAGACCAGCTGACGGCGCGGCCATCGGGATCGGTGAGGGTGATGATGGTGTTATTGAACGACGCCTGAATGCAGACGACGCCGTGCGGGACCACCCGCTTTTCCCTCTTTTTGCGAAACTCTTTTTTGCGTTTCGTCGGCTTCGCCGCAACCGGAGCAGCCGCCGCGTCTTTCGTTTCTTTGGCCACGATAGTTTCCTTTTTTGCCTTTCCAGCAGGCGCCGGCCGAAGCCTAGAGCGCCCCTACTGATTGCCGAACTCAGGCGGCTACTTGCGCGCCGCTACTTTCTTCTTGGCCGCGACCGCGCCCTTGCGCGGGCCCTTGCGGGTCCGGGCATTGGTATGCGTGCGCTGGCCGTGCACGGGAAGATTCCGGCGGTGGCGCAGGCCCCGGTAACACTGAATTTCGATCAGCCGCCGGACGTTCATCTGCGTGTCCTTGCGGAGATCTCCTTCGACGCCGCCTTCGGCCTCGATGGCGGCGCGGAGGCGCGTGACTTCCTCTTCGGTGAGGTCCTTGATCTTCTTGGTCACGTCGACGTTCGCCTTCTCGGCGAGCGAACGCGCGCGCTGCTGCCCAATGCCATAGATGGCCGTGAGACCGACCCAGAGCCGCTTATTGGGCGGCAGGTCCACGCCTGCAATGCGAGCCATGCGTTTTTCCTCCCTGCGTTTCCGGTTATCCCTGGCGCTGGCGGTGTTTCGGGTTGACGCAAATCACCCGGACCACGCCGCGCCGATGGACAACCTTGCACTTCATGCAAATCTTTTTAACCGATGCACGAACCTTCATTTCGTCGACTCCGTCATTTCCGGCCCGCCGAGGCGAACGCCGCTTCTGGCGGGAACCCACCTACTTGTAGCGATAGACAATGCGCCCGCGCGTCAGATCGTAGGGCGACAGCTCCACGGCGACGCGGTCCCCGGGCAGGATGCGGATAAAATTCTTCCTCATCTTCCCGGAAATATGGGCGAGGACCTGGTGCTTATTCTCCAGCTGGACGCGAAACATCGCGTTCGGGAGCGGCTCGATGACCGTGGCCATCACTTCGATGGCGTCTTCCTTGCCGCTGCCCTCGCCGGGTTTCTTTCTTTCCTGTTGTGGCCTGTGTGCCATGTGCTCCTTACCGCGAAAGCTCCGGGGACCGTCGCGCCCCTACGAACCGAGCCTTCTTGGCTGCAAACTCAACCACCGCCGCGCTGTTCCCGCCGGCTACCAGCAGGGGCCGACGGCATCCCTTGGGCGCGTCAGAATCCACGGCCCGTTACTCGTTATGGCCACCGTGTGTTCGAAGTGCGCCGAATCGCTTCCATCCTCGGTGACCGCGGTCCAGCCATCGTCCAGAACGCGCACGCCGGGTCCGCCGGCATTGACCATGGGCTCGATGGCGAGCACCATGCCTTCCTGCAGGCGCGGCCCTTGTCCGGGCACGCCGTAATTCGGGACCTGCGGATCCTCGTGCATCTTGGTTCCGATGCCGTGACCCACGAACTCCCGAACGACGGAAAAGCTGTGCTTCTCGACCCACTCCTGCACCGCCGAGGAAACATCCCCCAGGCGATTGCCGGGCCGGACCTTCTCGATGCCGCGCTCGAGCGACTCGCGCGTGACACGCAACAGCTTCTGCCGGGCCGGGGAAATTTTCCCCACCGGAACGGTCAGCGCGGCATCGGCGAAGTAACCTTCCAGCTCGACGCCGAAATCCATCGAGAGGATGTCCCCCTCACGCACGCGGCGGGAGGGCGACGGAATGCCGTGCACCACCTCGCTATTGATCGACGCGCAAACCGAACCCGGGTATCCCCGGTATCCCTTGAACGCGGGCCGCGCGTGATGCTCGGCGGTGTACGCCTCGGCGCATTCGTCCAATTCCTGAGTCGTCAGGCCCGGCCGCACCATGGCGCGCATCTTCTCGAGCGCGCCCCAGACGATCAGCCCGGCCCGGTGCATCTTTTCCAGTTCGGCCGGCGATTTACAGACGACCATCGCGTCCTTCCACGCGCTGGATAATCTTTTCGAGCGCGCGGCTCACGTCTTCCATTCCCGCCGAAGCATCCACGGCATCGAGCAGGCCCTGGCGGCGGTAATAATCGGCCAGCGGCATGGTCTGGCGCTCGTAGGCCACCAGCCGCTCCTTGACGACATCCGGGCGGTCATCGGGGCGCTGGACTAGCTTGCCGCCATCGTGATCGCAGGTGCCGGCCACCTTGGGCGACGCGTCGTAGACGTTGTAAATCGCGCCGCACACGCTGCAGGACCAGCGGCCCGTGAGCCGCCGCATCAGCACGTCCAGGCTCACCTCAAAATCGACCACGACCGGCTTACCGAAACCCTTGCTCTCGAGGACGCGGCCCAACTGCTCGGCCTGCGGCAGGGTGCGGGGAAACCCATCGAACACCACCCCTCTGGCGTAATCCGGCTCGGCCAGTCTTTGCTCGACCATCTTCATGATGACATCATCGGGCACCAGCTCGCCGCGCTCCATAATCGGCTGGGCCAGCCGGCCCAACTCGGTGCCGCGGCTGACGGCATCGCGCAGCATGTCGCCGGTGGAAAAGTGAGGCACCGCGCAGCGATGCGCGAAACGCTTCGATTGCGTGCCCTTCCCCGCTCCCGGCGGCCCCAGAAAAATAAACGCGCGATTGGTTGCCATCTCCATGCGAGCCGCGGGCGTCACCCCCGGCGGCCCCGCAGCCGGCCCTTGCGCACAAAGCCTTCGTAATTCCGCATGACCAGCTGGGCTTCGAGCTGCTGAACCGTATCCATGGCCACGCCGACGACGATCAGCAGTGACGTGCCTCCGAAATAGAACTGGACGCCCAAGCCATCGAGGACGAAGCGCCACATGTGCTGGTCGAACCAGTTGCCGACCAGCCAGAGATGCTGCAGGTGAATGCCGGAGATCATCCATTCCGGCAACAGGCAAACGATGGCCAGGTAGACGCCGCCCACCAGGGTCAGCCGCGACAGAATGCGGTTGATATAATCCGAGGTGTTGCGTCCGGGACGAATGCCGGGAATGAAGCCGCCGTTCTTGCGCATGTTATCGGCCAGCTCGGTGGGATTGAAAATAATGCCCACGTAAAAGAACGCGAAAAAGATGATGAGTCCGACGTAGAGCACGGTATAGAGCGGCTCGCCCCAGCTGATCCATTTGGCGAACGTCTGGAAGATGGAGGACTTGCTCTGCACCAGCAGGGCCGCGGTCTGCGGGAAGGTGAGCAGCGAGCTGGCGAAAATCGGAGGGATCACGCCTCCGGAATTGGCGCGCAGCGGAAGATAGGTCATCTGCCCGCCCATCACTTTACGTCCTACCACGCGCTTGGCGTACTGCACGGGAATGCGCCGCTGGCCGCCTTCCACCAGGACGATGAACGCGACGACCGCCGCCATCATCGCGATCAGCGCCAGCAAGGCGATGGGCGTGAGCGAGCCCCACTGCTGCGTCTGGGCCTTCTCGAAGAGATCCTTGACAGCGCGCGGCAAGCCGACCACGATGCCGGCAAAGATGATGAGAGACATGCCGTTGCCGATGCCGCGGTCGCTGATCTGCTCGCCCAGCCACATGATGAAGGCCGAGCCGGTGGTCAGGGTCAGCATGGTCATGAGGATGAAACGCGGGCCCGGATGATAGACCAGCGACTGCCCCGCCATGCCCCCGCGCTGGAGCGTCAGGGCGATGGTGAAGGACTGAAAGGCGCTCAAGATGATGGTGAGGTAGCGGGTGTATTGCGTAATCTTGCGCCGGCCGAGTTCGCCTTCCTTCTGGAGGCGCTCGAGGTATGGCCACACGACCACCAGCAACTGCAGGATGATGGAGGCCGTGATGTAGGGCATGATGCCCAGGGCGAAGATGGTCAAGCGGCGGAGGTTGCCGCCGCTGAACAGATCGATCAGGCCGAGCACCGAGCCCTTGCTCTGCTCGAACAACTGTCCGAGCAGGTCGGTATTGATTCCGGGCGTGGGGATAAAAGCGCCGAGGCGATACACGGCCAGCAGCGCCAGGGTGAACAAGACCCGGTTGCGCAGGTCCGGCGTGCTGAAAATATTCCGAAACGCCTCGAGCAGCTTCCTCATTTCAGGACTTCGACCTTCCCTCCGGCAGCCACGATTTTCTGTTCCGCCGACTTGCTGAAGGCGTGGGCCTGCACGGTCAAAGCGATTTTCAATTCGCCGTTGCCGAGAATTTTGACGCCCTCGCGCAAGGCGCGGACGATGCGGCGTCCGGCGAGCGTTTCCGGGGTCACGGTATCGCCGGCGGCGAAAGCATTGAGGCTTTCGACGTTGACGACGGCAAAGGATTTCGGGAAGGGGCTGGAAAAGCCGCGCTTGGGCAAGCGCCGGTGCAACGGCATCTGGCCGCCTTCAAAGCCCGCGCGGCGGGAATAGCCGCGGCGGGACTGCTGGCCCTTATTGCCGGCGCCCGAGGTTTTCCCGAGCTTGGAGCCCATCCCGCGCCCCACGCGGACCTTGCGGTGACGCGAGCCGCGCGGGGGTTTCAGATTCGACAGTGTTGGTTGCATGGACATTTCCAATTACCCCTGGATCTCGACCAGATGGTGGACCTTGGCGATCATGCCGCGCGTCTCGGGCGTATCCGCACACTCGATGACCTGCTGCATGCGGCGAAAGCCGAGGCCGCGAATGGTCTGGCGCATGTCGCGGGTGCAGCCGATGAAGCTGCGAATCCACTTCAGCTTCAGCGTTCCCGGCGATTTTGTTTTGGTAGCCATAGTTGCTTGCTCCGAGTATTCGAGCGGCTAGGAAGCAGCCGGTTCTTCGGCGCCCTTGCCGCGCGCTTCGGCCACGCGCGCGGCGTCCTGCAAGTGCAGCAGGGCGTCAAACGTGGCCTTGATGACGTTGTGCGGATTCGACGTGCCGAGCGACTTGGTGAGCACGTTCTTGATGCCCGCAACCTCCATGACGGCGCGCACGGGGCCGCCGGCGATCACGCCGGTGCCTTCCTGAGCGGGCTTGAGCAGCACCTGGCCCGAGCCGTAGCGGCCCAGCACCTGGTGCGGGATGGTGGAGCCCTTGAGGTTTAGCTTCACCATATTCTTCTTGGCCTGCTCGATGGCCTTGCGAATGGCCATGGGCACCTCGCGGGCCTTGCCCATGCCGAAGCCGGCATGGCCGCCCTGGTCGCCGACGACGACGAGGGCGGAGAAGCTGAGGTTCTTGCCACCCTTGACGACTTTGGTGACGCGGTTGATCGAGACCACCTGGTCTTTCAGGTTGGCCTGGTTGGTTTGCAGCAGGCGGCGCACCGCCAGCGTGTCTTTGAGCTCTTGTTTCGCCATAGTTGTCAGAACTTCAGGCCCGCCTCCCGGGCCGCTTCCGCCAGAGCCTTCACGCGGCCGTGATAGAGGTAGCCGCCGCGGTCAAACACCACGTGTTCCACGCCGAGAGCGCGGGCGCGTTCGGCAATCATCTTGCCGACGATCTTGGCTGCGGCGACGTTGCCGCCGCCCTTGATCTGCGCGCGCACGGCTTCGTCGAGGGAGCTGGCCGAGGCCAGGGTGCGGCCCGCGTTGTCGTCGACGACCTGCGCGCGAATGTGACGGATCGAGCGATGCACGCAGAGCCGGGGACGCTCGGGGCTCCCCGCAATCTTGTTGCGGATGCGCCGGTGCATGCGCTCGCGGTGCATCTCGCGGGACAATTTTCGGACCGATACGGCCACGCTGGTTCTCCTTTTCCTGCGGCTGCGCTACGCCGCCGCCGTCTTGGCGCCGGCCTTGCCGGCTTTCTTCTTCAGACGCTCGCCGGTGATGCGAATGCCCTTCTGCTTGTACGGATCGGGCGGACGCAGGGCGCGCAGATTGGCAGCCACCTGGCCGACCGTGTTCTTGTTCGCGCCGGTCACGGTGAGATGCGTCATCTTCTCGACCACGATCTGGATTCCCTCGGGAATGGGGAACTCGACCGGATGGGAGTAGCCCAGCGCGAGCACGAGGTTCTTGCCCTTCACCTCGGCGCGGTAGCCGACGCCCACGATATCGAGATCCTTTTTGAATCCCAGGGTGACGCCGGTGACGGCGTTGGCGACCAGCGCGCGGGCCAGCCCGTGCAGGGCGCGGAACTGCTCGGCTTCGCGGCGGGCGACCAGGGTGGCGTCTTTCTGCTCGAAACGGATTCCGCGCGGAAGCGGCACGGTCAGCTTGCCCTTGGGCCCCTGGACCTCGACGGAGGTGTCCTTGATCTGCACCTTCACGCCGGAAGGCAGGGGAATCAGTTTGTTTCCAATTCGCGACATAGCTTTATGAAAACCTCGCTCGGACCGGGTTGCCTACCAAACCTCGCACAGCATTTCGCCGCCGACGCCCTCTTTGCGGGCCGCCTGGCCGGTCATCAGGCCGCGCGGCGTGGAAACAATGGAGATGCCCATGCCGCCGACCACGGGGCGGATGCCGGTCTTTCCGACATAGCGCCGGGAACCGGGCCGGGAAACGCGCTGCAGGTCGGTGATGACGCCGCGGCGGTCCGGGGTGTAGCGCAAGAAGACGCGCAGGGTCTTTTTGCCTTTTTCGTCGACGACCTTGAAATTCGTCAGATAGCCCTCATCCTTGAGGATGCGCGCGATCTCGACCTTCAGCTTCGAGGAGGGGAGATCGACGCGGGCGTGCTTGGCGCGCACGCCGTTGCGGATGCGTGTCAGCATATCGGCAATCGGATCGGTGGTCATTCAGGTTCTGCTCTCTTCCTCTGTGTTACCAGCTCGACTTCACGACGCCGGGGATCTCTCCCTTGAGCGCGTGGCCGCGGAAACAGATGCGGCACATTTCAAACTTGCGCAGGAAGCCGCGCGCGCGGCCGCAACTGCGGCAGCGGTTGCGCTGGCGCGTCTTGAACTTCGGCTTGCGCTTCATCTTTGCGAACTGACTATCTCGAGCCATACGCCGTCGCTCTCCTTACGCCCGCCGGTCAGGGCCGGAAAGGCACGCCGAGCAGCTTGAGCAGCTCGCGTCCCTCTTCGTCGCTTCGGGCCGTCGTGGTGATGGTGATGTTCATGCCCTTGATTTTGTCCACCCGGGTGTAATCGATTTCCGGGAAGACCAGCTGATCCTTCAGGCCGAGGGTGTAATTTCCGCGGCCATCAAACGAATTCGGCGGCAGGCCCTTGAAGTCGCGCACGCGGGGGAGCACGACGGCCGCCAGGCGGTCCAGGAACTCGTACATGCGCTCGCCGCGCAGCGTGACCATGCAGCCGATGGGCATGCCCTTGCGGATCTTGAAATTCGCGATGGACTTCTTGGCGCGGGTGATGACCGGCTTCTGCCCGGCGATCTGGCCCAGCTCGGCCGATGCCGTGTCCAGCAGCTTCACGTTCTGGCTGGCTTCGCCCAGACCGATATTCAGGGTCACTTTCTTGACCCGCGGCACGGCCATGGTGTTCTTGTAGCCGAAGCGCTTGGAAAGCGCCGGAACGGCTTCTTTGCGGTACTTTTCATGCAAACGACTGGTCATGGTTCCTTCGCCTCAACTTCACTACCGATTTCACCGCCCCGGCCTTCGCGATTCTTCACGACCCGGGGCCTGAGCTTCGTTTTCCGTTACTTCTCGAACGCCGAATTGCAGCGGCGGCAGGAGCGGACCTTCGTGCCATCGGGCAGCGCAGTGTGTCCGACGCGGGCGTGCTTGCCGCAAGCCGGGCAGACCAGCATCACGTTGGAAACGTGCATGGGTCCTTCCTTATCGAGAATGCCTCCGCGAATATTCTTCGACGGGTTCGGGCGCGTATGCTTCTTGATGATGTTGGCGTGCTCGACGGTCACCGTGTGCTTGACGCGGTTGACCGAGAGCACCTTGCCGGTCTTGCCCTTGGAACGGCCGCTCATCACTTTGACCATGTCGCCGTGGCGAATGCCGAGCGGTACCGCGGTTTTCTTGGTTTCTCTCATGGTTACCACACTTCCGGAGCGAGCGAGACGATCTTGGTGAACTTCTTGTCGCGCAGCTCGCGGGCGACGGGCCCGAACACACGGGTTCCCACCGGCTCTTTGGCATCGTTGATCAGCACAGCGGCGTTATCGTCAAAGCGGATGTAGGTGCCATCGCGCCTCCGCTGTTCCTTGCGCGTGCGCACCACGACGGCGCGCACCACCGTGCCCTTCTTGACCTGGCTGTCCGGCGCGGCCTCTTTCACCGCCGCAGTAATGATGTCACCCAAACCGGCTGTCAGTCCCGCATCGCCCCCAATGGGAAGGATGCAAGTCAATTGACGGGCGCCAGAATTATCGGCCACCGTCAGCCATGTTCTCATCTGAACCATCGTCGTGCTCCCTTAATTCCCCCGGCTCAAGCCACGCGCGTCGAGCGCGCGAGAACTTCCTTGAGCCGCCACCGCTTGAGTTTGGAAAGCGGGCGCGTGGAAACAATGCGCACCGTATCGCCCACGCGCGCATCACCGGATTCATCGTGGGCGTAATACTTCTTTCCGAAACGGATGACGCGCTGATAGAGCGGGTGCCGGGTGGTGCGCGTGACCTTGACCACGATGGTTTTCGCCATCTTGGCGCTGGTCACGACCCCGACCAACTCCTGCCGCACTCCGCGTTCGCGGACGGCCTGCTGGGCCGCCCCCTGGGCTGCTGCTTCGTTCGCCATTACGCCTTCCTCAATTCAGCCTCGCGCAAAAGCGTCTTGACGCGCGCGAGGTCCTTTTTCGCTTCCCGCAACTTTTTCAACCCTTCGGTCTGGCCGGTGGAGAGTTGAAAGCGCAGGCGAAAAATCTGCTCGGCGAGCTCGCGCTGCTGCGTATCGAGCTCGCTGGGGTTCATTTCGCGGTACTTTTCCACACGCCGCGCCATTAGAGTTCCTCCGCCCGGCTGACAAACTTGGTCCGGATAGGCAGCTTGTGCGAGGCCAGCGCCATGGCTTCCTTCGCGGCCGCCAAATCCACGCCCGCCATCTCGAACATGACCCGCCCCGGCTTCACCACGGCCACCCAGTGCTCCGGGGGCCCTTTGCCCTTGCCCATGCGCGTTTCGGCCGGCTTCTTGGTGAACGGCTTATCGGGAAAGATGCGAATCCAGAGCTTTCCGCCGCGCTTGATGAAGCGCGTGATGGCCACGCGCGCCGCTTCGATCTGGCGGTCGGTGATCCACGCCGGCTCAAGCGCCTTCAACCCAAACTCGCCAAACGCCAGCGAGCCGCCGCGCCACGCTTTACCGGTGCGCCGGCCGCGCTGCTGTTTGCGATACTTCACCTTCTTCGGCATCAACATAAGAATGTCCCTTTATACTTCCGCGCCCGGTCCGGGCTTGCCGCGCTGCGGCATTTTTTCGCCCTGGTAGACCCAGCACTTCACGCCAATCACGCCGTAGGTGGTGTGCGCCTCGGCGGTGGCGAAATCGATATCCGCGCGCAGGGTCTGCAGCGGCAGCCGCCCCTGCAGGTACCACTCCTTGCGGGCGATTTCCGCGCCGTTCAAACGCCCGGCGACGCGCACCTTGATTCCCTTGCAGCCAAAGCGCAGGGCGGAATCCACCGCCTTGCGCATGGCCCGGCGAAACGCGACGCGCTTTTCCAGCTGCAGCGCGATCGATTCGGCGACGAGCTGGGCGTTGAGCTCCGGGCGGTGCACTTCCTGGATGTCAATGTGCACTTCACGGTTGGTGCGTTTCTGCACCTCGAGCTTGAGCTTGTCGATTTCCGAGCCCTTGCGCCCGATGATGATGCCGGGGCGGGCGGTCATGATGCGCACGACCAGCTTGTTGGCGGCGCGCTCGATGTCGATGGTGTCGACGCCGGCCGAGCGCAGACGCTCCTTGAGCTGTTTGCGCAGCTGCACGTCTTCGTGCAGCAGGTCGGCATAGTCCTTTTTCGCGAACCAGCGGGACTTCCAACCCTTGTTGTAGCCGAGCCGAAACCCGTACGGATGTGTCTTCTGCCCCAAACTCGCCTCCTACTTTTTCTTCTGCGCTTGCTTCGCGCGCTTCTGGATCGCCTTGCGAGCCTTGCGCACCGCGCCCTTCACGCCCTGGGACGCCGCCACTTCGGCCGCCGCGGCCGCCGCGCGATGCTCGGCGGCGCGATGATGCTCGGCCACGTGGACAATGATGTGGCTGGTGCGCTTCTGGTACCCGAATCCCCGGCCCATGGGCGCCGGACGCATGCGCTTCCACCGCGGACCTTCGTTGACGCAACAGGTGGTGACGTAGAGCGCATCGACATCGAGCGATTCGCCGGCATCGTCGGCCTTGCGTTCGGCGTTGGCGATGGCGCTGCGGAGCGTCTTTTCAACTTCCTTGGCCACGCGCTTTTTCGTGAAGCGCAGGGTCTGCAGAGCATCGCCCGCGCGCTGGCCGCGGATCAAGTCCACCACCAGGCGAGCCTTCTGCGGCGAGACGCGGATATACCGCGCCTTGGCCACGCCTTCAATCTGACCGGATATTTCAGTTGCCGTTGCCATCGTCTATGCCTTTATTCCCCATGCCCCTCAGGAGGGCTTTGTCGCCGGAGCCGCGCCACCACCCGCGGGGGCCGCTCCACCGGGAGCGGGTCCGCCCGCCGCCGCTGCCGCCCTCTCGAGGGCGGCCTTGACGGCGTGACCCTTGAAGGTGCGCGTGGGGGCGAACTCGCCGAGCTTGTGACCCACCATCTGCTCGGTGACATACACCGGGATAAATTTTCTGCCGTTATGCACGGCGATCGTGTGGCCCACCATCTCGGGGAGAATCGTCGAGCGGCGCGACCACGTCTTGATGACCTTCTTTTCGTTTCGCACGTTCAGCGCTTCCACCTTTTTCTGCAGGTGGCCATCGATGAACGGGCCTTTCTTGAGCGAGCGCGGCATCTTCTTCCTATTCCTCCACGCGGCGCAGCTTGACCCACTGCGCGCGGCGAAGCTTGCGGAACCCGCGGACGGGTCCGGACACACGGTGCGAGACCGGGCAGAAGGGACAAACAAACCGCGTCCCCTGCGCGTTCGGAATCTTTTCCACAATCACGGCCCAGCCCGGCCGGCAGAGGCGAAACAGCACCTGCGGCGCAGGCGTCAGCTTCGAGACTACCTTGAGCGCGGGCTTGGCGGCCGGCTTGGCCACCGGTTTGGCGGCATGGCGCGGCGCCGGCTTGCGCATCGCTCGCCGGGGTGCACGTCGAGACGTTCGTGTCACTGCCATACGTGTGCTCCCAATTTCCCGCCGCGCCGGGTTCATTTTTGCTGCTCTACTCCTTCGGTTCCGGTCCTCCGAAATCGAAGGTCCCTTGCCGGTTGCTACGGCTTGCGCCGTTCGACAATCATCCGATCGCTCTTGCGCTTCTTGCGCGTCTTGGCGCCCAGGGTCGGAAAACCCCACGGAGTCTGGGGGTGGTTGCCCTTGACGCGGCCTTCTCCTCCGCCGTGCGGGTGGTCCACCGGGTTCATGGCCACACCGCGCACGGTGGGGCGCTTGCCATGCCACCGCGTGCGGCCCGCCTTGCCGTAGGTCACGTTCTCGTGGTCCAGATTGCCGAGCTGGCCGACCGTGGCCATGCAATCCACGCTGAATTTTCTCACTTCCCCGGAAGGCAGCTTGACCAACGCCATGTCGCCTTCCTTGCTCAACAGCTGCGCCGCGCCTCCGGCCGCGCGGACCACCTGGCCGCCCTTGCCGGGAAACAGTTCCAGGTTGTGGACCATCGTGCCGGGCGGAATATTGCGGATCCGCAGGGCATTGCCCGGAAGGATGTCCGCGCCCTCGCCGTTCTGCACGGTCATGCCGACTTCCAGGCCGATGGGATGCAGGATGTAGCGCTTTTCTCCGTCGGCGTAGTGCAGCAGCGCCAGGCGGGCCGAGCGGTTCGGGTCGTATTCGATCGCCGCCACTTTGGCGGGGATGCCCGTTTTTTCGCGGCGGAAGTCGATGGAGCGGTAGCGGCGCGCGTGCCCGCCCCCGCGGTGCCAGGAAGTGACCTCGCCGTGCGAATTGCGGCCGCCGGTGCGCTTCTTGGATTCGGTCAGCGACTTTTCCGGCGTCTGCTTGGTGATCTCGCTCTTGTCGAGCATGGTCAAGAAGCGCCGCGCCGGTGTGTATGGTTTAAATGTTTTCAGTGCCATTGTTGCCTCATGCCTGTCCGCGGCCCTGGCCGCCTCCAGGCGTCTTCCGAACTACAAATTCTCGGCGAACTCGATCATTTTTTCGCCGGGCGCGAGCCGGACATACGCCTTCTTCCAATCCGGGCGAAATCCCTCGGCGCGGCCGCGGCGGCGAAACTTTCCGTGAAACATCGCGGTGCGCACGTGGTCCACTTTCACCTTGAAAATGCGCTGCACCGCTTCCTTGATCTCCGTCTTGGTGGCGTTGCGGGAGACCTCGAACACGACGGTGTGCTGCGTTTCCTTTACACCGAGACCCTTCTCGGTGATGATCGGCCGCCGGATCACTTGATAGAAACTGGTCGCCATCGACTAATCCTTTTTCGCCTTCGGCTTCGCGCTGGACTTGGCCTTGGGCTTCTCTTTCGCCGCTCTTTTGGCGGCGGGCTTCTTGGCCGCCTTGGGCGCCGCACTCGGCTTGGCCGAGGCCTTGGCCGCCGAAGCCTTCACCGCAGGTGCCGCCGCTTGACCCGGTGCAGGGGCCTCGCCCGACTTCTCCACCGCAAGCGAGTGACTCAACCGCAGGGCCGCCTCGCGCGAGAGCATCAGGCGGTCGTGCCTCATCAGGTCATAGGTGCCGAGCCGCGTCGCCGGGACCAGGGTCACGCCTTCGAGGTTACGGCTGGCGCGCTCGAGATTCAGGTTCGGGCCGTTTTCGACCAGCAGGATCGTGCGCGTTTCGCCATCGAGCTTGGTCAGCGTCTGGCGAAACGGCTTGGTCTTGTGCGAGTCGAGCGTCCAGCCGTCGACGACCGTCAATTTTTCCTGCGCGAGCTTGGCGGACAGCGCCGAACGCAGCGCGCCCAGGGTCATCTTCTTGGGCAGCGCGTAATCGTAGCTGCGCGGGACCGGCCCGTGCACGGTGCCGCCATGGCGCCAGAGCGGGGAGCGAACCGAGCCGACGCGGGCGCGGCCAGTGCCCTTCTGCCGCCAGAGCTTTCTGCCCGAGCCGCTCACTTCGCTCTTGTCCTTGGTCTTGTGCGTGCCGGCGCGCTCGCCCGCCAGATGGTGCCGCACCGACTCGTGCAACAGGTGCGGATTCACGCGCGCGGCAAACACATCGTCGGCCAGCTCGATCGTGCCTACCGTCTTGCCTTCCAGATTTTTGACGTCCACAACCGGCATAGTTCTCTCTCTTACAGGGCCAACTTGGCCTTGCGAATGAAGATGTAACTGCCCGCGGGTCCGGGAACAGCGCCGCGCACCAGCAGCAGGTTTTCGTCCGGATCGATTTTCACAACCCGCAAATTCTTGGAGGTCTTGTACTCGTTGCCCATGTGCCCCGGGAAATGCTGTCCCTTCCAGACGCGGGAGGGGAACGAACTGGCGCCGATGCCGCCGGGGGCGCGATGGAACATCGAGCCGTGGCTGGCGTCGCCGCCGCGGTAGTGCCAGCGCTTCACGCCGCCCTGAAAACCCTTGCCCTTGCTCACGCCGCGGACGTCGACCAACTCGCCGACCTGGAAGGCGTCGACCAGGACGCGGTCGCCCGGCTTGGTCTCGTCCTTGGAATCCTCGATGCGGACCTCGCCGAGACACCGCATGGGGGCGACGTTCGCTTTTTTAAAGTGGCCGGCGCGAGGCTTGTTGACGCGTTGCGGCTTGATGAATTCCACCAGGCCCAGCTGCACGGCCTCGTAGCCGTCTTTATCCTTGGTCCGGCGCTGGACAACCACGCACGGGCCCGCCTGCAGAACCGTGCAGGGCACGGCCGTGCCGTCTTCGGCGAAGACTTGCGTCATGCCGAGCTTTATTCCGAGTATGCCGTTGACTCCCATTTCGCTCGCTCTTTCCTGACTTGTCACCGAACGCCGGACCGCGGCGCCGGTCTACTTGGCCGCGTGCTCCCGGCCGAATGCCTTGATTTCGACGTCCACGCCCGGTGGCAGGTCGAGCTTCATCAGCGCGTCGACCGTATCGGGCGTCGGCTCGAGGATGTCGATCAACCGCTTGTGCGTGCGCATTTCAAACTGCTCGCGCGATTTTTTGTCCACGTGCGGCGATCGCAGGACCGTCCAGCGGTTGATCACCGTGGGCAGGGGGATCGGGCCGGCCACATCGGCGCCAGTGCGCTTGGCCGTGTCGACAATCTCCTTGGTGGATTGATCGAGAATGCGGTGATCGTACGCCTTCAGACGGATTCGAATTTTTTCTCCAGTTTGCATGGGTTACTCGATGATCTCGGAGACGGCGCCGGCGCCCACGGTGTGGCCGCCTTCGCGAATCGCGAAGCGCAGACCCTTCTCCAGCGCCACCGGCGTGATCAGCGTGATCTCCATCGCAATGTTGTCTCCCGGCATCACCATCTCCACCCCCGCCGGCAACTTCACGTCCCCGGTCACGTCCGTCGTCCGAAAATAAAACTGCGGCCGGTACCCCGTGAAAAACGGCGTGTGCCGCCCGCCTTCTTCCTTCGTCAGCACGTACGCCTCCGCCTTGAACTTCGTGTGCGGCGTGATCGAACCCGGCTTGCACAGCACCTGCCCGCGCTCCACTTCGTCCTTCTCCGTCCCGCGCAGCAGCAAGCCCACGTTGTCTCCCGCCATCCCCTCGTCCAGCAACTTCCGGAACATCTCCACGCCCGTCACCGTCTTCTTCATCGTCGGCCGGAAGCCCACAATCTCAATCTCTTCCCCCACCTTCACCTTGCCGCGCTCGATCCGCCCCGTCACCACCGTCCCGCGCCCGGAAATCGAAAATATGTCCTCGATCGGCATCGCAAACGGCTTGTCCACATCCCGCGGCGGCAGCGGGATGTGCTTGTCCACCGCTTCCATCAAATCCAGAATCGACTTCTCCCACTTCGCGTCGCCCTCCAGCGCCTTCAGCGCCGACCCGCGCACCACCGGAATCGTGTCTCCCGGAAACTGGTAGGTCTTCAGCAGCTCCCGCACTTCCAACTCCACCAACTCCAAAAGCTCCGGGTCTTCCACCATGTCGCACTTGTTCAAAAACACCACGATCGCCGGCACCCCCACCTGCCGCGCCAGCAAAATGTGCTCCCGCGTCTGCGGCATCGGCCCGTCGGTCGCCGCCACCACCAAGATCGCCCCGTCCATCTGCGCCGCGCCCGTGATCATGTTCTTCACGTAGTCGGCATGCCCCGGACAGTCGATGTGCGCGTAGTGGCGGTTCGCCGTCTCGTACTCCACGTGCGATACCGCGATCGTGATCCCGCGCTCCCGCTCTTCCGGCGCGTTGTCGATCGAATCAAACGCCCGAAACGACACCTTCGGGTTGTTCTTGCTCAGCACCTTCGTGATCGCCGCCGTCAAAGTCGTCTTCCCGTGGTCGATGTGCCCAATCGTCCCCACGTTTACGTGCGGCTTCACCCTCTCGAACTTCTCCTTCGCCATATCTGTCTACTCCTCCGCTTGCGCGTACGTTGCTACCGATTCCGGGATGAACGTTCCCATCAAGCTTTCACAGTCTTGCCGGTTGCCTTGGCAATCACTTCCTCGGCCACGTTGCCCGGCGCCTGCTGATAGTGCGAAAAGTGCATCGAAAAACTGCCGCGTCCCTGCGTCCGGCTGCGAATGTCGGTGGCATAGCCGAACATCTCGGCCAGCGGGACCTGCACGCCGATGATCTCGGTGCCCGCGCGCGATTCCCGGCCCTGCATCTGGCCGCGCCGCGAATTCAGGTCGGCAATCACGGGTCCCATGTGGTCCTCGGGGACCACCACCTCGACGCGCATGATGGGCTCGAGAATCTTGGGTGTGGCGCGGCGGCACGCTTCCTTGAAAGCCATCGAGCCGGCGATCTTGAAGGCGATTTCCGAGCTGTCCACGTCGTGATAGCTGCCGTCGGTGACAATGACGGCGATGTCCACCATCTCGAAGCCGGCGAGGATGCCGTTTTCCATGGCTTCCTTGATGCCGTCCTCGATGGGCGGGACGAATTCCTTGGGGATGGCGCCGCCGGCAATCTTGTCGACAAACAACAGGCGATGTTCCTTGTCGAAGCGCCACTTGGCGCCCTTGCCGGCCACCTGCTTGGTCAGTTCGTCAAGTTCGTCGGTGGACATTTCGTGCATGTCCTCATGGCCCGAACTCGGCAACGGCTTCACGGTAAGGCAGACGTGGCCGTACTGGCCGCGGCCGCCGGTCTGACGGATGTATTTCCCCTCGGCTTCGGCGGCTTTCAGGATCGTCTCGCGGTAGGCCACCTGGGGGCGGCCGACATTGGCCTGGACGTTGAACTCGCGCATCATGCGGTCGACGATAATTTCCAGGTGCAGCTCGCCCATGCCGGAAATCAGCGTCTGGCCGGTCTCTTTGTCCGAGTGCACGCGGAACGTGGGATCTTCCTGGGCCAGCTTGGCGAGCGCGGCGCCCATTTTTTCCTGGTCCGCCTTGGTCTTGGGTTCGATGGCGACGGAAATCACGGGGGCGGGAAATTCGATGGACTCGAGAACGATGGGCTTGTCTTCGCTGCACAGCGTGTCGCCGGTGGTCACGCTCTTCAAACCCACGCAGGCGGCGATGTCGCCCGCTTCGATGGATTCGATTTCCTCGCGCTTATTGGCGTGCATGCGCAGCAGACGGCCGACGCGCTCGCGGCTCTTGCGGGTCGAGTTGTACACAAACTGGCCGGTCTTGAGCACACCGGAATAGACGCGAATGAAGGCGAGATGTCCGACGTAGGGGTCGGTCATGATCTTGAAGGCCAGCGCGGCAAAAGGCTGATCGTCGGAAGCGCGGCGCAATTCCGGTTCGGCGCCGTCCACGGTCATTCCCTCGACCGGCGGCACATCCATCGGCGAAGGCAGATAATCCACCACGGCATCGAGCAGCGGCTGCACGCCCTTGTTTTTGAAGGCCGAGCCGGCCACCACGGGAACGAGTTTCAGGGCAATCGTCGAGCGGCGCAGCGAGGCGCGCAATTCGGCCGGTTCGAGGGTGTGCTGCTCGAGATATTTCGTGAGGATGGCGTCGTCGTGCTCGGCGATGTACTCGACCACCTTGTCGCGGTGCTCGCGGTAGAACTCCGGGGTGAGCGCCGAAGCCCTGACGGCGATTTCCAGGGCCGGATGTTCCTTCAGATAGGCGGCGTCCCAGAGTTTTTCGAGCGGGAGAATTTCGTATTCCGCACCGAGCGTTTCATCCTTCCAGATGATGGCGCGCTCTTCGATGAAATCGATGACGCCGAGGAAATTGTCTTCCCGGCCGATGGGATACTGCAGGGGCACGGGGTGAGCCGAAAGGCGCTGGCGCATGGAACGAATGGAATGATCGAAGTCGGCGCCGATGCGGTCCATTTTGTTGATGAAGGCGATGCGGGGCACGCGGTACTTGTCGGCCTGGCGCCAGACCGTTTCCGACTGCGGCTGGACGCCGGCGACGGCGTCGAACACGGCGACGGCGCCATCCAGCACGCGGAGCGAGCGCTCGACTTCCACCGTAAAATCGACGTGGCCGGGTGTATCGATGATGTTGATGCGGTAATTCTTGTCGAAGCGCTTCCAGGAGGTGGTGGTCGCCGCAGAGGTGATGGTGATGCCGCGCTCGCGCTCCTGCTCCATCCAGTCCATCACCGTGGTGCCTTCATGCACCTCGCCGATCTTGTAGGTGGCGCCGGTATAAAACAGGATGCGCTCGGTGCAGGTGGTCTTCCCCGCATCGATGTGCGCCATGATACCGATGTTGCGCGTATGGTCGAGTTGTACTTGGCGTGCCATGTCTAAAATCGGTTCGCGCGCAGCGCGCTCCCTTGCGATTGCCTTCCTACCACCGGTAGTGCGCGAAGGCCTTGTTGGCCTCGGCCATGCGGTGAACGTCTTCTTTCTTCTTGACGGCGCCGCCGCGTCCATTGGCGGCGTCGATAATTTCCTCGGCCAGTTTATCGGTCATCGACTTGCCGGCCCGCGAGCGGGAATAGAGCACGAGCCAGTGAATGGCCAGCGACTGCTTGCGGAACGGATTGACCTCGATGGGCACCTGGTAGTTGGCGCCGCCGACGCGCCGTGACTTCACTTCCAACAGGGGCTTGCAATTATCGATGGCCTTCTTGAACAGCTTGAAGGCATCGTCGTTGGTCTTCTTGGCCACCTGATCCATCGCCGTGTAGAAGATGGTCTGGGCCGTCGAGCGCTTGCCGTCGTACATCATGCTGGAGATGAACTTCTGCACGAGGTCACTGCCGTATACGGCATCCCCCGGAATCTTTCGGCGAACTACCCAGCCTTTGCGTGGCATCGTTCCGGTCTCCTACTTCTGCGCGGCTTTGGGCCGCTTGGCGCCATATTTCGAGCGCCCCTGTTTGCGATTCTCGACACCGGCGGTGTCGAGGGTGCCGCGGATGACGTGGTAGCGCACGCCCGGGAGGTCCTTCACGCGGCCTCCGCGGATGAGCACGATGGAGTGTTCCTGCAAATTGTGGCCTATCCCAGGGATGTAGGTGGTGACTTCGGCGCTATTGGTCAGGCGCGCGCGAGCCACTTTGCGCAGCGCGGAGTTGGGCTTTTTAGGCGTCTGGGTATAGACGCGCACGCAGACGCCGCGCTTCTCCGGGCATCCCTCGAGAGCCGGAGACTTGGTCTTGGTGCGCATCTTCTCACGCCCGTTCCGCACTAATTGTGAAAACGTCGGCACGCTTCCTCCCTGCTTCGAAAAACTCGTGTCCCGGCTCATCCACGCGCGACCGATACCGGCGCGCAGAACTCTGCGGGTGAATGAACAGAAAAGGCCGCCAAACCCGAAGGAACTACCAGGTACTCCGCGCTGCTGATTCACCCCGAGGAGTGAACTGCATCTGCCGACTGCGGAGAGGCTCACACGGCTTTGCGGGGCTGGCGCCCCATTTCGGCCGTTCTTTCCTGCCCCATTCCGTCGTTCTATGTTCCGGGGCGGAAAGACTTCCTTTTCACCACTCAGGCCCAAAGGCCTCAAGACAACCGCGTCAGTATAGGCAAAGGAACCATGCGTGTCAACTTGATTCCGGTGTGGAAAGCCAAGTGCAGGCCGCACGCTGACGGGTGAGGCTCCCTGACGGACGCCCTCACCAGAAATCAGTATAGCAGGCCGGACCAAATTCGTCTCAGTTCGTATGGCGAAATATCAACAGGCGACCGAGGAGGCCGATCCAAAAAGTACGCAAACTTGCAGCCGCGAACGTATCTAACACATAACACGGCACTTATAAAAACGACCGTAGGCGCCATACCTTATAGAATTTAGGTCCAATACCGGCGCACTGACTTCAGGATCAAACTCCCATTCCGCAGCATCTTGGAACTGGCGCGGAGATGGCAACTGGCTCGCCTTCCCCGCTTTACCGAGAGCGGGAATCCACCTAAACTGGGAATCCGTCAGGGAGCGCAAATGAAACTTTTTTGGGCGGTGCTACTGTGCGTGCTGAGCATGCCGGCGGCGGGCGTGGCGCAAGACCACCCCGCGGCGGCTACTGGGCCCGCCAACGGCGCAAACGCATCCGCTACTCCCGCAAGACAGGCCCCTCCGGATTATTCGCAGGAACCGTTTGTCGTGGAGCAGTACGTCACGACTGCGCGATTTGAAAACGACGGGACGGCCGAGCGCACCGTCACGGCGCGGGTGCGCGTGCAAAGCGATGCGGGCGTGCAGGAACTGGGTGAACTGGTGTTCGGGTACAACTCGGCGAACGAGCAGATGGAAGTGCGCTACGTGCGGGTGCGCAAGCCGGACGGCACGGTGGCAACGGCCGGCGCGGATGCAGTGAAGGAAATGACCGCGCCGGTGGCGCGCGACGCGCCGGTTTATACGGATTACAAGGAAAAACATATTTCGGTTCCCGCACTGGCTCCGGGGGCCACGCTGGAATACGAGATCGTGACGCGCCTGGTGACGCCGCTGGCTGCGGGCGAATTCTGGTTCCAACACAATTTTTTGGCCGGCGCCATCGTGCTGGACGAGCAACTCGAGATCAACATTCCGGAACACCGCGAGATCGGCCTGGAATCGGCGGGCGGAACAACCTACGAAATCCATACGGGAGACGGGCGAACCGTCTATCGCTGGAAGCACTCGAATCTCACGCGTCCGTCCGAAGAGGAAATGAAGAAGGCCTCTCGGGAACCGAAAGCGCCCGACGTGCAGCTGACGACGTTTCGGAACTGGTCGGAGGTGGCGCAGTGGTACGCCCAACTGGAGAAGGGCCGCACCGAGCCCTCGGCGGAAATTCGCGCCAAGACGGAGGCGCTGCTCGGCCAGCTTCCGGACCACGCGAGCGACCTGGAGAAGATGCGGGTTCTGTACGACTACGTCGCGAAGAACATCCGCTACGTCAGTCTTTCGTTCGGGTTGGGACGTTACCAGCCGCACACCGCCGCCGAGGTGTTCGCCAATCAGTACGGCGACTGCAAGGATAAGCACACGCTTCTGGCCGCGATGCTGCGCGCCGCGGGAATGCAAGCCGACGCCGTGCTGATCCCGTCAGCGCGCAAGCTGGACACGTCCATGCCTTCCCCGCTGCAGTTCGATCACGTGATCACGGCCGTGCCCTCAGGCCACGAACTGATCTGGATGGATTCAACGGCAGAAGTCGCGCCGTTCCGGCTGCTGGCATCGCCGCTGCGGAAGAAGTCCGCGTTGCTGGCGCCTCCCGATGGAGGCGGCAAGCTGGTGGAAACGCCCGCCGACCCGCCGTTTCCCTCGACGCAGCAGGTGGAAATCGAGGGGCAGGTGAGCGATCTGGGGAAGCTGACGGCGCACGCGCATTACGCGCTGCGCGGCGACACGGAACTGGTGCTGCGGCTGGCGTTTCGGCGCACCCCGCAAACGCAGTGGAAACAGCTGGGGCAGACCATTCTTTCGCTCGACGGGCTGCCCGGCGAGGTGACCTCGGTGAAACCGAGCGATCCCACCGCGACGCAAACTCCGTTTGAGATCGACCTGGAATTCACGCAATCGAGTTTCCTGGACTGGTCGAGCAAGAAGACCAAGGCCAGCGTGCCCCTGCTGGTGATCGGACTTCCGGAAGCGGCCGAAGACGCGACGGCGCCCATCGAACTGGGCAGTCCGCTGCGTGTAGGGGTGCGGCTGAAACTGACTCTGGCACCAGCCTTCCTGGCACGGGCGCCCATCGCCGTGTCGGTAACGCGGGATTACGCGGAATACAAATCGAGTTACCACTTCGCCGAACATACGCTCACGGCCGAGCGTTCGATGAATTTTAAGATGGCGGAATTGCCGGCCTCGCGGGCCGGCGATTACCTCGCCTTCACGCGCGCCGTCACCGCGGACGAAGACCAGGCGCTCACCGTGGAAAATGCGGCGCCTGGTGCGTCCACCGTCCCGGCCACGGCCAAGCCGGACGAACTGCTCGAGGCCGGCCGGGCCGCGCTGAATTCGGGCAACGTGCGCGCGGCCATTCCTCTGCTGGAGCGCGTCGTCGCGCTGGAACCGCAGCACAAAGAGGCGTGGAACGACCTGGGTCTGGCGCGCCTGCGCGCGGGGAGCAACGAGGCCGCGGTGGCGGCCTTCCGGAAACAACTGGAGGTGAACCCCTTCGACGAGCACGCCAACGATTACCTCGGCATCGCGCTCGAACAGCAGCAGAAATACGCCGAAGCCATCGCCGCGTTTCGCAAGCAGATTGACGGGAACCCGCTCGACCCGGTCGCCCATGCTGCACTGGGGGAAATCCTGCTGCAGCAGCACAGCTATGCCGAAGCCGTCCCCGAGCTGGAAAAAGCGACCATTCTCTCGCCCGACAATGGCGGGCTTCAGGTGGAACTGGGTCAGGCGTACCTCAATACGGGGGAACAGGACAAGGCGCTGGCGGCGTTCGACAAAGGCGCGGAGCTTTCGCAGACACCCACGGTGTGGAACAATATCGCCTACAGCCTGGCCGACCACAAGCTGGAACTCGACAAAGCGCAGCAGTACGCGGAGTCCGCCGTTTCCGCGACCGCGGCCAACCTCCGCACGATCGACCTGGCGCACGTGACACTGGATCAGATGGGCGAAGTGGCCGCCATCGGTTCCTACTGGGATACGCTCGGATGGGTCTATTTCCAGAAGGGCGATTTCGCGCGTGCCACGCGCTTTATCGAAGCCGCGTGGCACGTGGACCAGCACGGCGAAGTGGCCGATCACCTGGGGCAGATTTACAGCAAGCAGGGCGAGAAGGAACAGGCCATTCACATGTACGCGCTGGCGCTCGCGGCGCGGCATTCGGTGCCGGAGACGCGGGCGCGGCTGATCCTGCTGCTGGGCGGCAACGCGCGCATCGAGGGCCTCGTGGCAGAGGCGCGGCCTGAAATTGTGCTGGCGCGCGCACTGCGTATGGCGGGCGCGTGGGAGGAAAAAACGGACGCCAGCGCCGATTTTCTGGCTGTGCTGGCACCGGCCGGTTCGGATGGGGCCAGTGTGAAGGTGGAAGCGGTGCGATTCGTGAGCGGAGACCAACTGCTGCGGCCGCTGGCCGATCGTTTGCGAACGCTCGACTTCGGCACGATGTTCCCCGATGCGTCGCCCGTGAAGCTCGTACGGCGCGGGGCGCTCGTCTGCTCCGGCAAGGACGGGAGCTGCATGTTCATGCTGATGCCGCCGGAAGACGTGCGCGCGGTGAATTGACGATCCGGCATTCGGGCGTCCTGCGGTTATCGAGAACTCTCTGGGCCCTCCGTTTTCCTTTGTGGTCTCTGTGTTTCAACTGTTTGACTCGCTAAGGCCGAAACACAGAGCGCACGGAAAAAGACGGACTCACCGCAGAGGAGCGGAGAGCGCAGAGAAACACAGAGAACCGCATGAGAGGACACCTGCCTGCACTTGCGGGATGAGCATACGCATCGGCAGCGGGATAGAGAGATCCTTCGCTCGCTGCGCTCCGCTCAGGATGACGATCCTCGTCGGATCGTCACTTGATTTCGAGGACTTCCCTTTCCTTGAGGGCGGCGAGGTCTTCAATTTTCTTGGTTTCGGCGTGGGTGATTTTCTCGAGTTCGTCGAGCGAGCGTTTCTTGTCGTCTTCGCTGATTTTCTTGTCTTTCTCCAGTTTTTCGACGGCTTCCTTGATGTCGCGGCGGATATTGCGGACGGCGGTGCGGTGATTCTCCAGCACCTTGTGCATGTGCTTGACCAGCTCCCTGCGGCGCTCCTCGGTGAGCGGGGGAATGGGCACGCGCACGACTTTGCCGTCGGTTGCGGGATTCAGGCCGAGATCGGAGGTGCGAATCGCCTTGTCGATCAAGGGAACGGCGCCCGGGTCCCACGGCGCAATCACGATCATGGTGGCATCGGGGACGGTGAGCGCGCCGAGCTGGTTGATGGGCATCGGAGTGCCGTGGTAATCCACGCGGATCTGATCGAGCAGCGAGACGTTGGCGCGCCCGGTGCGCACGCTGGCGAGGTCCTTGCGGAAGTCCTCTACGGCCTTTTCCATGCGCGTCTTCGCCTGAGCCAGAGCGTCCTTGCTGGTGGCCACTGTAGTCATCGAAACAATCGCCTCCGCCGGAAGAAGTTTACGCCGCCGTGACGGTCGAGCCAACTCGCTCGCCCAGCACAACGCGTTGCAGGTTTCCCGGCACGGACATATTGAACACGACGATGGGCATCTTATTGTCCATGCAAAGAGAAATCGCGGTGGAGTCCATCACCGACAGGCCCCTCTGCAGGACGTCGATATAGGTGATGCGGTCAAACATCTTGGCTTGCGGGAATTTTTCGGGATCGGCGTCGTAGATGCCATCGACGCGCGTGGCCTTCAGGATCACCTGGGCCTTGATTTCCATGGCACGGAGGGCGGCGGCCGTATCGGTGGAGAAGTAGGGATTGCCGGTGCCGCCGGCGAAAATCACGACGCGCTGTTTTTCCAGGTGGCGGGCGGCGCGGCGCCGGATGAACGGCTCGGCCACCTGATGCATTTCGATGGCGCTCATCAACCGGGTTTTGCAGCCGGCTTTTTCCAGCGCGTCCTGCAGCGCCAGGCCGTTGATGACCGTGGCGAGCATGCCCATGTAGTCGCCGGTGGCGCGGTCGATGGCGAGCCCCTGCTGGCGCGCGCCGCGGAAGATGTTGCCTCCTCCGACGATGATGGCGACCTCCACCCGCAGGTCGTGCAGCTTCTTTACTTCCCGCGCAATATTCTGAATGGTTTCGGCGTGGATGCCATAGCTGTCGGGTCCGGACAGCGATTCGCCGGAAAGCTTCACTACGATGCGCTGGTAAACGGGCGTGCGCGGCGCGGCGCCGGCTCCGCGGGCCTTCTTCGGATTTTTGGCTGCCTTGGGCATAGGATTCGTGGTCCGACGCATTCTAGCAGAGAATGACATCCAGCGAACCCCGGGATTGTAGGCGTGCGAGGCGCGGGCCGGCGGCATCCCGGCTTCGCGGCCGCGGAATTACGCCGGCCGGAGCGGGGATGCCGCGGAAAACTAGGCTTCGACGGATTCCGGCGCGGCGCTGGCCGCTCCGGCGGCGTCCGACTCGCCCACCTTGAAGCGGGAAAAGCGCCGGATGGCGATATTTTCACCGAGTTTCGCGATGGCCTGATCCACGAGTTCTTTCACGGTGACTGCCTCGTCCTTGATGAAGTGCTGCTCGTAGAGGCAATTCTCTTCGTAGAATTTTTCCATCTTGCCACTCACGATTTTCTCGATGATCGCGGGGGGCTTGCCGGTGGCCTTGGCCTCCTCGCCGTACTTCTCGCGTTCGCGGTCGAGGATTTCCTGAGTCACTTCCTCTCGGCGCAGGAAGCGCGGGTCGAGGGCCGCCACGTGCATGGCGACGTCGTGGCAGAGGTGCTGGAAAGCTTCGGTGCGCGCAACGAAATCGCTTTCGCAATTGATCTCGACGAGCACGCCGATTTTTCCGCCGGCGTGAATGTAGCAGCCGACCAGGCCTTCCAAAGTGGCTCGCTGCGCCTTTTTGGCGGCCGCGACCTGCCCTTTCTTGCGCAGGATATTGATCGCCTGCTCGATATTGCCGCCCGATTCCACCAGAGCCGCGCGGCAATCCGAGAAGCCCGCGCCGGTGCGGTCTCGCAGATCCTTCACGAGTTGCGCGGACACATTTCCTTTTCCACTTTCCGGTGCTGTCGCCATCAGAGCTGAATTCCTTTTCAGAGAATTACGTTCGGTTAGCCGCTCCGGCGAACCGGAGCTGGCTGGAGGAAAATACCGTCCGCGCCCAGGCTATTGCGGAGCGGTTTCGTCGTCGGTGGCCACCGGAGCCGCAGTCTCATCGGCCGCGGGCGCCGCACTCGGCTCGCCTTCCACGAAGTCGCCTTCCTGCTTTTCGTACTGTTCGTAGGCGCTGGTATCGACGTACTCGGGGCCCTCTTCGCCGGCAGCTTGCTCGGCGGCCTTCTGGTCGGCGATCTGGGACTGCTCGAACGATTGCCGGCCGGCCAGAACCGCGTCGGAGATTTTCGAGGTAAACAGGCGAATGGCGCGCAAGGCGTCGTCGTTGCCGGGAATCACGGCGTCGACCAGCGTGGGATCGCAATTGGTGTCCACGATGGCCACCACGGGGATGCCCATGCGGCGCGCTTCGCGGACGGCGATCAATTCGGAGTTCGGATCGATGACGAACATAGCATCGGGAAGAGTGGCCATGTTTTCAACCCCCGCGAAATTCTGGTGCAGGTGCTTGAGCTCGCGCTCCAGGCGCGCGGCTTCCTTTTTCGGGAGGGCCGCCATGCGGCCGTCCTCGACCATGGCCTTGAGCAGTTTCATGCGCTTGATCGATTTTTGCAGGGTGACCCAGTTGGTGAGCGTGCCGCCGAGCCAGCGATGGTTGACGTAAAACATCCCGCAGCGCTGCGCTTCTTCGGCGATGGCTTCCTGCGCCTGGCGCTTTGTTCCCAGGAACAGCACGGTTCTGCCTTGGGCCGCCTGCTCGGAGACGTACCGAGCCGCTTCGCGGAACATCTTCAGGGTCTTTTGCAGGTCAATGATGTGGATTCCGTTGCGTTCGCCGAAGATGTACTCCTTCATCTTCGGGTTCCAGCGCCGCGTCTGATGGCCGAAGTGCACGCCGGCCTCCAGAAGTTCCTTCATGGTGATTTCGACTGCCAAAGTACCTCCTCCCGTTAAAAGGGATGCTTGGACCCCCGGAATGCGGGGGCAGCATCCTTTTCTGCCGGATCCTTGCCGGCCGTGAATTGAGTCCGGCCCGAAGGCTGGACCCTTGCAACTTTAACGCTTGCTGTACTGGAAGCGGCGGCGAGCGCCCTTCTGCCCGTACTTCTTGCGTTCCTTCATGCGCGAATCGCGCGTGAGGAAACCGTTTTTGCGCAGCGCGGGCCGGAGTTCCGGGTTCAGGATCGCCAGGGCGCGCGAAATGCCCATGCGCACCGCGCCGGCCTGCCCGCCCACTCCGCCGCCCTTGACCTGGGCCTTCACTTCAACCTGATCGAGCATCTGGGTAAACTTGAGCGGCTCGACGGCGGCGGTATGCCAGGCGACGTTCTGGAAATATTCTTCGACGGGGCGTCCGTTGACGGTGAAGCTCGCCGGACCGGGCTTTAGGTAGACGCGCGCCACGGCTTCGCGGCGGCGGCCGGTACCGTAGAAGTGCTTGGTGGCACCTTGCATTGAATTGGCGGCTGAACTCAACTTCGTTTCCTCCTGTTTCCCTTGCTGGTCCTGCGCCGATGGCGCCGCCTCAACGGGCGGCACGACACGGCAGAATCCTTGACCCGGCGCAAAAAACTCGAACCTGTGTCTCGAGGCTACAGAGCGAGTGGCTGGGGCTTTTGTCCGGCGTGACGGGCGAGCGATTCGCTTCCCTTATAGACACGCAATTTCTTGGCGCGGCGCGCGCGGAGCTTGTTCTTGGGCAGCATCCCGAGCACGGCCTCGCGCACAACTTCTTCCGGATGCTTCTGCAGAAGCGTCCGAATGGGCACTTCCTTCAAACCGCCCGGATACCCGCTGTGATGGCGATAGATCTTCTGGTCGATTTTGTTGCCGGTCAGCCGGATGCGCTCGGCGTTGATCACGACCACGTGATCGCCGCAATCGAGGTACGGCGTGAAGCTCGCTTTGTCCTTCCCCATCAGAAGCCGGGCGACGCGGGTCGCCAAACGCCCCAGAACCTGCCCCTCGGCGTCAATTACAAACCAGTTTTTTCCGACCTGGAGGGCTTCCGCCTCCCGGCCCTTCGGCACGTACGTCTGCATTGGCCCAGTCACACCTTTCCGTATAGAGACAAACGTTGAGTCTAAGCTACGGGGCGCGTTCTGTCAACGCGGAGTGACGCAAACTTCCAGACAGGCGCCGGCGGGCCGCATCCGCGCGGCCCGCCGTGCTTGCCGAGGAGGAACAAAACTAAACGGCCGAAGCGGTGGCCGAGGCCGGCGTGCGGGCAAACGACTTGTGTTCGCTTTCGCCCGCGTCGCTGGTTTTGTCGATCTCGATCGAGCCCTTGAAGTAAGCCCCGTCTTCGATCATGATCCGCGCCGTGGTCAGGTCGCCGACCACCGAGCCGTCCTTCTTGATCTCGATGCGGTCGCGCGCCCGCAGATTGCCCTTCACGTTGCCATACACGACGACTTCGCGGGCCAGTACGTCCGCGGTGACACGGGCGCTGGCGCCGATGGTGAGCTTGCGGTCTTCCAGCTGAATCAAGCCCTCGACACTGCCATCAATCGCGAGATCTTCGTTGCCGCTGATTTCGCCCTTGATGTGCAGGCCGGGACCGAGCCGTGCCGTGGTGCCGCTCGAGCGTTCAGAAACCGTCGTTGGATAGGTCGAATCCATCGGTGCCATCTTCTCAGCCTCCTTGGAAAAGGTTGGTACGGGTGTTTCCCTCTCTCGCACAGGTGTAGCAACTTCCCGAGGCTGCTGCTGGAGCGGCATCCTAACGGGAGCCCCCTGTTTCTTGTCTCCCCACATTTCGCCTCCTTGGGCCCAATTGCGCCGAAACCAATTTCGTAGATGTGCTGACCGGGGACATCAATCTAGTGCAGAGTACGAGGGCCGCCAATCCCAAAATGGGATGGATGTGTCCGAGCGATTAATGGACCCAGGGTCAGGATGAGAACAGGGCGAAGGGCTAGAGGCTGCTGAGCGCGGACGATCTATTGACGAGTTCTTTCGGCACGCCGCCTGCGGTAGGCATGTTCGCCGGGTGTTTTATGAAGTCGGGGAAATCGTCCACCGTCCATCCTTCACCTCTCACCCGAGTCCGGCCGCCGCGCACGAGCTCAAAACTTTCTCAAGACGCCGACTACTTTGCCCTGAATCTTGACTTCGGTGGCCGGCAGGATGATTGGCGCCATCTGGGAATTGGCGGGCTGCAAGCGGATCTTGCCGCCGGCTTCGCGGTAGAAACGCTTGACGGTGGCTTCGTCCTCGCCCACCAGCGCAACGACGATTTCGCCCGGGTTGGCCACCTGGGTCTGCTCGACGACGATGTAATCTCCGTCGAGGATGTGATCATCGCGCATGGATTCGCCCTTCACTTGAAGGACGAAGCTGTTCTGGCCGCGCGCAAAATCGGCCAGGGAAATGGTCTCGTGTTCCTCGACGGCCTCCAGGGGACGCCCGGCCGCGATGCGTCCGGCGAGCGGCAGCTCGACCACGTGGCGGTCGAGGATTTCTTCGCGCACCGGCTTGGGAAGCTGCATCACTTCGATGGAGCGGCTCTGGTTGTAGCCCCGGCGCACGTAGCCCTTCTTTTCCAGCGTCGACAGATGCTTGTGCACCGTCGCCAGCGAAGTGAGCTTCAGGGCGTGGGCGATCTCCTCGAAACTTGGGGCATAGCCGTTCTTGTTGAGGAAGCCCACGAGGTAATTCAGAACTTCCTTCTGCCGCTTCGTCAGTGTCATCGCCGTTCCCCCTGGGCCACAGTCGTGCCGGGCGCTAGCGTGCCCCAGTGTAGGCGAAGCAAAGGCGAAAGTCAATGGAGATGTGCTCAGTGAGCAGTGATTGCTGATCAGTGATTCGCGATTCGGTTCGTGAATCGTGCGGCAACGTGCACGGCTGCGGTTCTTCCCTCCTCTGCTTCCTCTACTTCCTCTACTTCCTTTGCTGCCGCTACCTCCTGCTGCTCCCTCTGCATGTACTCGAAACGCCACAACTGCGGCCAATTGCCGTTTTGCTGGGTCTGCTGCTGTGATATCCTTATGAAGTGGGGCGAGTCGTCGCTCGCGTCTGGGCGGCAGTCTCCTGGAAACCTATACTGCTCCGCAACCATCTATAGAGATAGGAAGCCTTCATAACCCATGTCAACGACCCTGAGTCAGCCCCGGCAGCACAAGCGCGAGATCGTCGAAAAAGCGGTCATCCGATTCGCCGGTGATTCCGGCGACGGCATGCAGATCACCGGAGGCCAGTTCACCAATACGGTAGCTCTGTACGGCAACGACCTGGCCACGCTGCCCGATTACCCGGCGGAAATCCGCGCTCCCGCGGGAACGATTCCCGGGGTGAGCGGATTCCAGGTGCACTTCTCCTCCAGCGACGTCTACACGCCGGGCGACAACGTGGACGCGCTGATCGCCATGAACCCCGCGGCGCTGCGCGTGAATCTTCCCGACCTGATTCCCAATGGCATTTTGATCGTCAACCTGGACGATTTCGGGGAGACCGACCTGCGCAAGGCGCAATTGACCGCGAACCCATTGGAGGACCACTCGCTCGACGGGTACCGCCTCTTTCCGGTCGAACTGACACGACTGACGCGCGCGGCCCTGAAAGACGTTGGTCTCGATGCGAAGTCCATGGACCGGTGCAAGAACTTCTTCGCGCTGGGCATGTGCTACTGGCTCTACAACCGGTCGATGGACCAGACGCTGCGGTGGATCGAAGAAAAATTCAAGAACAAGCCGCTGCTGGTGCAGGCCAACCGGCTGGCGATGGAAGCGGGCTACAGCTATTGCGAAGCCACCGAAGCCTTCCAGATCAGCTACGAAATTCCTCCGGCCAAGCTCGCGCCCGGGCTGTATCGCAGCATCAGCGGAAACGTGGCGCTGGCCATGGGATTCGTGGCGGCTTCGCAGAAAGCCGGCATTCCCCTGTTTCTGGGGTCGTATCCCATCACGCCGGCTTCCGACATCCTGCACGCGCTCGCCTATTACAAGGAATTCGGCGTGATCACCTTCCAGGCCGAGGATGAAATCGCCGCCATCACTTCGGCGATCGGCGCGGCCTACGGCGGCGCGCTGGGCATCACGGCGACGTCCGGTCCGGGAATGTCGCTCAAGACCGAAGCCCTGGGTCTAGCCGTGGGCGTCGAACTGCCTCTGGTGATCTGCAACGTGCAGCGCGGCGGCCCCTCGACGGGCCTGCCGACCAAGACGGAACAGGCTGACCTGTTGCAGGCGCTATTCGGGCGAAACTCCGAGGCGCCGGTGCCGGTGCTGGCTCCGGCCACGTCGGGTGATTGCTTTTGGATCGCTCTGGAGGCCAGCCGCATCGCCATCAAGTACATGGTGCCGGTGATCATCCTTTCCGACGGCTACCTGGCAAACGGCGCCGAGCCGTGGCGCATTCCTGACGCGGCGGATCTGCCGGAAATTCCCGTACACTTCGAAACCAATCCGGATGGCTTCCACCCCTACGGGCGCGACCCCGAAACGCTCGCGCGACCGTGGGCCATCCCGGGCACCCCGGGAATGGAGCACCGCATCGGCGGAATTGAAAAGCAGGACATCACCGGCAATGTAAGCTACGACCCGATCAACCACGAGCGCATGGTCCGCCTGCGTGCCGCCAAGGTGGATGCGGTGGTCCAGGAAGTGCCGGACGCGGTTCCCGCCGGAGATGCTTCGGGCAATTTGCTGATCGTGGCCTGGGGCTCGACGCACGGCGCGGTGACGGCGGCGCTGAAAGCGCAGCGCGCGCTGGGACGCCGCATCGGGCACGTGCATCTGCGCCACCTGAACCCGCTGCCGAAAAATCTGGGCGAGGTTCTCGGGCGCTACAAGAAAGTTCTCGTCCCGGAAATGAACATGGGGCAGTTGCTGATGGTGCTGCGCGCCAAGTATCTGGTGGACGCGCAGGGCTACGACAAGATTCAGGGCAAGCCCTTCAAACAATCGGAAATCGAGCGCAAGATCGAAGAGATGCTCGGCGTGAATCAGGAGACCCGGTAATGACCACGGCCACGATGCCCCTCGTTACGAAGAAAGATTTCCAGACGGACCAGGAAATCCGCTGGTGCCCCGGTTGCGGCGACTACGCCATCCTTTCCGCCGTTCAATCCGTCTTCCCCGAACTGGGCATTCCGCGGGAAAATTTCGTCATCATATCCGGGATCGGATGTTCGAGCCGCTTCCCGTACTACATGAATACGTTCGGCTTTCATACCATTCACGGCCGCGCTCCCGCCGTGGCCACCGGCCTGAAAATCACGCGCCCGGATCTGAGCGTCTGGGTGGTGACCGGCGACGGCGACTCGCTTTCGATCGGCGGCAACCACACCATCCACATGCTGCGGCGCAACATCGGGCTGAAAGTTCTGCTGTTCAACAACCGGATTTACGGCCTTACGAAGGGACAGGGTTCGCCGACCTCCGAACTCGGCAAGCGGACCAAGTCCACGCCGTTCGGCACCACCGACCGTCCGTTCAATCCGCTGTCTTTGGCGATCGGCTCCGAGGCGACCTTCGTGGCCCGCTCCGTGGACGTCTTCCAGCAGCACCTGAAAGAGACGCTGAAGAAGACCGCCGCGCACAAGGGCGCGGCCTACGTCGAGATCCTGCAGAACTGCAACATCTTCAACGACCGCGCGTGGGAATCGCTGACGGAAAAGGACGCGCGCAGCGAGCACGTCGTGCAGCTGGAGCACGGCAAACCGCTCATCTTCGGCAAAAACCGCGACAAGGGAATCCGGCTCAACGGCCTGGAGCTCGAAGTCGTCACGCTGGGCAACGGCATCACGGAGAATGACCTGCTGGTCCACGACGAGCATCATCCCCGGCCCGCCTACGCCTTCATGCTCGCGCACATGGAAGAACGGCCCGGCTTCCCCTCTCCCATCGGCGTGCTGCGCTCGTGGGAAAACGTCCCGTGCTACGAGGACCTGATCAACCAGCAGATTCGCGACGTGCAGGCCAAGCGCGGCAAGGGCGACCTCGCAAAACTCCTCCGCGCCGGAGACACCTGGGAAGTCAAACCCTGAGACTTATCCGGAAATTTTGAATTTCAAGAAAACGGCGTCCCGGCAAAACGGGGCGCCGTTTTTGTTTTCACGGGACTCGAATCCTCTCGACAGAATTGCGGCTAGCGGCTGGCGGAGGGCGGCGCGGCCGAGACGTTTTTCGCGAGCGACGGCTGCTGCGACGAGGGCAGCGACGGCATGAGGGCGAGGGCGCGGTCGCGGGCGGCGGCGAATTCCTTTAGGTCGCGCTTGGCCACGGGGTCGGCGGAGGGCAGCGGCAGGCGCTCGAAGTTCAAGAATTGCCCGCGGAGCTGGATGCGGAAATCGAGATGGGGTCCGGTGGCAAGGCCGGTCATGCCGACCAGGCCGATGCGCTGGCCCTGCTCGACGCGCTCGCCATTGCGCACCAGAATCCGCGACAGATGCATGTAGTAGGTCGCATAGCCGTTGGAATGCTGCACCTTGACGAGATTGCCGTCCCCGCCCTTGCGTCCCGCAAAGATCACGCGGCCATCCCCGATCGTCTGCACGGGCGTGCCGGCCGGCGCCCCGTAGTCGATTCCCAGATGCGGGCGATACTGCTTCAGAATCGGATGGAAGCGGTGCCAGCTGAAGTGCGAGGTGATGGGCGCCCCAAATTTGAGTGGCGAGCGCAGAAACGCCTTCTTCATCGACTTGCCTTCGGGCGTGTAATAGGAGGCATTCCCCGAAGGATCGTGGAACAGCACGGCGCGATAGGTGTGGCCATCGTTGGTGTATTCGGCCGCGAGAATCCGGCCGTAGGAGACCGTTTCGCCGCCGGCGAGCGTCTTCTTCTCGACGGCCACGCGGAACGTGTCGCCCGGCCGGGGGTCGGTGTAGAAATCCAGATCCCATCCGAAGATGGCGGCGAGGCGCATGGCCAGCTCCGGTGTTTCTCCGGCGTCGGTGACGGATTGGAAAAGCGATTCGCGGATTTCGCCGCTCACGCCGGCGGTGATGGTTTGCGAAGGAATCGTGTCAATCTCGGAATGAAAATCGCCGTCGCGGGGCGCGATGGAGAGAAAGCGGTCGGCGTCGATACGGTAGCGCACCTCGCGCAAATCCCCCAGCACGGAGCGCCCCACGGCCACCTGGTGCCCCGCGCGCACCTGACGCAAATTAAAGACCGGCTGCGCCGAAGCCGCCAGGCGCGCCGCCGTCTGCGCATTGACTCCGAAGCCCTGCAAGAACGAGGCAAACGGAAGACCCGAGGGCACCACGCGCCGGGTGAAGAGAACAACCTGCTGCTGAATGCGCAGCGCCTGCTCGCGCGCCGCCGTGGCCTCGATGGCCAGTCGCTTCTCGGCAGAATACCGGACGTAGTAGGATGCCCCGAGACACGCCGCGGCAGCTGCCGCAAAACCTAGCCAGAAAATAGTTTTCCCGTTGCGTCCCATGGCCCCGCAATGCCCCCCTTCGAGAGAGTGCGCAGCATAGCGCAGAGCAATCGCCGGAGAGAAGCGGAAACGCACAGGCTTGCCACGAGTCTGCCAACAGTGTGCGGGCTTAGGCGCGGGACGCTACTGGGAGGCGGCGGTGGAAACGCTGGCGCGAACCAGCTCGGGATACGCTGCTTCGGAAGGACCGGCCGGCTCGGACCGGGCGAAATAATTCCGCTCCGAGAGACCGCGGTAGATGCGCCCGGCGATTTGCGAGGCATGCGGCCCGCTGACGATGCGGCCGCCCCCATGGAGCAGGACCACGATCACGATCTTGGGATGAGCCTGGTCGGCGTAGGACACGAACCAGCCCAGCCGGCCGCCTACCCCCTCGTCGTTGCACGTGCCCGTCTTGCCCAGGGGCTGTTCGCCGTAGGGATCGAAACTTCGCCGCGCCGTGCCGTAGAGCACCGCGGCGAGCATTCCTTCGCGCAGATCGGGAAGCAACGGAGCGATATCGAGCTGCTGGCGGACACGCGGCTCGAAATTCTGGAGCTCCTGCTCGCTCCGGGGATATTGCAGGTAATACTGCGTTCCGCCGTTGGCCAGCGTCCCCACCAGGGAGGCGAGTTGAAAGGGCGTGATGCGAATGCCTTCGCCGAAGCTCGACATGCGCGCCACGCCGCCGAACGCGGGAGGCGCGGACGGCAAATAGCCGGGCTTCTCTTCGGGAATGTTATAGCCGACGTTCTGGCCGAGCCCCAGGAGATGGTCGTATTTGGCCACGCGCTCAAAACCCAGCCGCCGGCCAACCTCTTCAAAAAACTTGTTGTTGGAATGCGCCATCGCCTCGGTGAGGTTCATGTAGCGGCGGCGCCCCACTTGGATCATGGTGTCGTGCTCGAGCACGCCCTCCTGAAGCCCCGCCAGCGCAATGAAGGGCTTGATGGTCGAGCACGGCTCGAAGCCGGCGGAAAAGGCCATTTTCTGATTGACGATCGTGAGGATGCGGCCGCTGGTGGGGTCCACGGCCACGACGGAGCCCTTCTCATGGCCGAGGGCTTCGACGGCCACCTGGCGGATCAGCGGATCGTCGTGCTCGGTGACATCGTCCTTCGCGGGATTGGCGTAGTACAACACCCGGTGCGAGGTCCGCGCGCGGTGCGCCACGCGCTTGGATCGTGGCGCCCCGTAGGCGGCACAACCACCCGCAAGCAAGAGAAAAAAGATCGCAACCGCTTGTCGAAGAGCTGGGTTCCGTGGCATATAAAATTGGTTCGGCCCGTGGCTATATTCCCCAGTGAAAGCCGGACTTCAGTGTAAGGAATCCCGATGGAAGGGCGCAATCAAAAAAGCCACGGACGTGTTCCAGGCTGGCATGAGACCTTCGCCCCTGGCCGGGCGGACAGGTAGACGACGCCCCCCGATCATTCCGTCGCGCTTGGCGCCGGCCCGCACGTGGAGTATGATTCCGGGCCAAGAAGGGTTCACTTGGAGGACACCATGACATCCGCCGAACGTGAAGTCGTTTTGAAGAATCTTGCGGAATCCCGCGACCGGCTGCGGGCGACGACGCAGGGGCTCTCGAAAACACAACTGGCATACCGGCCGGCGCCGGGACGCTGGTCGGTGGCCGAGAACATCGAGCACCTCGCGGTGGTGGAGGGCGGAATACTCAGCATGGTTGAAAAGGGCCTGGATGCGCCGTCGGACTCATCCAAGCGCAGCGCGATGGATGATCCCGGCATGATCGCGGATGTCGCGGGCCGCATCACCCGCTTCCAGGCGCCAGAGTTTCTGGCGCCCACGGGGCGATGGCAAGAGGACGAGTTATTGCCGCAGTTCGATGCCGCTCGCAAACGCACGCGAGAATTCGCCGCCACGACGAACGCGGACCTGCGGCACCATTTCCTCCCGCATCCAATCCTGGGTCTGCTGGACTGCTATCAGTGGCTGCTCCTGATGGCGGCACACTGCGATCGCCACTGCACGCAGATCGAAGAGGTCAAGGCCACCACCGGGTTCCCGCGAGCCGCCGCAGCCAGCTAAGGCAACCGGGACAGCAGCAGCCTCTCAGTTCTTGGCAACGGTCGCGCACAGACACGCCGGCAATGCGGCGGCCTGTGCGGAGATGTTCGCGTCCCGCTAGCGCGCGGGGCGGCCTGGCCCGGCGGCGGCAGCGACCGCCTTCAGTGCGGGCTTCTCGGCTTCGGCGGGCGCTTTCTTGGCGTCGTCGAGCGGTTTCGTGGTGAGACCCAGCACCTTGCGCAGATCGTGCTCGATCTTGTCGCGGATGTCGGTGTGCTCGCGCAGGAAGACGCGCGCATTTTCACGGCCCTGGCCGAGACGCTCGCCCTTGTAGGAAATCCACGTGCCGGATTTTTCGACCACGTTCTTGGCCACGCCGAGATCCAGCAGGTCGCCTTCCTTGGAAATTCCTTCGCCGTAAATGATGTCGAACTCCGCCTCGCGGAACGGCGCCGCGACCTTGTTCTTCACGATCTTGGCGCGGGTGCGCGAGCCGACCACGCGGTCCCCTTCCTTGATGGACTGAATGCGGCGGATATCCACGCGGATCGAGGCGTAAAATTTCAGCGCGCGGCCGCCCGTGGTGGTTTCGGGGTTGCCGAACATCACGCCGATTTTCTCGCGGATCTGGTTGATGAAGACCAGACAGGTGTTCGATTTGCTCACGATGGCGGTGAGCTTCCGCAGCGCCTGCGACATCAGCCGCGCCTGCAAACCCATTTGAGGGTCGCCCATATCGCCTTCGAGTTCGGCCTTGGGAACGAGCGCCGCGACCGAGTCCACCACGATGATATCCACGGCACTGGTGCGGATCAGCACCTCGGCGATGGCCAGCGCCTGCTCGCCGTTATCCGGCTGCGACACCAGCAGATTATCCACATCCACGCCCAGCTTGCGCGCGTAGTTGGGATCGAGCGCGTGCTCGGCGTCGATGAAGGCCGCCTGCCCGCCCAGCTTCTGCGCTTCGGCGATCACATGCAGCGTCAGCGTCGTCTTGCCGCCCGATTCCGGGCCGTAGACTTCGATCACCCGGCCGCGCGGGAATCCCCCGACGCCCAGCGCCGCGTCGATCGAGATCGAGCCCGTCGGAATCACGTTCACGGGGACCAGCACGTCGCGGCTCCCCAGCCGCATGATCGAGCCCTTGCCGTAATCCTTTTCGATTTGTGAGATTGCAATATCCAGGTTTTTTGTTTTTTCGTCTGTCACAGTGCACCTCGAGAGAGCGTTCGTTTAGGTCCCGCGGAGGCGGGCAGCCCGATTCTACCAAACCGCCCCGGCCCCAGCCCGTCCATTTCCGCGGGGGAACATTAGCACAAGGCGAAGAAAAAGCAAACACTATTTTGCGCCCCCACACAGCCCCTGCGGCTCCGGGTTGAAGATGCCGATTCCCCGCCGTTTCTCGCCCCGGCTCCCTCGGGAGCCCCAATAGCTCGCGGAAAAAGCCAGAATCGGCGCCTCAGGAGTCAAAGAGGAATCGCTCCTTCTCCCGTTGCAGCTTCGCGCCCGCAAAGGACAAAAGACAGGTTCGCGGAGGCGAACCCCTCAACGCAGATTCCCAACTTCCGAGAAAGGGTGCGAGCTCAACCGGGCGATGCAACACCATCTGGTATAAATCTGCGATGCAAGGGTGATGTTTATTACGCAAGGGAGACGGGCGAGGCTTTCCGCGATGCAGAGGACCGACAGCTGGAGCCGTTGGAAGGCGGGACAAACAGGAGCGACTCCTTGACGCTGCTAATTTCACCTGCGGAAACGCGACGTGGTGCCCCCCGGCAAGGTGCCGCCTCCCCCTCAAATCACCATCAAATCCTGCCCGACGATGACCTCGCCAGAATAGACCTTGCGGACTCCGTCGATGAAGGACGTGACCGGAAAGTCCGGCCGGCCGGGAGCGGTCGTTCCCGGCACAAGGTGATTCAACACCACCGTCTTCACTCGGGCTTCCGATGCCATGCGGCCGACGTCCGTTGGCGTCGCATGTGTATTGGCGACATGGCCGAAGATATTGTCGGGGTTACCCGCTTCGGCCGCGGCCTTTGCTCGTGCCGCCATCTCGTCGTGTACGGCCTGGTCCATAACCTCGCAAACGAAGACATCCGCCGCTTGGGCCAGATCTACAAGATTCTTCGAGTAGGCGGTATCGCCGGCGAACACAATCGAGCGAGTTTCGGACTCGAAGCGGTAGGCAAGGGAGCGATAGGGCATCCTCGCTTTCGACCGCTCGGGGAAATGAGCATTCTCGACCGACGTGACACTGACGCGATCGTCCTCAAAAGCCGGAGCGGGCTTGGCGGTGGCGGCGAGGTCGTGGCCATGGAACAGGGATTCGGGGCGCACCGTGCGGCCTTCGTCAACAATGCGTATTTCCGTGTTGGCCTTGAAGAACGCCATGGCGCCCTCGACCATGGCTGCGGTGCCATAAGGTCCGTAGACGTCCGTCGACTTCGTTTGGCCGCCCGTCCATTGATGGGTCAGGAGCGAAGCAAGGTCGGATGTGTGATCGTCATGCAGATGCGTGAAGAAGATCGGCGAGATCTGAGTGAAGCCGATTCCACAGGCCACGAGAGACCGCAAAGTTCCGTAACCACAATCGACGAGGTAGGGAGCGCCGTCGACCACCACCACGCTCGCGGTCTCGTTCCGCTTCAGATCGACGCCTGGCCCACCCCTCGTGCCCAAAAGTATGGCATGGGTGCCGGTTAGGGTAACGCCGTTTCGCACAGTGGGAGCGGCGCTCGTTTGAGCGAAAACCGGCCGGACGCCCGCGACATCGGGTCCTAGACTTGCCGTCGCACCCAGAGCCGTGAAACCGGCTAATCCTCTCAGGAACCACCGCCGGTCTGACCTCTTATCGTCGCGTCGGCCACGCTGATCGGTTTCTTTGGGCATTAGAACCTCCGATATCGTTGACGTTTTGGTTGATCGCTTTGTTTTGGCCACAGGTGCAATAGAAGGCGTCAACTATAGGCCAATTTCCCAAAAACCGAAAGTTTTACGGCACTTTGCTATCTCCCCGTCTTTGCCACCAAGCCCGACCACTTTCTCTACTCTAATACTTGAAGAAGCCGCGGCCGGATTTGCGGCCCAGCCAGCCCGCGGCGACGTATTTCCGCAGCAGCGGGCAGGCGCGGTACTTGGGGTCGCCGAAGCCCTTGTAGAGCACGTCGAGGATGGCCACGCAGACGTCGAGGCCGATGAAATCGGCGAGCTCGAGCGGGCCCATGGGGTGGTTGGTGCCGAGCTTCATGACCGTGTCGATATCCTCGGGCTTGGCCACGCTCTCCATCACGGCGAAGGCGGCCTCGTTGATCAGCGGCAGCAGGAGGCGGTTGGCGACGAAGCCGGGCGAGTCGTTCACCGCCACGGGCGTCTTCCCCAGCTTCTGGCAGAGCGCCATGGTGGTCTCGAACGTCGCGTCGCTGGTGGCCAGCCCGCGAATCACTTCCACCAGAGCCATCATCGGCACCGGGTTGAAAAAGTGCATGCCGATGAAGCCGCCGGGACGCGACGTCTCCGCGGCAATTTCCGTGATCGCCAGCGAGGAGGTGTTGCTCGCGAGGATGACGCCCGGGCGCAGGACGGCGTCCGCTTCCTTCAGCACGCGCGTCTTGAGTTCGCGCTGCTCGGGAACGGCTTCGATGGCGAGATCCGCGGCCGCCAGAGCGGCGATGTCCGTGACGGGCTGGATGCGCGCGAGCGCGGCGGCTTTGTCCGCTTCCGCGAGTTTCCCCTTTTTTACTTCGCGATCGAGATTTTTGGTGATGGTTTCCAGGCCGCGGTCGAGAAAGCGCTTTTCGACGTCGCGCAGGATCACTTGATACCCCGAGCGGGCAAAGACGTGCGCGATGCCATTGCCCATGGTGCCCGCGCCGAGAACGGCCACGGTTTTGATTGCGTCAGCTGACATGAGAGCTCCTTGCGTAGAAGAGGATAAGAATGACGGCATATCCAATCACGGTGGATGATAACGGAAGTCGTGGGATGAAAGAAAGGAATCAGGCGCGGCTACTCCATCGGGGTTTGTTCCGTGATTTCACGAACGACTTCCCGCGCGCGACCCTCGGCTGCGGGAAGCACAAGAACCCGCAGCTTGCCGCCATCCTCGGCAACGACACAGCCAATGCCGACTCCATTGAGGCAGTCCCGGCAGACTTGCGCCATCTCCTCGCTTTCGCCCGCCCACACTTCGGCCGTGGCATCTTCGGGATCGAAGTCTTCAACAACGTCGCTCGGCGCAGGTTCATGCGGGGCACCGGACTCGGGCGCCTCGTCCTCGTTTTCCACGTCGCTCTGCCCGGGGACCCGGTTGAAGACCGGGCGGTTGATGCTGAGCGGATTCACCCTCTTCACGTCGATCGCAAGCCCGTCGACGTCCGGATCGTCTTCAGGCCGTTGGGCGAAGGATTCGGCCAGAACGGCGCGCGCGGCGGTGCGATCGCGTGGCTTAATCCAAATGAACATCGCACTCTGCTTGAAAGCGGGGAGGATGCCGAAGTCCTTGTCCGTATCCTTATGGAATATGCGGGCGGCATCGAGGGCATCTCTAATTTCACCGGCCAGTCCCGGTGAAAGGCCGCTCCAAAGGAGCTCCAGACCTTCGGAGTCCGTGGGAGGTGTGCCGCCATCGGCTGAGTCGGTATCCGGCAGATGCTCGACCAGCGCGACGTGACAGTCGGCACATTCGCTGAAACCCGGCCGATACTCCGTCTTGCAGATGGGACAGAACATGGTGGCGGCAGTTTTACCTCAAAGTGGTGGCTTGCGCTAGAGGCGCTCGACGGCGAGCGCCACGGCGTTGCCTCCGCCGAGGCACAGCGCGGCGATGCCGCGCTGGAGGTTGCGGCGCTGCAATTCGTAGAGCAGCGTGACCAGCACGCGCGCCCCCGAGGCGCCGATGGGATGGCCCAGCGCCACCGCCCCGCCATTCACGTTGACCTTTTCGGGATTGAGCTTGAGCCCCCGGGTGACGCCGATGGCGGCGACGGCAAACGCCTCGTTCAGCTCGTAGAGATCGACGTCCTTGTCGCGGTCCCAGCCGGTCTTCTTCAGAATCATCTCGACGGCATCCACGGGCGCCATCATGATCCACTTCGGCTCGATGCCGCTGACGGCCTGCGCCACGATGCGCGCGATCGGCTTCTTGCCCAGCCGCGCGGCGTTCTTTTCCGTCGTGACGACGACCGCCGCGGCGCCGTCGTTGGTCCCCGGAGCATTTCCAGCGGTGACGGTGCCGTCCTTCTTGAACGCGGGCTTGAGCTTCGCCAGCGCCTCGACCGAAGTATCCTCGCGCGGCGATTCGTCCGTCTGGATGACGACCGGGGCGCCCTTCCGCTGCGGGATCTCGACGGAAACGATCTGCGCGGCGACGAGCCCCGATTTCGTGGCGTTCACGGCCTTGCGGTGGCTTTCATAGGCGAACTGATCCTGCTCCTGCCGCGTGATGCCGTATTTTTCGGCGACCAGCTCGGCGGTCATTCCCATGTGGAAGTTTTCGTAAACGTCCCACAGGCCGTCCGCGATCATCGAGTCGAGCAACTCGCCGTGGCCCAGGCGGAAGCCCGTGCGCGCGCCCTTCATCAGATACGGGCAATTCGACATCGACTCCATGCCGCCCGCGACGACGATTTCCGTCTCGCCGAGCATCACGCCCTGCGCCGCCAGTCCCACGGCCTTCAGGCCCGAGCCGCAGACCTTGTTGATGGTCATCGCGGCGACGCGCGGGTCCAGGCCGCCGCGCAAGGCCGCCTGGCGCGCCGGATTCTGGCCGATCCCCGCCTGCACGACGTTGCCCATGATCACTTCGTCCACCTGCTTCGGCTCGATGCCCGCCCGGCGCACCGATTCCGTTACCACCCGCGCGCCCAGCTCCGGCGCGGTCAACGACGAAAGCCCTCCCATGAATTTCCCAATCGGCGTGCGCACCGCACTCAGTATGACGGCCTGCTCCATGATGATTTCTCCTTAGTATGAAAGACGCAGAAGCAGCAGTATAGGCCGCGCACCCAGGAGGGTCAACGCAGCCGGGGATAGCGGATAGGAGCGGGCGAAACTGCCCCTTTTGAACCGTTCTGAGTCGTCCGGTCAGAGCCGGCCAAGTCCATCGTGCAGTGGAACTGCCTTTGACATTGCATGTAGAATACGCGTACTGTCTCGTTTCAGAACATGAGGAAGAGTGTAATCACGATTTTCGTTATCGCTCTGATTATCATCGCAGCCATTGTCACCATTTTTTATCCTCGAACTCGCCGGAAGCTGCTCTCGCCTAAAAGCCCGCAGGTGCTGGCAATCGAAAACAGCGGATTGGTTGAATTTTCCCCGGGGTTAGTTGAGATAGAAATCACTTCGCCGGAAGATCGAGCCAAATACGAAAAAATGTCGCCAATCTTTAGCACGATTGGCGACGGAAAAGACCCTCTTAAAAATAAGCAAGCCGTTGGCCAACTCGACCGTTTCATCCAGGAATATCCCGAAACCTCAGACGCTTACTCTATGAGGACCACGCTCGCATTTTCGTCACCCGATCCCGATTATGTAAAAATCTTGAAAGATATAAGCAAAACGGAACAGCTAAATTCGTCGGCCGCCTCAAAGAGTTCCACCGTTACGACCGCGAATATCTACGTTATGCGGGCTAAAGTTCATTTGCTTACCAATCACGACCAACAAGCCATGGCAGACTTAGAATCCGCGATAAGAAGCGACCCTAGTAAGAGTATTTTCAACAATGGTGGTGTGAAGCCTGAAGAGGAAACGGCGGATCGTGCAGCGATGCAAGACCAGGATTTCGCGTATCTGGTTTCGAAATATCCCAATGACTTCAGGGTTTATATCGCGAGGGGTCTATTCTATGACAGTTTCACATCATATTCCGAAGACTATTTCTCACCCGCATTTTCGGATCTCAATCGAGCACTGGCACTCAATCCCGATTCCGCGCTCGTGGAATATCTCTTAGGTTCTTTATATCAGCAGACTACTTTTGAAACGAAGGCTGGCTGGAGGGACATTTCTCAGTCTGGCGGTTACAAAGACCAGCAGAATAAGAATGCTTTGCAGCACTTTCAGCGGGCTACAGCAATCGACGCGAAGTTCACTGGCGCGTGGGCGCAGCAAGCGGAGGTTTTGTACAGTTTGAAGCAATTTAACGCCGCCATTCCGTATTATGACAAAGTCATCGAACTCGATCCAACACGCTGGGGGGCGTATAACGACCGTGGACTGGCGAAATCATACGCAAATGATTATTACGGGGCGATTAGCGATTTCACAGAGGCGTTGAACGTGAAGAAGCAGAACCACATTCCAAATACCGCCCTCGATCCCACCTACGAGAGCCGAGGCGACGCTTACTTGAAAGCTCGGAATTATGAAGCTGCCGCGGCGGATTACGGGCGAGCCATCGGCTTAAAGTTTTCCTCGACTGTTTTCTTGATGAGCGTGGCCCAAATTAGAAGTGTATATCCTGAACTCCGGGCAATATCGGATGCTGATTTGCTTGAGGGCTTGAGACGAAAGTATTACCCGAACATGAGCTCCTCAGACTTCGTTGGTCAGTATCAGAAAAATACAAAGCCCTACGATGAGTTCGTGCTGGCGGGCCTATATGAAAAGCGAGGCGATGCTTATTTAGCATCCAACAACTTCCGGGGAGCGGCGAACGAGTATGATCGCGCTCGTCACATGGACGGCAGCTTTATTCTTGACCGGTGGAAATCCATCTCTAAAAGCTCCGGGAAAGAACTCTTCATAGACACCCAAACGATAGACTTTGCGGGCGAGAATGTAGTATCGCTTTGGGTTAAGACTACGACGCCCGGTTCTGCGGCCTACACTGAGGAAAAGTACCAGATTGATTGTGCTTACAGAAAAATGAAACTCATGGGCCTTGTAAATTACGACTCAATGGGTAATCCGAGGGCTTCAAGAGACTCCGACAAGGATTGGGAGCTGATCGTGCCTGAGAGTGTGGGCGAACACCTCGCCAATGGCGCATGTCAGCGTTAGCCGTCCCACAGATCTCGCACGATACCCAGGTCAAGCGAAACAATCCCGGATTAACTCGCCACCTGCAAAATGTGTATCGGGTCCTGATGTCTCGTGCGCACCGGGGCGTAGTGCTCCCCTCTAATTTAGACACTCAGGACCTCGTTCTTACCTAGCCCTGTAAGAACCACGACGATTCCGCGCGGCAGGCGCGCACTCGTTCGCCTGAAATTCCCCCGGGGCGAAGCCTGCTCAGATGGGCGCTGAACCTCCACGACACGCTCCCTCGATTCGCAAGAAACCACGGGACTGAAGGCCGAGCAGCGCGCCGCGGTCGAGCCCGGCGAAGGGCCCGATCCTGAGCGGCAATTAACTGGCCCTGCAGGGAACTCACCTAGTTGGATTTTTGAATAACCGCCAACATCGTCGCGAACAACTTCCGCGTTTCCTGATTCGTTTTTGGTGATACTCATCTGATTGGCAGTGGCTTGGTGAGGCCTTCCATTTCGGAATCAATCGCTCGAACGGCGTCAAGAGCGCGGATAACTTCTATAGTTGGCGGGACTGGGGATCCGATGCAGGCGACCTTTCTGTCCTATATACACGTTACGTTTGAACGGTCAAACTTGTAGATTTTGATCGATCCTGCATTTGATTCATTGAAGGTACTGTTTGAACCATTCGAGGACCGGTTGCATAGCTTCATTTGTCCTCTTCCCATACACGTCGAAGTGTACGCCGCCTTTTAGAGTGAAGAGCTTCTTCGGTTCCTTAGCCTTACTATACAACCTATCGGCGTCATCAGCCTCGAGCTCGTCCTTCTCAGCTTGAACGAAGAGAATTGGTGTTGGAGACACCTTGTCAATAATCTCTTCCGGCTTGTAGCCCAGCCACCCATCGACGGTTGCTAGAGTTGTTCTGTTGCCTTTTTCCTTTTCCACCTGTTCAGCACTCTTCAGGGAAGAGGCCAGATCAGGAGGCATGATCAGTACCGAATCGGTTCCCTTTCCCAAAAACCCATGGAAGTCTTTGGACTTGCCAGTCAAAGCCCTGTTTATCCTGTCCTCTTGAACCTTTTGCATGAGCGTTTCCCACTCCTGCTCGGTTCGAAATCTTCGCATTCTCCGCTCGCCATCACCGACCAAGACCATTGAGGCAACACACTTTACTCGTCGGTCTTGAGCTGCTATGTATGCTACTTCTCCTCCTCCCAAACTTACACCTAACAAGGCGATTTGGTCAGGGTTAACTTCTGGTCTTGATTGCAAGTAGGATATGGCGTTTCTAGCGTCATAGATCTGTAGGTATGGAATGACCTCGCCGCGGACGCCTTCGCTCTCTCCGAATCCTCTGAAATCCATGGTTAGGGCTACAAAGCCACCTGCGTTCAACTCTTCAGCGAACCCAGGAAAGAAAGCGTCCGCCGTACTCATGAAACCTGGCACAAGCACGACACCAGGAAAACGTCTTCCTTCGGAATTGTCAGGCGTGGAAAGTATTCCGGACAGCTTTAGGCCGTCGCTGTAATAGTTTGTTCTTTTCCTCATCGAGCCATCATATAGGATCTGCGTAAAGAAGCAATCCCCCCATTCCACAGGTGCAGAGCAAATGAGGGGTAACTCCTGATAAGTC
>CAWBTO010000009.1:0-91660 GCA_963791705.1 Terriglobia bacterium | reverse complement strand
CCTGGGAGGCGCAGCCCTGGTGGCGCTGGCTGGCCGGCTCCGCGGATCAGGCGCGCTCGCTGGACGGTTTCACGCAAGTTTCCTGGATGGAGTTGCGTTCCTATCTCGTGAACACGCTGCTGCGCGACACCGACGCCATGAGCATGCGGCATTCGCTCGAAGTGCGCGTCCCGTTTCTGGATGCGCCCCTGGTGGAATACGTGCTGTCGCTGCCGGAATCGGTGAAGGACGACTCCTCGCGTCCCAAGGCGCTGCTCGTCGCGGCCCTCCGGGATCTGCTGCCCGAGGAGGTGATCGCGCAGCGCAAGCGCACGTTCACTTTTCCGTGGGAGCGCTGGCTGCGCGGCCCGCTGGGCCGGCGCGTGGCGGAGGGATTGGCCGACTGGTCGCCCGCTCTTGCGCCGCACCTCGACGGGCGCTTCGCGCTGGCAGTATGGAAGGACTATCTCCGGGGCCGCACGACATGGTCGCGTCCCTGGAGCCTGTATGTTTTGAATGAATGGGTGAAGCGGAACTTGGGCGCTGGAGAAGCCGGCGCCGCCGAGCGACGCAGTGCGGCGGCCATTTCGCTCGCCTGAGAGATCCAGACGGGCACTCGATGCGTACGTCCGAAAGACGGTTGAAGAGATGATCATCCTGGGAATCAACGCGTACCACCCGAACGCCGCGGCGGCCATCATGGTCGACGGCCGCCTGGTGGCGGCGGTCGAAGAGGAGCGCCTGAATCGCGTGAAATACGCGGCGGGATTGCCTTCGCGGGCGATTCAGTTTTGCCTCGACCGGGTGGGCGCGAAGCTGTCGGAGGTCGACCACATCGGCGTCCCGCGCGACCCGAGGGCGCGCCTGGGCACCAAGCTCCGCTACGCGCTGCGCATGCCGCGTTTTGCTCTCGACCGCCTCCGCGTGATGAAGCGCTTCGCCGGCATCCGCGAGGATCTGGCCGCGGCCTTCGAAATCGCGCCGGAGGAAATTCGCGCCCAGTTCCACCGCATCGAGCACCACACCGCGCACCTCGCCAGCACCTATTTTGCGTCGCCCTTCGACCGCGCCGCGGCGCTTTCCGCCGACGGGCTCGGAGATTTCGCGAGTTCGATGTCCGCGGTGGGCGAGGGGCCGAACCTGCGCATCCTCGGCGACGTGAGGTTTCCCCACTCGCTGGGGATGTATTACACGGCGCTCACGCAATACATCGGCTTCTGGAAATTCGGCGACGAGTACAAGGTGATGGGCCTGGCGGCCTACGGCCAGCCGGAATTTCTGGAAGAATGCCGCCGCATCGTGCGGCTCGATGGCCCGCTTTCGTTCCGGCTGAATCTCGCCTACTTCACGCATCAAAGCCAGGGCGCCGATATGACCTGGCGCGACGCCGACCGCACGCCCGTCCTCGGCCGCCTGTTCTCGCCGTATCTGGAAAAACGGCTGGGCCCCGCGCGAAAGCCGGATGAGCCGCTCACGCAGCGCCATCACAATCTCGCGGCGAGCATGCAGGCCGCCCTCGAGGAAGTCCTGGTCGGCTACTGGAACGGGCTGGCGCGGCGGAGCGGCCAAAAGGCGCTGTGCCTGGCGGGCGGCGTGGCGTTCAATTGCGTCGCCAACGGAAAGATTTTCGATGCGACTCCCTTCGAGCGCGTGTTCGTGCAGCCCGCCGCGGGGGACGCGGGTCTTTCGGTCGGCGCCGCTCTGGCCGTGCGCCATCAGGTCCTCGGCCATCCGCGCGAGTTCGTGATGGAGCACGCCTATTGGGGACCGCAGTTTTCGCCCCAGGAAATTCGCGCGGTGATCGGCCGGATCGGGCCCTCCGACGACGCGGAGATCGCCGAACTCGATGAGGCGGCGCTCGTGCAGACCACGGCCCGCCACATCGCGGCCGGAAAAATTGTGGGATGGTTTCAGGGGGCGGCGGAATGGGGCCCGCGCGCGCTCGGCAACCGCAGCATCCTGGCGGACCCGCGGCGGCCGGAGATGAAAGACATCCTGAACCGGCGCATCAAGCACCGCGAAATGTTTCGTCCCTTTGCGCCCTCGATCGCCGAGGAGGCCACGGGCGAGTTTTTCGAGAAGACGCACCCTTCCCCGTTCATGACCTTTGCCTATCCCGTGCGCGCGGAAAAGCGCGCCGTGATTCCCGCGCCGACACACGTGGACGGCACGGCGCGGCTGCAGACCGTGAGCCGCTCGGCGAACCCGCTCTATTGGAAGCTGCTGCACGCCATGGGCGACCTCACCGGCGTGCCCGTGGTGCTGAACACCTCGTTCAACGACAACGAGCCGATCGTCTGCCGGCCCGAAGAAGCGCTGGAGTGTTTCCGTCGGACGCGGATGGACGTCCTGGTGCTGGGCAATCTTCTCGTCGAAAGAAAATCCTCCCCGGCCGATCCGGAGGCCCCGGCGAGCCCACGGCAGGGCGCGAGAGCCACTAGCGCATGCACATCCTGCTTTTGAACGAATACTACCCACCCGACACTTCGGCGACGGCGAAGATGGCCGCGCAGGTGGCGGAGACGTTGGCGCGGCATCACCGCGTAACGGTCGTGGCGGGGCGGCCCTCCTACGATCCGGACGAGTTCTATCCCTTCGCGCTTCTGCGGCGCGACACGCGCAACGGTGTCGCCGTCGAGCGCGTCGGATCGACGGCCTACCCGCGCCACCGGATGCGCCGCCGCGTCGCCAACTATTTGTCCTATCTGGCGCTGGCGGTTCCCCGCGCCGTGGCGATCCGTCCGGACGTGGTCCTGGCGATGACCGACCCGCCGGTCGCGGGAATCGCCGGAGCGCTGGTGGCGCGGCTGGCCGGGCGGCCCTTCGTTTACAACATTCGCGACCTGTATCCGGACATGGCCATGGGCGGCGACATTGTCCGCCCGAGCTGGTGGGTGCGGCGCTGGGAGCAGATGCATCGCTGGGCGCTTCGGCAGGCGGCGCGCGTGATCGTCCTGGGAGACGACATGCGCAACCGCATTCTGGCCAAGGGCATCGCGCCCGAGCGCGTCGTGATCGTTCGCGACGGCGCTTCGCCGCCTGCCTCGATGCCCGACCCTGCCGATCCCGGAGTGCGGAAAATTGTGGAGGAAATCCGCTGCGGCTTCCCGTTCGTCGTTCTGCACGCCGGCAATCTGGGTTTCTACGGGGCGTGGGGCACGCTGCTCAAGGCCGCGGAAATTCTGCGGGACGACGGCGCGGGGCTGGTGTTCGTAGGGGGCGGGGCGAACCGCGCGGCGCTGGAGGCCTCGGCGGCAGATTGCTCCGAATGTCCGCTTCGTGGCGTTCCGTCCCGCCGAGCAAGTGCCGCACGTGATGATGGCGGGCGATCTGCACATCGTCACGGTGCGGCGCGGGTTGGAAGGCGTGGTGGTGCCGAGCAAGCTGTATTCGATTCTGGCGGCGGGGCGCCCGGTGCTGGTAGTGGCCGCCGCGGAAAGCGACGCGGCGCGCATTGTCGTCGAGTCGGGGATGCGGTCTGGCGGCCGATCCGGACGACGCCGCCGCGGTGGCCGCCGCCATTCGGGAGCTCCAGCGCGACCCGGCGAGACTGGAAATCATGGGCCGCCGCGCGCGCGAGGCCGCGGAAAAATATGCTAGAGTGAATGAGCTTCAGCGTTTTGTGCGACACCATCGAAGAGGCAGTGCGCGAAAAGAATGGAGGCCATCATCTGGGATCATAAGAAAGTCCTCGTAACCGGCGGCGCTTCGTTTATCGGCTCGCACCTGGTGGATGCCCTGGTCGAGCGCGGCGCCCGCGTGCATGTCGTCGATGACCTCACCAGCGGCCGGCTCTCGAACATCGAGCATCACGTCAAGGGTGGCCGCGTCACGTTCCTCGCAAGCCGATCTGCGCGAGCCGGGAGTCACCCGGACGGCGATGAAGGGGATCGACATTGTGTTCCATATCGCCGCCGACCATGGCGGGCGAGGATACGTTGATCTGCATCAGGCGGGTCCGGCGTCCAATCTGTTCCTCGACGGTGTCGTTTTCTGGGAAGCGCTGAAGGCGGGCGTCGAGAAGGTGGTGTACGCATCGTCAGGCTGCGTCTACCCCAACTACATGCAGACCGACGCAACGAAGGAAATTTACCTGCGCGAAGAGGACGTCAAGCCTCCGCACGACGCCGACAACATGTACGGCTGGGCCAAGCTGATGGCCGAAATGACGCTCCAGGCCTATCATCGCGAGCACAAGCTCGGAGCCGCTTCGTGCCGTTATTTCACCGTGTATGGCCCCCGGGGCGTGGAAAATCACGCCGTGATCGCCATGATCGCCCGAGCGTTTGTGCGGCAGAATCCGTTCGAGGTGTGGGGCAACGGCGAGCAGATTCGCAACTGGACCTACGTGGACGACATCGTCAGCGGCACGATTCTGGCGGCGGAAAAAATCAACGACGGCACCGCCATCAATTTGGGGACCATGGAGCGCGTGCGCGTGCTCGACGCAGTCCAGATGGTGCTCGAATACTCGGGACACAAGGCCGAGATACGCCTCAGGCCGGACATGCCGACCGGGCCCATCAATCGCGTGGCCGATAACCACCTGGCGAAGAAGTTGATGGGCTGGGAGCCCAAGACTCCGTTCCGCGAGGGCTTGCGCAAGACTCTGGACTGGTATTTCGCGACGCATCAGAAGGAAGAAGTGAGCGAAGTTCTGGAAAAGATGCTGACCGCGCGATGATGGGAGTGGTGCGCGTGACGATGCCTCACCCCGATCTGATCGCGTTTGCGGTAGCGCTGGTCGCCTCGCTCGGCTTGACGGTCCCGATTCGCCGCCTGGCCCTGCGCTACGGCATGGTGGACCATCCCGGCCCGCGCAAGGTTCACCTAAGCCCCATCCCGTTGCTCGGCGGAATCGCCATCTATCTGGGTTTTGTGCTTGCGGTCCTGCTGACGCGGCACGGCCCGTTCCAACGGCAGGTCGCCGGGATTCTCGTCGGCGCTACTCTGGTGGCCGTGGTCGGTTTTCTGGACGACCGCGGATGGCTCCATCACCAGGTCAAGCTCTTCCTCGGCATGCCCCTGGCCGCGGTGTTCCTGCTCGCTTCCGGGATTCACGCGCAGCTGTTTTCGGAGTTTGTGCCGAGGACGACGGGCATTGTGCTGGACGGCTGCTTCACCGTGTTCTGGGTCGTCGGCATCACCGCGGCCTTCAGCATTCTGGATCACATGGACGGCCTCTGCGCGGGGATTGCGGCCGTGGCGGCGCTCTTCTTCACCGTGTCCGCGGGCCTGAACGGACAGACCCTGGTGCGGACGCTCGGCGCCGCCACGCTGGGCGCGGCGCTCGGCTTCCTTCGCTGGAACTTCAATCCCGCGAAAATCTTCATGGGAGATGGCGGGGCGATGTTCCTGGGCTTCCTGATGGCGTCGCTGAGCCTGAAGATTCGCCCCGAGGGCGCGCACTTCCCGGTGACTTGGCTGGTGCCGGTCCTGATTTTGGGCGTTCCGGTGTTCGATACGACCCTGATTTCGATCTCTCGCGCGCGCCGCGGCCTGATCCCCTTCACGTCGCCGGGCAAGGACCATGCGGCGCATCGGCTGTCGAACCTCGGGCTGGGCCATCGCGGTGCGGTATTGGTCCTCTATTGTTTGGCGGTACTGTGCGGTGGCCTGGCTCTTTGGGTTCCCCGCCTGTCGGCCGCTAGCGCCTACGTTCTGGCCGGAATTGTTGCTGTCGGCGGGCTGATCGCCCTCCTGTGGCTTGAAGGCGCACCGTACGAACGCCAGATCAAGCTCCAGAAGTCATCGTCAACTCCCTAAGACGTAGCGGATTTGCGGGTTCCGAACGCTCAAACGTATCTGCGCTGCGGATCTAGCTAGGGCGGTTGCTTTTCAAGGTGGCCATCGTAGTTGCATGACCACTCTCTATAAAGATCTTCAACAAATCAGAGCTCTAATCTTGGCGCGCACGTCGGCCAGCTCGGCTGCCGATATCATCCCTTTTCGCCGGGCCCTTCTCTTCCGCCAATCGAGGCTCTTGACCTGATCGGCCAGAACCGCGCTGAGGCTCGCGCCTGCAACCACGACCTCAAACGGATAATTCTTGATCTGTGTGGTCATCGGACAACAGACCATCAGGCTCGTCATTGCATTATAGGCTGCCGGGCTTAGCACCACCGCCGGCCGGTGTCCGGCCTGTTCATGTCCCGCCTGTGGGTCGAAGCTGATCCACACAATTTCGCCGGCATCTGGCACGTAGGGCCGTGCCATCACCATGCCTCTTCGCCAACGGGTTTGCCGAAATCGATTTCCGGGTGTACATTTCTGCGGGTAATTCCCTTCAGGAGCCCGGCCAGATCGTACTCCTTCCGCCGCATCGGTTCGATGACGATGCGGCCGGATTCCTCGCGCACGTCCACCGGCTCATCCAGTTCCAATCGTGCCGCCTGCATGACGGCGGCGGGAATCCGCACCGAGGCACTATTGCCCCATTTCTTGACCACGGTTCTCATATCGTCCCTACCTCCCTGCGTCCGCGTTGAGTCCACAGTATGCAACGGGTTATGGATATGTGTCAACATTGTAGATACATTCGTTTGCCATGGTCTTTGAAGGCGCCCACCCGCGGTAGCGACCGCCGGGCGCCACTGGGGAGACCTGCGATTTTGTCGCGGCACTGGTCAACCGCAGTTGCACAAGGTGGTTTCCGGACGGTGGCCGCAACTTGTCGTGTTGTTCTCCGTCGGTCACAACGGATCGCCTGGTCTTGCGGGTTCGCCTGGGTGATAGCGCATCTCGCCACTCTTGATTTGAGCCATGATTTGCAGCCTGGCAACCGCAGCGAGCGTTGCTCTTCGGAATTCGGGCATCATTTCTTCTAGGGAGGCCCGGAAGGCATCGGGTGCATAGGTTTCATGGTGCTGCAGAAGTTGTCGGAATCGGTCCATTTGCAATTGCCACTTGTCAAAACAGAGTTCGGTTTCATGAACTGCCATACTCAAGTCCAGATGCCACATCGGGGCTTCGCTCATTGGTTGATCCTCCGTGTCGGTGTTGGCTTCGTTGAGCTTCTTTGCGCCTATCTGCTGGATTGTCGTCGTGCGGCGTTCAAGCATTTCCGACACAGACCATTGCTGCCATCGTCGGAAAAGCGGAAGCCGCAGGAGGAACAATGGAATTCCGTCCACGTGTGGTCGCCGACGCACACCGGGGACGGGTGTACCTGGGCTTTGCACTGAGGGCATTGTGCAACGATGCTTTGGCAGCAGGAGCAAAGTGGAACCTCCTGTTGGCCTTGGCCGGTCTGTCTGTCAGTGCTATCGTCACGGCTTCCCCAATCATGAAAACACGGGCTGCTTGGTCGCCGTTGAGGAGGGTCTCCTGCCACCCGATGACGTGGCCTGTGTAATCTGTGATCTCGACGGGTTTGCTTTTGTTGGTGGCTTCTCCCTTTAGGGTGTCAAGGGCAGACAGAAGCCGTGCCTGTGCTTGGCGGGCGTCCGGCCACAGGGGATTTACAGATGCTCGAAGTGCGGCGGGCCTATAGGTCTCCGCTCCAGACGCCACCCTCCCTGCCAATCCCCATCTCCCGCACACTCCTCTGGTCTAGTTTTCCTCCGCCCCAGTGGTCTAGTTTCACTCCGCCCTTGACAACAGCTTCTAGGATTATGGAGATGTCTGGTTTTAGGTGCTGTTGGATGAGCTCTACTGCTGAACTCCGGAACCAGCGCTCGATCCGATTCAGGCAGGAGGTGCTGGTCGGCGCCGGCGTAAAGTGCACATGAAAGCGGATGCCTGGACAGCCAGCGACGGATGAGAGGTGCTAGTCGGTGGGGAATCACCCCACAGCCCAGCATGGAACCGGCGTTAATCGCAATATTGAGACTGTACCGGCCAACTTTGTCTATCGCTCTGGCCCAGTCGTTGATGGGGGGTCTCAGACCCCTATGGTTGGCACAAGACGCAGAAGCTCTCACATCCTCGCGGCGAATGTAACCGTTCTTGTACCAGAGGATCCTGTCGTCAAATTCGAGCTGGCCGTCTTCGGGCATGGCGTGATGGTAGAAGGCGGGGCAGGGAAGCAGTATCAATTCCATGGGCTACAGAAAGCCCGTCTCTGCCGGGTTGCACCCGGAGAGAATTAACCCTGTGGCGGTCTTTCTCCTCGGCAACAAAAACGCTTGACGTGTACGGTATAACCGTACATACTGGAAGTATGAAGGGATGACATGCAACTTGTCCGCTTTCGCGATAAAGGGCTAAGGCAACTCCACGAGGACGGGAACGCCAGAGGGGTGCCGTCCTCGATGGCCGACAAGCTGCGCAAACTTCTGTTCGCCCTCGAAACCGCCGAAACGCTGGAGCATCTCGGCCGGTTTCCCGGCTGGAAGCTGCATCCGCTTAAAGGCGACCTGAAAGGATTATGGAGCCTGACTGTCACCGGAAACTGGCGGTTAATTTTCCGCTACGACGAACAGACGAATACGGCCAGCGATATTGACCTGATCGACTACCACTAAGGAGGCCGAAATGCCCATGAAGAACCCGCCCCATCCGGGCGACCTGATTAAAACCGAAGTCATCGAAGCCCTCGGCCTCAACGTGTCGAAGGCAGCGGAGATTTTGAAAGTGCGCCGTGCCACACTCTCCGACCTGCTCCACGGCAAGGCCGCACTGACGCCGGAAATGGCTCTGCGCATCGAAAAGGCGTTCGGCCCAGACATGGACCACCTTCTCCGGATGCAGCTCGCCTACGACGTGGCGCAAACGCGGGAGCACGCGCGCAGTATCTCGATCAAGCGGTACGTCCCGGCCTGAAGGCGGGGCAGGGAAGCCGCGCTGCGGTCAGCTCTATTCCACCAAAGTCCCGAGCATGTCTTCCAACGTGTCAAAATTCTCCGGGGCGGCGGCGGGGTAAGCAGCCCGCAGGCGGCCTGTAGCCCAGTGACGAGTGCCGACTTACCTTAAGGGAAAATTCCCGGCGCGTTACGATATGCGTTGAGCGTACCTGCATTTCCTACCTGTGATTCTTACCTGTATCGACGCCCAACAAGCTGAAAGACCTCCCTCGATACGGCGTAAGTCGTTCTCTTTCCTGTCGGTGGTAAGTGGTAAATTGACACGGTGGAGGTCTGCGGTTCGAGCCCGCACGGGCCTACCATTTGTTTCAATGACTAAGGCCACACGCACAATTCTCCGCATGATTTCCTACCTGTGATTCGCTAGCTGTGATCAAGCTTTTTTCAGCGCGACTGCCGAGATTCGACGGGTGCTTCTGGACGAGTCGTCGCCGGCCACGAAGCCATGACGGGCAGCGCCGCCGCACGGCGCTCTGCTGGGTTAATGGAACCTAAGCGACGCCGCTGCTCGGCGGCGATTTATGGGATGGTCGGTTCTTCTCTCCAACCATCGTATACAGAGCAGAAATTGAGAATGACAACTTGCAAGTCATTGAGCGACAAGACCTTACGAGTAGCCAAACCGTGAATCGGCTCTGTATACTATGGCTGGAACGAAGCCCCGCCACCAGCTTAGGAGCAAGCAATGTGCAACATCGGCAAGCCCGTTGAGATCATCGACGTCGAGCCGCTGAGCCTTCCCGCGCCCCTGCGCCGCCAGCAGGAACAGCCCACGGAGCAGCCCGTGACCGTCGAAGTTCCCGTCCCGGAGACCGTCGTTGAGTCTACCCTCGTCGAGAAGCTCTAAACGCCGCTCCAGCCGATCCTTACCGCACGCCAGATACGGCGTGGACTTGGCGAAGGTGCCGGACACCTACATCGAGCCGTTCACGGCTTATCGCGCTTGGAACTGGACTGCCGAGGGTGTCACTTCCCTGAACGGGTCGCCGTGGACGCCCAAGGTCGCGTTCGAAGCCAAGTGTCACTATGCCGACGACCTGCGCTCGATGAACGCCGCTGCTCCGACGCCAGCGGCAAAGAAATTTTGGGACAAACACACGCACCATATTCTCGACCCATCCTGTACCTGCGGGACGTACGCCGGGATAAACATGCAGCACCTGATCGACATCAGCTACATCCAGCGCGGAATTCACGGCGACGTATCCATTTGGGGACGGCTATACCGCCACACGCTCGGATGGCGTGCCCAATACGCGTATCCCAAATTCTTTATCGTCCCGGCGAACATGGTTCCCTTCCGTTTCGACGAGGCGCAGGAGCGCCTCCAGGCGCTGGTCGAGTTCGACGTTGACATCTACCTCCAGCCGGAGCGCGAAGCGCGAGTCGGGCAGGAGAGAATCCCGCTGTGGATGCGGGACTACGGATACAGCCAGCAGGGCATCTCGTTCCTGATCGAGAAGCGGCAGAAGTGGTACTCCGGCGAGAAGGCAATCCACACGCTCGCGGTCGGCGACCGCATAGCGGTTGTCAGCAATGTGAGCGGCTGCTACATCGGCGTGGTCAGGGAAATCGATGGCGACGAGGTGTACTGCACGCTGTTCAGCCCGGACGTGATCTTTCACAAGAGGGTCAAGGACGTCGTGTGGAACGAGCGGAACTGGCGCTGGGAGACGAGCGGATTCGGTTTCGTGCGCAAGCTCGAACGGGCGATAGGGAAATAACATCGGTGAGGTCTGGCTATCTAGGCGGCTTGCAAGTACACGGAATGACGAGCGACCTTGGGTTCTGCACGCGAGACGGGATTCTGGTCTACACACTCGCCTACTGCGACGGACGGGGGAGCGTGCTGCGATGATCCGGTGGCTCAAGCAAATGCTATTGCTCAACGCGGTGCTGTTGCCGCCGATGCTTGTCTTTCCGGCGGTGTGCCTGCTTCCTGTCTTCGCCGCGCACCCAGACCTCGGCTGGGCGCAGGCGTGCTTCTGGTTCGGGCCGCTGAGCGCGGCGTTTTGGACTTTGGTCTATTCCCAATGGAGCAGTGTGAGGGTGTGGCAGCGGATGGGTCGGCTCCAGGAGTGGCGCAGAGACCACGGCGGTCTGCTGGTCACCGTCACGAAGGCGACCGCGTGGATGTTCTTCGGGCTGTTCGGATCATTCCTGTGCGAGATCGCGTTCCTGATCGCTTTCCGGCGCGTGCCATATGTGATGTTCGACGGCACAGCCCGGCTCCGGCTGTGGTTCGCTCTGTTCCCGCTGTTCGCCACGTGGGTCTGGAGGCGGAACCATGCCTGACAAGCTGCACTTCGTGGAACGCATCAATGAGAAGCGCCGACTCTTGCGATTCGTCTGCGAAGCGCAGCCGCTTATCACGTTGACAAGCTATGACCTCCCCAAGCGTTGCCCGCTTTGCGCACAGCCCAATCCAATCAAGATAGTAGGCGCGGAAGGAGGGCAAGATGACCGTCGGCATGACTAGGCGTGGGAAGCCCAAGCCCGGCAGGATGACGCCCGAGCTTCTCGCCGAATTGATCTCGATCCACAGCCAGTGCGTCCACGACCAGCAGGGCAAGTGCCCGCTGACCGTGTTCGTCAAGACGTTGTGCTGGGAAATCAACCAATCTATGGGCGTCGGCAATGACGAGGACAAGGGATTCAGGCGCGTAGACGAGACATGCGCTGCAAAGCCGCTTTCCCCGCGCAGATTTGACGAGGAGGAATGACCATGACGGACGACGAGATCATCGAGACGATGTTCAATGAGGTGAAGACCGTGAGTGTGCAGACGTCTGGCGGCAAGCGCCTCGTCAGCGACGAAGAGACCGTTCGCGAGATGGAGTTCACGGAGGCGCGCGAGGCTTTCGTCACCGCCGAGACAAAGTGGGCGAAGCTCGACGCCAGAGCTTCGGCGCTGTGGGCGCATCCCGCCTCAGACCCCAGAGACCTGTGCAACTGGTTCGACGCGCTGGAGGCGAGGTACCAAGCCGACAAGAGGCTGTGGGAGCTTTTCACCGGAAAAGATCGAGGTCCGAAGTCGAACAGGATGTACTGCGAGTACAGGAGGGCGCTGCTGTCGGGAAGAAGCCTCCGCGCCGACGCGTGATCGGAATTCCGAAATCCGCGATGCCGCAATCCGGCTGGCGGCGCTGGCAAGAAACCGAGTCTCAAGGGAGGCGTGAGGCTCAGCGGGTTGCTCCACTTTGCGTCCTGTCCATCGGCAGCCGTCAATAACACCGACAGGTTAGGCCAATCGTGATTTATAGGGTGGGCCAATTCAGCGAAATCACGGCCACAACTTCACGCCGGGCGACGGAGGAGAGACGGGCGGCATCTGCGAGACCTGCCTTGACGCCGAGTTGCGGGCGCACCAGCACTCGGGGACGGGGGCTCAAGGAGATATTGAAACTACGGTCCGTCAAAATCGAGCACATCGCGATGAACCGACTTGTCGGCCCGGTCTACCTGTTTGAGGAGCGCCCGCAACGCCCGGATTTCCGTTAGGTAACTCTTAGCCCGGCGGGTCGCATTTGGATTATTTGCGTGGGCCGACATTTCGCTGATGAGCAACGTCATTTGCGACCCAATCAGCCGGTAGATCGCGCCTGGTTGAAAATCGGGAGAACCGAGTTGTTGCATGATTTCGTCGTAGTTTTATTCAATTGGTTCGTCCTCGTCGAACTTCAAGGAGCCATCCGTTTGCACCACCACGGCTTTGGTGCTCAGAAGAATGGGAACGATCTCGGTGGAAGGGAGCCTCGAGTTCCTGTCCTTGTGGGCGGCATATTCGCTCATGATTCACCCCTGCCACAAATAGGCCGACGTTGTGGGCTCCTACCTCGACCTAAGTATGACCTTTGTGGTGCGTGGTGATTCGATGGCAAACGACCGTTGTTACAGGGATAGAACTTCTCCGCGCGATGGGTTCGCTGGCAGCGAAATGCCAGGACTGCTGCTCGTGTCCGTCTCCGATATTGCCGCCGCCTTTCGGGGTTGTCACATTCGTTACATATCGTGAAGACACGGTGCACTCGCCCAGATCCTGTTTTATGCTTCGAGCGAAATTGCAGAGCAGGGACGGAGTGGACTTTGCTGCCAGGCCGCGCGTCGGTGGAACATGACGCGCGTGGCCAAGAACGCACAAGGATGCTCATTCCGAAAGACCATGGGAAGTGCCGGGCGTGAGCCCTGCATGGCCGGGACCGCTTCTTGCCAGGAGGCTGACAGATGGGAATCCTTAGCAGTCGTGCCTTGATGGGTCGGACTCCTACTGCGGGTGAAATGTTGTCAAACGGGATTCTGCTTGACCTGGTCCGCGATCTGCAGACCAGCCAAGTAAGGATCCTTGAGTTTACGGGAACGGAGGTAAAGATTCGTCGTGAAGTCAAATTTGGACGACAGATCTATATCCCTGCAAATGTTGATCCCACGGTTCTTGCCGCACTACAACTTCCCTCCCACCGGAGCCAGTTGGCACCGCGGGCGACGCGCGAGTTATTTCAGGATGTTTGCAGCCGATGGGCCAAATGGACCGCCCTTCCCGAAGGGGTCCTCAGCCAGATCGCCTATTTCATTTTTGCGACCTGGCTGGCCGACCGCATCCCGGTGGCGCCCTTTCTTTGGGTGACTTCGCCGTCTGCGGCCGACGGTTCGGAATTCCTGCGACTCCTAGCCCTATTCTGCAGGCGCTCTCTTTTGCTGAGCGCGGACAGTACGGCTGGTTTGTGGACCTTGCCGATGTTTCTGAGGCCAACTTTGTTGCTGGATGGCGCGGAACTGACTGCCCCGATGCAAAGGTTTCTTCAGGCGTCTAGCGGCAAGGGCATCCGCTGCGTGAAAAGGGGGCAGGCCCTGGATCTTTATTGCGCGAAAGCCATTTGTTCCCAGGACTCGCTTCGCGAGCCTGCATTGGCCAATTCTGCGCTGCAGATCAACTTGCCCCCCAGGCCTGCGCAACTCCCCGCTCTGATGCCTGAGGCAAGTGAGGCCATTGCGAATGAGTTTCAGGCGAAACTACTCGGATACCGGCTTGCGCATTTTCAAAAAGCTGGAACCGTTGACATTGATGTTCAGGGACTCCCGCCCCAGACCCAGGGCTTGGCGCGCTCCCTGGCTGGGTGCATTCTGGGTGACGAAGAACTGCAGTCCGGGGTTGTTCCGCTGCTTCGCAATCAGGACCGGGAAGCCACCGAGGAGCGCACTGCTGGACTGGAAGCCGTCATCCTGGAGGCGCTGCTTCACTTCTGTCATGAGGGGGATCAATCGACAGTGAGGGTTGCCGCGTTGGCCGAAGCTACCACTGCCATTCTTTCGCAAGAAGGACAAAAAGTGCAGATTTCCCCGGAGACGGTGGGGTGGAAACTTCGCGGCCAGCTCCGGTTTCGCACCGAGTCGATTGGAAGTGGGGGAAAGGGTTTGTGGTTGTTGGATGACGTTCGCCGCAGGATCCATAGCCTGGCAGACGAGTACCGCGTGCCGCCCGACCCTCAAGGCGCGCTGCAGGGCTGCCCACACTGTCCGAAGTCCGTAAGTTAGGGTCGCTTCGGAGGGGATGGGGACAAAAAGACCGGCGACCTATCCGGAGGTCTAGGAGGATGTGAAGGTTTTTGAGGTTGTGGAGGTCTTAAGGGCTTGTCGAACATCGAACCACCCGATAACGGAAGCGGTTCGTCGTGCATGAGAGCAAAAGTGGGACTCCGCAGCGATCGAAGTGAGCCCTCCGGGAGTTCTCGCTGACTCCGCATCCGCTCTAGAAGATCAGCCCTTGTTTAGGGGCTAGTTCAACCAAGGGAATATTGAATCTCTTTGCGATTTCCTCAATCCGCCCCGAGTAGTCCGGAAGGGTTCCTGGGACAAGGATATTCTCGATCTCTGTCTGATCGAGGCACTCCTTTGCGACCAATGCCTCTGCGAGGGCTTTGTGGCGAGGGGCAACAACGGGGTCGGCGATGATTTCATTGGCGAGCGCCTGCAATTCATCTAGGAGACGGCGCGCCGTCTGACCCAAGCCCTCCGTCGGCACAGAAGCCGATTTGGATACGGAAGTGATCAGTTCATTGACCCTGGCCAGGTCTTCCTTCGCGCCGGTTTGGTTGCCCTGACAGCCCGCAATTCCTCCCAAGCCCTGACACGCGGCGGCTAACTGGCGGACACCATGCAGACTCGTAAGATCTTGAGCATTCATGTTAGGCGAAGTTCCGCCTTTCAAAAGTGTTAGAGATAATGGCTCTCGGTCCTGATTCTGTGCGCGAAGATTGCCTCGTAAAGTGACACGAACGCCGAGATCGATGCAGCCGACAGAACAAAAACGCAAGGCATAAAAAAGCAGCGCGTGTCCCGCCTCGTGTTTTGCGTTAAACAGTCTCACGTCCGACGAGAGGTTAGTCTTCATTTGGATAGAGTCCCGGGTGTGGCGGTCAATAGGTAGCTGAATTGGCTCGCCTTGGCTCGGGTAAACCTTGCGCAGAGAAATAGAGCCTCCGCGGTAGTCACACTCCCAGGTTTGGTAGCTTGGGTAGTCCATTCTTACCTTGTTATCCGCCACAATCTTGCCGCTCTGGTCGACGATCAGAAAGCGTTTGGAATGAGCTAGGTACCCTGCAACAGTTGTTTTCATGTCATTAGGCATGTATTTTCTCCCTACCTTTGCATAATACTGAGTTCCCCAAGAATCTAATGAGCTCTTTTGCAGATCAATGCGCAGGTTTCACCGAAATGCGGCAGTAGAAGGTCGGGGCTACAAGACCACGGAGGTAGGGTTTCGGCTGGTCGATGCCCAACTGGCTACGTTCAACAGTTCTTCGACCCTGTCGGGGGGATCCACTATCCCTAGCCCGCCTCCTTTGCCGCGCGCATCTCCTTTGGTACATGTATTTTCGTAGGGTATACTTACTGCCCGGGCGTGGTGGCAAATCCAAAGTCTTGGTTTCTGCGGGATTGCAGATTCCCGCCTGAGGTCAACGGTCGAATACCAAGATGGTGCACGAACGCAGCCAAGGAAAACGTATCTCCAATCCTACAGTTCGGACAGACAGTCAGAGTGTCGCGGTCGTTGGCGGGTCGGCCGCAGGCCTGTTTGCCGCCTCCCTGCTGGCGCGGCGGGGCCGCTCCGTCAGTGTATTCGAGCGCATTGAGACGCTCGAGCCGGAGGAGCGAACCCTGATTGTGACCCACCGGATGCGCGGCCTGCTGGGCCGGGCCGCCGAGGGCTGCATCGTCAATGAAATTCGCCGCTTCGAGCTCTTCACCGATGGCCGCGCGGCCACCATTCCCCTGCATCACCCGGACCTGATCATCGAGCGGCGCACGCTGATCCAGGGCCTGGCCGCCGAGGCGCAGCAGGCCGGCGCCCGGATTGAGCTGGGCCGCCGGTTTCATTCGCTGCACCCGAATGGGAAGGGGCTGGTCCTCGAAGTCGAGCGATGCGCGGACGGCGGCCGGGAAGAAATTCACGCTGATACGATCATCGGCGGCGACGGCGCCGACAGCCGCGTGGCGCGGGCCGCCGGCTGGGCGCCTCTGGAGACGGTTCCGCTGGTCCAGGCCATTGTGCGCCTGCCGAAGGACATGCCGCCGGACACCACGCGCGTGTGGTTCGTTCCGCAGGACACGCCGTACTTTTACTGGCTCATTCCCGAATCGCCCACGCATGGCGCTCTGGGCGTGATCGGCGAGTCGGGCCCGGAGACGCGGCGCGGCCTGGAACAGTTCCTCGAGAAGCGCGGGCTGGAGCCGCTCGAATTTCAGGGAGCGCGCATCCCGGTTTACAAACGCTGGATTCCCGTGCGGCGGCAACTCGGCCAAAGCTCGGTGTACCTGGTCGGCGACGCCGCCGCTCAGGTGAAGGTCTCCACGGTCGGCGGCACGGTGACGGGCTTTCGCGGCGCGCTGGGCGTTACCGAGGCCATTCTGAACGGCGGAACCAGCCGCGAATTGCGCTCTCTGCGCCGCGAACTGGACCTGCACCTCCTGCTGCGGAGGTCGCTGCACGACTTTCAGCAGCCCGACTACAGCCATCTGGTCGACCTGCTCAGCGATGCGGCCAAAAAGTCGCTCGGCGAATATTCACGCGACGAAGCCTGGAAAATTCTATGGCGAGTCTGTCTCCGCCAGCCGCGGCTGCTCCTGCTCGGCCTGCGGGGTTTGCTGATGCGCCGCCGATCTCTGGACTCCGGCGAGCAATTGAAACTCTCTTAACCGGAGTGAGCGCGCCGATTCCCCGGCCGGGGAGGCGCATCACCCATCACGAAGTACCAAGGGGTTGAAATGGCGGACGAGCAAAATCAGTCGATCCTGACGCCGGTTGATATCGAATCGGAAATGAAGAAGTCGTACCTCGATTACGCCATGAGCGTGATCATTGGCCGCGCCCTGCCCGACGTGCGCGACGGCCTGAAGCCGGTCCATCGCCGCATTCTCTTCGGCATGTACGAACTCGGCCTCACGTCCACCAAGGCCTACCGCAAGTGCGCCAAGATCGTCGGCGAAGTCCTCGGCAAATTTCATCCCCACGGCGATACGCCGGTGTACGACGCCCTGGTCCGCCTGGCGCAGGATTTCAACATGCGCTATCCGCTGGTGGACGGCCAGGGCAACTTCGGCTCGGTGGACGGCGACCCTCCCGCGGCGATGCGCTACACCGAAGCGCGCCTTTCCAAGATCGCCGAGGAAATGCTCGCGGACATCGAAAAGGAAACGGTCGATTTCGTTCCCAACTTCGACGAGAGCGAGCACGAGCCCACCGTCCTGCCGACGCAGATTCCGAACCTGCTGGTCAACGGCTCCTCCGGCATCGCCGTCGGAATGGCCACCAACATCCCGCCGCACAACCTGAAGGAAACCGTCGAGGCCGCGATTCTGCTGATCGAGGAGCCCGACGCCAACCTCAAGAAGGTGATGAAGCTCGTTCCCGGCCCGGATTTTCCCACCGGGGGCTACATCTACGGCCGCGAAGGAATCGAGCAGGCCTACAAGACCGGCCGCGGATCGTTCCAGGTGCGCGCCAAGGCCGCCATCGAGCAGCGCGGCAAGGACCGCCAGGACATCGTCGTCACCGAGCTGCCGTATCAGGTCAACAAGGCCCGGCTGATCGAGCACATCGCCGAGCTGATCCAGAACAAGAAGATCGAGGGCATCGCCGACGTGCGCGACGAAAGCGACCGCGAAGGCATGCGCATCGTGATCGAGGTGAAGCGCGACGAAGAGCCGCAGCTCATCCTCAACCACCTGTTCAAGCACACGCAGATGCAGGAATCGTTCGGCATGATCCTGCTGGCCATCGTGGCCGGGCAGCCGCGCGAGCTCGGCCTGCTCGAACTGCTGCGCCTGTTCATCGAGCACCGCGTCGACGTGGTCCGCCGCCGCACCGAGTACGACCTGCGCAAGGCCCAGGAGCGCGAGCACATCTTGCTCGGCTACCGCATCGCGCTCGACTACATCGACGACGTCATCAAGATCATCCGCGGATCGTCGAGCCGCGCCAACGCCCGCGAGAATTTGCACGAGTTCTTCGAGAACCGGCCGGTGCGCGTGGTGGTGGGCGGCAAGGAAACCACGCTGCGCGGCGTGAAGCTCGACGCCAAGAAATATGCGGTGAGCGGCAGCGATATCGGGCTGAGCTACATTCAGATCGACGCCATCCTCGAATTGCAACTGCACCGCCTCACTCAGCTTTCCGTCGACGAGATCCTCAAGGAACTCGCCCAAATCCGCGAACGCATCGCCGGGCTGAAGGAAATCCTCGGCAGCGAGAAGAAGCTCAAGGCCGTCATCGTGGCCGAGCTGCGCGAGATCCTGAAGTCCTACGGCGACGACCGCCGCACGCAGATTGTGGACCGCGTCGAGGAGATCAAGCTCGAGGACCTGATCAAGGACGAGGAAATGGCCATCACCGTCAGCCACGCGGGCTACATCAAGCGCACGTCGGTGGACGTCTACCGCCACCAGTCCCGCGGCGGCAAGGGCCGCATCGGCGCGCGCACGCGCGAAGAGGATTTCGTCGAGCACTTCTTCGTGGCCTACGCGCACAGCTACATCCTGCTATTCACCTCGAAGGGCCGCATCTACTGGCTCAAGGTGTATGAAATTCCCGAAGCCGCCGCGGCCACGCGCGGAAAGGCCATCAACAACCTGGTGCGCTTCCAGGAAGGCGAGACGCTCACCGCCGTCGTTCCCACGCGGAACCTGGAAGAGGCGAACCGCTACGTTTTTCTAGCCACGAAGAAGGGGACGGTGAAGAAGACGGAGCTCGCCGAGTTCGCCAATCCGCGCCCCTCGGGCATCATCGCCATCAACCTCGATGCGGACGACGAGCTGATCGGCGCGAAACTGACCGACGGCAAGCAGATGATTTTCCTGGCGAGCCACGACGGCCAGGCCATTCTGTTCCGCGAGAGCGAAGTCCGCTCCATGGGGCGCGCCGCTGCGGGCGTCAACGGCATGGATCTCGCCAAGGGCGATTTCGTCGTCTCCATGGACGCCGCGCAGCCCGACTTCGGCATCATCGAGAAGGAATACAAAACCACCACGCAGAACCTTGACGAGCTGGAAAGCGACCAGATCCGCGAATCGCTCACGTCGCTGATGCTCACCGTCGCGGAAAAGGGCTACGGCAAGCGCACGCCGCTGGCCGAATACCGCGTCACGTCGCGCGGCGGCAAGGGCGTCATCAACCTGAAGTCCACCGACCGCAACGGCCCGGTGGTCGCGGCGCTCCAGGTGCGCGAGGATTCCGACGTGATGATCATCACCGGCCACGGCAAGGTGATCCGCGTCCACGCCGGGGAAATCCGCGAAGCGGGCCGCTCGACCCAGGGCGTCCGCCTGCTGCGCCTGGATGAAGGCGACCGCATCGCCGCGGCCGCAACCATCCTCGAAGAGGAACCTCCCGCCGAGCCAGAAAAGAAGTAGGCACGCGATAGCGACAGGGGGAACCTAATGAGAAGAATGCTGTTCGCAACGGCGGCCCTGCTTATTTTCACGAGCGTCTTGCGGGCGCAGCACGGCACCGCGCCAAACGGCTACTACCCGATGAACTACCACGGCGACACCTGGACCGGCGCCGTCACTTCTGTGAATGATCAAACACGCGAAATTACTCTTGCCTATACCAAGGGTGACAAGACGGAGGCATTCACAGGAGTTCTGAAAGCAGGCTTAAAAGCCAAGCGCACGGATGGCTCGGAGGTCGAACTGAAGCCGTCCGACTTTCCGATCGGTACTCGTTTGGTTGTCTACTACACGCCGCAAACCAAGAAGGTGGAAGGGCAAAAGGTTACGACGTATGAGATCTTTGCATTCACTGCGGCCCCCAAGGAATCGAAATGAGCCATCGAGAACGTCTGGCGAATCTGGGGCGCAGCAAGTCACTGGTCCGCGGTCACATCACGATTTCTTCGGGCTAAGGGTTGGCCGAATTGGGGCTGGGAACGTGCGGCGTCAGCTTGCGGATGAGGAACTCCTGCAGAAGATTGGTGGCGGCGGTTGCGCCAATTCCGATGAGCCCGCTTTCCAGCGTTAATCCCGCTCCGCGATCGTTGGCCGGGTAATAGACGTTGGAAATGCCGCCGGCGGCCAGGTTGCCGAGGACGTTCGAGTAATTCGGCTGCCAGCGTCCATTATCGCCCTTGCAGATCACCGCATTCCCGATGGCATACAGGACTCGCGATCGTTTGCTGCCGCTTCCCTTGTAGAAATAGCGTGGATCTTGCTTGAGGACCGATGGCAGGATGGCGCCCCCGATAAACGTGCTCGTGGCTAGGTCCGCATAGGTGGCGCCGTACCGTTTTCCGTAGCCTTGCGCGCCTTGTCCGTATCCACTGAAACTATTCTGCGCCTGCTCGATCCCCGCGATGGCCCCCGTCACTCCGAAGGTGATGGGATCCAGCGTCGCCTTCCAGGCCAGCTCGAACTTTTGCTTTGGGTTGAGAGGAGCGGCGTGAGGGATGTAGCTGACGTAGAAATTGGGAACGATGCCGAGCACGCGCTGCTTCTCTTGTTCCTTGATCTGCTCTTCGGCGATTTCTGCTTGCGGGGGTGAGACGCGCACCTCGGTGACCTCGGTGGCAATCGCCAGCGTGATCGGCGGGACCACAAAGCTCTCCCCCGGATGCACGACGCCAGCCGATGTGTAGGTCGCGAAGCTCGCTGACGTTATGGTGAGCTGGAAGGGCCCCGGCGCGACATTGGCGAAGGAGAATTCCCCATCGCCGCCGGCGAGCGTTTCCTGGACTCGGGAGGTATCTTCGCGTGCCAGGCTCACTCGGGCTCCGGCGACGACGGCGCCGCTGGGATCCAGCACGGTGCCGCGGATGCTTCCCGGCAATTGCGGGTTGGGCAGTTGCTCGGCGGCGGATGCTCCGGCTGCAGGTGCGTCAGGCGTTTGCGCCTGGAGCGTGCCAGCAAGGGCCAGAATGGCCGCCAGCACCAGAATGCGCCTTTTGCTCTTCGTGAAGCTCAAGGGCCCTTCTTTCTTCGAACGAGTCGCTTCCCCGTGAGTATCCGCCCGGGATGATCAAGTCATTTGCGTAGCTCGTTAAGGCTACGGTCGGCCTCGACCTCTACTGACTGACATAATTGGGTCTCCCCAGTTGGACAATGCGACCTGGCATTGTTGGCAATAGCCTTCAATTCGTCTTCGGATAACGTTGCATCGATGTGACGGAGAACAAACTTCCCAAATGCTTTATCCGAGGCTATGAGACGGTTCAGCACGTTGAGATGGGTCCACTGCTTCAGAAACAGTTGCGCCACGTCTTCGCTAAATCCCTCGCCGATCTCTCCATCATCACATTGACCGAATTGTCTAAATAATCGGTAGAGACTGCCCCAAGTCTTCGGGTCTGCCTGATGAAGCCACTGGTCCTGCTTTTCGTCGCAGTGGTCGGGGGTGGTTGCCCTCGCCGAAGCCGCCAAAGAACAAGCAAACAGGATGGTGATCACCCCGGACGCGTGAAATAGTTTCACGAGGAGAAGTATACAATCAGCTTTTCAGGCTTGCGGGAAAGTCGAAGTGCTCGTGCCCGGTAAGTCAGGTTCGGCGAAACCGCCACCTCAGGCAGATAGCGGCACGGGATAGGATGGGCCGAAGCGAGTGTGATAGTGTTGAGAACTTGGAGGGCGGGGTGAGTCACAAGGAACGTCTGGCGAATCTGCTGCGCAGCAAGTCACTGGTCCGCGGGGAATTCACGCTGTCCTCGGGCCAGAAAAGCAACTATTACCTCGACTGCAAGCTCACCACGCTGCACCCGGAAGGCGCGCTCCTGACCGGCTATTGCGTTCTCGAATTGCTCGATGAAATGGGCGTCAAGGCGGATGCCATCGGAGGGCTCAGCATGGGCGCCGATCCGCTGGTCACCGCAGCGGGAGTGGTCAGCGCGATCGAGAAGAAGCCTTTGCCCGGTTTTCTGGTGCGCAAGGAGGCGAAGAAGCACGGCCGCCAGAAGCAGATCGAGGGGCTCGAAAATCCGCGCGGCAAACGCGTCGTGATCGTGGACGAGGTCTGCACCACCGGAGGCTCGACGCAGGAAGCTATCGACGCCGCCGAACGGGAAGGAGCCGAGGTCGTGGCAGTCATCAGTCTGGTGGACCGCGAAGAAGGCGGTTCGGAAAAGTTGCGGGCCAAGTACAACTATCGCTCGATCTTCACGGCTCGCGAACTCCTGGTCGATGATGCGGGCTCCTCCGGCACCGCCCGCGCGGCCTCCTAGACCGCCTCCTACCCCGGCCGGCAGGGCATGTGCCGCGGGTCCAGCGGCCGGGAATTGTTCCCAGGGAGATGATGAACCCATGAACGAAACGGCACCCGCTCGCAAGACGATTCTCGAACCGGCGCACACGACAAACGTCTGCCGGGAAACAGAAGTGCTCGTCGTGGGAGGGGGCCCGGCGGGAGTGGCCGCGGCCATCGCGGCGGCGCGCAACGGCGCGGACACCACTCTCATCGAGCGCTACAACCATCTGGGCGGAATGGCCACGGGCGGCCTGGTCATCCTGATCCCCCACATGAGCGCCGGGACGCAGGAGCAGGAGGTAGCCGGAATCTGCCAGGAGATGGTGGACCGCCTGGACGCCATTGGCGGGGCGCGCCATCCGAACCGCAAACTTCTGGGATCGGCCGACACGGAGACGATCAACAGGCTGAAGCACTATCAGGATTTTGTGGTGGACGGCCGGGTGCGGATGAGCGTGATCGTCGATCCGGAGCTTTTGAAATGCGTGCTCAACGACATGATCGAAGAGGCGGGCGTAAAGCTGTACCTGCATTCCTGGGGCAGCCGCGCCCTCGTCGACGACCAGCAGGTCGAGGGCGCCATTTTCGAGAGCAAGTCCGGCCGGCAGGCCATCCTGAGCAAACTTACGATTGACGCCACCGGTGACGGCGACATCCTGGCATCGGCGGGCGCGGAATTCGAAGGCGCGGTCGATCACAGTCTGCGGAGTGGGATGTTGGCCGTCGTCTTCCGCCTGGGAGACGTCGATTATCTCAAGTACAGCGCCTTCCGGCATTCCGAGCCCGAAGCGTTCCGCAAAGTCATGGCCGAGGTCCAGGCCGTGGCCGGCTTCCCGATGCTGCCTCTGGCGACGCATCGCGATGACCAGGTGTGGGTCAACAACTGGGTTCCGGGAAACGATTGCCTCAACGTGGAGCACCTCACCGCCGCCGAGGTGAAGGTGCGCAAGGTCATGCGCAAGGCCCACGAGATTTTCAAGAGGCAGATGCCCGGCTTCGAGAAGAGCTTCATTCTCGACACCGCCTCGCAGGCAGGAACCCGAGGCAGTCGGCGGCTGCTGGGAGAATATGTGGTCACCGCCGAAGATCTGCGCGTGGGCGCCGTCTACGAGGACACCATCGCGGCCATTCCGCGCTTCAAGGAAAATCTGTCGTCCAAGAATCCCAACCGCTGCATTCCCTACCGTGCTCTGGTGCCGCGCACGACGGAGCGCCTACTCGTCGCCGGCCGCTGCTTTTCCTCCGATATCGCGGCGAACGACGTGCTGAACCTGATCCCGTTCTGCGTGCAAATGGGGGAGGCGGCGGGCACGGCCGCCGCGTTGTCTCTGAAGGAACGCGTGGCTCCCCGCCACGTAAATTACCAAGCGCTGCAGAAGCGCTTGCTGGAACAGGGAGCCTGGCTGCCGAAAGAATTGCATCAGCCCGAGTCGGCAGTTGCAGGCGGCGAATCTGTTCCACGAGCAGGAGCCCGCCGGCATTTGTAGCGGCGGGTCGGCGTCTTGCTTCCTGGGACGTGCTACGTGGATGTCATGCGACGCCCGGATCAGTCTCCGGGTTCTGCGCGGCCGCGTCGTTTGGCAGGCGGCTTCGCAGGATCATCACCAGCGTGGCACACAGCGCGATGGCGGCTCCCGCCGCGAAGATGCGCTGCAGACCCCATTGCCACGACACCATCAGGCCTCCCAGCAGCGGTCCGATGATAGATCCCACGCGGCCGACCCCCAAGGCCCACCCGGCGCCCGTGGACCGAATCGGCGTGGGGTAGAAACTCGCTGCCAGCACGTTGAGGCCGGCCTGCGCGCCTTGCGAGCAAAAGCCCAGCACGAGCGTCACCGCCAGTGTGAAGCCTAGCGTCACCGGAGCGAGTGCCAGCGATCCGATCAGCAGGGTGCACGCGGCGAACTCAATGCTCAGGACCGCGCCGGCTCCCCACCGATTGATCAGGCGGCCTTCCGCAATCGAGCCGGCGATGCCGCCGACGCTGAACAGTGCAATCGCCCAAACCCCGGCTGACGCGGGCATGCCGGCTTGCCACAAAAGCGACGGCAGCCAGCTCACAATGAAATAGAGCATCAGGAGGTTCATAAAATAGGGAATCCACAGCAAAATCGTCCCGGCCGCGCGGCCCTCGGTAAACAGGGCCTGGACCGGCATGTGGCGCGGCTTCGACTCCGCGGCGAGCAACGGGCGGTCCGGCGCGCTGCGCCAATCGGGCGCAATCCGCTGCATGATGCGGGAGACGGCTTGCGGGTTGGAGCGGCGCACGGTGAGAAACCGCACCGACTCCGGAAGCGACCGCACCAGAGTCGCTGCAAGAACCAGCGGCAGGATGCCGCCGACGTAGAACACCGATTGCCAGCCCCACACGGGGATGATGACGGAGCTGATCAGGCTTCCCAGGAGCGCGCCCAGCGGCATGCCCAAGAAGAGCGAAGCCACCACCACCGCGAGCAAGCGCCGCGGCGCGTATTCCGACGCCAGCGCGACAATGTTCGGCATCGCTCCTCCCAGCCCGAGACCCGTCAGAAATCGGAGAAGCAGCAGATCGTGGAGAGAAGTCGTGCGCGCCGTGAGCAGGGCGAAGATGGCGAACGTCAGCGTGGCGAATATCACGGGCCATTTGCGGCCCCAGCGATCGGCCACCGGCCCCGTCACCAGCGCCGCGATCAGATAACCGAACAATCCCGCGGCAAATACCGGCCCGAAGGCTTTCACCGGAATGCCCAGCGTCCCGGCCATGGAGGGCGCCAGAAATCCGATGCATTGGGTGTCAAATCCGTCCAGCACCGCCACGATGCAGCAGAGCACGATCGCTTGGATTTGAAAACGGCCCATCGGCTGGCGGTCGATGATTTCGCTGACGGTCAACATATTGGCGTTGGCGGCCACGTTTGCTCCTGACTCGCGAGTGTTGGGGTGGAGATATATTCCCACCGGGCTTCCGGTGGCAGCCGATCATAGCCCAACAGGCCTCTGGTTTCACCTTTTCGTGTTTTGTGACTTCGCCGCCGCGCAAGGGGCTGCCAGCGCGGAGGTGACGAACTCGCACGCCTGCGCCCGATAACCGCCGTTGGTGGCGCGGCGGCCGGGCTAGAATGGACTCTCCGCGCGCGTGGCGCAGCTGCATCTCTCGGGAGGGGGAATCATGAAGCGTTCCGGCCATCTGCCAATGCCCAGCCTGGCGTATCAGGATCCGCTGTTTATCGAAAGTCTGCCGGCGCGGCCGCTGCGGATTCTGGCCGAATACATTGATCCGGTCAACCGTCTGCGCCGGGCCAGCATTGGCGACACCATCGTGATGTTCGGATCGGCGCGCGTCCATTCGCGCGAGGCAGCCCTGGCGGATCTTCAGCAAGTGCGGGCGAAATCACGAGGCCGGCGGACCACCGAGTGGCGCGCCAAGATCCGCGCGGCGCGCGCCGACCTGGAGATGTCGCGCTACTACGAAGACGCGCGCGAGCTTTCGCGGCGGATCACTTCCTGGGCCATGACTCTCGGCGCGCACCCCAAGCGCTTTGTGATCTGTTCGGGCGGCGGTCCGGGAATCATGGAGGCGGCCAATCGCGGAGCCGCCGAGGCGGGCGGCCCGTCCATCGGGCTGAGCATCCAGCTTCCGCACGAGCAGAAGCCCAATCCCTACATCACGCCGGAGCTGAATTTCTGCTTCCACTATTTCTTCATGCGCAAGCTGTGGTTCGCGCAGGTGGCCAAGGCGCTGATCGTTTTTCCCGGAGGCTTCGGCACCATGGACGAGCTGTGGGAAATGCTCACCCTGATGCAGACAGGAAAACTTCCCGCGCACCACATGATTCTGATCTACGGGCGAAAATACTGGGACAAGATTCTGAATTGGCGGCACATGGTGCGCAGCGGAACCGTGAGCGAGCAGGATTACAAAATGCTGCAATTTGCCGACACGGTGGACGAGGCCTTCGCGCGCGTCCGCCTGCAAATGGAAACCCACCACCTCGCGCTCGACGCCGATTGGGACCGCCACTAGCGCCTGTGCAGCGCGCGGATCACGCATTCCGTCATTCTGAGCGCTCTTTCTGCGCGAAGAATCTCTCTTTTCCATAGGCTCGAACCAAGAGAGATTCTTCGCTTCGCTCAGAATGACGGAGCGGTTGTTTTGCCCCAGCCTGCTGGGGAATAACGCAAAGCCGCGCCGGAGCACACCCCGGGCGGCGAAACCGCGCGCGGAAAAATCCGGCGGGGAAGGCGTTAGTTGTTGGAGATTTCGAGGTCCGCCGAGAAGACCGCGTTGAAGCGCCGCTGCTCGTCCCGATCGTGGAGCAGGACAACCGGCGAAATCCGCAGGGAGCGTTTGCAACTGCGGCACGCGCTCATCTCCCCCTGCACGTCCTGCACGAAGCCGTCGGTGAAGTGATACTCCGACCGCGCCCGCCGCGCAGCCTTGGCGCCCCGCGTCCCGCAATGCGGGCAGGTGTACTCGACCAGATCCTCGAGCGGATCGCGGTTCAGCGCGGCCCAGCCCGTGTAACGAACGCCCACTGTCTCAACTGAAGAGCGACCCATGATGGCTACCCCATGTCAGATCAAATTGGCAATTTCGACCAATTAGACGCAGAAAGTGCTATTTGTGATGCCCAATATTTTAGAAAAGTGTAACTACCAGTGATTGTAGGAGTTACTGGCCACCGAGCCGGTCCCGTGCCGGCCTGGAAACATCCTGGCGAGGGCGGTGTCTATAGCCAGCAGGGATCGCGCGAACTCCAAATGCAAGCCCGGCGCGGCCAGGCCCGCCAGAGCGGGTCGGGCCCGCACCGGCATAGTCCCGCCGCAAAATCGAACGGAGGAGGTGTGTCCATGAGCGACCTGGGAAGCCTTTCGCATTGCATTGTGGATGGTGACTACGGCGCTAGGGTGCGCGCGCGGCTACTGCGCGGCAAGGCGCTGGCGGTATCCATCGTGTTGGAGACAGCGGCGGTGGTGGCCATGCTTCTGTGGCCGCTCGTCACACCCGCCGTGCTGTCGCCGCAGATCGTGGTGACTCCGCTGCCGCCGTTTCAACGTTTGGGCAAACCAAAGGCGGTGCGCGAGGAACCGAAGCGCGATCCCGCACGCAAGCCGGCTTGGGGGGTGACTAGATATCTTCAGCCGCCGCGCGTCCCAGAGTATGTCGACTCAACGCCGGACACCACGCCGCCGCAGATCGACCAGTGGCCGGGAGAGCCCGACGGGAAAGCTTTGCTGGCCTGGGTTGTAGGTGATGGACACGAGGGTGGAGCGAATGTCATTCTCCCGCCAAGCAGTGCTCCGCGCAAGATCAGCAAAGGCGTGATGGACGCGATGCTGATTCACCGAGTGCAGCCGGAATATCCGCTGGCCGCGCGGGTCATGCGTCTTTCGGGCACTGTGAACCTGCGCGCGATCATCGGCACCGACGGCACCGTACGGGAAATCCAGGTTCTGAGCGGCAATGCCCTGCTGGTGAACGCGGCGCTGGCCGCCGTGCGGCAGTGGCGCTACCAGCCGACGCGCCTGAGCGGCGAGCCCGTCGAGGTGGAAACGAATATCACCGTGACGTTTGTCTTCGAGTAGTTGGCGTGTCTCGGGGCGGCTCGCCGTGCTGGCTTCGCGCCGGCAGGGAGCGAGCCGCTCCCGTGTAGATATGTGCGCGGCTAGAAGCGGAAGACGATTCCGGTCGACACGCGCGCGTTGTTTTGGGCTCTGCCGAAGAAGTGCGTGTGGATGTAGTCACCCTGTATGATGCGCCAGTAGAATCCGCGGACCAGTCTGGCATCGATGCCTCCGCCGATGGCGCTGGAAACCGACGAGTCCGACGCAATGCCAATATTCATGTGCGCCGCGCCCAGCAACACGTGCGCAAAGGGCGAGACGCGCGCCGGCCAGGAAACCTGCGGCCCGAACAGGTAATTGTGCGTGGAGATGCTGCTGCCGCTGCCGCTGAGCGAGCCGTAGTGCCCGTCCAGATCGGCGACAGCGCCCAGCCAGCGGGCGAATTTGTATTGGCCGGAAAATTCCCAGCCATTCAGATTGAACGACGGAGAATTGTCGACGCGCTGATAGGAGTAGCCGCCGAAGATCTCCACTTTGTCCTGCGCGCGCGCGGAAACCGAAACCAACAGCAACAATGCAGCCAGAAACGCCAATTTACGCACCATTAGAACGTCCTCCTTGGTCGAGTGTGGATTCGTGTTGCCCGCCGGTACGGCGCGGCGCTGCAACGAACCGCTGGCGGCGCGATGAGCCCCGGCCGAGGCGCCCCGCACCGCTGCGGGCTGTGGGCTGAGACAAATTCGATGCCGTGCGGCGGGGTCGGGTTATCTGGCCAGAACAATCGGGAGCTCCAGGCCCTGAGCGGCGAGTCGCTCCCGCGTGGAAGTGCGCCCGGCAGGATAATGAAACCAGCCGCGAGACAGGAAGGCTCATGGCCGGCAGCGGCGTGAGGTTTGGTTTGGCGATCGGCGGGAAACGCGCTGGTGAGAGTCAAGCGGCTCGATTTGCGAAACTCGAGACCCGTTGCTAGTATGGCGGGAGTCATTTGATGGATGGGCAGGTTGTCCACAAACATGCAACCTCAACAGGTCAGACGATTTCGGGCAGTGCTCGGCTTGGCCGTGGTCCTCATGCTGGGGCTTACCTCAGGAGTCGCACCGGCAGCGGGAAAGAAGAAAGAAAAACTCCCCAAATATTACGACGAATGGTTGAATCGCGACGTTGCCTACATCATTACCAAGGGGGAGCGAGAAGCCTTCCTGCAGCTCAACTCGGAGGATGCCCGCGATAAGTTTATCGAGCACTTCTGGGCAATTCGCAACCCGGCCCTCGGATCACCCACAAACACCTATAAAGACGAAATCTACCGCCGAATTGCTTACGCCAATGCCCACTTCGGCATCGGCTCGGGGGAGGAGGGGTGGCGCACCGACCGAGGGCGTACCTACATAACCCTGGGTCCCCCGCAACAAATCCAAAAATTTTACGGCGCGCCGAATCTTCGCCCGATTGAGATGTGGTTTTATTCAAACTCGAATCCTGCTCTCCCTCCCTTCTTTTACCTGATGTTCTACCAGCGCGATAGCATGGGGGACTTTGGCTACTACAGCCCGTACATGGACGGGCCCGACAAGCTGGTTTCCGGCATGGAAGCCATCAATGACCCGCAGTCGGCGCTCAAAATCATTCAATCCGCGGTCGGCCCCGAAGTCGTCCGCGTGGCACAGAGTCTGATTCCCGGTGAGCCGCTGGACCCGAATGGCAGGATCGGCTTGCAATCAGACGTCATGCTCGGGATCGTGAAAAATCTTGCGAACCAGCGTTCCACGGTGGACGAACTCAATCGCCATCGCGAAATGATCGAGAATGTGACCTCCCGGCTGATCGTCGATGCGAAAAACCTCGACCTTGTGCTATTGCCGGTGCGAGATGCCCGGGGGCTGACGCGGTTGGATTATGCGGTCCGGTTGCGAGACCCGGCCGATTTAACCGTCACGCGGGACGAGGACGGCCACTACTCGTACTCCGTGGAAGTGCGCGTGCGCGTGTTCACGCCTGAAAAACAACTGATCTTCACCCAGCAGAAGTCTGTTTCCGACAGCTTCGGCCAGCGGCGCTTCGACGAAATCAAACAGCGGCCTTTCGGATACGAAGGAATTCTTCCCTTGCCGCCCGGGAAATACCACCTCGAGTTCCTGGTGACGGATTGGGCCAAACAGGTTGGCTTTAATGTCCAGCGGGACGTGACGATTCCTGAAACGGGTGGCAAGAAGTTGGAGTTGCCGGCGATCCTGGCTTTTTCAGCCACAACACGTGTGGATCGCGCGAAGGATGGTTCCATCCCGTTCGCCATGGCAGGACTGAGATTCAGCCCGCTCGAAATGACTCCGCTGGTTTTCAATCCGGATCAGACTCTGCAGGTGGCCTACCAAGTCTGGGCCCCGCCCCAGGATCCCCGGGCCAACGCCGGACAGAATCTCGTTGTCGACTACGCCCTGGGCAAGCCGGCGGTGACCGAGGCCGCGACCGTCCTCAAGGACACGGTGGACATGGGCGCATTCACTTCGTCGGGAACGCTGGTCAACGGAAAGAAGATCTCTCTGGCGGACAAGCCGGATGGCGACTACCTACTCACTGTTTCGGTGAGTCATTCAGGCACGCTGCAAAAGGCCTATGCCCCCTTGTCGTTCCAGATTCTGAGCGATGCTCCGGTCGCTTCCCCGTGGGATGTGGATGAGCCGGCGATCGATACCGATCTGACGAGGGGAATCCTCGACCAGCAGAGAGCGCTCTGCTATCTGGCCCAGGGCCATCTCGCGGAGGCTCGGCCGTGGTTCCGTCTCGCTCTCAGCAAGGATCGTGGCAACGACGTGGCCCGCTCCCACCTCGTTCAGGCCTATTTCACGCTGAAAGCCTATCCCGCCGTTGTGAGCCTCTTCGAGGATGTCGGGGTAACCAACGATACCGATGCGGCAACCCTAGCCCAGATTGCAGACAGTCTCCTCAAGACCGGAAGCGCCGCTAAGGCGGTCTCCCTGCTCCAGGATGCACTCCGCTCGCGCCCCGAGGATGGACCGCTATACCTTGCCTTGGCGGATTGTTACCAGCAGCTGGGCAACCATCAAGAAGAGTTGGAAATGTTGCGCAAAGGCAGGTCGCTCCTCAAGACTGATTCGCCCGCGAAATAGGATCCGAAACTTAAGTATAGTCCTGCCTGTATTCTGTTTTTGGTATCTCCGAATTCCAAAATCAGCATAATGATAGGATTTCTTTCAATTTCACCATCCGCGCCAATGACTTCACGTTGCAAACAAAGGCGTTATATAGAAATTCCAGGTTGTACTTTGGCAGTTCTATTGCTGCAAACCATCCAGCCATTTGTAGGTTTCTAGGTGTGCACGGTTTGCATGTCTTGGGACACGTGGTTTTCTTAACTGGCGATCTCCAGAACGAGATTCTTTGAGATGAAAGAGGGGGGTAATATGGCTAAGAAGTTTGTTGTTAGTTTCGTGGCCTTGGTGCTTTGCTTGATCTATTCTTCGCAGGCCTTTGGCCAGGGCCAGGGCTCCACTCGAGGCAACCTGGGAGGCACGGTCCTGGACGCCTCGAAGGCTGTGGTACCCGACGCCTCGGTAACGATTACCGGCCCCCTCGGCAGTCAAACGCAGGCCACCACCTCTGAGGGCAAATTTCTTTTCAAGGATTTGGTGCCCGGCAACTACTCGGCCAAGGTCGAGAAGCAGGGCTTCAATGTCTCCACGATACCCAGCGTTGAAGTTCTCATCAACAACACCACGACGGTATCTGTGATGCTGCAGACGGGCTCGATCTCGACCTCGATCGAAGTGACCGCTTCGGCGGTATCGGTGGATCCCACCTCGTCTTCCATCAACACCAGCTTGAGCGACACTTTTTACAACGACATCCCGGTTCAACGGAACGTTTCGTCTCTGATGATGTTGGCTCCCGGCGTGGTCTCGGGCTTGGGAACTTCGGGCGGCGTGGCGGGCAGCGCGGCCTCGGACGCGAACCCGTCCATCTCCGGCGCGAGCGGCCTGGAGAACCTGTACGTCGCCGATGGCGTGATCCTCAATGATCCTTCCTACGGCGGGCTGGGCGGCTTTTCGACCGTCTATGGCGCTCTGGGCGTAGGCATCACGCCGAGCTTCGTAAAGGAGGAGGAAGTCAAGACCGCCGGTTTTGAGCCGAAATACGGGCACGCCACGGGCGGTGTCGTCCAGATTGTTACCAAGTCTGGAAGCACGCAGTTCCATGGCACGATTGGCGGCTATGCGGGAACTCCCGGCATGCAGGATACCTTCGCCAATCACGACGATTTTGGCCCTGCAAACCTGTGGGGACGCCATCTGTCCAATGGCACGTACGAGGGGGACTTCCAGCTGGGCGGCTATGTTCCTTTTCTCGGTTTGAAGAACCATCTCTTCTTTTTCGGTGCCTTTAACCCCATCTTCTTTAAGGACTACGAGGCGCCGGCCCTGGGCTCCGGTCTGTACACCCTTTATAACGGCAAGGTGAATCGGCAGACCGACACGCTGGCGTACGCGGCGAAGCTCACCTACAAGATCAACGACTCCGTCACCGCGGAATCCTCGGTGTTTGGCGATCCCTCGCACACGAATAAGGCTCCCTGGTACTCCGTTATCAATGCTGATAACACGTCTGTCAATTCGAAGTGGAATATGGGCACCCGTAACTGGGCCACGCGTCTGGATGCGACGATCACTCCGACCTGGACGGCCGATTTTGCCTTCACGTACAACTGGAATCATTTCGTGGAGACCCCGGCCGACAACACCCTGTATCCCATTGCGGACAACACCCAAATAGACAACCTGCCTGGGCAGCGTGGCGCTTTCACTGCGCAAGGGCTGGCAACAGGGATCCTGGTGAATTATCAAGCCCATTCCGAGACGCTCTCGTTCGATACGAACAAGGTATTTAAATTCGCCGGCTCCCACACCCTCTCGGCCGGCTATTTCTGGCAAAATCCGACGTATGACGACGTTACGAGATACTCCGGTCCCTCGTACGTGATTCCCGCGACCAATGCGACGGGTGGAGACCCCGGCACGGCGCTCGCGGCCGGCAAACTCTCCGATGCTTCCTTCGAACTACTACTGGCGCCAGCGACGTGCACGCTCTGCCCGTTGATGGACGTGCCGGGCTATGCGTCACCTCAGCCCGTTATGCTCTGGCAGGTCCGCGGACGCTTTGACGGCGGCCTCTCGCACAACACCGGCAGATACCACGCCGCCTACGTGAATGATTCCTGGCAAATGAGCCCCCACGTCACCCTGAATGTGGGCTTGCGCTGGGAGCAGCAGCGACTGGTTGGAACAACGGGGGCTCACATGTTGTTCAACGACCAGTGGTCCCCGCGCATCGGCTTTATCGTGAGTCCGAATCCAAATTCGAAGATCTACGTGGACTTTGACCGGCTGGCCTTCGTGCTGCCTCTAGACCTGGCCGTTCGCGAAATCAGCCACGAGGCCGACGACCTGAATTCCTATTGGGCGCCCGCGTCTTCCGGCGGGATGGTCACGTTGGATAAATACGGCACGGTCAATTTCGTCGGCGACGCCGCCCATTTGCTCAACAATGCCGCGGGTGGGATTGACGGAGCCGTGAACATCAACATTCAGTCCAGCACGGGGGAGCCTGTCGTTCCACGCACGCGCTTCGAGTACAACGACGAATTTGTGGTGGGCGCCGAACACAAATTTGGCGGCGGGTTCTTTCTCAGCGCCCGCTACGTTGACCGCCGCATGAAGCGCGTCGTCGAAGACATGGTCGGCCAGTCCGTCGAGCAATTGTATGCGCTGGCCGTACACGGCGGTTCCTATTCGTATGTGCTTGGCAATCCCAGCACCAAGTTGGCCAACTTCGTAACCCCGAACGAACAAACCTTCGGTGCCGTGGCGAGCAAAGCAGCCTTTTATGCCGCGGTCAACACCGCCATCGCGACGCCTTCGGCAGCCAATGCGGCAGTGCTCACAGCCATGGGTTACCCGGCCGCCTGCATAGACAGCAACTACGTGCCGACAGTATATAACGCACCCAACATGAAGAACACGTTCGGCACAATTATCGGCAGTGCCTGCTTCCCCGCGGTGAACGGCGTGGGAAATAACGATCCAACCGCGCTGTTCGGCGGGGAGTTTTTCCCCAACGGTTGCGCCTATTGCAAACCGGGACTCTATCCCGATGTCGCTCGGAACTACCAGGCGGTGGAAATCGAGGTCAACAAGTCCTTCAGCAACAACTGGCAACTGCGCTCGAATTTGCGGGTTGGCCGCCTGGTGGGCAACTATGAAGGAGCCTTCCGCAACGACAACGGCCAGTCCGATCCGGGCATCAGCTCGCTGTTCGATTTGACCGATGGAGAGCTCGGATTGCTCGGGTCGCAGCTCGGCTTGGGCTCCTTGAACACGGATCGAAGGTACATTCTGAACATAGAACCCAGCTACACGGTTGCCAACGGCTTCGCCAAGAAACTCGTTCTGGGCACGGCGGTGAATGTCCTGTCGGGCATTCCCCTCACTACGCTGGCCGCTCAGCAAATCTACGGCAACCCGGGCGAGGTTCCAATCCATGGTCGCGGCGACCTCGGCCGTTCACCGGTAACCGGCACGGTGAGCGCGCACCTCGAGTATCCCATCCGACTCGGGGAGGGCAAGGTGTTGGAACTCCAGATGGACGCCTTCAACATCGCGAACACGAAGCGGTCCATCACCAGCACGCAATGGGTAGACCTGGGTTTCGGGCTGCCGAACGTGGACTACACCAACCACATACCGCTTTCGTTTGTGCCGCCTTTCAGCGCCAGGTTCGCGCTTCTGTTCAAGTTCTAGCGCTGCGGCGATCGGCCTGTAGTTTCAGGGCGTCCCGGTGGAAACCGCCGGGACGCCCTTTTTCTTTGTTGAGGGTGGCAATTACCGCTGGTTTGCAACTTCGAGGGCTCTCGGCGCGTATAATTTGAAGGAGCAGAAGGGTTCGTGTGGCGCCGGCTTAGGCCGTCCCTCAGCGGCTAAAGCCGGGAGTGGTTTTTCGGGGGCTGGGGCACGGTCCCGACTGTTGTCCGGGACGCAAACGGCGCGCTGAAGCCGTGCCCTGACGCGAGAACCAGGGCCGCTACACACTTCTGAAAGGCGGGCCATGGCTGGGAAGACATCACTGGCGCTGGGAGAGGCGGTCCACATTGCCGCGGCGAGCCTGTGGGCGCACAAGCTGCGGAGCATGCTGACGCTGCTGGGGGTGGTGATCGGGGTGACGGCGGTGATCGCCGTGGTGAGCGTGGTGAACGGGCTAAACGCCTACGTAGCCGACAAGATTGTGGGTCTTGGCGCCGACGTGATCCTGATCAACCGCGGGCCATCGGTGATTACGACCATCGAGCAGATTCAGGAGACGCAAAAGCGCAAGAAGTTCCACTACGACGACTATGAGGCCCTCCGCGACGCCTGCCGGAGCTGTGTGGCCGTGGCCGCGAACTCGAATCACCTGGGCCAGGTGAAATACGGGGCGCAGTCTATTCCCGACGCCAACATCGCCGGGTTCACGCACGAAATGCCGCAGGTGCTGGACCGCGAGCTGAGTGAGGGCCGGCAGTTCACCGCGCTCGACGTGGCGCGCGGCGCGCCGGTGTGCGACGTGGGCTACGACATCGTGGACAAGCTGCTGCCGGGAACGGACCCCATCGGCAAGGAAATCCACGTGGATACGGCCACGTGCGAAATCATCGGCGTGGGGAAGAAGCGCGGGTCGGTGATGGGGCAGTCGCAAGATGCGTGGGTGATCATTCCGCTTACGACGTTTCAGAGAATCTACGGCAGCGATGACTCGGTGCGACTCTGGGTGAAGGCCGCGGGCACGCAGGGGCTCGAGGCCACCATGGATGAAGTGCGGCTGATCCTGCGGGGGCGGCGCCATCTGGCGTATGCCGACCCGGACGATTTCGAAATCGAGACAAACTCCTCCTTCATGGAGATATGGGGGAGCATTAGCGGCACGTTTTTCGGCGTGACGATCGGGATCGCCTCGATTTCGCTGATCGTGGGCGGGATTGTCATCATGAACATCATGCTGGTGTCGGTGGCGGACCGCACGCGGGAGATCGGCTTGCGGAAGTCGCTGGGCGCGCGCCAGGCCGACATCCGGATGCAATTCCTGATCGAATCGTCGACGATCGCGGGGATTGGCGGCGCCATCGGCGTGATCCTGGGGATTTTGCTCGCCAAGATCGTTACGTGGACGACCGATCTGCCCAGTTCGGTGCAGCTGTGGTCCGTGGTGATGGGGCTGCTGGTGGCGACGAGCGTGGGATTGTTTTTCGGCGTCTATCCCGCGACGAAGGCGGCGCGGCTGGATCCGGTGGTGGCGTTGCGGTCCGAGTGAGGAGAGAGATGGCCCAGGAGAAACACGGGATTGTAGGCCTCCGGGAATCGATCGCACTGGCGTTCGATGTGCTGCTGCGCAATCCGCTGCGCTCGTTTCTGACGGTTCTGGGCATCGTAATCGGCGTGAGCACGGTGATTGTGATCGGGGCGGTGGTGAATGGGCTGAATACCAACGTGATGGGCAACGTCGAAGTGCTCGGCTCGAACACCATTATCGTGTACCGGTTTTCGTGGGCGCAGGTCGGGCGGCGGCCGGCGGCGGAACTGCAGCGCAAGGAACTGAAGGCGGAGTGGGCGGAGGGGCTGGCGAAACTTCCCCACGTACTGGCGGCCACGCCGTCCGCGCGGATTGCGAACCCCCAATTCCAAGTGGGCGGGAGCAACGTTAGCCGGGGCGGGTATCATGCGCAGAGCGTGATTCTGCAGGGGAATACGCCGGCGATCGCGGTGATCACGAACCTCGAGATCACCAGCGGCCGGTTCTTCAACCAGACGGACATGGAGCATCGTTCCCCGGTGACGGTCCTGGGGCACACCACGGCGAACACGCTCTTCCCGAATCGCGAGGATCCCATCGGGCAGGAAGTGCTGCTCGAAGGGCAGGTCTTCACGGTGATCGGCGTGTTGAAGGAACAGAAACAGGCGCTGGGAACCGGGGATAATCCGGAGGACAACATCGCCATCGTGCCGCTCTCGACGTTGTTGAAACTGCATCCCGAGTTCAAGGACTTCATCCTGTTCGTGCGCGCGGATGACGCCACGACGATGCCGATGGTCATTGACGAAGTGCGCGATTACCTGCGGCGCATGAGGCGGCTGTCGTCGGATAAAGAAGATGACTTCACCATCATGACCACCGACACGTTTCTGGATCTATGGAACCAGATATCGAGCGGAATCTTTACGGTGATGCTGGCGGTGGGGTCGGTGGCGCTGCTGGTGGGCGGCATCGGCGTGATGAACATCATGCTGGTCAGCGTGACGGAACGAACGCGCGAAATCGGGGTGCGCAAGGCCATCGGAGCGCGCCGGTCGAATATTCTGATGCAATTTCTGCTGGAGTCGGTGACCCTGGCGGCCCTGGGCGGGGTGATCGGAGTGCTGTTTGGCTGCTTCATTGTGCTGCTCATCCGGCTGGCGTTTTCTTCTTTTCCGGCCGCGGTGTCCTTGTCGCTGGTGGTGATCGGCGTGTCGGTGGCCGGGTCCATCGGGGTGTTCTTTGGCGTGTATCCCGCCTGGAAAGCGGCGCGGCTGAATCCGGTGGAGGCGCTGCGGTACGAATAAGGGCGAGGGATGAGGGGTGAGCGACGGCATCAAGAGCTATCGCGATCTTCTGGTTTGGCAAAAGTCTATGGATCTCGTGGTTGCAAGCTACGAGATTACTAAGAAGTTCCCATCCCAAGAAATATACGCTCTGGTCTCCCAAATCCGACGGGCCGCAGTTTCGATTCCCGCAAATATCGCCGAAGGGCACGGTCGAAAACACAGAGGCGACTATTTGCACCACGTCTCGATAGCAAGAGGTTCCTTGCTTGAGCTCGAAACTCATCTCCTAATTGCCGGCCGGTTGGGATACCTGCAGCCACCAGAGGTTGAAAACATCCTTCGATTGACTGATGAGCTTGGCCGGATGGTCTCGGGCCTTATTCAGAAACTGAGAAGCAAGCCTGCTACATGATAACGAGGGGGCAAAAGCCCTCATCCCTCACCCCTAATCGCTACACCCTACGACCTCATACACACCCCTCACCCCTCATCCCTAACGCCTCACCCCTGCTAAGGCCGCCAGTGACGTTTCAAACGGAGGGCGAGCCACGCCGCGCTCGGTGATGATGGCGGCGATGAAGCGCGCGGGGGTGACGTCGAAGGCGGGATGCGCGGCGCGTACGTTCGGGGCGATGCGCACGCCGCCGAGATGGGTGACCTCCTCCTCGGAGCGCTCTTCGATGGGGATATGATCTCCCGAGGGAATGGAGAGGTCGAGGGTCGAGACCGGGGCGGCGACGTAGAACGGGACATTGTGCTCGCGCGCCAAGACGGCGATTCCGTAGGTGCCGATTTTGTTGGCCGTGTCGCCGTTGCGCGCGATGCGGTCCGCGCCGACCACGACCGCGCCCACGCCGCCGGTCTTCAGGAAGTGGGCGACCATGTTGTCGGTGATGAGAGTCAGAGGAATGCCGTCCTCATGGAGTTCCCAGGCGGTGAGCCGCGCTCCCTGCAGATAGGGGCGCGTCTCGGGAACGAGAACTTCGATCTGATGCCCGGCTTGGACGGCCATGCGAATCACGCCCAGGGCCGTGCCGATGCCCGCGGTGGCCAGCGCGCCGGCATTGCATTGGGTCATCACGCGGCAACTCTTGGGCAGCAGCGCGGCGCCGAATTTTCCGATGCGTTCGTCGGCTTCGCGGCGCTCCTGGTGCACCTGTTGCGCTTCGTCCACAAGGGCGGTCCGGATGCGCGCGAGGCCCGCCGGGCCGCCGCTCTCCGCAGCGGCGGCGAGTTCGGCAAAGCGGCGCTGGAACCGCTCGATAGCCCAGAAGAGATCGACGGCCGTGGGGCGCGTGCGCCCGAGCGTCTCGCAGATGACGGCGAATTCGGCGCGCAGTTGCTCGAGTGTGTTCGCCGCGGATCGTTCGACGCCCAGCGCCACGCCCATGGCTGCGGCCACGCCGATGGCCGGCGCTCCGCGGATGACCATATCCTTAATCGCCCGCGCCAGCTCGCGGTAGTCGGTATAGGTGCGGTAGAGGACTTCGCCGGGCAGCCGGCGCTGATCCAGCAGGACCACGCCTTCGCGGGTCCATCGAATGGGTTCGACCGTATGCAAGGAACTGTTCTCCGTTGGTGGTGCGTGATGCGCCCGCGAACGGCGTGCGGGCGAAATTTCATTCTAACCGATTCCGGGGCGAGGGAAAGGAAGACCGCTACTTGACCGGGGTCAGATGCCGCAGGCCGTGGGTGGCCAGGGGTATGGCGACTTGCAGCGAGTTATAGCTGAGATGGACGATGAAGCTGGCGAGCACGGAGCCCGTCCTGGCGCGCACCAGCGTGAACACGATGCCGACGACGATCAACAGCGCGATTTGCCACCACCCGCCCCAGAGTTGCACGGAGTGCAGCAGGCCGAAAACCGTTCCGGTGATGATAACTCCCGAGCCGACGCCAAAGCTGCGCGCCAGGACGGGATAGAGATAGCCGCGGAACAGCGTTTCTTCGACCAGCGGGGCCACCAGCACAGCCGTCAGCATGAACAAGAAGGCAGCTCGCGGATCCTGGAGCACCGTTTCAATAGGCAGCGCATGTTTGGGCGGGAAGGCCGTCTCGGCCACCAGGGTGGCAATCGCCAGGAGGAATCCACCAAGAATCAGCATGAGATATGAAAGAGCAGGCGGGGTCGTGCTTGCGTCCAGGGAGCGCCATCCGATCGTGCGCCAGAAGGGCGAATGAAACTTCATGCGCATTTGCGCGGCCAGGTAGCCGAGCAGTCCCAGGTCGAGCACGACTTGGGCGGCGATCTGGACCAGGCCCCAGGCACCCTGCGATTTCTTGAGCTGCGCGGGCGTCAGATGCAAAATCGAGCGCCCCACGACCAGCAGAAGAAGGCCGAATGCAATCGTGGCGCCGACTGCAAAGAGACCAAACAACACCAAATCCAGCCAGTCCCAGGGTACGCGCAGGTCTTCGGGCACCGCGCGCTGCGCCGGCTCCAGAGTTTCCGGGGGCTCGCCAGGGAACAAGTTTCGGTTGTTTTCGGTCATCGCTATGGCTTTACCGGCGCTCCCAGGCGCCTCTGCACTTTACCGGCACGGAGCAGGTGCGCGCAAGTTTCGGCGTTCAGCCCGGGTGGTGCGCATCTCGTCGGTTGCCGTTTGCGCCGGACTTGGCGCCCTCGAAGGCGCGGGCGAGGATCTGGCCGGTGTAGGATTTCTTGCTGCGGGCGACGAGTTCGGGCGCACCCTGCGCCACGATGCGGCCTCCTTCCTCGCCGCCTTCCGGGCCCAGGTCAATGATCCAGTCGGCCTGCTTAATGACGTCGAGATTGTGCTCGATGATGAGCACGGTATTGCCGAGCCCGACGAGGCGGTTGAGCACATCGAGCAGCTTCTTGACGTCGTCGAAGTGCAGCCCGGTGGTGGGCTCATCGAGGATGTAGAGCGTTCGGCCGGTCTGGCGCCGGGACAGCTCGCGCGCGAGTTTGGTGCGCTGCGCTTCGCCGCCCGACAGCGTGGTCGCCGACTGGCCGAGCTGGACGTAGCCGAGCCCGACATCGACGAGCGTTTGCAACTTGATCTGGATGGCCGGAATGTTTTCGAGCACCTTGAGGGCTTCCTCGATCGGCAAGTCGAGCAGATCGGAGATGGAGCAGCCCTTGTAGCGGACCGCCAGCGTCTCGGCGTTGTAGCGCTTGCCGCGGCACACCTCGCAGGTGACGTACACGTCCGGGAGGAAGTTCATCTCGATGCGGCGCTGGCCGTCGCCCTGGCACGCCTCGCAGCGGCCGCCCTTCACATTGAAGCTGAAGCGTCCGGGGCGGTAGCCGCGCTCGCGCGATTCGGGCAGCATGGCGAAAATCTCGCGGATCGGCGTGAAAACGCCCGTGTAGGTGGCGGGATTGGAACGGGGCGTGCGCCCGATGGGCGCCTGGTCGATCTGCACCACCTTGTCAATGTGTTCGAGGCCGAGGATGGCGCGGTGCGCGGCGGGCTTCTCCATCGAGCGGTAGAGTTTGGCGGCCAGCGCGCGGTACAGGATGTCGTTGACCAGCGTGGACTTTCCCGAGCCGGATACGCCGGTGACCACCGAGAGCAACCCCAGGGGAATGGCCACGTCGATATTCTTCAGGTTGTGGCCGCGCGCGCCCAGGATGGAGAGCGATTTGCCGTTGGGGCTGCGGCGGCGCTCGGGCACCGGAATCTTCATCTGGCCGGAGAGATATTGCCCGGTGAGCGAAGCCGGATTCGCGGCGATCTCCTCGGGCGAACCCGCGCCGACCAGATAGCCACCCGCCTTGCCCGCGCCAGGCCCCAGATCCACAACGTAGTTGGCGCGGCGAATGGTTTCCTCATCGTGTTCGACGACGAGGACGGTATTACCCAAGTCGCGCAGGGTTTCCAGCGTCGAGAGCAGGCGGCCGTTGTCGCGGGCGTGCAAGCCAATGGACGGCTCATCCAGGACGTAGAGCACGCCGCGCAGGCGCGAGCCGATCTGCGTGGCCAGGCGGATGCGCTGGGCCTCGCCTCCCGAAAGCGTTGCGGCCGAGCGGTCCAGCGTGAGATAGCGCAGGCCGACGGCCAGCAGGAACTCGATGCGCTCGGCGATTTCCCCGAGCGGGCGCCCCGCGATCTTTTCCTGCCTCGGCGTGAGCTGCGCGCTGATTTTGTCCACAGCGGCGCGGGCGTCGGCGAGCGGCAGCGCGGTAAAATCCGCGATCGAGAGCCCGGCGATTTTCACGGCCAGGCTTTCCGGCCGCAGGCGGCGCTCATTGCAGCTGGCGCACGGAGCCGGCGACATGTATTGCGTCAGCCATTCGCGGACGTTGTCGGAGTTCGAGTCGGATAGGAGGCGCTCCAGATGCGGCAGGATCCCCTGAAAGTGCAATCCTTGCGCCGTGCCGCCCTTCGAGGGATTCCCGTGCAGGATCAGGTTCTGCGCCTTGCGCGACAGCTTTTCAAACGGCAGGGCGAGATCGAAGCCGTGCGCCGCGGCGGCGGCTTGCAGCGTGCGCTGCAAATGCGTCGAGCCGGAGCCCGGGCCGAGCCCGCCTTCGAACAGCGGCTTGGTCCAGTCGACAATCACCTTGGCCGGGTCGAAATCGTATTTGGAACCCAGGCCGCTGCACTCCGGGCACGCGCCGTAGGGTGAATTGAAGCTGAACGAGCGCGGCTCGAGCTGCGGGACCGAGATGCCGCAATCGGGACACGCCAGCTTTTCGGAATAGACGCGCTCCTCGCCTCCCACCACGGCGATGGTGACCAGCCCGCCGGTGAGTTTCAGCGCGGCTTCGACCGATTGCTCCAGGCGCTGGGCGATGCCGGTCTTCAGCAGCAAGCGGTCCACGACGACTTCAATCGTGTGGTTCTTGCGCCGGTCGAGCGCGGGCGGCTCGTCGAGATTCACCAGTTGGCCGTCGATGCGCGCGCGGACGTAGCCCGCCTTGGCGTACTTTTCGAGATCCTTCTTGTATTCGCCCTTGCGCCCCCGGACCACCGGCGCGAGGACCATGATGCGTTCCTCCGGTTTGAGCGCCAGCACGGTCTGCACAATCTGCTCGGTGGATTGGCGCGCGATGGGCTTGCCGCAGTTGGGGCAGTGGGGCGTGCCGATGGCGCTGAACACCACGCGGAGGTAGTCGTAAATTTCCGTGATGGTGCCGACGGTCGAGCGCGGGGAGCGCGTGGTGGTCTTCTGCTCGATGGCGATCGAGGGAGAGAGGCCCTCGATGGAATCCACGTCGGGGCGCTCCATCTGGTCGAGGAATTGCCGCGCGTAGGCCGAAAGCGATTCGACGTAACGCCGCTGGCCCTCGGCATACAGCGTGTCGAACGCCAGCGAGGATTTGCCGGAACCGGAAAGCCCCGTAATCACCGTCAGGGTGTTCCGCGGGATCTCCAGACTGATGTTCTTCAGGTTGTGCTGCCGGGCGCCCCGGATGACGATTTTCTTTAGACCCATCGGTCGAGTGCCCCTGCACAGAGGGCGCGTCTCTACACTGGGCAAAATGCACCCAGCGTAATCCTTCGAACATAGCAAGCAGCACTCGCCGCGGTCAAGGATCGTACTGCGGCGTTAGAGTCGGCGCGGCTTTCGACGCCGGTGGTATACGCCGATCGGGCCGTTTACACTTCCCTGCACGACCGTGCCACGCGGCTGATGGCGGCGACACTGCGGTCCACGTCCTCGTCGGTGGTGGCCCAGGACGAGACACTGATCCGCATGGCGGTCTTTCCCTGCCACACGGTGCCGCCACACCAGCAGGTGCCCTCCTGCTGGACGAGGCGAATGACTTCCTGCGTCCTTTCCGGGCTGCCGAACGACACCAGCACCTGATTGAGGACCACCTCGTTCAAAATGGGGAACCCCGCTTCCTCCAGTTGTCGCGCAAATTGCCGGGCCTGGGCACACGACCGCTCGACCAATTCCGCCAGCCCCGAGCGGCCCAGTGATTTCAGCGCCGCCCACAATTCCACGCCCCTGGCGCGACGCGATGCCTCCGGCGTCTGATGCATCGGCTCGCGCTGCGTCCCGGTCGCCAGATAGGCCGCGGACATTCCCATGGTGGTGCGGAGCGGAGCGGGGTGTTTGGTGATGGCCAGACCGCAGTCATATGTCACATTGAGCCATTTGTGCGCATCGGTGGCCCATGAATCAGCATTCGCGTATCCGCTGACCACGTGCCTATATCGGGCCGAGGCGGCCGCCCACAGTCCAAAGGCTCCATCGACGTGCACCCACGAACCGCTCTCCTTGGCTGCGTCGCAGATGGGGCCGGCCGGATCGAAGGCTCCGGTATTCACGTTGCCGGCCTGGATGCAAATGATCGCGGGCTTGCGCAGGCGGGGCAGTTTTTCCGGTCTCATCCGTCCCTGATCGTCCGCCTCGACGACGGTGATGCGCCGGTTTCCAAAACCCAGAAGCCCCAGCGCCTTCAGGACCGAGGCGTGTACCTCCGCGCCCACGATTATTTCGATCGGCGGCGCGCCAAATAGCCCGTCGGCGACAGCGTTCCAGCCTTCGCGTTCGAGCAATGCCTGACGGGCCGCGGCGAGCGCGGTAAAATTCGCGGCCGTCGCCCCCGTGACAATGCCGCCTTCGCATTCCGCCGGAAGTCCCAGCGCCTCGTACGCCCAGCGCAACGCGACATCTTCCAGAACCGCAGCGACCGGCGACATCACGCGCAGCGCAGCATTCTGATCCCAAGCGCCCGCCAGCCAGTTGGCCGCCAGCACTGCCGGCAGGGTCCCCCCAATGACGAAACCGAAATAGCGGCCTCCGGTGGAAGCCATGGTGGCCGGGGAACCGAGTTGATCCAGCGCTGCCAGAACATTTTCCGGAGGACAAGGGGAAGCAGGGAAAGGTTCGACGAATCCAGCCAGCGCGGCGATGTCGGAATCGTGCGGAGCCACTCGGCGATCATGAATGCCCAGCACGTAATTGGTGGCGCGCTCCGCGGCCGTCTGCAGCAGCTGGCGGGTTGCAAGAGACCGGCGCTCTTCAGGAGAATTCATAAGTCTTGCTCCGATTCGGGGGATATCTGGTTCGACGTTCCCAACGTTGGTAGCCTAGCGTGTTGTGACCGTTAAAGAAAAGAGCCGCATTGGCCGCCCGTCCTGACGCGGTGGTGTCCGGATGGCCAGTTCGAAATTTCTACGGGCTATGGGGACTTTTTACCAGGGGCCCGAAATCAAAGGCATGTAGTTTCAGTGGGTTAGCTTTGGCTTTGTGACGTGCCCACTATCCCTGGGTGTCAAGGGAAGGAAGACCGAGGATCCCTATAGGGGATTGAGGGCTGGGCCGGCTTCCTTCCCTGACCCTGTTTTGCCGCCGCGTGCGTTTCACCCACTTGTATTGAGCGCCCGGCGGGGTGCGCCCATCGGCTTCCGCCGATTCCACTGAAATGTCCCCCGGGGACGTGAAAAAAACTTTGGCGCGTGCAGCCACGTCTGCGCTGGATTTGCGGAAATGTTTGGTAGAATGGGTGCTTGATTGGGGCGTGGTCCAATTGGTAGGGCACCTCACTGTTAATGAGGACGGTGTTGGTTCGAGTCCAACCGCCCCAGCCAACCCTACCTGGCCGGAAAGTTTTTCCGCACTCTGACGCCGTTAATCCTTCACCGTGGGGAAGCCCGACTCCGTCCAATGGCGCCAGCCGCCGTCCATCGAAATCACCTTTCGGTAGCCCATCTTCTGCAGGTTCTCAGCCGCGAGCGCCGAGCGGTAGCCGCCTCCGCAATAGAGAACGATCGTCGCATTCTTGTCCGGGACGAGTTTCTCGATGTCGCGCTCGATGCTGCCGCGGCAGGCGTGAATCGCGCCGGGCAAGTGGCCGCGGAACCACTCGGATTCCTCCCGCGTGTCGATGAGCGTGAATTGTTCGCCGGCGTCCATTCTCTTTTTCGTGGCCTGGCAGTTTTCTTCCTCGATGTTCTTTTTTGCGTCGTTCACCAGCTTCAGAAACGCTTCAGAATGTTGCATCGGTTCAGCTCCGGGCGGCTATCGTTCCGTAGAAAAACATTACCACAGAGGGCGCAGAGAAGGCACCGAGCACGCGGAGAAGCGTTCGCTGACGGTGGAATCCCCTCGCCCCGTTTCCGGCATTCCTTTGCGGAGTTCCGGCCTCATTTCATGTCGCGCCAGTTGGGGCCGGCCTTGGTATCCACGACGAGCGGAACGCGCAGCGGGTGCGCGCTTTCCATCACGTCCTTCACCAGCTTCGTGAGCCGGGGAATTTCCTCTTCCGGCGCTTCGAACAACAATTCGTCGTGGACCTGCAGAATCATGCGCGACTGGAATTCGCCGGGGAGGCGGCGGTCGAGCTCAATCATGGCCAGCTTGATGAGATCGGCGGCGGCGCCCTGCATTGGCGTGTTCATCGCGGTGCGCTCTGCGAAATTGCGCAGGTTCGGCTGCGGTGAGTTGATCTCGGGAATGGGCCGAATGCGCCCGAAGAGGGTTTTCGTGAATCCGCTGGCGCGGACTTCGGCGATCTGCTGGTCGAGATAACTTTTCACGCCGCTATAGCGCTCGAAATAGGCGGCGATGAATTTCGCGGCTTCCCGCTGGTCGATTCCGAGCTGCTGGGCGAGGCCGAACGCCGAGAGCCCGTAAATCACGCCGAAGTTGATGACCTTGGCGACGCGGCGGTGCTCGGGCGTCTGCCCGAAGGGCGCGACGCCGAACACTTCCTGGGCGGTGCGCGAATGGATGTCCTCGCCGCGGCGGAAGGCCTCGACCAATACGGGGTCCTCGGAGAGATGCGCGAGAATCCGCAGCTCGATCTGGGAATAGTCCGCCGAGAGCAGCAGGCGTCCGGGCGCGGCGACGAACGCGGCGCGGATGCCCCGGCCCAACTCGGTCCGCACGGGAATGTTCTGCAGGTTGGGGTTCGACGAACTGAGCCGGCCGGTGGCGGTGCCGGTCTGGCTGAAGCGGGTGTGCAGGCGGCCCGTGGCGGGATGAATCAGCCGGGGGAGCGCGTCGGCGTAGGTGGACTTCAGCTTGGCGAGTTCGCGGTATTCGAGCACTTTTCCCGGGAGTTCGTGCACCAGCGCCAGTTCGTCGAGCACTTCCGCGGCCGTCGAGCGCGCCTTGGTGCGCAGCCGCCGCGGAGGCTGCAGATTCAGCTTGTCGAAGAGGACTTCGGCGAGCTGTTGCGGCGAGTTGACGTTGAACTCGAATCCGGCCAGCGCGTAAATGTTCTTTTCCAGCGCGCGAATCTGTTCCTGCGCGCGCGCCGCAATCTCGTTCGAGTTTGCTCGCGTCCACGCGGACGCCGGCGGCCTCCATGCGGGCCAGCACGGAGGCGAGCGGGAGATCGATTTGTTCGCAGATGCCTGCGAGCCCCTGTTTTTCGACTTCCGCGCGGAGCATGGGTGCGAGGCGCATCAGAAAATCGGCGCGTTCGCCGGGAGCGCCGGAAAGCGTCCGGTTCAAATGGCGGAGGACGATCTCGGGGAAGGCGTGATTCGCGGTGGTGGGCCGGAGAAGATAAGAGTAGAGCATGGTGGCGTGGCGCACTCCGGCGAGGGGAGCCGGGGAATCGGGCGCGGCCAGCAGAGCCACGAGCTTGGGGTCATGCACGATTTTGGGCCGCGCGGGATCGGCGAGCCAGTCGCGAATAGCCGCGAGCGTGGCGTTGTCGGCGTCGTTGGCTGCCGTGCGGGCCGAACCCGATGCCACCGACAGCTCGATTCCCAGAACCTGGGTGCTAAAGCTCTGCTCGTCCGGCTCGTCGGATGCGAGCGTGAGCCAGAGCGCCACGTCGCGCCCGGGCGGAATCGCGGCGAGAAATTGGCGGACGGCGTCGGGGGAATCGAGCGCCGCGTAGTCGGTGGCGTGGTCCTCCGCCGGAGCGGGCAATTCCCGCAGCAGCGACGTGAAGCCCATTTCGGTGTAAAGTTCGCGGAGCGCGGTCACGTCTGGCGGCTGCAAGCGAAGCGCGTCGAGCGCAAGCGTGACGGGAGCGTTGGTGTGAATCAGGGCGAGCTGCTTGCTGAGCCGGACGAACTCGCCGCATTTCTCGAGCGCCTCGCGGTAGCTGGCGCGTTTGACTTCTGCGGCATGGGCGACGGCGCTTTCGGCGCTGCCGAACTGCTGGATCAGCTGCCGCGCGCCCACTTCGCCGATGCCGGCCTTGCGCCGCTCCCCGGGGGCGGGTTTGTCGCCGGGATCGCGCGCGCCGGGGATGTTGTCGATGGCATCGCCCATCAGGGCCATGACGTCCGGCACCTGCTTGGGGGCAACACCCATGATCTCCTCGACTTTCTTTTCGTCGATGAGGAGATCGTTTTTCGCCGGGTTCAGGACTTGCACGCGCCCGCCGACCAGTTGCAGCAGGTCCTTGTCGCTGGTGATGACCAGGACATCGAGATCCTCCTGGGCGGCCTGGCGCGCCAGCGTGCCAATGACGTCGTCGGCCTCGTACCCAGGAACTTCCAGGATGGACAGGCGCATGGCCTCGCAGTAGCGGCGGACGTAGGGCAATTGCACGCTGAGGTCTTCCGGCATGGGAGGGCGCTGCGCCTTGTAGGAGGCGAAGAGCTCGTCGCGAAACGTGGGCGCGGCGGTGTCGAGCACGACAGCGACGTAATCCGGGCGCAATTCCTTGTTTTGCAGCAGGCGCCGCATCATGGTGGCGAACAGATAGGGCACCTTCGTGGGAATGCCCGTGGAGGTCTGCAGGCGGTCCATGGGGGCGTAAAACGCCCGGAAGATGTAGCCCATGGCGTCGACCAGGAAGAGGCGTTTTGGGTCTTTGGGCGGCATGCGCGTGCGCGTGTCTGTGCGCGCTGGGAGGCGAGTATAGCAGACCACGGGGATGAGCCTGGGGGCTGTGCACGCCCTGTCCATGCGTAATGCGGGACAATCCGGCCGCTTTGTGATACGGGTGAAATATCCGGAAGGGGCCCTGCGTATCAATTAATGGACAGACCAAAGACGACCGGGACGATGAGCGAGACGGAACTGGCGGAAGTGTTGTCCCAGGTCCGGGCGGGCAGCGCCGACGCCTGGGGCGAACTGTATCGCCGGCACGCGTCGGCCATTTTCCGCTTCTGCCGCCGGGTGCTCCCCAGCCGCGAGGACGCCGAAGACGCCACCACGGAAATCTTCATGAAGGTGCGCCAGAAACTCGACAGCTACGATGCCTCCCGGCCCTTCACGGCATGGCTCTATAAGGTGGCGAGCAATCATTGCTGGGACATGCTGCGGCGGCGGCACATCCGGCAGGACCTCGAGACCGGTGACATCGAAACGCTGCCGCTCAAACATCCCGACCCCGGTCAACTCGAACGCCTGCAGGCCGAACAAGGCGGCCAAGAGGTCCGCGCGGGGCTGGCCCAGCTTCCCGACCGCGCGCGCATGGCGCTGGTCCTGCGCTATTACGCGGAGCTGAGTTACGAAGAGATCGCCGACACGCTGGGGGTGCGGCGCGCGTTTGTGGGCGTGCTGCTGTTGCGCGCGCGGCACCAGTTGCGCGACGTCCTGAGCAAGGGCGGAGCGAGCGCCGCGAAAGCTGTTGCAGGGAGAGCACCATGAATCATTCCAGCAATCATTTTGACGAAGTGACGGGCCTTCTTTATCTCGAAGGGCAGCTCGATGCGGGCCGCGCGGACGAGGTCGCCGCGCATGTGGCTGCGTGCAGCGAATGCCGCGGCCTGCTCGGCGCGCTGGAGAAGGAAGGCGTCTGGCTGCGCGACGCGCTTCGGGCCGAGAACGAAGCGGTGCCGGCGCGGCTCATCCCCGCGCCCGGGCGCAACACGGCCCGCTGGGGGTGGATGGTGGCCTTCGGGTTGGGCGCGGCGGGTGCGTACACGTTGTGGAGCGGCTTGATCGATCCGTGGTTCACGCAGGCGGCGCAGGCCGGCTTCACGCAGCAGACTCTTCTGACCATGCTCTTTTTCAGCGGTGCCTTTTGGAAAGGATGGGACGCAATGACAAGTTTGGTGCAATTCCTCGCGGTCGGGACGCTGGCGACAATCGTGATTTGGCTGCTGCGGCGGCATTTGCAACGTCTCACGCCGGTGGCCTTCGTGATGGGCGCCCTGGCCTGCGCGCTCGCGCTATCGCCCTCCGCCTCCGCAGGCGAAGTGCGCCGGGGCAATCCGAGTTACACATTGCCAGCCGGCGAGACGGTGAAGACAGATCTGATCGTCGTCGCCGAGCGCGCGAGGATTGATGGTGAGGTGGACGGTGACCTGATTGTATTTGCCGCCGCCGTGACCGTGCATGGCCATATCAAGGGCGACATCCTCGGTTTTGCGCAGGAACTCCGCGTGGATGGCCAAGTGGACGGCAATATACGCGGATTTTCGGAGGCGCTCGTCCTGAACGGCTCTGTGGCTCGGAATGTGAGCGGCTGGACCGGCGTGATGGAACTCGACGAAAAGGCCAGCGTCGGAGGTTCGCTCAGCGTGTTTGCGGGCACGGGTGAACTGAGTGGCCATATTGGAGGAGACGTCATGGCCGTTGCCGGAAGTCTCGAGATCAACGGAATCCTGGGACGTGATGCCATGATCTGGGCAGACAGGCTGACGATTGGGCCTTCGGCTCAAATCGCCGGGAAAACGAAGTACACAGGGTCCCAAGAACCGAATATTTCCTCCGCGGCAAAGTTCGGCAGCCAGCCGGAGATTACGATCAAACGTCGCGGCCCGGATTACAGCCGCGCCCGCTACTATTGGCACCAGGTACTGCTCTGGGGAGCCAGCTTTCTGTTCGGTCTTGTTCTGTTACTCGTTGGGCCAGGATTTTGCTCCGACGCCCTGCAGGCGAGCAAGAGGATTGGGCCCTCACTCGGTTTCGGCGCTCTGTTTCTGTTCGCCACTCCGGTAGTCGCTCTCATCGCATGCGCGACGATCGTGGGTCTGGGTGTTGGAATTGCTATGCTGATGTGCTACGTGATCGCCGTCTACGCGACACAGATCTTTGTAGGCTCATGGATGGGCGAGGCGTTGCTCGGCGCCTCGGCTGGCGTGGGGCCGATGATCGGCCGGATGGCCCTGGGGCTGGCCATCGTCCGCGCAGCCTGCGCAGTACCGTACGTGGGCTTCTATGCGGGTGCGCTGGTGACGATCTGGGGGCTCGGCGCGATAGTTCTGGCGCTCCATCGGAGGCTGCGCCCAGCACAGTTAACCGAAACTGCGTGAGTCTAACCCCGTAAGCGGGGCGGGAACGGAGGCGCAAAAATAACGGGCGCCCATGCCTCGCTTCCGATAGAATCGCCGCCGGTTGCCGGGGCCCTTGCCTCGCGCCCAACCGGAGGAGAAACTCTTGAGCCTGGCGCAGCGCTGGCGCGAGATCCGCGTGGGATTTGAGCCTGCCTTCTGGGTCGCCAATTTCACCGAAATCTTCGAACGTGTCGCGTATTACGGGATGAGCGCGGTCCTGGCCATCTACCTGAGCGAGCAATTGCATTTTTCCAGTGAGCTGACCGGGTCGCTTCTGGGGATCACCGGCTTCGTGGTGTACGCGCTGCCGATTCTGGCTGGCACGTTGGCGGACCGGTTTGGTTTTCGGCGCGCCTTGATGCTGGCCTATCTCGTGCTGACCGTCGGCTATTTTCTGCTCGGCTCGCTGGCGGAGCCCTGGATGGCGCCGCTGCGCAGGACGCTGGGCGACAAGTGGCTGGTGCTCGCGGTCCTGCTGATTCCGGCGCTCGGGCCGGGCATGGTGAAGCCGTGCGTCGCGGGAACCACGGCGCGGGCCTCCGCCGAGAATGTGCGTTCGCTCGGCTATTCGATCTACTACACGCTGGTGAACATCGGCGGCGCGCTAGGGCCGCTGATGGCGTGGGTGGTGCGCGAGCGGCTGGGCCTCGGCATCCAGAACGTATTCCGCATGGCCTCGCTGAGCGTGTTCCTGATGTTCTGGGTGACGCTGTTCTTCTACCGCGAGCCGGGGCAGCCGGGTGAACCACGAGTGCAAAGTATCTGGGGCGCGCTCAAGAATATGTTCGTCGTGCTCGGCAACTTGCGCTTTGTCGCCTTTCTTCTGATCTCCTCGGGCTTCTATATCGTGTTCTGGCAGATCTGGATCACCATGCCGCTGTTCATGCGCCGGTATGTGGACGCGAACGCCGCCACGGACCGGATACTCTCCATCGAAGCCTTCACCGTCATCGGCTTTCAGATTCTGGTGACTTATCTGACGCGGAGCATGGAGGCGGTGCGCGTGATTGCGCTCGGCTTCCTGATCTCGGCGCTTTCGTGGATCTTGTTGGCCACGCACCCCACGATGTTCACGCTGGGGGCGATGCTGGTGGTGATGGCGCTAGGCGAACTCACGCAGGCGTCGCGCTATTACGAATATTGCTCGCGGCTGGCTCCCCCGGGCCAGCAGGGCCTGTACATGGGCTACGCATTTCTGCCGATCGCCATCGGGTACCTGATCGCGGGCCCGCTGGGCGGCTATCTTCTCCACGCGTTTGGCGAGGTGCTGCACCGGCCGGCGCGGATGTGGTGGGTGATTACGGCGATCGGAGTGTTCACTGCGGCGCTGATGTGGCTCTACGGCCGGATGGTAAAGCCGGTAGCCGCGGCTCCCGCGAATTCCTGAGAATGCCAGCTCACGCCTTGGCGGCGTCGGCGCGAATTGCCGCGAGCGCCTCGTCGGTGGTGATCAGCCGCGCGCCGAGTGACTCCAACTCGCCGAGAGCGCGGCGGCCGTCCTCGGCCTGGAGCGCTTCGATGGCATCCTGCACGATCGCGACCTTGCGGCCGCGCCCGAGCAATCCCTTCGCCGCGCAGCGCACGCAGTATTCCGTGACCACGCCGAAGACCACGTATTCCGCGTCCGCGCCGAGCCGCTCGACCAGTTCGCTGGCGTGCGGATTGTCGAAGACGTCGAGCGTTTGCTTTTCGAGAATCACCTGGGGCGAGCGGAGGATGTCGTCCGGCAGGCGGTAGGACGCGTCGTTGGGGATCGTGCGGTAATCCCGCGCGAGTCCCTCGGCAAGGATGCGCGCGCCGGGGGTTCCGCGCAGGCAGTGCGGCGGGAAGGTCTTGAACTCCGGATCGTCCTTCGGATGGGCATCGCCGCTGGAGACCAGGAGCACGCCAGCTTCGACGGCGGCGGCCACCAGGCGCCGGAGATTGGGAATGAGTTTCTCGGCGCCGGGCACGTAGAGCTTGCCGCCCGGCAGCATGAAATCGGCCTGCGCGTCCACTTCCCAGAAGACGATTCGTCGCGGCGCCATGTGGTCGAGAGCCTCCCGGCGCTCCGAAGCCTATTTTATCGCCGCGCCGCGGACGCGCCGGCGTACCTTCTCGAGCATCTCCTGCAGGCGCTTGCTGTAGCGCACGGGATACGCGGCGCGGCGCTGAATCTGCCGGCAGCGCTGGGGAAGCCGCGCGACGCTGGCGAGGCAGCGGTCGCGCAGTGCGCCGACGGGTTCGGGCGGAGCGATGCACCGGCCGCCGCGCATGATTTCCACCAGCAAGGGCTGGGCGCCGTTGGGCGGCTCATCGGCGAGGCCGATTTTGTCGCTTTCAAATTCTCCGGCAGGTGTGCTGTGGCGGAACACCTGCTTGCGCCCGGGATACGTGACTTTGGCGTGGCTGAATTTCGCGGCCTCGTGGATTTTGCCTCCGCGTTCGACTTGCACCAGCTTGTAGATCAGATTCAAGTGCGGCGCGTCGCCCGGCGTGCCCAGAGCCGTGCCCACGCCGAACGCGTCAATGGCGGCGCCTTTGCGCAGCAGTTCGGCGATTTTGTACTCGTCGAGATCGCCCGATGCGAAGATTTTCACGTCTTTCCAGCCGGCCCGGTCGAGCGCGCGGCGCGCCCAGCGGCTGTCCGCGGCGACGTCGCCGCTATCGAGCCGGATGCCGGCGGGCTTGCGGCCGGCGGCGATGATGTTTTTGACCGCGTGGCGCACATCGTAGGTGTCCACCAGCAGGAAGGTGCCTTCAGGAAACGTTTCGAGGAAGTGGGCGAAGGCCTCGGTTTCGTCCTCGTGCGCCATGATCCAGGAATGCGCCTGCGTTCCATACGTGCTCATGCCGAACTCCTGCCCGGCGAGAACGTTGGAGGTGCCCACGCAGCCGCCGATCGTGGCGGCACGCGCGGAAAGAAGGCTGGCCGGGCCGCCATGAGCGCGCCGCGCGCCGAAATCCACCACTTGTCGGCCCTGCGCCGCCGTGACCACGCGCGCCGCTTTGCTGGCAATCATGGTCTGATAGCTCATCACCGCGAGCAGGTAGGTCTCCATGATCTGCGCTTCGATCACCGGCGCGGTCACGCGCAGCAGCGGCTCGCCCGGGAAGATCAGCGTTCCTTCGGGCATGGCCCAGACGTCACCCGTGAAGCGGAACTTCGCGAGGTAGTCGAAAAACTCCGGGCGGATATGGCGGAACATCGTGTGCCGCCGCAGGTATTCGATTTCGTCCGGAGTGAAATTTACGTTTTCTAGGTACTCGACGGCCTGCTCGAGCCCGGCAGCCACCAGATAATTGCGATGCGGCGGCAGGTGCCGGACGAACAGCTCGAACGTGGCGCGCCCCTCGAAGCGGGTCTGGAAATAGCCCGCCGCCATGGTGAGCTCGTAGAGATCGGTGAGAAGGCCCGAATATTCACGCATGCGATTGGATGCTTGCCGGAGCTGCCGATTTATCCAGGACCGCGCCGCGGGGTGGCGGAAAGACAAAACCCCCAAGACTCCCTCCCGGTGTGCGGGACGGACAGCCCTGGGGGTTTTGCCGCGAAACCTGGCGTAGAACTAGCCTACTTCAGGATGGCGTCCTTGAACGCCTTCGCCGCGCGGAGGCGGACGACGGTCTTGGCCTTGATCTTGATTGCTTCGCCCGTGGCGGGGTTGCGGCCCATGCGCGCCTTGCGATGCGCCTTGACGGCGCGTCCCAGGCCGGGGATGACGAACTTCCCTGCGCTCTTGGCCTCTTTCACCGCGAGCTTGAACAACTCGTCGAAGAACGCCGATACCTGCTTCTTCGAGACCGGCTTCTCGGGAGTGCTGACCTTGGTGGCCAGGTGGGCAATGATTTTGGATTTGCTCAACGGAGATGCCATCGAATTCTCTTTCCTCCTCGGGTGTAATTGCTTTTCGGCCCCGGCGTACGGGATGCCACGCGCACTATAGCCGCCCGGCTTGCCGAACGCAAGCGAAAAACATCTAAAAACGCCCGCAAAATCGGGATTTTTCGCGTCCTGCGTTTTGCCTCGGGGCTTTCCTCGCACCCGAGCAGGCAAACGGATCGAGTCCCGCGTCCATCCGGCGCGGGGAGGTCACGGCGTTCGCTGCCACGCTACGCGCGGTTTGCGCGAGCCGGACCCACGACGGCCGGGCTTGACATGGCGTGGTAACCTCTTAGCGGCGAGATGGTTCCGGCAGTTGGCGGGGAGGCATGCGAAATGGCGAGCGAACTCAAGATCCAGGTGAACGAGCGAATCTTTACGGTGACGGCGGCGCCGGATACGCCCCTGCTGTACGTGCTTTCCGACGAGCTGCAACTCCAGGGCCCGCGCTTCGGCTGCGGCCTGGCCCAGTGCGGCTCGTGCTCGGTGCTGGTCAATGGCGTGGAGGCGCGTTCGTGCGTGACCCCGGTTTCAGCCGTTGTGGGCAAGTCGGTGACGACGCTGGAAGGCTTGCCGGAGTGGTACGCCAAGCAGAAGAAGCTCGCCAAGGCCCCGGCGCTTCATCCCGTGCAACAGGCGCTGATTGACGAGCAGGCGGTGCAATGCGGCTACTGCTTTAACGGCATGATCATCAAGGCCTCCGAACTCCTGTCGAAAACTTCGCAGCCGACCGAAGCGCAAATTCGTTCGGCCATGAACGGCCACTTGTGCCGGTGCGGGGCGTACCCGAGGATCATAAAGGCCATCCAGCGCGCGGCGGAAGCGATGCGAGGGCCGAGCTTGAGTCACACCCAGGCGCCAGGAAAAACAGCGGAAGATACGAAGGTGGCGGAGGTGGCGCGATGAGCGGCGTCCGGCGAACAACGCAGCTTCCCCGCCGGGACTTCCTGAAGGCTGGCGGCGCGCTGGTGGTCGGCTTCAGCCTCAGCGACGCGCTGGCGGCCCAGGAACGCCCAGCCACGGCCGCGCGCGGCACCGTCGCGGGCCCGCCCGATCCCAAGCGGATCGACACGTGGCTGGCCATCCACGCCGATAACACGGCAACCGTCTACATCGGCTTTGCCGAACTCGGGCAGGGCGCCTCGACGGCCTTGCTGCAGGTGGCGGCCGAGGAACTCGACCTGGACATGAATCAGGTCAGCTCGGTGGGGCTCGACACCAACATCACGCCCAATCAGGGCGGGACGTATTCGAGCGCCTCGATTCAGAGGGGCTCGCCGCAGATTCGCGCGGCGGCCGCCGAAGCGCGGCTCGCCCTTCTCCAGCTTGCCTCCAAAAAGTTGGACGCGCCGGTCGACCGCCTTACGGTCTCGAAGGGCGTCGTGTCGGTTGGGGGCAGCCCGGAGAAATCCGTGAGTTACGGCGCACTGGTGGGCGACAAGCCGTTCGACATCCCGTTCACCGGCAGCGCGCCGGTGAAGCCGCCCGCCGCGTACAAAGTGGCCGGCACGAACGTCGTGCGCAAGGACATCCCGGCCAAAGTCAGCGGCAAATATGTCTACCTACAGCACCTGCGCCTGCCCGGGATGCTGCACGGGCGCGTGGTGCGGCCGCGGGGCCAGGGCGCCTATGGCGACGGCGCCAAGGTGCTGAGCGTGGACGAAAGCTCGATCGGCAACATTCCTGGGGCGCGCGTCCTGCGCCGGGGCGATTTCGTCGGCGTTGTGGCCGAGCGCGAATGGGATGCCGTCCGCGCCGCGCGGCAATTGAGAGTGACGTGGGAACCGAAGGCCACACTGCCGGGCAGCGACCGCCTGCACGAAAAAATGCGAGCGGAAAAGACGGCGGACAGGGTTCTCCTTGAGAGAGGGGACGTGACCGGCGCGCTGGGCCACGCCGTGCATGTGGCCTCGCAGATCGGCCGGGGACCGTACCAGTCGCACGCCTGCTTCGCGCCCAATGGCGCGCTGGCGGACGTCAAGCCCGACTCCGCGCTGGTCATCTGCTCGACGCAGGATTGCTACGGGCTGCGCGGCACGCTGGCCCGCCTGCTCGGCCTGCCCCTCGAAAAAGTTCGCGTGCAATATTGCGAGGGCTCGGGAACCTACGGCCACAGCTGCCATGACGACGTGGCCGAAGCGGCCGCGTTCCTTTCGCAACTGGCCGGCAAGCCGGTGCGGCTGCAGTTCATGCGCTGGGATGAGCACGGTTGGGACAACTACGGCCCGGCGCACATGGGTGAGGTGCGCGCCGCGGCCGATGCCGGCGGCAAGATCGTCGCCTATCAGTACGACGGCTGGCAGCACAACTGGTGCGCCGTCGAAACGTCCGCGCAACTGGCGCTGGGAACGCCCGCGGCGCAGTGGCGGGGCTCCATGGCCCAGCAGGTGAGCCCGCTCACCTGCGGCGGAATGTACGACATTCCCAGCCTGCGGCTGGTGAACCACGAGATCAACGCTCTCGGATACCTGAAGGGGGCGTGGCTCCGCTCGCCGCTCGATCTCTCGTTTGCATTTGCCTCGGAGCAGGCCATTGACCAACTCGCGTATTTGGCGGAGATGGACCCGTACGAATTCCGGCAGCGCAACATCACCGATGCGCGCTGGCGCGGCGTGCTGGACGCCGCCGCGCAGGCCGCCCAATGGAAGCCGCGGCGGGCGGCGTCGAAGCTGTCGAGTGCGAAGGTCGCGAGCGGGCGCGGCATCGGGCTGGGGACGCATCTGGCGTCGTATGGCGGAGCCGTCGCCGAGGTCGAGGTCCACAAGCAGACCGGGCGTGTCGCCGTGAAGCACCTGTACGGCGCGATTGATGCGGGCTTCGCCGTCAATCCGGGCAATATCGAAAACCAGATCTGCGGGCAACTGGTGCAGACGGCCAGCCGCATGCTGTTGGAAGAAGTGACGTTCAGCCAGACCAACGTCACCAGCCTCGACTGGCAGAGCTACCCCATCCTGCGATTTGAGGAATGTCCCCAGGTCACGCCGGTGGTCGTGCAGCGCCTGGATCAGAAATCGTCGGGCGCGGGCGAGGAAGTGATGGCGGCCGCCGCCGCGGCGATCGCCAACGCCTTTTTCGACGCCACGGGCGTGCGCATGGAGCAGTATCCGTTCACCCCGGCGCGTGTTCTGGCCGCGCTCCGCGGCTAACAGGCTGCCGCAATGTCGGATTCCTTTGACGGCGGAGCCACCGCAGTTGGGGTATGATGCTCGCTGACGCAGGCGATAATCTTCGATTGAGGTTGGCGGAAGACTGTCAGCCGCGGTATGGGCGCTAGCGAAGACCATTGGCCAAAGAAATCACCCAGCCTAACATCGAATCGACCGGTCGCCCCGCGGCGGCGAAAATCAAGCGAGAGCTGCTGTATGCCACGATTGTCGTGTTCGTCGGCATTTCGGCGGTTACTCTCGGCCAGCAGAACGCGCTCGCGCTGATCCCACTAAAGAATCTGCTGAAGAACGAGCTGCACGAGAATCGCGCGGCCACAGCGGCGTTCTTCTTTTGGCTCGGGCTCGCGTGGTATCTCAAACCTTTTTTCGGAATCTTTACCGATGCGTTTCCTTTTTTCGGCACCCGGCGCAAGAGCTACATCATGATTGGTGCAGCGCTCTCGGTGGCCTGTTTCATCTTGCTCATCTTCACACCCCATCAGTACGGCAAAATGCTAGCCGTATGCATTGCGATCAACGTGTTCATGGTCGTCACCAGCACCGCAGTGGGCGGTTTCATGACGGAGAAAGCGCAAGCTCTCACCGCCTCGGGTCGTTTCTCGTCAGTGTTCCAGATTGCGTACCAGATGGCGGGCGTCGTTGGGGGTCCATTGGGCGGGTTCTTGGGCGCAATTGCATTCGGGTGGACGAATGTCGCCAGCGCCGCAATCATGTTCATGCCTATACCGGCGGCAATTTTTTTTCTCAGAGAACCGCTCCGAAAAATCGATTCCAAAAAGCTGCTCGGTGACGCGGGAAAGCAGCTAGAGAAGGTCCTTAGCGCGAAGACGATGTGGGCCGCGGCCGGATTCAGCTTTCTCTTCTATTTTGCGCCGGGCATCCAGACGGCGCTTTTCTACCGGCAACAGGACGTCCTGCACCTGACGACACGAGGCCAGGGGCTCATGCTGTTCCTGAACGGAGCATTTGGGGTGCTTTCGGCAACGATCTACGGCAGCTTCGCATGCAAGCGGTGGAACCTGAGGAAGCTGCTGCTTTGGTGCATCATCATGGGCGGGGCCGCGCAAGTGGGGTACGCCTTCTATTCCACAGTAAACCGAGCCTACGTCATCGAGTGTCTCTGGGGTCTTGGCTGGTCGGCCGCAGATATGTCGCTGACCGACCTGTACATGCGGGCGACACCAGCGGGAAGCGAAGGACTCGGTTTCTCGCTGATGGTGAGCGTCCGCAACCTTTCACTCTTTGGCGCCGACTGGCTCGGCGCGAAGGCCATGGAAACCTATCACTTCCACTTCAGCACAATGGCCATTGCGAACGGCTTGATCTCGCTCGTTGCCGTGCCATTCATTTTCCTGCTGCCCGGGTTCATCGTCGATCGCAAGGATTCGCAGGCCCAGGCAGCGGAGATCCCGCCCGCGCCGGGCAGGGCGCTGCTGAAAGAATGAGAGCACCACTTTCTCCGCGCCATAGGTTTTAGCCGGTTGCTTCGAGAGCGACGACGCTGCCGGCGGTGCCGCTCTCGTTTATTTTGCCCAGACTTCTAGTGAGCAAGAAAGACTCGGAGCCTCGCGCAGAATCCGCTGCACCGAGGACGGGTCCGCAGGATTAGTTTCGCAGCAGGGCCGATGCCAGCTCCCGCCATTGCGGCAGCGGAATCACCTTCGCATCCGCCGTGAGCACCTGAATGCAGACGTGGTCCGCGCCCGCGGACTGATGGGCGCGAATGCGCTTCCGGATGGCGTCCAGATCGCCCCAGGCGATGATGGCGTCGATCAGCCGGTCACTGCCTCCATTCTTGAAATCCTCCTCCTTGAATCCCAGGCGGAGAAAATTGTTCGTGTAATTGGGCAAGCCGAGGTAAAAGCCGAGGAACGCCCGGCCGATTTCCCGCGCCTTGGCGGAATCTTTTTCGAGGACGACGGCTTGCTCCGGGCACAGGTACGGGCCCTTGCCGAGTATCTGGCGGGCCTGCGCCGTGTGCTCGGGGTTGACGTTGTAGGGATGCGCGCCGTCGGCGCGCTCGGCGGCCAGTTGCAGCATTTGGGGGCCCAGTGCGGCCAGCACGCGAACGGGCTTCGAGGCGGGAGGAACGGCGTTGAACGGGGCTCGGTCCATGGCATCCAGATACGCGCGCATCGTCGAGACGGGCTTCTCATAACGGTGTCCGCGCAACTGCTCGACCAGCGGAACGTGGCTCACGCCCAGACCCAGCACGAACCGGCTGGGGTAGGCTTCGGCCAGCGTCTTCTGCGCGGCGGACATCGCGACGGGGTCGCGCGCATAGATGTTGGCGATTCCCGTGGCGATGACCATGCGTTTAGTTCCCGCCAAAAGCAAGCCCGCGTGCGTGAACGCTTCGCGGCCCGCGGCCTCGCCAAACCACAGCGCCCCGAATCCCAACTGCTCGAGTTCCGAAGCAATCTCCTGGGCTTGGGCGGCAGGGCAGGTCTCGAGCTGGAGCGACCAGATTCCGATGGGCCCGAGTTGTGTGGATGATTGCGGCATGCTTGCTCTCCGGTGTTCTCCCGGGTGAAGATTGCGCTTCCCAGGGCGAGGTTTTCGTCTGCTGTTGCGTCCCACAAATAACTGGCAATCGCTCGCGACTGGTACGCTGTAGGGGCGCTGCTTGCTGCGCCCTCCCGCCTGCAAGATTTGCTAGCTATGCCCGGGACAGCGCACTAACGGGGTGCTGAAAATGGCGCCTCAGGGAGCTTCAGGGGCTAAAGCCCCGTTGATCTTGCGACGCGTATGTCGCGGCTGAAGCCGCGACCCACAAAGCTCTCCAGCTTCTTCAGCATCCTATTAGAGGCTGGCGAGGCTTTCGTAAAACAGCGCCACGGCCTTGATGCCCCCGAAATAATTTTCGAGCAGGATGTGCTCATCCGGCGCGTGCGCGTTCTCGTCCGGCAAGCCGAATCCCAGCAGCACGCAGGGAACCTTGAACGTGTCGTGCATCTGCGTGACGAAGGGGATCGACCCTCCCTCGCGGATAAACACGGCCTTTTTCCCAAAGCCCGCTTCGAGCGCGTGAATCGCTTTCTGGAAGATCGGGTGGGAGTAGGGCGCCACCCAGGGCTTGCCGGTGCTCAAGACCTCGAACTTGTGCGTGACCGTCTTGGGCAGCAGCTTGCGGATCTGCCGCTCGACGAGCTTGGCGATTTTGGCCGGGTCCTGGTCCGGCACCAGGCGCGACGAAAGCTTCGCATAGGCCTTCGAGGGAATCACGGTTTTCGCGCCCTCGCCCATGTAGCCGCCCCACATGCCGTTGACCTCCAGCGTCGGCCGGGTCCAGAGCTGCTCGACGATGGAATAGCCGTGCTCGCCGCACAGCGCCGGTGCGCCCACCGTCTTGCGAAACTCCTTTTCCTTCCAGGGAAGCGCTTGCAGCGCCTTGCGCTCGGCTCGCGTCGGCATAGCCACGTCGTCATAAAAACCCGGAATCGCCACAGCCAAATTGCGGTCGTGGAGTTTGGCGATCATCTCGGCCAGGATGGTGAGGGGATTGGGCACGGCTCCGCCGAAAACTCCGGAGTGCAGGTCCTGCGCCGGCCCGGTGATTTCGATCTGGTAATAATTCAGGCCGCGCAGGCCGTAGGTGATCGACGGCACGCCCTTGGCCAGCATGGACGTGTCGGAAACCACCAGCGCATCGGCCTTGAGCCGCTCGCGGTTCTGCTGCACGAAATCCCACAGGCTCACGCTGCCCACTTCCTCTTCGCCCTCGATCATCACCTTCACGTTGATCGGCAGCTTGCCCGTGGCCTTCCGCAGGGCTTCGAGCGCCTTGATGTGGATGTGCACCTGTCCCTTGTCGTCGGCCGTGCCGCGGCCGAAAAGATTGCCGTTCCGCTCCGTGGGCTCGAAGGGAGGACTGGTCCAAAGTTCCAGCGGCTCGGCCGGCTGCACGTCGTAGTGGCCGTAGAACAGGATCGTGGGCTTGCCCGGCGCGTGCAGCGATTCGCCGTAGACCAGCGGGTGCATTTTCGTGGGAGCGATTTCGATGTTGTCCAGGCCCGCGGCGCGGAGCTTTTCCGCCACCCAGCGCGCGGCGCGTTCGATATCGGGCCGGTGTTCGCTCTTGGTGCTGACGCTCGGAATCCGCAAAAACTCTTTCAGCTCATTCAGGTGCTCTTCGCGTTTCGATTCGATGTAGTCGATCAGTCCCACGCCCACCTTCCGCCCCCCGGCAGGAGAACACCTGCATGCACCGAGGACATCTTAACGGGAGCGCGCCAGGATTCAAGGAATCTTTTCCAACTGCCCTTTTGGGCACGCGCCGCCGGCGTACCATTGACGCCGTACGGAGCGGCGTTACACCATGTCTTTGTTATGGCCATTGCTTCCGCCAATACGCAGCGCCGCAGTTCGCGTCTGATCACCAGCCTCCCCGTGCGGGCACAGGGAACCAACGTAGAGGGCCGCAAATTCCGCGAACGCAGCCATACGATCGTGATCAACGTGCAGGGCGGCTTGCTCTACCTCCAGGAGAAGCTGGAACTCGGCACGGAGATCGTGCTGGTCAACCCCGCAACCGAGGAGGAGCAGGAATGCCGCGTCGTCTACGTCGGCGAATCCTCGGACAAGGGAACGCGCATCGGAATCGAATTCCTCTCGCCCAGCCCGCACTTCTGGGGCGTTGAGTTCACCCAGCAGGACGGTACGGCGAGCGCTCCCTCCGGCCCTGCCCACTAGCTGTCTGGCATCCTTCTCCTGAGCGTTGCTTATCCACCCGGGTCTACATATAATTTCCTCACCTGCAGTGGAGCGTGGGGAAACATGCCAGCGACATCACAAAGAGTTTACGTCGGCGCGAGTGGACGCGTGCCGGAAGGTGGCCGCCTGGTCGTGGATGTTGCGGACAGGACCGTCGGCATATTCCGGGTGGATGGCGGGCTCTACGCCTGGGAGAACACCTGCCCGCACCAGGGCGGTCCCGTCTGTCAGGGAAAAATGATCCCGCGCGTTACCGAAGTGATTGACGCAGGGCGGTGAAAGCCGCGGCTTCGCCTTCGATGAATCGAGCCAGCATATCGTCTGTCCCTGGCACGGCTTTGAATACAACATCAAGACGGGTGTGCATCCGGGCCGGCGCACCGCTCGCTTGATTCGCGTGGCCGTGGAAGAAACTGCGGACGGGATTTATGTCACCATCTGAGGAATCCGCAAAGTGGTCCGCTCTGGTTGGCCAACTGCGCGGGCAGACGGACCGCACCCTCCAAGCGGGCGGGTTGGCCGGCGTACCGCCTGGGGACTTGGCGACGCTGGTCAGCTGCGCCGTAAAACTGTACGCGGCCGCTGTGGAAGAGGCGGAATCGGAATTCCCCGTGATTGACGCCACGGTTTCGACCACCGAGGCGATGGTCGTGGCGTGCGCTCTGATGCGCGCGCACGGCTTGAATCCTTTTGACCTGGCGCTCTGGTTTTCGCGCACGGCGCCAGCCCCCCGCGGAGATGAGCCGGGAGCCTGAAAGATTGTTACACACGAGGATAAAATCATGGGCACTACCGAATTCGTAAATCACGCGAGCACCGCGACCGAACATCCGGTCCAGCAAATCACCACGCGTACGGATTCGCGCGAAATTCTCGCGAATGCCCGCCGCGACATCGCCCGGTACCACCTCGATGACTACTTCATCGTGGATGTGGACTCCCATCACGTTGAATTCGACTCGTGGAATGAAATTCTCGACCGGCTCGAGAACCCGGTCCTGCGCCACAATGCCAAAGCCATGACGCAAGACTGGCCCCGCGCCCGCCAGTTGGTCTTCAGCAATCACAACGTTGGCTTGACCTTTCAGGATGTTTTCGGCCGCATTCCCCACCAGGCCGAGCTGGCCGAGTATGTCGAGAAGACGGACGAGCACCGCGATTTGACACTCATCCGCCGCGCCATGGACTCGATGGGCATCCGCATTCAGGTTGTTTTCCCGCAGCCCATGCTGGAAACGGGCCTGCATCCGGACCCGGATATCGTCACCGCGTTGACCTTCGCCTACAACCGCTGGTTCACCGAAACAATTTTGCCGCGCGAGCCGCGCGTCAAAACCCTCCTCTGCCTGCCCTTTCACGATCCCGATGCGAGCCTGAAAACGATCCAGGAGTTCGGCGAGACGCCCGGAGTCGTCGGCTTCATGATCACCAGCCAGCGGCGCACGGGCGTCCACAAGAACATGTACATGCCCGTGTACAAAGAGCTTGAGGAGCGCGGGCTGCCTCTGGCCTTCCATGCCGGTCCGACCTGGGGCGATACGATGACGGCGACGATGAACCGCTTCCTCGCGGTTCATTCCATGTCCTTCGTCACCTGCAATATGACCCACATGGCCAATTGGATCGTCAACGGTCTGCCCGAGCGCTTTCCGAAGCTCAACGTGATTTGGATCGAGAGCGGCCTGGCTTGGGTTCCGTTCATGATGCAGCGGCTGGACCACGAATACCTCATGCGCCAGTCCGACGCCCCGCTGCTCAAGCGGCTGCCCAGCGAGTACATGCAGGAGATGTACTACACCTCGCAGCCCCTCGAAGTGACGATGCCCCACATGCTCGAAGCGACGTTCACGGCCATCCGCGCCGAATCTCAACTTCTGTATTCCTCCGACTGGCCCCACTGGGATTTCGACGTGCCCGCGCGCATCGCCGGGCTCCCGTTTCTCACCGAGCAGGCCAAGCGCAACATTCTCGGCGAAACCGCCCGCAAGCTCTTCCGCCTCTAGATTGCTCACCTGCCAAGCAGATTGCGTGATGCCTCACGTTCCTGCCACGCGGTCTTCACGTCGCGATGGCCACCACGTGACAATGTCGGGTCTCCATTCAAACGTTGCCCGGTGTATGTCCGGTTTGTTATGCTCCGCCGCGTCCGGCCTGTAGTCGCAGAACCTGGCGGGAGGTGAAATCATGAACTGCGTCCCGAAGACACAAATGTTTGCCATTCTAATTTGCCTGGCGCTGGCGTCGGTAGCCTACGGGCAAACGCCCAACGGCGCAGGGAGCGGTACGGTGCCGGTCGAAAAGTGTGCCGACTTGGTGAAGCTCCAGATTCCCGGCTCCGGGATGGTAATCACCAAAGCGGAGCCGGTTCCCACCGCGCCTCCGGGAACGGTGCGGCCCTCGCCTTTCGCTCCGGGGACGATTCCGGTGGCCATCCCCTCGTATTGCCGCGCCGACGGAGTGATTGACCAGCGTGTCGGCGCTGAAGGAAAGCCCTACGCCATCGGCTTTGCCATTGCCTTGCCGGACAATTGGAACGGCCGGTTTCTCTTCCAGGGCGGCGGAGGATTGAACGGCTCGGTATCGCCGCCGCTGGGCTGGCAGGCTGCGGGAGATGCTCCCGGGCTGGCGCGGGGATTTGCCGTCGTCTCCACCGACACAGGTCACAAAGGCGCCGTGTTTGACGCGTCGTTCATGAAGGATCAGCAGGCGAGTCTCGATTTTGCCTACGTGGCTGTCGGCCGGGTGACGGCCCTCGCCAAACAGATCATCACGCAGTACTACGGCCAGCCCGCCAAGCACTCCTATTTTTCGGGTTGCTCGACCGGAGGGCGCGAAGGGATGCTTGTCTCGCAGCGGTATCCCACGGAGTTCGACGGCGTGGTGGTGGGCGATCCCGCCATGGAAACGGGCTACTCGAACATCGGCCTGGCCTGGGCGGCGGTCGCCTTCAACCAGATTGCCCCGAAGGATGCTTCCGGCAAGCCGACGCCTGCAAATGATTTTTCCGCGTCCGACAAGAAGCTCCTAACGGACGCAATCCTGAGAGCATGCGATTCCCTCGACGGCTTGAAGGACGGCATGATCTTCAACCGCACGGCTTGCCATTTCGATCCGGCGGTTCTCACCTGCAAAGGTACCAAGACCGATGCTTGCCTGACGTCGCAGCAAATGGGCGCTCTCCGGAAAGCTTTCGCCGGGCCGAAGGATTCGCGGGGAAGACAAATCTATCCTGCGTTTCTGTACGACACGGGAATGATTGCCGGCGCTCCAGGCACTTTCTCGAACTTCCTGCCAAGCAATGGCCCCAACCCGCTGGGCCCGCCCAACTTGGCACTGTCGCTGGACGTGGATCAGCGTGTCGCAGCGGTGGCAGCCGATGGACACCAGATTCTGACGGATACCGCCACGTGGACGAACCTCAGCACGTTTCTGGGCCGCGGCGGCAAGCTCATTTTCTATCACGGCACGAGTGACCCGATCTTTTCGGCGCTCGATACGCTCGCGTACTACCAGCGAATGGCACAGGATAATGGCGGAGTGGATCGCGCCATGGGATCGAGCCGGTTGTTTCTGGTGCCGGGAATGGGCCACTGCTCGGGCGGCCCGGCAACGCTCGATAGCTTTGACACGCTCGGCGCAGTCGTGAACTGGGTGGAGAAGGGCACGCCGCCAGATTCGATCGTAGCCACCGGCAGGGCGTTCCCGGGACGCAGCCGCCCGCTGTGCGCCTATCCCAAGCACGCGCAGTACAAGGGCCAGGGCAATCCCGAGGAAGCCGCCAATTTCGAGTGCATCGAGTGACGCGTGAGGGCTCGGTGGTCCTGCACGCGTGCCCGAGCCGGATTTTCGCTGCCATAGAAACTTCGGCCTCAATCAGAAAGGATGGTCTTCATGAACACGAAACGCCGCAATCCCCCAGCAGATTCCCCACAGACTGCAATTGACCGCCGCTCGTTGCTGAAACGTTCGGTATTGGGCGGCAGCGCGATACTCGCCGGAGGCCTTTTGCCCGGGCTGCTTCCCGAGGCCGTTCGTGCCGGGCAGAATGACGCGAACGCATCGCAGAAAGCCGCCTCCTCCCGGCCGGAGGGAGCCGTCAAATCGTTGGGAGAAATTGAACCGATCAAGCTCGAGTACGTATTCCAGATCCGCATTGATTTCAAGGAACGCGTGTCGTTCCAGACGCCCAACGGACGGCGCGCCTACGTGCCGGCGATCTCCGGCGTCATCGAGGGGCCGCGGCTGCAGGGCCGCGTGGTGCCGCACAGCGGCGCCGACTACGCGGGCAACGGCCGCCTCAACGCGCATTACATGCTTGAGGCCTCCGACGGCACGATGATCTACATCAACAACACGGGGTATCTCTATCGCACCGACAGGAAAGAGCTGTCGCGCGACGATCCCACCTGGGGCGGTGACGCGGAGTTCTACTTCCGCATAACGCCGGTGTTCGATACGCCCATCGGTCCGCACGACTGGCTCACACGCACCGTGATTGTCGGCTCCGGCAAGCGCCACGCCAATCCGGACCACACCATCTTCACGTACTACGCCGTGCTGTAAGTTGCTCCCGGGGAGTTCCCCGGCCTTCGAAACCTATGGCGACGGAAACAGCACCCCCGGCCGACAGCGCGGCGCGCCCGGCAGCCTCGGCCGGGAGGGCGAACTACGCGCTCGGCCTGCTTACCATCATCTCCGCGCTCAATTATGCCGACCGAGGCGTTTTGACTCTGTTGCTGGATTCCATCAAGAAGGATTTCCGGCTGACTGATACGATGCTCGGGCTGATCGCCGGATTTGGTTTCGTTCTCTTCTATTCGTTCCTGGGCCTGCCGGTCGCCCGCTGGGCGGACCGCTTCGATCGCCGTTTCATCCTGACCGCCGGCCTGGTGGTGTGGAGCGCGATGACGTGCTTCGGCGGACTCACGCGCAACGTCTGGCAGCTCGCCGCCACGCGATTCGGCGTTGGGGCGGGCGAGGCGTGTGGAGTGGCTCCGGCGCATTCGATGCTTTCGGATCTGTTTCCGCGGGGCACGCTCCCGCGGGCTCTGTCGGTCCTGACGGCCGGAAGCCAGCTCGGCATCTTCTTCGGCTCGGTGCTGGCCGGAGTGGTCAACCAGTACTACGGATGGCGTATGGCGTTCGTCGCCGCCGGCGTTCCGGGAATCGCCGTGGCAATCTTGTTTCGCTTCACGGTGAAGGAGCCGGCACGGGGAGCGACCGCGGACCGCGCGGCCAACACAAGCGTGTATTCCGTGGGCGAAACCGTGCGTTTTCTCATGCAGCAGCGCTCGTTCGTTTTCACTACGATTGGCGGCAGCCTGATGGCAATCAATATCTATGGTTTCCAAGTTTGGACGCCCGCGTTCCTGCACCGCGTTCACCACCTCAGCAGCGGCCAGATCGGCACGTACGTGGGCACGGTGATGGGGCTGATCGGCATGGCGGGGGTGCTGCTCGGCGGCTTGCTGGTCGAGAAGCTGGGCCAACGCGATCCGCGCTGGGGCGCCTACGTTCCGGCGCTCGCGTGTATTTCTTGCTCTCCGCTATATCTGCTGTTTCTGTTCATGCCGTCGGTGGCCGGATCGCTGATCTTCCTGCTGCTGGCGGGAATTCTCACCCGAGTCTACATGGGGCCAACGTTCGCCATCTGCCAGACGGTCTCGAAGGTCCGGATGAGGGCCGTGGCCTCGGCCGCTTTTATGTTCTGCGGTAATTTGATCGGGCTGGGGCTGGGCGCGCTGCTGATCGGCATGCTGACGGATGCGCTGCGGCCGCGCTATGGCGAGGAAGCCCTTCGCTACTCGCTGATCGCCCCCTGCATGATCGCCGTGGTGGCCGGGGCGTTCTTCTGGGTGGCCGGGCGCTATCTGGTTGCAGACGTCCAAGCCGCTCTCGTCGACGGCGAGTGAGAACGCAGGCCCGCCCTAGATCGGGCGTTCGCCGATGATGGTGGTGCGCACTAGATGGCGGCGCTCGTTTTCGTAATCGTGGATGCCGCAGTGCTGCAGGAAGCGGTTATCCCACACGATCAGCGTATTGGGCTTCCAGCGGATCCGGCACTGATACTGGAGGCGGTGCGGCAAGTGAGCCAGGTAATCGAGAAGCGACCGGCTATCCTCCTCGCTCCATCCTTCGAAGCGTTTGAAGTAGGCGCCCGCCACATACAACGCCTTGCGCCCGGTGCGCGGATGGCTGCGCACGGCGGGATGGATGTTTTCGAGCTGCCCCTCGGTGAAATCGTGCTTGTCGCGAAGGCGCAACTGCTTGTCCTGATCCAGCTTGGCGTTCTTTGACCAGATGTCTTTGCCCGAGTACACCACCTTCAGGCGCGACAGCGTCTCCTTCAGCCCGCCGGACAACTCCTCGTAGGCGAGGTACATGTTCGCGAAAGCGGTGTCGCCGCCGTATTTGGGCGCGTCGATCGCGCGCATGACGATGCACAGTGGCGGCCGCTCGAGAAACGGGCTGTCGGTGTGAAACCGCGTAAACGGCACCACGCTCACCGGCTCGTGCGCTTCCCGCCTAACCTCCTGCATGTCCGATTGGCCTGCGTAGGTCGGCGCCTGGGGCAGTTCCGTCAGCTCGCCGAAATACCGGGAAAAGGCCTTGTGCTGCTCGATGCTGAGGTCCTGGCCGCGAAACAGGATCACCAGGAAATGCTCGAACGCCGTCATCACCTCGGCGAGCACTTCGTCGCGGAGAGGTTTTCGCAGATCGACGCCGGAGATCTCGGCGCCGCACGCCCCGGTCAGGGGCTCGACGCCGATGTGCCGGAACTCCGGCATCTCCCGGCCGGCCACAATCGTTCGTCCTGCCGCCGATTTCGCTTCCACGCTCATAAGACCTCCACTCTCTGCCGGCAGCATACCGAAAAAGACGTGCCGCTGTCCTTCTGAGATGATCCAATGATGGCTGGCGAAGAATTTCCTTTCGGGCGCTTGCGAGACGCTTAAAAACCTGACGTAGTGATATCATCCGGCTGCTCGGCAGGTCAAGCGCCCGGAAGTGCCCGGGAGTGAAGGGACGCAGAGGGATGCGCCGTCGATTGCAGGGTGGAAGTTAGTCTTCTAATCCAGGAGGTTCCATGCTGATGAAACGAACTCATTCACGCGCCATGCGGTTGGCGGAGCGCCTGGCGCTCGCCTTGGTGCTTCTCGCCGGGACCGCCGGCGCTGGTTTTATCCGGCGCCGACACGCCCGCACTGCACGGCACGGTCGAGCGCATCAAGGTGCACGGGAAATCGCTCGAAGGAAATCTGGAGGGCGACTCGGCGGATCGCGACGTCTCGGTCTATCTGCCGCCCAGCTACAAGAGTCATCCGCACGATCGCTACCCGGTCGTCTACCTGCTGCATGGCTACACGGACAACGACGACAACTGGTTCGGGGCCAAGCACATGTTCGTCGATGCGCCCGCGGCCATCGACAAAGCAATTTCCGGCGGCGCAGCGCGCGAGATGATCGTCGTGATGCCCAACGCCTATACCGTCGTACATGGGCAGCATGTACTCGAACTCCGTCACCACGGGCGATTGGGACGCGTTCGTGACGCACGATCTGGTCGCGTACATGGACGCGCATTACCGCACCATCCCCGATCGCATGAGCCGCGGCCTGGCCGGCCACTCGATGGGCGGGTACGGCACGATCCGGCTGGGGATGAAATATCCGGAGGTGTTTTCGAGCATTTACGTGCTGAGCGCGTGTTGTCTCGAGCCCAGCCTGGCTACGGAATCTCCCGCGATGGTGAACGCGGAGGCCATTCGCAGCGCCGCGGACCTCGCCAAGGCCGATTTCGGCACGCGCGCGATGGTCGCCTCGGCGGCGGCGTGGTCTCCGAATCCTAAGCAACGCGCCGCTCTTCTTCGATCTGCCGTGGGTGAACGGCAAGTTCCAGCCGCAGGTCGCCCAGAAATGGGACGCCAACGCGCCGCTGGCGATGCTCGACCAATACGTCCCGAATCTGAAGAAGCTTCACGCCATCGCCGGAGATGTCGGCACGAAGGACGGCCTGATGGCCTCGAATCAGGAATTGGATCGCAGCCTGACGACGTACGGAATTCCGCACACGTTTGAAACCTACGACGGCACGCACGTGAGCGGAATCCAGGACCGCCTGGAGAAGAAGGTCCTGCCGTTCTTCTCGGCCAACCTGACGTTCGGCCCGGCGCACCACCCGGCGAAGGGGAAGACTCGCTAGCAGCGGTGCCGGAGAGATACAGGTCTTACGGTTTGGCGGCCTGCTGCGCTTTGTAGGCGTCCCACGAGATGGAAATCAGATAGGCGTGGATGTCGTCCACTTCCTGGGGGCTGAGGACTCCCTCCCACGGCGGCATGCCGGCGTTCTGGAGCATGCCTCCGAGGACCACCTGCTGGAACGCCTCGTGAATTTCGGGAGGCATCCGGCGCAAGTTGAGCGCGAGGCTGCGTTCGTCGTTGGTATGGCAGCGGGCGCAATTCGTGGCAAAGAGATCCTTGCCGTGTTTCACGGCGTCGGCGGAAGCCGCGAGCGGCGGAGGCTGCGGAATGGGGCCGAGCGGGGGCAGGGGCTCCGGCTTGGGCGTCGGGCCGCCATCGAGCTTGAACACGAGGAGGCGGCCTTCGTTGCCGTAGATGTAGGCGGCGCTCGCGGGATGCGCCATGCTCCAGCCGCCGCCACCCCAGGCGGCCATCACCGCCACGTACTGCACACCTTCCACGGAGTAGGTCATGGGCGCGGCCATGATCGTTGTTCCCACCTCAATGTCCTTCAGCTTCTTGCCGGTGTCCGCATCGTAGGCGCAGAAGTGGCCGGTGCCGTTGCCTTGGAACACCAGCCCTCCGGCCGTGGCCAGCACGCCGCCGCGATCCCACCAGTCCGTCGGTGCTAGTTCCCACACGTGCTTCGCGCGGATCGGGTCCCACGCGCGTAGAATTGCCTTTCCTGAAAAAATTCCGGTTTGCCCGTTTTCAATCTCGGGGATGTACATGAGGCCGCGCTGCGCGTCCCAGGCCATGGGATGCCAGTTGTGGCCGCCCATCACCGAGGGTTCGACGTACTTCTTGCCGTTGAACGAATTCCGGAAATCCCGGGCGTTCGCTGCCTCCACGGGACGTCCCGTTTTCAGGTCCACGCGTTCCGCCCAGGTCACAGGGACATATTTTTCCGCGGAGAGGACCTGGCCCGTTTTGCGGTCGAGGATATAGAAGAAGCCATCCTTCGACGCCTGCATCATCACTTTGCGAACGCTCCCGCCGATTTTGAGATCGGTGAGAACCAGCGGCTGCACGACGTCGTAATCCCACTGCTCGCCGGGCACCTCCTGATAGTGCCAGACCATGCGGCCGGTATCGGGATTGATGGCCAGGATGGAGGCGATGAAGAGGTTGTCGCCGCCGGCGGGGCTGCGCTTGGACTGGTCGAAGAACGTGCCGTTTCCCGTCCCGAAATAGAGAAGATTCAGTTCCGGGTCGTAGACCATCCCGTCCCAGACCGTGCCCCCGCCGCCCATGTCCCAGCGGCTTTTCGGGTCCCAGGTCTTGGCGGCCGTTTCCAGTTCCGGATTTTCGTACGGCCCCGAGGGGCCGCCGGGCACGGTGAAGAACCGCCAGGCGAACTTGCCCGTGTCCAGGTCGTAGGCGCTGACGTAGCCGCGCGCATCGTACTCCGCGCCGCCATTGCCGATCGCCACGACGCGTCCGGCGATTTCGGGCGCGCCGGTGCTGGTGTAGCCGCGCTGGTGGTCCACGACGGTGTCCACCTTCCACAAAACGGTGCCGGTGGCCGCGTCCAGCGCGAACAGGCGTCCGTCCAGCGATGCGGTGTACACCTTTCCCTTCCACACCGCGACGCCGCGATTCACTTCGTCGCAGCACGACCGGCGGGTCACGCTGAGATCGTTTTGCGGATCGAAGTTCCAGAGTTCCTTGCCCGTCTTCCCGTCGAGCGCATAGACGCGGCCGGCCACGCCCGAGGTGTACATCACGCCGTCCACCACGATGGGCGTGGCCTCCAGGCCGCGGTCGGTATGCGTGTGGTAATCCCAGGCGAGACCGAGACGGTCCACCGTCTCCCGGTTGATCTGCGCGAGCGGCGAATAGTGTCCCTTGCCGAAATCGCGTCCCGTGGTCAGCCAGTCTTCGGGGTGCTGATCGGCGGCCAGCAGGCGCTTCCGGTCAATCTGCCCGTAGGCGGACAGTTTTGCCTGACCCGCGCGAACCATCGCCTTCTTTCCCGCATAGCTTCCAAGCACCAGGGCCATCGCGGCGCAGACAACCACGGACGTGTTTCGCAAGCGAACCTGCACGGTCTCACCTCTCCTTCAATTTGCCGGCCGGACGAAGCGTGCATCGGAAGCGCGCCGGGGTGCCGTCACCGCTCCGGAAGGGCCTGGGAGCTTCTTTACGGAAGCCAGGGCGTGGGCATGTTGTACGGCACGCTGATGAACACGGCCTCGATCTGCCGGATCTTGCCGTCCTGGATCTTGAACAGCTCCAGCACGCACAGCGAACTCGGCGTTTTCATCGGCGACTCGACCACACGCCCATCGGTGTATTTGTAGGTTCCCAGGCGTCCGGTGTGGTCCAGGAAGCCCGCGGAGAGCACCAGGCCGCGCTCCTCGTCGACCAGCGGGAAGCGCCGGGCGCGCAGGCGGTCGTCGAACCGGTAATGGCCCATCTTGAACTGGTCCGCGCATCCCAACTCCGCGACGGCGCTGATCTTCAGGAGCGCGGGATTGTGGGTTGTCAGCAGGCCGTTTTCGACCCGGTCGCACCGGTCGTCGAACTGAGTGAAGAGCGTGCCGTCGTTGAGCTGCAGCGTGTCCCAATAGCCGTTGGCGATGGAGATCATGCGCTCGCGCGGGCGCCGTTGCTCTGGCGATAGCATCTCGTTCAACACGGGCTTTTCCACCAGATTCGGCGGATTCGGGAAGAGACTCCCTGCTTCGTTGCGGCGCACCAGGGTTTCGACTTCGGAGATGGCGCCGTCATCCACCTTCAGCCGCAAGGCGATCACCGACGACACGGTTTTCTCCTGCACCACGCCGAAAAACCCGACCTGGCCATTGGTGGTGTCGGCAAACCGGAGATCGTAGGAACCCAGGCCGGTGATCGTCCCCCATAGGCCGTCGCCCACTTGCAGCGACACGTTGTTTTCCGTGTTCTGCACCATCTTCGCCCAGCGCAGCCGCGAAGGATCCTTGGCTTTCAGCGCATTCAGATACTGATCCAGGACGCCGTACAGGCAGCGGCGGTCGCAGCTCGGCGAGACCGCGCTGGACTTCGCTTCCGGCGCCTGCGCGTAACTCGGCCCGGCCAGCACCGCGCCGAACATCACGATCCCCAGGCAGACTCCCGCAATTAACAGTCTTCTCGAAATGTCTCTTGGCATGGGTTCCTTCCCTGTTCCCGGCATACGCGCCACAATATACACCACCTGCGCGCAGCAAACACCTCGTGCCTTAGCGCCCACGGGGCGGGGGTGGCCCAGGCTCTCGTATTTGATAGGTAGGGTGCCGCTCGATAAGAACGAAGGGTGGGGCTTTCGACTTCCTGATCGCTCAATCGCTGCCCACGAGCGCCGTAGGCGCGGCACACGTTAGCCCAACCCGCAAGGGTTGGGACGGGGTAGACGGGGTAAGAAAATGCAGAAGCCGATTAGTCGAGGTTGAGGGGGGCGCGAAGGACGCCGATGGCGAAATGCGCCAGCAGGGGAGCCTCGTCATCGAGCTGAATCCAGCGCACCACGCAGTGATCCTTCATGTACTGGGTGACCTTGGCTTCGCTGATGCCCAGGTGCTCGGCCAGCTTGGCCTTGAGGTCGCCGCGCTCCGTGTAGCCTCGCCCGGTGCCGCGTCCGCTGTTGCTTTTCCCGCCGCGCAGGAGATTGGCAAAGCCGACGCGCAGCGTCTGGCAGGCTTCGACGTAATACGTCGTGATCAGGTCCGAGTCGGAGAGCAGAAGCACGCCGGGCCCGGCGGGCGCCTCGTCGGCTTTGTCCATGCGGTGCAGCGGGCTCGACACCAGCCGCCGCAGCATCGATTCCAGATGGGCCATGCGCGAGGCCAGGGCCGGATCGCCCGCGCGGCCAGAGCGAGCGTTCGGCCAGCGACAGGGGAGCGGGCGCCTCATACTCGCGCGCGACGGGGGCTTCCCGGCGTACGGGAGGCTCGAAGGCTGCGCGTTCCGGCCGGCCCCGATCAAACGCCGGCGGACGCACCACGGGCGGCCGAGGTTCCTCGGTTCCCGCGAAGACCTGCGACGGCAATCCCGGCGCTGCGGCGGGCGCGCCCTTGCGACGGCGGCCTCGGCCGCCGCGGCGTCCGCGCCGCCGTTTCTTCTTGCCCGGCTGCACGTCTTCGCCTGTCTCTCGCGGCGTGCGCCGATACTTCGCCCGGCGCGGCTGTCTCGGGCGTTTCGGGAATCTCGCCGAGGGCCAGCGGCATTGGCTGGTGTTCCTGAAGATCAGCGGTTGTACTGCGGGTTGATTCTGGAGCTGCTCCTGCGGCTTCTCCCAAGATGCGTTCCTCGTGTTCCTTAGCGGCTGCTTCCGCCGTCTCAGGAGTAAATTCCACTCCGAGCCGCGCCAGCGCCTCTTCGGCTTTCTTTTTCCAGTCGGCGCGGCGGAAACGCCGCGCGGCAATCGTGTACCAGTTCACTGCCTCATCCTTGCGTTCGGCTTTTTCTTCGATCGCGGCGAGTTCCCAGGCGACCATGGCATCGCGTGTGCGGCGGTAGAGTTCCAGAAGTTTCGCCGGCGCTTCGGCGCTGATCTTCGCTTTGCGGATGCGTGCTTGAATTTGCCGCCAATCAGCCATGCGGAATCATTGTAACAGCCGTTTCGCGTCAAGGCCAATAATGTCTGTCCTGCCGGGGCGGAAGGCCCCGGCGGAGGCCCCCGGTGCGCGCGCGCCTGTTTTTGGGTACACTTCCCAGAGGCCGGATATGGCAGTCAAGCTCCCCATCTACATGGACAACCACGCCACGACGCGCGTCGATCCGCGCGTGGTCGAGGCCATGCTGCCCTATTTCACCGAGAAATTCGGCAACGCCGCCAGCCGCAACCACGAATTCGGCTGGAAGGCCGAGGAGGCGGTCGAAACCGCCCGCGGGCACGTGGCCCGGCTGATCCACGCCTCGCCCCGGGAGATCGTCTTCACCAGCGGCGCCACGGAATCGGACAACCTCGCCCTGAAAGGCGTCGCCGAGGCCTATCGCCAGCGCGGCAACCACATCATCACGCAAGCCACCGAGCACAAGGCCGTGCTCGACACCCTGAAGCGCCTGGAAAAATCCGGATGCGAGGTCACCTGCCTGCCCGGTCGGCAAGGACGGCCTCGTCGATCCCGACGATCTCCGCCGCGCGATTACCCCGCGGACCATTCTCATTTCCATCATGCACGCCAACAACGAAATCGGCGTCCTCCAGCCCATCGCGGAAATCGGCAGGATCGCCAAGGAAAAGGACGTGCTCTTCCACGTGGACGCCGCGCAGTCGGTGGGGAAAATCCCCGTGGACGCCGAGAAGGACGGCATCGACCTGCTCGCCATCTCCGCGCACAAGTTTTACGGCCCGAAGGGCGTGGGCGCTCTCTACGTCCGCCGCAAGAATCCCCGCGTCGAGCTCGCGGCCATGATCGATGGCGGCGGCCACGAGCGCGGCATGCGCTCCGGCACCCTGAACGTTCCCGGGATCGTCGCCCTGGGGAAGGCGTGCGAGATTTGCCAGCAGGAGATGGCGGAGGAGAGCGAGCGGCTGCGCGCGCTGCGCGACAAATTGAAGGACGCCATCTGCGCCGGCCTCGACAACACGTCCATCAACGGCTCGATGGCCCAGCGCCTGCCGAACAACCTCAATCTCAGCTTTGCCGGAGTCGAAGGCGAAGCGCTGCTGATGGGCATCAACGACGTGGCCGTGTCGAGCGGCTCGGCCTGCACGTCGGCGACGCTCGAGCCCAGCCACGTTCTGCGCGCGCTCGGCGTCTCGGAAGATCTCGCGCACAGCTCGGTCCGCTTCGGCCTCGGCCGCTTCAACACCGCCGAAGAAGTCGAGTACGTCGCCGCCCGCGTCATCGAGACCGTGAAACGCCTGCGCGAATTGTCTCCGCTGTACGAGGCCGCCAAGCCGCGCACCCCGCGCTGACCTCCTTTCCGTTGGCCAAACGTCCGCTAGCGCTCACTCTCGGATTTCAGCGGGGAGTTAATTCATGCAAGCAGTTCTGCAATATCCCATCGGCAAATGCGAACGCATGAAGAATCCCCGGCCCCGCGCCTTCATCAACACGCTCGCGGCTGTGCCCGCAAGCCTAGCAGCCGCCGTCGCGCCCCTCACGCCTCGTCCCTCGCCTTGCTCCCAAGTGAAGTGTTGCGATGGCATCATGCGCCGAGACGTTCAGGGATTGGCTGGTGTCTCTAAGCGCAAAAGCCGCGCCGACCCACCAATACGTGTTCTCTTACTTATTGCGGTATGATTTCGAACCACCGTCGCAGCGTCTGGGTAAATTCCAAGAAGCTCGGGTCTCCGCACTGCGCGAATCCAACATTTGCGGCTATGTTCCGGTGGATGGAAGATGACATCGGTCGCCGCACATGGACGAGTGCCGCTTTCATTGCTTCCTTCGGGCGATTTGGTTTCAGGGCAGGTGGCTGTAAGAACCCGGCCTGCGTGAGAAATTTATCAAGCTTGTCTTGGCTAGGCCACCCTAGGGCCTGAGCTACGCGTGGTGACCTAGACCACACCCACACTTCGAGTTCCGGGTCGATAATGCACACAGCCGAGCGGTCGCGCCAGCCATTCGCGTCCAAATTGGCTTGCACCCGCGCGCTGATTCTCTCCCTGGTTTCGGCACGACCGCACCCCATACGGTCAAAGAGGACGAGTGCGTATCTGTGCGTGCCCAAGAAGGAGCGCAGGAAATGTTGCGCAGAATTTAAGACGCCCGGATCGTGTTTAGGGTGGGAATATACGTCGAAAGTGATGCTCCGGATGCGGAGCGCGGCGCGACGCTTGAGGATGGCCTTCACTGACAGAGCCATCGTATTGTCGGCCACGAGTGCTATGAGGTCATTCACCCCAACACACCTGCCGCAAAGAAATCGGCCAGGTCAACCTCTCCCTGCCAATCCCGAAGCCTAGGATGTTCAGAGCCACGAACAATGTCAGTGGCCCCCTCAGGAGTCTTCGCAAAACACAAGATTTGGTCCGGCTTAGCGAGCCGAAGGAATACGGGAGAGTGGGTCGCGACCATCACCTGAGATCCATACGTTGATGAAAGAGATTGAAATACCGCCTCCAGAGCCTTGGGATGGATACCGTTTTCGGGCTCTTCTATCAAATACATAGCATCCAGAGGTTCGATGTACGCGATGATGGTTAACGCGAGCAAGCGCAGCGTCCCTTCTGAGACCAGCCATGAAGGAATCCGCAGGTTGTTTCTGAAAACTGCTGTAAGGTAAACACTTCGATCTTGCGGTCTTTCGCGGGTTCGCACATCCTCCAAATTAGGTAAGGCCGTCCGCACATGCTCTATCCATTGCTTGAATCGCTCGGGGTCTTTTTGCAGGTTTTTTATCACGCTGGGAAGATTCGACCCGTCACTGGCTAACCCGAGACCTCTGTCGCGGGGAGCGGGCTGTCGCATAGCCGCGCCATTCAATGCCAGCGGAACAATGCCACCGAGCAGGAGACGCTTAGCCCAAGTCGCAACCGGGAACTTGTGTTCATCTTCTGGTAGATTGGCCAAAGCAGCTTTGGTGGGACCGAATCTGAATTGGGTGTTCCAGTCCGATGTCTCGCTCCTGAAGTAATCGTTTCCTGATTCCTCAATCTTCTTGACCACAGAGCGCCACCCTGCCTTCTGCTTCTTTATTCCGGTGAGAATGGTTTCCGGTGCTTGAGGCTCGACAGGGAAAAGCTCTCTTTGAAGCCGGAGGGGCGCACTCCTTTCCGGAAGCAGCAAGAGGCTCTCTGCTAAGACCCGCGTCTCGGGATCGTCTTCTGTATTCCCAATGGCAACTTCGTATCGGCAGAACGATTGGTTGTTTTCTCTCTGGGCGAGGTGCTCTGGGATCTTCATTTCGATAGCAAGCTCGATCCTGTTTCCTGTGCTGTGCCAAGTCAGCTCGCTGACGCGCCTTGAGTGAGATGCTCTCTCCTCCACGGCGAATTCGGGACCATTTAGAAGGAGGTCACCGATGAAGCTGATGACATCCAAGAAGGTGGACTTGCCACTAGCGTTCGGACCAACGAGGACCTGAAACTGCCCGACATCCTGGCGGATGTATCTCAGACATTTATAATTGAGCGCCTCTACGCAAACAATCATCGGTGTGAGTGAGCCCGCATGCACATGAGTACGTGACGACAGCGGTCCGCTCGTGCAGGACCTTATTGCAGGAGAATTTGGCTGCCATCTATAGGCCGATGGTAGACCATATGGCGGTCATCATGATACATGGATATACCTAATGTACAAGGCCTTGTTGGCGGGTGGGCTCGCCAGAGGGCGTCATTTCTTCGGGGAATTCACGGACTGATCCATGCCGAAGGTTTTTTGGCCGCCCGGCAGCACGTTCACGCTGAGCAAGCGAGGGTTTGGACGAGGCGAGGGCTTCGCGCAGGGCGGGTTCGAGATCCTCGGGGCGGTCCACTTCGCGGGCTTGCATGCCGTAGCCTTGCGCGATCCGGACCGCGTCAATTCCCGGAATGTCCATTCCGGGGACATTGCGGCCCACTTTCATGAAGTCGCAGAATCCCTTGAGCGCGGAATAATCTCCGTTGCGCAGCACGAGGAAAATTACCGGCGCGTTGTATTGCACCGCCGACCACAGCGCCTGGATGGAATACTGCGCCGAGCCGTCGCCCACCGGACAAATCACGCGCCGGTGGGGATGGGCGAGCTGCAAGCCCACCGCGGCGGGCAAGCCGAAGCCGAGAATGCCGCTGCGCACGGAATAGAACGAGCCGGGCTCGTCGAGCATGATGCGGCGCTCGAGATCGATCTTCGACGAGGGGCACTCCTCGCACAGAATCGCGTCGCGCGGCAAAAGTTTATTCAGGACGCTGAAGACGTAGTCGGGCGACATGGGGTGCCCGGGCTGGGCCTCGGGCGCCGGGGCGAGCGCGGGCACCGTGCGCGCGACGGGTTTTACGCGGCCAGCGATGTAGCGGACCGCATCGGCGATGTTGCCCACGATGCTGGTGCCGGCAAGCGCCGCCGCGGCGTCGAGCGGCGAATTGGTGAGCTGGAAAAGCTTCGTTTCCGGCGGGACGGTGTTGCCGGGCACAATCGTGTAATAGAGAAACACCGGCGCGCCGAGGACCACGACCGTGTCGTAGCCCGCCAGCTGCTCGGAGAGCGGCTTCTGCGCCGGGAAAAGGCGTCCGCGAAGCAGGCGATGGCTGCGCGGGAAGGCCCAGCGCGAGGCGATCGGCTCGTCGTAGACGTCCGCGTTCAGGGCCTCGGCGAGCGCGACGACATCGCGCCCGGCGCCGTCCTCCTCGATCTGCGAGCCCGCGACGAATGCCAGGCTGCGGCTCGATGCAATCGCGCGAACCACTTCGTCGAGCGCAGCCGCATCCGGCGCCACCGATTGAGTCACGCGGCGCGCGGCCACCGGCGCGCACGCATGGTCCCAGTCATCACTCGGAATCGAAATGAACACCGGCCCGCGGGGCGGCTGCATGGCCAGGTGATAGCCGCGCGCGATGGCCGCGGGCACGTCCTCGGGGCGCAGCGGCTCGCAGGCCCACTTCACGTACGGCCGGACGACCTCGACGGCGCGGCTCATGAGAAACGGCTCAGCGAGAATGTGCCGGCGGTCCTGCTGCCCGGTGGTGACCACGAGCGGGACGTGGCCCAGAGAAGCGTCCACGATGGCGGCCAGGCCGTTGCCCACGCTCGCGATCGAATGCAGATTCACGAACGCCGCCTCGCCCGTGCCCAGGGCGTACCCCAGCGCCATGCCCGCCGCGGTGCGTTCGTGCAGGCCCAGGACATACTGGAAATCCGCGGGCATGTTTTTGAGGAAGTGCAATTCGCTCGATCCGGGATTGCCGAAAATCACTTTCATCCCCAGATCGCGCAAGACGCCGTAGGTCGCCTCTCGAACCGTGGTCACTGTGGCCGGCCTCCTGAACCCTTTGGTGGAGTACAAATATATCCGGAATCGGCGTCCGCCAGAACTTATATCCGATTGATCGAGCCGTTGGATACGGCGTATGCTGGCTGACCGCCCCTGAGTCGGGGCGGGCGCCAGCGGGTACCACCCGCCATACAAAGGGTCACGATGAACGAAATGATCGTAGTGCAGGACCTGGTAAAGAACTACGGGGAATTTTGCGCCGTGAACCACATCTCGTTCACGGTCACCGAGGGGAAGATTTTCGGCTTCCTGGGCCCCAACGGAGCGGGCAAGACCACGACGATCAAGATGCTCACCACCGTGCTCGATCCGACCAGCGGCGCGATCCGCGTGAACGGGCACGATCCGGCGCACGATCAGAAGCAGGTGCGGCGGTCGTTCGGGATCGTCTTCCAGGACCCGAGCCTGGACGACGAGCTGACGGCGTTCGAGAACATGGACCTGCACGGAATCCTCTACGGCGTGCCGCACGGCGAGCGCCGGAAGCGCATCGACCTGCTGGTGGATTTCGTCGGCCTGGGCGACCGCAAGAAAGATTTCGTGAAGACGTTTTCCGGCGGGATGAAGCGGCGCCTGGAAGTGGCGCGGGCGCTGCTGCACAATCCGCGCATCCTGTTTCTCGATGAGCCGACCATCGGCCTCGATCCGCAGACGCGCAATCACATCTGGAGCTACATCCAGCAGTTGAGCAAGGAAGAAGGCGTCACGGTCTTCTTTACCACGCATTACATGGATGAGGCCGACCGCGTGGCGAGCGACGTCGCCGTGATCGACCACGGCAAAATCGTGGCCCAGGGCGCGCCCGGCGAACTCAAGGAGCGCACCAAGAGCGCGACGCTCGAGGACGCGTTCATCGCGCTGACCGGCCACGCCATCCGCGAGGAAGAAGCCAACTCCACCGATCGTATGCGCATGATGGGGAGAGTCTGGAGAGGAGCAGGACGCCGATGAGAGCTATTTACATTTTGTGCGTCAGGCAGCTGAAGCGGTACGTGCGCTCCCCCGCGCGGATCGTCGGGTCGCTGGGCCAGCCCATTCTGTTCCTGGTCGCGCTGGGGTTCGGGTTCAAAACGATGTTCGCGCGGGCGGGCGGCGGGAACTACATCAATTTTCTTTCGCCGGGAATCATCTCCATGGCGATTCTCTTCAACGCCGTCTTCTCGGGAATCGAAATTCTGTGGGACCGGCAGTTCGGATTCCTGAAGGAAACGCTCGTGGCGCCGGTTTCACGGCTGGAAATCGTATTTGGAAGGACGCTGGGCGGAGCGATCGTGGCCATGGCGCAGGGGACGGTCGTGTTCGTCATCTGCCTGATTGCCGGCTTCCGGATCGCGAATCCGCTGATGGTGCCGGTGGCAATCGTGTTCATGTTCCTGATCGCGCTGCTCTTCACGGCGATCGGCACGGTGTTTGGCTCCGTGCTGCAAGACATGCAGGGCTTTCCGCTGATCATCAACTTCCTGGTGATGCCGCTGTTCTTTTTCTCGGGGGCTATTTTCGCGGCCGACGGACTGCCGAAGGCGCTGCAATTCGCGCTGCGCCTGAATCCGCTCAGCTACGGCGTGGATGGATTGCGCGGCGCGCTCACCAACAAGTTCACGTTCGCCATGTCGACCGATCTCATCGTCGTGACCATACTGACCGCGTGCCTGCTGGCGGTCGGGAGTTACTGTTTTTCGAAAATTCAGCTGTAGGCGCGCCCGGCGCTGTTTCTGGTGGGCGGCGAGGCTCCGTTTCTTTCAGGCCGCCCGACCGGATGTCGCGGTGGCACCGCGGGGTTTCGGCATGGTCGCGAAAGCCATGGCGACGATGGCGATAGCGGCCAGGACGGCTTCGTATTCAAACGCTCGCGCATAGCTGCCGTAGTGGTCGAAAATCTTCCCGCCGACATATCCTGCAGGCGAAGCGAGCGTGGATGTAAGCATTACCATCGCTCCATTCAGCTTCGGAAATGCGGCCGGGCCGTAATAGTGAGCCGTGCAGGTGTTCATGCACGTAAACGTCCAGCCGAACGCCGCCCCGGTCAAAACGGACGCGGGATATGCCGTCGTCCAGAGCGAATCGGGAGTTACGCGGAGGGCGCAGAACGCCGCGATGAAATAGAAGCACAGCCCGATCATGTAAGCGTAGCGGGCGTTCATGACGTCCATCAGCCATCCTCCCAGCGTGCGGCCGAGAAGCGTGCCGATCGTAAGGAAGCCCATCGCCAAAGCCGCATCGGCGGAAGCGATGCCCGTGCCGCGCAGGTGTTTCACCCAGTGGGCAATCATGAAGAAGAACGGGTACTGCGCAGCGATGCTGGCGATCACGATCAGCCAGTATGCCGGGGTTTGGTACGCCTCCGTCGTCGTCCAGGAGTACTTCGTGGCGAGCGCATCGGTGCGGGACGCCTGTTTCTGCTCTTCGTCTGAAATTCCGTCCACGGTTTGCCCCAAGGATTCCGGGCTCTCCTTGACGAATAGGAAGGCCATGATTCCCGCAATCACCGCGGCGCCCGCGACGATCATCCATCCCACATGCCAATTGCCGCCGGCCGCCCGGAGCATTCTATCGAGCAAGCGCGACACGACAAGGCCAGCAATGCCCGAAGCCGAAAGAGCAATCCCCATGGCTCTCCCGCGATAGCGCCGGAACCACCGGGTCACGGCGGTAGCAGCAGGCACCAGCGTCGCAAAACTAATGCCGGTGCCGTTGATCACACCAAAGGCGACCAGATAGTGCCACGGCTTGGACGCATAAAATCCCAGGAAGAGTGAACCAACACAAATCAGCGCGGAACCGGCAACAAACGTGGCTCGCAGGCCGTACTTGACGATGGACATGGCCACGAACACCGCCGCCAGACCCACGAATAGATTGACCAGCGTGAACCCCATGCCGTACATGCTTCGGCTCATCGGAATCTGCATGTAGCTGCCAATCACGCTGCCGCCGTAGTACGGAAAGCCCATGTTGATGAAATCGAGGGAAAAAAGCACCGCGAGCAGCTTCCAGCCGTAAAAGTCTTGCTTATTCGCCACTGAGAACCTCCCCGGTCCACCGTCACGAGCGCGCCCCGGACGGGCGCCCCACGCATTCTAGATTGATCTTCCGGCATTGCAAGATGAATGTAGAATAGCGGCCTATTCTCCGCCCGCGATGTCCGGGCGGCTGGGAGGTGGCGCATGGCGCTGCGCACACAAGTGGGAATTGTGGGGGCGGGACCCGCGGGACTGGTGTTGGCCCATCTGCTCGGGCGGGACGGCATCGAATCGATCGTCGTCGAAGCGCGCAGCCGCCAATACACGGAGGACCGTGTCCGCGCCGGCGTGATCGAGCAGGGCGTCGCCGCCCTGCTGGCGGAAACGGGGTTGGGCGACCGGCTTGGTCGGGAAGGCCTGGTGCATCACGGCATCGAGCTGCGCTTCGGCGGACGCGGGCATCGCATCGACTTCCAGGATCTGGCCAATGGTTCGGTGGTCATTTATCCCCAGAACAAAGTGGTGGGCGATCTGTTCGACGCGCGGGCGGCGGCGGGCGGCCGGACGTTCTTCGAAGCCGAAGACGTGAGCGTGCACGATTTCGGCGATGCGGCGCCGGAAACAAAGCCGAAGATCCGCTTCCACGCCGGCGGCGAGGCGCAAGAAATCGTCTGCGATTTCATCGCCGGGTGCGACGGTTTCCACGGAATCTGCCGACCCTCGGTCCCCGCGGGGGCCTTGAAGGTTTTCGATCGCGTCTACCCGTTCGGCTGGCTGGGAATCCTGGCCGAAGCGCCGCCTTCGAACGAGGAACTCATTTACGCCTATCACGAACGCGGCTTCGCGCTGCTGAGCATGCGCTCGCCGCAGTTGAGCCGCCTCTACATTCAGTGCGCGCCCGACGAGGATATCCGCCAGTGGCCCGACGAACGCATCTGGCAGGAACTGCACGCGCGGCTGGCCACGGCCGATGGCAAATGGAAGCTCACCGAGGGGCCGATCGTGCAAAAGGGCGTCACGGGAATGCGCAGTTTCGTCGTGGAGCCGATGCAATTTGGAAAGATGTTTCTGGCTGGGGACGCGGCGCATATCGTGCCGCCCACGGGCGCGAAGGGACTGAATCTGGCCGTCACGGACGTGCGCGTGCTGGCGCGCGGCCTGGCGGAGTTTTACGCCTCGGGGCGGCGGGACCTGCTGAACAATTACTCGAAGACCTGCCTGCGGCGCATCTGGAAGGTGCAGCGATTCTCCTGGTGGATGACGTCGATGTTGCACCTGTTCGACACCGACAACGCGTTCGACCAGCGGCGGCAACTGGCGGAGCTGGATTACGTCACCAGCTCGCGGGCCGCATCGCAATCGCTGGCGGAAAATTACGTCGGCCTGCCCATGGAGTGGGACTGACGCCCGGCGCACGCACTACTGCGTGACGGTCTTCACCGCATCGCCCACCTTGAATCCGGAACCTGAGATAGGCGCGGCCACCGCGGAAATGTCATCCACATCGGTCACGCGAATCACGCCGACCGGCGATGCTAGGCGGCGGATCACCGCGCTTGGACGTGCCGCAAGAGGATATGTGATCGACCCGGACTTCGGCGGGAATCGACCTGGTGCGGCGTTGTTCGTGTCAATGACGCCGCCGTGGTGCCGGATGCTGGAAGGCGCCGGGAATCTATGCACCGTTGACCCATGTCCGAAGAGCCCTGGCGGCCACGACGCGGACACCGCAGGCTTTCCGCTCGTAGTTACCGGTCGCCAAAAGGCGCCACCGCGTTTCCGCCCTCCCCTCCCGCCGAGATCCCTCTTTGACACGGGCCTCTCAAGTGTATAATGCCGCCCAATAGGGTCCGCGAGAGGTCACATCCCATGGCAGATGTGCGGATGGTGTCGACGGCCGTCGTTCCCGAGAAGGAACGGTTCGCGTTCTGGCGGGAAGCAATCCAGGCCCGGGAGCAGCTCGCCCAGTCGCGCTTCACGCTTCGTCACGGTCCCGCCTTTCACGGGTCCCTGGAATACGGAAATCTGGGCCCGCTGCAGATTTCCAAGCTGAAGGTGGGGGCGCACAGCGTGGACCGGCCGAGGCCGCCCGCCTGGGAGAAATCCGCGCGTGAGCTGGTGGTGGCGTTTCAAGTGAAGGGCCATGCGTATTTTGAAGAGGACGGCCAGCGCGTTTCGTTGTCTCCCGGCGAGTGGAGTCTGATCGGGATGCGGCCGTGGTCCCGCGTGGTGTTTCTCCCCAACGGCGTGGAACAGCTTTTTCTGACCCTGTCGCGGGAGCGACTGGAGGGGATGTGCATCCCGGAGAACGTGGCAGCGCGCTCGTTTTCCAGCCGGAAGGGCCTGGGAAAACTGCTCTACCAGTTTGTGTGCGCCACGTTTGCGGAACTCCCTCATTTGTCCGAGCCGTCGGAACGCAGCGTGGTGGCCACGATCACGGAACTTTTGAACTACGCGCTGCTGGAGTTCCTTGGGGAGGCTGCCTCCGTCTCCGCGCGGGAAGGACTGCACGCCCGGGCACAGGCGTACATCCTGCAGAATCTCCGCGATCCCGCCTTGAACGTGGAGCAGGTAGCCGGCGCCTTTCACTGTAGCAAGCGGTATTTGCATAAGGTCTTTGCGAGCAAGCGCGCCACGATCAGCGAGTCCATCTGGAGACCCAGGCTGGAAGGCTGCCGCGCCGACCTGGAAAATCCGGCGCTGGCCGGCCGTTCGATGACGGACATCGCGTTTTCCTGGGGATTCAACAACTACACGCATTTCAGCCGGAAATTCAAGGAAGCGTTCGGGATGCCGCCGCGCCTCGTTCGCCTGCAAACAACCGAGCACGTGTAACCACGCGGTTTCGTCCGCGCGCGGCGATTTCCCGTCCCTTTGCATGGAATTCCGTGCAGCCGGGACATGCCCGGGCCCGCACTTCCTTTTCCGCCACTTTCGGTCCCATGTCCCCTGTGCGCGTAAAAAGCCCGCGGTGGGCGTGTTCCCTGCGAGACAACTCGTTGTGCGCTTATAACAAAGCAGAGGGCTGGGAGAACCTTAGACTCCCGCCAACACGCAACAGGGTTCCGCGGTCGTCGATTCGTGGGGCATTTGGCAGCGTTGTCTTATGGCGCGCTGGATGGCCAGGCGGACGAACCGGCCGCGAAGGGGGAAAGATGAAATCCAAACTGGTATGGGGACTTGGGCTGTTTCTTGCAGCGACGGTGGTGTGGGCGCAGACGATTTCCACGTCGCAGATTCGCGGCACGATCACCGACGAGAGCGGCGCGGCCGTTGCCGGCGCGGACGTGAAACTGACGCAGACGGCCACCAGCGCCGTGCGCAGCGCCACCAGCGCCACCGACGGAAGCTACGTGTTTCCGGCGCTGCCCGTGGGCTCCTACCAGCTGGAAGTCACCCGGCAAGGCTTCACCAAGTACCTCCAAACTGGCATCGTGCTGCAGGTGGGCGTGAATCCCACGATCGACGTCACGCTGAAGGTCGGCGCCATGACCGAGCAGGTGACAGTCGAGGCGCAGGCGGCGATGGTGGAAACGCAGAGCACCGGCGTCGGACAGGTGATCGCTCCCCAGCAGGTGCAGGACCTGCCGCTCAACGGACGCCAGCTCACCGATTTGTTGACGCTGACGGGCGGCGTCAGCCAAGGACGCTCTTTCCGCGCCTCGTATCCTTCGTCGGCGACGCCTTCGATCGCCGGGGGCGCGCAGGGCAGCGTGGCCTATTGGCTCGACGGCGGCACGCACAACGATCCGCTGAGCAATCAGAATCTTCCGCTTCCCTTTCCGGATACGGTCGAGGAGTTCAAGGTCGAGACCAGTTCGCTGCCCGCTCAGTACGGGACCCATCCTTCGGGCGCGGTCAACGTGGTGACCAAGTCGGGTACGAACATGTTTCACGGCGACGTGTTCGAGTACGTGCGGAATTTCATGTTCGACTCCAAGAACACGCGCTTACGACAGCCTGGGCGCAACCCTATGTCAAGCATGACCCTGAAGCGCAACCAGTTTGGCGGCACGATCGGCGGACCCATCCAGAAGGACAAGCTCTTCTTCTTCCTGGGCTGGCAGGATACCATCCAGCGCTCCACCAATCCGGCGACGCCCGTAGCCCTCCCCACGGCGGCGATGCTGGCGGGAGACTTTTCACAATATCCAGGCGCTGCGATCCCGCCCTTCGCTGGGCGCCCTTCGGGTCACCGTACGTCGGCCCAACCAGACCAACCCCGCCAACTTCAGCCCGATCATTATGGAGCTCGAGACCTATCTGCCGGTGCCGACGAATCCGTGCGGCACATACAACTACCAGAGACCGAACAGTTACACCGAAAATCAGGGACTGGCGAGGATCGACTATCACGTGAGCAACCGGAACACCATCTTCGGACGTTACTTCATCACGAATTTGGAGCAGCCACCGGGCGCGCCCAATCTGCCGGCCAGCCAGGGCGGCCTTCTGATCGCGGCCATCGATGGCGCGTCGACCGCGTCCAGAGCCTCACGCTGGGAGACACGTACCTGATCGGCACGAACATGGTGAACAGTTTCCGCGCGACCGGGAAATCGAAGCGTGAACCGGACGGTTCAAAATCCAGACGATCGATCTGGCGGATATTGCTGGCGGCCGTGAGCCTTGCCGGCGCCCAATGTCTATCAATTGGGCCCCAGTCGACGCCCAAGTTTCCGAAGTACATGCCGGATTTCAAACACAGCCCGGGCTTTATGGTTTGTTCACCTCGATTCCGAGCCTCCAGCCCTATGACACGATCGAGTTTTCCGACGATCTGGCGCTGACGCACGGGGCGCACCAGTTCTCGTTTGGCGTGGACTTCATCAACCTGAGAGCCTTCGCCACCAACTACCTGCTCAACCAGGGACAGTTCGCCTTTGACGGCTCGCGCACGGGCCCTCCGTGCACGGACTGGCGGACTTCCTGCTGGGCTAGACATCCGCCACCAGCGGTTTTTCGTCAGGACGCTCCGATCCCTTCGATCCAGCACCAAAATATCTTCTCGCTCTACGCGCAAGACGCGTGGAAAATCACGCGGCGGCTGACGATCACCGCCGGGCTTCGGTGGGACCCGTTCTTCGGGCACACCGATCCGAAGGGCCACGTGGTCAGCATCTCGATTCCGAATCATCATCAACAACGTGCATAGCACGCTCTATCCCACCGCGCCGGCTGGCTACCTTTTCCACGGCGATCCCGGAGGCCCCAGCGGCGGCAAGCTGACGAAAAACTCGCTGAACAAATGGAGCCCGCGCATCGGCGTCGCGTGGGACCCGAAGGGCGACGGCCGGATGTCCATTCGAGCGGGATTCGGGATCTTTTATGACTTCCCGAATTTCTCCTACGATCAGTTCGGATTCGAAGAGCCTTACGGCGGGGCGGCCACCGCGCCGGCCGCCGGTTGCTACGCGCCTGACATGCCTGAGCGATCCCTGGGCGAAGCTTCACGTTCACAGACCAGCAGGGTGTCTCGCACACGGGCGATCCCTTCCCGCAGTATGTCGGCACGGGCCCCAAGAATGCCGCCTACCTGCCGGGCGCGCTGGTGTTCAGCTATCCGCAGAACATCAAGCCCACCTACGTGATGCAGTACAACCTCAGCGTGGAAAAGCAACTGGGAACGAGCTGGCTGCTCTCGGCGACCTACATCGGGAATCAGCAGCGCCACCTGTGGGGAAACAACGAAGCCAATCCGGGGATGCAGGGGCCCTGCCCTTCCGGGCCTCCGCGAAGTTACACGCTGCCTTCTCCGCTCGGGTGCCCGCGCCCGGTCCGTGCCCGTCGTTTCTTCCTCCGTTCCTGTGCTGCGGCGCGGCCCGGCTGCCCTTGAGCAACAACCGGTTGCTTCAGCAATACAACGCTGCGCGGACGCCGGAGGGCCGCTGTACGGCGAAACGCTTCTTTTGGAGCAGGGCGGGACAGGAAACTACAACGGTCTGATCCTTTCGGCCCAGCACCGCTTTGCCCATCACTTCACGTCGAGCACCAATTACACGTGGTCGCACTGCATCTCCGACAACTACACAACCACACTCGGTTTCTTCCTGGCGGTGGAAGCGGTGCCGTACAACTCCGAGGGCGGATCGCGGCAATTGCCCGAGCGCCGACACGCACAACGTGTTTAACCAGTCGCTGGTGGCGGAGACGCCCAAGTTTTCGAATCACACGGCAGCAGATCCTAGCCGGAAACTGGAGGCTTTCGGTCTCCGGCCGTCGTGCAATCTGGCACGGTGCTGTCGGACTTTGGCGTCGGCTCCGTCCACGGTGCTCGATTTTTCGGGGAGTGGGAATGGGCTACACGCAGCGCCCCAACCTGGCGGGCGACCCGTATTGTCATCCGAAGGGGCGAACGTGCTGGCTCAATCCGGCGTCCTTTGCTGCGCCGGCTCCGTACACGTTCGGCAACCTGAAGAACAACAGCCTGTTTGGCCCGGGGGCGGTCGTCTTCAACACGGCGCTGTCGAGAATCTTCCAGATTCGGGAGGGGCAGCAACTGGAGTTTCGCTGGGAGGTTTTCAATCTTGCGAATCACGTGAATCTGTACGCACCGAGCGGGACGGGGGCGGGCTTCCCGTTCCCCGGCGTCTTCCCGAGTTTCGGCAAGCCGACTCCGGCTTCGATCACCGGGTTGGGCGCCATCGCTCAAACGACCAACGATCCGCGCGTAATGCAGTTCGCTTTGAAGTATAAATTTTAGATACAATGTAGCCATTCGCGTGCGTCGTTTGAGGAGGTGTCGACCGCCGTGCCAAACGTGAGAAGAATTCTGCTTGGCGTTGCCTTCGCGGCGGCGCTATGTTCCTCGGCCCTGGGCCAGGCGCAACCGGCGCAGAAGCCCGGCCCTGTGGAGGGTTTCCCGATGGGGCCGCCGGGACACATTCTCAGCTTCACCGCCGAACCGGGCACCATCCGGCCCGGGCAATCGGCCACGCTGACCTGGGCGGCGGTGAATGCGGACGACACGTCGATTGACCAGTGCGTCGGCGTGGTGCCCACGCGCGGTACTCGCCAAGTCTCGCCCACGGTGACCACGACCTACACGTTCGCGGCCGTCGGGCGAGGCGGCTCGGACAAGAAATCGGTCACCGTGACCGTCCCCGGCACCACTCCCGCTCCGGCCAATGCCAATCCGGGGTGCGTCCCCGAAAAGGACCGGCCCGTGCCGCGCATGGATGGCACCCCGGATCTCTCCGGCGTGTACATCGGCGGCTTCGGCATCAGGCCCCTGAACAAGCCCGTGCTGAAGCCCGGAGCCGAATCCTTCAGGACCGTTCCCAAGGAGGATGACCTGGGCCAGGGCGTGCTGTGCGTGCCGCCGGGCGTGCCGGCCGCCACCATGCAGCCCTACCCCCTGCAGATCGTGCAGAAGCCGGGTCTCGTGGTGATTCTCTACGAGGCGTATCATCTGTTCCGCGTGATCCCCACCGACGGGCGTCCTCATCCCGCCGATTTGGATCCCACGTGGATGGGCAACTCGGTCGGCCACTGGGAAGGGGACACGCTGGTGGTGGACGTGACCGGGTTCAACGACAAGACCGAGATCGAGGATATGCAACAGAGGGCGATCTACCATCACTCCACGGCCTATCACGTGGTGGAGCGCTACCGGCGCACGTCCTACGGCGTTCTTCAGTATGAAGCCACCATCGACGATCCAAATGTGTTTGCGGCACCCTGGAGATACGGGGGCACCATGCAGCTTCACCCGGAGTGGCAGATTCAGGAGTACGTCTGCGAGGAGAACAACCGGAATTACCAGGATCTGCTGCAAAAGAAGAAGTGAAAGCGGCGGAACCTTGTATTATGTCGCGGAACATCAACAGACATTAACGGGAGACATGTGAATGAAAGCCAGAGTAGCCATTCTAATTGCTTGCCTGGTGCTGGGCGCCCTGCCGGCGTTCGCGCACCACTCGGTATCCATGTACGACATGGCGCACCCGACCACCGTCGTGGGCGTGGTGACGAAAGTCGAATGGACCAATCCGCACGCCTACCTCTACGTGGACGTCAAGAACGCCAAGGGCGAGAT
>CAWBTO010000008.1:0-256263 GCA_963791705.1 Terriglobia bacterium | reverse complement strand
GTGCCTCAGCGCAAGGGAACGAGCCTGTGAACAGGGGAGGCGGTGATTAGTGAATGGTGATTGGTGATTAGTGATTAGTGGCCGGTGGCGCAGATTCTAGCTCTCGTCTTCGGTCCCGGTCCGGCGAAACCGAAAGCCCCACCCTTCGCACAAACCGCGAAGGATGGGCCACCCAAGAGTTCTCCGACGGCCTAAAGGCATTCCATCCGGCGATCATTTCTTGACCTTCTCTCCTATATACCGAAGCAATGGAGCCACATGGACGAGATTGTAGGATATATCTCCGCTCTGCCCGCGCTTGATCAGCTTCACAAAGTCAGCATCGTCACGAAGACTTCCGATATCGAGGCCGACGGCGTCTTTGACACATCATGAATTTCCGATGTGGGACAGTGCCAGTAATGGTCACTACTTTCTTCAATTGCAATCTTGTCGAACCTTAGGTCGGTGATCAAGTGGTCCAGAATGACATTCACTGCTTCCTTGAGGGCTTTCAGATCAATCTCAGCGTAGTCCATTTAGGCGCTCACATTCTTCAAGTTGTTTCTGTCGGGCGGGTGGCCCAGGCTTTGGTGCCAGCAGACCTTCGGCTCGCATCGCACGGTGGATGATACCATCGCGGCACTTTACTCGGGAGTATGTGTAACGGGTGCCCCATCCTTCGCGCAGTTGGCGAAGGGTGGGGCTTTTGTCTGAAGGTATCGATGCTGCGAAAGCAAGCGGCCCATCTCGATTCACCGCGCCGATATTGATACCTATGAGGATGTCTCCTCGCGCTGCGTCGAACGCATGGCTGCTCCACGGCAAGCTCATCGGATGCGACACCAGTCTGCGCTTGGGTTGCTTCGGCATGATGAGAACCCGAAAGCCCCACCCTTCGCACAAAGCGCGAAGGATGGGGCACCCGCCAGATCAAAGGCCAAAGCATCTGGCGGCGCGCGCGACATACGGCCGCTCTACTCCGGTGAAAATGCGAGGAGCACATTGCCGACAATGCCGCTGACGGCGCCGTAGCCGGAGTTCACGAACAGCATGCCGCCGACGACGGCGGGGCCTCCGCCGTCGATGGCGCCGCCATTGCCCGGCAATTTATTGACGGTGTCAAACTTCCGCGCGGTGTTGTAATCCCAAATAATTTTGCCGTCCGCGGTGGAGTAGGCGCGCAGGTGGCCGTCGTAGGCGCCGGAAAAAATCACGCCGGGAATGGCGGTGACCGCCGCCATTTGCGCCGGGCTGCAGCGCGGGGTGGTGCAGCCCTCCGGGGGCGGGAGAGCGGCCCAAATCTGCTTGCCGGTGGCGATGTCGATGGCAAACAATCCGCCGCCAGCCTTGGGATTCAGCACCGTTCCCTCGGGCCCCACGCCAAATTCCAGGTCCGACAGGGCCGCGTACACGGTATCGCCCTCCACCGCCGGGCCCCATTCGATTCCGCCGAGCGCGCCGCCCTTGCCGACGCGAATCTGCCAGAGAATCTTGCCCTTGTCGTCGGGATCGAGGCCGAAGACGATGCCGGACTTTTGGGAAACGACCAGCACCTGGCGGCCTCCGGGGAGCGTGTGCAGGATGGGCGAGGCTCCGAAATCGGAGTCGGGGCCGAATTTTTCGGGGCAATTGGCCTTGTCGCGGAAGCAACTGATGGTGTAGGCGTCGCCTGCGGTGATCTGCCGCGACCACGCGATTTTTCCAGTTCTCAAGTCGATGGCCAGGATGGCGTCGCTATTGGCCGTGGGCGGGTCCGAATAATTGTTGCCGGCGCCGATGTAGAGGAGCTGCCGCTTGGTATCGAGCGTAGGCGACGACCACAAGCCCGCGCCGGAAGGTCCCCACTTCTGCGAGCCGTCGGCGCCCTTGTGCGTGGGCTTGGGCGCTTCGGGGATGGTGTAGGTTCGCCAAACCTCCTTGCCGGTGACCGCGTCGAGCGCCACCAGAATGCCGCGGAAGGTGCAGCACTCGTAGCTGGGGTGCGACGCCATCCACTCCTCGCGAGAGGCCACGGGCACGTACAACCGGCCCTTGTCGATCATGGGCGTGCCGCTGATGCGCGCGTAGGGGTGGGTGCTGACGCGCGTCTTCCAGACCAGCTTGCCGGTGAGGGCATTGACGGCGTAGACGTTGGCGCGGAAGTCTCCGAAGTAGGCCAGATGGCCGGGGCCGAGGGTGACGGCACTGCGCACGCCAGCGTCGGCTTGAAAGTGCCAGTAGGTGCAGCCGGTCGAGACGTCCAGGGAATAGACGTCACCGAGGGGTCCGCTGGCAAACACGCGGCCGCCCGCGACGGTCGGCTGGGTGTAGGCCGCCGCCTCACCGGGAAACGCGAAGGCCCACTTCAGCTTCAGTTTCGAAACCTGCTCGACCGAAAGGCCCGCGGCAGCCGCGGGCTGAAACCGGCTGTTTTCCACATCGGCGCCCCAGCCGCGCCATTGCGGGCCCGTCAGGGTCGTGGGAGCCTGGCCGGAGCATCGCCCCGCCGACACCGCAGCGCCGTGGGCACCGCCGAGGGGTCTGCCGGAAATGTATTCCGCAACGGCTTTGCGCTGACTGAGGGTCAATTTCCTGCCCTCGACGTGCATGGCCCCCGCCGCGAGCATGTACACGACGTACTCGGGCGCCGTGGGCTTCAGGGCAATCCGATTTAGATACGGCGGGCCGCCCGCTTCGTGGCAGGAGGCGCACTGCGCGGCGTAAATGGCCGCTCCGGTGTTGGCGGAGTTGCCGGCAGTCGCGGCTGCAGCGGCGGGAGCGCCGCCGGAGGAGAGCGACGCAACATAGGCCGCAATGTCTGCGATCTGTGCCTTGTCGTAGATGGCGGTGAACTTCGGCATGGTCGTGCCGGACTTGCCGCTCGCGATCACGGCGGCCGCTTGCGCCTGGGTCAGGGAGCGGGTGCGGAGGTCGAGGGTGCCGGTGCCTTTTCCTTCCTCGCCGTGGCAGCCGCTGCAACTCACGGAGAAGAATTTCTTTCCGTTCTCGATGCCCTGCTGCTTGCCGGCAGACGCGGCCGACGCCTTCTGCCCGGCGGCCGGGCCGGCGGCGTATGCCGCAGGGACCCCTGCGAGTGGCAACCAACCGGCCAGTGCCAGCGTGCAGATCACGATGATGCGGGTGCAGGCCCGTCGCCCGAGCCATGCCGTCCGGTGTATGACTTGCGGTATCCGATTTGTGCGCCATGGGCACCTTCTCGATTCCGAGTGTGGGGCGATGCGAATAAACAAAGCATCCGCCACGTGCGGAATTACTATATTGCATCCGGCGGGGGGCGCAAGTGAGAATCTCCGGGACGCCGGCCGCGACCGGCCGGGCCTGTTCCGCAGGGGGCTCCGCCCGGGCGTTTGGAGACCGGGCGAGGCGTTGTAGAAGCAGCACAGAGTTGAGAAATTCGACAATAGACGTCTTTCCCTCGAACGCCATGCCCTATAATGGGTGGACTGCGGGGTTACCCAGTATGGCCAAGGAAAAGATCCTCGTTGTAGACGACGAGGAACCAATTCGCGAGGTGGTTTCGACGCTGCTCGAGGCCCAGGGCTACAGCTGCACGACGGCCGACAACGGCCGCCGGGCGCTGGAGGCCTTCCGGAAGGACTCCTTCGACCTGGTATTGAGCGACATCGTCATGCCCGAGATGGACGGGATGAAGCTGCTGGTGGCCATTCGGGAAGCCGACGCGAACATTCCGGTGATCATGGTGACGGCGATGCACGACATCTCCATCGCGCTGGAAGCGATTCGCGCCGGGGCCTACGACTACATTCTGAAACCGTTCGAGAAGGACCAGTTCTATCTGAGCGTGCGCCGGGCGCTGGAGCGCCGCCGGCTGGTGCTGGAAAACAAGACGTACCAGAGCGACCTGGAGCGGTTGGTCGCCGACCGCACGCAGCAACTGTCCATCGCCCTGCGGGACCTGGAACAGTCCTACGATTACACGCTCGAGGCCCTGGGCGGAGCGCTGGATGCCAAGGACGCGGAAACCGAAGGCCATTGCCAGCGCGTCACTGCCTTCACGATCACGATGGCCCGGGCCATGGGCGTGGATCGCACGATGATGCGCCATATCGCCCGGGGCGCGTTCCTCCACGACATCGGCAAGATGGGAATCCCGGACCAGATTCTCCGCAAACCCGGCCCGCTGACCCCCGAAGAGAGGGATATCATGCGCAAGCACTGCGAGATCGGCTACGCCGTGCTCGAACGAATCCCCTTCTTGAAAGAAGTCGCCGAAATCGTTCTGACCCACCAGGAGTGTTACGACGGCTCGGGGTATCCCCGGGGATTGAAGGGCGAACAGATTCCGCTGGGGTCGAGGATTTTCGCGGTGGCCGACACGCTGGACGCGATGATTTCCGACCGGCCGTACCGCAAGGCGCTGCCGATTTCCGCGGCCCAAGCGGAGATTCGGAAGTATGCGGGGACCCAGTTCGATCCGCGGGTAGTCGATGTGTTTCTGGCGCAGCCCGAAAAGCTGTGGCACGACCTGCACGAGAAAGTCGGAGACCCCTTCCGCATGGCCCAGGAGGAACGAAGCTGGACCAACCTCTACGAAAAGATCAAGGACCCCTTCCGCCTCATCGAACTCGATAATTCCTAGCCCACCGCAGATTTCCCAGGCTGGATCATGTCCCTTCGCAAGACGGAAGAATTGCGCGGAAAAACTGAGAATAGAAAAGATGGTGCGGTCGAGTGGATTCGAACCACCACGGTATTGCTACCGCCAGCCCCTCAAGCTGGTGCGTCTGCCAGTTCCGCCACGACCGCGTGGGAGAGAAGAACGAAACGATTGTAACAGAAGCCGCTATTTGTGCGCAGGGGCGCTGGGCGCCGGAGGCTGCGGGCTCGGAGCCGAAGCCGGGGCCGGAGCCGACGGCACCGGAAGCGAAACGGGCGGCGTCGAAAGCGGTTTCGCGGGGGCGGGAGCCGGAGCCGACTTCTGAGTCTGCTCGAGGATCGAACCGGAGCCCACGTCGGTCGGCGCGCGCCGGACCGAAAGCGCCAAGGAGGTCATCATGAAGACGATGGCGCACCAGGTGGTCGCGCGCGACAAGAACGTGGCGGCGCCGCGCGGTCCGAAGGCGGTCTGACTGCCCGCCCCGCCAAACGCGCCGGCCAGATCCGCCGCCGATCCGCTCTGGAGCATGATCACGGCCACCAGAACGAAGCAGACCATTACGTGCAGCGTCACGAGAACGGCCGACACCCGCCAGCCGATGGTAATCAAGCCGACGGCCACCAACAACGATAAAGCCCACTTAGCCCACGATGGCATTTCCCACTCCTGCGGAATGCGCGGCAGACGACGCGCCTGCCGGGCGCACTCAGAAATTCACGATAGCCGCAAACGACTTCGGGTCCAGGCTGGCGCCGCCGACTAGCGCGCCGTCAATCTCGTCCTGCGCCATCAATCCCTTGATATTGTCGGGCTTGACGCTGCCGCCGTAGAGGATGCGCAGCGCGGACGCCTGCTCGGACGTAAACTGGGCGGCCGCTCGATCCCGAAGATACCGATGAGCCTCGGCGGCCATTTCGGGCGTCGCCGTGCGACCCGTGCCGATCGCCCAGACCGGCTCGTATGCCAACAGAATACGCGAGAAGTCCGCAGGGGTCAATGCGGCGAAAGCGCCGTCGAACTGGCGCTGGAGCACGGTGTGCATCAGCTGGCCTTCGCGTTCGGCGAGCGTCTCGCCGACGCAGACGATGGGCGTGAGTCCCGCGGCGAGCGCCGCCTTGGTCTTGCGGTTGACGCCCTCGTCGGTCTCGCCGAAATACTGCCGGCGCTCGGAGTGGCCGATGAGGACGCCGCGGCACCCCGCTTCGACCAGCATGCGCGCGGAAATCTCACCGGTGAAGGCGCCTTCGCTGGCCCAGTGCAGATTCTGCCCGGCGATAGCCGATGGCGCTGCCGCGCGCGCTCTCAACGGCGGCGGGCAGGGCCGTAAAGGGGGGCGCGACGACGATGTCGCAATGGTTCGATGCAGCGACGAGCGGCTGAAACGCGCGAAAAAAGTCGCGGGTCTCCGCCGCCGTCTTGTACATCTTCCAGTTGCCGGCAATCACCGGGCGTCGCAACTAGTTCCCCTTCCGGATGGCCGGCGCGCTGCTGAGAGCCTCGACGCCGGGAAGTTTGTCTCCGGCGAGAAACTCGAGCGAAGCGCCACCGCCGGTCGAGATGTGCGAGATCTGGCTGGCGACGCCGGCCTGTTCGACCGCGGCCACCGAATCGCCGCCGCCGATGATGGAGGTGGCGCCGAGGGCGGTCGCGCCGGCAACGGCCATGGCGATGGCCAGCGTTCCCTGGGCGAACGCAGGCTTTTCGAACATGCCCAGCGGCCCGTTCCAGAGGATGGTGCGGGCCTTGGAAATTTCCTGGCTGAATTGCTCGATGGTTTTCGGGCCGACATCCAGGCCCATCCAGCCTTCGGGCGTGGCGTCGATGGCAGCGATCTGCTTCACGGTGGAATCGGGCGACTGCGCGAGGACGTGATCGACGGGCAGGAGCAGCCGGAATTTCCGGTTGCGGGCCTGCTCGAGCAGGCCGCGGGCAAGATCGAGCTTGTCGTTTTCGACCAGGGAGTTCCCGATCGGTAGTCCCTGCGACTTCAGGAAGGTGTAGGCCATGGCGCCGCCGATCAGCATGGTATCCGCGACCTTCATCAAATTTTCCACCACCTCGATCTTGTCGGAGACCTTCGCCCCTCCCAGCACGGCCACCAGCGGCCGCGAGGGGTTGGAGATGGCCCGGCCGAGATAGTCGAGCTCCTTTTCCATGAGCAGGCCCGCCGCGGCCTGGCGGACATATTTGGTGATGCCCACGACCGAGGCGTGGGCGCGATGCGCGGAGCCGAAGGCGTCGCAAACGAAGAGTTGATCGCACAGCGCCGCGAGCTGCCGGGAAAACTCCGGATCGTTTTTCTCTTCCTCGGGGTGGTAGCGCACATTTTCCAGAAGGAGCACTTCGCCGTTCCGGAGCGCCTTGCTCTTGGCTTCGGCGTCGGCGCCCACGCAATCGGCGGCGAAGGCCACGGGCTTGCCGAGCAGTTCCTGGAGCCGCGCGGCCACCGGCGCGAGGCTGTATTTCGGATCGACCTTGCCTTTGGGCCGGCCAAGGTGCGAGGCGAGAATCAGGCGCGCGCCGCGTTCGGCGGCCAGCCGAAGCGTGGGCAGCGTGGCGCGGATGCGTGTGTCGTCGGAAACCTGGCCGTGCTCGAGCGGAACGTTGAAGTCCACGCGAACGAAAACACGCTGCCCGGTCATGTCGAGATCGCGAATCGATAGTTTATTTATGCTCATCGCGGTGCTCCTGCGGAGGTCGCAGTGCCGGCCTCACAGCCGCCCGGCAAACAGCTTGATGAGATCGCAGCAGCGCACCGAGTAGGCCCATTCATTGTCGTACCACGCCAGCACCTTCACGCAGTTCGTGCCCACGACGCGGGTGTACCCGGCGTCCACAATCGAGGAGTGAGGATTGCCGCGGAAATCGATGGAGACGAGCTCTTCCTCGGTGTATTCGAGGACGCCCTTCATCGGCCCTTCGGCGGCGCGCTTCAAGGCGGCGTTCACGCTTTCGACCGTCGCCGGCTTTTCGGTGATGACGGTCAGGTCCACGACGCTGACGTTGGGCGTGGGCACGCGCATAGCGTAGCCGTCGAGTTTGCCCTTCAGCTCGGGGATGACCAGATTCACGGCCTTGGCCGCGCCCGTGGAGGTCGGAATCATGGACAGGGCGGCGGCGCGGGCCCGGCGCAAATCCTTGTGCGGCAGGTCGAGCAATTTCTGGTCGTTGGTGTAGGAGTGAATCGTGGTCATCGTGCCGACGGTGATTCCGAAGGTGTCCTGCAGGACCTTGGCGACGGGCGCGAGGCAATTCGTGGTGCACGAAGCGTTGGAGATGACGTGGTGCTTGGCCGGATCGTAGGTCTTGTCGTTCACGCCGAGGACGATAGTGTGGTCCGGATCGGTGGCCGGCGCGCTGATCAGAACCTTCTTCACGGGTCCCCGGAGATGTTTGCGGGCGTCGGGCCCTTTGGTGAACAGGCCCGTGGATTCCACGACGATCGCGGCGCCCACGGAGGCCCAATCGAGTTCGGCGGGGTCCTTGGTCTTGAACACCTTGAAGCTCTTGCCATCGACGGCGATCGTGTCGTTGGTATGGGTGACTTGATTCGGAAGGTTGCCGAGGATCGAGTCGTACTTCAGCAGGTGCGCGAGACTTTTCGAGTCGGTGATGTCGTTCACCGCCACGATCTCGATTGCCGGGTCGCCCAGCGCGGCCCGAAAGATATTGCGTCCAATGCGGCCAAACCCGTTGATTCCTACTTTAACGGCCATGTGTCCTCCGGAAAGTTATTTCGGAAATGAATTTGTGCAAGAAGGGGTTGCAGGATTGCCACCGACGCTCCCATGCTAGGGTCCGGCCAAAAAAAAGTCAACGCGTGTTCACCGGACCGATGTTCAATTAAACTCCCTCACCCGGATGACATTATCACCCAGAAAGGTGACGAACGTCGTTTTCTCCGGGGGCAATCCATAAATCCAGTCTTCCGTTTCCTGGCCCTCGGTGTCGCGCTCGCGGACCTTCTTGTCCGGGCGGCCCATCGCCGCGAGCACCATCTCGTGGTCCATTCCCACGATGGCTTTGCGGTCCTGGATGGCCTGCCGGACCTCCGGGGGCAGCGTGTCGATCCAATTCACCGCCGCGGAACGCTCCTTGGAGAAATCCAGAACAACCGAAAGGTCTTGTTTCAGGTCGTCCGGGCTCATGTCGGGAAGTTCGCGCCCGTAGTCCAAAATCAACGTGGAGCCCGTTCCTTCGTCCGAGTGCGCGCCCGGGGGCGGCGAGACCGAAACCGCGCCCATGCCGGCGCTGACCTGGAGGTGGTCGCGGAAGTGGAAGGGCTTCTTTCCCCCGCCGTTGATCTGCAGCACAATCTCACGGGAGCGGAATTCCAGGCTGGTAATCTGGACACGATCGCCCTGATTGATCGCCGCGCCATACAGCCGGAGCGTGTCGCTCATGTGCTGCGGGTTCAGCGGCTTCCCCACGGGGATTTTGAGGCCTTTCTTCCCACCCGGAAGCGCCTGCACCGCCTTGGCAAATTCACCGCTGACATAGCGAATCAGCAGCAGCCGCGATTCCGGCTGCAGAGGCTTGGCCGTACGGCGCTGATCCTGGCCGGCGGTGCTGGCTGCGGGGGCTTCCGGGTGATGTATCGGCGGCGCCGTGGCGTGCGTATCCTTCGCGTCCGGTGCGGCCGCCTGGAACGAGGCCGTGCCCGGAATCTCCGCGCCCGAGGCGAGCGCGGCGGCCAAAGCGAGAGTGCCCCACAGGTTCATAGCCGGACTCCTCCATCTTATGGCTTTTCGTCCAGCATGGGAACACTCACCTAAGCCCTGGCGAAAAACGGGGCGAAGGCGTTGATGAGGGCCACGCGGAGGGAGTCCTGGCGGGTGATCAGATTGCGGGTCAACACGCCCCAGGCGCCTTGCGCGTCGCGGATCCCGGTGGCCCCGGCAAAGGCGTCGATGGCGTGGGCCAGTTCGATGCCTTCGTCGAGCACGCGCTCGACCAGCGGCTCGGGCAGGAGCACCGCGCCCGACTGCCCGAATGCGCCGCGGCCGCTGCGGTCGGTGACGTAGGCCCAATTCTCCAGGAACACCCAGCGCGCGCCGCGCTCGCGGACGACGTCGAGCCCTCCCTCGAGACCGATGAAGTATTGCCAGGGCTCGTCTTGTTCCCGCGCGATGCGCTGGAGTTGCTCGGCGCGGCCCCGGGCGCCAGCCATGATTTCTTCGCGCGCGAGCGGCGTGTGGCTGACGCCGCTGGGCACGTCCACGGCGGCGATGTCGAATTCAGGGGCGGGGTCATCGAGATGCGGGCCGACTGCGGCTAAGGCCTCTCGGAGGGCAGCCAGCTTGGGGCTTCGGGTGGTGCCCACGGCAACGTGGATCTTACCCATGCGGAACTTCTAATCCTTCCACAGCACCGTCTGTTTTTCGCGGGAGTAGCGCGAGGAGAGAAAACCCTTGAGGCTCTCGATGGAGGCAAACACCTGGTCGGAGCAGCCCAGCAGCCAGCCGTCGACTTCCTCGGCGGGCAGCGGCGTCACCAAATAGACCGGGATGCCCTTGCGATGCGCCGCGGTCATGCCGGCCACGGCGTCGCCCGCCATTTTGCCGGGAGTATCCCAGTAGCAGATGAGGTAATCGGCCTGGTGTTCGATCAGATCGAGGTTGGAGGCGATGATTTTTCTGGCGGCGCGGCGGAAGCGGTCCAGGTCGGTGGTCTGCCAGCCCTGGAGATTGGCGACTTCCTCGCCCGTGAGGCTTCTCTTTTCTTCCTTGGAAGGGTCGTAAACGCGGTGGCCGAGCTGGTCGCGCAAGAAAGGCGTCAGTTTGCGGCGCCAAAGGCTGCCGCCACCGTCAGCAAAGTCGACAGGGCCACAAAGATAGGCAAGCATGAGGGTCCAGGCGAGGGAGACTCTAGCATGCGGCGCGGAAACTGGCCAGTTCGAATTGTCGATGCGCCGGATTAGTTTGATTGATCGGAGGCAGGAAATGGAGCGGGATAAGGGAATCGAACCCTCGCCTCCACCTTGGCAAGGTGGCGTACTACCACTATACGAATCCCGCGTGCAGGAAGGCTTGGTGACAGCCCCACATTTATAGCACGCCGCCCGCAGCCGGACAAGCCTCGCCCGCGAGGAATCCGCATGCCGGTGCGCCAGCCGCACACGCCGGCCAACCAAACCACCGGGAGGTTTCCAAGCCGGCTAATCGACTTCCAGAATGCGGGTCGCCTTGACCACCGGCGACTTCTTCTGGCGCGCGGCAAAGTGTTCGGCGCGTTCGCGGTCGATGTAGACGCGCGCAAATTTTTCGCCGTCGTGGTAGAACACGGTCACTTGCCAGTGACGATGCTTGCGCCGGCGATCCCGGCGCATCCGGTTGGTCTTTTTCTTTGGTTTGCTTTTTTTCACGACAAGATGTCCCTCGAAAATGACGTCCTGTGACTATCGCAATTTTGCTCCGGCCGCGCAAGTACCAACTTGGGGGTTAACGCCCACACTACGTGACGACATTTTGTTGCACCGCGCCAACCTTCCCCGGCATCCAAACCGTGTGGCGCGAAATCCGCGACGGAACTTTTCCAGGGCGTCGCGCGTAGTAGATAGTGCGAGCGACTCTGGAGGGATGGGGAGGAGCCCATGGGGACGACCCGGAACAACGACATCGAAATCGAGGACCTGCGCAATCACCCGGCGGAGGTCGTGGCGACCTTGCGCAAACTCCTGGCGGGCGGCGCCACAATCCAACCGGACCCGAAGCGCGAAGGATTTTACGAAGTGGAGAGCTGCGCGCTCACGCACTACATCCACGTCTCGCCCGTGAGCGGAAAAATCCTGCTGCTGGCGACATGGCCGCGCGCCGACGCGCCCGCTGGTGAATGCCAGGCCGCGTAACGCCGCGCCGCACTTCAGGGAGCGAGATCGGCGGGCTTCCAGTTCCAAATCTCCAGAACCTGCTTCTTGAGCTTGTAGAGCGGCGGACCATTGCCCGCCCGCGCGTAGACGAAATCGCCGGAGGGCTTCGAAATAGTCACGGTGATTGGCCGGCCGTCCTTGCCGGTCAGAACGGCGCGGATGGCCGGAGCCACCATTTCCCGGAGAAGAGTGGCCGCCGGGCGGTCGATCACTTCCTCGGCGCGCAGGCTGGTGAGGGCGTCGCTGATTTTCGAGCCCGCCGCTGGTTTGCCCTTGCGATCCTCGGGCGCCTCGAAGGTCCAGTCCTCGCCGCCGTCCAACTTCCGGCGGACGACGATCACCCGATTCCCAGCGCGAAGTTCCACGCGCTGGATATCCGCTGCGTCGATGCCGGCGACTCTTTTGTCGCGCAGGTTTTCGACCGGCGTGGCCGCGCTGGCCCCGAGCGCGGCGGGCACGAGACTCACACTCGGGCCGCCGTCGATCAGCGCGTACACGGACGTGCCCGTGAAATCCTTGTTGCCCAGCACCACCGTGTGCTTCGCGCCGCCCGGAAGCTCGAATTCCAGCGAACCTTGCGGCGGATCGAGGCCATAGACCCGGCGCCGGTCGGGGGCGCCGGATTCGGTCTGCGCGACGCGCGCTGTGGCTATTTCGTCGACGATGGCTTCAACGGCGGGCTGGTCCGCGGGCGCCTGGATGGGCCGCACGATCGCCCACGCGCCGTTGCGCTTTTCGAGGCGCACGGAAGACGCGGCATCCTGCGCGGCGCGATCGAGCGTGAGCGAGGCAATATCGGCGGCCTGCACGGAGAAAGCGGGCTTGGAGACCTCTCCCGCCGCGGGCTCGGCTTGGCCCCGCTTCCAGTCCCAATAGTAGACGCCCGCGCCCAGAGCGGCCGCGCACAGCAGCACCAGAAGAGTCGATTTCCTGATCATCGTCGTTCGCCGGAAAGTCCTACCGGCGCTTCCACCAAATCACGATTCCCGCAAGGAGGACGATTCCCGGCAAAAAGATAAGCTCGCACCAGCGCAGGAGGGTCTGCTGGGCTTCGGTCAGCGTGACGCGGCGGTTGGTCGCGGACTTGGGCCGGATGGAGATCAGGTTTTCGTCCTGCGCCAGCCAGTTGATGGCGTTGAAAAAGAGGTCGCCATTCTGCTGCAAACCGGCCCATTGATTGGCGGCGAAATCGGAATCGCCGATCACCACCAGGCGCGCGCTCCGGCCGCCCGACGTCCGGCTGGCGGCCACGCCGAGCGAAAGCGGGCCGTGCGTCTTGGGATCGAATTTGACCTCTTTCTCCAGCTTGGGGATGGTGAAACTTTGCGCCGAGGTCTTCAGCAGTTCCACGCTCTGCGGGTCGGTCTTGGCCCGGTCGGCGATTGAAGCGGTGCGCGCCAGCGGGAAGAACGTCATCCCCTTCTGAAGAGTCCGGGTGATAGGGCTCTCGCCGTAATCGACCACCAGAGGCGTCGCGGGCCCGGTGCCGAATAACCGGCCGACGCCGCTGGCATCCACGACGACGTTGTTGCCCACGGCCACGTTCCACGACTGAAAGATCGCGTCCAGCTTCGGGTCGGTCTCCGGATCAACTTCAATCAGGGCCTTGCCGCCGGCATCGAGGTACTTCTCCACCATGGCAGTTTCCTGGGGGAAAAAGGCCTGCGTCGGACCGGCGATGACCACGACGTCGCAACTGGCGGCCACACCGTTTTCGGCGACGAGGTTGATGGCCTTCGTGGCGTACGTTTCCCTGTGGAGCCCCTGATCCGCCTGGGCGTACCCGTTGACGGTGTTGTCGGTGAGCGATTTCTCGCCGTGGCCGGTGACGAAGCAGACGATCTTCACCTGCTTGCGCGTCACTTGCAGGATCGCGCTGGTGACGTCCTGCTCGGAAAAGCCGCCCGACACGCCGGCCTCGAGCGTTTGTTTCCGCTCGCCGGAGGCCACAATCACATCGCCCATGCGCTTGGCGCCGTACTCCTTGGCCACTTCCGGCTTTTCCTGCGGGTCCACGGTTTGAAACTTCACGTGGGAACTCAGGTGCGTGTATTCGGCCATCAGGTCGGCTAGCGCCGGGTCGGCCTGCTTGGCGAAGCAGACAACGGTGACATCCCGTGAAAGTCCGCCTACGATTTTGCGAGTCTGATCGGAGAGCGTGAATAGCTTTTCGCTGGTCAGATCGAAGCGCTTCGGATGGCGATAACCCAGAAAATTCAGCAGGCCGAGAATGGCCATCACGCCCAGCGACAGCACGATGGTGTTGGTGCCGAGCTGGGAGGAGCGCTTGGAGAAAAAGTTCAGGATATCGCGATAGCCGAAGACCACGGCGGCTAGGGTGAGCACACCCCCGGCGATCAGCAGGGCCTTGCTCACCGTCAGCAGCTCTCCCTGGATCGAATAGCGCAGATAACCCGCGATCAAACAGGCCGCGCCCACGCTCCCGGCAATTTCCACCCATTCGTTGCGGCTCCACTTCATTCCGTTCTTCCCCTCCCCTATGCGCGCCCGCCGGCTACGGCCCCAGCACGTCTCCAACGCCCCGGGCCGGTTAGGCGCGTCTCCACCGCATGGAATCCACCGAGCGAACCGTCAGGAACAGGCACAGGACGGTGAGGCTCAGGTAATAGGTCACACTCGAGGTGTCGATGATGCCGCGCGTGAAGTCGTCGTAGTGGCGGATGACCGACAGGTATTGCAGCACCTCGCCGGCCAGGCTGCTGGCGCCTCGCGCCCCCAGATCCAGCACCCACAGCATCAGAAACGCCCCAAACGTCAGTACGGCGGCGATGATTTGATTCTCCGTCAGCGAGGAAATAAACCCGCCCAGCGCCAGCAATCCCCCGCCCAGCAGCAGCACGCCCGCATAACCGGCCAGCATCAATCCCCAGGGCGGTCGCGGATCGCTGCGCAGGTACATGAAGGTGACGTAGCTGGTGGTGGGCAGCAGCATGATGGCAAACAACGTCAGCGACGCCAGAAATTTTCCGAGCACGATTTGCGTTTCGGTGACCGGCGAAGTCATCAGCAGTTCCATGGTTCCGCGCTTGCGCTCTTCGGCGTACGCCCCCATGGTCAGAACCGGAATCAAAAACAGGGCGAGCGACGAAAGCAGACCGAAGAAACTCCGCAGGACCTGGCTGGGAACGTCGATTTCCGGAGGCACGCCGAAACGCATGGACTGCATCTCCATGGAAAGCGATTGGTCCATGAAATACGTCAGGATGCGGTCGAAGAAGAATCCGCACAGGATCAGGAACACGCCCACGACCACGTAGGCCACGGGGGAAACAAAGTAGTGGCCCATCTCCTTGCGGTACACGGCGTACAGGCTTCGCATCCCTGGCTTCTCCTCTTCGCCCGCTCTTAATTCGGCGGCTGCGTCTGAGCGGCTTCGTCGGTGGTCAGCTGCAGGAAAATATCCTCGAGGCTCAGGCTGATGCCGCGCAGTTCGTACAGCGCCCAGCCCTTGGCGACGATCTGCGCGGCAATCTGGCTGCGCAGGTCCGCGCCGGGCGCGGCTTCCACGGTCACCAGCAGGTGCCCATCGGCGCGCGGCGGGCTGAGTTGCACGCGGGTGGCCCCGGGAATCCGCGCGAGCAATTCCTCGAGCGGCTGGGGCGGCGCCTGCACGTCGATCTGAACCTTCTGCCCGCCCTTGAGCTGGCTGGTCAGGTTGTGCGGCGTATCCACGGCGGCGATCCTGCCCTTGTGGATGATGACCACGCGGTCGCAGGTCATGCTCACTTCGGGCAGAATGTGCGTGGAGAGAATGATCGTGTGGCTTCCCGCCAGGCCCTTGATCAGGCGCCGCACCTCGATGATCTGCTTGGGGTCCAGGCCCACGGTCGGCTCGTCCAGAATAATGACATCGGGATCGTGCACCAGCGCCTGAGCCAGGCCGACGCGCTGTTTGTATCCGCGCGAAAGGCGTTTGATGAGCTCGCCGCGCTTGTCCGCGATGTTCGTTTTCTCCAGCGCATCGGCCAGACGCGCGCGCCGCTTCTCCGCCGGGACGTTTTTGATGCGCAGCACGAAGTCGAGGTAGCTCGCGACGGTCATGTCCGGATAGACCGGAGGCGCTTCGGGGAGATAACCGATATGGCGGCGGACCTCGAGCGAGTCAGCGGAGACGTCGAACCCCGCCACGCGCGCCGTGCCCGACGTCGCCGGTATGTAGCCGGTCAGGATGCGCATCGTGGTGGTCTTTCCGGCGCCGTTGGGGCCGAGAAAGCCGAGGATTTCGCCCTTGTTGACGCGGAACGAGACGTGGTCCACGGCCGTCACCCCGCCGTACGACTTGGTTAGATCCTGCACTTCAATCAATGCGTTTCTCCCACTCCGAAACTGAGACCGCGCCGGACTTACCGGCGCGCCGTATCTTATACCAAACAATTCGTCGAAATTGAAAATGCTCCCGCGATCTTTCCCCTGGGCCTCAGCAAACTCCGATGCGGGAGAGACGGCCATCGTTGCCACACGCATGGTGCCGCGCAGAGCGGGTAGGGCCCGCCCCGGGGCGAGGAGTGGATGCCGGAGCCCTGCCGGAGCTGCGACCGCCGCGCGGCGGATTTCGGCGGGTGCCGGTGCCAGGCGTATCTTCTCGCCGGGGATGCGGCCTTAACCGATCCGGTCTGCTCGCGCTCGCCGCAGCGGCCGCTAGTGGACTCCATCGTGTCCGCGGCGAACGCGCCGCGCGCCGGGATGCCCGCCGCAACGCCGGACTGGCTCTATCGCCCGAACCCTTCCTGAGGCATTGGGGGCGGCCGGCGCGCCGGAACGCGCAGGCAACGGGTGCCGCGCCGCGTGCATCCACATGGCTGATCAGGTACCCTGTATGTTCGCCGGGCGGCCCTGCGCCGCCCAGGCGCGCCGCGTGGAGCGCGCGCAGAAAGTTCCGGCCGGAGAAGTGCGTTGACACTCACCGGCGGTTTTGTTATTCAACTTGTTTGGCTATTGTGCGGGAAGCCCGGCGGGGACATCCGGCTCGGGCGTGTCTGTAAAGTAATCCAAACAGAGGGAACGCCAGTTCGAGTGCGTATGCCCGAATTCTGTATACCGGAACGACGCACCCCAGGGTGCGAGGGACCAAATCCAATGACGCAATCTTCGGTGGCCGCATGAACAGGTTTCGATACCCGGCAGCACTCTGTCTGTTGTTTGTGGCGTGGCTCGCCGGTTGCGGCGGCGGAGGTGTCACTAATCCCATCACCATCGAGATTCAGCCCAGCATCACGGAATCGGTGGACGTCGGCAAGACCATCGATTACACGGCGTTCCTGGGCAACGATACGAACAATCAGGGAGTCACGTGGACGATCAGCGGAACGAATTGCTCCGGCGGAGGGGTCGGGGTGATGGGTGGTTGCGGCGAGCTGACGAATAACCAGCCTCTTTCGGTAACCTACGTCGCGCCGACGGGCATCTCGGCGGGGTTGAGCGTGACGCTGACGGCGACCTCCGCAGCGCAAAAGAGCGTCACGAAGACGGCCACCATCAACGTGGTGCTCGTCCCGACTTTTTCGACCATCGACGCTGCCGGATGGGAAGAACGCCGTGCCCTATAGCCAGACGATCACCATCACGGGCGGCGTCGCTCCGTATACTTATTCGGTGATTGGCGGGAGCGTGCCGACCTGCCTCAGTTTGAATCCCGGCCCGACCAACCTGCTCACGACAACCATTGTGGGCACGCCGTGCAGCTTCGGGACTTCGAGCTTCACCGTGCAGGTCACCGACGCGGACGTGGTGACCGCGCAGCAGGCGTTCACCATCACCATCGCTCCCCCTCCCCCGCTGAGCATTACGACCACGACTCTGCCGCTGGGGTACACCAACCTGCATTACAGCGCCTCTCTGGTCGCGCAGGGGGGAGTGGCCCCGCTGACCTGGAGTTTTCTCGGCGGCACGCTGCCTCCCGGACTCATCCTGAGCCCCACGGGCCAAGTCAGCGGGACGCCCACGACCGTCGGGGTATACTCCTTCCAAGTGCAGGTGCAGGACTCGTCGCTGCCCGTTGCCGCCCAGCAAGTGAAGGTGGGGACGATATCGCTGACCATCCAAACGCCTCCAGCGCTGTCTATCACGACGACCTCCCCGCTGCCCTCGGGAACGGTGGCCACCGCCTATTCGACGGGCTTGCAAGCGACCGGCGGCATTCCGCCTTACACCTGGAGCCTAACGCAGGGACTTCTTCCCTCCGGGCTGTCTCTAGCCTCGCTCGGCAACGGCACGGGAAGCATTACCGGCAATCCGGTGCTGACGACGACTTCGAATTTTACCGTGCAGGTGACCGACTCACAGATCGTCCCGGCCACGGCCACGCACTCGTTCAGCATCACCATCGGTACGGGAGCCGCCAACAGCAACACGCTATTCCATGGGACGTACTCGTTCCTGTTCAACGGCTTTGATACCGGCGGATCGGTGGCGCTGATCGGCTTCCTGACCTCGGATGGCAACGGCACGATCACGTCCGGCATCGAGGACAGCAACCGCTCGGCGGGCGTGGCAAACCTGATCTCGCTCACCGGAACGTATTCGGTCGGCACCGACGGGCGCGGCACGATGGAACTGGTGGCCAGGAACCCCGTGTCGCTCTCCGACGCTCACGACCGATTATCAACTGGCACTCGATTCCAGCGGCAACGCTCGGATCTTCGAAAATAACTCCATCGGCGCGAACGATGACGCGGTCGGCACGCATGGCGCAGGAATTCTCAAGCCGGTGGTGGGTGTGAGCTTTTCCGCGAGCAGTTTCAGCGGGAACTACGCCTTCGTATTTCCCGGCCAGGACTCGGCCGGGAATCCGACGGCGCTGGGCGGCGTGATTCACGCGGATGGAGCCGGCACGATGACGCAGGGCATCGGCGATTACAACGACGGCGGCACGTTCACGCCGCACGTGAATCTCTCCGGAAACTTCGTCTTCGACACGGGTGCGCGCGCTGGCGCTTCGCTGACCTTCGCGGCCCCGACACAAATCAATCTCAAATTCGCCTTCTACTTCGTGTCGTCCTCGGATCTGTTTTGGGCCGAGATGGATCCGGTCGATACAACGCACCCACGGCTGAGCGGCGAGATGATTCTGCAGCAGCCGACCGTCGCGTTTAACAACAGCATCCTGCAAAACCCGAGCGTGGCCACGGGGTCGGGAGTCAGCAGCGGCAACGCCAGCGTGTTTGCGGGCCTGCTCTCCTCCGCGGCGCCGTGCGATGGCGCGACCAACACGGTGTCGCTGGCCTACGACCAGAACGACGGCGGGACCATCACCGCGCCGGCGCTGGCCGGAACGTGCTCGGTCGATCCCAAAGGGCGCGTCAGCTTTACCGGTCTGGGAGCCTCGGCGGCGCTCACGCGTGTCGCGGCAGCCTATTTGACGGGACCCGGCCAGGGCTTCCTGATGGGCAGCGATACGGAAGTCACCACGGGGCTGCTGGAGCAACAATCGGGCGGGCCTTTCGCCACCGCGTCCGTCCTGGGAGGCTACACGCTGAGCGCGCCCTTCGTCGCGGAAACGAACGTGGCCAACGTTCTAGGGCAGGTGACGGCCGACGGTGTCGCGAGCGTGACCGGGACCGTGGACGAGTTGGACGCCCCGACCGTGGCGAACCCGGAAGGCGTTCCCCATCTCGCTCAATCGCTGGTCGCCACGATCAACACCCTGGCCGCCAGCGGCCGCGGCGTGATCACGACCAACACGCCGATTGGCTTCCCCACCGGCGTCATTGTCTACGTCGTCTCGCCGGGCAGCCTGCGGCTGATCTCGAGCGACGCGGGCGGCCTACATCCGGAAGTGATCTTCCTGGATCACTAACGGGCTAGGATTTCTTGTTGGGTTTTCCCGGATTCAGGCGCAGGGCGGCCGCGTTGATGCAAAAGCGCAAGCCGGTGGGCTGCGGACCGTCCTCGAATACGTGGCCGAGGTGGGCGTCGCAGCGGCTGCAGATGGCTTCCACGCGGAGCATGCCGTGGGTGGTATCGCGCTCGAGCGCCACGCTCTCGGAGGCCACGGGCTGCCAGTAGCTGGGCCAGCCCGAGCCGGAATGATATTTCGCCTCGGAGCTGAACAGCGGCTGGCCGCAGCAGACGCACACGTAGGTTCCCGCGCTCTCCGCGGCTTCGTATTCGCCGGTGAACGGCGGCTCGGTTCCCTTCTCCCGCGTGACGTGATATTGCTGATCGGTCAGCTGCGCCCGCCACTCCGCATCGCTCTTGCGAATTTTCTCGCTCATCGTCCTCGTCTCACTGGAACTGACTTCGCCAAACCATTCGCACCCACTCCGGCAGGGAGATGGGCACAACTCCACCTTATACCATGTGCCGCGGATTCATGGGGCGATCTGGGCGGCAGCCCGCTCCGGCCTGTGCCGGACGCCCGCACCTCGCAACAGTGCCCGGCAGCTTGATGTAACTCCGTGTTCGGGCATATAATCTCGCAGGAATTGGGGCCGGGTGGGCCCCCGCACGCAACTGCTCCCAACGCGAAACACCATGTCCCAAATGCCCGGAATCGCCGACTCCTACGCCAGCCACCCCGACCGGCGTTCGCACTCTCGCCAGCGGGTTCGCGAGATCGCCTACGTCAAGCTCGACGAAGGCAACGGCGGAATCGTCCTGGACCTCAGCGAGGGGGGGCTGTCAGTGCAAGCGGTGGCCAGCCTGATGGACGAGTCGCTGCCGTGCGTGCGTTTGCAGCTCTTGCCGTCTCCGGGCTGGATCGAAACCGCGGCGCGCGTCGTCTGGACCAATGACTCAAAAACGGTGCTGGGCCTGGAGTTTGCCGACCTGTCGCCGCAGGAACGCGGCCGGATTCGAGAGTGGCTCTCCCAGGAGTTCGTCCCCGAGAGGATAACCAGGCGGGAGGTTCTCTCCCCTGCAAGCGAAAGCCCGGCGACTGCCTTAGGTGTCTCCGAACCAAAGCTCTCCGCCGTTCGGCCCGCGGAGCCCCGGGCCGCGACAGCCGCCCGGAAGACGCTGCCGGAGACACCGGCCGTGGCTGTGTCTCCGGGTATCCAGCTCGTCCGCAATCTGGGTTATGCGCCAGACGTGCAGCCGAAGCGAACCGGCTTGGCCGTTCGGATGAAGGTGCTGGCCATGAGCCCTGTGCCCGGCCAATGGACGCTGCTCGCTCTCGGGGCTTTGCTGGCCACTGTTTCCCTGGCCGCCGGCTGGGTGGCAGGGCGCGGAGGCGTGATCCCGGCCTGGCACGCGGCACGCAAGAACGCGCTGCAGGACGCTGCGGCGATTCCGGCTGCGACGCCAGCTCCTGCCGGGACGATCGCTCGCGTCTCCCAGGTCGATGTAGTAGACACCGGCCACCCGCAGGGGACCATTCCGCCGGCCGCCCCTTCGGTAGCTCCGGAAAAAGATCGGGGCGCCGCACAGGCGAGCAAGTCCCAGCCGCAGCCATCTCGCAAAACACTGCCCAAGTTCCAAATCTGGGTGCTCTCTGCGCCGCGGCGTGCGCAGCCGGCGACCGCTGGCGCGGGAATCGAAAAGCAGAGTCCGCCGATCCCCATTGGCGCGCCTGACGACTCGGCAGGCCTGTCGGAGTCATCGGCATTCGCTGAGCCGCCCGTCATCGCCCCGCCCGCGCCGCAGGTTGAGCCCGAGCCGAAGCGGGCGGCCTCGGTTCTCCGGGAAGGAGCATTGCTTCACCACGTCGCGCCCATCTACCCGGCGCTGGCGCAGGGACAGCGGATCGAAGGCACGGTCAAGCTGCGCGCAACGATCGGCCCGGACGGCGTCGTGCGAAGCATCGAGGTGATCTCAGGGTCGGCGCCGCTGGTGCCCGCGGCCACCCAGGCCGTGCGCCAGTGGCGCTACGCCCCGACGTTACTCAACGGGACACCCATCGGGACGACCAAGGAGATCGACATCGCGTTCCGCTTGAGCGGCTCCCACTGAAGCAAGGTCCCTTCGCTGGTACAACTGCCGCTGCTAGTCGTCTTACATCCTTCCTGTTTGCCGGAGGGGCGTACTCAATCTGAAACGGGTGCTGTAGAATCACCATGGAGCCTTGGAGGCACCCAGGCGTGGCCACATTCACCGCCCTTCTCGCGACGCAAGACAACGGCAACTTCGCGGCTACGTTCCGCCATCTCGAGCGGGAAGCGTTGCCTCCCGGTGAAGTGCTGGTGCGCGTGGCCTACTCGAGCCTGAATTACAAGGACGGCCTGGCGGTCACGGGCCGGCCCGGCGTGATCCGCAAGTATCCGATGGTGCCCGGCATCGACTTGGCGGGCGTGGTGGAGGAGTCCAGTTCGCCCGAGTTCCGGCCGGGCGACGAAGTGGTGGTCACCGGCTGCGGGACGTCGGAAACCCTGTGGGGCGGATACGCGCAACTGGCCAGGCTCGATGCGCAATTCATCGTCCCGGTGCCGCGGGCATGACGCTGCAGCAAGCCATGGGCGTGGGCACGGCGGGATTCACGGCGATGCAGAGCGTGATGGCGCTGGAGCAGCACGGCTTGAAGCCGGGCGTGCGGGAAGTGCTGGTCACGGGCGCCGCGGGTGGCGTGGGCAGCGTGGCGGTGGCCATTCTCGGCCACCTCGGCTATCGCGTGGCGGCTTCCACCGGGCGCGGCGCGGAGCTCGGCGAATATCTTCGCGGGCTTGGCGCCCAGGAGATTCTCGATCGGGCCGTCCTGGCCGCCCCCTCCAAGCGCCCTCTGGATGCGGAGCGCTGGGGAGCGGCCATCGACAACGTCGGAGGGGATTCGCTGGCCGGACTGCTGCGGGCCATGGCGGCGGATGGCAGCGTGGCTTCCTGCGGCTTGGCCGGGGGCGCGGCCTTCAGCACCACCGTCCTCCCGTTTATCCTGCGCGGCGTGAATTTGCTGGGCATCAACTCCGTGCACGTTCCGGCGGCGCGGCGGCGCGAAATCTGGAGGCGCATCGCGCGCGATCTTCCGCTGCCCCTGCTCGACCGCATGATTCAGGTGCAACCACTGGGAAAAATCTTCGAACTGGCCCCGCAAATCCTGGCGGGAAAGATTCGCGGCCGGACCGTGATTGACGTGAGCGCACTGGGATGAAAGCCTTCGGGTCACCCCGCATGGGCGGCATGGGCGGCGGATCCGGCGGACGCGGCCGTTCCCGAGGCCTCGCGCTTGCCGGAAATGACGCGCAGGAACCGGGCAAGCCGCAAAAATCCACAAGCGCCTGGAAACTCCTGCCGGATGTGTGGCTGCTCATCAAGCCGCGGCGCGCCATCCTGGCCGCGGGCTTCCTCCTGATGGTCGTCAACCGCCTTTCCGGATTGGTGCTGCCTGCGTCGACAAAGTATTTGCTGGACGACGTGATCCTCCAGCGGCAGGCGCGCCTGCTGACACCGCTGGTGCTGGTGGTGATCGCGGCAACCATGGTGCAGGGGCTAACCTCCTATGCCCTGACGCAGATCCTCTCGAAATCCTCCCAGCGGATGATCACGGAGCTTCGCCTCCGGGTCCAGGCGCATATCGGGCGCCTGCCGGTAGCCTACTACGACGCGAACAAGACCGGCGCGCTGGTCTCGCGCATCATGAGCGACGTCGAGGGCGTGCGGAACCTGATTGGCACGGGACTGGTGGAATTTGTGGGCGGCATCATGACCGCCGTGTTCGCGTGCGTCTATCTCCTGCGCGTCAGCGTCCCGATGACCGCCGTGGCCGTCGCCGCCATGGTGATGTTCAGCGTGGGCTTGAGCAAGGCGTTCAAGACCATCCGCCCGATCTACCGCGCCCGGCCCCGCATCAACGCCGAGGTGATCGGGCGGCTCACCGAATCGCTGGGCGGCGTGCGCGTGGTCAAGGGGTATCACGCCGAAGCGCGTGAGGAGAGCGTGTTCCAGACGGGCGCGCAGCGCTTGCTGGATAACGTGCTGAAGACGCTCACGGCAACATCCCTGATGAGCCTTTCCGCCACCGCGCTGCTGGGCATCGTCACCGCGGCGATCATGTTCCTGGGCGCGAGAACGATTCTTGCCGGCGCCATGACGCCGGGCGGCTTCGTCTCCTATCTGGCGTTTCTCGCCATGCTGGTCGCGCCCGTGGCGCAAATCGTGGGCGTGGGCCCGCAGATGACCGAAGCCATGGCGGGGCTGGAACGCACCCGCGAAGTCCTGAATGAAAAAACCGAGGAGGAATCTCCCGGGCGGACGCAGCAGCTCGGGCGTGTCGAAGGGCGCGTGGTTTTCGATCATGTGAACTTCGCTTATGACGCGGGCAAGCCGGTGCTGAATGACGTCTGCTTCGAGTCCCAGCCGGGCACGGTGACGGCCTTCGTCGGGCCTTCCGGCGCCGGCAAATCCACGATCATCGGTCTGATTGCCGCGTTCTACGTGCCCGGGGCGGGCCGCGTGCTCGTCGATGGCACCGACCTGGCGCAGGTGCGCCTGGAGTCGTATCGCACGCAGCTCGGATTGGTGCTGCAGGAATCGTTCCTGTTCGACGGCTCGATCCGCGAGAACGTGGCCTTCGCGCGCCCCGACGCCTCCGAAGAAGCCATTCTCGCCGCCTGCCGGATCGCGCGGGTGGACGAATTCGCGGAAACCTTCGAGAACAAGTACGACACCGTGGTCGGCGAACGCGGCGTGAAACTCTCCGGAGGCCAGAAGCAGCGCGTCTCCATCGCTCGTGCTATCCTAGCCGATCCGCGGATCCTGATTCTCGACGAAGCCACTTCGAGTCTCGACTCCGAATCGGAAGCCCTGATCCAGGAGGGACTGCGCTACCTGATGCGCGGGCGGACCACGTTTGTCATCGCGCACCGGCTGTCCACCATTCGCCGCGCCGATCAAATCCTGGTGGTCGAAGCCGGGCGCATCATCGAACGCGGCACGCACGACTCGCTCTACGCCGCCGCCGGCCGCTATTATGATCTCTACACCAAGCAGTACGGCCTGGAACGCAACCTGTTCCTCGCCCCCGGCGAAGGAGACTCCGAGCCGGAAGAAAGCCCGGCCGCGGGTGCGGAGCCGGCTGCTGCCATGGAGAGGGATTCCGCGCTTCCGGAGGCCATCCGCCTGATTCGTGAGCGGGGCAGGTGAACGCCGCGCAGCAGCAGAGGCTCACGCCGTAAACAACCACGCAAGATTGAGGGCGCAACCAACGAGATGTCCGAAGTAACCATCACGGAAGCATTTCCGGAAGGCTCCGTTCACACCGACGGCCTGCCGGTCGCGCAGCGGCGCTGGGCCATGCTCACGTATTCGATCGGGCTGGCGATGTCGGTTCTGGACGGCAATATCGCCAACACTGCGTTGCCGTCGATCGCCAGCCAGCTTCATGCCAGCCCGGCGGCGTCGCTCTGGGTGGTGAACGCCTTCGTGCTCGCCGTGGTGATCTGCGTGGTGCCGATTTCCTCGCTGGCGGACATCATCGGTTACAAACGCGTCTATCAGGCGGGCCTGGCGATCTTCACGGTGGCGTCGATGGGCTGCTCCCTGCCCCATTCGCTGGAAACGCTGGTGCTGGCGCGCGTCCTGCAAGGGATCGGGGCGGCTTGCATGTGGGGCGTCTCGGCCGCGGTGCTGCGGTACACCTATCCGCGCGCGCTGCTGGGCCGCGCCGTGGGCCTGAGCGGCATCGTCATCTTCACGGCGGCGGCGGCCGGCCCCAGCATCGCGTCCGCGATTCTTGCCGTGGCCTCGTGGCACTGGCTGTTCGCCATCAACATTCCCTTCGGGCTGTTGGCGCTGAGCCTTTCCGGACGCGCCCTGGCGCGCGCCGAAGGCACGCGCCATCGCTGGGATTTGTGGAGCGCCGTCTTGAATGCCGCCGCGGTCACTCTGTTGATCACCGGCATCGACAGCATCGGCGGCAGCGAACGCGGCATCGTCGTGGCGGGCGAACTCGCGGCCGCCTTTCTGCTGGGACTGCTGCTGGTGCGACGCCAACTGGCGCTCGACACGCCCATGCTGGCCATCGACCTGTTCGAGCGCCCCATCTTTGCGCTGGCCACGGTGGCGTCGCTTTGCGCGTTTGTGGGACAGGGTCTTGCGTTCGTCGTTTTGCCCTTCTACTTCATCGACGGCCTGGGGCTGTCGCAGGTGCGCGCGGGACTCCTGCTGACGCCGTGGCCCATCGCCGCCGGAGCGATGTCGCACATCGCCGGACGCATGGCGGACCGCCATTCGCTTCGATTCCTGGGCACCACGGGCATGGCGCTGATGAGCGCCGGAGTCCTTTTTCTGGCCTTCGCGCCGGCGCATCCCACCACCTTCCAGATTGTCTGGCGGGCCGCGCTCGGCGGTGCGGGGTTTGGTTTCTTCGGAGCCCCCAACAACCGCGCCATGGTCGCCAGCGCGCCCCGGGAACGCAGCGGCGGAGCCGGTGGCATCGGCACGATGTCGCGGCTGCTGGGCCAGTCCATGGGCATTGCCCTGGTGGCCGTGATCTTCAGCACGACCGCCCATGGCGGCGTCACGCTCCACAGCATCCAGATCGCCCTGGTGTGCGGCACCTTCTTCACGGTGCTGGCGGGCCTGGTCACCAGTTTCCGGCTCTCCGAAGCGGATCTGGACTGAACCCGCTTCCTCCCCGTTGAAAGATGTGCGTCGCCGCGTGCGGACGAAGCGCGACTTGGATAGCAGCGTGGCGTGGGGAGCGATTGTAAACTGATGGCGGATATTCCGGAGGCGGATTATTCGAAGCTCGCAACCCGGAAGGGCGCAGCGAGCAGCGCCCCCTACAACGACTCATGAGCCGGGAGTTTTTGGCAGATACTTGCGGGAAGCGACACGCGCTCGTGGCCGCCGACTACGCTTGGGTCTTTTGCGGCTTGAGGATCTCGTCGACGAGAAACAGGTCCGTGAGCATGGCGCGGAGATGGATCGAAGCGTTCAGGTTGTCGATCAGCTGAGAGCTGAGGGTGATCTGGGCCAGAACCAGTTGGATGGCGGCGAGCGAATCGCGGGCATCGCGGTCCAGCACCGCCAGAAATGCCTGGTACGATTCGGAGGGCTGCAGGTTGTCCTTTTTCACCGCCGCGGCGTAGGCATCGGCCAGGCCGGACAGCGCTTGGGCGGCGCGATGCAGGTAGTCGCGCACCTGGCCGCTGGATTGGCTGCCTTCGTCACCGGTAAGTCCCTGCCCGGCGTAGGCGAGCATGAACTCGTAACATTCCTCGATGGCGGTGCAACGAGCGCCGATTTCGTCGCGCATCACCTCAGGTCACCACTTCCGGAGCCTTCGACCGCCCGGCCTCGGGAGCTGCGTCACCGACCGGCCACCGCTCCGGATCGTGATGTTCCAGATAGTTTCCACGGCTGATCCAGCCAAAAATCATCGACTTGGTGAGGAAAAACTTCTCGGGCCGGACCGCGAAGTAGATGTGCGTCATGATGAGGGTGACGAATCCCACCCCCGCTAGGCCGTGCAAAACGTACATCACGCCCCAGGTCATGTCGCCAAACAGATAGGGATTGCGCGTGAAGAAGGGGGTGCGCACGCGGTACATCATGAAGATGCCGGTCAAAATCACCGCCAGACCGGCGAAGAGCACGCTCAGGTGGAACAGCTTGTTCTCCAGCGGGTACTTGCCGAATTTCTTCGGCGGGGGAGCCGGCTTCCCCATCGCCCGATTGAATCGCCTGGAGGCATCCTCGATGTCCTGCTTGTCGGGCCAGATGGACCAGAAGTCCAGCCAGAATGTGGCATGGATGATGTGGTAGAGCACGGAGACCGTCAGCACGACGCCCGCGATCCAGTGAATGGTCACCCACGAAAATTTGACGCCCACCTTGGGCAGAAACGCGGTGAGGACCAGCACGAACATGGCTGCCGCCATCACCCAATGAAACAGTCTCGCCCCGAACGAATGCCGCGCGACCCGCTCGGGAACGCGCGCCGCAGCCGCGGCCGCCTTGGAGTCCGCAGGCGACGCCGCCTCGGGTTTCGCCCAGTATCCGACGTAGATGGCGTGGACGATCAGGAACAGCGCACCCGCAATCGCCGCCGCCCATAGCAGATCCCAAGAGATATGAATCGGTACCCGCTCACCCCACGGACTTCGCGCCCACTGTATGAGGTTCATGCTGCCTCCCCGGCCGCGCCACGGATCGCGCGCTTCACAAGATTGCTCATCAGCGGCACCTTGTAACCGTTATGCTGCAACGGCTCGGCTCCCTGAACGGCGAGCTGCCCGGCCATCTCCCCCGTGTCCTCGTTGCGCGGCTTTCCGGCCACGGCGGCCTCGACGGCCGTCAATCGAACCGGATGCGCGGCCACGCCGTTCACCACCAGCCGCATTTCCCCGATCGCGCTGCCTGAAACCTTCATCGCCGACGCCACGTTGACCAGCGCGAAATCCCAGACGTTGCGGTCCCGGACTTTCTCGAAATAGAACTGCGCGCCCGCCCACGTGGACGGGATGCGAATGGCGGTGAGCAGGTCGCCCGGCTGCAACACGGTCATGCGCGTGATGTCGAGTGCCGGACCGATGAAGTAGTCTTCCGCGTTGACCACTCGCTCCTCGTGCGGCGTGCGGATCACCATTTTCGCATCGAGCGCGATCAAGGCCGGAGCGGTGTCGGATGGATTCACCGCGACACAACGATTCGCGTCCAGAATGGCGTGCTCGCGGTTCATGCCCTTCGGGGTATCGGCATAGCAGATGTTGCCGCCGGCTCGGTAGCACGGCCAGCCCGCGCGGTAGTACCAACACCGCGCGTCCTGGGACACGTTGCCGCCGATCGTCCCCTGGTTGCGAATCTGCGGGGACGCGGCCGCCTCGGCAGCCTCCGCCAGAAGGCTGTACTTTTCCCGCACCACCGGATGCTGCACGACTTCGGTCAAAGTCGTCATGGCGCCGATCTCGAGCCCGCCGTCGACGGCGCGCACGCCACTGAGCCCTTTGATCTGGCCCAGATCGACCACCGCCGTGGGGCGCTTGATCCGATCCGCCAACCAGTCGAAAGTGTCCAGTCCGCCGGCCAGCACCCAGCCCTCCGGGCCGTAGCGGACGAGCAGCGACTGAGCGTCTTCAATCGTCGCTGGCTGAAAGAGTTCGAACGCGGGTATCACATCGCGAATCACAGCCATATTCCGTTCTCCTCATCCCTTACTGGTCGTCTCTTGCCGGGCACGGCACCCGCTTTGCGAGGTTCGCGCGGGGCGCCGTCCGCTAAACGTCGGCCTTCAGGCCGGCGTACACCGGCTTGCCAGCCTGCAGCGAAGCTAGGATCTGGTCGGCGCTTACCGGCGCCCGCCGGATCACTTCATCCCCAACGGCGTCGGTAAGAGCGTTCAAAATCGCGCTGCACCCGCCGCCGACCGGAGGCTCGCCGATGCCGCGCGCGCCCACGGGCGTTTCCGGATCGGGGATGTCCAGCGCCACCCATTGCATGTTCGCCGGCGCATCCAGGATGGTGGGCGGCTTGTTATTGTAGAAGCGCTTGGCCAGCGCCGCGCCATAGTGCTGGTCGTACACCCACTTCTGGCCGATCGCATGGGAGATCCCCAACATCGAGCGGCCCAGAACCTGGCCACCAAAAGCGGCCGGATGGACGATGGTGCCGGCATCGGCCGAGGCGAGGAAGTCCAAGATGTGATACTTGCCGGTTTCCAGGTCGACTTCGACCTCCGCGAAGCTGGCCACGTAGGAGAAGGTTGCGCCGTCGTGCGGGTAGGTATCCTTGCCAACGCCCATCAGGCCCTGGCCCGCCAGCGCCGTGGCCGCTGTCACCGTCGCCTTGTTGATGTCTTTGGGAAGTTCGTGGCCGTCGTACACGCCGCCGAGCCGTATGGCGTGCTGAGCGGCCTGCGCCAGGCTCATGCCCGCGCCCCCGCCCTTGCGGAAGACGCGTTCGCCCGCGACGTCGTACTGCTCGGGCTTGCCCCCCAAGGCCTTGGCAGCGACTTCCTGCAGCTTTCTCTTGGCATCCATGCCCGCGGCATAGGCGGCGCGCGTCATGCAATGCGTGGTCTGGCTGCCCCCCGAGGCGCACGTGAACGGCAAGTTCTTGGACGTATTGCCCCAGATAAGATCGCATTTCTCCCAGGGCATGCCGAGGACTTCGGCGGAGACGCGATGCGAGTCGCTCACCGACTCCGTCCCGTGATTGCCGATCCCGGACTGGATGTAGAGACGGCCATCGGGTTTAATGACTATCAGCCCGTCGTAACCGGTTCCACCGCCGAAGAAGGCGCTGATGGCCACGCCGGCGCCGCGCACCTTCGAGCCGTTGCGCTTGCCGCTGCGCGCCTTGCGCTCATCCCACTTGAACAGTTTCGCGCCGTTATCCAGCGCTTCCTTCAGGAAACAGCTGGTGGCATGGCCGCGCCGGCCTCCCATGGCCGCCCCGAACTCCGCTTTGCCTTCCGGGGCATTCATGCGGCGGATGGCCACCTGATCGATCCCCAGCTTCCGGGCGGCCTTCGCCAGGACTGGTTCCATCAGCGTGATCCCCTGCATGCCTCCCGGCGAGCTCTGGGCGCTGCGTGGCACGGTGTTCGTAAGGACCGTCATCCCGCGCCAGCGCATGGCCGGCGGCTGATAGAGGAGCGAAACGATCAAGCCCGCCGCGGTGGCATCGAACATCTGCTCGTAGGGACCGTTGTCGCAGATGACGAACATATCCACGGCGACGATGCGGCCTTCCTTGGAGAAGCCGACTTTCATCCGCCCCTGCAGGCTGGGACGCGCGCGACCGATGAAATGTTCCTCCTCGCGGCTGATGCGCATCATCACCGGGGCGTTGGTCTTCTTCGACAGGATCGCCGGAATAATCATGGAGACGCCGCCAGTGATCTTGCTGCCGAAGCCGCCGCCCGTGTATTCGCTGATAAAAACGATGTCCTTGACATCGATGCCCAGCCAACGCGCGATCGCCGGAGCGGTCTGAAAGGTGCTTTGCGTGCCGGTGTGCACGAAGACTTTGCCGTTCTGCCAATAGGCCATGGTGCTGCGGGTCTCCAGGCACTGGTGGCTGACGTTGGGCGTGACGAACGTTTCATCCAGGACGAGCGCCGCGCCTTTCATGGCCGCGTCCACATTGCCCAGCATCCATTCGTCGGTCGCCTTGCCCGTCGGCAACTGGCCTTCCTGGGCGGCGGCAAAATCCTCGTCGGTCCACTTGAGGATGCCCCGGACCAGCGGCGGGGGCGGTCCCGGCTTCGCGTTCGGCGGGGGCGGGTTCCGCATCCAGACGTTGCCCTCGCACTCTCGCATTCGGCCCACCCGGCCGGAGACTATCGAGCGGATCGATGACGAACGGCAGGCGCTCGTATTCGACGTGAATCTTTTCAATGGCCTCGGCGGCCGTGAGCTCGTCGACGGCGGCCACGGCGAGGATGGGCTCGCCCTGGTACACCGGCTCGTTCGTGAGGCCGCGTTCTCCCAGCAGGTCGGCCTTGATGACCATGCCCAGGTCGGTGATGCTGTCGGCCGGAGCGGGGAGATCGTCGACCGTGATAATGGCCTTGACGCCCGGCATGGCCAGCGCGGCGCGCTTGTCAATGTGCTTGACGCGGGCGTGGGGGTAGGGGCTAAGCAGCAGCTTGCAGAACAGCATGCCGTCCGCGCGATAATCTTCGGCGTACTTCGCCTTGCCCGTCACCTTCGCCATCAGATCGGGGGTTACATAGTTCTTGCCGACCAGCGTGTGCTTCATTGGGGTAGGGTTATTCGCCATGGTCACGCCTTCCTCATGTACTCTGCGCCCCGCATCAAGGCGGTCAGGATCTTGTCGTAGTCCATGCACCGGCACAGGTTGCCCGAAACACCGTGCGCCAATTCCGCGCGGGTGGGATTCGGGTTGGTTTTCAGGAAGCCCACCGCGGCCATCAGGAAGCCGGAGGTGCAGAAGCCGCACTGGAATCCCTGCTCGTCGAGAACGCCCTGCTGGACGGGATGCAGCTTCCCGTTGGCGCCCGCCAGGCCTTCAATGGTCACGATCTTCTTGTCCCGCACCGTGTGCGTAAAGATCGAGCACGAATAGCGGGGGACATCGTCGATGAGCACCGTGCAAGCGCCGCATTCGGCGCGATCGCACCCGAGCTTCGTGCCGGTGAGCCCCAGCTTGTACCGGAGGGTCATCGCCAGCGTCTCTTGCTTCATGACGTCGACGTGGCGCTGCTGGCCATTGACGTTGAGCGTGATCAGCCGCTCGACCGATCCGGGCGCCGATGCTTGCGCCAACGCGGTGGAGCCTCGGAATAGATAACTTGCCGAGGACGCCGCGCCGGCGGCAATGACGCCCTTGATGACGTCCCGCCTCGACAACTTCACTGGCGTCGAGATGCCGGGGTCCTCTAATTCGTGATCTGCCATTGAAGCCCCTCCAAGATCGTATGAACGTTGGTACGTATACGTCGTAAACCGATCTTCTGTCAACAGGATAAACAGAATCCATCGCAAGAAGAGACGGGCGGGTGCATCCCGCGATCCGTTCCCCTGCATCCGGACGCGCCGGGCGCTCGTGAAATCGCGCGCAGGCTGGCCGAAAAATCAACTCATGCGCCCGCGTGCCGGGGCCGAGGCTAACATCGCCCGAGGCGCGGCGTCAATGCCAAGCCGGTCCCTGGGTCGCGGATCGTGGCGATATCCCACTTGCCAACGCGCGCAACGAGCGCATCTTCTTTCGGCAAGGGACGCCCCCTCATTTCCGCAGCAGGTGCTCGTAATTGGCGCCCATGACTTCCGTGATGGCCTGGCCCCCGACGAGCGCCTTGGTCATGGCGGCCTCGACCGCCGCAATGCCCTCGGCCGCCGCCAGCACCGCTTCGACGTTCTCGGCGGCGATGAATACAACACCGCTGCCGTCGGCGATGGCGTAGTCGCCCGCCTTCACTTCGATGTCTGCGATCTTCACCGGCTGGTTGTTGCTCAACTCGACGACGCGCCCGCGCGCCGTGACCGGCGTCACGCCGCGGGCAAACACCGGGAATTCATGCTGCCGGGCCTCGTCAATGTCGCGCACCAGCCCATCGGCAATCACTCCGCCCACGCCCCTCAATTTCGCGCCCAGCGACAATATTCCGCCCCAGCATCCCGAATACACCCCGCTGCGCTGCTCGACCACGATGATGTCTCCGGGCTGCGCGGCCTGAATCGCCGTGGTCCCCAAATGGCGCAGCGGGCCGGCCGGCGGCTCGCCCACCCCCAGCTTCACCGTCAGGACGCGCCCCGCGATGCGCTGCGTCCCCGCCAATTGCGACAATCCCACGGCCACGCCGGTCAATCGCAGTTTGTCGAGCGCGTCCGACACGGCGCAGCAATCCAGCCGCTTCAGCCGCGCAACGAAATCACTCGCCCCTGTATCCATCGTTCCTTCTCTCTCGGCGTTGCTATTGCCAGCAGACAAAACCCATGGCGTTGCCCGTGCCGGCTTCGGTGCGGTAGCAGGCCACATAATCCGCCAGGGTGATCTTCTTGCCCGCCGCATTCATGGCCGCCGACAGCGCCAGCCAGTTCCGCATTTCGCAGGTATTGCCCAACAGGTAGTCCTCGGGAATGGCTTCCAGCGCCGCTTCGTCGCGCTCCCGCATGGCTTTCAACACGCGCTGGTCGAATTCCTCGTCAATCACGAAATGGGTCAGGCCGCCCGAGGCGAACACCGCCACGCGCGCGTCTTCCTTCCAATCCTGGATGGCCTTGGCCAAGGCACGCCCAAATCTCAGGCAGCGCCGGACTCTCGGCCGGTTGTTGGGAACGCCGGCGTTGATGAAAACCGGCACGCTGGGCGGCGGATTATCCTCCATGACGCGGCGATAGAGAAAACCGAACGCGTGCGGGATTCCATGCACGTGCCCATCCGGCTTGGGCAGTTGCGACGCCTCGGAAACATCGAAATCCTGGTCGATCAGGGATTGGACCAAATGCACCGCCAGCCCCGATCCTCCCGCGTACACCGCGCCTCCGGGCGGACAATGCCCCTCGGCCGCGACGGCGATTCCGGGCGGGTACTTGGCCTTTTCCTCTTCGCTCTCGGGGATATTCTCGATCTTGCTCCCCGTGTAGACCAGAAGCGCGGGAGTGTTATCGTCGCGATAGATCTCGCGCTGGTCGTTCCCGATGATGACCACCGCATCGGGGCGCATCTCCCGAAATTTTGCCGCCAGCGCGTCGAGCGACCGCTGGCACGCATCGTAGCGCTTCTGGCACTCCGCGGGAGTGATCTCTTTGGCGAAGCCCGGCTGGCGCGCCGCCATCAATCCCGGATAGTCGTAGACCTTGCCGCGGAAAAAGTGCCGCGGGCTATTGCGATCCGCTCCGGCCCGCAAATGCCACATGTCCGGAGGTGTCGATAACATGGGGCCGTGCGACGACCCGATGCCGAACGCGATCTTTGCCATGCTCGCTTCCTCCGTCTGGCCTATTCCGGCGTAAAAGGACTGTTAGCTCCACACGCGCCGGGCGGTCTCCACCACCAGCCGCAACTTGGCCCACTGCTCGTCCTCGGTCAACAAATTTCCTTCCAGCATGGACGCGAAGCCGCACTGCGGGCTGAGCGTCAAGTTCTCGAGGGGAACGTACTTGGCGGCCTCGTGGATGCGCCGGATGACCGCGTCGCCGTCTTCGAGCTGCGCGAGCTTCGAGCTGATCAGCCCGAGCACGACGATCTTGTTCCGCGGCACAAAGCGCAGCGGCTCAAACGTCCCGGAACGAGGATCGTCGTATTCCAGAAGGAAGCGGTCCACCGCCAGCGTGCCGAACAGTTTCTCGGCGATGGCGTCATAACCGCCTTCCGCGTACCAGTGGCTGCGGGCGTTGCCCCGGCACAGATGAATGCCCAGGGTGACACCGGGACGGCGGGCGGCCTCCAGGCACGCATTGTCGGCGCGGATGGCCTCGTCGAGCACGGCGTCCAAATCCGAGTTCATCTCGCGGCGAATCCAGTCGCGCCACTTCGGGTCCATGTAGTAGCTGTAGCGCGGCGCGTCAATCTGGATGTAGCTGACGCCCTCGGCGGCGAGCCGGGCCAGCTCCGCCTTCATGATACCGACGATGTCCCACAGCAATTCGGAGTGGTCCTTGTAAAACCGGTCGGTGATGCCCCGCTTGAAGGAAATCGCGGGAAACTGCGTGGCGCTCGGAAGGGTCATCTTGATCGCGCCGGGGCTGTGCTGCTTCAGAAACGGCAATTCGTGCCCGGTGAGCGGCCGCAGGGCTCGGAGGCGCTGCGTCACGATGCCGCGGACGCCGCCTTGGGGCGCCTGCGGGCGCTTCTCCCCTTTCCAATCGCGGGGCAACGCGTCGCTGAAGTCGAATCCTTCCACCGCATCGGTGAAATCGCCCATGAAGTTGCTGCGGCGGAACTCCCCGTCGGTGAAAATCTCGAAGCCCAGCTCTTTCTGCTTGGCCAGCACGCGCAGGATGGACCGGTCCTCGATGGCCCGCCGCTCCTCCGGCGTGGCGTTGCTGCGCGCTTCAATCAGCTCCTTGGGCCGCAGAAAACTCCCCACGTGGTCGGCTCGGTACAATACGGACATTCCCCTGTTTCCTTTCCCGATCAAATGAGAGACGGTTGCGGCGTCTACGCCGAGGTCTTGGCGCCCACGTCCAGCCGGAACAGCTTCCGGGCATTGTCTTCGAAGATCATCTTCCGGTCGGCCGCGCTCAGCCAATCGAAGCCCGCCATGTGGTTCTGCACGTCGTCCATCCACTTCCCCGTTTTCGGGTCCCTGGCCGTGCCGACACCGGGACGCTCCGAGCCGAACACGCAGCGGTCCGCGCCCACCGTCTTGATCAGCAGTTCGCAGGCCAGCGGCGTGTACAGCACCGTGTCAAAGTACAGCTTGCGCAGGCTTTCCATGAAATTGCCGCGCGAGCCCGGCCGGAGCGTGGGCGCCAAAAAACGCCCCGCGTGATAGGGCACCGCGCCGCCGCCGTGCGAGCACACCAGTTTGAGCTTCGGAAAATCCTCGAACACCCGTGAACTCACCAGCGACATCACCGCGATGGTCTCTTCGGTGATGAAGTGCACCGAGTAGCTGTGCCGGATCGAGCGGCACCCCGCCCCGTGAATGTATCCCGGCACATCCAGCTCGACCAGCTTCTCGTAGAGCGGATACCAGTGTTCGTCGCCCAGGCCCGGCGTGTCGTAATTGGTGGCCTCGCTCGGGTCGGGATTGAGCAAACATCCGACGAATCCGAATTCCTTCACGCAGCGCTCCAGCTCCGCGATGCAATTCTTCGGACTCACGCCCGGAGTCTGGGGCAGGCCGCAAACGCCCTTAAAAACGTTCGGGAACAGCCGGCACTGCTGGGCGATGAGGTTGTTGCACTCCTCGATGAACCAGTGCGAGACCTTGGGCGGCTTCTCCGCATGCATGGTCTGATAGGGGCGCGGCGAAAGAAGCTGGAGGTCGGTGCCGACTTCCTTCAGCAGTTCGAGATGCGATTTGCCCGTGCCGAACGTCGGCTGGCGCAGGAACGCGGTCATCTCGTCGTCGCTGATCTGCACCTTCCCGCGCCCGTGCGAACCGCGATGCGACAAAATGTTGGCTTTATAGACGTACAGCGCATCGGGCGCTGTGATGTGACCATGAACGTCAATTACCATTGTCCCCCCCTAGTTTCCCCGCGTGCGCGGAAACCGGTCTGCGGCGCTGGCTCCCGGCCCTTCTGTAGCTGCCCGGGGCATGGAGATGATTCCTGATCGCGCCGGATGTCAATTCGCTTCCAGAGACTTTAACACTCTGGCTTTAAGTTTCAACCAAGACATGTTATAGACCCCATGCCGCCAACGTCAGGATGCCGCCGGCGACGGGTCGCCCCAGGGAGACTGGATGGAGAATCGAGACGCCGAATTCGCCCAGAGAGCAACATCGCCCGGGTACGTCCTGGCGATGCTCACCATCATTTACTCCCTGAACTTCCTCGACCGCACCGTCATCAACATCCTGATTGACCCGATCAAGCACGAATACCACCTGTCCGACACAGTGATGGGCTTTATCTCCGGCGCCGGATTCGTCATTATGTACTCCATACTCGCCGCGCCCGTGGCGCGATGGGCCGACCGTGGCAACCGCCGCTCGATCATTACGTGGGGACTGGTTGTATGGAGCGGCATGACGGCGCTCGGAGGCGTCGCCCGCAACGCCGTGCAGTTGACGCTTTCGCGATTCGGCGTCGGCATCGGCGAAGCCGCCGGCACCGCGCCCTCCACCTCGCTCATCTCCGACATCTTCCCCGGCAGCCGGCGCGCCACGGCGATGTCGATCTACCAGCTGGGCCCGGTGTTCGGCGGCTTCCTCGGGTCCTTCATCGGCGGCTGGGTCAACTATTACTACGGCTGGCACCAGGCCTTCCTGGTGGCGGGCGTGCCCGGCTTGGTCGTCGCCCTCCTGTTTCGCGTGACCGTCCAGGAGCCCGTCCGCGGCCACTCCGAACTCCGCAAGGTGGACACCAGCCAGCAGGGACTGGGCGTAACCATGCGCTTCATGGCCGAGCAAAAGTCCTACGTGCTGCTGCTCATTGGATTCTGCTTCACTACCTTCACGCAGTTCGGCTTCGGGGCCTGGACCGCGCCGTTCCTGGGCCGAATCCACCACCTGAATACCGCCCAAATCGGGACCTACTCCGGCGTGCTGCGCAGCATTGCGGGCCTGGTGGGTACGCTGGGCGGCGGATTCCTGGCGGACTGGGCCGGCCGCAATGATATTCGCTGGAAAGTCTACGTGCCCGCCATCGCGTCCATTCTGGCCTTTCCAGGGGTTCTGCTATTCTCGTTTGCCCCCAGCCTCTCCACCTGCCTGATCGGCTTCACCATCGTCTCGATGATGTCGCCCGTGCACGTAGGGCCGCTCGTGGGTGTTTCGCACTCCGTGGTCAAGGTGGGCATGCGCGCCTTCTCGACCTCCGTCATCTATCTCGTGGCCGAAATCTTCGGGCTGGGCCTGGGGCCCTTCCTCATCGGCTTCGCCAACGACTGGCTGCGGCCCCGCCTGGGCATCGAAGTCATTCGCTACTCGATGGCCACGGCGGCCTTCACCACCCTGATCGGAGGCCTCATCTTCTGCCTCGCCGCGCAATTCCTCGAGCGCGATATGGCCCGCACCGTCGCCGACTGATGGGGAGCGGTCGGTTTCCGAGTAGGCGACGATATGTCCGCTGGAAGACGGCAGGGTCAGTTTGGACGTCTGCGCGCATGCCACTCGTCGGCAGTGATCTCCCATATCTCTGTAGGCCATTGGCCCGAAACATACTCTCGCTCTTCAGTACCAACGATGCGCATACCCTGTCTTTCCGAAAGCCCGCCCCGCATTGGCAACGGCCTTTGGGACTCGCAGACGGGAAACTAGCTGGCGCGCATGCCACTCGTCGGCAGTGATCTCCGCATATCTCTGTAGGCCATTGGCCCGAAACATACTCTCGCTCTTCAGTACCAACGATGCGCATACCCTGTTTTTCCGAAAGCCGGCGCGATCCCGCATTGGCAACGGCCTTTGGGACTCGCAAGACGGGAAACTTCAGCACGTCAAACCAGTAATCCGTCACTGGATCGCACGCCTCACTCATGAATCCCTGTCTCTGCCAGGGGGGAGCAATCCAGAAACCGCGATGGCCGAGATCGTTGTGACCCCCCTTCATCAAACTGATGCTTCCGATCAGCCGGGCGGGATCACGCCTGAGCCTGAGCGTCCAATGCCAAGCATCTCCCCGCTCGACTGCGGGAAGGGCTACATCCTTATAAAATCTGTACGCGCCGTCAGGCGGATAGGGCCAAGGCACCTGTTTCGACAGGTACTGCCTCCGCGCGCGATTCCCAGCGCGCACAAGAACTACTGGTATTTGGGGCCGCGCAACTACACCGGTGACATCGTGATCCTGCTGGGGAGCAACGGCCGGGGCGATCGTGAGCACTTCCGGAGCGTCGAAGCCGCAGGACTCGTCGAGCACCCCTACTCGCGGCGCGACGAGCATTTCACCCTCTGGCTCTGCCGTGGGCTGAATCCAGAATCTGCAGGACCTCTGGCCGAAGTTGAAGAAATTCAATTGAGCGAGTATCCCAAAAAAGGTTTCTTTCTCTGGCGGTGAAATTCAGCTGGTTCCCGATACTCCAAGACACAAAGGCAGATGCCGCGCTGAAGTCCGCGGCGCTACATGAAAACCTCAACCCTCCATCGGCGGTTAGCGTCCGATTCCGCCACGCGGAACCCGACTCACTACCGGCTGATTTTCTTTTGGCAAACAGGCCAGAGACGGGTAGAGTTGATTCCGAAAGACGCCGCGTGCTAAATTGCTCACCCGAAGAGGGCCATACGTGATCGACAAAACATTGAAGACATGCAAGGAAGCGGTGGCAGGGGTATTCGACGGGGCCAGCATTATGCTGGGCGGTTTCGGTGATCCCGGCCTGCCGGGTATGCTGCTGGAAGCGCTGCGGGAGCAGGGCGCGAAGAATCTGTGGATCATCCACAACGGCGCGGGCCAGGGCGACTGCTGCCTGGGCGGCCTGATGGGCGATGGGCGCGTGCGCAAATTGACGTGCTCGTTTCCGAGCCACCCCGGTAACCAGGCGTTCGCCGAGCGGTACATGCGCGGCGAAATCGAGCTTGAAATTGTCCCCCAGGGGACACTCGCCGAGCGGATTCGCTCGGCGGGCGCGGGGCTGGGCGGCTTTTTCACGCCGACGGGCGCGGGAACCGAGCTCGCCAAGGGCAAAGAGTCGCGCATGATCAACGGCCGTGAGCACATCTTCGAGACGGCTCTGTTCGCCGATTTCGCGTTCGTGCGCGCCTCTCAGGGCGACCGGCTTGGCAACCTGGCGTTCCGCATGGCCATGCGCAACTTCAATGTGCCGATGCTGACGGCGGCGAAGGTGTCGGTGGCCGAAGTGGACGAGCTGGTGCCCGCCGGCCAGATTGACCCCGCGGATGTGCACGTCCCCGGAATTTTTGTCGATCATGTGGTCCAGGTCGCCCGGCACCCAGTGCTTGCGGCGGTGCAGAAAGTGGGGAGATAACCAGTCATGCTGAATCGCGATGGCATTGCGTACCGAGTGGCCTGCGAGTTGCCGGAAGGAAGTTACGTCAACCTCGGGATTGGGATACCGACTCTGGTCGGCGACTACCTGCCGGTGGGGAAGGACATCTTTCTCCACAGCGAGAACGGCATCCTGGGAATGGGCCCCGCGCCCGCGCCCGGACAGGAAGACATCGACCTCATCAACGCGGGCAAGCAGTACGTCACCATGCTGCCCGGCGGCAGCTTTTTCGATCACCCCACGTCGTTTTCGCTGATTCGCGGCGGGCATCTGACGCACGCAATCCTGGGGGCGTTCGAGGTCGCGGCCAACGGCGACATGGCCAACTGGCGCATGCCCGGAGACAAAGTGCCCGGCGTGGGCGGCGCGATGGATCTGGCGTTCGGCGTGAAGAATGTGTGGGTCACCATGACGCACGTCTCCAACAAGGGCAAATCGAAAATCCTCAAGCAGTGTTCCCTGCCGCTGACGGCGCCGCGCTGCGTGAAGAAGATATTCACGGACCTGGCGCTGATCGACGTCACGCCGGACGGCCTGGTGCTCCGCGAAGTGGCTCCGGGCGTGGATCCCGCCACCGTGCAGGCCAAGACGGAGGCGCCGTTACGCATCGCGCCCGACTGCCGCGAAATGAACGTCCCGGCCAAGTTCGTTGCGGCCCAGGTAACCACCTAGACGACGGCACCAAGCCACACGGGGAGATTCACCTTGCTGCAAGCCATCGACATGCACGCCCATATTCTCACCGGAGACCGCGCCAAGCAGGGCTGGGCTCCGGTGACCAAAGCCGGCCTGCCCATGAACACCGGCAAGTGGGGCAACAGCCCCGATGAAATGGCCGTGATGTACCAGAGCCTCCAGATGATGGCCGTCATCTTCGACGTGGACGGCGAAACCCGCACCGGCCTGAAGATCGACAACGGCGAAACCGCCGGCTGGATGAAGAAATACCCCAAGACGTTCATCGGTTTCGGCAGCGTGGATCCCTGGAAGGGCAAGGTGGCGGTGGACGAAGTGCAGCGCTGCGCCGACATGGGCCTACGCGGCATGAAGTTCCAGCAAGCGGGCCAGGGATTTGATCCGACCAATGAACGCTTCTTTCCCATGTACGAGGCGATCGTCCGGCTGAACCTGCCCGTCATCTTCCACACCGGCACCACGGCGGTGGCCGCGGGTTCGCCCGGCGGCAAGGGCATCATTCTCGAGTACTGCAAGCCGATTCCCTACATGGACAATCTGGCGGCGTGGTTTCCCGAAATGCGCATCATCATGGCGCATCCCGCGTGGCCCTGGCACGACGATCAGCTGGCCGTGCTGCGCCACAAGGGCAACACCTACATGGACCTCTCCGGCTGGGCGCCGAAATATTTTCCGGCCTCCACCGTCCACAACATCAACACCCTCGTGCAGGACAAGGCCTTCTTCGGCACCGATTTCCCCATGATGACCCCGGAGCGATGGCTCGCCGAATTCGCCGAACTTCCCCTGAAGGACTCGGTCCGCCCCAAAATCCTGCTGCACAACGCGGCCAAGCTTTTGGGCATCGATCCCGCCTCGGCCTAGCAGCTGTTGCATAACCCAATTCCTGATGCGGGCGCCCCGCCAAAGCATCTCTGTGATCTCTGTGCCTTCTTTGTGCTCTCTGTGTTGCATCCTTTGCCGACACATTTCACGCGCTTAACACAGAGGACACAGAGCCCGCACAGAGCACACCGAGAAAGTCAGGGGATACTCTAGTGCACATTGCACAACCCAGCTAAGTGCTCGATTTCCATTGCACCGGGATTGAGTTATGCAACAGCTTGCAGCAGGACATCCAGGCGAACGGGACAGTTTTTCGGGTGGTAGCTCCGCTGCGGGCGAAAAAAAGGTCATGCCGTCATTCTGAGCGAAGCGAAGAATCTCTCTTCGGCTTGGCTTCCGGCAATAGGCGGACGCGAAGAGGGATGCCTCGTCGCCCCGCTCCTCCGAATGACAGGTGGAGCAGTAGCGCCCGCCTAAAGGCGGCCGCTACATAAGACGGAGCGAATCAGGGCACAATGGGTTTCTCTGCGGCCTCTGCGCCTCTGCGGTAAAGTCTTGAAGTGCGCCGCCCTCACATGAACGAGCGCACCGGATCCTTGCCGTCCCAGCCGATGGTGGCGCGGTAGAATCCGCTGAACGCCGGATCGAACGCGGCGCCCAATTCAATCAGCTCGACCATGCCCGGCAGGTGCGCGGTGGTATCCATGTAGGCCACGCGGCCTCCGGTGGGCACGCGCGCGAAAAAGCCCGTCTCGTAGCCCGCCGCCTTATACTCCGCCAGGTCGCGATCGAAGTTGTTGGTGGCCACGCCCCAGTGATGAAAGCCGTAGCCGCGCCGGTCGATGGTCTCCCGATAGACCGAGGGCGCGTCGTTGTGCTGCTGGATCAGCTCGATCATCATGTGGCCGGCGAAACTCATGGCGAGCGACGCATCGGCCTTCGAGGGTTGCCCCCGGTAGAGCGGGTCCACTCCCGTGAAGTGGTCCAGCAAGAACCACGGCCCCACCTTCAGCTTCTTCACCCACTGTTCCATCGCCTGATGGATGTTTTCGACCACGTACGCCATCTGAATGACGCCGTTGTCGGGCTGTCCAAAGATTTACGAGACTCATGCGCGCGCCTCCCGAGTTCCAATTTTGCGCTGACACCATACACCGCGGCCAACGCCGCTGTCCATCGCCCGTGCCAACGCCGCGAGCACCATCCCCGCGCCGCGCCGTTCGTCAGTGCGTCCCTCGTTCAGCCGCCAATAGCCCGCATTTCGCTTTAGGGGCGCTGCTTGCTGCGCCCCGCCCGCCTGACAAGATTTGCGAGCTATTGCCGCGACGTCACGCTAGGCCTCGCTCGGCTTGCTATCGAGCACCAGAACCGCGCCCTTCGACATCGGCTGCACGGTGCGCTGATAGATCGAAAGGTATCCGGTGGCGTGCGGCAGTTGAGGCTCGCCCAGACGCGCCCGCCGCGCGGCCAATTCCAACGGGGGAACATCCAGATCCAACACGTGCTTGTCGACGTCGATTGTGATGCGGTCGCCGTTCAGCACAAGCGACAGCGGACCACCCACTGCCGACTCGGGCGCCACCTCCGCCACGGTCAATCCCTTGTTGCAAAGCCCGGACAACTGGCCGTCGCTGACAAACGCCACCTGCTGCTGCAAATCGGCGGAATCCAGCGCGAACACCACCTGCGACGCCGGGCCGGCCATCCCCGGCCCGCCCTTCACTCCCATCCCGCGCACGACGAGCACGTTTCCGGCTTTCACTTCCCCGTTGGCGATGGCGCGCATCGCCTCGCCCGCCTCGTCGTACACAATGGCCGGACCGGAAAATCGAGTCTGGCGATCCGGCCCGCGCAGGCCCAGCTTCACAATCGCGCTTTCCGGCGCCAGCGTGCCGCGCAGCACCACGATCGGCGGCTTATCCGAAAACGGACGGCCGATCGGGCGAATCACCTGCTCGTTCTGCACGACGACCTCGGCCAGGTTCTCGCCGACGGTCTTCCCGGTGACCGTCAGCGCCGTCAGGTCGAGCCGTGGCGCCAGCTGCTTCATCAGCGCTCGCGCGCCGCCCGCCGCTTCAAAATCTTCAATGGAGTCTTCGCCGTTCGGCCGCACCGCGCTGAGCACTGGAATCTTTCCGCCTAGGTCGTTGAACATCTTGTAGATGTCGACGTCCACCCCGGCCTCGACCGCCGTGGCCTGCAGATGCTTGATGCAGTTGATCGAGCCGCTCACGGCCAGCACGGCCGCGACGGCGTTATGAAACGCCCCCGGCGTGAGAATGTCGCGCGGCTTGATGTCCTCCAGCACCAGCTCGACGATGCGCTGGCCGGACCGCCGCGCCATCTCCACCATCCTCGGGCTATTCGCCAGCACCGGCGCGCTGCCCGGCAGGCTCATGCCCAGCGCCTCGCACACCACGTGCATGGAGTTGGCCGTCGCCATTCCCTGGCACACCCCCGGCCCGGTGATGGCGTTTTCGCACATGGCCCGCAACTCCTCGCGCGAGAGTTTGCCGAACGACGCCTGGATCGATCCCAGAAACACGTCCTCGATATCGACATGCTTTCCGTTCACCTCGCCGCAGGGCTGGTAGCCGCACATCACCAGAATGGACGGAATGTTGAAACGCCCGGCCGCCATCAAGTGGCCCGGAGGCGTCTTGTCGCAGGAGGACAAGCAGATCATGCCGTCGAGCTGCGCTCCTTCCACGGCAATTTCCATGTCGTTGACGATCAGATCGCGGCTCGGCAGGATGTACCCGCCCGCGTGGCCCGCGCTGATGATGAAATCGCTCGGCGCCGCCGTGCGAATCTCAAACGGCAGGCCGCCCGCCGCGCGCACCGCGTCCTTCACAATCTTCGCCACCCCGTCCAGATGGCTGAAGCAGATCGCGAGTTCCGAGGAACTGTTCACCACGGCGATCTTCGGCTTCTGCATGTCCTCCTCGGTCAGACCCAGCGCGCGCCACTGCGCGCGCCGTGCCGCTGCGCGCGGCGACCCCGGCGGAAAATTGCTGCGTAGCGCCTTCTTCATCTTCGTCCTCCCCATTGGGCAATTCCAGAAAATCATTTGCGAAACGAATTCTATTCCGAACACCGGCTCCGGCGCGCTGCCTGCCCGCTGGCTTCGCGCCCGGCGCCTTCGCCATGACGTTCGCCAGCAGAAAAATGATCGCGGCGGTCGCCAGCGTCGGCAGCGCCGCCAGCATGAACAGCTGGCTCGGCGCCCACTTCAGCGCCAGCAGCGCCCCCGCAATCGTCGGCCCGATGACCCCGCCGATGCGTCCGATTCCGATGGCCCAGCCGCTGCCCGTGGCACGGGTTCGGGGCGGATAGATGTGGCCCGACATGGCGTTCATGATGTTCTGATCGCCGATCAGAAAAAAGTACAGGAACGCATAGATCGTCAGGAACGCGGCATAGCTCGAGCCGAACTTCCCCAGGACCAGCAGCAGCGCCGCGGCCAGCGCATAGCCGATGGTCGCCACGCGAAACGGCTGCCAGGACACGATCAATCGCGCCGCGGCAATCGAGCCCAGCAAACCGGCTCCCTGCGCCGTCGCCGTAATCGCCACGATCTGTTTGGGCGTGACGCTCATGCCCGTGAGCAGCGTGGGCAGCCAGTTCGTCAGCGAAAACAGAGTAATCAGGCTGACGAACAGCGCCATCCACAACAGGCTCGTCCGCCGCGCGTAGCCTCCCCGAAACAATTCCGGCACCTGAAGTTTCTTCTCGTACGCCTGCTCCATGAAAAACCGGCTGTCGGCTGCCGGGCGGCTCCCCGGCGCCAGCCGCGCGAGGATGCCGGCAATCTCACCGCCCCGCGTCCCGCGCGAGATCAGGTAGTTCAGCGACTCCGGCAGCGCCAGGATCAGCACCGGCGCCAGCAGAATCGGCATCGCCCCGCCGGTGTAGAACACGGTTCGCCAGCCAAACCTCAGGATGTAGGCGTTGACGATGCCCGCGAAGACGCCCCCAATCGTGTAGCCGCAATACATCACCATCGTCAGCGCCGCCCGCACGCGCTTCGGGCAATAGTCCGACGCAATCGTAATCGCGATCGGCGCGGCGCCCCCCAGCCCGAGGCCCGCGATCAGCCGCCAAAAGATCACCATGGAATACGACGACGAAAGCGCCGTCGCCAGCGTCGCCAGGCCGAAATCCAGCCCGCAGGCGATGAACACTCGCTTGCGCCCCCAGCGGTCTCCCGCAATCCCGAACACCAGCGCCCCCAGCATCAGGCCCAGCTGTCCCGCCGAGAACACCACGCCCAGCGCGGCTTTCGAAATCGCCAGTTCCTTGGCCAGCCCCGGCGCCGCGTAGCTGATTGCGTTCAGATCGAACCCCTCGAAGAAAAGCAGGCAGGCGCACAGCCCCACCACGCGGATATGGAACCCGTTGAGGCGGCTCTGATCGATCAGTTCGGAAACATTGACGTCCGCTGTGGCCATTCTCGTCCCTGTTCGTGCGTGCCGGACCCGCGGGCCCATTCAGCTTACCCGCGTCGCGGAGCGTAGCAAAAAAGAACCAAAAGGGCCAACGCGCGGTCGCGCCCCCGTGCCGCGGAGTGATGCGGCACGGTGCCGGAACGCCGCGAACAACGCTAGGCATCCCGGCATTATCGGAGTTAGAATCCCCCCGGATAAGCAGGATGGCCAGGCGTTTGGCGGCATTGCAAATGTCCTGCGCTGGCCCGCAGCCAGACGACGTGCGGCGCGGCACCCGGACATAAACGGTTTGATGCCGTGGAAAGCGACAAGGAGGAAGACAACCATGAATCGGCGGAAGTTGTTGACCCTGCTCGGTGTTTCTCCAGCCTTTTTGACCGCGGCTCCGGCTCAAGCGGAACCGGTCGAAGCAGCCGGCGGCGTTGCGCCTGCCAATAGCACCGGCCTGCTGACGGCCATGAACCCGGCCATCGCCGGAAAGTTGGCGGAGCGGTTTCCGCTGCAACCCCGCCTGAATGACCTCGACGGCAAGACGATCTACCTGATCGACATCCAATGGGGCGGGCCCGACGCCGCCTACAGCGTTTGGGAAGAAGTGCAGGCGTGGTTCACCCAAAACATGCCCAGCGTCAAGACCGTCCTGCGGCGCACCACCGGCAACATGTTCACCGACGATCCCGGCATGCGCAAGGAAATGATCGACCGGAAGGTGGATGCCGCCATCGTCGGCATCGCGGGTTGAAACGGCTGCGCGTCGGCCGTCGGCCGGCATGCCAAGAAGATCGAACTCGAGTGCAAGATTCCCACCGTCGCTGCTTCCGCTTCGAACATCGTCAAATACGCCACCGGGTACGACTTCCAGTACAACAACGGGATGCCCATCCGCTTCGTCGCGTTCCCGTTCCCCGTCGCCGGCCAGCCCAAATCCGTGCACAAGCAGTACGTCGCCGGCAAGGATCTGGTCAGCGGCAAGCCCATGATGCAGGCCATTGTCGACGGGCTGACCAAACCGCTCACCGCACAGGAACAAATCAAGGGCATGCCGCCGGGCGCGGTCATCGAGCCCCGCCTGCTCGCGCCGGATTCTGAAGACAATTACCAGCGCCTCTTCAAGGACAAGGAATGGACCGACTACAACCCGATCATTATCCCCACCGAAGAGCGCGTGGCGAAAATGCTCCAGGGCTCGAGCCACAAGCCCGATGAGTTGCTAAAAACGATTACCCTGACCGGCGGCGCGCGGCAACTCACCGTCGAAAAGGTGGCCATCGCGGCGGTGATGGCGGGAGCCAAGCCCGAATACTTCCCGCTCATCCTGGCCATTGCCACGCAGGCGCCCTTTGGCAATTCCACCACCTCGATGGCCAACATGATCATCGTGAGCGGACCCATCCGAAAACAGCTGGGGCTGAATTCCGGCACCAACGCCATGGGCCCCTACAACGAAGCCAACTCCGTGATCGGCAGAACCTTCACGCTGATGTCCAAGACCGCGGGCGATCTCCGCAATAACGTGGTGGCCTGGGAATCGCTCGGCAACAACCTCCAGTACAACAATCTCTGCTTTGCGGAGAACGAGGAAGAACTGCCCGCGGGCTGGGAGCCCCTCAACGTGCAGATGGGATTCAAGCCCACGGACAATGTTGTCGCCATCGGCACCGGGTGGAGTTACATTTCCAGCCTGGGCGAGGCCCAGCGCTCCTACCCGCCACACATGCTGATGGGCGACTACATGAGAGCGCTTTCGGCTTTTGCCTCGGCGGCCACGATCGTCATGGACCCCACCGTCGCCGGACTGCTCAAGGACGTCTACGGCTTCAAGACCAAGGCCCAGTTGAGCGAGTGGTTCTCGCAAAATGTCGAGAAGACGGTCGCCTCGTACTGGGGCAACGGCGTCATCGCCACCACCAACACGGCGCTGGCCCTGCAGGGACTGGAGCCCTTTGCCACCTGGAGAAAGTTGCCGGGGGATGCGTTGATCAAACCGTTCGACAACCCCAAGATGATCCGCATCGTCGTCGCGGGCGGAAAGATCCAGACCACCTGGTTTGCCACCGACTTCCGGTTTACCAGCGGCGTGCTCGTGGATAAGTGGACGTAGAAGAACTGTTCTATAATCGTTGAGCAGGGGGGCGAGCTATCTGCCCCCTGCCCGCACTCAGAGGTAGAGAAATGAAATTTCACTTTCTGGTGGGATCACTGCTGGCCGCAGCGGCCCTCGCGCCCTTGCCGGCCGCACCGCGCGCGCCGCAACCGGCTCCGCAGCAGAAAACGACTCCTCCAGCCAAGAATACCGGCGCCCAATCCAGCGCCGCCAAGAGCGCGACAAAAGAGGAGCAGCCATTTCCCCAGGTACTCCGGATCACCGCCGAAGAGGTCAAGCGGATGATCGAGCAGAAGGCCGACATCGTGCTCGTGGACACCCGGGATGGCCTCAGCTACGACGACGGGCACCTCCAGGGCGCCATCAACATCTACTACGATCCGACCGTGGATCCCAGCGAGCGCGAAATGACTCTGGTCGCGCTCCCCATGAACAAGCTGGTGGTGCTCTACTGCGAGTGCAACAACGAGGAGGATAGCGCCCCCATGATCCTCGAACTCTGGAAGCTCGGCTACGACCACGACAAGGTCAAGGCCTTGCGCGGTGGCTCGATCCGCTGGCGCGAGCTCGGCTATCCATTCATCGGCACTCCCGCGAATTCCCCCACGGAAAAAACAAAGTAGCATGCGCGTGCGCAACGACATGAGGTTGCTCCCGCGCCATGGATTCGTCCGCCGATGACTCTGCTCCCCACATCCCTGGTCGGCTCCTATCCGCAGCCCGATTGGCTGATCGACCGCGAGAAGCTCGGCCACCAGATGCCGCCGCGCGTGCGCGCCGCGGCCCTGTGGCGCGTGGCGCCCGAATGGCTCGAACAAGCCCAGGACGACGCCACCCTGCTCGCCATCCGCCACCAGGAACGCGCCGGACTCGACATCCTCACCGACGGCGAGATGCGCCGCGAGAGTTATTCCAACCGCTTTGCCACCGCCTTGGACGGCGTGGATCTGGATCGCCCCGGCACCATCGTCAGCCGCAGCGGGGCCTCCGTCTCCGTGCCGCGCGTGGTCGGCAAGATTCGCCGCAAACATCCCGTCGAGGTCCGCGACATCCGCTTCCTGCGCGCCAACACCGATCGCCTGGTCAAGGTCACGGTGCCCGGCCCCTTCACCATGTCGCGCCAGGCGCAAAACGACTACTACGCCACCGAAGAAGAAATGGCGCTGGACTACGCCGCGGCCGTCAACGAGGAGATCCGCGACCTGTTCGCCGCCGGCGCGGACGTCGTGCAGATTGATGAGCCCTACATGGAGGCGCAGCCCGACCTGGCGCGCCGCTATGGCCTCGCCGCCCTGCGCCGCGCCCTGGAAGGAGTTACCGGAACCACCGCGCTGCACATCTGTTTCGGCTACGCCGCACTTGTCCCCGGGCGGCCGGCGGCCTATTCGTTCCTCGAGAATCTTGCGGATGCGCCCGTGCGCCAGATCTCGATCGAGACGGCGCAGTGCTCGCTGGATTGTGCGGTGCTGGCGAAGTTGCCCGGAAAGACGATTATTCTCGGCGTGCTCGATCTTTCCACCCAGCAGGTGGAAACCCCGGAAGTCGTGGCCGCGCGCATTCGGCGCGCGCTGCCCTTCGTGAGTCCCGAGCGCCTCGTGGTGGCCCCGGACTGCGGCATGAAGTACCTGCCCGCCGACGTGGCCTTCGGGAAAATGAAGGCCATGGTCGCGGGCGCGCGTCTCGTGCGCCAGGAACTACAGGGCCGCTCCCCCGGCCACTGACCGCGCCGCCGGTCCTTACCCGCCCCTCTTCGTGATCTGCGACGGATCGGCACCCACGCGTCCCGACGCGCGATCCTGTGTGGCCGCCGCGGCCAGCCGGAAGTCGTACCGGACACTCGGCAGGCCCGGCATCGGCGACGCTGGATCGTTCTGTTTGACCGTGACGACCAGCGGCTCGCTCACGCCAAACACCGTGTCCGAATCAATATGGTCATCGCCCGCAACGTACAGCGCGGTCACCAGCTCCTCATATCCGGGAGCGCCGATCATGAAGTGAATGTGCGCGGGCCGGTAGCCGTGCCGCTTCTGCGCGCGAATCATGTCGCCCACCGGGCCGTCCATGGGAATCAAATACCCGAGCGGGCAGACGCCGCGCAGGTGGTAGCGCCCTTCCGCATCGGCGTGAAAACATCCGCGCAAATCCATGATCGACGGATCGTGCTTCTGCAAATCGTAGTAACCGCTTTCGTCCGTTTCCCAGATCTGAACCAGCGCGTTGGGAATGCCCTGCCCCGTCGAGTTCACGACCTTCCCGTAAAACACGACTTCCGACCCCTGGCCCTGGGAAACAATCGAGTCCCCCAGCTTCAGCATCGGCGCGTCCTGGCGATAGAACGGCCCGAGCAGGCTCGACTTCGTGGCGGGTTCGCTGATGTGTTTGTCGTGCAGTGCGTTCACCAGCGCGCTCAGGCCCAGCGTGTCCGAAAGAAGGATGAACTCCTGCCGGTGCGGCGTGCACGTCTGTCCCACCGCCGTGAGAAAGCTGATGCCTTCCAGCCATTCCTCGGGCTTGAGATCCACTTCCCGCGCGAACGCGTGCAGGTGGCGCACCAGCGCCGCCATGACCTCCTTCAGGCGCGGATCGGGTGTGGACGACATCTGCTCCAGCACCGCGTCGGTGATCGTGTTCTCGTCAATGACTCTCATTGTCCCTCCCTCGGCTCGCCGCCCTCGGCCCGGATCGCAGCGAACCCCCAGCCTTGAAAATAGACGCCCGCCATCATAGCCGCTTCGGAAGAATCGCGCTCTTCGTTCTTCCGCGCATCACGCCCAGGCTCCTCAAACGGTGGCGCGCTTCGCGCGCATCATGCCCCCGCACCACGCCGCCGGCACAATCAGCGCAATCCCCACAATCCAGGACCACAACGGCGCATGGCCGGGAAGTGCGATCATCATCCCAATCGTCATCGCTGCTTCGATCGCGCCCATGATGACCGCATGCCGCACGGGCGAGCGGCGCGCCAGCCAAGCCGTCACGTACCCGCCCGCAGCCACGCACAACATCGTGTAGGCGATCATGAACAGCTTTGCCGGCACATTGTGACTCATCGCGGCCTCATTGGGGAGCGCACCCGGAAACATGCGCATCATCCACGGATTGGCCACCGCCTCGATCGCGAACGACGCAACCGTCAGCACCACAATTCCCGCCAGTACCGCCAGCGCGCTCCGAATCATACTTGAGTTCCTTGGTTCGCACTGTCCGCTGACACAGATTCTCCTTACTGACCGCTCACTTTATCGCCTTTTCTCGATGAACAGAAACATGTCCACGCGATTGAATGAGCCCTGCTTTTGTCGCCAAGTCTGATGGCGTCAATGTGATTGTGGCTTTGAGTTCAATCTGCTCCACGGAGTGGCCGGCGAAGATCGTGAATTCGCCCGGATCCACGCGCCATTCGTGCGCGCCGGTGTCGTAATAGGAAAACGCGCGGCGATCGAGCAAAATCCTCACTCGCTCGGTCGCTCCGGCGCGCAGACTCACTCGCGCAAAGCCCTTCAATTCCTTCGCCGGACGCGGCACCCGGGGACGCGATTCGCCCACGTAGATTTCCGCTACCTCCGCGCCCTCGCGATTTCCGCTGTTCGTCACGTCGAACGACACCTCGTAACCCAGACCCGGGTCGCGCGAGCCGGCACCCGCCGAACCGCCAACGCGATGCACGGACAAGTTGCGATATCGAAAAGTCGTGTACGAAAGCCCGTAGCCAAAAGGAAACAGCGGTTTCACCCCGCTCCGCTCGTATCCTCGATAGCCCACGAACACTCCTTCTTTGTACGCGACGCGCGTGCTGCCCGCCTCCGGGTAGTAGCTGTCGTGCACCGGATTGTCTTTCCAGCGCCGCTCGAAACTCACCGGCAACCGGCCCGAAGGATTGGCGTCGCCAAACACGATTTGGGCCAGCGCCGTGCCGCCTTCCTGGCCGGGATACCACGCCTGCAGCAAAGCCGGGACGCGATCGATCCAGCCGTTCATGTCGACCCCGCCGCCCGAGATAATCGCCACGATCGTGTGCTTGTTGAGGGCGGCCATTTTCTGTATCAGTTCGTCCTGCCCGGGCGGCAGCCGGAACGTGCGATCGGCGCCCTCGCTCTCGGTGGCCGGGTCAAAACCCACCACAACCACCACCGCTTCCGCCGACGCCGCCATTTTTTCCGCCGCCGGATCCACGTACGAACCCCGGCGCACTACGCCGAACCGCAGCCGCATTCCCAGCCAGCTCGCTTTCCCGCGATGTTCGAGGACGATCTTATGAGGTCCGGCATCCAGCGTGAGGGTCGTCGAATCCGCGAGCGCCCGCACGACACTCCAGTCGTCGAGCGCGAGCTTTCCATCCACGTAGACCCGGGAGTAACCGCCCGCTTCGCCCGTGGACTGCACGAACACGTCGTACGCATCGCGGGCCGGCGCGGTGTAGTAACCCGTCCAACGAGCCGACGAAGCATCCGCCGGATAGGCTGGCACCGGGCCGCCGAACTCCGCCGTCGAACTCGCGCCGAAGGCGATGTGCTTCTCGGTGCGGCGGAGGATCGGATCGCCCTTCAAATCTTCGCTGGGAAAATACTCCGCCATCAGCCCTGGGCTGCCTCCCGCCTCGGCGGTCGAGAAATTCGTATTCTCCGCCAGCTCGCTCAGCTCCGGGATTCCGCGATGGTAGTAGGTGCGCGCCGCCGGCCCGAGTTCGTTGGCAATGCCTTCCAGAACGCTGACGGCGGCAAACGGCCGCACCCCCGCGCTGCCGCCTCCCACGGGGACCGCGGGATAGGCGTCGGGCCCGATCACCGCGATGGACTTAAGCCTGTGCTTATCGAGCGGCAGCACGGTGGCGTCGTTCTTCAAAAGCACCATGCCTTCGCGCGCGGCGTCCAGTGCCACCTGGCGGCCCTGCACGTTATACCGGGGCACGGACAAATCCGTCTGATCGCGGTCCAGCCAGTGTGACTCGACGGCCAGGCGCAGAATGCGGCGCACCTTGTCGTCGATCGTGGACACGGACACCTTGCCGTCGCGCACGGCAGCAAGCAGAACCTCGCGGTTCATGAATGCCCCGGAAGGCATTTCCAGATCGAGGCCACTGTTGGCCGCGGCCACTCCGTCGTAGGTGGCAAACCAATCGGACATCAGCACGCCCGCGAATCCCCATTCCTTCTTGAGAATTTCCGAGTTGAGCACGGAGTTCTGCGTCAGGTGCGTCCCGTTGACAAGATTGTAGGAGTCCATCACGGCGCCCACGTGCGCGTCCTTCACGGCGGCTTCGAAGGCGGGCAGATAGATCTCGCGCAGCGTACGTTCGTCGATGATCGAATCGGTATTGTGGCGGTCGAATTCCGAGTTGTTGGCCATGAAATGCTTGGCCGTCGCGCTCACCCCCTGGCTCTGCACGCCCTGGATGTAACCGACGGCAATGCGCGACGCCAGGAATGGATCTTCCCCAAAATATTCGAAGTTTCGGCCGTTCATCGGCGCCCGGTAGATGTTCAGCCCCGGCCCGAGAAGAAAATGGACGCCCTTCGCGCGCGCGTCCCGTCCGATTTCCGTGCCTACGCGTTCGGCGAGCGCCGCATCCCATGTCGCGGCGAGATTGATCCCCGCCGCCATCGCCGTCGCAGGCCCGAAATTGCGCACTCCCATGGGGCCGTCCGACATCCTCAAACGCGGCATCCCGGCCGCCGGCAAGCCGCGAACGAAATATCCATCCACGCCGCCGATGAAATCAATCTTCTCCTCGAGCGTCATCCCGCTCAGAATCGCTTCCACGCGCCGCTCGTCGCTCGATGCCACCTTCGGGCCGGAGTAGAGCGCCGCCGGGATGCCGGCCAGAACCAGCAGCGACGAGCACACGATAGCGCCCCGCCATCGCCGTCGTGCAGTTCCCCCTGGCGTCCTGCGTGACAGTTCGCTCATCGGCCCCCCTCGATTGCAAATTCGCAAGACTACCGTTCCAACTCGTTCGCGCTCAGTTTGCGAGCCCGTAGGGGCGCTGCTCGCTGCGCCCGCCCTCTACTCAGTCCGTGCCCATTCGCGGCCGCATCGGCCCGTAGGGGCACAGCATTGCCGTGCACGCGCCGATGCGGCCATTTCGCCCACGCCATTTTTTTCGCTTCGACGCATCATGTGGCGGCAACTCGTTGTGAGCCTCTCACGGCGTAATAAAAAATATACAGATAGCAGATCACCGGCAGAAAGAACGCGTGCTGAATCCCGATGTGGTCGGCCAGCACGCCCTGGACCAGCGGAATGATCGCTCCTCCCACGATCGCCATCACCAATACCCCGGAACCATCTCCAGTCAAGGGCCCCAGGCCCGCCACGCCCAAGGCAAAAATGCTCGGAAACATCACCGAATTGCAGAACCCCACCAGAATAATGCTCCACATCGCCACCGGCCCGGCGCTCAGCATGGAAATCGTCACCAGCAGGCCTGCCCCGATGGCGGCCGCTCCCAGGACGGTGCCTGTGCGCACTCTCTGCAATACCGCCGAGCCGATGAATCGCCCCAGCATGGCGCCGCCCCAATACAAAGATACGAAGCGCGCCGCGATGTTCGGAGCGATGTTGCCGATCACGGGCTGGCCGAAGTAGATCACGAGAAAGCTGCCGATGGCCACTTCCGCGCCGACATACACGAAAATTCCCACCGCGCCCAGCACTAGATGACGATGCCGCCAGACGCTGCCCCCTCCACTCGGCAGCGCGCCGCTCGCGCTCTTCACCGCGTCGGGAATCGCCGGCAGTTTCATCGCGGCAATGAAGATTCCGAGCAGCACCAGCGCCAGGCTTAGCCCCAGGTATGGAAGCTTGACCGACGCCGCCTCGTGCAGCCGGTAGGCGTGCAGCGCCGATGCCGACATCTGCCGCATTTCCTCAACGCTCTTCGGCGCCGCGCTCAAGATGAACAGGCTTCCAAAGTAAGGCGCCGCCGTGGTTCCCAGCGAGTTGAACGCCTGCGTGAGATTCAAGCGGCTCGACGCCGTTCTTGCCGGCCCCAGTGCGGTGACGTAGGGATTCGCAGCCACCTGCAATGCCATGATTCCCGTGGCGAGAATCATCAGCGCCGCCAGAAACAGAGGAAACGAAGGCACTCTCGCCGCCGGCACGAATAGCAATGCGCCAGCTCCCATGGTCAACAGGCCCGCCACCATGGTCCGTTTGTATCCGATCCGGTCGATCAGCTTCCCGGCCGGAATCGAAAAGATGAAATACGCGGAGAAAAACGAGAATTGGATCAGCATGACCTCCGCGTTGCTGAGGTCAAAAATTGACTTGAGATGCGGAACCAGGATGTCGTTCAAGCAGGTAAGAAATCCCCACATGAAAAACAGCGTGGTGACGGTGGACAACGCGCCCCGGTAGCTTTTGGCCTCCGGGTTGGCAACCACTGCGGCAGGATTCGCCGACATTTCTTTGGGCATCCGAGTGTGCGCCTCGCAGCACAGGACCTTACCACCTTATATCCGCTTTAGGAACATCCTGACTCGCAGCGGGGCGTCGTATTTGGATTGGGACCTTGGGGATGCCGGCGACTGCCACCGAATCGTGATCGCTCTTCGAACTACGGAGGACAGGGACGTACAAAGAAGCGGCAAACCGCGGATCAAGAGTTTTGTAAAGCACCAGCGAACTCCGCGCCAGCAGCAGGACCCCTCAGGCAGGTCTCAAGCCTTACTCTTTCTCATGCGCTTGGGCCAGACACCCGATTTCCCCGGCGACAAAATTCCGTTGGGATCGACTGCGTCCTTCAACGTTTCGTGAAGGTGCCGCAGCGCGTGATCGTTGAACGAATAGACGTCCACGACATCGTCCATGAAAGCGGTGTGGGTGCGATACTCGCCCCAGCCGCGTTCCGCCGCGGCCTTCACCAGCTTCCGGAAGACCGCTCGGCTCTTCTTGTTTCGTTCCACGTCGTGCTCGATGGGAATCCAGTAGAGGATGACCAGCGCCCGCGCGAAGAACGAAAACAAAGGGACTCCCGGAGGCGCGTCGCTGGGCGAGCCCAGCTCCCGGTAGGCCTCGTCCAACACGGCGTGGGCCTCCAGCACGGCTTCGCCGGTCATGGGGATGATGGGCGAAAAATCCATGTGCCCGTAGCTGTTCGGGCCTCCGTTGTTGAATACGGCTAAACTGGGCACGCCCAGCGGGACGGTATCGGGAATTTTCGCCAATTGCTCGGCGTTCAGCGGGAAGCGGTGCGATTCCACCTCGCTGAAGCGGACGCCGGGAATCGAGGAAAACCTTCCCTTGGCGTACTCCCACTGCGCGGCCACCACCTTGGCCGGGCCGTAGAAGGGCAGATTGATACTCCAGTAGCCCATGCCCCTTTGCGCCAGGTAATCTTCCACGGCTGCATGGGCGCCGCTCGACCGCAATGCCGCCAACTGCGGATCGGGAGGCGCGAAACTGGGCATGTCGACGATGCTAGTGGTGCCTTGCACCACGCCTGAATTCACCAAATACGCGAACGTCTCCACCAAGGCGTGCACGTCGTCACGCTTCGGGACGCTGACGTTGCCGGACAAGTACGCCTCCGGTTCCGGATACAGCCAGAAGCCCATCTTCGTCACCACGCCGAAGTTGGATTGCGAGAAGATGCCATCCACGAAGGGGCCGAATCCATACTTGTACTGCTGCCAGGTTTTCGCGTTGGGAAGCGCGCCCATGCCGGTGCGCACTACTTCGCCATTGGCCAGCACCACTTCCATGCCGCAGTGCGCGTCAAAGTGGTCGTGCATGGGCGTGAAGCCGGCCCCGCGCTCCAGCGCGTTGCCGACCGGACTCCCCCAGCCCGGATCGGGCGGGTCGATCCACACTTTCAGGCCCTTCTCTTGAATGTAACGGTAGAGGTCGAAGTAGCTCACCCCCGGCTCGACCAGCGCATAGTGATTCTTTTCGTTGACCTCCAGAATCCGGTTCATGCGCTTGAGATCCAGCACCACGCTGCCCGAAAGCAGCGGCGCCGCGCCGCCGTAGGCGAGGTTCTTGCCCGTGGAGATGGTCCACAGAGGGATCTGGAACGTGTTGGCGATCCGCACCACTTTCTGCACCTGCTCGACGCTATCCGGCGCGACCGCCGCGGACGGAATCCGCTCTTCCGCTTCATGCCAGAAGGGCGAATACGAGTCGCGATACAGATCCACGTCCTCTTCGCTCGAAAACACCCACTCCTTGCCCACGACTTCTTCAAACTGTCGGAGGGCGTCGGCAAAATCCTTCGGACTCACACCCGGCGGAACTCTCATCCCCTGCTCCTCACTGCTGGTTTGAACGCTCACGTCGTGCGGTGCGTTACGCGCGACTGGCCGGCGCAAACACCCCAAAAATCAGTTCGTCGGGGTCGCTCCGGCGTCTGGCTGCACCCGCGCTTCCGCGGGTGCCGTCTTTCGAGCCGGCGGAGTCATGAACAGCGCCACAACGGCTCCCAGGACACACAGGATCGCCACGCCGGAAAATACGCGGGTGTAGCTGCCCGAGTGGTCGTAGGCATATCCGGCTGCAAAGGCCCCGACCGCGCCCGCCATGGTGGCTACGACCATCATGAGTCCCACCACCAGGGGATAGGCCTTGGCCCCAAAGTAGTTGCCCGGCAGCACCATCATGGTGGGAAAGGCGATTCCAAATCCGATTCCCAGGAACACCGCATACTCGTACAGTCCTGGTGTGCCCGTCGCGTGGAGCACCAGCAGCATCCCCACTGCGTAAGCGCCCGAGGCCACCGTCCACAGGAAGCGCGGCTCGATGTAATCCCCTACAGCGGCCACCACGAGATTGCCGGCCAGCAGCGCCAACAACACGATCGAATAGGAGAAGGCGGCTTGACCCGGCGTGTATCCCAGGTCCCTGAGGTGAATCACCCCATGGGCGAGAAACGTCGTGTAGCCCGCGCTGAGTCCCAGAGTGGCCAGCAAGAGCATCCACCAGGTGGGTGAGCGCATGACTTCCGCCACCGTCCATTCTTCGGAGGTTCGGTAGACGCGTCGCTTCCCTTGCACGGGAGCGCCTGGAGAAGCATTGACGGGGCCGGAGTCGCCATCCGGGAATTGGCCCAGGTCGGAAGGCCGCTCTCTCACAAACAACGTCGCCAACAGAGCCGCGACCGTGCTCAACCCGCAGATCAGCCACCATCCCGCTCGCCAATTTCCATGGTAGTGCGCGATCACTCGCTCCAGGACCGGCGGCGCCAGGAACCCGCCGACGGCGGGGCCCGACAGAAGCAGCGAGATCGCCAGCGCTCTTCTCTTGTCAAACCATCGCGCGATGCCCGACTGGGTGGGCAGAGGTCCGGCGGTGATGGCGGCGGCGCCGATGATGAGCCCGAACACCACCTCGAATTGCGCGCTGGTGCGGACGAACACCGCCATCAGAAGTGCCCCCGCCAGGCCCAGCAAAGCCCCGGCCCGCAGCGTAAAGCGCACGCCCTTCTTGTTCATGCACAGGGCCACCAGAGGACCCGGCAGGCCGATCATCATTTGGAATACACCAAAGCCGAAGCCCAGCGTGCTGCGGTCGAAGTGCAAGTCCGCCGCCATGTAGGCATTGATCACGCTGCCGCCGTACAGGGGAAATGCCAGGTTCATTACCAGGATCAGCCACAACACCGCCAGCAGTTTCCAGCCGTAGAACGTCCCCTTCGTCGTCATCGCGTATCCTCTTACATCATCTCCACGAGCAGGCGCAACCATATTCGCAGTGGGCACAAATGTCACGCGTGGAGTGCTTCTCGCAAAAGCTGACCAATTCAATTAGGCAGAATCGGGGCCGCCAGCGTGTGATAGACGCACAAACCGGAGATGTTGTTCCCAGTGCGAGGATCTCCGGTTGTCCGGCTTACCGGGAGTCGTCACTCTTCATTCAGCGTTTTGGGAGGCGGTTGTCGGGCGGCAACAGCTGGACCGAAAGTTAATCGCGTCCGTGACGGTCCAGACGGACCTGTGAATCGCAAGCCTAAGCCTGAGGCTTGTGTAACTTGAACCAGGCGTAGCTCGACGTGGCAATGGTCGCGACAAAAAAGAGAAGCGCTCCATCCAGGAAAGTATGGTATCCGATTGCGTTGCCCCGTCCTCGGAACAGCGTAACCACGCCGAGCACGTTGAGAGCGCGGGTGACAAAGGCCAGCACAACAGAAACTATGCCCAGCCAGTAGCTCCACCGGATGATGTGCTTTTCCATGAGTCTTCTCCTCGTTGTAAAGTTTGACTCGGGACCCGCGACACCCAAACGCTGGCCGGAAAGTACACCTAAGGAACGACAGAGTCAATCCGCAAACTAGGGAGCATGGTTGAGGGGACTGCCTCGCCTGCGGTCGAGGGAGGCTGTCTCGGCCAACGGCCGGGCGCAGGTGTGCACCGCGTTTGCGCCCTTACCGCGTTCTCGTTAGACGTTATTTCTTTGGTTTCGCATGTGGCGCGGCACACACAAAATTCGCGGCATCCTTGGTATCGCCCGTGCCCTTGTAATGCGCGGTCTGCGGATACGGGCACAATGGATGCGTCATCGCCACGCCTTTCGCAGGATTATTGGCGACGAATCCGGTGGCGATGATGCGATCGGGCGCCACGCCTTTCTCCACCCACCGGTCGAGCGCCAGCACGACATCGTGGTCGGCGTCTTCTTCCGGCCCTTCCATTCCGCCGGCGTTCCCAAATATGGTCGCGCCGGGACCGCCCGCGCAGTGCGACATCGTCGGCACCATGAACAACCGGTAGAAGTCCTGCGTATTGCCCATCGCCTTTTGCACGGCCTTAAAGTAGTCGACGCTGCCCTGCGGCGGAATGGCTGCGTCACCCCAGCCGTGATACTGGATCAGCTTGCCTCCCTGCGCCTTAAAGGCGCGCAGATTCGGATCATCGGAATTCAGCGTGGGTCCGAACTTGTCGTCCGCCAGTTTGCTGTCTCGCTCGAGATTCAATGACCAAACGTCCCACTTGGGACTTTCGAAAACGAAATCGCGGAAAAAGAAAACCGCGAATAGCTTGCCGATCCCGAGTTGCGGCGCGCTCATCCCGGTAACCCATACGGGCCAATTCGCCGGAAACGCTTCGACGCCCGGCGAGAAGCCCGGGCCGATGACCGCTCCGGTTCGCGAATTCTTCATCGGACCGTAAATCTTTTCCGCCGCCTGCACCTGGGCCGCGGTCAAACAGTTCGATGCGTCCTCGCCCTGGCATTGAACCACGGCCGGATGGAAGTGGCACTGCTCGGGATTTTCAATAAACCCGTCTTTGGCGCCGTCCAGGGCATCGCAAGCGGCAATCGCGGCATTCTGGAGCACCGGCAATTTCGCCGGTGGAATGTAGCTGGCCGGAGTCGCCAGGAGCGCGAGCGCATCCCACGCCCCTCGGAGCTGCAGCGCGTCCCAGTGAATCGCGGGTGCGCCCGCCACGATTCCATGAAAATCCTTCGGATATCGTTGCGCCTCGGTCAACCCCTCGCGGCCGCCCTCGGAGCAGCCGACGAAATAATTGCGCCGAGCATCCTTTCCGTAAAAGGCGCGCACGATGGCCTTGGCTTGAACGGCCGTTTCATGCACGGCCCGATAACCGAAATCGGCTACCTTTTCCGGATGTCCGATCGCCCAGGTTTGGCCGGGGCCGTTGACGTGTCCGTCATCGGTGGCTGCCGTCGCGTGGCCCTGCAGCAGCGGCTCGGCCATCGCCGCGAGCGGAATCGTTCCCGCAAATCCACCGTTGCCCACCTGCTCGAATTTTCCGTCCCAGCCGGATGCCGGAAGCCAAACCTCGAAACGGATTTCGGAGTCGCCGCTCGGCCGCGCGACGCCCGCCACGCGGCAAAACGCGGGCAGATCTTTCGTGGGCGCCGACTGGCCCGGCGTGGCAGGCGGTTTGTAGCTTCCCGCGGCAACCGATGTTGCCGACGTGATCGTGGCGTTCGCGAGCGTGAGATTCGCCAGAGCTTCGCAGGATGTCTGGGCGGTCGTCGTAACGGGAAGAAACGCTGCGAGGAGCAATATAAGCCCGATGCATGGCATGACTCGATGACCCACGGAATCCTCCTGTACGAAAAGCTTGTCGAAGGAATGGCCGCATCCCCAATCGACGCGGGCCAGTATGTGCCGAGCCGGCGAGATGCGTCAAGGGAGAGGCGCGCGCATGAACAATTCCGCATCCTCAATTGAAATGCCCGATTGGCGCGGCGGTCTCAATGGGTCGTTGCAACACTTGCTCGAAGTCTACTCGCCGGAGTCTCAAAGCCCAAAGTCTTTCGCGGACGTTGATTTAGTCGCAGCGCTACCTTGTCGAGTTCTGCTTGCGTAAAGCCGGACAGATCGGTTCTTTTCGGGAAGTATTGTCGCAGTAACCCGTTCGTGTTTTCGTTCGAGCCGCGTTGCCAGGGACTCTGCGGATCACAGAAGTAGACTTTCACATCCGTGGCCACGGTAAAGCTCTTGTGTTTGGCCATTTCCAGCCCGCGATCCCATGTTAGGGAACGGCGCAGGGCTGCGGGCAGCTTACGAACATGCCGGGTCAGTGCGGCGACGACAACCGCCGTGTCTTTGCTGGGCACCTTGACGAGTGCGGTGAAACGCGAATGGCGTTCCACCAGGGTCACAATGTGACTGTTCCTTGCGCCGCACAGAAGATCGCCCTCCCAATGACCCGGAATGGCGCGGTCCTCCACTTCAGCGGGCCTTTCCCGGATGGAGATGGCATCGACGATTTGACCGCGCGCGTCTTTAAAGATACGAGAGTGCTGCGACCGGCGTATGCGGCGCTTGGACCGCAGATGCCCCATCAGCTCTTTTTTCAGCACTCCTCGTGCTTGAATGAATAGGCTACGGTAAATGGTTTCGTGGGACACACGCATGTTCTGGTCCGCGGGATACTGGGTTTTCAGCCATCCGGAAATCTGCTCCGGCGACCAATCCAACATCAGTTTACTCGCAACGACCTTCTGCAACCCCACATGGATCGCAAGCCGGCATGGCTTGGGGCGCGAAGCCGATTCCCAGGCCTGGGAATCGGCTTCATTGGCTCGATACGCAGGACGGCCACCATGACGTGCGACCTCCCGGCTCACGGTCGACGCAACCCGGTCCAGGCGTCTAGCGATCTCGCGAATCGACGAACCGGAAGCGAGCCCTCGAGAGATTTCCTCGCGCTCACGCAGCGTGAGCGCGAGGAGCGAGCGCCGCCGGACTGCCGGAACAAACCCACCGTGACGCAACACCAGGCAACGAATCGACGAATGCTCCTTGCCGAAGGCGCGCCCAATCTCATGCAACGTCTGCCCTGCTTTCCAACGACGCCACACGTCGCTCTTCTGCGCCGCAGAGAGCCCAAACCGCCTCCCTTGTTTCATAAACACCACCTTTGAAAACAGCTTTATACCAGATGGTGTTGCATCGACCGGTTGAGCTGACAGCGCTGACCGGAAAAGTAGGCTGAGGTACTGGACTTGACCGGCTCTTGGACGTTGCGCGTGCGTTGATGCCCGAGACCGATCCGTGCTTGTCAACAGACCGGAAGCACGCTATAAGAACTTCCACCCATTCGTTCGCGAGGAGCCACAGAGAAATGAAACCTAGCTCGAATCGTATACTCACGACGCACGTCGGCAGCCTGCCGCGGCCCGCTGACCTCATGGAGATGTATCGGGAGCAAGCTCCGGCCGAGAGGTTGGAACCGAGGCTCGCCAGTGCCATCGCCGAGGTGGTGCGCCAGCAGCGCGAAGCCGGCATCGACATCATCAACGACGGGGAATATGGCAAGCCGATGTCCGACGCGGTGGATTACGGCGCCTGGGCCATCTACGTCTACGGGCGCGTCAGCGGCTTTGAAATGCGCGACCTGCCCGCGAACGTCGATGTCGTCAGCGCTCTGTTCGGCGCCAGCAAGGACCGCAAGGATTTCGCTGAGTTCTATGAAAGCGAAGACAGCCAAGTCGGCTCTTCCTCGCGGCCTCGTCGCTTCATGGTCAACTCCGGCGCGATCCGCTACACCGGCCATGAGCAGATTCAGCGCGATATCCGCAACCTCAAGGCCGCCGCCGCTGCCCATCATGCGGAACAGGCCTTCATGACTTCGGCCGTGACCGGCATCACCTCCTATCTGCCCGGCGAATACTACCAGCATCCCGAAGAACAAGCCGTCGCCATGGCACAGGCCATGCGCGAGGAGTATAAGGCCATCACCGATGCCGGAATCACCCTGCAGCTCGACGATCCCATCCTGGTCAATGAGTACGAGCTTCGGTTCTCGATCAGCGGAGACATGCCCGCGTTCCGTAAATGGGCCGAAGCGCACGTGGAAATGGTCAACCACGCCTTGGCGGGGATCCCGGAGGACAAGGTCCGCTACCACGTCTGCTGGGGCAGTTGGAAGGGGCCGCACAGCACCGACTTGCCGCTGAAAGATGTGGTCGACTTAATGCTCCGCGTCAAGGCCAGCCAGTACTCCGTCGAAGCGGCCAACCCGCAGCACGAACACGAATGGAAGGTTTGGAAGGATGTGAAACTTCCCGAGGGGAAGGCGGTGATCCCGGGCGTGGTGACGCACAAGACGAACATCCTGGAGCATCCGGACGTGGTGGCCGACCGCATTTTGCGGTACGCCGGCGCCGTGGGACGCGAGAACGTCATCGCCGGCACGGACTGCGGGATGGGCGGGCGTATTCATCCGCAGGTGGCTTGGGCGAAGCTGCGCGCATTGTCCGCCGGAGCGGCCGAGGCCAGCCGACAGCTCTGGGGGCGCGCGAGTGTCTCGGCGTAGTTTGTTGAAAATAAGTGGTGAGCTGCGGAGGACTCGAACCTCCAACCCGCTGATTAAGAGACCGTCCAAAGACAATTAACACGGAGTGCTGCCGTCTGCTATCGCGTTGAATCGTCTGACGGTTCCCTGCCCCGCCCGAATGAACCGGATTGTGCCCACTTGCTATGGTTGCTCACCGAGACAGGGCACAGAATAGGGCACAATCCTCATCGCAGTCTCGATTAGGTCCGAGTGGCCAGACTGCCGCGACTGGGCGCTCGGACTGCTCCGCGCCGATCTCTTGCGCTCCGGCCGAAGCACACTGGCCAGCGCCTGCCGCCACCATCCTCCGGTGCGTCTTCAGCTTCTCGGCACTCCGTGAATCGTCCCCGTTCCAAACCGATACTCCCGCCTAATCTCCTCGAATAGCTCTACTTTGCGTCGCCTGTCCATCGGCCCTCGTCAATACCGCCGATAGGTTGGGCCGAACCTTGATGTGCAGGGTGGGCCAAATCAAAAGCGCAAAGTGGGCCGGGTCAGAGTAGCGAAATCAGGTTTCTTGGTCCTTAAGGATCGTTTCGCCCTTGGTGAGCCAAGACACGCCGAATGCGACGATGGCGATGGACTCAAGCCAAAATACTGGAGTAAGCCGCTCAACAAGGGTTTTGACTGGTGGCAGGACGACGACAACCATGAGGAAGATACAGGCGAGGATGGTATATCCGCAGACGCGATAGACGGTGTTTCTCTGGAGCTTTCGACGGGTGGGATTCTTGTCCGGGGCCGTCTTTGTGAACAGCGCGAGGGAGAAGTAAGCAAGCGTCAGGAAGAGCAGTGCTGCGAACGACAGATGCAGGGTACCGATGAGCTTATCTCGCGACGTTGCGCCCACATCGGGAGTCGTTGGAAGAAGCGCCACGCCAATTGCGAAAACACACGCAAGACGCCCGGCGATTTCATCCTTCCGGTCGTATCCTCTGCAGGACATAAGGAAGACTCCGATTGCGCATAAGCTCCCCACGAATACGTTCCGCATGTCCGTGTAGTAGTAGCCGCTAATCGAGTCTTGTATTCCGGGACCTTGCAAGAGCATCTTGCCGAAAGCCAGGACGAAGGGAAGCGCGAATCCGATAATCCCAACGGCCTTCCGCAAGCCGAGATAAGAGAGTACCAAGGGGTCTGGAGGGCCGGATTGCTGGTTCATAGCGAGCCTCCGATTGTTGGCGTCGAAGCCGGGCTGAGACGAATGCGGCCCGTTCTGCTGCCAGCGGTTCCCAAATCTGTCGTAGGCGTAGGTGTATAGAGCCGACTGGCCAGCTCGCGTTGGTGCCAGCTCACAACAGCCAGCCTGCTGGGGGCAGGTCCGTCGTACGCGTGATGCTTAGCCATTGCTTAGGCGGGCAAAGCCGAGAGCTCGCGCGGGTAAACCAGCGCGAAAGGTACGACGCGCAAGATCGTCACAATCGCTTCTTTTTTCGCCAGGAGACGTGCTCCCACCGCCATTGTCACCGACAGCACGGTGGGCATCGCCACGCGAATCGCAGTCATCAGAAGCTCCAGCGCGAATTCTAAAGTGTTGAGGATCGGGTCGCCGCGGAAGAGCGCGACCATCATGATCGCCACCACGAGACAAACTGCAAGTACGATCAGGTAATCGCCAATTTCCAGCACTGCGCGCTGGAAATGGCTGCCGGTGTGCGCCTCCTCTACCAGTTGGGCAGTCTTGACGAAATACGTGTTCTCACCCACGGATTCCTTTTCTTTTCTTCAAACTCGTTAGCACCGTATTGCGGCAGCCGTTTCTGCGCCTCGGCTTGAGTGAGGCCATCTGGCGACGACTTCAGCTGTTTCGTCCGTTCCGAGAGCGGCAGCGATTTCAAATCTTCCTTCGCAGCAGGCTTTGCTCCCGGCTTCGATTCGGGAGCCCTGGGCTAGTCGGCGCTGAGTTTCGTAAGCTCTTGCGCATTCATTGGGGGTTACTCCACTTCCAGTTCCGAATTTCCGGCATGTCTTGGCCGTGCTTGTCGATGTATTGCTTGTGCTCGATGAGCTTGTCCTTGAGCTGCTGCTTGAGATAGACGCCCGTGTCGCCGGTTTGTGGCAGGCGGTCGATGGCGTCCATCACGAGGTGGAAGCGGTCCAGATCGTTCAGCACCGTCATGTCGAAGGGCGTGGTGATGGTGCCCTCTTCCTTGTAGCCACGGACGTGGATGTTGTCGTGGTTGGTGCGGCGGTAGGTCAGTCGGTGAATCAACCACGGGTAGGCATGAAAGGCGAAGATGACCGGCTTGTCCTTGGTGAAGAGCTCGTCGAAATCGATGTCGCTCAACCCGTGCGGGTGCTCGGTTTGCGGCTGCAGCTTCATGAGGTCGACGACGTTGACCACCCGAATTTTCAGATCGGGCAAACGCTCGCGCATGATGGAGACAGCGGCCAGCGTCTCCAGCGTGGGCACGTCGCCACAACAGGCCATGACCACGTCGGGTGCAACACCTTGGTCGTTGCTGGCCCACTGCCAGATGCCGATGCCCTCGGTGCAGTGCTTGACGGCGGCATCCATCGTGAGCCACTGCGGCGCCGGGTGCTTGCCAGCGACCACGACGTTGACGTAATGGCGGCTGCGCAGGCAGTGGTCCATCACCGACAGCAAGCAGTTAGCATCCGGTGGAAGGTAAACACGCACGACCTCGGCCTTCTTGTTCACGACGTGGTCGATGAATCCGGGATCCTGGTGCGTGAAGCCGTTGTGATCCTGACGCCAGACATGCGAAGCCAGAAGATAGTTGAACGAGGAGATCTTCCGCCGCCACGGCAGTTGCGATGTGACTTTCAACCATTTGGCGTGCTGGTTAAACATCGAATCGACGATATGAATGAACGCCTCGTAACAATTGAACACTCCATGCCGCCCCGTGAGCAGGTAGCCTTCGAGCCAACCCTCGCATTGGTGCTCACTCAGCATTTCCATCACGCGTCCAGCGGGCGCGAGAAATTCGTCGTTCGGCACGGTCGCGGCGTCCCATTGGCGTTTGGTCACTTCAAAGAGGGCTTCCAGGCCGTTGGAGATCGTCTCGTCAGGGCCAAACACCCGGAAATTCCGCTGCTCACGGTTTAGTTTCGTGACATCCCGCAGGAAACGCCCGAGCACATGCGTGTCGCCGATGCCAAGCACCCCCGGTGAGGGCACATCGACCGCGTAGTCGCGGAAATCCGGCATCCGCAGATCGCGGAGCAGAATGCCCCCGTTGGCGTGGGGATTCGCCCCCATACGCCATTCGCCCTTGGGCGCAAGTTCGGCGAGTTCCGGTTTCAGGCGGCCCTGCTCATCGAAGAGTTCCTCTGGCCGGTAGCTTCTCAGCCACTCTTCCAGCAGCTTGAGGTGTTCGGGATGGCTGGCCGGGTCGGCGAGCGGCACTTGATGCGCACGGAAGGTGCCTTCCACCTGCTGACCATCGACTATCTTTGGCCCGGTCCAGCCCTTGGGTGAATTGAGAACGATCATCGGCCAGCGCGGACGCTCCAAGTTGCCGTGGAGGCGGGCGTCCTGCTGGATTTTCTTGATCTGCTCCACGGCGGTGTCGAGCGTCGCTGCCATGGCCTCATGCATCAGCGCGGGCTCGTGACCCTCAACGAAGTAGGGCGTCCACCCATAGCCGCGTAGCAACTGTTCTAATTCCTCGCGGGTGATGCGCGCGAGGACCGTCGGGTTTGAAATCTTGTAGCCATTGAGATGCAGGATCGGCAGCACCGCGCCATCAGTGGCCGGATCAAGAAACTTGTTGGAATGCCAAGCTGTCGCCAGCGGCCCGGTTTCCGCCTCGCCGTCGCCGATCACGCAGGCGACGACCAGATTTGGATTGTCGAACACGGCCCCGAAGGAATGGCTGAGCGAGTAGCCCAACTCGCCGCCCTCATGGATCGAGCCCGGACACTCCGGCGATGCGTGGCTGGGAATTCCCCCAGGAAAAGAAAACTGAATAAAGAGCTTCCGAAGACCGGCCTCATCCTGGCTCACGTTGGGATAGATTTCGCTGTACGTGCCTTCAAGATATGTATTGCCCACGACCGCTGGGCCGCCGTGCCCGGGTCCGGAGACGTAAATCATATCCAGGTCGTATTTCTTGATGACCCGGTTCAAGTGCACGTAAATGAAGTTCTGCCCGGGAGTCGTGCCCCAGTGTCCCAGCAGCATGTGCTTCACATCTGCAAGCGTCAGTGGCCGTTTCAGCAGCGGATTGTCGTAAAGATAAATCTGTCCGACCGACAAATAGTTGGCGGCGCGCCAGTAGGCGTCCATCTTCTGGAGTAGTTCCGGGGAAAGAGTGTTCGTCTTCATCGTTCCATCCTTCTTTCTAGCCAAGGCCGAGACAGCTGCACACCATCTTGGCGATCATCCGTTCTTCGTCCGTGTGAATCACCCGGACCGCCACCCGGCCGTCTGGGCGGGAAATCACACCCTCACTTGCCGCGTTCCTCTCTTCTTGGAGTTGGATTCCCAGAAATCCCAGCTCTTCGCATATCCGGGCGCGAATCGCGGGCGCGTTCTCTCCAATGCCACCGGCGAAGACCAGCGTGTCCAGTCCGCCCAACGCCGCCGCGAACGCGCCGACCCATTTTTTGACGTGATAGCAAAACAGCGCGACCGCTTCGGCTGCCCGCACGTCCCGCGTCTCACAGTCGAGCAAGTCACGCATGTCGGAACTGGTTTCAGATATCCCGAGCAGCCCGGACTCAAAATTGACCATCTCATGAAACCGTTTTGCATCGAGCCCCTCGGTGCGCGCCAGATACCAAACCAGTCCGGGATCGAGATCTCCTGAGCGAGTGCTCATGGGCACACCAGCCGTGGGAGTGAAACTCATGCTCGTGTCCACGGGCTTGCCTTCACGCACCGCCGCCAGACTCGCACCGTTGCCCAGGTGGGCGAGAATGACGCGTCCTTGCGCCGATTGCGTTCCGCCCAGCCGCTCCAGTTCTTCCATCAGAAACGCATACGACAGCCCGTGAAATCCGTATCGCCGCACGCCCTGCGCCTCGTATCGGCGCGGGATCGGCAACAGCCGGGCCACGCGCGGCAGGTCATGGTGAAAAGCCGTGTCGAAACACGCCACTTGGGACAGGTCAGGAAATCGGCGGCGAAACGCTTCGGTCAGCAAAATCTCCTCCGGCAGATGCTCCGGATCGAATGGGCTAAGGCGGTGCAACTCCTCGATCATTTCCGCCGTGATTCGCTGCGGCTGGCTGTACTTCGGCCCGCCATGCACTACGCGATGCCCCACTGCGGTCAATGCATCACGCCCGCTGCGTTCCTCGATCCAATCCATCAGAATGCCCACCGCCGCAGTGTGATCCGGCGCCGCCACGGACCGCGAAAAGTTATCCGCCGTGTCCACTCCTTTCACCCGCAAGGTGGCCTCCGGCAGTCCAATCCGTTCCATCTCGCCCTCCAGAATCCGTCGGAGCGAACCACCCGCCTCGAACAGCGCGAACTTGATGCTGGACGACCCGCCGTTGATCGTTAGGATGCGCGGATTTGCCGGTACCATGGAGGACTCCTGCGCCTTTCTATAATCCAAACGCAGCCAGTTTCGTGCACGTGGACTTAAGATCCGTGTGCAGAATGCTGCGAATCCCCAACCCTTCGGCAACCTGAACGAACATGGCGGTATTTTCGATATAGACCACCTGCCGGGCCGAAGCCTGAGAGATGTCCAGAGCAAACCGAAAGATGTCCGTGTCAGGCTTGCGGACATGGACAAAGCAGGAGGAAATGAAACAATCCACGAGGCCGTCCAGCTTGAACTTTCGCATCCGATACACATTCAGTTCGCGCCCTTCGTTGCTGACCACGGCGATCCTGAGCCCGTGCCGGACCTTGAGCTGAGCGACCAGCTCGATCATCTCCGGATAAGGCTTCGATTGCGCGAACATGAAGTGCCGGAACTGGCCCCGGGTAAACGGTCGCTTTTGGTAGAAGACCACGCGGCTTAGATATTCTTCCAGCGTGATCTTTCCTTCCTCGTAGGTGTCGAAAGTGAGATGATGCCTCTCCTCCATCTCGGCCAACTCCAGCTTGAAGTGCGCCGCTGCACGTCTGCGGGCATGACGATCCCACCCGTTGGTGAGCAGGACTACCGCCAATATCCAGAAACAACGTCGTGATCGGGATCGCTCTTTTCATTTGATCTCCGCTCGTCGAGCAAGAAGTATTGCGCTGGATCGGGGGGACAGGCGGTACGTCTGGGGATCTTCCCAAAGCAGTTCCTCGCCCGCAGCAAACAGATCTTGTGGTGCTTCACGAGAGGTGTCGGCGGCCAGATGCCATCGAGCACCCGGCGGTACGGGAGGCAAACGGAAATTGACCGGATCGTCGCCGGCATTAAACATCAGACAAACTGCGCTCTGCTCGTCTTCATGGATCCGACAAGCAACCTGTTTTTCTTTCGGATCAGTCCAGTTAGGCAATTCTCCCTGCGGCCCAAACCAGTCGATCTCGGCGTCCGTATAGAATCGTTCCTCACTCAATACCGGATGGGCACGGCGAAACGCGATCATGCCACGGGCAAACCGGTAGATCTCCTGATGCTGTTCCAGACGGGTCCAGTCAACCCAACTGGTTTCATTGTCCTGGCAGTAAGCATTATTGTTGCCGCACTGCGTGCGGCGCAATTCGTCGCCGCCCAGCAACATCGGCACCCCGCGCGAGATCAGCAGAGTCAGCAGGAAGTTCTTGATCTGTCGTTTCCGCAACGTCTCGATGCCCGCATCCTTCGTCTCGCCTTCCGTGCCGTAGTTGTCGCTGAAGTTGGCGTCGGTCCCGTCATGGTTGTTCTCTCCGTTTGCTTCGTTGTGCTTTGAGCGATAGCTTACCAGGTCGTTTAGAGTGAAGCCGTCGTGGCAGGTGATGAAGTTGATGCTGCCGTCGGGGCCTTTGCCGGACTTGGTATAGATGTCGGCACTGCCGCAGATGCGGCTGGCAAACAAACCGAGCATCCCCTCGTCGCCGCGCCAGAAACGCCGGACATCATCTCGGTACCGGCCGTTCCACTCGGCCCAGCGGCGTTCGGAGAAGCTTCCAACCTCATACGCACCGGCGGCATCCCACGCCTCGGCGATGATCTTCACATTCCTTAAGATGGGGTCCTCGGCGATCCGCTCGAGAAGTGGGGGATTGGCCAGCAAGTTTCCGGAAGGGCCCCGACCCAGTACTGCGGCCAGGTCAAATCGAAATCCATCGACATGCATCTCCACCACCCAGTGGCGCAACGCGGACAAGATGTGATTCCGCACCACGGGATGGTTGGCATTAATGGTGTTGCCGGTGCCCGTGTAGTTTTTGTAAGAATGTTTATCGTCCTCCAACATGTAGAAGATCGTGTTATCAATCCCGCGGAAAGAAAGTGTAGGCCCCTGTTCGTTTCCCTCGGCCGTGTGATTGAAGACCACGTCCAGAAACACTTCGATGCCCGCCACATGGAAGGCCTGGACCATTTCCTTAAATTCCAGCTTCTGCTGACCGACGCCTCCCGAACTGCTATAGGAAGCTTTAGGCGCAAAGAAGGCCACGGGATCGTAGCCCCAGTAATTCCCGAGTCGCTGGCCGGTTTGCGGATTGATGCCTGTCACCTCGTCTTCGTTGAATTCCTGAACGGGCATCAGTTCCACAGCCGTCACCCCCAGTTCTTTGTAATAGGGGATCTTTTCCATTAGGCCTCGATACGTGCCGGGGTGCTCCACACCGGAGCTGGGATGGATCGTGAAGCCACGCACGTGTATTTCATAAATGACCGTCTTCGACCAGGGGTGCATGGGTGGACGGTCGTCATGCCAGCGAAAATGCTCCTGCGTGAATATGCATTTCGGCATGGCGCCGGCATCATCGACTGCCGAACACACCGAGTCTCCATCGGACACAGACGGATCGTATCCCCGAGCCGGGCCGAACTCCCAGGAGGGCAACCTCGAGATCGCCGTGGCGGAGGGATCTAGGAGAAGCTTCTTGAAATTGAAACGATGGCCGTTCTCGGGTTGATACGGCCCGTCCACCCGATAGCCATACAGCTGGCCAGGCCGCATCCCCTGAATCCACACGTGCCACACGTCACCCGTGCGGTTGCGCGCGGGATCCAGATCGATCACCCTGGCGGCCCTGGCATCTTCGGGATGATCAAACAACTCCAGCCGAACGCGGCTGGCGTATCGGCTGAACAACGCGAAGTTCACTCCTGCGCCAAGCGCGTAGGTTCCCAGGGGCAATGGCACACCAAGTCGAACATCCGCCCGTTCCGATACCTTGGCGAGATAATCCTGCAGAGGGCGTCCCGACGCAGTTCGATCGGTTGTCGCGTCCGCCTTTTCTGCAGCCTGGCCGGACGCGGACATCATCCGGCCTGTTGGCTTTCGTACTCTCTTTAGTCTTTTTGACCCTGCCATAGCTTGTTCTCCGTCGTCGTTCGCCCGTTCGAGGTTGATTCACCGCTTCCAGAGAATAGAATCGACTTCCAGAGGCACCGCAACCCCGTCGTAAAGCGGGATCACTCGTGCCGTATAATCCGCAGGTGGACGGGCCGCAGCCACAGCCGCGCTGTAAACGTAACAGCCCGACTCGGTGGCTAGTTGGCGAATGCGCTTCATCTCCTGCCGCACGGAAGCGCCGCCGTTGACGCCGTCGGCGTAAAGCTCTACCCGCACCGCCTGAGGGTCGAGGTCATTGAGAGAGACCTGAACCTCAAACACGTGCTGCCCGCTACGAGTCTCAATCTTCACTTCCCCGAAGCGCAGGGTGGCCCATTTCTGTTCCAGACTGTGCTGCCAATCGACCATTTGCCGGCCCACTGCGCCCTTGTTCGCCGCGCGCTCACGGTAGGCGGTAGCAGCCGGGAGGTAGTGTTGCTCAGTGTATTCGCGCACCGTGCGGTTGGCAGAGAAGCGCGGTGTCAACTGCGCCATGCTTTCGCGCATACGCTTGACCCACGCGGTGGGAATGCCAGTCTCGTCTCGGGTATAAAACTCCGGGATCACCTTCCGCTCGAGCAGGTCGTAAAGAGCTTCAGCCTCGACAGCGTCCCAGGCCGGGTTATCTCCATGCTCTTGGCCGTCGCCCAATGCCCAACCAACCTCCGGCGTATAGGCTTCCGCCCACCAGCCATCTAACTCCGAGAGATTAATGCCTCCATTCACGAGCACTTTCATGCCGCTCGTTCCGCAAGCCTCCCAGGGCCGGCGCGGTGTGTTGATCCAGACATCCACACCCTGCACCAGGCGCTCTGTCAAATGCATGTCATAGTCACTAAGGAAGATCACATGGGGGCGCGTCTCGGGCCGCCGGATGAAATGAATCCATTCCTCAATCAGGGCCTGCCCCGCCTGGTCGGCCGGATGAGCCTTTCCGGCAATGATGAGTTGCACCGGGCGCTGCGGATTTGCCAACAAGCGCAGCAGCCGCTGCGGGTCATGCAGTAGCAGGTTCGGTCTCTTGTAGGTCGCGAAGCGCCGCGCAAAGCCCAGTGTCAAAACCTTGGGATCAAATAGATGTTTCACCTCGTCAATTGCCTCCGGCGACGCGCCGGAGGCGGCCAATTGTACGGACAATCGCTCGCGAGCGTAATCAACAAGAGATTGGCTGGCGGCGCGGAATTGCCACAGCGTGGCGTCGGAGAGGCGGCGAATGTCCTGCTCCAGGTTTTCCGTCGGTCCCAGCCAGCGGTCCTTTCCACAGCTTTTCGTCCAAAGATCGTCGGCAGGGGCCGAGTCCCAGGTCGGCATGTGAACTCCGTTGGTTACATGTCCGACAGGCACTTCATCCTCTGGCCAGTGGGGAAAAAGAGCCCCAAAGAGGTGCCGGCTGACTTTCCCGTGCAAGCGACTCACACCATTCACGGCCCCGCTCCCACGGATTGCCAGATAGGCCATGTTGAAACTCTCCGACGAGTCGTTCGGATTCTGGCGGCCCAGAGCCAGCAGATCGCGGAGTGTCATGCCGAGTTCCTTCTCTGCATACCCTCCGAGGTATTGTTCGATGAGAGCCGGAGCGAACCGATCGAAGCCGGCGGCCACTGCTGTGTGGGTCGTGAAGAGGTTTCCCGCTCGCGTGGCGGCCAGCGCGACTTCGAAGGGCTGCCCGGTTTCTTCCATGAAATGTCGGGCTCGCTCCAACGTTGCGAAGGCCGCATGTCCTTCATTTAGGTGACAGACTTCAGGCCTGATGCCCAGCGCGCGGAGCAACCGCCAGCCACCGATCCCGAGAAGCAGTTCTTGCACCAAGCGCAACTCCGGCCCGCCGCCATAGAGCTCGCTGGTGATCCCTCGATGCGCGGGGAAGTTCGCCGCATCGTTGCTATCCAGCAGGTAGAGCTTGACTCGACCGGCCTGGACCTGCCAAGCGCGCAGCCAGACCGAGTAACCAGGCAGGGCAATCTCCAACCGCAGCCACTCGCCGTTCGGTTGGCGCAACGGCATGATCGGCAACTGTCCAGGATCGTTGTACGGGTATAGAGCCTGTTGCGCTCCGTTCTTGTCAATCACCTGGCGAAAATAGCCTTGCTGGTAGAGCAGCCCCACTCCGACCACCGGCACGCCCAAATCGCTGGCAGCTTTGAGCTGATCGCCAGCCACATTGCCAAGTCCTCCCGAATAGATCGGGAGGGCTTCACTCAACATGAATTCCATGCTGAAATACGCGACGCAGGTCAAGGGAGCCTGCGGATGCTTTTGCTGGAACCATCCGGGCGTCTCCGCCGCCTGACGCTTGGCTCGCAGGTGGTCATCAACGTTCTTACGGAAGGCAGGATCGGCCAGCACGCGCTCGAGTTGGTCCCGCGAGACCGTCTGCAGGACTACCCAAGGATTTTGAGTAAGTTTCCACAGTATAGGATCAAGCGTGCGCCAAACTCCGTCCGTGGCATGGTTCCACGACCAGCGCATGTCCAGGGCAAGCTCTGCGAGGGAGTCGAATCCTTCGACTTCGGTTGGCAGGAGGTTGTATATTGGGTGGCTGACCCGTGCCTTCTTGCTCATGATTCCCGCTCCAGATTTCTTCTGGACCGCGTCTTCGAATGCATCAGTTCGGGTCCCCCTTCGTTACGCCACTCTTCCTTGGCCCCGCTCTGGCACCGCCGCCAAAGCATCGCTGATAATCGATTGCGCTTCCTCCTGGTAGGCTTCCCCGAGAATAGCTAGACGCTGAGTCGTAGGAAACTCGCCGAACGAACACGCGATCAACCTTGCAAATGAAGCATCCGCCGCCTTCGGCGTGAGCACTTTGAGCGGGTGGCGTTCGACGAACTGGAATCGTCTTTCATACAGGTGCGCGAAAAGCTCCGATACTGAAACCCCAAACCTAATTGCGTCATCGTCCTCCCCTGCTGGGAAGATTTGCTCTCCGGTGACAACCCTCTGGCCGACAACACTGGATGCGACTGTCGCTAGGTCATGGGTCATCGGGACGAAAAAATCCGGATCGAACGCATCAATCATTTCCTCCAAAAAGCTGCGTGCATTAGGACCCGGCCAGCCTTCTTCACAATAGCGCGACGCTCTGTTTTGGAAGACGGGGATGATGCTGTTGCACCCTCCATCCCAAAGAGCAGTGCCAACCTGAATCGCTGCCCCGACAGATTGCAAATCGTCTGGTCTCTCCAAGCATGAGAAACGGAATGGTCGCACACGGAACTTCGCTTCAGATGATTGACCCGCCATAACTAGAAGAGTCTACCGCAATACGGGACAAGGGCGCGAAATCCGTACGGAAGGAATCAAATACGGAGCGATGGTTGCTTGTTCCCGCGGGACTGCGCAATCGCGTTCGGCAGAGCGTTTACCATGGTTCGCTCTCGACGCTAAAACGCCTGATTATGCCCCACCGGACAAGTGGTCGAGCGCTCTTGCTTTCTAAGGTACTTGCGGCGCCCTGAATCCGAAGGATTTTACCTATTTATCACCTCAATAATCCGAAAGGCGCGGTACTAGGGCGGAACTTGATTTCATAACAAGGAACTCTATGCCGAGAAAAGGGCGGGCGCTACGGTCCGGCACGGCGGAGACACAACGGACGCGGCTGGCCAATGGCAGAGAGCAGGATAGGGGCAAGGACGCGCAGAAACGACGACCACCGGCTACCGTGCCCAAACGGGCGATTCTGCAAACATCCCGTAAGCTATTGAAAAGAAGTGGTGAGCCGCGGAGGACTCGAACCTCCAACCCGCTGATTAAGAGTCAGCTGCTCTACCATTGAGCTAGCGGCCCACGAAAACAAGTTATTTTAGCACGACAGGATCGATTTCCGACGCAGGCGGAGACGCCCTCCGCCCAATATTAATGGCGCAGGAGCGCGGCGATTTCCTTGGCCACCTGGCGCGCCCGCACCAGGTCCCCCGGACCCAGCGAGATGGCGGCCACTCGCGCGTGCCCGCCGCCGCCGTATTTCTCGCACAGCGTCGCCAGATTCACTTCGGCGGACGCCTCCTTCCACGGATTGGTCCCCACGGACACCTTCGCGCGCACTGGCGAAGAGCTGACTCCCACCGAATACAGCGCCTCCGGATGCAGATAGTACGGCACGAACTTGTTGTACCCCTCGAAGTCCAGATCGCTCACGTCGAAATAGATGACGCCGTCGCGGGACTCGGCGCGCTCCCTCATCACGTCGATCGAGCGGCGGTGCCGCTCCAGCAGGCGCGTCAGATGATGCTTCACCCACGGCAACTCGATCATCTCGGCCAGCGGCAGCACGGCCAGATCCGGGATCAGCCGCGGCACCAGGTTCGCCTCGGCCGCCGCCTCGATCACCAGCGCCAGCTGCATGGCGGGCGCCGCCAGCCCCACGGCCTCCTCCGGCGACTTGAATTGCGCGCCGTCGATGATGTCGCCCCAGTGAATCAGCTCCGCCAGCGGCTTCGCGTCGAATCCGAATTTCTCCGCCGCGATCGTGGCGATGAATTTCGTGCACGACTTGTACGATGGATCGTAAAACTTCTTGCCGGAACGGTCCTGCCGGAAATTCTCGGCATCCTCCGGCTTCAGAAACGCGCTCTGATGATGGTCGAACCACCACGTCAGCCGCGGCGAACTGGAATACTTGAAGTCCACGATGACGTTTTCGTCGCCGTCGAACAGCCCATCTTCAAACGGTTGCGACGCCTTATGCGTCATCCCCGTGTACAGGAATTCCGCGCCGGGATCGATCCGCTCGCGATAAAACCGCGAAAAAATCGCCGCCGACGACGCCCCGTCAAAACATTTGTCGTGAAAACAGACGCGGACTCTCACATCCCCTCTCCCATGCCACCAGACCCGAATCCCTTGCAGGGTAAAGCCAACTAAGATGGCCGCTCCCTCCTGTGTTGTCAAGAGAGATCGCCGCGCACTCCTGCCCCGCCCACACGTCCCCCCAACACCGTACTTCTGCGGGATTCACGACTTACCGGGGAGAAACGCGGCGCCGCCGGCTACGGCTGGTCGGTTGGCGGACTCGCGGGCCCTTGGCCTTCGCGCGGCAGGCAGCGCGGGCACAGGCAGTCGCGAAACCGCTCCCGCAACTCCGCCAGCGCGCCGCCGCTCAGCTCCACCTCGGCGCACCAGCATCCCGCGCCGGAAGCCGAACAGCGGAACGTCGCGCCGCACGCCTCGCAGGTCTTCTGTTTCACTGCGCCCTCGCCGATCGCGTTCCCGGGCCGCCCGCGGCAACCCTGCCGGGCAGGTGGAATGCGGCTGCCTTGTTTAAATGTGGCGCTCGAGGACCTTTACGATCTGATCTTTCGGTACCGCGCCCACGATCTGATCGGCCACTTCCCCGCCCTTGAAGACCAGCAGCGTGGGGATGCCGCGAATATTGAATCGCCCCGGAACATTCATATTCTCGTCCACGTTGAGCTTTACCACTTTGACCTTGCCCGCCTGCTCGCGCGCGATTTCCTCCACCGTCGGCGTCAGCATGTGGCACGGGCGGCACCAGTCCGCCCAGAAGTCCACCATCACCGGCTGCGTCTTGCTGGCCTCGATCACGTCGCTTTGAAAGCTGGCATCGCTCACCGCTTGAATCGTGTCTCCCATGGTCTCCCCTTGTTGCGCGGCCCGGTAAAATGCCGTGGCCTGCGCCTCTATTTATTTCGATGATTTCGTCGTCCGCTGGATTCGCCCCTGCTTCGCCATCTTGTACAGCACGGCGTACTCCTTTGCCGAACTTCGCCACGAAAAGTCCCGGGCCATCCCGTGAACCTGCAGCGCGCGCCAGGCCTTGGGCTCGTGGTACATCTTCAGTGCGGCGCGGATGCACTCCAGCAGCGACTCGCCGTCGTACTCCTGGAACTTGAATCCCGTCCCCTGCTGGGTCCTCGCATTGTAATTTTCTATCGTATCATCAAGTCCGCCGGTTGCGCGCACCACCGGAACGGTCCCGTACCGCAGGCTGTAGATCTGGTTCAGCCCGCACGGCTCGTACCGCGACGGCATCAGGAACAGGTCCGCCCCCGCCTCGATCTTGTGCGCCAGCCCATTATCGTACCCGATCTTCACGCCTACCCGCCCCGCATATTTCTCCGCCAGACTCTGGAACAGCATCTCGTACTCCGGCTGGCCCGTGCCCAGCGCCACGATCGCCAGGTCTTCCTTCATCAGATCGTCCGAAATCTCCGCGATCAAGTCGAACCCCTTCTGGTCCGCGAACCGCGAAACGATTCCCACCACCGGCCGCTCCAGATTTTCCTCCGCCAGCCCGAACGCCGCCAGCAGATCCTTCTTGCAGGCTTTCTTCCCGCTGAGATCCTTGGCGGAATATGGCTGCGCGATCCACGTGTCCGTCTCCGGGCTCCAGACGGCGTAGTCCACTCCATTCAAAATCCCTACCAGGCGTTCCCCCCGGTTGCGAATCACGCCTTCGAGCCCGCAGCCGTATTCCGGCGTCTGGATTTCCTTGGCGTACCGCGGGCTCACCGTGGTCAGATAGTCGGCGTAGATCAGGCCCCCTTTGAGGAAGTTCACTTTGCCGTAAAATTCCAGCGAGTCCATCGTGAACATCCGGTCGGGCAGCCCGATCTTCCGCAGGTCGGTCTGCGGAAACACTCCCTGATAGCCCAGGTTGTGAATCGTCAGCACCACCGGCAGCGCCCGCACCGCCGGATCGTCCGCGTGCTGCGTGCGCAGCAGCACCGGGATGAGCGCTGATTGCCAGTCGTGGCAATGAATCACGTCCGGCATCCACACCCGCTTCACCAGCTCGATCGCCGCGCGCGAAAATTCCGCAAACCGCTCCGCGTTGTCCGCGTAATCGCCCTTCTTGTCCCCGTACAGCTGCGCCCGGTCGAAGAAGGCCGGATCGTCCACGAAGAAATACCGGACGCCTTCCACCGCCTGCCCCTCGCCGATCGCCGGAAACCTCAATCGGTCGCCCAGCCCCACCGTGACACTGGCAATCAGCGTCGAAGTGATCTTGTTGTCCCGGTATCGCGGCAATAGAACCGCCACCTCGTGGCCCAGTTCGACCAACGTTTTGGGCAGCGCCTGGACCACGTCCGCAAGTCCGCCTGTCTTTGAATACGGGAGCCCTTCGGAGGATACGAACAGGATCTTCATGGTTGGTTAGCCGGAGCAAAAACGGTAGCGGAAGCCCCGTGGACTCGTCAAGACAATCTCCGCCTCCACGCTGCATTTGTTACTGCCGTGGCACATTGCTACACTCCCCTCCGCTATGGCGCGACAGCGATTGGGACAGCACTTCTTGGGCGACCCGAACTGGCAAAAGCGCATTCTCGCTACCCTGCCGCTCGGCGCCGAGGACGTCTGGGTGGAAGTCGGCCCCGGCCACGGGGAAATGACGCGACTCCTGGCCGCTCCGGGCCGCCGCCTGATCGCCGTCGAAGCCGACGCGCGCCTGGCGGAGGCGCTCCAGCAGCGCGTGCGCTCTTCCCCCCAGGAATGGCCCGGCGTCGAAGTCGTGACGGGAGACGTCCTGAAGACCGATCTCGGGCAATTGGCCGGCGGACGATTCCGCGTCTACGGCAATCTCCCCTACTACATCACCTCGCCCATCCTCCATCACCTGTTTGGCTATGCCGGCCAGATCGCCTCCATCCACATCGTCGTGCAACTGGAAGTCGGCGCGCGCATTGCGGCGCCCCCCGGCCGCCGCGAATACGGCTATCTGTCGGCCATCTGCCAGTTCTACACGCGGCCCGAACTCGTCTTCCGCATTCCTCCCGGCGCGTTTCGTCCGCCCCCGCGCGTTACCTCCGCGCTGCTGCGCCTGACCCTCCCGGGCGAACGCGCCGCGCTGGGAATTCCCGTTTCCGACGAACCACGCTTCCTCGAATTCATTCAGCTCTGTTTCAGCCACAAGCGCAAAACCCTGCGCAACAATTTACGCGCACTCGCGACGGATGCCCTCATCCACGAAGCCCTCGCCGCCGCGGGCCTCCGCCCCGATGCCCGCGCCGAGCAGCTCTCGCTCTCCCAATTCGCCGCTCTCTTTACCGCAATCACTTAGAAACAACGGGTGGCCTCGACGAATTCGCCGTTCATTCGTCGGGGATGGCTTGCCGCACAGGAGAAAACCCGAGCACGGGAGAACCCGCTCGGAGCCTACTTGCCCTCGATGACCGCCCGAAGCCGCTCGGGATAGTCGGTCATGATGCCGTTCACGCCCGCGTCGATCAATCGACGCATTTCCGCCGGATCATTCACGGTCCAGGTGACCACGTGCATATCCGCATGCTTGGCCTTCGCCACCAGTTCCGGCGTCACCAGATCGCTTCGCGGACACAGCTGCCGCGCTCCGGCATCCCGCGCCAGGTCCACCAGGTTCCCATCCGCCTTCTCGACCAGCATCCCCAGCATGATGAATGGATTCAGACGCCGCAACGCCAGCAGCGTATCCGCCTCGAACGAAATCACGATGGTGCGCGCCGCATTCTCCGGCTTCTGCAGGGCCGCCGCCAGCGCGTGATGCATGCCCCACGCCGTCTGGTACTTGATCTCGAGATAGAACACCACGTCCTGCGCCTGCCCAAAAGCCAGGATTTCATCGAGGGTCGGAATCCGCTGCCCCGCGAACTGCGGATCGAACCACCGCCCCGCATCCAGCTTGCGCAGCTCCGGCAGCGTGAATTCGCGGACCACTCCGTGCCCATCGGTTGTCCGCTCCAGCGTCCCGTCGTGGATCGCGACGAACCGCGCGTCGCGCGTCAGATGCACGTCGGTCTCGATAAACAGCGCACCCATCTCCACCGCCTTCTCAAAGGCCGCCATGGTGTTCTCCGGAGCATGCCCGGAAGCTCCGCGATGCGCGATGATCCAGGGGGATGGCATGTGTCCGCTTATCCTAGCAGATTCCTTGCCCTTGCCTGCTTCCGACACCCCATCGGTTGTGAGAACGGCAACGAATCGCTTCCGCCCTCAGTGACGTACTGCAATGCAGCGCTACAACGTATAGGACCACACCGCCTTCCCTCTGTCTGCAAAACATTTCTCCAATCCACCGGCCCAGCGCCCGCTCCGCTCCCTCCCACCTCGCGACCCGGAGCCGACCGCCGCACCGGCCGCAATGCAACTGATAGAACCGCGAGGACTTTGCCCTCGTTCGACGCGGCCAGCGTTTCGGGCGCCGGCACCGGCCCCTTTGGTAGCGCAATTGCCCCACCCAGGCGTCCCTCGCGAGGCTAAGTTGTGGCAACGATATCTTTTACGGAAATTGCTCCGTCCGTGGCATCATATGCCCGGCGCGCCTGTTTTTCTTCGCGCGCTAATATTGTCGCCAGGACGAATCTGATGACCAATTCATACTCCACTCTTCAACCGATGAATACCGCTCCCGCAGGTTTTGATCCGGCCCGCGATCTCCCTTCCGGTTTCCTGGAATTTTTGCTTCCGTTGCATCGCATCTTTACTCCTCGCCAGGTTCAACTCGTCGAAAAACGGGCCGCCGCCCTCGCCGCCGCACACCAGGGCCGGCTTCCCGACTATCTCCCGCCTTCTCCGGCTACCCGGGAGAACTGGCAAATCGAGCTGCCCGCCTGGTGCCAGGATCAGCGCAATCAGATGACCGGCCCGGCCGACGACGCCGAACTCGTCGTCAAGATGCTCAATTCCGGCGCGCCCGGCGTCATGCTCGACCTCGAAGACTCCATTGCAAACTTTTGGCCGCATCTGATGCAGGGCGTCACGAATATCCTCGCAGCCTTGCGCGGCAAGCTCACCTATTTCGACCGCAAGCGCAACCGCACCGTCTCCATTCAACCGAGCCAGGCGGTCATCATGCTCCGCGCTCGCGGCCTGCACCTCCACCAGGCCGGCGTGCTCGCCGGAGAAATCCTTTCGGCGTCGCTCTTCGACGTGGCCCTGCTCACGTTTCAGGTGAAGGCGGAGGAGCAGAAGCATCCGCTCACCTTCTACATCCCGAAGACGGAATCCGCCGAGGAGGCCCTGTGGTGGCGCGACCTCTTCCAGGCCGTCGCGCAGGCCAAAGGCTGGCCGAAGAATTACATCAAGTGTATGGCGCTGGTGGAGTCCCATCCCCTGGCCTACCAGATGGAGGAGTTCGCCTACAACCTCCGCGAACATATCCTGGCCCTGAATCTCGGCCGCTGGGATTACATGGCCAGCCTCATTCATTTCAATCTGGCCGACCCGCACTGGGTGCTGCCGGACCGCAACACCATTCCCCACGACGTGGCCTTCTTCCAGAATCTGCGCAACCGCATTCCCGAGATTTGCCACAAACATGGCCTGCTCGCCATCGGCGGCATGACCGCGCTCTACCCCAGCCGCGAGGACGCCGAACTCAACGCCCGCGCGCTCGCCGTGCTCGAACAAGACAAGAAGAACGAGGCCATGTGCTTGATGGACGGCGCCTGGACCGGCCACCCCGATCAGAACGACATCGCCGTCAAACAGTTCCCGGCTCCCAACCAGTTGAAGGCCCGCCCGGCCCATCCGGACCCGCGCCCCAATCTGCGCCCTGTGCCCGCCGGTGTCGGCAAGCAAACGCTCGCCGGCACGCGTGCCGCCGTGCGCACCGTGATCCGCTATCGCCAGGGCGTCCTCGCCGGTCGCGGCGCCAGTCTGCTGGACGGCTACATGGAGGATCTGGCCACCGATCGCATCTATCGCTTGATGATTGCGCAGCGCGTCCGCCATCGCGATGCCGTTTCCATCGTTGACGACCACGGCCAGCCCGTCCTTCACACGCCCGAGCGGATCACCGCGCTGTTCGACGAAGAGCTCGCCCGGATTCTCCGCGAACTCCCGCAGGGCACGCCCGCGGAAATGTCCCAGCAGTTCCAGCAAGCCCGCGCCATCAGCGAACAGATGATCGTCACGGGCGAGTTCAACCCGGTATGACGGCGCAGCCCAAGTCGCACGGCCCCCGCTGGGACGGGCGTTTCGCCGGACATTTCGACGATGTCGCGCAGGTTATCGCCGGGGGAAAATCGGCGGTGACCGCCCTGAAGGGTTCGACCGAGGAAGCGCAGTTCAAGATGGAAACCGTGGAGGTGCCCTCCGGAACCGCGGAGCCGCCCATGACTCGTGCGGCTTCGTGCTGAGGACGTGGTTCCCGGGCATCGGCGGGGGCACTAGATCGGGGGATGTATGGGGCTGTTTGTTTTAATCGTCGTCGGGCTGGTGGTCGCGCAAACCTGGCTCGACTGGCGCGAAACTCGAAAACGCTGGATCATCCCGGAATGGGCCAAGGGGGCCGGGCTCGCCGGCTTCCTCGCCGTTTCGCTGGCCTCGGCAACGTCGTTCGCCTCCGCGTGGATGCAAGACGCCACCGGCCAATGGACCGCCGGCTTTTCTTCCCGGCTATTCTGGCCCGAACTCGCTTTTCTCCTGGCCATGCTGGCTCTCATCGTCTTCGCCGCTCGCCGGAAGAAGAGTCTCCGCCTGCTCTTCCTGTTGGCCGGCTGCTTCCTCGCCATCTTCTGCCTCGGCGTCGCGATCTTCTCCTGATCCGGCGCCGCCGAATCCAAGCCCCGGGTCCGCCATTCGCCGGTACCGAGCGGCCATTCGCCGAAAAGCCCACGACATCGCGTCTCTCTCGCCCTATTCTCTCGCCATCGACAGCGGGCCACATCATCAGGGAGACGATACGATGACACATACAAACCGCCAGTTCCCCATTCACAGGTCGGGCCACGGGACGGCCACCACGATCGTGGCCGCGGCTCTGATTCTCGCCGGTATTGTGTTTCAATGGGGTGAGATCAGTGGCGTTCACCCCAACGTTGACAATCTCTGGTACATTTCGGTGATTCTCAATACCATCGGGAGAACATTGGAGATGTGCCTCACTTCGGCCTTGCTGCAAGATGCATTCAGGATCTGGCCGCTGACTCTCGTCACGGCCGGTATCGTGATGCTGTTGTCCGCAAAACGCGCCGGAATCTCGCGGACGTCCAACGGAGAACGGAATGCATGATCGTCCCAGACGCGTAGTCGGCCCTCCGGGCATGTTCATAGGCCTGTTGATTATCTCGCTGGGCGTGATCTTCTTTCTCGACCAGCAGGGGATTTTCCCGGCGCATGAGGCGTTCCGCTTCTTCTGGGGTGCCATCATCATCTACTGGGGGGTCAAGATCGTTATCCACGCCCACAGTAGCAGCGGCCAGATCTGGGGTTCCCTTGTAATCCTCTTGGGCGCCACCTCGGTGGCGAACGAGCTGGGTCTGTTTCGCATTCACATCGCCTCGCTTTGGCCGCTCGGGTTGATTGCCTTTGGCGTGTGGAAGCTGCTTGATGCGTCCGGCCGTATCCCTCCCGGCCCTCGCCCGCCCGACGGGCAAGGCTGGGGCGAAAAGGTTCGCTCCTCGTTCAACGTGGCCGAGGGCCAAGCCCCCTCGGAGCCCACAGTGCAAGCCGCGGACGTCGTCGATTCCGAGTTCAATCAGTCGGTAATTCTCAGCGGTTTTAAGCGGCGAGTCACCTCCCAGCATTTCAAGTATGCCAAGCTAGCCGTTGTGTTGGGAGGCTTCAACATTGACCTGACCCGCGCGAACATCGACGGCGACCGGGCCGTGATCCATGTCGACTCCGTGTTCGGCGGAGGTGAAATCCGGATCCCCGACACATGGAAAGTGATACTCGAAGCAGGAGCTGTCGGCGGAGCATTTGTGGATGAGACGTACCCGCGGCCCGCCGATGCTTCCGCGCCGGTCAAGCAGTTGATCGTGCGTGGCGCCGTGGTTTTCGGAGGCGTCGTCATCAAGAACTGAAGCCCTTATGCATCCCATCTTTGGCCAACTTCGGCGTCTGCTCCTCTACTTGGCCGCCTGGATTCCGCTCGCAGCGCTGTTGGCCTACCTCCTGTCCGTCGCGGGCGAATTGAGCAGGGTGGAATCCGCCTGCTTGGCGCTGCCGTTGTGCTTCTTGTATGCCTTCGTTTGCCTCTCGGCATGGTATCCCTGCCGGGTCACTCCCCTCGACCGCACCGCAATCAACCGGCTGGCGCTGACTCACCTCGGCGGAGCGCTGGTCTGCTCCGGCGTATGGGTTTTCGCCGCATGGATCCTGGGATGGCTGCTCTCGTCGAATGTTTCCGAATTTCGCAGCCTGAGCATTCACCTCGATCCGGCGCTTCCTCTGATTTTCGGCACTGGGATTTTGCTCTATCTCGTGTCGGTCTTCTTTTACTACGCCCTGATTGCCCTGGAATCGTTCCGGGAAGCCGAAGCACGGGTCCTGCAGGCGGGTCTTCTGGCGCGGGATGCGGAATTGAAGGCGCTGAAGGCCCAGGTGAATCCGCACTTCCTCTTCAACAGCCTCAACTCGATCAGCGCGCTCACGACCTCGGACCCGCCCAAGGCGCGCGAAATGTGCATCCTGTTGGGCGACTTCTTGCGGCGGACCCTGGGTCTCGGCGAAAAGTCCGCCATTCCGCTCCAGGAAGAAATGTCTCTGATTCATGCTTTCCTTGCCGTGGAAAAGATTCGCTTCGGCGCGCGCCTCCGGATCGAAGAAGAGATCGCGCCCGAAGCTCTTGATGTCGACGTCCCGCCGCTGCTGCTGCAGCCGCTGGTGGAGAACGCGGTCGTCCATGGAATTGCCAACTGCGTCGAAGGCGGCTGGATCCGGATCGGCATACGGAGCGAAGACGGCAGGCTCTCCGTGGTGGTCGAAAACCAGTTTGATCCCGAGGCCCCCTCGCGCCGCCGCAATGGCGTGGGCCTGGTGAACGTCCGCCAACGCCTGGAGGCCCGCTATGGAAATCGCGCGAGTTTCGGCATCACGAACGAGGGAGACTGTTTTCGCGTGGGGATCACGCTCCCTGCCGAAAAAGGAGGCCCGGCATCATGAGTCGCGACGCAGCCGCTAAGATTCGAGTGATGATTGTCGACGATGAGGACCTCGCGCGGCAGGTGCTTCGCGAATACCTCTCGGCCCACCCCGATATCGAGGTGATCGCCGAATGCTCGAATGGTTTCGACGCGGTGAAGGCCGTCGCGGAATCGAAACCAGACCTGGTTCTCCTCGACATTCAGATGCCCAAGCTCGATGGCTTCGAAGTGCTCGAATTGATCGGCGCGGACGCGTTGGCCGTGATTTTCGTCACCGCGCACGATAGCCACGCCATCCGCGCGTTCGAGGTTCACGCCGTGGACTACTTGTTGAAGCCTGTCGCCGCGGCTCGCTTCGAAGTTGCGCTCGCGCATGCCAAAGAGCGCCTCGATGGCAAGGTGCTGCCGGCCCCTCCGCCCCCGGCCCAGCTGGCCGCCGCCGCGCGCGCGCCCTCGCAATTCCTCGACCGCGTTCCGGTGCGCAACGGCTCCAGCGTTTTCATCGTCCCGGTCGCCAAGCTCGACTACGTCGAAGCACAGGACGATTACGTCGCGCTGGCGTCGCAAGGAACGAAGCACCTGAAGCAACAGACCATCGCGGCGCTCGAAGCTGCACTGGATCCTTCGCGTTTTCTCCGCATTCACCGGTCCTACATCGTGAATCTCGAACGCGTCGCGAAGGTCGAGCCGTACGGCAAGGACAGTCACGTGGCCGTGCTGACCACCGGCGTGCAGCTCCCGGTGAGCCGCGCGGGCTACGCGCGCCTCCGCGCCTTCCTCGACCGCTGACTCCCCGGCGCTGCTGACTAACCCAACAACCCGGCGCCATATAGAATTGCCCGCTGCGTGGCCCGGCGCGATACTCGAAGGCATGAAGAGGGGCATCCGATTCCTGGGCACGGGCGCGCTGCTCGCGCCGCTGGCCGTTTCCGTCCTGCTGCCGCCGGATGCGCTGCGCGCCGACGAGTTGAAACTCAAGGACGGCTCGAAAATCTCCGGCACCATCGTGGGATTCGAGGACAATTCCTTCAAGGTCAAGACCGCCTACGGCTACGCGGTCGTGCAAAGAGACCTGGTCGCGTCCATCAGCATCGCCGACGCTGCCGCTCACGCCGCCGCGGAAAAGAAACCTGCGGTTGTGGCTGCCGCTGCTCCTGCCCCGATTCCGGCGCCGGCCAGCAAACCTGCCGCAGCGGCCACGAACGCCGCGCCGCCTGCCCCTTCTGCGCCATCTCCGGTGGCCGACGTCGCACCCCCCGCACCGGCCGCGCCCGAACCCATTCGCGAGGAAGTTTCCGGCAACCTCTACACCAACCAGACTTATCGCTTCCAGATGTACAAACCGCCGAGCTGGCAGGTGATCGACGGAGCGCGCGGCGTGCTGCCGGGCGCGATTGCCGCCATGGGAACTTCCGACGAAACCACCTACCTGCTCATCGGGCAGGAGGCCGCCGGGAAATCGCTGGCCGCCGACATCGACGCGGCGGAGCGGCGGCTGCGCGACGTCATGGAGAATTTCCGCCCGCTGGGCGAGCAGCACGTCACGGTGTCCGGGATAGTGGCCACCGAGCGGAGGTTTCGCGGCAGCGTGGACCGCCACGACTGGTCCGGCGTGGTGGCCTTCGTGCCGCGCGGCAACCGCCTGTACACCATCTTCGGCATGACCCGCGCCGACGACGACCTGGTGCAGATCCAGGAGAACGTCATCGCCCGCACGATCAGCAGCCTTCAGTTCACGCCCTAACCGCGCGGCCTGCTCTCAGAATTTCGTCACTTCGCTGAAGTGGAAGTCGCGGACCTTCATCGCCGGCACTACCATCTCGAACGACTCCTCGCCGGCGGCGCGCACCGCGGGGCCCAGCATCTCGGCCTTGGACAACATCTCCAAAATACTCTGATTGAAGCGGAAATTGCGGAGGCCTCCGGTGACGCGGCCGTCCTCGACCAGGAACGTGCCGTCGCGCGTCATGCCCGTGAGGATCTTTTCGTAGGGATCAACTTCGCGGATGTACCACAAGCGCGTGACCAGAATGCCGCGCTCGGTCGTGCGCACCATTTCGTCCACCGATTTGTCGCCCCCCGCGAACACCAGGTTCATGGGCGCTTCGCCGTAGTCGTTGGGCAGCGAGAAGCCGTGGCCGGTCGGCTTGGCCTTCATCTTTTTGGCCGTGGCCCGCGCGTAGACCAGATTCTTCGGCACGCCGCGATCCACGAGCAACACCTTCTGCCGCGGCAGGCCTTCGCCGTCGTAGGGCGCGCCGGTTTGCAGCGGCGTGATAGGCGTCGTCCCACAGCGTGATGTTTTCGCCGAACACCTGCTTACCCATGCGGCCCGTGAAGCAGGAGCGCTTGTCCAGCACCGCCGTGCCCGCGAAATCGTAAAAAAGAAAACCCACCAGGTCGAGCACCGCCGGCGGCTCGAGGATCGCCGTGTAGCGCCCCGGAGCGATTTCGCGCGGCGCGCGCGATCCGGCCGCCTTGCGGCTGGCGCTTTCGGCCAGGGCCTCGGGATCCAGCGCGCGAAGATCGGGCGAATTGGCCTTGGCCCAGCCCGAGGAATCCTTTTCCAGGATGGTGACGGAAAATTCCGAGCGCGTCTGCTGGTAGCGCGCGAAAAGCCCCCGGGAATTCGCCAGCAGGGAGTGCGACCTCCCGGTGGAAAAAATGCCCGCGGAGGTTTGCCGGTTCTTGTCCGCCATGCGGCAAACGCGCGTGACCGCCCGCGCGCGGTCCTGGGGAGTGGCCTCCGCGGTGGCCGGGAAAAATCGCGCCACCTTCTGGTATTTCTGGCCGCGCAGCATCGGCAGCAAATCGGGACTGGGGGGCTGGTTGCGCGCCAGGCGCATCGCCGCCGCGGCGGCGCGCCGCAGCGATTCCTCGTCCGTCTTGTTGGTGGTGGCGCGGGCCGTGCGGCCATCCACGACGGCGCGGACCGAAATCGCCAGCGTGTGTTCGGCGACGTTCTGATGAATGGTGTTGTTGGCGAAGCGCGTGAGCGCGTCCGTGGTCACGCCGATGTCGACTTCGGTCTCGTCGGCCTCGCTGAATTTCAAAATCCGCTCGGCGATGCGCTCGAGTTCGGCGGCGGTCAGGTGAATGTCTTTGGTGGCCATGGGTTCCGTTTATTTCGCGAACGCGACGCCGACTTTGACGTTGCGGAAGCGCGCTGGAGCAGCTCCGTGGCCCGTGCCCATGGTCTGCTGGGGCTGGCCCTTGCCGCAGTTCGGCGTGCCCCACAGCGTCCAATATTCGCGCGAGCAGATGGCGTCGCAACTGTTCCAGAATTCGGTGGTGATCCCGCTGTAGCTGGGATTCTTGATCATGCGCGTCTTTTTTCCGCCCTTGATTTCCCAGCCGATTTCCGTGGAGAACTGAAAATGGTAGCGGCGATCGTCGATGGACCACGAGCGGTTGGTGTCCATCAGGATCGCGTCGTCGGTGTCGGCGATGAGATCGTCGAACTTCCACGTGCCGGGATTGATGCTGATGTTGGTCATGCGGATCATCGGCAGGCGGTTCCAGCTTTCGGTGCGCATCGTCCCGCCGGAGCGCTTTTCGCCAATCGACGACGCCGTCTCGCGGCTGCTCAGGTAGCCGGTGAAGAGCCCGTTGGTGATGATGGGCGTGCATTGCGCCGGCACGCCTTCGTCGTCGTAGGCGAACGTCCCGAGGCCGGGTCCGTGCTCGAGCCGCGCGTCGGCCACCACGTTGACGATGTTCGAGCCGTACTTCAGCTTGCGCAGCTTTTCCGTGGTAAGAAAACTCATCCCCGCGAAATTCGCTTCCATCCCCAGCACGCGGTCCAGCTCGATGGGGTGGCCGATCGATTCGTGAATCTGCAGACCGAGCTGCGAACTGCCGAGGATGATGGTGCGCGCGCCTTCCGGACACTGCGCGGCTGAATGCAGCGCCACGCATTCTTCCGCGATGCGCGGCGCGTTGCCCACCAGGTCGAGCGATTCCACCAGCTCGTAGCCCTGCAGCATGTGCTGGCCGCCGAAACTGTTGGGATACGACCTCTTCTGGATCTCGCTTCCCGCGAAACTCGTGGCCACAATCCCCGCGCCCGATTGCATCTTGATCTGATGGATGGACGAGCCCGCGCTGGAAACGAAAGAGCTGTTCGATCCGCCGGAACGTCATCGAGCCTTCGGCCACCGTCACGCCCTTCACGCGGCGCATCTCCTTGTCCGCCGCGAGCAGCAGATCGATCTGCCGCTCGACGGGAATGCGAAACGGGTCTTTCAGGAAGGGGTTCTGCCACGTGTCCACATAGGCCTGCTCGCCAGCGAGCGCCACATCCTCGCGCTTGGCCAGCGCCGAGGCCCGCGCGATGTCCACCGCTTCGGCGGCGCACGCTTGCACGCCCTCGCGCGTCAGCCGGTCGGTCGACGCGAATCCCCAGGCGCCCCCGGCGATCACGCGGATGCCGATGCCCAGCGATTCCGACTCGGCCAGCGTGCCGACCTCTCCGTTCTTGGTGGAGATGTCGCGTTGGCGGATGTCCATCACCCGCGCGTCGGCGTAGGAAGCGCCCCGGCGCTTCGCGGTTTCAATCGCCGAGTTGGCCCATTCCTGCATCATCGCTGGCTCTCCGGATACCCCGCAAGAGTGTAGTGGGTAGAAAGCGTTGCTGCCGTTTGTTTTTAATCAGTTAGGCCGATTTCTACTCGGCACGCTGTGTCGAGTCGACCCGCAGTTCCGAAGTGGCCAGTGCGGCTGAATTTCTCGGCTCCTCCAAACGCCCCACTTTACCATCTTAGGGATGGAGCGACGCGTGTCAAGCGCTCGTTCGTGTAGGTAGTGGAACTCAAACTCTATTGCAAGCCTATCGGAATTGCCCCCCGGTGAACCAACAGGCAGGAGGGGTAGGGAGAGCGATGCTCGCCTACATTGCGGCCGAAAGGGCGTGGGCCATTTGGGCGACGAGGGCCGCACTGGCTCGCGGGTCAGCGAGGCCGCGCACGTCCGTGACGACGACAAAGGAGTGCGCGCCCAGGATGATCGTCGCGTCGTGCTGATCACCGCCGAAGGGCGCGCGCCTGGCGGGCGCCCGCGCCGGCGTTATCCCGGGAATGCCGCCCTCCAATCTGGAGTGGGCAATGAGGCCGATCATCTGCTTGCTGGCGTCCGCGCTGACAACCTGGTTCCCCGCCAAAGCCCAGAGCAGGACCATCAAAGCGCGCGCTGAAGTGACGTTCTTCAAGCCCTTCGCCGATGCTTTGTTATCGCCAAACCCCGCCACGAGTTCCATGCCATCCGCGCCGAGCGCATGCATGCGTTGGTGAATCCGGGCGATGCCAAGTTTTTCGATCAACAGGTTGGCGGCGAGGTCGCTATCACCCGCGATCATGGCATCGCAGAGCTGGCGCAGCGTCATGGTCTTAGCGGCGCTTTTTGCGATGTCGCCGGCGGCGGCTGGATCGAGGCCGTACATGCTGCCGTCGACAATGCTTCGAAAACTCGTGTGCACCTGCAGAGGATCGGTCCAGCGCAGTTCGCGGGCCTCCACCTGCGCGTACAGCTCGATCATGACCGGGATCTTCATCGCAGTTGCGTCCTCGAATTGCTTATCGGCCTGGATGAAGAGTTCCCGGGTGCCGTCGAGGGAGCGAAATGCGACCGAGACATCCGCACCGCTTTGCTGGATCAGTTTCTCCACGTCTGCGCGGGCAGAGCTTACCCGGGCTGGGTCGGTCTGCGAGACTTGCGCTGGGGCAGGTGACCCACAGCCCAGTGCAAGCGCCATGAGGAAAACGACGAGCACCCAGCGAATTCGCAGCGGCGGTCTCATTCCGTCCCATTCTACGGCATTTGTCGAGGCCGGCAGCGGAGCAAGAAACCTAACGACGGGAAGGCGGCGCAGGCGCGAGGACCGATTGCAGGGTGAGGCCGGGAGAAAAATTCAGGGCGACGTCGAACTTGAGCCAGGCGATGGCGTCCGGCTTGCCCGCCTTGCCCAGCGTGACGCGCGCGCGGAGAATGCGGAATACTCCATGGCCCAGGCGAAGGTCCGCCGCTTCGCTCGAGATCCGCTCCTTCTCCTGTTCGGAGGAAACGCTCGGGTAGAGCACCGAATTGACTACGTCTTCCGCGATGCGGCGGTCGCCCACCGACAGGACAAAGTTGAATTGCCGCGGCGTGATGGCCACGGCCTCCTTCGTCGAGTAGCCATACGCCCCCGCCACGTACCGGTCGTTGTAGAAGTGATAGGGCGGCGTGACAATCCCGGAAAACTCCACCTCGTCGTCCGCCGGCTGCGCCTTGGGCACAATCTCGATCACCCAGCCGCCCGCCGTATCCCCGCTCAGAGGAATCAGCTGAAACACGAGATCGTGCCCGATCTCGCGCTCGAAAGAGCCGCCGTCCACAACTTCGCCCGCGAAGCGGACTTCGGATGGGCCGGAGGACGCGGAGGCGGCGCGCGCAGCCGATGGCGCCGCGGCGTTGGACTGCGCCCTGTCCGATTGTCCGAATGCCGCGGCCCATACGAGGGCGCAGCCAAATGCCACGGCGATGGGCCGAGAGCGCATGGACGCGGCGATTCTACATCGCGGGAGCGCCGTTTGTCTTGGCGCGGAGGAAGGCCCACGACGAACCAGCGGCAAGTTCGCCGTGGTTAGCACGCACCAGGAAGATGCGCGGCGCAAAAAAGAAAATCGGATGGCAGGGCTGATGCCCCGGCCACCCGATTTTCAATTTCCCAGTTTCGCTTTTCGAAAGTTCGCTGTTTACGTGCCTTCCGACCACGACGCCAGGTAGTGCTCCTGCTCCGGCGTGAGCTTATCGATCAGGATGCCCATGGACTCGAGCTTGAGCCGGGCAATCTCCTTATCGAGGTAGTCGGGCACGGGATAGACTTCCTTCTTCAGTTCCTTGGCGTGCTTAACCATGTACTCGGCCGAGAGCGCCTGGTTGGCGAAGCTCATATCCATCACCGAGGCGGGATGGCCTTCGGCGGCGGCGAGGTTGATCAGGCGGCCCTCGCCGAGCAGATAGACGCGGCGGCCATCCTTCATGGTGTATTCATCCACAAATGGGCGCGCGGGTTTTTTGCCGCTGGAGAGCTTTTCCAGCGCCGGGATGTCAATCTCGACGTTGAAGTGCCCGGAATTGCTGATGACCGCGCCGTCCTTCATCTTCTCGAAGTGCTCGTGCGCCAGCACGGACTTGTTGCCGGTGACGGTGATGAAGATGTCGCCGATTTTGGCGGCCTCGCTCATGGGCATCACGCGGAAGCCGTCCATGGCGGCCTCGATGGCCTTCACCGGGTTGATTTCGGTGACGATGACGTCCGCCCCGTGCCCCTTGGCGCGCATCGCGACGCCGCGGCCGCACCATCCGTATCCGGCCACGACCACTTTCAGCCCGGCGAGCAGCAGGTTGGTGGCGCGGATCACGCCGTCCAGCGTGGACTGGCCCGTGCCGTAGCGGTTGTCGAAGAAGTGCTTGGTGAGCGCGTCGTTGACGGAGATGACCGGAAACTGCAGCGTGCCGTCCTTGGCCATGGCGCGCAGGCGAATGACGCCGGTGGTGGTCTCCTCGGTGCCGCCGATGATGTGCGGCAGCAGTTCCTTGCGCTTGGTGAGAATCGTCGTGACCAGGTCGGCGCCGTCGTCCATGGTGATCTGCGGCTTGTGGTCGATGGCCGCGGCGATGTGCGCGTAGTAGGTGGCGTTGTCCTCGCCCTTAATGGCGTACGTCGGGATGTTGAAGTCCTTGACCAGCGACGCGGCCACTTCGTCCTGCGTCGAAAGCGGGTTCGAGGCGCACAGCACCATGTCCGCGCCGCCGTCGCGCAGCGTGATGGCCAGGTTGGCCGTCTCCGTCGTCACGTGCAGGCAGGCGGACACGCGCACGCCCTTGAGCGGCTGCTCCTTGATGAACCGCTTGCGAATCAACTGCAAAACGGGCATGTGCTGGTTGGCCCATTCGATCTTGCGCTTGCCCTGTTCGGCGAGCGAGAGATCCTTCACATCGCCCTTAATCTTGGCTGCTGTTTCCACGAGAGACTCCCTTTCAACCTCGATTTTGATTGGAAATTCGAATTAACCGCGTGACGATGCCGCGGTGCCCTTGCCTGCGGCTTCCCGGAGGGCGTCGGCCCGGTCCGTGCGCTCCCAGGTGAAACCCGGACCGGTGCGGCCAAAATGCCCGTAGGCCGCGGTGGCGCGGTAGATCGGACGCCGGAGATTCAGCGCCTCGATGATTCCCTTGGGCGTGAGCTTGAAGAAGGCTCGGATGAGTTCGGTGATCTGCGCGTTGGGAATGGTGCCGGTGCCGAACGTGTCGGTCATGACGGATACGGGCTCGGCCACGCCGATGGCGTAGGCCAGCTGGACTTCCACCTTGCGCGCCAGGCCCGCCGCCACGATGTTCTTGGCGACGTAGCGCGCCATGTAGCACGCCGAGCGGTCCACCTTCGACGGGTCCTTGCCCGAAAACGCTCCGCCGCCGTGCCGGCCGTAGCCGCCATAGGTGTCCACGATGATCTTGCGGCCGGTCAATCCCGCGTCGCCCATCGGACCGCCGGTGACGAAGCGCCCGGTCGGGTTGACGTGAACCTTGGTTTGCGCGTCAAACATCTTCTGCGGGCACCACCGGCTTGATCACCTTCTCGATCACCGCATCCCGCAGATCGGTGTGCGAAACTTTGTCGCTGTGCTGCGTCGAGATGACCACCGTATCCACGCGCACCGGGCGGCCCTCGCGGTATTCAATCGAGACCTGGGACTTGCCGTCGGGCCGGAGGAAATCGAGCACGCCCTTCTTGCGCACTTCGGAAAGCTTGAGACAAAGCTGGTGAGCGAGCTGGATGGGCATGGGCATCAGCTCGGGCGTTTCGTCGCAGGCGTAGCCGAACATCAGACCCTGGTCGCCCGCGCCGCCGGTGTCCACGCCCATGGCGATGTCGGGCGATTGCGGCTTCACCGCCGTCAGGATGCCGCAGGTCTCGGCGTCGAAGCCGTATTTGGCGCGGTTGTAGCCGATCTCGTCGATCACCTGCCGGGCGATGCGTTCGTACTCCAGTTCGCCGCGCGCTTCCTTCTTGATGGTGATCTCCCCGGCGATCACCACCAGACCCGTGGTGACCATGGTCTCGCAGGCCACGCGCCCCATGGGGTCGTGGTGCATGACCGTGTCGAGCACCGCGTCGGAAATCTGGTCCGCGATTTTATCGGGGTGGCCTTCGGTGACCGACTCCGAGGTGAACAGAAATTTCTCTTCAGCTTTTGCCAAAACAGTGCCCTCCAGAGGCTTGAAAGGCAAGCGGTCCAAACGGCCGCGCTTGCGTGATTATCCGAATTGGCGAGGCTAACATGCGCCCTCGGCCGCGTCAATCTTATGCATTGAAAGGCTGAAATCCCGGTTAAACGGCGCATTCCGCCCGTTCAAAGGCGCCGCATCGCTATGCCGCCTCGCGGCGGTGCAGCAGATAGGCGCGGATGAACGGGTCGAGGTCGCCATTGAGCACCTTCTCGACGTCGCCCCGCTCGAGCTTCGTGCGATGGTCCTTGATCATCTGGTAGGGCTGCATCACGTAGGACCGGATCTGGCTGCCGAAGCTGATTTCCGGCTTCGCGGCGTCCGCCTTGTGAGCCGCCTCGGCGCGCTTCTCCAGCTCCAATTCGTACAGGTGCGACCGCAACAGCTTCATGGCCGTTTCCCGATTTTTGTGCTGGCTGCGCTCGCTCTGGCACTGCACGACTACCCCCGAGGGCTCGTGCGTGATGCGCACCGCCGTCTCGACCTTATTGACGTTCTGCCCGCCCTTGCCGCCCGAGCGGTACGTGTCGATCCGCAAATCGTCGGGATTGATCACCACCTCGATGCGGTCGTCGATTTCCGGAATGACGAACACCGACGCGAACGATGTGTGCCGCCGCGCCTGCTGGTCGAACGGCGAGATGCGCACCAGGCGGTGCACGCCGCTCTCCCCCACCAGCATCCCGTAGGCATTTTCTCCCTGCACCTGCAGCGTCGCGGATTTGATCCCCGCCTCTTCGCCCGGACTCGAATCGAGCACCGTGGCTTTCATGCCCTTGGACTCGGCCCAGCGCAGATACATCCGCAAAAGCATCTCGGCCCAGTCCTGCGATTCGGTGCCGCCCGCGCCGGATTTGACGGTGAGGATGGCGTTGAGGCGGTCGTTTTCGCCGGCCATCAGGGTCTTGGTCTCGAGCTCGGCCACGTAGGCGTCCGCTGTCTCAAGTTCCTTGGCCAGGTCCACGAGCAACGCATCGCGCGAGTCGCTGGAAGTCTCTTCCTCGGCCATATGAAAATAGGTTTCGATGTCGCTCATCTTGCTGTCGAGCGACTTGGCGGCGTTTACGCGCTCTTCGAGCTGCTTGCGCTCCTGCAGGACCGCCTGGGCCTTCTCCTGATCCTGCCAGAAATCCGGCGCGCTGCTTTTTTCCTCCAGCGCCGTGAGCCGGGGCTGCGCGCTGGCAACGTCAAAGATAGCTCCGCACGAGCGAGATGCGCTTCCTCAACTCGTCGTAGCGGTGCTGGAGATCTTCTATGTGTTCAGCCATCGATAAGTCCTTCAATCGAAATTGGAAAAGAGAAAATGGAAAATGGCCGCGGCACGGGCCGCCCCGAGGGCGGCGGTGTTCCATTTTCAACTTTCTATTTTCCCTTTTCCATTTGCCCGTCTCGCCAGCGCCAGTGCGAGCAGAGCCGCGCCCGCGGCCACGCACAGCCAGGCGAACCAGTCGCCGAGGCGCGCGTACGGCGTCAGGCCGCTGCGAAAATCGTAGGGCGCGTCGAGCTGCCCCCGGATGTCCGTGGCCATCGCCGCGGCGATGCGCCCGTACGGATCCACGGAAACCGTAAAGCCGTTGTTGGTGTCGCGCAGCAGCCAGCGCCGGTTTTCGACTGCCCTCACCCGCGCCATCATCACGTGCTGCGCGGGCGCCGCCGACCGCCCGAACCATCCGTCGTTCGAGATGTTGATCAGCAGCTCGGCGCCGCCCACCGTGAACCGGCGCACCGCATCGGGAAACACGGCTTCGAAACAGATGAACGCGCCGAACTTCTCATCCACGGGACGCCCGGCCGGCAAGCGATCGGGCAGATGGCCAACTCGGTATTCCGACCCTGGCGTGAAATCCGAGATATCCGCCGTCAGCCGGCCCGCGAATTTCAGCCAGCGGCGCAGCGGGACATACTCCCCAAACGGCACTAGATGTATTTTATCATAAGTAAAAACATGCTGGCCGGAAGGGTCGAACAGCGCCGCGCTGTTGGTGGCGATCCAGTTCCCCGCGGCATCCTTCTTCCAGTCCTCGACGCCGACCAGAAAATCGCTGTGCGCACTGCGCGCGATCCGCTGGGCGCGCCCGGCGAAATCCGCTTCCTGCAGGCTGAACGGCGCCGGAACTTCGGGCCACACGATCAGAGACGGCGGGCCCGGCGTGCTGTCCGCCCCGTCGACGCTGATGCGCTCGAGCTCATCGAGTTCGCCCGCATGCGCTTGCATCCAATCGGCGGGATAGCTCTCCGACTGCGGGAAATTCGTCTGCACCAGGTGCGCGACGTGGTGCGGCGTCGCCGCCGGCACGAACCTCGGCCCGCCCACGGCGATCACCACCAGCGCACCCGTGACCACCATCGCCGTCTTCCAGCCGCGCTGCGTCCCGGCCAGAACCGCGTAGGCCGCGAGCGCCCCGTAGGCCGCCACCACGAAGCTCAGCCCGTAAATGCCCGTGAGCGCCGTGAGCTGCACCAACGCCAGATTGCCGCTGGCCGCGTAGCCAATCAGGTTCCACGGAAATGCAAAGATGGGGAGATGCGAGCGGCCAAACTCCAGCGCCACCCACAGGAACGGAGCCAGCACGCAGGCGTATCCCTTCCCCCGCCGCGACGCCACCGCCACGCCCCAGGAAAAAACCGCGCAGATGATTCCGCCCGCGATCCCCACCAGCCCGAGCACGCCCGCCGAGATCCACGGGTCCACATTGCCGTACTGCCGCATCACCACATCCATCCACGGCAGCGAGAGGGGATAGAACACCAGCCCGTGCAGCAGCCCGTAGAGCGGCGCCACCGCCGGCCGCGCCCCGCACGACGCCAGCACCAGCAGCCCCACCGACACCCAGGCCAGCAGCGTGAGGTTGTAGTTGGGAAAGGAAAGCGCCAGGGCCGCGCCGCTCGCCAGCGCCAGCAGCAGGCGCGTATGCCAGGAGAAATTCATTCAGCGCTTGACGATCGACTTGAAGCCGGCACGCTCCAGCGCGCCGCGGGCGGATTGCGCGGCGTGTTCGTCCGGATACGGCCCCACCTGCACGCGGTAGAAGTTGTCCGAGGTGGGCGTCACGACGAACGACGGAAACTTTTTCCGCTGCAGCGCGTCGGCCATGGCCAGCGCGTCGCTTTCGCGCGTCAGCGCCGCCACCTGGAGGACAAGTCGCTCCCTTGAGCATCCGCGGCGGACCAAAACGCGCGGCGGCGGGAGTGGGCTTGGCGGACGTCACCGGCGCCTTCACCGCCGTGGTGGTCGCCACGGGCGAAGCGCTCGCGGCGGGCCGCGCGGGTTTCGCGGCCGGCTCCAGATGATCGTTATCCTTCTTGGTGTAGAAGTCCCATTCCGCATTGCCAGGAGCGGGCGCCGCAACGCCTGCGGATGGCGCCGCTTCCGCCGGAGCTTTCTCCGGCGCGCGGTCCGGAATGGCGGGATTGTCGCGCGTGGCGGCGGCATGCACGGCCGCCGAGCCATATTGCGTCCGGCCCATGACGTAGCCCAGCGTGAAAAAGACGCCGCACAGGACCACCACGCCCAAAAACAGTCCCGCCAGATGCCGGCTTTCCAGCACCCGGTCGCCCCCTCCGCGTTGTCCGCTTCCCCTGGCCATGCCCGCTTACTTATTTCCCCCGGCTGACTTGATCCACTGCGAGATGATGTCCACCGGCAGCGGAAACACAATGGTCGTATTCTTCTCCACGCCGATTTCGGTCAGCGTCTGCAAATACCGCAGCTGGATCGCGGCCGGCTGCTTTTCCAGCACTTCGGCGGCCTGGGCCAGCTTGGTCGAGGCCTCGAATTCGCCTTCCGCGTGAATGATCTTCGCGCGGCGTTCGCGCTCGGCCTCCGCCTGTTTGGCGATGGCGCGCTGCATCGACTCCGGAATATCGACCTGCTTGACCTCGACCTTCGTTACCTTGATACCCCAGGGCTCGGTATCCTGGTCAAGGATTAGTTGCAGCTTCGAGTTTACCTTTTCGCGCTCCGAGAGGATGGAGTCCAGATCGAACTGCCCCACCAGGCTGCGCAGCGTGGTCTGGGCCAGCTGCGAGGTGGCGTAGAGATAATTTTGCACCTGCGAAAGCGCGCGATTGGCGTCCACCACGCGGAAATAGCAGACCGCGTTGACCTTCACCGACACGTTGTCGCGCGTGATCACGTCCTGCGGCGGCACGTCCAGCGTCTCGAGGCGCAGCGACATCCGCGTCAGCTTGTCGATGGGATAGAACACCAGCCGCAGCCCCGCTTCCTTGGCCTCCGGCAGCATCCGCCCCAGCCGCAGCACCACCCCGCGCTCCCATTCCTTGATGACGTATACGGAATTGAAAAACCAGATCAGAAACAGCAGTACGGCGATCGCTAATCCCATCATCCCCACGTCCATCGCTGCCTCCTTCGCTGCTTCGCCCGCAAATCCTAGCACCGCACGCCGGATTCTATCCCGGCGGCGAAACCCCACGACGAGACATCCGCTTGCCGTGCCTGCCTGGTATTACGATGGCAGCGGCTGGACCGCCTCGACTTCCAGCAGCAGTCCCTCGACGCTCTTCACGCGCACCCGCGCGCCCTTGGGAATATTCTCACGGGCCGACGCCGCGCGCCACAACTCCCCGTGCACCCGCACCATCCCCGTCCCGGCCGCCCGATCCACCGCCTCGGTGACCTCGCCCTCTTTGCCGATCAATTCTTCCTTGCCGGTCGAAGGCTTCCACGTGCGCGACCGCAGCACCAGCCGCATCAGGATGATGACGATCACCGCAAACGGCACCGCCACCCCCAGCGCCGTCCCCAAGCTCACTCCCCCGCCCGTCAGCGGCGAACGGATCAGCATCAGCGCCCCCAGAATCATGGCGATCACGCCTCCCACCCCCAGCACACCGTGCGTCGGAAACTTCGCTTCCAGCACGAACAGCCCCATGGCCAGAACGATCAGCAGCAGCCCGGCGAAATTCACCGGCAGCATGTGCATGGCAAACAGCGCCAGCACCAGCGCGATCCCGCCGATCACCCCGGGCGCGAACATCCCCGGATGCGTGAACTCGATATACAGCCCCAACGCGCCCGCGATCAGCAGAATAAAGAAAACGTCCGGCTGCACGATCCGCGAAAGAAACCGCTCGCGCGGCGTCATCTCCCGCGGCACGATCACCGGGTCGGTCCAGCGCCAGCCGCACCGTCGTGCCGTCGAAACGCGTGAGCGTGCGCCCGTCGAGCTTCGCCAGCAACTCCTCCGGCGACGCCGCCGCCAAATCGATCAGCTTCCCGTCAAGCGCTTCCTGCTGGCTGAACGCTTTCGCATCCGTCACCGCCGTGGCCGCCAGGTCCGTGTTCCGCCCGCGCTGGCTGACGTAGCTGCGCAGATACGCGGTGGCCTCATTCACGATCTTCTTGTGCAGGGTCTCATCAATCTGGACCGGCTGCCCGCCAATCACCATGATGGGCGAGGCCGCTCCGGTATCCGTGCCCGGAGCCATCGCGGCGATATCCGCCGAAAGCAGCACGAAAAATCCGGCCGACGCAGCGCGCGAGCCCGTGGGAGACACGTACACCGCCACCGGCACCGGCGAACGCAGAATCGCCTGAACAATCGACCGCATCGAGGTGTCCAGCCCGCCGGGCGTGTTCAGCGTGATCAGAACCAGGCTGGCGCGCTCGCGCCCCGCCGCCGCGATTCCGTTCACAATATATTCGGCCAGAATCGGTTCGATTTCGCCGTCTATCCGCAGCTCGACCACCGTGGCGGGAGCATGGGTGTCGGCGGGCGATGGAGCGGGCGCGGCCGCGCGCACTACGAAGGCCAGAGACATCGCGGCGACCACGGAAACATTCAGCAAGAAGCGCCGTAATGACTGGAACGTCATGTTGAGCCGGTATTATAGCAACAGATTCGCCGGAAACCCCGCCGTCTTTCTACAACTCATCTCGGAGCCGGTGCGCCCGGCTGAGGGGCGTAGGGCGGCTGGAAGCGCAGGACCTCCTGCACGCGCGGGTCGTCAATCACCCGCGCGAAGTCGGGGTCCTTCTGCGCCCCGCGGAACGCCTTGTATCCGTTGTCGCGCGCCAGCTTCAGGTACTCGCGCGGCATGCTCGGCGTCGCCCTGCTTCGCATAGGAGCGCGCCACGGTAAAATACAGCGATCCCAGATCGTCAGCCGAGCGCTGCTGCACGATCGAGCCCACGCCTCCCTTGCGCTCGAAAACCTCCGGATCGAGCGCCAGGGCCTTGCTGAACGCTTCCATGGCGCGCGGATAATCCTTGGTTCCGCAGTAGGCGTAGCCCAGGTTGCTGTACACCCCGGCTTGCTCGCCCTTCAGCAGCAGCGCCTTCTTGAATGACTTGATCGCTTTGCCGTAGCGCCTCTCCATGTAATCGAGCGTGCCGAGGTTATTGATGGCGCTGGCATACTTCTTGTCCGCTTTGGTCGCCCGCTGATAATAGTGCCGGGCGCGGTCGAACTCGCCCAACTGCTGGTAACAAATGCCGACTTTGTTGAGCAGGGGAGCGTTCCGGGGCTCCTTCTGGAGAATCTCTTCGTAGGTTTTGATCGCCAGGGCAAATTCCTTGCGCGCCTCCAGGATGTCTCCACGCGCTTCCGCGGTCAGGGTGGGCGCTGCGGGCGGCTTTTCCGCAGCCTCCGGCGTGGTTTGACGCGAAGGCGAAACATCCGGCGGCGGGTTCGGTTCCTGCTGCGCGCGGACGGTTCCCACGGCAAGAACGAACAGGATGACGAAGAGGGCCCGGCACTTCATTGCCCTGCTCCTTGGCGCGACGTTGCCCGGGCGCCCGGCCCCGCGTTACGGCTTCGAATTTCCCGCAGGCCGCTTACTGTCCCCAAAGATATCAAAGATCCGGTCCAGAAAGCCCTTTTTCTTCTCCGGCGGGCTGGCCGGAGCAGGCGCGGGTCTGGCGACCGGCGTGGCGGCGGGCCGCCGCTTCTTGGGAGCCGCGGCCGGAGGCGCGCCCGCCGCCGGTGCGCCGCTCGATGTCCCGGGAGGCACCGGGGCCACCGGCTGCGGCGCCGTCGCCGGCGGATTTTCCTGCTTGCCGAACAAATGCGCGAGCCATGATCCCGGCGATGACCGCGCCACCTGCCCGCCGTGGAGTTCGCAGAACTGCGTCGGCTCGCTGCCGGCGATGAAGTACTCGACTGCGCTCTGCGGGCACGCGGCCGTGGACAGCTCTCCCGACTGCGGATCGATGGATTGCTGCACGATCCCCTCGGGCGGATCGAACGTCCGCGTGTTGCGGTACATCGGCAGGGTCACCGCGCGCTTCATCATTTCCGCCCAGATCGGCGCGGCCGCCTGGCTGCCGGAGAGTTCCAGGTCGCGGTTATCATCAAACCCGATCCAGACGACGCAGAGCAGGTTCGACGTGTACCCGGCGAACCACCCGTCGCGCGACGTCCCCGTCTTCCCCGCCGCCGGCTCCGTAAATCCCAGCGCGCGCACCGAATAGCCCGTTCCGTGGTTGATGACGTCTTCCATCAGGCTGGTCACCAGAAACGCCACGCGCGGATCGAGCACCGTCCGCGTCTGCGGACCGAGCGTCTCCTCGACGCCTCCGTCGGCCGCCACCACGCTGCGCAAAAATAGCGGCTCGGCGCGCACCCCCCCGGAGGCAAACGCCGTGTAGCCCGCCGCCACGTCGATCGGCGTCATCTCGTACGCTCCCAGCGCCACCGCCGGCGTCGCCTGAATGTTCGAGCCCAGCCCCACCTGCCGCGCCAGATCGACCACGCGCTGGTAGCCGATCATCTCCGCCACCTTCACCGTGGCCACGTTGAGGGAATGAATCAGCGCGTCGCGCACCGTCACCGGCCCGTAGAATTGCTCGCCGTAGTTGTTCGGCGTGTATTCCTGGCCGTCGAATTGGAACGTGGTGGGCTCGTCGGCCACCATCGTCACCGGCGTGACCACCGGCTGCAGACCCTCCACCGCGTTGTCGAACGCCGCGGCATACACAAACGGCTTGAACACCGAACCCGGCTGGCGGCGCGCCAGGGCATGGTTGAGCTGGCTCGTGCCGTAATCGCGCCCTCCCACCAGCGCGCGAATTTCTCCCGTATGCGGGTCCAGCGCCACCACCGCCACCTGCGCCTGCGGCACGGCCTGGCCCTTCTTCTTCCACGCGGCGTAGCGGCGCGCCAGCAGCTTGTCCACCTGCTGCATGCCGGCCTGGACCGCGTCGCCGGCCGCGCGCTGGAGGTCCATATCCAGCGTCGTATAGATGCGGTAGCTCTGGGAAGTCAGGTCGCTTTCAGAAAATTTTTCCAGCAAATGGTCCTTCACCATGTCGGCGAAGTACGGCGCGGAACTGGTCGCCAGACCGCCGCTGGTGAAGTTCAGGCGCGCCTTCCGCGCCGCCGCTTCCTGCTCGGGCGTGAGGAAGCCGTTGTCGCGCATCTGCGCCAAGACGCGATTGCGCGCCTCATCGGCGCGGTCCAGGTGCCGTTCGGCCGCCGAATAGTAGTTGGGCGCGCGGATGATTCCCGCCAGGAACGCGCGATTCGCCCGCGCTCAGCTCGCGGACGTCCTTGCCGAAATAGGCCTGCGCCGCCTCGCCGAACCCGCGAATCGCGAAGCTGCCGCGATTGCCCAGATAGATGTCGTTCGCGTACAGCTCGAAAACCTGCTGCTTGGAGAATCGTTCATCGATCTCCGCGGCCATCAGGACTTCCTTCAGCTTGCGCCGCCAGTCGCGCTGGCGCGTGAAGAAGAATGTGCGCGCCACCTGCATGTCAATCGTGCTGGCGCCCTGCGCCTTTCGCCCTAGCCGCACGTCGGCCAGCGCCGCGCCCAGCACCCGCACCAGGTCCAGCGCGCCGTGCTCGAAAAACCGCTTGTCCTCCGCCGACAGCACCGCGTGCACCAGCACCGGAGGCAGGTCGTCAAACCGCACCACGCGCCGCTTCTCGCGCGAGCTGTCGAACAAATTGGTGATCAGCTGCGGCTCGATCTCCGCGGCGTCGCGCTCCCCGCCGCCCGGAAGCGCCACGATCCGCGTAATCTGCCCCCCGGAAAAATCCACGCGCAGCGCGTTGTGTCCCTGGAAGTACGATTCCTCCGACGGCTGGATCTCCACCCGCGACCCGGTCACGTGAAACTCGCCGGGCGCTCCGGCCACCTCGCCCTCCTGATACCCCGCGCGCAGCAGGTAACTCCCCAGGTCGGTGGCGCGCAGCGTTTCGCCGGTGTAGATATGTCCGGGAGCGGAATAGATGCGCGAGGCATTCTGAAAAACCTGCCCGGTGAGCTGCTGGTCAATCAGCCGGCCAAACTCGACGTAGAAATAGACCACCACGCCCGTGGCGCCCAACAACGCCACCAGCATCACGCCCAGCAGCGCCATGCCGAATCGAGATGTCCAGAAGCCTCGCGCCATGCGAATCCGCAATGCCTGTCTCCGATGTATCTAGGATGCTGCTTGCTGCCTGCGGGCGCGCCGGGAACCCCGGCTGGGGAAGCGCTGCGCCAAGGCTGCGCGCCCTCGATGCAACCTCGAGGCTATCCGCAGGTTTCAGTTTAGCAGCACGCTTGCGGGGAAAGAAGGTCCACGGCCCCGGGCGGAAGTTGCCAACCGATATCAGGTTGCGGAAGAACCCACCAGCATGTCATTCCGAACCCCGGTCGCAGTTTGACCGGGGTGAGGAATCCGCTTTCTTATCGAGGTTGGTGCGAAAAGCAGATCCCTCGCACCGCTCGGGATGACACGCAAACGACTTCTTCCGCAAGCCGATAGGGCATGGAATCACTTATCACCGGCGACCGGCATCAAATCGTGTGGTTGTCCGCGTGGGGATGAAATTGGAGGGTGAACTGGTACACCTTGAGATCAATGGGCACGGAATAATCGAGCGAAATATCCACGGCGCCGTCGGCGAGGCTGACCTTGATGTCCTCTCGCTTCGCCGGAATCTCGAGATCCAGCATCTCCTTCCAGATGTCGTCGCGAATGTTGTCTTCACCCTTCTTGGGAAATCCTGCCATGGCGAAGCGCGCTTCGGTCCGCAAAGAATCCTGGAGTTGATAATAGGCAAAGTAAGCCGGCAGTATCTGCACAGCGCTGAAGATGATCCCGCCCAATACGGTGAGCGCGAACAACAGCTTCAGCTTCGAGCCGCCCCGCTCCCCGGCACGTTCAGGCTGGCACATCGACGCCACATCCCCCGCAGGTGAGTTGCAGAATCTCCACAGCACACTCAACCTAACATGGCGGCAGTCAGGCGTTCAACGAGCTGTGCCCCCCTTGTTTGCGATGAGTAACTGCGGGACATCCCTGCAGAGGCTCGCGTGGCCATCGCCCATGAGCGCGCCCTGTCGAACGCGGCGGCGCGGCAGCCTCCTCCGGCGCGTTCCCCCCGGCGAAGCGCGCTCCGCCGGCCGAAAGCGACAGCAATCTTTCGCGCTCCCAAAATTCTAATACGCCCGCGCGAAGATCGCCTTTTCCTGCGCCGCCTCGCCGCAGTAGATGCACTTGGCCGCGCCGCCCGCCTGCGGCGCACCCTGGCCGCTGATGGGGTCCTCGACCGGGATGCAGCGCATGGTGGCCTTGGTCTCGTCCTTGATTTTTTCCTCGCACTCCGCGCCGCCGCACCACCACGAATATGCAAAGCCCTTCTCGACCGCCTGCTTGAACGCGGCGTAATCGGCCGGGTCCGCCGTGTTGGCCTGCCGAAACGCCAGCGCGCGATCGTACAGCGCCTTCTGAATCTCCTCCAGCGCCTGCGCCACCGCCGCCGCGATCCCCTGCTGCGGAACGAACGACTTCCCTTCCCGCCCCGGCCGGTCCCGCCGCGCCAGCACCACCGACCCTTTGGCCACGTCCTTCGGCCCCAGCTCCATCCGCAACGGCACGCCGCGCATCTCCCAGTCGTTGAACTTGAATCCCGGGCTCATCCCTTCGCGCTCGTCCAGCTTCACGCGGATGCCCGCATCCACGAGCTCGCGCCGCAGCCGCTGCGCCGTCTCCAGCACGCTCGCCTTCTCCTCGTCCGTCTTGTAGATGGGCACGATGACAATCTGATACGGCGCCAGGCGCGGCGGCAGGATCAGCCCCTGATCGTCGCCGTGCACCATGATGATCGCGCCGATAAACCGCGTCGAAAGCCCCCACGAAGTCGTCCAGCAGTGCTGCAGGACGCCGGTTTTGTCGAGGTAGCGGATTTCGAACGCCTTGGCGAAATTCTGCCCCAGGTTGTGCGACGTCCCCGCCTGCAGCGCCTTGCCATCGCCCATCATCGCCTCGATCGAATAGGTCTGTTCGGCCCCGGCGAAACGTTCGGCGGCCGACTTGCGCCCCGGGATCACCGGCACGGCGGCCTCGCGCACGGCGAAATCCGTATAGACGTCGAGCATCTGGCGCGTCTCGGCCTCGGCTTCCTCGGCCGTGGCGTGCGCCGTGTGGCCCTCCTGCCAGAAAAATTCCAGCGTGCGCAGAAACAGCTTCGTGCGCAATTCCCAGCGCACCACGCTGTTCCATTGATTGATCAGCAGCGGCAGGTCGCGGTACGACTGGATCCACTTCGCGTAGGCGTGCCCGATGATCGTCTCCGACGTCGGCCGGATCACCAGCGGTTCCTCGAGCTCCTCGCCCCCGCCGTGCGTCACCACGGCCAGCTCGGGCGAAAATCCCGCCACGTGCGACTTTTCCTTCTCGATGAAGCTCCGCGGGATCAGCAGCGGAAACGCCGCGTTGACGTGTCCGGTGGCCTTGAACCGCTGGTCCAGCGCCGCCGTGATGTTTTCCCAAACCGCCCAGCCGTACGGCCGCACGATCATGCAGCCGCGCACCGGCGCGTAATCCGCCAGCTCCGCCCGCAACACCAGCTGGTTGTACCACTCCGAAAAATCTTCGCTGCGCTTGGGCAGCTTCATCTCTTCCGACATTCTTCCCCAACTCTCTTCCGCCGGCCTCAAAAGCCTGCTCGGCCTCACCCAAACGGCGGCGGCGACGTGAACGTGTTAGGTTAGGAAACTCCCCCACCGAAGTCAATCAACCGGCCAGGAATTCTTTCCCCTTGACAATCGCTCGATTCCGATAGTACAACCCCGCCAATCTTGGAACTGGGTGGTGAGACTCAAGCCAAAATCTGCGGATCGGCGCTCGCTTCGAGGCACGAATCGGAAGCTGCATGGCGCCGGTGTGATGCAGGTGGTCTTGAGTTTCAACCCCTGCTCCAACGGAACCGCTCAGCGCGCGCTACATGCGTGCCTCGCGGGCCGGAAAACAAGGGGGATAGAATGTCCTTGACCGATAGGCTTTCGAACCATCGCAGCGCACGGCTTTCCTCGCCACTGCTTCACGCCGCAGTTCTGGTGTTCGTCTGCTGCACCATGCTCTTCTTGGGTGCGCCGCTGGCCCAGGCGCAGTCCGCCGGCACCGGCGCGCTCACCGGCACGGTGACCGACGCTTCCGGCGCCAGCGTCCCGAACGTCACCGTGACGGCCACCAATACGGCCACGAACCAGTGCGCACGATGACCACCGGATCGGACGGCGTGTACAAGTTTTCTCTCATACCCCCTGGCACCTATACGCTGAAATTCAGCGCCGCCAATTTCAAGACCGCCGAGGTCACGGCGGTCACCGTGGCCGTCACCGAGACGCAGACCGTGAATCAGGTTCTGGAAGTCGGTGCCGTCACCGAGAAGGTCACGGTCGAGGCCAACGTCGAAACGATTCAGACCGAGAGCTCCACGCTCGGAACCACCGTGCTCGGGCAACACCATCACTTCCCTCCCCTTGGCCAACCGTAACTACACCCAGATTCTCGAGCCTCTCGGCTGGCGCCAACGTCGGCGTGAATAACGCCACTTCGCTTGGCAAGGGCACCCAGGACATGAGCGTCAATGGCATGGACCCGGGCATGAACAACTATCAGATGGACGGCGTCGCGATCAACAACATCGCCAACTCTGGAAGCTCCAACGACGGCACCATCTACACCGGAATTGCCGATCCCCAGTCCGGACGCCATCCAGGAATTCAAGGTGCAGACCTCGACCTACGACGCCAGCTACGGCCGCAACCCCGGCGCGCAACGTCAACGTGGTCACCAAGTCCGGCACCAACACCTTTCCACGGCTCGGCGTTCGAGTTCCTTCGCAATTCGGTTCTCAATGCCGACGACTTCTTCTACCCCAAGATAACCCCGGCGCACGCCGCACCAGGTGCTGGACCAGAACCAGTTCGGCGGCACGATCGGCGGCCCCATCAAGAAGGACAAGCTGTTCTTCTTCTTCAGCTATCAGGGAACGCGCTCCAAGAACGGCGTGACGGCCTCAGCCAAGACCTTCGGCGTGCAATTGCTTCCCTTTCCCGCCGGAGACCGCAGTACTGCTGCTTGGCACCATGCGCGGCTGAACATTCTTTGTCGACCCGCATTCCAGACAGCCCCCATTGCATCCATTTGCGATTGCACGGCCCAGAGGCCTTCGCGCATGTGGACTTGGCGTTGGAACGACCAACTTAAGCACTCCGGGATCAAATCCTGCAGCTCAAGAATCAAGACGGCAGCTACTACCTTCCAACCCACGAACGAACGCTCCGCGTGTACTCCAAACAATCCGGCCGCGCCACCACGATTACTAGACGTGTAACTTCAACGTTCCGGCCATCTATAACGAGAATCAGTACCTCGCCAACGGCGACTACACCATCAACAGCAAGCACACCCTGGCGATGCGCTACTTCTACACCCACAATCCTCAGCTCGACACTCTGGGCCAGGGTGGAGGATGGCTGCCGGGCACGCCGGTAACCGCTGTCTGGGGCAACCAGACTGCGGTGCTGAAGCTCACGTCCCTAGTGACCAACAACTTTGTAAACGAAGCCCGGATATCGTTTCAGCGCAATGTGGCTATCGGCACGCAAGCCATGCCGACATTTAACGGCACGCCAACCCTCGCTGCCGCACTGGGCATAAAGCCGCTCAACACGGGGAACACACCCCCGCCCATGTTCATCGTCGGTGCCGGGGATACAACCTGTTTGGGTCGCTCTTCCCGATTGACGGCCCGACGAACCAAATCCAGGTCGCCGACAAGCATCTCCTGGTCCCACGGCAAGCACAGCCTGCGCGCCGGCTTCGAATACGAAGACACGAGGTGGCCCCTCAAGGATCGCGGGCTCGAGCTGGGGCTTAATATTTACCTGACGCTGAATAACATCCTGGCCGTAATCCAGCGGAGGCTCCGTGGCCCGCCTTCGTTTCGGATGTTTGTTCTGCGTGAAGGGTATCGACGGGGAGCAAGGGGGATCATCCACTCTTACCAAGTGCCGAACATGAACGGCTATGTCCTGGACGACTGGAAGGTGAATTCGCGGCTGACCTTGAATGTCGGCGTGCGCTGGGAGTTCGACGGACTGATTAGCGACAGACTCGGAAGACTCACGCAGGTGTGGCTCAATCGCATGGCGGCCAATGTCAACGTGCCCACATCCGTGGGCAGCGGCGCTCGTCGATCCCGCGGCGTGCAGCAGTACGTCGTGCCCAGCAACTTCGTCTCCCACTTTGGACAACCGCCGACCGGCGTCATGGTTCGCGAGCAATCAACACTCTGTGTCGAGGACACGCCCCGTATAGCAACTTCGGCCCGCGCATCGGCTTCGCATGGCAGCCCCTGACCGGAGGAAAACTCGTGGTGCGCGGCGGATTCGGCATCTTCTACGATCGCGTCGGGTTGGACCGGTCGTGCACGCCTTCCAGCAGGGCAATCCGTACGCCCTGACTTACGACTACGGGTCTTCTCAGCCCGCGCAATTTTGCGGCCTCGCTGGCAGACCCCTATCCCGCGATCCAGCTACTCCCGCTGCCGTCGAATCCAGTGCTCGGGTTTGCCCCTCGCTTTTCGAACTATCTGACGGGCGCCGACTTCCGGCTTGAACACGCCCTATGTCTCATCCGCGATCCATACACCGCTGATGCGGGAGTACAACCTGAATCTTCAGTATGAGTTCTCGCGCGGCTGGGTGATGGAAATCGGTTACGTCGGATCGAGCGGAATCAACCTGACGGATCAGGGGCACACTCACAACGGGGCTCAGCTAGCTACCCCAACCAATTCCTTGAGTTACCTGTGCGTGGCAAGCCTTTGCAATCACAGGCGGCCTCTTCGGAAACACCAATTTCCGGGTGCCGTATCTCGGCTACGAGCCTGTCGGATTGCAAGCCTCGGAGTGGAACGGCATCTCCAACTACAACAGCTTGCAGGCCACCGTGCGACATCAATTCTCCCACGGTCTGATGATGCAGGCGGCCTACACGTGGAGCAAGGACCTGACGGATATTCTCGGCACCACGGCGGATGTCAACGATCCTGCTAACATGCGCGGGCAATATGGCCCGGCGTGGTTCAATCGCCCCCAGCGCCTCATCGTGAACTACAGCTACGATTTGCCGTTCGGCAAAGACGCCATGGGGATCGCCGGAAAGTTGCGGAGCGGGTGGCAGATCTCCGGCGTCACCGTGCTTCAGTCGGGCGATCCACTGACGTTTATCGACCGGAATACGGGTTCGGCCTACGGCACCAACCAAGGTGCCCTCTTTCTGGGGGGCGCCGGCACGGCTCAGTTCTGCCCGGGAATGGGCAATGGGAATGTCCTGGGGACCGGCAGCGTCTATTCGCGTGTCGTGAGCCACCAGTACTTTAACCCCGCCGCTTTCCAAGCTGGCGTCTGCGAGCCGGATCCTGTCCCATACGGCGACGCGACAGCCTTGGGTTGGGGTAACTCCGGCATCGGCATCGCCCTCGGCCCGGGCCAGTTCAACTGGGATATTTCCGTCCTGAAGACCACCAAGCTGACGGAAGGCCTGTCGATGCAATTCCGCACCGACTTCTACAACGCCTTCAACCACCCGCAGTTCACCGACCCTGGACAATCGGTGGGCGGCTCTCCCTCTCTTGTGGACATTACTTCACCCACGTACGGGCGCATCACCAACACGAGCGTCAACCCGCGCCTGATTCAGTTCGGATTGAGGTTCCTGTTCTAGGCACGACGCCCGCGGCGAAGCTGCCGCGGGCCACAAGTCACCTTGCAACCGCGGCTGGCGAAACCGAAACGGTTCCGCCAGCCGCTTTTTCTTTCCGCCCGAAACGTCCGCCCTACCAACGGCAATTTCCACCTTCAAGCTATCGCGTAATGCAATTTAGGGGGTCGGAGCTTCAGCTCCGACATAAAACACGCTTCTTCATCAGGGGTTTTAACCCCTGAGGCACCGCTTTTGACTCTTTCCGCTTACTGCGAAGCGCGACATCAGCGTCGCCAAAATTATAGGCCTTAGTCCCTGAGCGAAACTGAAGGACTTTCCCGGGCAGAGAATCGCTTCCCCTTCAGCGTTCTCCCCTGCGCCCGCCAACTGCCCCCGCTGATGAAGTCCTGCGCGAACGGGTGTACTCTGTTGGCAGGAGCCGCCCTCTGGAGGCGCGCTCGCACAGAACGGCAGCGTCCCGTGAGCACACACCGCACGATCGCTTCACTCGCCACTCTCGTCGCCATCTTTGCGCTCCCGCCGGTGGCCCGCGCCCAACCCCCTGGCGCCGATCCACCCGAGCGCCCAGTACAGCCGGAACCCCAGACCTCGACACTCTCGTCGTCTGTCATCCCGAACCCGGCCGCGCCCTTTGCGGGCGGGGGTGAGGGATCTGCTGTTTCTTCATCCGCCGATCCTTCCGAGCGCCCCAAGGCGCACGCGCTTGTGTATATACGGCGCAACCATGAGGAAGCATCCCAGCTCTATCATCGCCCAACCGAAAAGCAAAAGCTGCGCACCTATGCCTTCGACGCGTTCGGCCCCTACGTCTACGTCGGCGCGGCCTTCTCCGCCGGCCTGGGACAGGCGCACAATGCGCCGCGCGAGTGGGGCCAGGGCGCCGGCGCCTTCGGGGTTCGCCTCGCCAGCAACTTCGGCGTCGCCCTGGTGACCACCACAGCGCATTACGGACTCGCCGAAGCCCTCCGCGAGGACACCGCCTACTATCGCTGCGATTGCGCCGGTGTGCTGCCGCGCCTCGAACACGCCGTCGCGTCCACGCTCATGGCGCGCCGCGGCAACGACGGCCACGCCGCGTTTTCCCTCTCCTCCCTTGCGGCTCCCTATGCCGGCACCATGATCGCTATGACCGGGTGGTATCCGAGGCGCTTCGGCCCCAGCGACGGCTTTCGCGCCGGCAACTACGCCCTGCTCGGCCAGACCGCTCAAAATCTGGCTCTGGAATTCATCTATGGCGGCCCGCACACCCTGCTGGGCCGCATTCGCTTCCCCGGCCTGTCCGGACGTCGGAAGAGCGCGACATCGTCCGCGCCCGATCCCAGCCCATCCCCACAATAGATTCTTTGTGGGTCGCGGCTTCAGCGCGCCGTTTGCGTCCCGGACAGCAGTCGGGACCGCGACCTAAAGCCTGGAATAATGAAAACGGCTTTAGCCGCTGAAGCTCCCTGCGGCGCGTTGCAACACCCCAAAATCCACACCAACTACCCCCTTTGCGCTTCGCCGTGCTTCTAATAAGATAGTTCGCGAGACTCGACGCACGCCGCGGAAAGACCGCCGGCACCTGGAGCCACACGATGACGCTGGAAACACCTGAACTCCGCCGGATGAGCCGTTCGCTCGAGGTCACCGACCCCGAGGTCGCCGAGGCGCTGCACGAGGAAGTCCGCCGCGAGGCCACCGGCCTCGAACTGATCCCCTCGGAAAATCTCGTCTCCGAAGCGGTCCTCGAAGCCATGGGCTCGGTCTTCACCAACAAGTACGCCGAGGGCTATCCGGGAAAGCGCTACTACGGAGGGTGCGAATTCGCCGACCGCGTCGAACAGCTCGCCATCGACCGGGCCAAAGCGATCTTCGGCGCCGACCATGCCAACGTCCAGCCGCACTCCGGCACGCAGGCCAATATCGCCGTCTACATGACCGTGCTCGATCCGGGCGACACCGTGCTGGGCATGAACCTGGCCCACGGCGGCCATCTGACCCACGGCCATCCGCTGAATTTTTCCGGCAAGACCTACAAGTTCGTGCCCTACGGCGTCTCCAAGGAAACCGAAACGATCGACTACGACGAGGTCGCGCGCCTGGCCCGCGAGCATCATCCGAAAATGATCGTGGCCGGCGCGAGCGCCTATCCGCGCACCTTCGATTTTCCGCGCCTGGCCGAAATCGCCCAATCCTCCGGCGCGATGCTGTTCGTCGACATGGCCCACATCGCCGGGCTGATCGCCGCGGGCGTTCATCCCAGTCCCGTGCCCTACGCCGATTTCGTCTCCACCACCACGCACAAGACGCTGCGCGGCCCGCGCGGCGGACTCATTCTCTGCCGCGAAAAATACGCCAGGGACCTCGACCGCGCCACGTTCCCCGGAATCCAGGGCGGCCCGCTGATGCACATCATCGCGGCCAAGGCCGTCTGCCTGAAGGAAGCCTCCGAGCCCGGCTTCCGCGAATACCAACAGCAGATCGTCGCCAACGCCAAGGCCCTCGCCGCCGGAATCGCACGCCGCGGCTACCGCATCGTCAGCGGCGGCACGGACAATCACCTCTTGCTCGTCGACATCTATTCGCGAGGCCTGTTTGGCGCCGACGCCCAGCCCGCCTTCGACCGCGCCGGCATCACCATCAACAAAAACTCCATCCCCTTCGATCCGCTTCCACCCATGAAGGCCAGCGGCATCCGCGCCGGCACGCCCTCCGTCACCACGCGCGGCATGCGCGAACCCGAAATGGAAAAAATCGCCACGTGGATGGCCGACGTCCTCGATCACCTCGGCGACGCCTCGACCGAACAACGCGTCCGCGCCGAAGTCGCCGCGCTCGCCGCGCAATTCCCGGTCTATCCGCACAAGCTCGAAGCCGCCGAAGCCGCGCTCGCCCGCGCCCATCGCGCCCGCTGACCGCTTCCGCGGCGGCGCTATCGCCCCCCCCGGCGGGCGTTTCCATTGCGCAAACGGGTTCCTCACGACGACATCACCGCCGCCGTTCTCAAAGTGCGTAGCTAGATTATTTCCATGGCGAGTTCCGCCGCGCGGCCGTCGCGAATGGAAAACGCGCGCACGGGCTGCGCCGCATCCGCGTGAGGCGAAATAATGAAGTACGCCGCGTCGGGATAGTAAGCGCGCTCGATGTCGGACGTGGAAGGTTCGTTCCGGCTGTTCGGGTGGGAGTGATAGATGCCGAGGAATTCGAGTCCGGCGGCGCGGATCGCGCGCATCAGCCCGAACAATTCTTCGGGCGCAATGTCGTAGGATTTCGCCGGATCGCCCGCCGCATTCACCGCCGGAAACGCCTGCGTGATCACACCGTCGCGCCCCGCCAGCAAACCGCAACACTCCAGCGCGGGATTTCGCCGCGCCTGCTCCACCAGTTGCGCCGACACCTGCTTGACGATTTGAACCGAGCCAGCCACCTCTAAAGTCTACACCGCAGATGGAACGTTGCCACGGAGACTCCGCACGGGGCGCTCCAACAGGCAGACGGTGGATGCTTCGCGCCAGGCGAAGAAACTGCGGATGCGCGGTTCAGGGGCGGTGGAGGAATCCGCAGGGGCGTGGCCCGCCCCGGCGGATTCCTGCGGAACGAAGGCGTCAGGCTTTCTGCGCCTGGCGGCGAAGGAACGTCGGCACGTCGAGATCGTCGGCGGCGACATCCTGGATCGACTCGCTGACGTTGCGCGCAACCTGCTGCACCACGTTGGTCTGCTCGGGAGCCAGAGGAACGTTGGGCTGCTCGCGCCCGGCCTTCCACGTCTTCGGAAGATAGGACGGCCGCGCATGGGTTTTTCTTCCCGAGATTTCGCGGAAGCCCGCGGCGATCACCGTGATCTTCACCGACTCCTTCATGGCGTCGTCCTGCACGGCGCCGAAGATGATGTTGGCGTTCTCGTGCGCCGCTTTCTGGATGATGGACGACGCTTCGTGGATCTCGTGCAGCGAAACCGACGCCGACCCGGTGATGTTGATCAGAATTCCCTGCGCGCCGTTGATGCAGTTGTCCTCGAGCAGCGGGCTGTTGATGGCGCGGTTGGCGGCATCGATGGCGCGGTTCGGCCCCGACGCGACCGCCGTGCCCATCACGGCGTAGCCCTGCCCGGCCATGATCGTTCTCACATCGGCGAAGTCGCGATTGATGATCCCCGGAATGGTGATGATGTCGGAAATTCCCTGCACGGCCTGGCGCAGGATGTCGTCGGCGATGCGAAAAGCCTCAAAGAAGCTGGTGCCCTGCTCGACGCACTCCATCAGCCGCTCGTTGGGAATCACGATGACGGTATCGACGCTGCCGATCAGTTCGCCCAGCGCCTGCTCGGCCTGCTGCATGCGCCGCTTGCCTTCGAAGGCGAAGGGCTTGGTGACCACGGCGACGGTGAGCGCGCCGACCTCGCTCGCCAGATTGGCGACCACGGGCGCGGCGCCGCTGCCGGTGCCTCCGCCCAGGCCCGAGGTGACGAACACCATATCGGCGCCGTCGAGCGCGTCGAGAATCTTCTCCGTGTCCTCGAGCGCCGCCTTGCGGCCGACCTCCGGATTGGCCCCGGCGCCCAGCCCCTTGGTCAGCTTCGCGCCCAGCTGCAGCTTGACGGGCGCCTGCGACAGCTTGAGCGCCTGCAAGTCGGTGTTGGCGGCGATGAACTCGACGCCCTCCACCTTGGCGCGGATCATGCGGTTGACGGCGTTCGATCCGCCACCTCCCACGCCGATCACCTTGATGCGCGCGCCATCGTGCGGCTCTTCACTGAATGAAACTCGCAGATTCGATTCCTTTGCCATGCTTCCTCCCCCCGAAATATCGCGCTGCGAATTCCGCCGAGCAGCAAAACCGGGCGGCCGCTTCCTCGCCGCTCCCGGTCAAACTTCTCGCCGGACCTTTCGCTCCGCGTTACGCCCCCGCAAACATGCTCTTGAACTTGCCCACAAAACCCGTCGGACGCGCTCCGGCCTGTCGCCGCGTGCGCGCCGCGTAGAGCACCAATCCCACCGCCGTCGCATACTCGGGCTGGGAAACCTGCTCGGTCATATCCGCCAGCCCGCGCGGCACGGCCACCCGCACCGGCAGGTTGAACACGCGCTCGGCGAGATCCACCAGGCCCCGGAGATGCGCTCCGCCGCCCGTCAGGACGATCCCGGCGGGGATCTGCGATTCCAGGCCGGCGCGGCGCAACTCCTCGTTGATCAGCACGAGCAGCTCCTGCGCGCGCGGTTCGGTGATTTCGCAGAGCATGCGCGCGAACACGGTGCGCGGCGGGCGGTCGCCGACGGTGGCGATTTCGATGGCGCAATCCTGCCGGATCAGCTCGCGCAGCGCGCAGGCGTGCTCGCGCTTGATCAGTTCGGCCTCGGGAATTGGGGTGCGCAGGCCCACGGCCAGGTCGTTGGTAAAATGATCGCCGCCGACCGGAATGGCCCCGGTATGGCGCACGACGCCGCCCGTGTAGGCGATCAGCTCGGTCGTGCCCCCGCCGATATCGAGCAGGCACGCGCCCAGTTCCCGCTCGTCCTGCGTCAGGCACGCTTCGGCGGCCGCCAGCGGCTCGAGCACGGTATCATCCACGCGCACGCCCGCGCGATTCACGGCGGTGACGATATTCTGCGTCGCGGTGCCCGAAGCCGTCACGATGTGGACGTTGGCCTCCAGACGCTGGCCCACCATCCCGATGGCATCGCGGATGTTATCCTGCGCGTCGAGAAAAAATTCCTGCGGCAGGACGTGCAGAATCTCGCGGTCTTCCGGCAGGGTCACGTTGCGCGCCGCCTCGACCGCGCGGCGCACGTCCTCGCGCTGGATGTCGCGCGGCTTCGCCCCCGCCGTGATTCCGCCGCGGCTGTTCACGCCGCGCACATGGCTTCCCGCCACTCCGGCGACTGCCGATTCCACCGGCATGCCGATAATCGCCTCCGCTTCCTCGATGGCCCGGCGAATCGAGCTGACCGCCAGATCCAGATTCACGATCTGGCCCTTGCGCCAGCCCTTGGATTCCGCGGCTCCCAGCGCCGCAAAACGCACGCCGCCGCCGTCCTCCTCCTGCTCGCCGATCAACGCGCAGGTCTTCGTGCTGCCGATGTCCAGAGCCACGATGTAACGGTCTTTCTTGCTCAAGTCTTCTGCTCCTTACCGGGAATGCTTCGCCGGCTTCTTGGCCGCCTGCTTGGGCGCGGCTTTCGCGGCCGGCTTCGGCGGATGCTCCGCGGCGGCTGCCGCGGGTTCCGGGTTCACCACCGCCTGCCGGCTGTACCGCAAATCAATGGACTCCACATGACCGGCCGTGGCGCGCCACTCCCCGATGTGTTCGATGAGGGTCCGATATTTTTCCGCGAAGTCGCTGTTGCCGAAATGGACGAGCACGGGCGGATCGGCCTGCCCCCAGGCTTCGGAAGAAGCGCCTCCCGCGGCGCCGGCCGTCTGCAACGCGGTGAGCGTGGCGCGGACATCCTCTTCATCGGAGAGATCCACTTCGCTCACGCGATCGATGGCGTCGGCGTGCACCGATTCAATCTGCTGGGTGAAGCCGGAGAAGAGCTGCATGCGCCCCTCGCGGTCCCCCTGCGGCATGTCCGCGCGAATCCCCGTCACCACCGGAAAGTGAAAATCCCCCTCGAGCGGGCGATCGAGGATCGTGCCGTGCGCGTCCAGCAGAGCCATCTCGCTGCCGTCCCGGAGAAACGCGACGGGAGTCCGTTCGGTAATTTCGACTTCGATCTGGTTGGGCAGGGCGCGGCGCACCGTAGCCTGCTCGACCCACGGAATGGACTCGATCTGGCGGCGCCGCTGGTCCAGGGGAATCCGCAAGACGCTCTTGCCGCGGTCGCTCGCGAAAAGTTCGATCACGCTGTTGCGCGGGACGTAGTGGCTGCCCGTGAGCACCACCTGATCGGGATGCACCAGCGCCATCTCCGGCGAGGCCAGCAGGAAGTGGCCGATCACGTACGCCATCCACGCGCCGGCCAGGGCCCCGGCGGACCACGCCGCCACCCGCAGATAGGTCTTCCACGCCTTGCGGCCGAATTTCCGCCGCTTGATCTCCACCGGCTTCTGCCGGCGCAGATACTTCGGCTCTTCGTCCGCCAGGATCTCCTGGGGATACGCCTCGGCGTCGATGGTCTTCAGTTTTGCCAGAGGATCACCTCGGTCTCCAGCTCCACGCCGTAGGCGCGGCGCACGCGCTCGCGCACTTCGTCCATCAGCTGCAGCATGTCGGAGCAACGCGCCTGCCCCGTGTTGACAAAAAAGTTCGCGTGACGATCGCTCACCATGGCGTCGCCCACGCGGTGGCCCTTCAGGCCCAACTCATCGATCATGCGCCCGGCCGACCCGCCCACCGGATTCTTGAAGATGCAGCCCGCGCTCTTCTGATTCAGCGGCTGACTCGAGCGGCGCTTCTCGTTGCAGACGCGGATGCCCGCCAGAACTTCCTTGAAGGGCTTCGACGGCAGTTCCAGTTTGACGCGCAGCATGACGTCATCCGGCGCAAACGACGTGTGGCGGTAATCGAAGCGGATGTCACTGCCGCGCAGCGTTTCCATCTGCCCGGTGGCCGCGCGATACAGCTCCACCTCGCGCACATGCGGCCCGATCTGCGTGCCATAGGCGCCCGCATTCATCCGCAGCGCGCCGCCCACGCTTCCGGGCACGCCGATCAGCCCTTCCATGCCGCCCAGGTCGTGCTTGGCGCAGAACGTCACCATCCCGCCCAGGTCGGCCGAGGCGTCCACGTACGCGGCATTGCCCTCGACCCGCATGCCGGGCTGCGCATGCGGCAGATGCAGGACGATCCACGGCAGATCGCCATCGGCCACCAGCACGTTGGTGCCGCCGCCGAGAAAGCGGTGGACAATCTTTTCGTCCGCCAGCAGGCGCATCACGGCGGGTATCGAATCGTAGTGTCCGAGCAGGAGTTCGTCGGTCGTGCCGCCGATGCCCAGCGAAGTCTTCTCCGCCAGCGAGACGTCTCGGCGCAACTCGGCGCCGAGTTCCCGCAACCGCGCGGCCACGTTGTCCTTAATTCGCATGCGAACTCGGAATCCTCGATTCCAGCAAAAGCGCCAGCTGCTCGAGCGCCCGGCCGACGCTGCCCGCTCCGATCGCCAGCACCGCGTCGCCCGCGCGCGCCTCGGCCATCAGGAATTCGATGCCGCCCTGCAACGTGCTGGAATAGACGACGTTCTTGTGGCCCGCCGTGCTGATGGCCTCGGCCAGAAGCTCGGAGGTGACGCCCTCGATGGGGGCTTCGCCCGCCGCGTAGATGTCGGTAATCACCAGAATGTCCGCCTGGTTGAACGAGTGGCGGAACTCTTCCCAAAGATGTTTCGTGCGCGTGTAGCGATGCGGCTGGAACAGCACCAGCAGGCGGTTGTAGCCGCAGCCGCGCGCGGCTTCCAGCGTGGCGCGGACTTCGGCGGGGTGATGGCCGTAGTCGTCAATCAGTGTGACGCCCGCATGCACACCCTTGACTTCGAAGCGCCGGCCGACTCCGGCGAAATGCTCGAGGCCGGCGCGAATCAAATCCGGCGGAATATTCAGCGCCAGTCCCACGGCGGCCGCCGCGGCGGCGTTGCGCACGTTGTGAATTCCCGGCGGCGAAGGCAACTGGAAAAGTCCCAGGTCCTCGCCGCGATATTTCAGGCGGAATTCGCTCGCCAGGCCGCGCAGCGTCACGTCGCAGATCACGAGGTCCGCCTGGCTCGACGTGCCGTAGGTGAGGATGGGCCGCTTCACGCGGGGAAGAATGGCTTGCACGTTGGGCTCGTCCAGGCAGAGCACCACCGAGCCGTAGAAGGGCACGCGGTTCACAAACTGGAGAAAGGCATCCTGGATTTCCTCGAGCGAGGCGTACTGGTCGAGATGCTCGCGGTCAATGGTGGTCACCACGGCGATCACCGGGGCCAGCAGCAGGAAGGTGCGGTCGCTTTCGTCCGCTTCGACCACCATGTAATCGCCCTGGCCGAGGCGCGCGTTCGAGCCCGCATGGTTCACGCGCCCGCCAACGACAAACGTGGGATCGAGTCCCGCGGCCGCCAGCACCGCCGCCGCCATCGACGTGGTGGTGGTCTTGCCGTGGGCGCCCGCGACCGCGATGCCGTATTTCAGCCGCATCAATTCCGCCAGCATTTCCGCGCGCGGGATCACGGGAATCTTCAGGCGGTGCGCTTCCGCGAGTTCCGGGTTGTCGGGCGGCACGGCCGAAGAGACGACCACGACGTGCGCCCCCTGCACGTGCTCGACGTGATGGCCTTCGTGAATCGTCGCGCCTAGCTTGCGCAGCCGCTCGGTGACGGCCGACAGCTTCGCGTCGGAGCCCGAGACGGCGTAGCCGCTGGACAGCAGTACCTCGGCGATGCCGCTCATCCCGCTGCCGCCGATGCCGACCAGATGCACGCGCTGAAAATTGGGAAACGTCGCGCCGTTCATCGCGCCACCCCTTCGAGCAGGTCCACGATCTCCTCGACCGCGTGGGGACGCGCGAGCGACCGAGCGCGCTGTTCCATCTGTTCAATCTTTCCGGGCTGGTCGAGCAGGGAAAAAATTTCGGTGGTGAGGCGCTCGGGCGTCAGTTCATTCTGCGGCAGCAGCAGCGCCGCGCCGGCCTCGTGCATGGCCGCGGCATTGCGGGCTTGATGCGCGTCGGTGGCGGCTCCGAAGGGGATGAAGATGGCGGCGCGTCCGGAGGCTGACACCTCCGCGACCGTGATAGCACCCGAGCGGCAGACGATCAAGTCAGCCTGGGCAAACCTCTCCGCCATGTTCTCGATGAAGGGCACAACCTCCGCTTGCAGTTCGTGCCTCGCATAGGCCACGCGAACTGCATTATAGTCGCGTTCGCCGGTCTGATGCACGATGAAAAACTGATTTTTTCTGGCGGCAAATCGCCCGAGCGAATCCACCACCGCGCGGTTGATGCTGGCCGCTCCCTGGCTTCCCCCGGTGATCAGGATCGTGAAGGGCGCGCGATGCTCCTTGGGCGGCACGGCGAAAAATTCCGGGCGCACCGGGCAGCCGGTGACCGCGGCGCGGCGGCCCAGTTGCGCGGCGGTTTGCGCGTGCGCCACGGCAACCCGCGTCGCGAGCTTCGCCAGAATGCGGTTGGTGAACCCCGGCTCGACGTTGGGCTCGAACACCACGCTGGGAATACGGTGCAGCACGGCCAGCAGAATCATCGGGCCGGAGGCGTAGCCGCCCACGCCCAACGCCGCGTCAAAACGATGGCGGCGCAGAATTTTTTCCGAGTCCCACAGGCCCGCCGGAAGCACCGCCGCATTCCGCAGCAGCCGCGCGCCGCCAATGCCTTTCAGCCCGGCGACGCGGATCAACTCGAGCGGAAAGCCCGCCTGCGGCACCAGCCGCGCCTCGATCCCGCGCTCGGTTCCAACAAACACGACGCTGCGCCCTCCTTGCTCGTCCGCCGTTTTCCCGCGCCGCAACCATTCGCGCGCCACCGCCAACGCCGGAAAAACGTGGCCGCCCGTGCCGCCTCCGGCAATCAGCAAATGCCGTGCGTCGGCGCTCACGTCTCATCCGCGTGCTGGCTGATGTTCAAGAGAACGCCCGTGGCCAGCAGCATGCCCGCCAGGCTGGAGCCGCCGTAGCTGATGAACGGCAGCGGAATGCCTTTGGTCGGCAGCAGGCCCAGCACCACGCTCAGATTGATCAGCGCCTGGCCCACCACCATCGTCGTGATGCCGATGCCCAGCAGCCGCCCGGCTTGATCCGGCGCCTTCATCGCCGCCACAAATCCACGCCAGCCGTACACCGCGAACAGCGCCACCACCACGGCGGCGCCCAGAAAACCGAACTCCTCACAGATCACCGAGAAAATGAAGTCGGTGTGCGCTTCGGGCAGGAAGAAAAGCTTCTGATGGCTTTCCATCAGCCCGACGCCGGAAAACCCGCCCGAGCCGACCGCAATCAGCGATTGCGCCAGCTGAAAACCGTGGCCCTGCGGGTCCGCGCCCGGAGAAAAAAAGGTCTGCATGCGCTGCAAACGATAGGGCACGCGCACGATGAGCAGGTACGCCGCCGGCAGCGCTGCCAGCGCCGCGCCCGCGACGTAGCGCAGCGAAACCCCGGCGACAAACAGCATGGCGAAGGCGATCAGCGCGATCATGCACGCCGTGCCCATGTCCGGCTCGGCCAAAATGAGGGCCACGATCGCCAGCACGGTTCCCATCGCCGGCAGCAGCGTTTGCCGCACGTTGTTCACCCCGGCGGCGCGCGGCGCCCGGCGGATTTCTAGAAACCACGCCAGATAGACAATCACGATCAGCTTGGCCATTTCCGAAGGCTGCAAGCTCAGCGGGCCAAAACGGATCCAGCGATGCGTGGCGTGCGAGCGGTCCAGGAACAGCACGCCGATTAGCAGCACCAGCGTCACCGAAAGCGCCGTGAAGATCACGCGCGGCTGGCGCAATTTGCGGTAGTCCGTGTTCATCAGCCCGAACATCCCGGCGATTCCCAGCGCGATCCACAGCAGCTGGCGCAGCAGGAAGTAGCAGGCGTTGCCGTGCTCCTGGCTGGCGGTCATCGCCGAGGAACTGAACACCATCACCGCGCCGATCAGGCACAGCGCCAGTGTGGCGCCGAACAACTGGCGATCCGGCTGCAGGCTGCGAGGCATCGCTTATCCTTTCCGCGCGGGCGCGCCCGCCACGGAGCTATGTTCGAGTTTCGCGACCGCGTCCTTGAAGACCTGGCCGCGCTGCTCGTAATTCTCGAATTGATCGAAGCTCGAGCAGGCCGGGGCGAGCAAAACGGTGTCGCCCGGCTGCGCACCTTCGAACGCCAGACGCACGGCGCGATCGAGCGTCCCGGCGTGTTCCACGGGAACCGCGCCGGCAATGTCCGCGGCGATTTTTTCCGCCGCCGCGCCGATGAGGATGGCCAGCCGCGCGCGGCCCTGCAACGGCTCGCGCAGCGGAGTGTACGGGCTGCCCTTGTCCTTGCCGCCCAGAATCACCAGCAGCGGCCCGGGAAACGCCTCGATGGCCTTGAGCGCCGCGTCCACGTTGGTGGCCTTCGAATCGTTGTAGAACGCCACCCCGCCGATTTCGCCCACGAACTCCAGGCGATGCTCCACGCCGCGGAAGGTCTGCACGCCTGTGGCAATCGCGGCGGGCGCGGCGCCCGCCAGATAGGCCGCGGCGCACGCGGCCAGAACGTTTTCGACGTTGTGCTCTCCGCGCAGCGCGATCTGGTCGCGGCGCCCGAGCGGCGTCTCCGCGCCCTCGGCGCGAAAGAAAATCTGGCCGTCGCGCAGGAACGCGCCCTCGGCCACGCGCTTCTGCCGGCTGAACCAGTAGACGTGGGGACGCGAAGGCATGCGCTTCGTAATTTCCGGATCGTCGGCGTTGAGCACGGCGGCGTCGCGGTCGAGCTGGTTTTCAAACAGCCGCATCTTCGCTCCGGCGTATTCCTCGAACGAGGCGTGGCGGTCCAGATGGTCGGGCGTCAAATTCAGCATCACGCCGATTTCCGGGCGAAACGCCTCGATGGCCTCCAATTGGAAGCTGCTGATCTCGGCCACGGTGACGCTGGTATCCGCCGACGACTCGACCAGAGAAAGCAGCGGCACGCCGATGTTCCCGCCGACCAGCACGGGAATTCCGGCGGTCCGCAGGATGTGAGCGACCAGCGCGGTCGTGGTCGTCTTCCCGTTCGAGCCGGTGATGGCCACGAGTTTGCCCCGCAGCAGCCGCCAGGCCAGCTCGATCTCGCTCCACACGGGAATTCCGCGGGCGCGCGCCAGCTCCAGCGCGGGCAGCTTGGCCGGAACGCCGGGGCTCAGTACGATCAGATCCTGTTCGAGAAATGTGGCCGGGGTGTGGCCTCCCAGTTCCAGCTTGACGCCGGCGGCGCGCAATTTCGCCGCGGCCTCTGCCAGCTCCGTCTCCGGCTTTTCATCGGTGGCCGTCACCTGGGCGCCGTAGCCGGCGGCGAACACCGACACCACCAGCCCGGTGCGCGCCAAGCCCACCACCAGCACCCGCTTCCCCGCAAGATCGATTCCCGGTCTCACCTGGCCTCACCTCAATTTCAATGTCGTCAACGCAAACAGCGCGAACACCAGCGCCAAAATCCAGAAGCGCACGATGATCTTCGATTCGCTCCATCCCAGCAGCTCGAAATGATGGTGCAGCGGCGCCATGCGAAACACGCGCTTGCCCGTCAGCTTGAACGAGCCCACCTGGAGGATCACCGAAAGCAGTTCCAGAACGAAAATGCCGCCGATCGAAAGCAGCAGAATCTCCTGCTTGAGGATGACGGCCACCGTGCCGATCGCCCCGCCCAGCGCCAGCGATCCCACGTCGCCCATGAACATTTCGGCGGGATGCGCGTTGTACCAGAGAAATCCGAGCGAGGCTCCCAGCACCGACCCGCAGAAGATGGTCAGCTCGGCGGCTTCCGGAATTTTCTGGATCTCCAGATATTCGGCGAAGCGCGCGTGGCTGGAAAGATAGGTCAGAACCGTCAGCGCCGCCGAGGAGATCAGCACGCACCCGATCGCCAGCCCGTCCAGCCCGTCGGTGATGTTGACTCCGTTGGAAAGCCCGGCGATCACCAGCACCAAAAACAAAATGAACGGCACGTAGGCCAGCGGCCAGACGAAATCGTGCCGGAGCACCGAGTGGATCACGAGATCGGGATGCAGGCGCTTCAGGAACGGCACGCTCAGCTGCGTCGAGTATTCGCCTTTCTCCTGGAGCCACACGAGCACCACGCCGACGAACACGCAGACCAGCACCTGCAGAAGAAATTTCCGGCGCGCCGTCAGGCCCAGATTCCGCCGCCGCACCACTTTGTTGTAGTCGTCCACGAAGCCGATGGCGCCGAAGGCCAGCGTCGCGGCCACCGCCAGAATCACGCAGGGATTGCGCAGGTCGGCCCACAGCAGCGTGGGAACCACGATGGCGGCCACGATCAGCACGCCGCCCATGGTCGGAGTTCCGGCCTTGGCGTGATGCCGCTGCGGCCCTTCCTCGCGGATGTACTGCTTGACCTGCAGCTCGCGCAGCCGCCGGATCATCCACGGGCCGAGCAGGAACGAAAGCGCCAGCGCCGTCAGGGTGGCCACCGCCGTGCGCACCGTGATGTAGCGGAACACGTTGAGCGGGCTGAAATGCGGGCGCAGCGCGTAGAAGAAGAGGTAATAGAGCATCTCAGGCGCGTCCCTTCGGCGCGGCCTCCGCGGCGCTGGGCGCCACTTTCGCTGCGGCGCGGCGCCACTGCGCGTCCAGAGCCTCCAGAATCCGCTCCATCTTCACGCCGCGCGAGCCTTTCAGGAGCAGCAGGTCGCCGCGGCCCACAAACGTCTCGAGAAATTTCGCCGCCTCCGCCGAATTCTCGAAGAACTGCGTGCGCTCCTTGGGATGGCCCGCCTCGACCGCCGCGGCCACGAAATCGTTCGCGCAACCCTGCACGCCGAAGATCCAATCGATCTTCCCCAGCCCGCCCGCCAGGCGGCCGCAGGCGCGGTGCAACTCGGCCGAAGACGTCCCGAGTTCGAGCATCTCTCCTGCCGCCAAAATGCGCCGGCGGTATCCCGGCGTCGCCGCCAGCAACTGGATCAGCGCGCCCAGCGCGGCCGGGCTCGAATTGTAGGAGTCGTTGATCACCGAAAAACCCTCTTCAAAACGCACCACCTCGCCGCGCTTGTCGGCGGGCACCAGCGCGGGAAACACGCGCCGCGCATCTTCCGCGCCGACGCCCCATACGCTGGCGGCCGCCAGCGCGGCCAGCGCGTTCATCACGTTGTGCCGCCCGATCAGAGGCAACTCCAGCCGCGCGCGTCCCGCGGGCCACACGAACTCAAACGCCGAACCGTTCAACCCGCGCTCTTCGATGGCTTCGGCGCGAAATTCCGCGCGCGGGCTCGTGCCGAACCGGATCACCCGCCCGCGCGCCACTTCCGAAAACTTCGCCACGCGCTCATCGTCCTCATTCAGGACCGCGGTCGCGCCGGGCCACGCCAGATGTTCGATCAGCTCGCGTTCGGCCAGCGCGATTTCCTCGATTGAGGAGAAGAACTCCAGATGCTCGACCGCAACCCGCGTGATCACCCCCACCTCGGGCGAGGCGATCTTCGCCAGGTGCGCCAGTTCCCCCCGGTGCGACATCCCCAGCTCGACCACCGCCGCATCGAAATCCTCGCCGAGCTTCAGCAGCGTCAGCGGCAGACCGTACTCGTTGTTCAGGTTCCCCTGCGTCTTCAGCACGCCGAACCGCGCGCTCAGCAGCGCCGCCAGAATCTCTTTTGTCGTGGTCTTGCCGACCGAGCCGGCCACCCCGGCGATCAGCCGCCCCGGCTTCCGGCTGCGCCAGATTTCGCAGGCGCGCGACGCCAGCTGCTGCAGCGCCGCCAGCGTGTCGCCCACCGGGTAAAGTCTCCCGCGCACTGCGGCCGGAAATTCTCCCAGCCGCTCGCGCGCCACCACGCCGGCCGCCGCGCCGCGCTCGAGTGCTCCGGCCACAAACCCGTGCCCGTCATGGTGCGGGCCGCGAATGGCGATAAACAGCTCGCCCGGCTGGATCGTGCGCGAGTCAATCGAAACGCCGGATACGCCGGCCCCGGGCTCCAGCCCCGCGGGCGCCGCGACACCCAGCGCCTCCGCCAATTGCACTGCTGTCCACCGCATCGCCTCTCCCCCGCACCGGGCGCCCCTGCCCAGGAATCCACTCTGCAACCTCAGTTTTGCTTCAGGGCACGCCTACAGCGCGCCGTCTGCGGAAAATAGGCGACTTTTAGGGGGTCGGAGCTTCAGCTCCGACATAAACCCCCGCCGTAGCATCAGGGGTTTTAACCCCTGAGGCACGATTTTGCCTTTTTCCGCAACCTGTTCAGCCGTGCCGAAGAAAATTCCCGTTGCCACCCAATGCTACGCCCCGATCGAAAATCCCTTTTGGCGCAGGATGGCCCGGGCCTTTTCCCGGTCATCAAATTCAATGGTCCGGTCGCGCAGCACCTGATACGTTTCATGGCCCTTGCCCGCCAGCAGCACGATGTCGCCCGGCCTCGCCTCGTCGAGCGCCAGGGCGAGGGCTTGCTCGCGGTCCGGCTCGATGCGGTACTTGGCGTTGGCCTTCTGCAGGCCCACCACGACGTCGTTGATGATGCGCAGCGGATCTTCGCTGCGCGGGTTATCGCTGGTGAGCACGACGAGATCGCTCAGCGAACCCGCCGCCTCGCCCATCAGCGGACGCTTGGCGCGGTCGCGCTCCCCGCCCGCGCCGAACACGGTGATGATGCGTCCGGCCGGATCCAGCTCGCGCGCCGTCGCGATCAAGTTGCGCAGCGCGTCGTCGGTGTGCGCGTAATCCACCACCACGAGAAACGGCTGGCCTTCCTCCACGCGCTCGAATCGTCCCGGCACCAACGCGAGATTGGCCACGCCTTCGGCGATCTTGGCGGCGGGAATTTCCAGCGCGATCCCCGCGCCGATGGCGGCGAGGACATTGTAAACGTTGATGCGGCCCACCAGCGGCGAGCGGATCTCGATGTTGCCCCGCGGCGTGTGCGCCGTGAATTCCAGCCCGCGGAGACTCAGGGCGATTTTCCGCGCCGTCAGATCGGCCGCGCCTTTCACGGCGTAGGTCCACGTGCGGCGCACCAGCCCCGCGAGCTGCGCGGCGTAGGGGTCGTCGGCGTTGATCACACCCGCGCCGGGAGCGCCCGCGCCCGTTCCCTCGAACAGCCGGCGCTTGGCCGCAAAATAATCCTCCAGTGTCTTGTGGTAATCGAGATGGTCGCGCGTGAGATTGGTGAACACGGCCACGGCAAAGTGGCAGCCCCACAGGCGTTCCATCGCCAGGGCGTGCGAACTGGCTTCCAACACGACGTGCGTGCCGCCCGCATCGCGAATCTCGGCGAACATCTGCTGCAAGTCCAGCGATTCGGGCGTGGTATTGGGGGCCGGGCGGCTGCCTTTCGGTGTGCGATACCCCGTGGTGCCGATCAGGCCCGTGCTCAGCCCGGCGGCCCGCAAAATCGAGTCCACCAGAAAGGCCGTGGTGGTCTTGCCGTTGGTTCCCGTCACTGCCACGAGTCTCAGGACATCGGCGGGATGGCCATAGAAGTTCGCGGCCGCGCGCGCCAGTCCCCGCCGCTCGCTGCCCGGCAGCAGTTCCACCCACGTCGCGGTTTCGGGGAAACCGGCGGGCCGCCCACTGGCGCTGGCCACCGCGATGGCGCCCCGGCGCAGGGCGTCTTCTACGAACTTCACCCCTTCGAGCTTTTCGCCGTGCAGCGCAAAGAAGAGCGATCCGGGAGCGGCCTGACGGCTATCGCAGACCACCGACGCGACGTCGAGATCGGAAGGGCCGGTGATCCCCCCGATTTCCGCTCCGGCCAGCAATTTGTGAAGTTTCATGCCGCGTTCTTCCAGTTTCGCGCTTCGCCCCGGATTTCTCAAGCCGGGCTTCTGCTTGATGGTCGCGCTCAATTGCCGTTCCCTCGGGCCGCTACGTGCACCATCTCCACGGACCGTCCAAAACGCACGGTGACGCGACTGCCTCGCAGGACTTGCGCGCCCGCCGCGGGAAACTGCTCCACCGCGACTCCACTGCCCAGCAGCGAGGGCACCAGCCCCAGCCGCGAACATTCTTCGGTCACGCTGCGCACGCTCTGCCCGGTGAGGCTGGGCACGGCCACGGCTCCGGGATCACCGAAGGCCACCGTGCGCGCCCCGGCGCCCGGCGGCGGCGTCTTCGCCACGGCCTCCGCGAAACGTTCCTTGGCCGTATCCGCCCGGCGGTCCGCCGCAGGCGCTTCCGGACGCGGCACCGCGCGATGATTCTTGGCCGTCTGCGTATCCGATCGCGCCGGCACATCGTGCGGCGTATCCAGATACGCCAGCACCTGCTCGGCTACGCGCTTGAACACCGGCCCGCCCACTTCCCCGCCATGATGTGGGCCCACCGGCGAATCGAGCACCACCAGAATGGTGACCACCGGATTATTCACGGGCGCAAACCCCACGAACGACGCTACGTATTGAGATGCGGAATAGCGCCCCGTAGACGGATCTATCTTCTGCGCCGTGCCGGACTTGCCCGCGGCGGTGTACCCATCGAGTTGCGCCTTTTTGCCCGTGCCTTCCAGCACCACCGCTTCCATCATTTCGCGCACCTCGGCCGCCGTGCGCGCGTCAGTCACCTGCCGCGGCCCCGCTCCGGGGGCGAATCCCGGCGCGACGCCGCGAATTTCTCGCACGATGCGCGGCCGGTACAGCGTCCCGCCGTTGGCCACCGCCGAAATCGCGGATATGATCTGCACCGGCGTGACGCTCACTTCCTGCCCCATGGCCAGCGAGCCGATCGAGTTCGCCGACCAGTTCTCCAGCGGGCGCAGCAAACCCCGATTTTCGCCGGGCAACTCAATTCCCGTGAGCTGGCCGATTCCGAAGGCGCGAATCGTGTCGTAAAACCGCGGCGCGCCCAGGCGCAGCGCCAGCTTGATGGCGCCCACGTCGCTGGAATTGGCCAGAATCCCGCGCACGCTCAGCACGCCGAACGAATGCCAGTCGTGGATCACCCGCCCGCCCACCAGGATCGACCCCATCTGGCAGTCCACCAGTTCATTGGGCGTGGCCACGCCGTGCTCGATCGCCCCGGTCACGGTGAGCACCTTGAACGTCGAGCCCGGCTCGTAGGCCGCCACCACCGCGCGGTCCATGCGCGCCTCATCCGACGACGCGCCCGGCGTATTGGGATCAAACGTGGGCGCGTTGGCCACGGCCAGCAGTTCGCCCGAGTTGGGGTCTTGCACGACGACCACTCCGTCCTTGGCGTGCGTTTGTTCGATGGCCCGCGCCAGCTCTTTTTCGGCGATGTACTGGATCGTTTCGTCCAGCGTCAGCGTCACGCTCGCCCCGGGACCGCCCGCCGATCCTCGCCGGTCGTACCAGCGGCGGCGTCCATCGGCCATCACCAGGATGCGGCCGGGCTGCCCGCGGATCTGCTTGTCCAGCGAATACTCGATGCCGCCGATCCCCTTTTCGTCCACGTCGACGTAACCCAGCACGGCGGCGGCGAGTTCGCGCTGCGGATAGACGCGCCGGTTCTCCTTCTGAAAGAAGACGCCGCGCAGATTCATGTCCGTGATGCGCTGGACGGTTTCCGGAGACAGCTTGCGCGCCAGGCGCACCGGCGTGCGCGCGCCGCGAATTTTCGTCTCGAGGTCGTCCGCCGGCAGGTCCAGCACGTGCGAGAGCAGCCGCGCCACGATCTCCACGTCGCTGACTTCCGCCGGGTCGGCGAAGACGGAGTCCACCGGCAGGCTGACGGCCAGTTCACGGCCCTGGCGGTCGTAAATCGTGCCGCGCTGCGGACTGATTTCAAACATGCGCTGCTGTTGATGCTGGGCTTTTGCGAGGTATTCGCTGTAGCAGAAGAGCTGGAGGTAACTGAGGCGGGCCAGCACCGCCGCCATCCAAACCAACGCCACGACCCAGACCGCCAGCCAGCGGAGACGCGGGTTACGCTGCTCCATGGACTCCGCCCTACCCTGTCGGAAAACCGCTCGCGCGGCGGCTGTGACGCGGCCGCCGGAAAATGGATGTGGAGACCGGCCGCCCGGTCATGCCCGGCTCACGTCAGGGCCGGGGCACCGGCATCACCGCGCGCGCCTGCGCCAGCACGGCTTCGCTCGGCCCCTCGGCCGGAGCCACCTGGCCGGGCACCGGCACCGTCAAACCCAATTGCCCGCGGGCGATGGCGTCCACCCTCATCGGCGAGCGCAGCGTGGCCACTTCCAGCGTCAACTGCTGGTGCAGCTCGGAGGCCTGCGCGCGCTCGACTTGCAATTGCTCGATGCTGTAGCGCAGCTGGATGCACGCGAAGTGCTGCCAGGCGTAAAACAACAGGCACGCCGCCAGACCCGATCCCGCGGCCACCCGCCGCCAGAAATCGAGCAAGCGCGCCGCCGGCGCCGGGCGCACCAGGCGCGAGTTGTCGATCCGCTTGACCGTGTAATATTCCGTCATCGAGATCTTCCCGCCGGACGTTGCGCCGTGAGCGCCACCTTCTCCGCCACGCGCATCTTCGCGCTGCGCGCGCGAGGATTGGCTTGAATCTCTTCCTCGCTCGGCACCAGCACCTTCCGCGTCAACACGCGGAACATCGCGTCGCGCTCCAACTGCTGGAACGCGTGCTTCACCAAACGGTCTTCCAGCGACTGGTAACTCAGCACCACCCAGCGCCCTCCCAAATTCAAAGTGACAGGGGTCCGCGAAAGAAACTGCTCGAGTTCCTCCTCTTCTCGATTCACCGCTTTCCGCAGCGCCAGAAACGTTTTTGTCGCGGGATGCAGTTTCTGCCTTCCCCTTGCCCTGCGGGCCCCTGCCACAACCGTTGCCAGGTGCTCGGTGTCGCGAATGGGACGCGACCGGACAATCGCCCTGGCGATTCTGCGTGAATCCCTCTCCTCGGCCTGATGATAGAGGAGATCGGCCAGCTCTTTCTCCGACCACTGGTTCACAATTTCGTCCGCCGTCAGCGGCGCGTCGGGGTTCATGCGCATGTCGAGCGGTCCCGCCCAGCGGAACGAAAATCCGCGCTCAGGGCTGTCCAGCTCGAGGCTTGATACGCCCAGATCGGCGAGCACTCCATCCAGCAGGGGCAACTTCAGCTTCTCCGCCACGTCGCCGATTTTCGAGAAGTCCGTGTGCACCAGAGTCACCTTTTCCTCGTACGGCTTCAGCCGCTCCCGCGCGATTTCCAGCGCCTGCGGATCGCGGTCCAGCACCACCAGCCGCCCCGTCGTCAGTCGCCGCGCGATTTCCACGGCATGCCCCCCGGCCCCCGCCGTCGCATCCAGGTAGGTCCCTTCGGGCCGGATACGAAGCCACTCCAGCACCTCGGAGACCAGAACGGGCGTGTGCGGCACGCTCACAACTTAAATGCCCAGTTCGTCAAACGCCTTTTCGTCTTCCGCCGTGATCGGGTTCCGGTTCAGCTGATCCAGGAATCGCGTGTGGTTCCAGATCTCCAGGTAAGTCAAATGCCCCTGGATATCCACTTCACCCTTCATTTCCGCCGATTCCCGCAATACAGGTGGAATTAGAATGCGCCCCTGCCCATCCACCTCGACGACTTGCCCGAAATAGTTGGCGCGCGCCAGAAACTTCTGCTTCGCGCGGTTGTGGGAGGAAAGTTTCGCGAGCTTCTTCTCGATCCCCTCCCACACCTTCATGGGATAGACCTGGGCGCGATCGCCGGCCGTGCTGGTCACGTAGAACCTGGCGCCCATGCGGCGCAACGGGCCCAGGAAGTCCGCGGGAATCTTCACCCGCCCCTTCTCGTCCACCGTCGCCAGATAGTTGCCGCGCAGCATGTATGCCCTTGTGAACCCCGTCCCGCGTGTCCGCCCTCGGAATCACTCGTTTATGCGCCCCTGCCCTGCTCCATCGCCTTACCACTTCCTACCACTTTCACCCACAATGGCCCCGATTGTAGTTCGCTTCTCAAGCTTGTCAAGGAGAATGTTGCAAAAATGAGAAAGATTCTGCGCGGACGCCCTCGAAGCGTCCCACGAGGCCGGCTCTGGGGGCCGGCGCCGAAAAACACAATCCCTAGGGGGCTTCCAGAACGGACTTCCCGACGGCTAGTGGCTTGGACCCGCCGAAACGCTGCTTTGTTTTGAAACAGTCAACAACCGGCGGGTAGCTTTTTGAAACACTGTTTCGGCTTGTCATTCCAGGAGTCCGCCGCTGCCCACGACATGGAGGGTTTGCTTTGCCTTTGTAGCGGCGGGCCGGAGCCTCCCGCCGGTCCGGCACTTCTCCGGCTTTCTCTGCGTCCTCTGCGTCTCTGCGGTGAACGGGTGTGCTTTCGAAGGAAACAACCAACAACCGGCTAGACGTGAAAGAAGGCTTTCAGAAGAAACAGGACGGCGACGCCGAAGAACACCAGCACGGCCATGCCCACGCCCGGCTCGCGGTTCACTTCCGGAATCAGATCGGACGCGGCCACGTAGAGCGTCACCCCGGCCGACAGCGGCAGCGCATCCGCCACCGCGCTCCGCAGCAGGAACATCAGACCCACGCCGCCCAGCGTGGCGCCGCCCAGGATCACCGACGAAAAAAACGCCGCCCGCCGGCTCTGCCCGCTGGCCAGCATCAGCGACGCCACCGTGAACCCCTCGGGAATCTTGTGCAGGAAAATCGCCACGAAGATCACGCCGCCCAGCCATGCCGAGACCAGCAGGCCCGACGCAATCGCCACGCCGTCGAAAAACGTGTGGATCACCAGGCCCAGCAGCGCGGCGTAACTGGCGTGCGCCGCCCGTCACCTCGGCGTGATGCGTCTCTTCGCCGAAATGAAAATGCGGGGCGACAGTATGCTCGAAGAAATGCACCAGGAAGTATCCGGCCAGCACGAAGGCGAACACCGTGTTCGTGTCGTTGAAGAAATACGACGAGGCGTCGCTGCGCAGCCGCAGCGATTCGGGAATCATTTCCAGCAGCGCCGTGGCCAGCATGAACCCGGAACCCAGCGCGATGAAGTATTTCAGGTAGTGCCGCGACCACTGGCGGCGCACGATCAGGAACCCGCCCAGCACGTTGGCCCCCGCCGCCGTCAGCCCCAGCAGCAGCGCCAGCAGGATCCGCGTTGGATCGGCAAGATGCATCACCGGCTATCCGGAATGGCGGAACAATATCACGTCGCCATCCTGCACGATGTACTCTTTCCCTTCCAGCCGCACCTGCGCGCGCTCGCGCGCCGCCGCGAAGCTGCCGGCCCGCAGCAGGTCTTCCCAATTCACCACTTCCGCCTTGATGAACCCGCGCTCGATATCGCTGTGAATCGCGCCCGCGGCCTGTTGCGCGGTCATTCCCCGGTGGATGGTCCAGGCCCGGCATTCCGGCTCGCCGCAGGTGAGAAACGAAATCAGTCCCAGCAGGCGGTAGGTCGCCTGGAGCAGGCGGTCGCGCCCGGATTCCGCCAGCCCGTAGGCGCGCATCATCTCGGCCGCCTCGGCTTCGTCGAGTTCGGCTAGCTCCGCTTCGATTTTTCCGCAGACGGGCACGACGGCGGTGTGGCGCTTGGTGGCGAGCTTTTCCAGATGATGCTTCTCGACCACGCGGCCGATGTCCGCGGCCTCCTCGTCGCCCAGGTTCAGGACGTAGAGCATCGGCTTGCGCGTCAGGAACATGAAGCCGGTGAGCATCTTCTCTTCTTCCGGCTTGAATTCCAGTTCGCGCAGCGGCGTTTCGCTTTCCAGCGCCTTCCGGCATTGATTCAGCAGACGCAGCTCGGTTTCGAGCACCGTCTCTTTCTTCTTCTTCAAATCCTTTTCGACGCGCTCGATCCGCTTGGTCGCCTGTTCGAGGTCGTTGAGCATCAGCTCGATTTCCACGCTCTCGATATCGCGCATGGCGTCGAGCGACCCGCCCTCGTGCGGCACGGCGGGATCCTCGAACAGCCGCACGACGTGCGCCAGCGCGTCGGCCTCGCGCAGCGGGACGAGCGACGCCGCGTTCTTCTCGCGGTCCTTTTGTATGCCGCCGATATCGACGTACTCGATCGTCGCGTAGGTGATTTTCTTCGGCTTGAAGACTTCCGAGAGTTTCACCACGCGCGGATCGGGCACGCGCGCGATGCCCAGGTGCGCCTGCGTCGGCGCGCTGTGCGCCTCCACGCGCGCCCGCGTCAAAATGCGGAACAAGCTCGTCTTCCCTACCTTCGGCAGCCCAATTATTCCGGTTTGCATAAGTTTTCAATGTTAACACACCGCCGCCGCTCCACCTCACAGGCTGCGGCACTGCAGTCGGCCTAACTAAGGGTTTGCAGTTCGAGGGCAGGATCCGACTACCTGTTTGAGATCGGGCCAGTATCGGCTTCCACGAAGTTGTTTGCAGAATTGTCTGACAAAGGCGTCCTTGCCCTTTTGTCTTTTGGGCCAACTGTCATCCAACAGTCTCCACGCCGAGTCGGAATGTCCCCCATATATTAGGTCGAGCATATTTTTCCACAACGCAACAGGAACAGCACAGGTCTGACCGCAATCCTGAGCGACCCCAGAAGACCACTCGTCGTCGGACCGAACACTCTGAATCAGAGCCGCAAACTCCTCCGGGGACGGATTAGGTGTCCTCATCAAATCGAATGCTAGCCGGAACCGTCCTTCTCGATATTTCAAGAGGATTCGTGGCGCTGGGGACGACATAAAGGACGTTCTCCAGTATGCGAATGCCCAATCATTCCCGTCGAATTCATAGGAGCCGTCATGGTTCAACGCAACGAAATTCGCACCGTCAGAATTGTCTGCCTCGATTCGTGCAATTTCCCTAAACTTATCTCCTAGCTCGAAAACGTGCAGTGTGAAGCAGCAATGTGCGCCGCCAGACCATTCAGTTACAATCGCGTTGGGCTTCCCAACACCAGTGATGTCGGTACCAACTGGAATGCCTGCGCCACCCTCGAAGTTGCTTCCAATTTTGAAGTCAGTGCTCGCCAAGGAATAGACTACGACGCCGGACCTCAGTATTTGCAAGCAGCCCGCAGGCTCTGGCCAGCGATAAGTCCGAATCAGATAGGTGCCAAATCGCGCCTCGTCCGTTCGCTTTCGGCCCTGCGGGCAGGGCAATTCCTTGCCTGAACCTGGATCTGGGTCGTCGGTCCGAAAGCCCTCGGTGCCAGGCTGGGCCGACGGAAGGGCGGGTTGTGAAGCCTGAGCCCATGCAGCGCTGGCCGTAAGTGCCATCAATATCAGTAGCCTGGTCAAAAATTCCTCCAACATTGTTATCGTAGGATCTTCGAAAGGCTCGCGCAACACCGAATGCACGGACGAATGCCCAATTGTTTAGATTACCGACAAGTTACCTATTCCGACCGCTCTGTCCAGAACTCCCCATCCAGCAGGATTGTGAAGCGCGGACGCCCCGCTTTTCTTGTATTCTGACGCGACTGCCATGAGTGAACACGCCATTCCGCCGTTCGACCACCGGGCCGCAATGCAGCATCTCGCGAAGGCCGACCGCCGCCTGGGACGGCTCATCGAAACATTGTCCGGGCGGGCGGTGGAATTCCGGCTGGAGATCGAAGAGGCGCAAACGCCGTACGAATCGCTGCTGGAGGCGATCGTCTACCAGAGCATCTCCGGCAAAGCCGCCGCGAAAATTTTCAGCCGGGTGGCGGCGCTGGGCGCCAACGCTCGCTGCCCCACGCCCGAGGAACTGCTCCGCGTACGCACGCCGACGCTGCGCGAGATCGGGCTGTCGTTCGCCAAAGCCGCCGCGGTGAAGGACCTCGCGCGGAAAACCATCGAAGGCGTCGTCCCCGGCCTCGACGACGCGCACAAAGATGTCCGACCAGGAGCTGGTCGACCGGCTGATTTCGGTGCGCGGCGTGGGCCCGTGGACCGTCGAGATGTTCTTAATCTTCCGCCTCGGCCGCCCCGACGTTCTCCCCATCCACGACTACGGCGTGCAAAAGGGTTTCGCCATCACCTATCGCCGCAAGACTATCCCCAAGCCGCGCGAACTGGCCGCATTCGGCGAACGCTGGCGCCCCTACCGCACCGTCGCCAGTTGGTACATGTGGCGCGCCGTCGAACACGCCGGCGCGCGCAAAGCCCCGCGCAAAATCACCAAGGCAGCCAGGAAGCGCGCCGCGTTGAGAAAACGCGCGCGGAGGAAACGGAAAAAGTGAAAAAGTACCGGTCGGGGCGCCGGGCTGTTGAGTTTGCTGATGTCTTCGGCTTTCTCTGCGCCCTCTGCGTCTCTGCGGTGAGCGTTGCTCTTTCCGTTCAGCGCGCTCCGCCGCGCACCGTAAGAAACAGCGCCGCGAGGCCCACCAGCAGCACGCCGCTCTCGATCTGCACGGAGACGCGATGCAGCCGGTCAAATTCGACGCGCAGAGGATTCTCGCGCGGCGCCGCCTCCACCGAACCCATCTGCGCGCGCAGCGCGTCCATCCGCGGTATGACGATCCGCTGCGAAGCCAGCGTCAGCACCAGCATCAGGATCACGCCCAGCGCCGCCGGCTCCGCCAGCGCGCGCACCGACCGGCCCAAGCCCCAGCGCCGCCAGCAGATAAATCACCGCCGCGATGATCCCCAGCCAATGCAGCCCCTTGATCGTGACCCCGACCAGCGCGCCGGCCAGGTCGGCATTGGGCAGCACGGCAAACGCGCCGCGCGTCACCACCGCCGCGAAGTAGACGATCGCTCCCACCCACGTGCCTAATGCGAACACTTGCAGGAATCGCAGGATGTGGCTCATCGAGGAAATCCGCTAGAATGAATTTTGGGCCGGCGTGGAGGGTTGGTTCGCATCGTCGCCAACGAAACCGGCAGTGAATGGTGGGCGATCAAGGACTTGAACCTTGGACCTCTCCCGTGTGAGGGGAGCGCTCTAACCACTGAGCTAATCGCCCACGAAACGCATGTTCGGCAGCACAGGCACTCTTGGCTGTGCTCCGCAACTGCGGCTCCGACGGGCGCGCACAGGGATGAATGCCTGTGTCGCGGCTCACCGGCGCACGATTCATTTTTAGCACAAGGGCGGCCAATTGCAAACTGTGAGCAATGCCACGACAACGGCGAACAGCCGCGGCCCGCGGCCAACTGGCGGAACTCGCGCGCTTGATTGCGCGCGTCGTCAAGGGCAAGGAAGAGGTCATCCAGCTGGCGCTGACCACGCTGCTGGCGCGCGGCCACCTGCTGATCGAGGACGTGCCCGGCGTCGGCAAGACCACGCTGGCGCAGGCGCTGGCGCGGTCGTTCCACTGCTCGTTCCAGCGCATTCAGTTCACCTCCGACCTGCTGCCCAGCGACGTCATCGGCGTCAGCGTGTACAACCCCGCGACGCAGGGCTTCGATTTCAAGCCCGGCCCGATTTTCGCCAACATCATCGTCGCCGACGAGATCAACCGCACCACGCCGAAAACGCAATCGGCGCTGCTCGAGGCCATGAACGAGTCGCAGGTCACCGTGGACAACCACACGCACCCGCTGCCCAAGCCCTTCCTGGTGCTCGCCACGCAGAACCCCATCGAGCATCACGGCACCTATCCGCTTCCCGAATCGCAGCTCGACCGTTTTCTGATGCGCATCCGCATGGGCTATCCCTCGCGCGAAAGCGAAAAGGAAATTCTGCGCAACCACGCCGGCCCGGCCGAGGAAAGCGCGCCGCTGATGGATGCGGCCGGCATCCTGGCCATGCAGGACGCCGTCTCGCGCGTGAAAGTGGACGAAAGCCTGCTCGACTACGCGCTGGAAATCGTCGAACGCACGCGCAACAGCGAGCAGCTCACCCTCGGCGTCAGCCCGCGCGGCGCCGTGATGCTGCATCGCGCCGCGCAGGCGCGCGCCTTCCTCCAGGGCCGCGACTACTGCCTGCCCGACGATTTCAAGCGCCTCATCGTCCCCGTCTTCGCGCACCGCGTCGTGGTCAGCTCGCGCTACGTCTCGACGCAGAAGAAATCCGAGCAGGCCGAAACCATTCTCGGCGAGATTCTCGACACGACGCGCGTGCCGCTGTAGGGGATGACGAGAAAGCTTTCTCGAAGCCTGTCTCATAAAGGGCTTCGAGCAGGATGCTGAAGACCCGGAGAGCTTTGCGGGTCGCGGCTTTATAGCTGGTGAACAAAGAGCATTTTAGGGGGTCGGAGCTTCAGCTCCGACATAAGCCACCCCTGCTCATCAGGGGTTTTAACCCCTGAGGCGCGATCTTGACTTTCTTGCTCCGCAAGCGGCCAGCGAACATGACGACGCAACACACCGCTATGGCACGCACGCCGCGCGGCCGCGACCGCCCCGGCTGGCGCAATTTCGGAATCGCCATGCTCGTGCTTTCGGCGGCGCTGGTGGTCGCGCTGTTTTCCGCGGCTGTGGCACAGCAGGGACGCGTCGCGCTGGCCGCGCTCACCACCGTGATTTCGCTGGGCATGGCCGCGTGGGTGGCCGTAGTCATCGTGCCCGCGCTGGCCCGCCGCACCAGCCTGCGCTGGCTCGCCTACCAGATCGATTACCGCCTCACCCGCGACGGCATCATCTATCTCGCCGCCATCTTCGTCCTGATTCTCGCCGCGGTGAACACCGGCAACAACCTGCTGTTCCTGATTCTCGCCTGCCTGCTCGCCGGCATTCTGGTTTCCGGCGTGCTCTCCCGCACCGTGCTCTCGGGCATCGAAGTGAAGTTCGACCTGCCGGAGCACATTTTCGCCGAGCAGCCCGTGCTGGCCGAAATCGAGTTGCGCAACGAGAAGCAGGCTTGGCCGTCGTTTTCCCTGCGCGTCGTTGGTGAGGGAAAGGAGAAGGACGCGGAAGCCGAGGTGCTCACGCGGCCCGTCTTTTTTCCCTACATCCCGCGCCTCAGCGCAGCGCGCCAGAAGGTCGAGCTGCGCTTCCCCCGGCGCGGCGTCTATCGCCAGGACGCCTTCGGCATTCGCACGCGATTCCCCTTCGGCTTCTTCGAAAAGACGCGCCGCGTCGAATCCGCCGTCGAGATCGTGGTCTACCCGCGCGTCGCCCCCACCGACCAGTTCTACGAAATTCTGCCGTTGCTCTCGGGCGAAATGGCCAGCCAGTTTCGCGGCCGCGGCCACGAGCTGCACTCCCTGCGCGATTACCAACCCACCGACAGCGCGCGCTTTGTCGATTGGAAGGTCACGGCGAAATCCGGGCGCCTGATGGTCCGCGAGTTCACCCGCGAAGACGAGCGCCGCGTCATGCTCGTCCTCGATCCCTTCATCGGCACGCCGCGCGCCGAACTCGGCGCGCTCGCCCCGGCCGAACAGGCCGAGCGCTTCGAGCGCGCCGTCTCCATGGCCGCCTGCATCGCCTGGCATTTCTACGAGATTCGCTCGGTGCTGCAGTTCCGAACGCACCGCTTCTCGACTCCGCTGGCTCCCGCCGGCGAAATCATCTACGACGCGCTGCGCCAACTGGCCCTGCTTGAACCCGACACCTCCGCCGCCGGCGGTGCTTTTCTGGACGACCTCGCCGGCGAGCCGGAAATCTTCAAAATCATCATCACCGCCCGCGGGCAGAAAACCATCCCCACCGCGCTGTGGTCCTCTTCGTATTTTCTGTTCATCGACGAGTTGTAGCCCCGCCGTTGCTGTAGATTTAGCGCAGGACCTCTTCGGTTTTTCTCTGTTCTTTCTCTGCGTCCTCTGCGCCTCTGCGGTGAGTAGCCCGCATGTAAATGAAGCGCAGCGCGCAACTCGGTGAACCTCAGTGGTTCGTCTTCCCGCCCCCTCGTGCGAGAATAGCGCCCGCATGAAACTTCCCTTCACGCCCCGCGCGCGCGCCGATTTTCAACGCCGCCTGCTCGGCTGGTACCGCGCGCACCGCCGCGCCCTGCCCTGGCGCTCGAGCCGCGATCCCTACGCCATCTGGGTGGCGGAAATCATGCTCCAGCAGACGCGCATCGCCGCCGTGCTGCCCTATTACCGCCGCTTCCTGAAATCGTTTCCCACCGTGGCGTCGCTGGCCCGCGCCCGCGAAAACAAAGTCCTGCGCCTGTGGTCCGGCCTCGGCTATTACACCCGCGCGCGCAATCTGCACCGTGCGGCCCGCGAACTTTCCACCCGCCACGACGAGCAGTTCCCGCGCACCCTGGAAGCCGCGCTCGCGCTTCCCGGCGTGGGCCGCTATACCGCTGCCGCCATCCTGAGCATCGCGTACGACGTCCCGCTGGCGGTGCTCGACGGCAATGTGGCGCGCGTGCTGGCGCGGCTGGGCGCGCTGCGCGGCGATTTGCGCGCGCCACGCCGCTGGCGCCAACTGGCCGAAACCGCCCAGCAGCTGCTCGCGCGCGAAGCTCCCGGCGACTGGAACCAGGCCCTGATGGAACTCGGCGAGACCGTCTGCACTCCGCAGGCTCCGCGCTGCGCGGCCTGCCCGATTGCGCGGTGGTGCGCGGCGCGCGCTCGCAACCTGACGAACTCGATCCCCGCTCCGCGCCGCAAGCGCGCTGCCGTGCGCGTGCGCATTGCCGCCGCGATTTTGTGCGACCCCACCGGCCGCACGCTCCTCGTCCGCGATCCCGGCGCGCACGATGACGTCCTGTTCTCGCGCCTGTGGCAGTTCCCCGCCGTCGCGCTGGCGCGCCGTCCGAAAGAAGAACTCGCCGCTCATCTGTGCGCGACGCTCGGCCTGCGCCCGGCTTCGCTCACACTCGAAGCCCTGCCCATCGCGCGCCACGGCGTCACCTTCCGCCACATCACCCTGCTACCCTATCTCGTGCGCCTTCCGCGCCTCCCCAAGCGCGCCCGCACGCGCCTGCTCCCGCTCAGCGGCGTCACCCAGCTGGCCGTCTCCAGCGCCACCCGCAAGCTCGCCGCCGCGGCGCTGCATTGCTAGCGCACGCCTTCCTTGTTACCCGATTCGCGCAGCTCCCTCGCCTCGCCCCAGCCCGGCCCTGCCGCGGGGTGCTAGCATCGTAGGGAGCCATGGCCTCCGTCGCGCAACCGACCGCGCCGCCTCTTCGCCCCGGCACCGGGGAAGAACTGCCGGCCGTCCAACGCTATTTCGAGGTGTCGCTCTATCTGCTCGTCTCGACGGGCATGGTGTCGATCCTCTCCACCCGCAAGCTCGACCTGTTCTCGACCGCCGCGGCCTCCGCCTTGCTGGCGTGGAAGGGCCTGCGCATCTGGCAAGCGCGCGGCCCGGAACTTTCCGTGCGCGTGGCCACCGGCCTGGTCCTGGCCTATTTCCTGTTCTTTCCCGCCGACCTGTGGCTGTTTTCCCGCAACCTGGCCGCCGACGCGCCCAACCCGCCTCTCTACGCCGCCCTGCTCTCGACCATCCATCTCTTGTTGTTCGCCACCATCGTCCGGCTCTATTCGGCGCGCACCCGCCGCGACCATGCCTTTCTCGCCGTGCTCGCCGTGGCCTCCATCCTGGCTTCGGCCATTCTGACGGTTTCGACCAGCTTCCTGGTCGCCCTGGCGATGTTTCTGGTGTTGTCCGTCTCGACCTTCGTGGCCATGGAACTTCGGCGGAGCGCCGTCGGAGCCGCTTCGGCTCCGCTCGAACCGGGTTCGCCGATGGCGCGGCGTTTGAATCGGGCCCTCGGCCTGACCTCGGCGCTGGTAGCCGTCAGCGTCCTGGCGGCCGGCATGGTGATCTTCTTCGTGATTCCCCGCTTCACCGCCGGCTACCTCAGCGCCTTCAATCTCCAGCGCGGCGTGGCCACCGGCTTTTCCGACAGCGTCGAGCTCGGCGTCATCGCCAACATCAAGAAGAGCACGGCCCTCGTCATGCGCATCCGCGTGAACGGCGATCCCGCCCGCGCCGCCCAAGTCCACTGGCGCGGCATCGTCCTGACCAATTTTGATGGCAAGCGCTGGTTCACTGCCGAGCAGGACCAGACCGTCCTCCCGCCCGGCCCTGACGGCACCTATGCGCTCCGCTCCCGCCCGCTGCCACCCGGCGCCTTCTCTCCCCTGCGCTACACCGTCTTAATGGAGCCGATCGGCACCGCCGCGATCTTCATCGCCCCGCAGCTCGATGCACTCCGCGGCCGGTTTGGCGACGAGGCAACACGTTCCGGAAGACCGGCGCCCAACAATATCCTGTTTGTCGACCGAACCGGCTCCATCTTCAATACCTCCCAAAATAACCGGCCCCTCCGATATGAAGGCTCCTCGCGGCTTCCCCTGATCCCGCCGGACCGGCTCCGGCAAGCTTCGCGCGATTATCCTGCCGCCATTCGCGACACCTATTTCCAGCTGCCTCCCCTCGACCCGCGTATCCGCCAACTCGCCATGCAGATCACCGCGCAGGCCGATAGCCCGTACGATAAGGCCGCCCGCATCGAGACCTATTTGAAGTCGCACTACTCCTACACGCTCGATCTCACCGGCCCGCTGGCGAAAGACCCTCTCGCCAATTTCCTGTTCGTCCGGCGCTCCGGCCACTGCGAGTATTTCGCCTCGGCCATGACCGTCCTGCTCCGCGCCGCCGGCGTGCCGGCCCGCTATGCCACCGGATTCCTCCCCGGCGAATACAACGACCTGGGACAGGACTACATCGTGCGCGAAAGTGACGCGCACGCCTGGGTCGAGGTCTATTTCCCTGAATACGGCTGGATCCCTTTCGACCCCACCCCTTCGGGCGACGCTGCGCGCCACGGCCTGGCCGACCGGCTCGCCCTCTACTGGGACTGGTTCCAGCTCACCTGGGGCGAGTGGGTCATCAACTATGACTTCTCGCACCAGGTGACCCTGTCGCGGGATGTGGGGCGGTCCACGCGCAGCTGGAACGACCGCCTGCGCGATTCCTACCGCCGCAATCAGGCTGCCGCGATGCGCAAGATCCTCGACCTCGATCGCCGCATCGAAACGTCGCCCTACTTCCTGCCCGGCGTGCTGTTCCTTCTTTCGGCGCTGCTGCTCGGTCTCCGCGGCCGCGTCCTGATCCGCTACGCCGTCGCGCGCTGGAGCCTTCGCGCGCGCCGCGGCGGCAACCTCACCGCCGGGCTCGCCGCGCTCGAATACACCGAATTGCTGCGCCTGCTCGAAAAACGCGGCTGGAAAAAATCTCCGTCGCAGACCCCGCTCGAGTTCGCCGCCGCCATTCCGGCTCCGGAAATTTCCGCGCCCGTCGCCGAACTCACCGAGCTGTACCAGTCCGCCCGCTTCGGCCATCATCCCGCCCCCGCCGGCCGGATGTCTTCCCTGCTCCGCTCGGTCCGCGATCTCCTCCGCGGGCGCCGAGGCTCCCCGCGATGAACTGGCGTGTGTGGGTCTTGCTGGGGGCCGTGCTGGCGGCCGTGCTGCTCGTGTTTCGAATGCCGGCCATTCCGCAGAGCGAGGCCTACCACACCTTCTCGGACAATCGCACCCTGCTCGGAATTCCCAACTGCCTCGATGTCGTTTCCAACATCTTCTTCCTGTTCGTCGGCGTGATGGGAATGCGGTTTGTCTGGCGCGACAAGGCCAAACAGCGGGCGCAAAGAGCGCGCACTTTAGGGGGTCGGAGCTTCAGCTCCGACAGCAGCCACAGCCCTTCATCAGGGGTTTTAACCCCTGAGGCGCCGGTTTTGACTCTTTCCGCAAGCTGCAAGGCCGGCGCGCCCTTCCTCGATTCCCGCGAACGCTGGCCGTATTTCGTGTTCTTCCTGGCGGTGACGCTCACGACGTTCGGATCGATGAATTATCACCTGCATCCCACCGACCAGACGCTTGTCGGCGATCGCCTGCCCATGGCCATCGGGTTCATGTCCCTGGCCGCCGCGGCGGTGGCCGACCGCATCAGCGTCACCGCCGGCCTGCGGCTGCTCGCGCCGCTCGTGCTGACCGGAGTGGGCAGCGTCTTCTTTTGGCAATTCACGCAGGCGCGGGGCCGCGGCGATCTGCGCCCCTACGCGCTGGCGCAGTTTGGCGCGCTGTTCGTGCTCCTTCTGGTCGTGGTGCTCTTTCCTCCGCGCTACACGCGCGGGATGGACTTCGTCATCGCGCTCGCCATTTACGGCGTCGCCAAGCTGCTCGAAGTCGGCAACAATTTCGTCTTCGCGCTCGGCCACATCGTGAGCGGCCACACCCTCAAGCACGTCGTCGCCGCCGCTTCCGCCTACTGGCTCCTGCGCATGCTCCGTCTCCGCACCCCTGTCGCCCGCGCCTAGCCTGACCCGCATCTCCCATCGAGGCAGTCTTCGCTGTTTTCTCCTCTGCCTCCTTTGCCTCCTTTGCTTCCTTTGCCTCCTCTACTTCCTCATTCTCCCCGCTCTTGACAATCAACCTCTCCCGGCACACGATTCGACCCGGCGATTTTTTATGACCACCGGCACGCGCATCCAACTGGCTCTGATCCTGCTTGTCATCGTGGTGCTGGCGGGCACGCTGGGCTTCCACGCGATCGAAGGCTGGACGTGGTTCGAGGGCTTCTACATGACCCTCACCACCATGACCACCATCGGCTACGGAGAAATCCACCCGCTCTCCCACGCGGGCCGGGTCTTCAATTCCTTCCTCATCGTGACCGCCGTCATCGCCAGCGTTTTCACCCTTGGCGCATTCTCCCAGGCATTGCTAGAATTCGAGTTCGGCAAGACCTTTGGCCGCCGCCGCATGGAACGTGAACTCGAAAAGCTCTCCGACCACTACATCGTCTGCGGCGCCGGCCGCGTGGGGCGCACCGTCACGCGCGAGCTGCGCGCGCGCGGCCAGACCTGCGTGGTGATCGAGCGCGACCCCCTGCGCGCCCGCTGGGCCGAAGCCGAGAAGATCCCCGTGATTGTCGGCAACGCCTCCAGTGAGGAAAATCTCCAGAAGGCGCGCATCGACCGCGCCAAGGGCTTCATCGCCGCGGTCAGTTCCGACGCCGAAAACCTCTACATCATCCTGACGGCCCGCGGCTTCCGCCCCGATTTAAAAATCATCGCGCGCGCCACCGAAGAAGAGGCCATCTCCAAGCTGCTCCGCGCCGGGGCCTCGCAGGTTCTCTCGCCCTACTATTTCGTCGGCCACCGCATCGTCCAGCTCCTGCTGCATCCCAACGTGCTCGATTTCATCGATGCCGCCTTCGGCACCGAGCGCCTGGACATCGCCGTCGGAGAAGTGAAAATTCCCGCGCAATCTCGCCTGGTCGGCAAAAGGCTCTCCGATTCCGGGATTCGGGAGCAGGCTAATGTCATCGTTCTGGCGGTCAAGAGCGCCGACGGCAAGACGAACTTCAATCCTCCGCCCGAAAGTGTCATCCGCGCCGACGATTGCCTGATCGTCATCGGCGGCGACCAGCAGTTGAAGCGCCTCGAAGCCCTCGCCACCTAGCCCGGCGCCTCCGCTACCTGCTCCGTCGCCGCGTTCTGCGCCTCTGGTCTCGCGTGCCTCCTCTGCCCTCGCGCCTCCTCTGCCACCTATCCTCGCCGGCCTCTCTGCGTCCTCTGCGTCTCTGCGGTGCAACTCTTTTCTTCGTATTTGCTTCTCCCTCCGCCGGGTTGCGATAATCACTGTCTATGGCCGCAGAAACAAAAGACCGCGCGCCGGCCCCGAAAGCCGGATTTGTCAGCCTGGGCTGCCCCAAGAACCTCGTCGACAGCGAGGTGATGATGGGCATTCTGGCGCGCGCCGGCTACGAAATCACGCGGCGGGCCGATGAAGCCGACGTCCTCATCGTCAACACCTGCAGCTTCATCGCCCCGGCGCAGCAGGAATCGGTCGAAACCATCCTCGAAATGGCCGAGCACAAGAAATTCGGCCGCGCCCAAAAACTCATCGTCGCCGGCTGCCTGGCCGAACGTTACCGCGAACAGATTCGCGCGCAGATTCCCGAAGTCGACGCCGTGATCGGCACCGGCGAAGTCGAGCAAATCCTGGCGGCGTGCCGCGGCGACCTCCGCCAGGGCCCTGAAAATGCGGAAGCGCGCGACGCGATCTCGTATCTCTACCAGGACCAGACGCCGCGCATCCTCGCGACGCCTCGCCACGCCGCCTACATCAAGATCAATGAGGGCTGCGACCATCCCTGCACCTTCTGCGTCATCCCGCAGTTGCGCGGAAAATTCCGCAGCCGGCGGCTGGAGTCGGTCGCGCGCGAAGCCGCGAACCTGGCCGCCGCGGGCGTCCGCGAAATCTCCCTCATCGGACAGGACACCACCTTTTACGGCGAAGACCTCGGCCTGCGCGACGGCCTGCCGCTGCTGCTCGAACGCCTCGCGCAGATCGAAGAGCTGCACTGGGTCCGCTTCCTCTACTGTTATCCCGAACCGCATCACACCGCGCCTGCTCGAGACCATCGCCGCGCACCCGCGCCTGGTGAAATATCTCGATATTCCCCTGCAGCACGCCAGCCGCAGCGTGCTGGCGCGCATGAAGCGCGGCTCGCACGCGGGCGCGTTCCTGAAAACGATCGAGAAGATCCGCAAGACCATTCCCGGCGTCTCGCTCCGTACTTCCTTCATCGTGGGTTTCCCGGGCGAGACCGAAAAGGATTTTCGCGAGCTGTGCGATTTCGTCCGCGCCGCCGAATTCGACTGGATGGGCGTCTTCGCCTACTCGGATGAGGACTCCGCCAAAAGTTTTTCGTACGAAAATAAGGTCGATGCGAAAACGATCGCGGGCCGCCGGGACAAGCTCATGTCCATTCAGAAGAAGATCTCGGCGCGCAAGCTCCGCCGCCGCATCGGCCAGCGTGTCGAGGCCTTGCTCGAGGGGCCGTCGCAGGATACCGACCTGATCTGGGAAGCGCGCCTGGAAGGCATGGCCCCGGAAATCGACGGCAAGGTCTACCTCACGGAATTCGTCGGCGTCGACGACGCCGCCCAATTGCCGCCCCCCGGCACGCTCGCCACCATCGAAATCACCGAAGCCCGCGACTACGACCTCATTGCCCGCGTCGTGGCATTTCCCCCGCAGCCGCCCGCGCGCCGCCTCCCCGCCCCCGCCGGCAATCTCTTCCCCATCCTCGCCTCCCGCTGAACAAAATCGCGCCCGCCGCGTTCCGTTGTGGTAGTGTCTTGCGATCGAATCGCGTGTTGAGAAACGCTTCTATTCCTGCCATTCCGGGCGAAGCGCGATGTGTGCGTTCCGAATGGTTTGGCGGTACAGGGAATTTCTCTTCGTAGCAAGCCAAGGACGAGAAGGAGCCAGTCCATGAGCGCTAGCGCCAGCCAGCGACCCGTTCCGGTCCCCGAGCCCGAACTGACGCCCGAGGAGATGATCCGCCGGGCCATCGCCCTGCAGCCGCGCCTCCGCGCCGAGCAGGAAGAGACCGAGCGCCGCGGCGTCCACTCGCCCGCCCTGGAGCAGGAGTTTCGCAAGGCCGGCTTCTACCGGTGTATCCAGCCGCGCCGTTTCGGCGGCTACGAATTCGATCTCAAGACCTTTCTACCGCCTGGCCATCGAGTTGGCGCGCGGCGACGCCTCCGCCGCCTGGGGCGTGATTCTCGGGGCGGGTCACGCGCTGATGCTTGGCTCGTTCTTCGACGCCGACGCGCAGGCCGCCGCCTTCGGGCCCGACGGCGAATTTTCCGCCCCCTCCGTGGCCGCGCCCACCGGCACCGCGACACCGGCGGACGGCGGCTGGCTGATCAAGGGCTCCTGGACCTACGCCTCGGGCGCGCCCTATGCCACGCACTTCATGCCCTCGGTGCTCATCCCCGGTGACGATCCCCAGCGCCCCGGGATCGGACTCGCGGTGATTCCCCGGTCGCAATGGAAAATGCTCGACGACTGGGGCGCCGTCCTGGGCCTGCGCGGCACCGGCTCCAACTCGATTCGCGTCGAGGAAGCCCGCGTGCCCCTCAACCATGTTGTGCGCGTCGATATGCGCAACACCGATCTCACCCAGGGAACTCCCGGCGCCCGCTTGCACGACAATCCGATGTACGCCGGCCGCAGCCTCTCCTTCTTTCACGCCGAACTCGTCTCCATCCTCACCGGGCTGGGCTACGCCGCCATCGACGAGTACGAAAAAATCATTCGCGCGCGCGACACCATCTGGCCCCCCTTCGTCCCCCGCTACCAGCACCATCACTTTCAGCGCACGCTGGGACTCGCCATCGGCATGGTCAGCGCCTCCCGACGCCTCGCGCTCGACGCTGGCGACGCCTACATGGAGCATTGCCGCCGGGGCTTCCAGGGCGGCGCGCCCTTCTCGCTGGAAAACGATCTCGAACTCTACGCCAGCCTCGAACATGCCGGCCGCCTGGTCTGGGAAGCCATCGAGATGCTGTTCCGCACCTCTGGTTCCACCGGCGCCAAGAACGGCGAGCGCATGCAGCGCTACTACCGCGACGCCTCCATGTACCGCGGCCACATCTCGGCGCAGTACGACACCGTCGCTCTACTCCTCGCCCAGGTCCATCTCGGCCTGGCCAACGGCTTCTGAGGCCAGGCACGCCGACGCGAAAAGTTCCTGCCAAAGGGCCAATAGGACCCGGCCACCACGGCAAAACCATTCGTGCTAATCTAGGCGCGAACCTGCCATGAAACGGAACTGCCCGATTTGCCGGAAACCGACGGACTCGGAAACCGACGCGGATTTTCCCTTTTGCAGCGAGCGCTGCCGCCTGCTCGACCTCGGCAACTGGGCCAGCGAAAAATACCGCATCAGCGAGCCGGTGATTGACGAGTCGGCGCCGGAAACTCCCGAGCGCGACGAAGACGCCCACAAACAATGACCGCAGACGCCCATTCGCCCGCCCCGGCCGACCCGCCCGCCGCATCATCCCCCGCGCCGCAGCGCAAGCCGCGCTTAGCGCTCTTCGTCGCCACCGCCGCCGGCCTCGGGTATCTCCCCCTCGCCCCCGGCACTTGGGGTTCCCTCGGCGGCTTGCTGCTCACTGCGATTCCTCTTTGGGCGCTCACTTCGTTCTCCATCATCAGCGATCTACATATCAACGCAACTGTACCGCTGATCATTGGGCACGACGTCCAACTGCTGTTGCTTATCTCAGGCTTGGCGACGATCACAGTCGCGGCGATCGGGGTGTGGAGTGCTGACCGCGCTGCGACGTTCTGGCACTCCAGAGATCCGCAGCGCGTAGTCATCGACGAAGTATCGGGACAGCACCTTGCAGCTGTTTCTCGGTAGTACCCTACCTGTGTGGTGGAGCGTGCGTTCGACTTGGACCGATCCAGACTTGGGTTTCATAGTCATGCGGACTGCCCTCAACTGGAAATATCTGCTGCTGGGCTTTATACTTTTTCGAGTCTTCGACATCTGGAAGCCGTTTCCAGTGCGCCAGGCGGAATCGCTGCCCGGCGGCTGGGGCATCATGGCGGACGACTGGGTCGCCGGAATCTACGCGGCGCTCGGCCTTTGGATCGCCCGAGCAGCAGGACTCTGAGGCGTGGCGTCGGTTTTCACTGTCGGCGGTAAACTGTTAACTGTAGGCTATCTTCACCCATGACCACCACCCCAAGAATCGAAAGCGTGAAACCGGGCGCGGCTCTCCCCGGCGGCGAAATCGCCATCCGCGGCAGCGGCTTCAGCGTGCGCAATCACGCCCGCCCCCAGGTGCAGTTCGGCTCCGCCGAGGGAAGCCTCGTGCTGGCCGCGGACAATTTCCTGATCGCGCGCGTGCCCGACGGCGCGGCCGGCGGCGCGGTGCGTGTCCGGATGAACGGCGTCGAAAGCGCTCCGTTCCCCATCGCGCTAGGCGTGCAGATCGCCGACAACCTGCATCCGGTGGGCAATCCCGCGGTGGACGCCAAGGGCAACGTCTACGTCACCTTCAGCGGCCAGCGCGGACAGAGGGTTCCCGTCTCGCTCTACAAGGTGGACGCCAACCACGCCATCAAGCCCTTCATCACCGACTTGATGAACCCCACGGGCCTGGCCATCGGCCGCGGCGGCCATCTCTTCGTTTCCTGCCGCAACGACGGCACCATCCATCGCGTTTCGCCCGATGGCCGCTCCTCGCTCTGGGTCGAAGGCATGGGCACCGCCACCGGGCTCGCCTTCGACAAGGACGAAAATCTCTACGTGGGCGACCGCAGCGGAACCATTTTCAAAGTCGGTCCCAACCGCGAAATTTTCGTCTTCGCCACGCTGGAACCCTCCGTGGCGGCCTATCATCTGGCGTTCAGCCCCGCCGGCGACCTCTTTGTCACCGGCCCCACCACCTCGAGTTTCGACCGCGTCTACCGCATTACTCCCGCGGGCGAAGTCAGCGTCTTCTTCCGCGGTGTGGGGCGCCCGCAGGGACTCGCCTTCGACCGTTTCGGCAATCTTTACGTAGGCGCGTCGTTCGGCGGCCGGCGCGGGATCGTGCGCCTCACGCCGCAGGCCGAACCCGAACTCGTGCTCAGCGGCAGCAACATTGTCGGCCTGGCCCTGCTGCCCTCCCGCCGCGCCATGATCACCACCAACAACGCCCTCTTCACCCTTGACTGGGATGTCGAGGGCCTCCCGTTGCACGGGTAGCGCCCCGATGAAGGCCGAAATCATCGCCATCGGGTCCGAACTGCTCACGCCGCACCGGCTCGACACCAACTCGCTTTTCCTCACCTCCGGCCTGAACGCGGTCGGCGTCCGCGTGGTTCACAAGGCCGTCGTGGGCGACACGCCCGAGGAAATGCTCTCGTCGTTTCGCCACGCGCTGGACCGCGCCGAAGTCGTGGTCTGCTGCGGCGGCCTCGGCCCCACCGACGACGACCGCACGCGCGAAACCGTCGCCGTCGTGCTGGGACGCAAGCTGCGCCGCGACGAAGAGCTCCTGGCCAAGATCCAGGAGCGATTCCGCCGCATGGGCCGCGTCATGCCGGAGATTAACGCCCGGCAGGCCATGGTGATCGAGGGCGCCACGGTCCTGCCCAATCCCCGCGGGACCGCGCCGGGGCTGTGGATCGAAGCGCAGAGCCACATCCTCATACTTCTTCCCGGCGTGCCCCACGAGCTCCGCGCTATTTTCGAAGCCGAAGTGAAACCCCGCCTGGCGAGACTCGGCATCCGCGAGCGCCTCTTCACGCGCGACCTGCGCATCGCCGGGCTGCCTGAATCCGACGTCGAGCAGCGCGTTTCCCCGCTCTACGCGCGCTATCCCGAAACGGAAACCACCATCCTCGCCTCACCCGGCGGCATCCAGCTCCATCCCCGCCTCTGGTCCGACGACGCCGCGAGCGCCGACGCCATGCTCGACGAAATCGTCGACCGCATGGCCCTCGCCCTGGGCGAGCATCTCATCTCCACGCGAGGAGAAACGCTCGAGGAAGTTGTCTCCCGCGTGCTCACCGAAAACCGCGCCACCATCGGCGTCGCCGAAAGCTGCACGGGCGGGATGGTGGCCGAGCGCCTGACCAGCGTTCCCGGCAGCTCCGCCTATTTTCTGGGCGGTATCGTCTGCTACAGTAACGAACTCAAAACCACCCTTGCCGGCGTCCCAGCCGAACTCATCGATGCCCATGGCGCCGTCAGCTCCGAAGTGGCCCTAGCGCTAGCCGACGGCATTCGCCGCCGCACCGGAGCCACGCTCGGCGTCGGCATCACCGGCATCGCCGGTCCCTCGGGCGCCACCCCGGAAAAACCGGTCGGCCTGGTGCACATCGGCATTGCCGACGAACACGGACCTCGCGAGCGCCGCTTTCAATTTCCGGGCGACCGCGACCGCATCCGCCAGTACGCCACGCACACCGCCCTCGATACGGTGCGCCGCCATTTCCTGGTGCCCTCGCGCGGACGGGCGTAACCCATGCGGCTCTTCGTCGCCTTCGACCTGCCCGCCGAAGTCCGCCAGGCCCTCGGCGAGATGATCGCTCAACTCCGCCCGCTCTGCCCCAAAGCCCGCTGGGTGCGGCCCCAGTCCATGCACCTCACCCTCAAATTCCTCGGCCACGTCGACGATCAACCGGAAGTGCGACTCGCCTCGATTCAAGCCGCGCTCGCCGCCGTCCATTCCCCCGCTCCCGTCGAGATGCAGTTCCGCGGCGTCGGATTCTTCCCCGACCCCCGCCGCCCGCGAGTCGTTTGGTGCGGCATCGACTCCTCGCCCAATCTCGTCCCGCTCGCCGCCGACATCAGCCGCGCGCTCGAACCCCTGGGCTTCCCGCCCGAAGACCGCGCCTTCGTGCCGCACTTGACCCTGGCGCGGCTGGACGCCGCGCGCGGCGCCGCCCAGCTCGTCCGCGCCGCCGAGCAACTGACGGAGCGCTCCTTCGGATCGGCCCGCGAAACTGAATTTCATCTTTTCCAAAGCATCCTCCGGCCTTCCGGGGCAGAATATAGCAAGCTGCAAAGCTACAGCTTTGTGAAGGGAGCGGCGTGAATCGCGATTGGCTCATTCCCCTGATGGCTTATCTGCTCGGCTCGATTCCCTTCGGGCTCCTGATCGTGAAGGCCCGCGGCGGGCCCGACGTGCGCTTGACCGGCAGCGGAAACATTGGTGCCGCCAACGTCCTGCGCAGCGCCGGAGCGTTCGCCGGCGTGCTGACGCTGCTGTTCGACGCGGCCAAGGGTTACCTGGCCGTCTGGCTGGCGGGCCGCCTGACGAGCGGCAATCCCCGCTGGATGATCGCGGCGGCGGTTCTTGCTGTCGCCGGCCACATGTTCCCCGTTTGGCTGGGCTTCCGCGGTGGCAAGGGAGTCGCGACCAGCCTGGGCGTCTATCTGCCGCTGTGTCCCACCGCGGTGCTGGCCGCCGCCCTGCTCTGGATCCTCATCGTGGCATTCTGGCGCTATTCCTCGCTCGGCTCGATCGCCGCAGCGGGCGTATTTCCTGTTCTGATCTACTTCCTCTACGCTCCCGGATACGCGCCGCCCATGTATTTCACCCTCGGCACGGTTTCGATTTCGCTCCTGGTCCTCGTGAAGCACCGCGGCAACATGGAACGGCTGCTAGCCGGAAAAGAAAACCGCGTCCAGTTCCGCCGCTAATCGCTTGCGTAAGAGCGGCGATTTTTAGGGGGTCGGAGCTTCAGTTCCGGCATAAGCCACGCGTTATCATCAGGGGTCTGAACCCCTGAGCAGCGATTTTGACCCTTGCCGCAACTTGCTAACGCCCGCGTTGCTGGCTTCCTTCTCGGCCGAAATCGCCCCTTTCTGGGCGGCCCGGCACCCATGTCCCTTATTGGGCACCACTAGTACTATCGTCCCGTTGTGCCGGACGCGTCGCTTCTGTAGCATTTTCCCTCGGGAAACTTTTGTGTTTATCGAAGCTCTTAAACACTTCAAGACGCGGCGCCTGCGCATCCTCTGGATTGTGCTGGGGGCCCTTCTGCTCGTCAGCGTCACGCCGCTGTGGCTCTATCACCGCCAGGTCCTGCGCCTGAGCGAGGAAAAGCTGCAGGATACCGAGCGCGTCCAGCAGAGCGAAATCACCCGCTCGCTCGCCAATGAAACCCTGCAATTCGAACAGAACCTCCGCCAGCAGCTTCTCAGCCAGCGCCAGGTGCTGACCCTGACGGGCTGGATTCAGGACGTCGATGATCCCGGACGCGCCCCGCAGATCGCGCGCCTCCTCCAGGTCTTTGTCGAAAACAATCAGCACATTCTCTACATCACCACGGTCAACCGGCAGGCCAAGGGCCAGTCGGCCGGCAGCTTCACCGCCGATCACGATCCCTTCGTCGAAGCGGCTCTGAAACGCGCCTTCACCTCCAGCATTCAGGGTTTCGATTTCATCAGCGAGCCCTTTGCCCTCGGCCAGGATAACCGCCCGGCCCTGGTGGTCTCCATTCCCCTGCTCGACGACGGCCAGTTCACCGGCATGGTCGCCGCCGTGGTCTCGCTCGATCGCCTCGAGGCCCGGCTGCGCGACGCCAGCGTGCGCGACCGCGTCGTCTATATCGTCAACGCCCACGGCCAGATCGTGGCCTATCCCGATACCCGCGAGATGGTCCCCGGCCGCGATGTCTCTTCCACTTTCCCGCTCGCCAAGCAGATTATGGAATTGCCGCAGGAGTTGCGCGCGACCCAAACTTCCAATTTCACGGTTCCCGCCAAGGATTCGCGCCGCCGCGTCGAAATGATCGGCACCTACAGCACCATCCCCGAGCTGCGCTGGGCCGTCATCGCCCAGCGCAGCCTCGACGATGCGCGCCTGGATGCCGGCGTGAAGGAACTCAACGCCCAGGCTCTCACGTTCGTCCTCGGCGTCACCCTGGCCGCCCTGGTGCTGGGCTACTTCTTCGCCGTCGGCATCACCCGCCCCATCGGCGGCCTGGTCGAATCCACCCGCGCCATGAGCCGCGCCGAATTCCACGAACGCGTCGAGGTCCGCGGCGCCGCCGAAATCAGCGAGCTCGCCGAAACCTTCAACAAAATGGCCGGCAACATCGAGGACTACGTTGACCGCCTCAAACGCGCCGCCGAAGAGAACCGCGAGCTCTTCCTCGGCTCCATCAAAATGCTCGCCGCCGCCATCGACGAAAAGGACCCCTACACCCGAGGCCATTCCGGCCGCGTGGCAAAATATTCCGTGATCCTCGGCGACATCCTCGGTTTGAACGCCGAGGAACTCGACCGCCTGCGCATCTCCGCCCTGCTCCACGACGTCGGCAAGATCGGCGTCGACGACCGCGTCCTGAAAAAGCCCGGCAAGCTGGACGACGAGGAGTTCGGCCTGATGAAGCAGCACACCGTCAAGGGCGCCAACATCATGCGCCCCGTTGTGCAGCTCAAGGAGATGATCCCCGGCATCGAACTCCACCACGAGCGGCTCGATGGCCTCGGCTATCCCTACGGCCTGAAGGGTGACCAGATCCCCATGATGGCCCGCATCATCTCCGTCGCCGATACCCTCGACGCCATCACCACCGACCGCCCCTACCAGGCGGCCAGCCCAATCGAGTTCGCCGTCGAGCGCATTAAATCGCTGATCGTCTCCCGCTACGATCCCCGCGTCGTCGCCGCACTGGAAACCGCCATCGAGTCCGGCCGCATCCGCCTCGCCGCCACACTCGTCGAAGTCTGACCTCGCTCCGCGCGCGCCGCACCAGCCGTTGCGGCACGGCACTGCCTCGCCCCGGACAGTAGTCGGGGCCGTGCCCATCTCGCGGTGGCATCACCCCCGCTGTGATTCTTAACCCGGTGCCTTCGTGGGTCTTGCCGGCCTTTGTAGCGGCCGCCTCGCCTTTTAGGCGGGCGCTTTGGCTTTGCTCGCCGGCCCTGATCCTCGCCGGGCGGCCCCATCTTTCGCGTCGTGTGCGAAATGTGGGGCCTGTGCAAATTGGAATTTCGGGAGGCTCCGAAGGTTTGAATGTAGCGCCGTGGCCTTCAGTGCGCTTTTTGCATCCCGGACAGCAGTCGGGACGCGGCAGATTGTCGCATCGCCCGGGCCTTGTGTCGTATGGGCCGGGTGCCCCATCCTTCGCGCCGTCTGCGAAGGGTGGGGCTTTTGCCGTGCCACTCTTTGGAGTGCGGCGGCTCGCCGCCGCTTTCCCGCGCCCTAACATCCCTCCTCTGCCTTCCACGGCGAAGCTCGCTTCGCCGGCCAAATGCGCCAACCCCGGCGCCCTTCGCCCGCCCTGCAGCAGCCTCCGCCACGCGCTCCTCTGCTAGAATGGTGTGCTTCGTACCGGGAGCCTGCACGCGGCGAATCTCATGTTCTCGCTCTTCACAAAACGGGAAGGATCGCTTCTCGACCGCCTCAAGCAATCCGTCGCCAAGACGCGCACGGAAATCGCCGCCCGCGTCGAGCAACTGCTCACCGGCAACCGCCCGATGGACGCCGAACTCCTCCATCAGCTCGAAGCCGCGCTGCTGTCCGCCGACGTCGGCGTCCGCACCACCAAGGAAATCCTCGCCGCCCTGCGCGAGCAGGTCAATCAGCACAAGCTCGAGGATGCCGCCGCCCTCAAGCAGGAATTGAAGCGCCAGGTCCTCAAAATCCTGGAGGCGCCCGCCGCTCCGCCCGATGGCCCGCCCGCCGCGGCGCCCCGCGTGATCTTTGTCGTCGGCGTCAACGGCACCGGAAAGACCACCACCATCGGCAAGCTGGCCAGCCGCCTCAAAGGCGAGGGCGCGCGCGTCGTGCTCTGCGCCGCCGACACCTTCCGCGCCGCCGCCATCGAGCAGCTGGAAGTCTGGGCGCACCGCGCCGAGGTCGACCTCATCAAGCAGAAATCGGGCGCCGATCCCGCCGCCGTCGTCTTCGACGCGCTCTCCGCCGCCTGTTCCCGCGACGCCGACGTCGTGATCGTCGACACCGCCGGGCGCCTCCACACCAAATCGAACCTCATGGCCGAACTCGAAAAAATGAAGCGCACCGCCGCCAAAGTTGTCCCCGGGGCCCCGCACGACGTCCTGCTGGTTCTCGACGCCACCACCGGACAGAACGGCCTCAATCAGGCGCGCGAATTCTTCAGCCACGCCGGAGTCACCGGCATCGTCCTGACCAAACTCGACGGCACGGCCAAGGGCGGCATCGTCGTCGCCATCGCGCGCGAACTCAATCTCCCGATCCGCTTTGTCGGCACCGGCGAAAAGGCCGGCGACCTCGTGCCCTTTGACGCCCAAACCTATGTCAACTCGCTCTTCGACTAAACCGGCCCCTCGCGATTGGATGGCCGAGGCCCTCGCCCTCGCGCGCCAGGGAACGGCCTGGGCCCATCCCAATCCGCGCGTCGGCGCGGTCATCGTCAAGAACGGCCGCAAAATCGGCGAAGGATTTCACGCCTACGACCGCCGCGACCACGCCGAAATCGTGGCCCTCCGGCAAGCCGGCGAAAAAGCGCGCGGCGCCACGCTGTACGTCACCCTCGAACCCTGCTCTCACACGGGCCGCACCGGGCCCTGCGCCAAAGCCGTCATCGCCGCGGGCATCCAGCACGTTTACGCCGCGATGAAAGACCCGAATCCCGCGGTCGCAGGCCGCGGATTCTCGATGCTGAGGCGCGCGGGCATTCGCGTGGACGTCGGACTATGCGAAGCGGAAGCCAGACGCTCAACGAAGATTTCGCGAAGTGGATTCGGCACGGGCCGGCCCTTTGTCACCTTAAAAACCGCGCTGACCCTGGACGGCAAAATCGCCGCGCGCGCCGGCAGCGCCACCCGCATCACCGGCGAGGCCTCTCGCGAAGCGGTCCAGCAGCTTCGCCACGCCGCCGACGCCGTGCTCACCGGAATCGGCACCGTCCTCGCCGATAATCCGCGCCTCACCGACCGCAGCGGCCAACGCCGCCGGCGGCCGCTTCTCCGCGTCGTGCTCGATTCCCGGCTGAGAATTCCTTTGAAATCGAAGCTGGTGAAATCGGCCGAGGCCGATCTCATCGTTTTCACCACGCACGGCGGGATACGCCGAAGGCGCGCGCGCTCCTCGATGCCGGCGTCGAAATCGTGCCGGTTCCCCGGCGGCACGGGCGCGTCGACTTGAAGTACGTGCTCCGCGAACTCGGGCGACGGCAGATCCTGAACCTTCTGGTCGAGGCCGGCGCGGAACTCAACGGCGCCGCCCTTCACGCCGGCATTGTGGACAAGATGATTCTCTTCTATGCTCCGAAGGTCATGGGAACGGACGGCGTGCCCATGGCGCGCATCCCCTCACGCGGGTTTTCCAAATCACCCGCGCTCCGAATTTGAGGTGCATCGCTGCGGACCGGACTTCGTCGTCGAAGGATATTTTCACGATGTTTACAGGAATCACCGAACACGTCGGAAAGATTGATTCGCTCGAGCACGGCGAGGACGGCGGCCGGCTGCGCGTGAGTCTCGCGGGCGCCACCGAGCTCGCCGCGCAAATGAAGCTGGGCGACAGCATCTCCGTCAGCGGCTGCTGCCTGACGGTCGTCGAATTCAGCGCCGACCATTTCTCCGCCGATCTTTCCGGCGAAACCCTGCGGCGCACCTCGCTCGGCGAAAAGCGGCCCGGCGATCTCGTGAATCTCGAACGGCCGCTCGCGGCGGGCGCGCGGCTCGGCGGCCATTTCGTTCAGGGCCACGTCGACGGCGTCGGGCGCGTCACCGAACTCGTGCCCGAGGGCGACAACTGGTGGCTCTCCGTCAGCGTGCCCGAGGAGTTGCGCCGCTACGTCGTCGAAAAAGGCTCCATCGCCCTCGACGGCATCAGCCTCACCGTGGCCCGCTGGCAGGACGGCGTCGCCTCCATCGCCATCATTCCCTTCACCTACACCCACACCAGCGTCCATCGCATGGTTCCCCGCGCCGCCGTGAATCTCGAGTGCGACATCCTGGCCAAATACGTCGAGAGCCTGCTCCCCTCCCGCAAATCCCCCGCCTCCTCACACCTCACCCTCAACAAATTGATCGAGGAAGGATTCTAGTCTTGTGTCGGGTGGGGGTAACTGTCAATAGTTCGCAGCTCGTAATCTGCCGTAGGGCGCTGCTTGCTGCGCCCGTCTTGCGCTGTAAATTGTGTAGCGCCCGCCTTGCGTGGCACAGCCACTCCTGGCTGTGCTTTCCGCTTTCGCTGTAGATCTTGTAGCGGCCGCCTTTAGGCGGGCGCTTGCTCCGCCCTGCCGGACCGTAACAGTCGCAAGCTATTTCCAGAACACCCTACGAACAAAGCTGCAAACTCATGCAACCTAGGTGACTTCCCTGGAACTTCCAACCCTTTGGAGTGCGGCGGCTTGCCGCCGCTTTGCTGCGCCGCAGCGTCCTTCCGGCGCCTCCCACGGCGAAGCTTGCTTCGCCGGGCGAAAGCGCGAACCACGCGCCCCGTCTTTCGCGCCACATGCGCAGCGTTGCGCCTCTCGCACTGCCCACCCTTAAGCTCAGTGCGCCGCGGAGCTGCGCGGCTTCCCGCGCCTTCGCGCGCGCCCCGCGCCAATAGAGGATCAAACCGAAAAGAATTCCGCAAATCGTTCCCCCGCCCAGCTTCACTTCGAACAGCCACTTGCTGGCAGCCTCGGCCGGCGGAATGAAGGAAAGCGCAATGGCCACCAGCACGACGGCGATTCCGAGCAAGCCCGCCACCCATACGCCGAATTTTCCGCCGGGGATCAGGACGGCGTTTCCGCCGGCCGCGCGGTCCGGCCGGTAGGCCAGCTTGATCACCGCCGCATACATGTAAAGGAACGGAATGAAATACAGAATCACCGCGGCATCCACCAGAATCTGGTAGGCGCTGTTGGCCGTCTCATTCACCTGGATCAGCAGCAGCACGGCGCCGGAAATCCCCGCCTGCACCAGAATCGCCACCCACGGCGTCCTCCACCGCGGATGAATTTTTCCAAATGCGGCGGGCATGTACCGGTCGATCCCCACCATGAACGGGATGCGTGCCACGCCCGCCACCGTCGTGCCGATTCCTCCCGCGTTCCCCGCCGTCACCAGCACCGCCGCGAGAATTCCGAAAAACGCAATTCCCAGCCGCGTCGATCCCGCCGCCAGCGCCTGAAACACCCCGCTCTTCGGGTCCACCGTCTGCGCCGGCAGCATCGACAGCACCGCCACGGTTCCCACCAAGTACGCCAGCCCAATCAAGGCTCCCGATCCCAAAATCGCCCGCGGAAACGTCTTGCGCGGCTCGCGAATCTCCTCGCTCATCATCGAGCAAAGCTCCAGCCCCGTGAACGCAAAGGCAATCTGCGGCCAGAAATTCACCGTGTCCCAGTTCCAGGCCGGCTGCATGCTGCGCCACGTAAAATGGCTCACCGATCCCTGCGTGTGCCACAGGTACGCCCCCATCCCGGCCAGCATCATCAGCGGAACGTACGTCCCCACGCCGCCCGCGTTCTGCAGCCACTTGCCGACGTTCAACCCAATGATGTTCAAAAACACGGCGATGAACAGCAGCACGGCCGACCCCGCCAGCAGGAACGTGCGGTCCTGCGCCAGCCAGCCGGCGCCTCCGCCTCCCACGTACGCGCTCATCGCCGCGCTGGCCATCAGCAGACCCGGAAAATAGAAGAAAGTGTAGATCCAGTAGGTCCAGCCGGCCACAAAACCGTGGAATTCGCCGAACGCGTGCTTCGACCACGCGTACAGCCCGCCCTCTTCGGGAAATCGCGTCGAGAGTTCCACCACCACGAAGGCCGTCGGCAGAAAAAACAGCAACGCCGCCAGCATCCACAGGCTGATGGAGGAAGGGCCGTTGTGCGCCGCCGCCGCAATCCAGCGCGGCCCGAGCACCGCCGCGATGTTGAATAGCAGCACGTCCCAAAAACCCATCGCCCGGCGCAGCTGGCTGCGGGGATCGGCTGGGCCGCGCTCGCTCATGCGCTGGCGTCCAAAGCGGGAATCAATTCGTCCTGGCGGAGAAAATTGCGGAGAACCGGATTTTCCGAGCGTTCCAGCTCGGCCCACGTCCCGAAGAAGGCCACGCCCCCTTCGTGCAAAAAGATCACCCGGTCCGCGAGCTTTTTCCCCAGGTGCGTGTCGTGCGTGACGACGATCGAGGTCTTGCGGAACTTCTCTTTGAGCCGCGCAATCAGCTCGCTGGTGTGCAACGCCATCAGCGGGTCGACCATCGTGGTCGGCTCGTCGTACAGGATCGCATCGGGATTGTTCGCCAGCGCCCGCGCAATCGCCACCGCGCGCTTCGTGCCCGTGCTCAGATCCGCCGGAAGATGGTCGGCCAGGTCCGCGACCTCCAGCATCTCCAGCAATTCCTGCACGCGCCGGTCGATCGCCTCCTGGTCCGGGCGGCCTCCCCGGCTCAGCAGAGGAAAGGCGACGTTTTGCGCCACGGTGAGCGAATCAAAAAGCGCCCCGGCCTGAAAAACCATGGTGACGCGCCGGCGAACCTCGGCAAACTGCTGCTCGCTCCAGCCCGTAACGTCCTGGCCCTCTACGATGATCCGACCTTCGTCCGGCTCCAGAAATCCCAGCAGCAGTTTCAGCGAAACCGATTTGCCCACGCCGCTGCGGCCCATGATCACCGCCGTTTCACCCTGATCGACGAAAAAGCTGACGTCCTTCAGCACCTCGTTTTCATCAAACGATTTGCAGACGTTCCGGAACTCGAAGTAGTGGCCGCTCATTTCTCTCCGGGCCTCTCGCGCTCGCCGAACATCGCCCGCGCCTCGTCGTAATCCTCCGGCGAGTTCATATTCTTGAACAGGAGCCCCTCGGAATCAAAGCCTTTCCATTCCAGCGGACCGATCATTTCCACCAGCACGCTTTGCAAGCCGTCGGTGACCTTCCGGACGCCCTGCGCCAGCGCCTCGCGAATCGCCGGCGCGCACCGCTGGTGGTAGATCGCGCAGAGCGGTTCGGCCCCGCGCGCGCTCATCGGCAGCACCGCATCGCCTTGCGACGCCAGCGCGCGCTCCACCAGGTACGCCAGCCACGTCTGCGTCAGATGCGGCAGGTCGCACGCCACAATCAGATTCCAGGGAGCGCTCGACGCGCCCAGCGCCGTCGCGATCCCTCCCAGCGGGCCCGCGCCCGGCCACTCGTCGGCGATCACCCGCAGTCCCAGCGCGCGGCATTCCTCCGCCCCGCCCACCACGGTCGGCGATCCCGTCACCGTTTCCACCAGCCGCGCGGTGCGCGCCAGCAGCGGCACCCCGCCCAGTTCGAGCAGCGCCTTGTCGCGTCCCATGCGCGAGCTTTCGCCCCCCGCTAAGATGAATCCTGCTACCTGCCGCGCTTGCACCATCATCTGACTCGCGACCCCGCCCCTTCTCGCGAAACTGCGAAATGCTCTGCCATCATAACCCGGCCCCGATGCTTTCACGCCTCCCGCCTCGCGAATCTCGATCCTGCTGGATGCAAAGCACCATGGCTGCTACGTAAACTAGCACTCAGAATATCGAAGTGCCAAATTATTCCTAAGCAATGTTGTCATCATATACTTACAACAACATTTCCGCAGCGAAGAGCAGTCGCTACTGACAACGTTGGTCCTTGACAGGACCGGCGAATCTGTTATATTAGCACTCGCTTCAGTGGAGTGCTAAGCGCACTCCCTGCCGAGCGACACTCAGCAAACCATCGGAGGATTCGCAAATGTCTGTGAACATCACGCCGCTCCACGACCGTGTAGTAGTGCGGCGGCTCGAAGAAAAGGAATCCGTGAAGGGCGGCATCATCATCCCGGACACGGCCAAAGAGAAACCGCAAGAGGGCGAAGTGATCGCCGTAGGCGCCGGCAAGCTCACCGACCAGGGCGTCCGCATCCAGATGGATGTGAAGGTCGGCGACCGCATCCTGTTCGGCAAGTACAGCGGGTCGGACATCAAGATCGAGGATGAGGAGTACATGATCCTGAAGGAAGACGAAATCCTCGCCAAAATCGGCGGCGCTGCCAAGGCTGCCGGCGGCAAAAAGTAACTTCCGGACGCCACGCGGCGCACCGGGCAACATTCCAAGGAATCCGAAAGGGAGATAAGAAATTATGGCAAAGCAAATCGTGACGGGCGAGAATTCGCGCCAGGCGATTCTGCGCGGCGTCAATGTACTGGCGGACGCCGTGAAGATTACCCTGGGCCCGAAGGGCCGCAATGCGGTCATCGAAAAGAAGTTCGGCGCGCCGATCATCACCAAGGACGGCGTGACGGTAGCGAAGGAAATCGAGCTGCCGGATCCGCTCGAGAACATGGGCGCGCAGATGGTGCGTGAAGTCGCCTCGAAGACCTCCGACGTAGCGGGCGACGGCACCACGACGGCGACCGTGCTGGCGCAGGCCATCTTCCGCGAAGGCGTGAAGACGGTGGCGGCCGGCGCAAGCCCCACGGCCCTGAAGCGCGGCATCGAGAAGGCCGTGACCGTGGCCGTCGAGGAAATCAAGAAGTTCCACAAGGACGTGAAGGGCGACATGATCGCGCAGGTCGGCACCATCAGCGCCAACAACGACCGGCAAATCGGCTCGATCATCGCCGAGGCGATGAAGAAGGTGGGCAAGGACGGCGTCATCACCGTTGAGGAATCCAAGACGATGGAAACGACGCTGGAAGTGGTCGAAGGAATGCAGTTCGACCGCGGCTACCTCTCCCCCTATTTCGTCACCGACCCGGAGCGGATGGAGTGCACGCTCGAGGATGTCCGCATCCTCATCCACGAAAAGAAGATCAGCTCGATGAAGGACCTGCTTCCCCTGCTCGAGCAGATCGCCAAGCTGGGCAAGCCGCTGCTGATCATCGCGGAAGACGTTGAGGGCGAAGCGCTCGCAACGCTCGTTGTCAACAAGCTCCGCGGGACGCTGCAGTGCGCCGCCGTCAAGGCTCCCGGCTTCGGCGACCGCCGCAAGGCCATGCTCGAGGACATCGCCACCCTGACGGGCGGCAAGGCCATCACGGAAGATCTCGGCATCAAGCTCGAGAACGTGAAGGCGGAAGACCTCGGCCGCGCCAAGAAAATCACCATCGACAAGGACAACACCACGATCATCGAAGGCGCCGGCAAGGCCAGCGAGATCGAGGGACGCGTCCGGCAGATCCGCGCGCAAGTCGAGGAAACCACCTCCGACTACGACAAGGAAAAGCTGCAAGAGCGCCTCGCCAAGCTGGTGGGCGGCGTGGCGGTCATCAAGGTGGGCGCGGCAACCGAAACCGAGCTGAAGGAAAAGAAGGCTCGCGTCGAGGACGCCATGCACGCCACCCGCGCGGCAGTCGAGGAAGGCATCGTTCCCGGCGGCGGCGTGGCTCTGGTCCGTTGCATCGGGGCGCTGGACAAGCTGAAGCTCGAGGGCGATGAGGCCACGGGCGTCAACATCGTCAAGCGCGCTCTCGAGGAACCCATGCGGCAGATCGCACTCAACGCCGGGCAAGAAGGCGCTGTGATCGTCGGCCGTGTGCGCGAATCGAAGGACGACAACTTCGGGTTCAATGCGGACACCGAGGAGTTCGGCGACATGGTCAAGGCGGGCGTCATCGACCCGGCCAAGGTCACGCGCCTGGCTCTGCAGAACGCCGCTTCGATCGCCGGCCTGATGCTCACCACCGAAGCCTTGGTGGCCGACATCAAGGAAGACGAGAAGAAGGGCGCAGCGGGCGGCGGTGGCGGTATGCCCGGCGGCGGCGGCATGGGCGGCATGTACTAAGCTCAGCCAGCCAATTCAACGATTCACAAGGGGCGCCCCGATGACTTCAGTCGGGGCGCCCTTTCCTTTTGGCGCAGGCGTGCCACGCGGCGCGTTCAGTAAGAGCCAAGAAGAACGTCCAAAGCCCCACGCTCGCACACGACGCGAGGATGGGGCACCCTGAAGATTCAACACCGAGGAAATTGGATGGGGCGCCCGGCGTCTTTCCTTAGTACTCAGGATATTTCTCTTTCTACTGCGGCAATGAAGTCCCGAGTGTCTACATAATAATTCGGGTAAGCTTTACGAAGTGCATCTATTTCCTCGACGGCCACCAATACGACGTGGACACTTGGATCACTCTCGTTGTCTTTTTCGGCCCTCTCATATGCTTTTTGCGCTAGATCCGCTGACTGCTTAGTGAAGGATGCTACACGAAGCGTATGCTTAGTAGGGTCGAGTACGAGCAAGAACGCATGAGCATCAGGAATCTTCGCATCTTCGATGCGATGAATAGTGTCGTTCCAACCGCGAAGACTCTCCATTATGTTTTCTCGTTGTATTGTCTCTCGTAGTTCTCTGATAAGGTCCTCTCTGCTATCTGGTGTTCCCGGTACGCGTTCGGCTTTTTCTCTCGCCGCAAATGCTGAGCTTATTAAGGCAAAAAAACGCAGCCAGTCCTCGCTTGCATTTTTGACTTTTGACTTTAGGGCTTGCCCAGTGAAGACTTGGGCAGTCTCGACGGCAGTTGCCCAAGCGTGTTGAAGCTTGGAGCGAATCTGAATTTCAATTCGCTGCCCATTAAATATCTGCCTTTCGGGGCCAGAACTTTGAAATCGGAAGATGAGATGTACGCCTCTATATCCGTCCGCCTTTGGCCTTGTAATGTAATCAAAATCTTCCGAGCCGTCCCAAGAGGATCGATTCTTGGGACTCTTCGCATGGCTTAGTTTGTACTTCTCAATCAGTTTTTTCACGTGCCTTATATTTCCGAGAATAGCCCTACATCCGCCAAGGTCCTGCATTTGAGACAGCTTCATGTTCGGATTATCTCGTAGCTTGATTTCAATTGATGGACGACGCTTCAGTCTTTGGGCGATCAACGCATGGCCGTCTATTTTCTTGGCTCGATTAAGCAGGGTCATCTTGATTATCTGAAGAGGGTAGCCATGACACGAGCGCCAATTATCAACTATTCTGATCGCTTCTTCGCGCGCGGGGTCGTCTGCAGCTAAAGTGATAAGGGATCGTCCTGCCTTGTCGATTTGTCCCTTGCTGTATTGTCGTTCAACCCAAGCCATAGACTCCCACCATACGCTCTTGTCTAGGGATGAGTCGAATAGGTTGTTGCCTAGAGCAGGGAGCAACCGATCAGTTCAACGCGACGGGCCAGGGGTGCGGCCGGCGAGGTGGTTGTTGGCGAAGATGGTGACGCCCTTCGGCTCCGCTCAGGACAATCGTTCCAAAGGCAACATCAGATCCCTCGTCGGCCGAGGAAGAACACGCCCGCCTACAAAGCGAGGCGGCCGCTACAAAACCAAAAGCAGATCCCTCGTTGGCCGAAGTCCGGCCTCACTCGGGATGACAACGCGATGGGGGCCGTGCGGGAGGCGGTGGTGGTATGCCCGGCGGCGGCATGGTCGGGATGTACTAAGCTCAGGCGGTCAATTCAACGATTCACCAAGTGAAGGCTGCCGCGCTGAAGGCCGCGGCGCTACATTTAAACCTTTGGGCAAGAGCAGATCCTTCGTCGACCGAAGAAAAACATGCCCGCACTCCCGATCAAGTCGGACGCAACAGGCGCGGAAGGCGTCCGTCCCGCAGGATCATCTGGGACGCACACGACGCAGACACAAAAGGTGGCGAAGAGAGGTCCTTCGTCCAGCAAATTGCGGCGTCCTCAGGAGGACAATGCTCGTCGCATCGTCGGCTGACAGTGGTGTGGCCATGCTCACCAGCAAGCAGCCGATGGGAGAATGTGCCGCGCTGAAGGCCGCGGCGCTACATTTAAACCTCAAGACCTTCAAACTGCCGCATGGTTGCCACTCTCGCGGCGAATCTGCCGCGTCCCGACTGCTGTCCGCGATGTAAAAGGCGCACCGAAGGCCGCGGCGGTACATTTAAACCTCAAAACCTTCAAGCAGCCTGCATGGATGCCGCTCGCGCCAGCGAATCTGCCGCGTCCCGACTGCTGTCCGGGATGCAAAAGGCGCACTGAAGGCCGCGGCGGTACATTCAAACCTTTAACGGTAGTCGTTGACTGCGCGTCTTCCGTCTTGCGCTACCTTTCCTGGTTGGTATAGAAACGAACCTGGAAATAGCCGGCGGTGGACTGTGGCGATCCAGATTTAAGTGTAGCGCCGCGGCCTTCAGCGCGGCATGGTCTGGTGATTTGGTTGTGGCTGGAACCACTGCTTTCGAGCGCAAGAACATTCGCTTGCCTGCGGACAACTATCGCGGTCGGCGGCTCTACTATGTCACCATCTGCTTTCACAATCGGCGCCGGTTCGGTACAAACCCGCGCGTTGCGCGCTGGATCCTCGGCCGGCTGCGAAAACACGCGGCGGCATGCGAGTTTTTCGTTCACGCCTATTGCGTGATGCCCGACCATATTCATATCCTGGCGGCCGGCGCGGAAGACACGAGCAATTTGGTCAAATTCATCGAAGCGTTCAAGCAGGATACGGCGGCGGAGTTCGCGCGTAAGGCCCATCGCCGCCTTTGGCAATTCAAATATTACGACCGCATCCTGCGCGGGGCCGATTCCGCCGACCGCGTCGCGTGGTACATCTGGTTGAATCCGGTGCGTAAGGGCCTCTGCCGTGCGCCAGCGGACTATCCGTTTCTGGGATCGTTCACCGAGTTGGGGACGCGGTTGCTGAGGGGGGCCGGGGCAGAGGAATGGATACCGCCGTGGAAAGCAAATCTGCCGCGCTGAAGACCGCGGCGCTACATTCAAACCTTCGAGCAAGAGATACTCCTTAAATAACACGTAGCTGGTACGCCAATGGGGGTATCATTTATGGCGGCAACGGGAGCATGGGGTTTGCTCCCATAAGCAGGGTTACGCGGGCGGCAAAGAGGCAGGAAACGGCCGATTTGCGAGGGTTGGGGGCGATGGCACCCAAGGCGCGGCAAAAGGAGAAGACGCGGCGGGCGTTTCGGGCGTATTTCGACCTGATTGACGCGGGCGACTGGCTCAAGAACGAATTGCGGGGGCAGTTGGAGTCGTTTGACGTGACCTATATGGGGCTGCGGGTGCTGGAGATGCTGTACCGCGAGGGACGGATGGCGATGGGCGACGTCGCCCGGGCGCGGCAATGCAACCGGCAGAACCTCGACGTGATTGTCACGCGGCTGGAGGAGCGAGGGTGGGCGCGGCGGACGCTGTACCGGCTACCGCCCGCGGAGATCAAGGAGAGCCTGCTTCCCCGAGCGCGGCGCGGCAAGCCGCGACTGGGGCGGCGGATCGCCGTGGTGAGCCTGACGCCCGCGGGGGAGAGGTTCGTCGGAAACATTCTGCCGCGGCACGCGAAGGTGGTGAAGGCGTTCATGCGCGCGCTCATGGGACGCGAGCAATTGTCGCTGAGCCGATTGTGCAACAAGCTGCGGGAGAGAGATGTATTGAAATTCGTTTCGGAGATGACGCACGAGGATGTGGAGGAGGAGGATTGAGGGGAGAGGGGCGGGGGATGAGGCGTGAGGGCCGCGGAGCTACATTGAAAGCCTAGAACCTTCAAACAGCCAAATCGACGCCCCCGGGGCAAGCACGGCTGCCGCGCTGAAGGCCGCGGCGCTACATTCAAACCTTCGCGGAAGTGCCCGGCACTTGACCAATATCGTGCTGGGGTGATAACAGTTCGCCAGTCGGATCGCGGGAGGCTCGCAGGATCGACGGCATGCGGAACGCGGCCGGCGCGCAAGGACTGGCCAGCGCAATGAAGCGGACGGAACGGGCACGGAGAAACGGCATGAACACTTCCTTGGCAGGAAAACCGCTGCGCATGACATGCATGGCAGCCGCGGCCATTTTTGTCTGCGCTCTGATTTCCCGGGCGCAGATCACGGACCAGAACCAGATGGGGTTGGGGCACACGTCGGGCACAGTGCAGGATCAGCTATACGTGGGCACCGCCGACTTGCAGGCCGAGAAGGAACAGGCGGGCGCGTACCAAGCGTTCCTCAAGGAGCCAGCGCCCGCCAAGAAGATCCAACTGGGAAACGACTTCTTGCGCAAGTACCCGAAGAGCCCGCTGGCCGAGGGCGTTGACGTGGGTTTGATGAACGTCTACCTGGCGCAGCAAGACTGGACCAACAGCTATCGCTTCGCGGATTACGCGCTCGCGTTGCAGCCGGATGACGTGGACGTTCTTGCGACGATCGGTTGGACGATACCGCACGTGTACACTCCGAACGATCCGGACGCCGCTCAGGAACTAAACCGCGCGGAAAGATACGCGAAGCATGCCCTGGAGGTTCTGGCCCATATCCCGAAACCGCGAGGCATAACGGACGCGCAATTTGCGGCTACCAAAGCCACACGGTCGTTCCAGGCGCACAGCGCCCTGGGCCTGGTCTATTTCCGTCGCGACGACTACGAGAGTTCGGCGAAGGAGTTGGCGCAGGCCACGAAGGACAATCCCTCTCCGGATGGGACCGATCTGTTCGTGCTCGGAGCCGATCTGCAAAACTTGCATCGCTATAGCGAAGCGGCGGAAGCCTTTCGTGGATGCAGTCAGATCGAGGGAGCCTTGCAGGCTCAATGCAAGCAAGGCGCAGATTCGGCGAAGGCGCAGGCGGAGCAATCGAAGACTAAATAGTCGACGGCTGCGGCCTGCGCAGCAGGAACCAGGCCGAGCCGGCCAACTCAACAATTCACACATGGCGTTCAGTAATAGTCCAGAAGAACAGCCAAAGCCCCACTCTCGCACACGACGCGAGGATCGGGCGCGCGGCAACCCGAAGGCTGCCGCGCTGAAGGCCGCGGCGCTACATTCAAACCTTCGAGCAACAGCAGATCCCTCACCCCCGTTTGCATAGAACGCGACCGGGTTCGGGATGACAGCACGAGGCGCGCGCGGGAGGCTCTGCCTACTTGGTGACGTCGATGTCGAGCAGGCCGCGGTCGGGCAGGGTGAGCAGCCACCAGCAGAGGACGGCGAGGACCGGGAGGCAGCCGGCGATGCAGAAGGTTTCGGCGTAGTGGTGCGCGTCGAACATTTTTCCGAACTGGGGCAGCACGACGGCGACGATGGCGGACCACGACCCCGCGCCGATGCCGGCCACCAGGCCGGTCTGCTCGCGGGGATAGGCCATGGCGCTGGTGCGCAGCGAGACCACCACGAAGCCTGAGGCCGCGAACATGGCCCAGAACATCAGGCCCAGCACGATGGCCGGATGGCGGAACAGGGTCACCGCGATCTGCGGCAAGCCGATCAGTCCGAGCAGGACAAACAGCCAGACCGGGCGCGGATTGCGCGCGGCGTAGCGGTCGGCGAACCATCCCCAGAAAAAATAGCCGATCTCCCAGCCCAGCGGGGGTATCCAGAGGACGCGTCCCAGCTGGGACTGCGTGAAGCCCACCACGCGCGCGAGATAGAGCGGCGCGAGATAGAGAATCAGCCCCAGCGGCAAGGCGGCCAGGCCGTAGGACGCCACCAGGCTCCAGAAGCGCCGCTCGAACAGATTGGGCGGGGTGATGCGGGTGGTCCGGCGGCGTGGCGGCGACGGCGGAGAAGTCCACGGTCGAGCGCCAGGCGATCACCCAGAGAAGCCCGGCCACGCCGGTGACCAGGAACGCGGCGCGCCAGCCGTAGCGCACGGCGATGGGGGTGACGATCAGCGGCGTGATGATGGCGCCGAGCGAGCCTCCGCTATAGGCCACGGCGATGCCGCGGGAATGGCTGCGCGCTGGCAGCCAGTCCATGGCGGTGCGCAGGCCCCCGGGAAACGTCGCGCCCTCGCCGAAGCCGAGGACCGCGCGGGCCACGGCAAAGCCCAGGAAGCCGGAGAGCACGGCGTGCGCGCCGCAGGCGATGGTCCAGACGGCGACGGCCACGGTCATGCCGAGGCGCAGGCCGATGCGGTCGAGGATGGCGCCCCAGATGGGGTTGGCCAGCATGTAGGCGAGGCTGAAGGCGCTGATGATCTGGCCGTAGCGGTGCGTGTCGAGCTGCAGATCGCCGAGGATCATGGGCGAGAGCACGGCGAGGACCTGGCGGTCCATGTAGCTGAGCAGCGAGCAGGCCATCATCATCCCCACGGGCCACCAGGCGCGCGCGGCGGAGATGCGGCGGCGGGGGCGGGCCGGCAGCGCCGGTGGGTGTGGGCTCGGTGGTGGGCGTCATGGGGTGTGCGACGAGGGATGATACCCCAACCCGCCCCGGCGCGGGCCGCCCATTGCAGCGAAGCAAGGTGGCGCAAGCAGCGCCCCTGCGAACCGAACCGCGGAGAGCACAGCCAGGAATGGCTGTGCCACGCAAGGCAATGCGCCGGCCTAAAGGCGGCCGCTACAAAATGTACAGCGGATAGCGCCGAGGCTGGCGTTTAGTGGCGGAGGAAGAAGTAGGCGGACATGGCGAAGCCGACGGCGATGACCAACCAGCGGACGTGCTGGGGATTCATTTTTTGGGCGAAGTAGGCGCCGGCGTAGCCTCCCAGGGAAGCGCCCACGACCATCAGCAGCGCCTGCGGCCAGACGATCACGCGGGCCCACAGGAAAGTCAGGATGGCGACGCCGTTGACCATGCTGACCACCAGCGTTTTCACGCCGTTCATGGCGTGGATGTTCTCCATGCCGAGCAGGGCCAGCAGCGCCAGGACCAGGATGCCCACGCCCGCGCCGAAATAGCCGACGTAAATGGCCAGCAGCAGCTCCAGGAAAAGCCCGGCGGCCATCAGCGCGCGGGAGCGTTTGTGCGGCACGGGGCCGGCGGCAGCCAGGTCCTCGGCGGCGTGCTGGGTGGCGCGGGCGCGGATCCAGGCGTTGATGCGGGAGGTCATGGGGCCGCTCAGGATGAAGACCAGCGTCGCGCCGAGCAGGAGCCAGGGAACCACGCGCATGAAGGTGGCCTGGGGGGTGTGCAGAAGGATGGTCGCGCCGAGGACTCCGCCGATCACGCCGGTGATGAGCAGCGGGGGCAGGAGGCGGCGGACGTCGGGGGTGAATTCCTTGCGATAGGCGAAGGTGCTGGCCATCGTGCCGGGCCAAAGCGCGGCGGTGTTGGTGGCGTTGGCGGCGATGGGCGAAATGCCGCAGAACAGCAGCGCGGGAAAGGAAATGAAGCTGCCGCCTCCAGCCACCGAGTTGAGCGTGCCGGCGACCAGGGCGGCGAAAAACAGGAACACTGGATGAGCGAAGGGCACGCTCCAGAATACACTGGCGGCGGCCGGGCCGCGAGAGGGGGTTGCGGCGGGCGGCGCGAGGGCCAGGGCCGCAAACAAACCCAAGGCGCCCGCCTGAAAAGCGAGGCGGCCGCTACAAGTCCACAGCTGGCGCGGCGAGCGGCGCCTCGGAGACGGCAGGCACAGCCAGGAGTGGCTGTGCCACGGGCGGCCCTGGCTGCTTCGGGGGCGGAAGCCTCCTTGCCGGGCGCGGCGGGTTTGGTATAGTCTGTTCATCTTCCTGCAACATTCGAATCCACGGAGGGACCAGGTTCATGGCCGGACTGCTCGGAAAGCTTCTGCCGCGCGAGAAGTCGTTTTTTGTGATGTTCAACCAGCAGGCCGAGAACGTACGGGCCGGGGCGCACGCCATGGTGGAGATGCTGGAGCATTTCGAGCATCCCGAGGCGGGGGCGGAGAAGGTGGAGCAGTACGAACACATCGGCGACACGATCACGCACGGGATCATGACGCGGCTGAACCAGACGTTCATCACGCCGTTTGACCGCGAGGACATTCACGAGCTGGCCAGCAAGATCGACGACGTGATCGACCTGGTGGACGCGGCGGCGTCGCGCATGGTCACCTACCGCGTCACCGCGGTGCGCCCCGGCGTGGTCGACCTGGCCCGCACGATTCGGGACGCCACCGAGCAAATCGTGGCGGCGATTCGCGTGCTGGACAAAAAAGAAGAGCACATCCTGAACTACTGCATCGAAATCAACCGCCTGGAAAATCTGGCGGACCACCAGTGCCGGGACCTGATCGCCACGCTGTTCGACCAGGAAAAAGACCCGGTGCAGATCATCAAGTGGAAAGAGATCATCGAGACGCTGGAGTTCGCCACGGACAAGTGCGAGGACGTGGCCAACGTCATCGAAAGCGTGACGCTGAAGAATGCCTGATCCCGTGCGAACCCTTCCCTCTGGGCCCAGATTCCGGCGCCGCGCTTTCATGCGGATGGGAGCGGCGGCGTGACTTCCTTCCATTTGCTGGCGGTGATCGTCGTCGTCAGCCTGGCGTTCGATTTCACCAACGGCTGGCACGACGCGGCCAGTTCGATCGCCACCGTCGTCTCCACGCGGGTGATGAAGCCGAGCTGGGCGGTGGTCTGGGCGGCATTCTGGAATTTCGTGGCGCCGCTGACGTTCGGCACGGCGGTGGCGGCGACGATGGGCAAGGGGCTGGTGCACCTGGAGATGGTGAACCAGCACGTGCTGCTGGCCGGCCTGCTGGGCGCGATCATCTGGAATTACGCGACGATCCGGCTGGGGCTTCCGTGCAGTTCGTCGCACGCGCTGATGGGAGGCTACGGGGGCGCGGCCATTGCGGCGGCGGGGTTCCACGCAATCATCATTTCGGGATGGCTCAAGCCGGTGATCTTCATTTTTTGCGCGCCGGTGATCGGAATGGCGGCGGGCATTTTGGTGACGGCGGCGACCAGCTGGATCGTCCGCGGGGCGTCGCCGCGGCGGGTGGACCGCTGGTTTCGCCGGCTGCAGCTGGTTTCCGCGGGCGCGTTCAGCTTCAGCCACGGCACCAACGACGCACAGAAGAGCATGGGCATCATCACCGCCGCGCTCGTCACCAGCGGCATGATCCACAGCTACAAGGTTCCCGACTGGGTTATCATTTGCTGTGCGCTGGCGATGGCCGGGGGGACGATGGCGGGGGGCTGGCGCGTGGTGAAAACCATGGGACAGAAAATCACCAAGCTGAACCCCTTCGGCGGATTCGCCGCGGAAACATCGGCGGCGATGACGCTGATCGGCACCGCCATGGCGGGAATTCCGGCAAGTTCGACGCACGTGATCACCGGCGCGATTTCCGGGGTGGGCGCGTCGCGGCGCGTGACGGCCGTGCGCTGGGGCGTGACCCGCCACATCGTGTGGGCGTGGGTGCTGACCATTCCCGGCGCCGGATTGATGGGGGCGCTGTTTCATTTCCTGTTTCTGAACTGGGTGCGCTGAGATGACTAAACATCCATTCGCGACCGTCGAAGAAGCCATCGAGGACATTCGCCAGGGGCGGATGATCGTGCTGGTGGACGACGAGGACCGCGAAAACGAAGGCGATCTGACCATGGCGGCGGAAAAAGTCACGCCGGAAGCCATCAACTTCATGGCCAAGTACGGCCGCGGGCTGATCTGCCTGGCGCTGACCGAGCAGCGCTGCGAAACGCTGAGCCTGGCGCCGATTTCCCCGCGGAACACATCGGCGTTCGGCACGCCGTTCTGCGAACCGATCGACGCGCGGCGCGGGACGACCACGGGCATCAGCGCCTCGGACCGCGCGACCACGATTTTGGCGGCCACCGATCCGCAGACGCGGCCCGAAGACCTGGCGCGGCCGGGGCACGTCCACACGCTGCGCGCGCGCAACGGCGGCGTGCTGGTGCGCGCGGGCCAGACCGAGGCTTCGGTGGACCTGGCGCGGATCGCCGGGCTCGACCCTTCCGGCGTGATCTGCGAAATCATGAACGACGACGGCACGATGGCGCGGATGCCGCAGCTGAGCGAGTTCTGCCGTCTTCATGGGCTGAAGCTGGTGACCGTGGCGGACCTGATCCGCTACCGCATGCAGAACGAGCGCTACGTCCGGCGGATCGCCGAATCGGTGCTGCCGACGCGCCACGGGGATTTCCGGATGATTGCGTACTCGAGCGACGTGGACAACGAAGTGCACGTGGCGCTGGTGCGCGGCGACATTGCCGCGAGCGCCCCGGGCCACGCCCCGGCCGAACCCGCGGCCGCGGCCGGCCAGCAGCCGCCGCTGGTGCGCGTCCATTCGCAGTGCTTCACGGGCGACGTGCTGGGCTCGACGGCCTGCGATTGCCAGGCCATCGTGGAGCAGTCGCTGGCGGCCATTGCCAAAGAGGGCCGCGGCGTGTTCGTCTACTTGCATCACACCGGGCGGGGATTCCAAATTGACGCGCGCACCGAAGAAGGCGAAGCGGCGCCGCGCATCCGCATGCACACGCGCGGCGAACTGGACCGCGACCTGGGGCGCCAGCGGCTGGTGCAGCGGGAAAGCGGCATCGGCGCGCAGATTTTGATCGACCTGGGACTGCGGCGCATCCGCGTCCTCACCAATCATCCCCGCAAGGTGGTGGCCCTGGAAGCCTACGGCCTGGAAATCGCCAGCCAGGCGCCGCTCGACATCCGGCCCGCGAAGCAGGAGCACCAGGTTCTGTAGGGTGCTGCTGAAAAAACCGACACCAGGCTTCAGGGGTTAAAACCCCTGAAGAAAGCACACGACTTGCGGCGGGGTTGAAACCCCGCCCTTCCGTTGGGCAGCATTTTTCAGCATCCGGTAAGAGCACAGCCAGGAGTGGCTGTGCCACGCAAGGCAACGCGCCCGCCTTCCGCCAGAAGGCGGCGGACGCACAATTCGCGAAAGGCGGCCGCTACAAAATCTGCAGCGTAAGGCGGGCGCAGCAAGCAGCGCCCCTACAGCAGAATTGCGCCGCGAACTATGGCCGGTTATTTGCGGGACGCAACACTCGCAGCCCGCGCCGATCCGCGCGTTTTCCCAGTTCCCTACCGGCCGAAAACCAGGACCACAAACGAATCGGGCACGAGGGTGGGGCGCGGGCGGGGGTTGTCCGCCGTGGGCGCAGGCGGGGGCCCGAAGGCGGCGGTGACCAGGTAGACTTCGTGCGATTTCGCGATCGAGGGTCATGGTGCGGGCGCCGAGTTGCGTGGGGACGTTTTCGACGACGGTGAATTTGTCGGGCGAGTCCTCGTGCACGACGGTGAGCGTGGCGCTCTGGCCGTTGGAGGCGAAGGCGAAGCCCGTGGCCGGATCGAAGCGGTTGGCGTCCACCCCGGCGCCGATCGGCGGCGTGGCAATTACCTTGCCGGTGGCGGCGTCCACGACGGCCATCATTTTGTTGTCGCAGCCGGCGAACAGCCGGCCATGAGCGACGTCCATGGCCAGGCCGGAAGGCTCCTCGCAGGGCGCGAGCGGCCAGCGCGCGGTGACGGTGAGTTTCCGCGAATCGATGCGCACCAGTTCGCTCTGGTCCTCGACGTTGACGAAGACGTTTCCGGCGCCGTCGGCCACGGCAAATTCCAGCTTGCCGCCGACCGGGACAGTTCCCGCGACGTTGCCGGTGGCTGCGTCAATCGCCGTGGCATCGCCGCTGCGGCCGTTCATGGCGAAGACGCGCTTCGAGGCCGGGTCGTACACAATGGCATCGGGATTCTTCCCCGCCGGCGCCTGGCCGATAACGGCCAGCGTCTTGAGATCGAAGATAGAGACCGTGCCGGCGGCGCCATTGGAGGTGAAGCCGCGGCCGAATTCCGGCGCGAGGGCGATGCCGTGGACGCCGGCGGTGTTGGGGATTTCGCCGACGACCTTTTCCGAGTCGACATTCAGGACGACGACCTTGGTGCCGCGCGAGATGAACAGCCGGCGTGTGGGCGAATCCATCGCGATGTAATCCCAGAAGCCGTCGCCGCCCACCTGGATCTTCTTGAGCAGGTGGTAGCCGGACGGCCCTGCCGAAGCGGCCGCTGCCGGCCGGGCCGCTGAGTGCCGCGCGGCGGCGGCACCCGCTGCGACAACCAGGGCCGCGATCACGATCACAAGAGTTCTCAAAAATGAAAGACGCTGCATCTGCATGGAATCCTCCTAACGAGTCTTCTTTCCCGGCGGGCCGACGGTCACGTAGGGCCGGAGTTTTTCGAGTTTGTTCACCGAGATGCCGTGGACCGCGAGCAGATCCTCGACGCGGCGGAAGCGTCCGCTCTTCGCGCGGAACTGAACAATGGCCTTGGCCGTGGCAGGGCCGATGCCCGGCAATTGTTCGAGTTCCTTGACGGTGGCCGCGTTCAAGTCGATGGGGTGGGCGGGCGGCACCTTTTTCGCCCACGCAGCACCCGCCAGCGCCAGAGCGAAGAGCGCGCCGCAGATTAGAATCCCTCGCCGCATCGTGAGGAAGAGCATATCCTTCCTTCGTGCGGCCCCGAAGAGAATTTCTTCGTTCCTCCGGCCGCATCGGCGGCGTCTTGCAAATTGAAAGGGTCCGCGAGCCTCCGGCGCCCCGCCTTTCGCACACGGCGCGCCCGGGTCCCGCGCGTCGGACGGCGCTGGCTGGCTACCGGCACATGCATGGGCGGGAGGTCGACTGGAAATGGAGGTGCACCAGGCCACTGGTGTTGCCGCCCGCGAACCGCGGGCAGGAAGTGTGACGGATGTCCCGACACACGGTCTGACGGATGTCCTGGCACCCAGCAGTTTTGCCGTGCCCGGCCCCGCCAGACTTGCGAGTGGTTTCCGGGACGCCGCACCGGAGCGGCTGGCGGCCGGGGATCAGCGACGGGTGGAAGCAGCGGCCTCCGGCCGGGCGACCGGCGCGAAGTGTGCGGCAAACCACTCGGCCGCGGCTTTCGCGGCTTGCTCCAGGGTTCCCGGCTCCTCGAACAGATGCGTCGCGCCCGGCACGATGACCAATTTCTTTTCCGGGCAGCGCAGCTTGGCGAGCGCGCTCTGGTTCATGCCGATGACCGGCTCGTCGTATCCTCCCACAATCAGCAGCGTCGGCGCCCGCACCGAATGCAGGGCGTCTTCGGCGAGATCGGGCCGGCCTCCGCGGGAGACCACCGCGGCAACCACATCGTCGAGCCGGGCGGCCGCCACCAGGGCCGCGCCCGCGCCCGTGCTCGCTCCGAAGTAGCCGACTTGGGAGGTCTTGGTCTCCGGCTGGCGCATGACCCAGCGCGTCGCTTCCATCAGCCGCTCCGCCAGAAACGGGATATCGAAGCGGAGCTGCGCGGTGTACTGATCGACGCCTTCCTCTTCCTGGGTCAACAGGTCGAACAGCAGAGTCGCGATGCCGTGCGCTTGCAACACGCCGGCGACGTAGCGGTTCCGCGGGCTGTGACGGCTGCTGCCGCTGCCGTGCGCGAACAGCACGATGCCGCGGGCATCCTGGGGGACCACGAGGGTGCCCTGCAAGGTCACTTTGCCGGCGTCAATGGACACTTCGCGCTCCAGGATTTCTCGCGCGCCCTTTTGTTTCATGGTCATCCGAGTACTCCTTTCCCGGCCGTCCGCCCGTCCCTAGGCCGTCTTCTGAACGGCCGGCGGCGCGCTCCGCCGCAGGAAATCGATCACTTCCTCATCGGTCAGCTGGGAAAAGTCCTCATAGAACTGCCCGATGGCGAAAAACATTTCCGGCATGTGGAGGCAAACGAGTTCGTCCACTTCATCGCGCAGCCGCTTGCAGGTGGAAGCGGGCGCCACCGGCACGGCAATCACGATGCGCGCCGGCTTCATCTGTCTGAGCGCCTTCGCTCCGGCGCGGATGCTCGACCCCGTCGCGATGCCGTCATCCACCAGCAGCGCCGTGAGCCCTTCGACCCGGAGCGGAGGCCGGCCCGCCCGGTAGACGCTTTCCCGGCGTTCCAGTTCCTTCTGCACCCTTTCGGTGATCCGCGCGACTTCCCCCTCGGGGATGCCGATCTCGCGGATGAGCTCGTCATCGAGCACGCGCACGCCGCCCGAGGCCAGGGCGCCAAACGCGAGTTCCTCCTGCCCCGGAACACCCAGCTTGCGCGACAAAAACACGTCGAGCGGCGCATGCAATGCCCGGGCCACCTCGAACGCCACCGGCACGCCGCCGCGCGGCAGCCCCAGCACGATCACATCTTCACGATCGGCGTAGGCCGCCAAACGGCCTGCGAGTTTCCGTCCTGCGTCGGTGCGATTCGAAAAGATCATGGCTTCCCGCTGCACACTTCCCTTCCGGCGTCATCCCGTGGATGCCGTCAACTCCACCACCGGTCTGGCCGCACTGCGCTTGTGGTGAATCCGCACCGTGCTGGCTTGCGGGCCCTTCTCTCCCGCTTCCTCCGCGAAGGAGACCGAAGAGCCGACTTTCAAGCGCGAGAACCCACGGTTGAGAACGCTGTCCTTGTGGAAGTAGATCTCCCGGCCATCCAGAGTGGTCAAAAATCCGTAGCCCTTTTCTTTGATGAGGCGGTTCACGCGTCCGATGGGAAGCAGCTCGTGCGTCTTGACGTCCCCGCGCTGGCGGCGCGCAAAGTCTTCCAGGCGGCGCCCGGCCGCCTTGAAGGCGTCATTGATGGCCTGGCGCAATTTCTTGTGGCGCGGATTGACTTCCCACTTCTTGGTCAGCTCCGGCACGCCCAGGTGCCGCGCTTCCTTGTTCAGCGTTGGCTCCCACTTCACCACGATTTCCCGGCCGGGCACGGTCAAGTCGAATACGGATGTGATACGCGTTGCCCTTGAGGCGGTGGCGGTGCGGAATTTCAAGGGTGACGTGACAACCCATAATCTGTCCGTAGTAGCTCTCCAGCTTGTCGATTTCCTCACGAACCCAATCTTCCAGGTCGGCCGAGGGTTCCATATTCCGAAACGTGATTTGCGCCGGTATCATCATGGTCCCGCCTCCTCGTAGAATTCCCGGCTCGCGGGCGGCCGCGCGCGCAGTTTGCCCAAAATCGCCATGGGTCGCTCCCGCCAGACTCCGTCTTCGTGATACTTCAAGGTGTAGATATAGAGCAGACGCCACCCGTCCTGGAGCAGACGATTCACTTCTTCCCGGCCGCGCGCCTCCAGGTTGTGCCCGGTCACCTCGGCAATATCAAACTGCCAGAGCGGGATCGCGGGATCTCCTCGCAGAGGAATCGTCGCCGTGGGTGCTGGCGCTTGATTTCTTGCCTGCCGGGGCTTTGCCATGTCCTCCTCACCCTTGCGCGACGCGCTCGCAGCCAGACTCCAGAACCCTGGCAACACGTTCGCGGAAAAGCCGGAATCCCCGCCGGTAAGGGGGGGTCAGAGGCAGCAGCCGGCCGATGAGTCCGTCCGGCCCTGACGGGCCGGCGCGTCGAAATACTTGCGTGCTTCGATCATGACTTGTGCCTAACCGCTGCCTCTGAGGATAGGATCGTGGGTGCATGGTGGGTCTCCTCCGTGTGCTTCGCCACGGAGGCGCTTGCCGGTGTCTCTCGGGGTCAAGCACCCGCTTGGAAGTCATCGCCGTCGAGAGCAGCCGGCCCATTGCATCCCCGTCCTTGGTGCTTCTCTTGTAACTCACCTCGCGGCACGGCGCTGTGACGCATATCACCCCTGCGGGTGAACCGCGTCACGAGCCATCCCATCTTTCGGGACTATCCTAGCGGCGTGCGCGATCCGGCCCGGCGAGCGAAACTGTTCAGCTCGGCCGCGTGTTCTGGAGAATGGCGTGCGCGCGTCTGCACCCGAGCGTATGATGGTGCTTCCTGAAGCTTAGATGCCCGCGCCGCGCACAACACTGTCCCCGGAGGCTGTCCATGAAGAAGAAAGTCCTGATCGCTCTTGCCGTTGCCGTCGGGCTGGTGATCGTGCTCCTGGTCGCCTTGCCCTTTCTCATTGACGCCAATCAATTCAAGCCCACCATCGAGAGCAATCTTTCCGGCGCGCTCGGCCGCCAAGTCGAGATCGGAAACATTCAGCTGGCGATTCTTTCCGGCGGCATCCGCGTGGCCGACGTTTCGATCGCCGACGACCCGGCGTTCAGCCGTTCGCCGTTCCTGAAAGCGAAAGAACTCACCGCCGGCGTCGCGCTGATCCCGCTGATCTTTTCGAAGAAGATCGAAGTGAGTTCCTTCACGGTGAGCGATCCGCAAGTGTCGTTGCTGCGCTCGCCTTCCGGGACCTGGAACTTTTCCAGCCTGGGCCGGAAGGAATCGAAGTCTTCGCCCAAAAGCGGCGATCCGGCGGGCCAGACGGCTTCCGCCCCGGCCGATTTCACCGTCGGCAAGCTGAAGATTTCCAACGGCACGATGATTGTCGGCCCCGTGGGCGGCGGCAAGAAGCAGACGTATCAGGAAATGAATCTGGAGGCGTCCGATCTCAGCTACACTTCGCCATTTCCGTTCAGCCTCAGCGCCAAGACTCCCGGAGGCGGGACCGTGGCGGTGGAAGGAAAAGCCGGCCCGATCGATCCCGAGGATGCTTCGCTCACGCCGCTGAACGCCACCATCAACGTCAAGCATCTGGATCTGGCTTCGACGGGATTCGTCGACGCCTCCTCGGGCCTGGCCGGGATGATCGACTTCCGCGGCGATCTGGCCTCCGATGGCCGGCGAATCAAATCCAAGGGCACGGTGGAGGCCGAGAAAATCAAGCTGGCCGCCGGAGGCTCCCCCTCGACGGTGCCCATCAATGTGGACTACAGCACGGCGTACGACTTGAAGAGTCAGGCCGGTGACCTCACGCAGGGCGACCTGCACATTGGCAAGGCTCAGGCGCGACTGACCGGCAATTACGACACCTCCCGCGCCACCACGACGGTCCGCATGAAGTTGGCCGGACAAGCCATGCCCGCCCCGGACCTCCAGGGCGCCTTGCCGGCCATCGGGATCGCGTTGCCCTCCGGCGCATCGCTGGAAAGCGGCGCCCTCGATGTGACCCTCACCATTGACGGGCCGGTGGACAAGCTGGTCATCGCCGGACCCGTGAACATGTCCAACGCCAAGCTCGCAGGCTTCAATCTGAAATCGAAGCTCGGCGCACTTTCGTCGTTCACCGGGCTGGGGGGCGGCGGCGGGGGAAGCGACACGGACATCCAGACGCTCAGCGGAAACCTGCGCGTCGATCCCACCGGCACTCACGTGGACACTTTGAATCTCGTCGCACCGGCGATCGGGACGATCACCGGCAACGCCAATATCAGCGCGACCGGGCAGCTCAACTGCAAGATGGCGGCCAAACTCGCGGCATCGAGCGGCGCCGCCGGCACATTATCGTCGGCGCTTTCCTCTCTTACGGGCGGAAGAACGGCGCAAGGAGGAACTATTCCGTTCACCGTGACCGGCACGGCGTCGAATCCCGTTTTTATGCCCGACATCGCCGGGATGGCGGGAGGATTGGTCAAGGGCGCGGCAGGCACTTCCACCAGCCCGGCCGATACGGCCTCGGGAATTCTGGGATTGTTCCAGAAGAAGAAATCTCCGTAGCGCGGCGCTGAACAAGCGCCTCAGGGAGCTTCCGCAGCGAACCGGCATGCCCGCTCCCGCTTCGCGGGACCGGCCGCTACATAACCGGTCTCCTCGGTGAACGCCGTGCTGGCCCCGCGTTGCCTGTGTTAAGCCGGTGAAGTTGGCCGGCAAAACGCGCAACGCGGAATTACTGGACCGTCAGGGACACCGAACCCGTCTGCGTCGCTCCGCCAATTGTGGCCGTGATCGTGACCGGGTAGGTTCCCGCCGGCGTTCCGGGGTTGTGGACGACACCGCCGCCGCTGTTGCCACCGCACCCGACGTTCAGCACCAGCAGCACGAAGACCGCGAAGCCCAGGGCAAAGTTCCACCGCCGCCGCGTTCCTCGCAAGCCCAACACCACCAGCGCCATCAGCATCGCCAGCAGCACGCAGGTCAGCGCCACGCTTCCGGGAAGGTTCCGCCAGCCCAACGGTGTTTGTCGATTCCCCGCTCCCGGCGCAACGACCGAGGCCGCGGTGGTCGAGATCGTCAGCGTGGTCGTGGCCGTGCCGCCCGGCGGCAGCGTGATCGCTGCTGCGGCGGGGCTGAAGCTGCACGTGGATTCCGCCGGCAAACCCGAGCACGTGAGCGCCGACGCGGTGCCGGTAAAGGTGGTGAGCGACGTCAGCGTCACCGTGGCCGTTCCCGGCTGCCCCGGCGCACTCACCGGGATGGGATTGGGGTTCATCCCCACGCTAAACGCCGTGCTCACCGTCTCGGTGAGCTGCGCGCTGGCGGAGGTTACATTGTTGCTGTCACCCGCGTACACCGCCACGATTTGCTCCGTGCCCAGCGGCAGCGCGCTGGTGGTCACCTGCGCTTGCCCGCCCGACAGCGTTCCGCTGCCGATGCTCACGGAATTGGCGCTGAATTGCACCGTCCCGGTGGGTGCTGGTCCGCCGGCCTGATTCGGAGTCACCGCGGCGGTGAACGTCACGCTCTGCCCCTGCCAAAGGTTCGGTCCCGCGACCGTGGAAACCACCGTGGTCGTGGTGGCCAGAACTTGAACGCTTGCGGAAACGGTCGTGGCCGAGGACGAATAATTGGCGTCTCCGGAATATGTCGCGCTGATCGCGTTCGTGCCCAAGAGCAAAGCCGTGGTATTCAGAGTTGCGGTACACGAAGCGCCTACCGTGGCCGTCGCCCCGGCGGGCGTGCACGTCACCTGCCCGCCGAGGGGGACTCCGTTATTCAGGAATTGCACGTATCCGGTCGGGCCGGCCGACGAATTGCTGTTCGAACCGACGGTCGCCGTCAGCGGTTCATTCCCGCCGTAAGCCACGCTCGCCGAGTTCGACGCCACGCTCGTGGCCGTCGCGGCCTGCGAAACGGTCAGCGTCACCGTGGCAGGGCCCGACCCGTTGTAGCTGTTATCTCCCGAATAGGTCGCGGACAGCGCATGCGTGCCCGCCGCAAGCTGAATCGGTTGATCCTCGGTGTACCCCTCGCTGTTCACGGCAAACGTCCCCGCATCCAGCGGACTCGTGACGCTGTTAAATGTGTCGGTCACGCTTACGGAACCCTGCGCATCGAAGGCGCAGCCCGAGATTACACCGCTGGTAACGAGCGGCTGGCAGGCGTTGGCAGTGCTGTTGAGAATATCCATTCGCAGGATGTACGGAGATCCGTATGCGAACGAAGTGGCGTTCGCGCTGGTGATCGCGTTTCCGCTAAAGGTGACGATGCCGATCTGCAGGCGGCTGTTTTCCTTGGCGACCGTCACGGATACCGGGGGGGTAGAGTCGTTCGCAGCAAACGTGCCATCACCGGGATAGCGAGCGAACACGTTGTAAGTGCCACCAGGCAGAAGCGTGGTATTGAACGAGGCCGAACCGCTGCTGAGCGTGCCGCCCTGCACGGCGGTCTGGCCGCTCGGGCCGGTGCTGGCAATCAGCGAGACGTCTCCCGTCGGCGTGCCCGGCGGGGTCGTCGGAGCCACGCTGATGCTCACCGGCACCGACGCGCCGTGCGTAATGGTGACGGGGTTCCCTGAGTTGAGCACCAGAGTAGCCGTCGTAGGCTTGAGCGCCGCTACAGCGGTGGCCCACGCGTTGACCAGATTGGCGGCGTTGACGGAGCCGAGGCCAGTGGCCAGGTCGTAGCCCGCGGTCGTCGCATAGCCGGAAAGCACGCCGTACTGGTCGCTGCCGGTGTTGACCGTGCAATTCAGGGTGCCCTTGGAGCAGGGCATGGCGATCGTTCCGGTGGTCACGTCATGAAACGCGCTCGGCGTGCTGGCGGCCAGCTTGTACAGGATGTAATTGGCGTTGCCCTGGCGCGCCGCCGTCTTTTGATTGACCAGCGCCATGATCCCCGCGAACGACGGCGTCGAAGCCGATGTCCCGCCGACGCCCAGGAAAATCGACGAGCTGCAAGGGACGCCATTGGTCGCGTCGCTCTCGCAGATGATATAGAAATTCCCGTTCAGGCCGTCGGCGGCAAACAGCGAGACGTCCGGGATATCGCGCCGGCCGTCGGCGGGAACGCCGGTGCCGGTCTGCCACGTGGGCTTGGCGTAGCCCTGCGTGCAACTAGTCAGCGTCGAGCCATCCCCGTTGATGCAACTGCTTTTGCCGCCGCTGCCCCCGATGGTGGCGACGAAAAGGGGACTCAAGGAAGCGGAATTGCAGTTTTGCTCGGCGGTCAAGCCCGCGGACACCAAGGTTTCCGAGTTGGTGCACGAGTCGTTCCACGTCATTTCCGGGATATAGCCAGTCGCTGAGACCAGGTTTGTCCCGTTCGACGCGCTCCAATACGTAGGAGAAGGATTGTTCAGGTCATTGAAGTCGGTGCCGCCCACGGCCACGTTGTACTGCGTGGAGGCGATGCCGCTGATCTGCAAGCCATACTGCGCGGGCTGCGGAACGGTCCCGTTATTAAAGTCGCAGCCCGCCGCGCCGCTGTCTCCGGTCGAGACCGTGACGGTGATGCCCTGCGCCGCCGCCTGCTGCCACAGCTGGCTGTAAAACTGGTTTCCCGCCGTGCCTAATCCTGCTTCGCAGTAGCCAAAACTCTCGCTCAGGATCGGCGCAAGATCGTTATCAATCACGTGCTCGGCTGCCAGATCGACGCCTTGACTCGTCTCGGTGGACTCCGCTACCACCAGATCAATCGTCGCATTCGGCGCCACCGCGCCAGACCACTCCACGTCCAGGTCCGCTTCGGTCTCCACGCCTGCCACTAGCCCCGGATCGGGGCCATCGAGAACAATCACCGGGTCCTTGGCCGGCAGCCCGAACATACTCCGAAAATCCCGCACGTCCTGAATGTTGATATTGCTTTCCCCGACGATGGCAATCGTGACGCCATCGCCGTTCCACACCGTCCCGGGCGCGGGGCTCAGCAGCAGGTTCGGAACATCGTAGATCTTGGCGAAATCCGCGGGTCCCACAGCGTAACAACTGGTGCTGCCGCTGAGGCTACAGACGTACGGCGAAGGAACCGGAAACGTAAACGACGGCTTCACCGCCTGCACAGCGCCGGTCTTCCCCGACCGCCCGAAAACCCCCGCCACGTGGTGCATCGGCTTCCGGCCAAAATTGTGCAGCGTGTCGATGCCGGCGACGACCGGCGCCAGCGCCATGGGAATCTGCGGGTCGCTCGCGTTGGCCCAGTGATCCTTGCCGCTCGACCGTGTACTTGTGAATCGGCGCGTGAAACGCCTGGAGGACCTGGCTGGCGGTGCCGGAGAACTCGATCACCATGTGGCTCTGGGACACTCTGGCGACCTGAAAACCGTGCGACTGCAGCCATAGCGTGACCGTCTGGATATCCTGGTCGGCGGGACCGAACTGCTGGCCCAACTGCTCGGGCGTCAGCCACTGGCGGTAATTGGGCGAGCCGGGGTCCTGCTGCTGCTCGAGCAGCGCGGCGAGCGCGGCTTCCTGCGCGGGGCTGCGCTGCAACACCAGCAGCATGCGGCGCATCGGCAACGCACTCGGCGCGGCGCCCTGATCGAACTCCCGCCGGGCCAGCGGATGCGTGTTGCCTCGCAACGTCACGAGGCGGCTCTCGTCAATGGCCGCCGTGATGCGCGCCTGGGTCGCGGCGCCCGGCGCCACGCCTGCCTGCGCCCAGCTTCGCAGCGGGAGCGACACCAGGGCCATCACCAGCAGCGCCCACCCGAACCTGATGTTGATTCTGTCTTTCACCACGGCGCGAAGGGGCATGTGATAACTTCTCCTTGCCTGCACCTGTGCGCAGGACGGCGAGCATCTACATGTACGATCATCAAAGTGACGTTTCGGGCACGAGGGCTCTACGAAGCGCACTATCGCTTGACGGACCACGCTCCGTCAAGACGTTTTTACATAGTGATTTTACGCTGATATTCGATGGCCGGGCAACTGGCTGGGGTTGCCTCTTGGGACCGCGCCGGGTGGAGTGATGAGCACTCCAACCTGGCGCGCAACAGGGCCTGCCCTAGAGCATCTGGCGCAGCACGTACTGCAGGATGCCGCCGTGCTGGTAGTAGGCAACCTCGAAGGGCGTGTCCACGCGGGCGACGGCCGTAAAACTCTTCTCCTTGCCGCCGGCGTCGCGCGCGCGCACGCGGATCTTCTTGCGGGGTTCGAAATTCTGCGCCAGTCCTTCGAAATCGAAGGTTTCCAGGCCGGTGAGCCCGAGCGACGCCGGGGTTTCCCCGGGCATGAATTCCAGAGGGAGCACGCCCATGCCGACCAAATTGCTGCGGTGAATGCGCTCGAAGCTTTCCGCCAGCACGGCGCGGACGCCCAGCAGGACCGGCCCCTTGGCCGCCCAGTCGCGCGACGACCCCGAGCCGTACTCTTTTCCGGCCAGGATGGCCAGCGGCACGCGCTCGTCGCGGTACTTCACGGCCGCGTCGTAAATGGTCATCTTTTCGCCGCTGGGCTGGTGGATCGTCCAGCCGCCCTCGGTGCCCGGCGCCAGCTGGTTGCGCAGGCGAATATTGGCGAACGTGCCGCGCACCATCACTTCGTGATTGCCGCGCCGCGCGCCGTAGGAATTGAAATCCCGCGGCTCGACGCCGTGTGCGATCAGATATTTTCCGGCGGGACCGTCCGCGGGGATCGACCCGGCCGGCGAAATGTGGTCGGTGGTGATGCTGTCGCCCAGCACGGCCAGGACGCGCAGGCCGCGCAGATCGGCCAGCGGCGCGGGCTTGAGCGGCATGTTTTCGAAATACGGCGGGTGCTTGATGTAGGTGGATTTCGGGTCCCAGGCGTAGAGATCGCCCTCGGGAACGGGCAGCGCGCGCCAGCGTTCGTCGCCGGCAAACACGTCGGCGTATTCGGCGGCGAACATCTCGCGCGTCACCGCGCCGCGCATCGCCACCTCGACTTCCTGCGGCGTCGGCCAGATGTCGCGCAAAAAGACCGGCTTCCCCGCTTTGTCCTGGCCCAGCGGCTCGTTCACGATGTCGATGTCCATCCGCCCAGCCAGCGCGTAGGCCACCACCAGGGGCGGCGACGCCAGATAATTCGCGCGGCACGACGGATTGACGCGCCCCTCGAAATTGCGGTTGCCGCTCAGGACGGACACGGCAACGAGGTTATTGTCCTTGATCGTCTTGGCGATGGAATCGGCCAGCGGCCCGCTATTGCCGATGCAGGTGGTGCAGCCGTAGCCCACCAGATTGAAGCGCAGCGCGTTCAGAGCCGGCCACAGGCCGGCCTTCTCGATGTAATCGGTGACCACCTTCGAGCCGGGCGCGAAGCTCGTCTTCACCCACGGTTTCGTGGCGAGCCCGCGTGCCACCGCTTTTTTGGCCAGCAGCCCGGCGCCCAGCATCAGCGAGGGATTCGAGGTGTTGGTGCAGCTGGTGATCGCGGCGATCACGACGGAGCCGTCGCCCAGCTCGAAGCGCTCGCCGTCGTTCTGCGCGGCGACGCGCTTGGCCGGAGCGGTGAGCGACTTTTCAAACGCCGCCTTGGCCTGCGTCAGCTGCACGCTATCCTGCGGGCGTTTCGGTCCGGCAATCGTGGGCACAACGGTGGCGAGATCCAGCTCGAGCCGGTCGGAGAAAACCGGATCGGGCGTCTGATCGGTGCGGAAAAGCCCCTGCTCCTTGGTGTAGGCCTCGACCAGGCGCACCTGCTCTTCGCTGCGCGCGGTGAACCGGAGATAGGCGAGCGTCTCCGCATCCACGGGGAAGAAGCCCATCGTCGCGCCGTATTCCGGGGCCATGTTGGCGATGGTGGCGCGGTCGGGCAGCGTGAGGCTGGAAAGCCCCGAGCCGTAAAACTCGACGAATTTTCCGACCACGCCCTTCTTGCGCAGCATCTGCGTGACCGTCAGGACCAGATCGGTGGCCGTCGTGCCTTCCGCCAGCCGGCCGTGGAGCTTGAAGCCGACCACCGGCGGAATCAGCATCGAGAGCGGCTGGCCGAGCATGGCGGCCTCCGCCTCGATTCCGCCGACGCCCCAGCCCAGCACGCCCAGGCCGTTGATCATCGTCGTGTGCGAATCGGTGCCCACCAGCGAATCGGGGAATGCCACCCACGCGTCATTCTGTTTTTCGCGGAAAACGACGCGCGCCAGATGCTCGAGGTTCACCTGGTGGCAGATGCCCGTGTCCGGCGGCACCACGTTGAAATTATGAAAACCCTTCTGGCCCCAGCGCAGGAAGGCGTAGCGCTCGATGTTGCGCTGCATTTCGAGTTCGGCGTTGAAGGCGAAGGAATCCGCCGTGCCGAATTTGTCCACCTGCACGGAATGGTCGATCACGAGTTCGGCCGGGAGCAGCGGATTGATCTTTTTCGCGTTGCCGCCGAGCTTGCGGATGGCGTCGCGCATGGCCGCGAGGTCCACTACCGCCGGCACGCCCGTAAAATCCTGCAGCAGGACGCGCGCGGGCATGATGGAAACTTCCTTTTCCGTGGCGCCCGAGGCGGCCGAGGGGTCCCAGCCCGCCAGCGCGGGGATGTCGTCGGTGTGCACGAAACGGCCGTCCTCGTGGCGCAGCAGATTTTCGAGCAGCACCTTCAGCGAAAACGGCAGGCGGGCCACGTTGCCGGTGCCGGAGCGCTCAAGCGCGTCCAGGCGGTAAATTTCAAATGAATCGCCGCCCACGCGCAACGTCGCGCGGGCCGAAAATGAATTTTTCGATGCGGAAGTCATATGAGTGCGGGTTCTCCTTTTGACGGACCCGTCATTTTAACGCACCCGCGCGCCAACTTCCCGGAGTTTTTGCGGTGTGGTGGAATTTTCCGCGCAGCGCGGAAGAACGCGGAAAAGACGCTGACCGGCGTCCGGCCGTGCGGAGCCCTGCGGCCCGCGCCAAATGCCACCAAAATCCCTTCGATGTCGAACGATCTCATTGCTTCGACGTGGAAGGAATCTAGGCCCGTTAAAGCCTCCCAAAGTGGCACGTTTTGTCAGTTTTTGGCGCCCCCGCGCCGCAGAAGCCCGAGGCAAAGGGCCCACCCTCAAGAAACGAATGGTAGGGCGCCAGACAGGTCAAAGGCTAGAGGCCGGGCAAGCCCAGTCGCGGAACGGAACATACTTCGCCAGTAACACGCCGGAGTGACCGGTGTCACAGCATTGCGCGCGTGGCTAGGGTTCAATGAGGGCGGTGAGGTAGGCAAGCAAGAGGCGTCCGCATTCTGGCTCCTGAGAATCCCTGGCAATTCCAACTCCCGGCTTCGTCCGATGGCGAACCCAGCAAGGGTTCGCAAGAGCTACGAAGCGGCGATCGTAGATTGGCCCGCCGGGAAGGAAGCGAGTGCGCCATGTTCATCCGCAAGGTCATGAAGGGACGGCTCGCGGTGGCCGTCGTCGTGTTCGGGATCGCGGCAGCGGGGATGCGAACCCACGCACAATCCATTCTGAATGGAGACGTGCTCGGAGGGGTTACGACGGTGGAACTCCCCCGCCCCGATGCCAGCGGGGACGAGATCTTCGCCGAACTGCTAAAACAGAACGAGCGCCGCAACGCCGCGTTGCGCGAATATTCCGCGGAACGCACCTACGCGGTGACGAATCTGCAGGGCAAAGTGCACGCCCGGGAAATTGTCCGGATGGAATACATCGCCCCGGACAAGAAAACCTTTGTAAAAACCTCGGAGGAAGGGTCCAAGCTGATCCGCCACATGGTGCTGAACCGCTTGATGGAAAGCGAGAGCTCCGCCGCGGGGGGCAAGGACCACCACGACAGCGCCATCACGCCCGCGAACTACACCTTCACGTTGCTGGGCGAAGAGCAGGTGGGCGCGCACCACTGCTACGTCGTCGAGGCGCTTCCCAGGCGCAAGGACAAGTATCTGTTCGCGGGGAAAGTATGGATCGACAGCCGCGATTTCGCCGTGGTCCGCATTGCCGGGCATCCCGCCAAGGAGCTGTCGTTTTGGATTACGCGGGCGGACTTCGTGCGGCAGTACGAGAAGGTCGGGGATTTCTGGCTTCCGTTCAAGGATGAGACCTTCGTGGACGTGAAAGTGTACGGCAAGAAGATTTTCACGATCGAGCATCACATCGCCACGGTCAATGGGGCGAACACCGCGGCCTCGGTGGCGCAGGATCCCAACGCCGCCCTCACTACCGAAAGCCCGAAATCCGATTGATTTTGCGCCATCCCGTGCGCTCCGCTCACAAACCGAGGACACCGGAAGGTCGAAGGCGAAAGGCCTGGCCAGCCGCCTGAGACCTGTGCGCGCGGCTTGGATAATCGTGTCGTCTGGCGTATATTGCGCCCACCGTGACAAATACTGATCCCGAGAACGAACGGCAGCGCCTCGCCAAGGTGTATGGAGCATTGAGCGAAGACGAGCTGGAAGATCTCGCGGACAATGCCTACACCCTGACGGATGTGGCAAGACAGGCGCTGCGAGCTGAGATAACGCGGCGCGGACTGGGAATCGCGCTGCGCGATTCAGCGGAGGATGAAGAGTCCTCGCGATTCGTGACTGTTCGCAAGTTCATGAATGTGCCGGACGCGCTTCTGGCGAAAACCATCCTTGATTCGGCGGGGCTGGAATGCTACCTGGGCGACGAGCACATCGTTCGCATGCACTGGTTTTGGTCGAGCTTCATGGGCGGGGTCAAGCTGCGGGTCCGCGAAGAGGACGTGGCCACCGCCGCGGAGTTGCTCGACCAAGGCCCTCCTGAGGCGTTCGATGTGGACGGAGTGGGAGAATACAAACAACCGCGCTGCCCGAACTGCCAGTCCCTGGATGTGTCGTTTGAGGAATTAGACAAGCCTGTGGCTTACGGCAGTCTTGCGGGTGTATGGTTCACAGGCCTACTGCCGCCAATCCCGATCCCCCTCAAGCGTCTTGGCTGGAACTGCCACTCTTGCGGCTATGCATGGGAGGAATCCGGTAACGACATACAACAGCCCTAGTGCTTGGGGGCGACGTAGCCTTCGGGGGCTTTGGCGCCTTCGCCGAAGAAGAACTGCTCCATCTGCTGTTCCATCACTTTGGGGGCGTTGGGGTCGAGGGGATTGAGGCGGTATTCGTTGAGAATCATGGTCGAGTGGCTGACCCACATCTTCCAGGCTTCCTTCGACACGTTGTCGTAGATGCGCTTGCCGAGCTCGCCCTTCCAGGGGATGCGGTCCAAGCCGGGGAGTTCGCGGCCGAGCTTGACGCACTTCACCATGCGCACGGCCTGCCCGGCGGCGCCGCCTTCCGGTCGGTTGTTATCGGCCATTCGAGCGTCTCCTGTAAAATCTTCCCTGCTGTTCAAGATACTGCAAGCAACCGGGAATTTCCAGTGCGCGCGGCTTCGGGTGGCGACTCAACCTGCAATTGGAAGTTGAGGCGGCGGGGCGGCCGGAAAAAGCGGCGGCAAGCCGCCGCACTCCAAAGAGTGGTTACTCCTGTGGGGGCCAGGGCCGCTGGCAGACCCAAAGCGCCCGCCTAAAGGCGGCCGCTACAACTGCGGCGAAAGGCGGGCGCAGCAAGCAGCGCCCCTACGGGACGGCCGGCACAGAGGTGGGGCAGGGCGCACACTTCTGCCTGTAGCACGAAGAGCACAGCAACGCAGGTGCCTGGGCCGCGAAACAAGAGCACAGGCAAGAGTGCCGGTGCCACGAAGAGCGCGGGGCGGAAACAGTGTGGTAGGCTGGGGCGGAACCGGGAGAGGCGCATGATCCTTGCGGGCGACATCGGCGGAACGAAAGCGAATCTCGGCCTGTTTGACGTGAAACCGGATGGGGCCGGAAAGGGCGCGGCGCCGGCCGGGACGCTGGTTTGCGCAGCGCGCAAGCGGTATGCGAGCGCCGAGCACACGGGCCTCGAAGAGATTGTCCGCGATTTTCTGGGCGCGGCCGGGGCGCACGTGACCGCCGCGTGCTTCGGGATCGCCGGGCCGGTCCTTGACAACCGCGTCGAGGCCAGCAATGTGCCGTGGATCGTCGACGGCGCGGGCATGGCGAAGTTTCTGCGGCTGGAGCGCGTGCCGCTGCTCAACGATCTGCAAGCCACGGCCTACGGCATCGGCGTTCTGGGGCCCGGCGAAATCGAAACCATTGATCCGGGAATTCCCTCTCCCGCCGCCACGCGCGTGGTGATCGCCGCGGGAACCGGGCTGGGCGAGGCGATTTTGTTTTGGGACGGCCGGCAGCATGTGGCGATGGCCACCGAGTCCGGCCACGCCGATTTCGCGCCGAATACCGAGCAGCAGGCGGAGCTGTGGAAGTTTCTGAAGGCCCGACACGAATTCGTCCATGTCGAACTCGTGCTGGCGGGAAAAGGTTTTCAGCGGGTGCACGAATTTCTGGATGCGTCGGTTCGGCATCCCGGTTTCGACGATCCGGCAATTGATCCCGCGCCGGAAATCACGCGCCGGGGCCTGGCGGGAGAGTGTCCGGTGTGCGCCGCCACGCTGAACCTGTGGGTGGAGATCTACGGCTCGGAGGCGGGCAATCTGGCGCTGCGGGCGGTGGCGAGGGGAGGAATCTACGTGGCGGGCGGAATCGCGGTGAAAATTCTACCGAAGCTGAAAGACGGGCGATTCGTCGCCGCCGCGCGGCACAAGGCCCGGAGCGGCGGGTTTGCGCTGGAAGAGGTCCCCATTCACGTGGTGCTGGACGAGGAGTGCCCGCTGAAGGGCGCGGCGTACGCGGCGTGGAAGGGGCTGTGAGCCTGTATGGTAACTGTAGCTGACGCCCCTCAGCGGCTAAAGCCGCATTCGTTTTGTGGCCGTAGCGGCACGGCTGAAGCCGTGCCCTGACGCCAGACCGAGATTGCCCCTCTGGCCCTGAAGCTCCGACCCCCTGACAACGTGCTGACGAGGACGCCTCAGGGAACTTCAGGGGCTAAAGCCCCGTTGATTGTGCAGCACTCATGTCGCGGCTGAAGCCGCGACCCACAAAGCTCTCTGGGTTCTTCAGTACCCTGTTGGATAATCCCTCGGCGTGGTGCCAGTCGGATGCAAAAAAAACCGCCCGGCGGGGGGTAGCCCGCCGGGCGGTTAGCGTTCGGCTGCAAAACTGCGGTCCCGGCAAGCCGGAACCGGAAGGAGTGGTTACTTGGCGTTCGCGCTGCTGAACGAGTAGACGAGCCCGAGGGTGGCCGTGTGTTGGTCGGCCACGGACCCGTAGAGGCCCCTCTGGAAGATCGGCTCGCTGGCGTTGTCATACCGGTATTCCGCGCGAACGAGCAATCCGCTCGTGAGGTTGTACGAGTAGGTGGCGGTGGCTTCCTGGGCGTGGCCGTTATCGCCAAACAACAAGCCCGTGTAGCCATTGGGATCGCTGTAGTATTCGTAGCGCGCGGCGAAGTTGCTCTTGGGACTGAAGTTGTACTTCGCGTAGCCCGCCACGCCCCACCAGCTCATGGTCGGGGTCGTCGCAACGCACGAGCCTTCGCAGGAATAGTTCTTGGGACCGAAACCGTAATCGCCGTCAACCGCGAACGACCACTTCGAGTTCGGCGTGTAGGCGATGATGGTGTCGGAGAGCTGTTTCCATTCAGTAAGGGCGTAACACGCTTCGACGCAAGGAAAGGCGTCGACCACGGGACCGGCCATGTACATCGAGGTCACGGACCACTTCGCATCGGGAGTCCAAGCGATTTGTCCGTGATAGGTCAGCCCGCTGCTCTGACCAGTTGAGCAGCAATGTGAGGTAAACGAGTTGTTCCAGCCGTTGACGACCAACGCCGTGACCGTCCACTTGGGATTGAACGTGTAGGTTGCCCGCGCCCCGAAGTGGAAATAGGGGATGGCGTAGTAGAAGAGCAGGCCGCGCGAGTAGTTCCAGTTGGCGTTCGTCTCGATCACTTCGTTGCCCATCGGTGTAACGAACTTCCCCACGTCGATCTTCAAGCCCTTGCCGATGGGAGCCAGGTAGGAGCCGTACGCTTCCTTGATGTAAAAGTTGCTGCCGTCCCCCGCGATGTCGCTGCCGTTGACGACGCTGGCGGCCTGCCCGTAACCGGCGGCTACGTGATAGCCGAAGCGGCCTTCGGAGGACGTCGCAGTCGGGCGCCTTGTCCACGATCATCTCGGCCATGTTCAGGCCGAACGTGTTGGTCTTTCCGTCAAAGAAGCGGAAACCGCTGTTACCGTAGAACGGGTGGTTGTAGTTGTACCCGTAATAGGTGTCGACGAAGCCGCTGATGGTGGTGGAACCGAGCAGGCCCGCCAAGGTGACCTTCTCCGGCTCCGCCGCCGGAGCACTGGCCAGCGCTGCGTCCGGATGATAGGCCGCCGTCTTCATGCCAGCGGCGTCGCTCTGTTTCAACGCGTCGATCTCCTGCACCAGCGCGCTGACTTCCTTTTCCAGCTCGGCCAGGCGCTGCTGCGTTTCCGCGGCAGACGACGAAGCCGCCGCCGGCTGTGCCACGGGCTGCGCGGACGGGTTATCCTCCGCCCTCGATGCCGGCGCCAGTGCGACTGCAAAACCTACCGCCAAAATAACCGTGGCTAAACGCGAAGTACATTTCCACACAGGTGTCATATGGTTGCCCTCTCCCTCCCTATTGGTCCGCATCTTCGTTGCCAGACTGCGGTGCCGACTACCATAGCCGTCCCCAGCCCGGTTGGTCCAACTCATTAAATCTATAGGTCGCATCAAAAGATTGATGGGCCGTGCGGAGAGAATTCTCTTGGAATCACAGGACTTCGATGGGCGGCGGGGAGGCGCGGCCGCCCGGCTTGCCTGGACCGGGGGGCCATGAGACCGGCGCACCGGAGAAGCGCAGAGTTCGCAGAGGAAAGCGGATCGCTGGCGCGAGTGGGGCGGGCGGCAGGACGACCCGTGTGCAGGCGGCGCGGGCACTGCCCTGCCCGGGGGCGTCAGCGCTTGGCGATGAGCAGGAGCAGGCCGATGATCACGACGGGAATCAGCGCCATCATGACGAAGAAGGCCACCTGTCGCACCCAGGGCGTGCGCCGTTTTCTCCAATCTCGGAGTTCGGGGCGCTCGGCCACTCCCACCTGGTCGAGATGCTGGAGGTCGCGGTGGAATTCGCGCGCCGTGGCGTAGCGGTTCTTCGGGTCGCGTTCGAGCGCGCGGTAAATGACCTCCTGCAACTGGGGCGAGACGGAGGGGTCGGCCTCGCGCGGAGGGATGGGATTGCTGAGCAGACGCTCGTTCATGATGGCGAAGGGATTGGCGCCCTGGAAGGGCGTCTTGCCGGTGAGCATCTCGTAGAGCATGACGCCGAGGGCGTAGATGTCGCTGCGGGCATCGCCGCGCTTGCCCTTGACCTGCTCGGGGGAGATGTAGTCGGGCGTGCCCATCACCTGGGAAAGCTTGGCGAAGGTGATGCGGCGCGCGCCGGTCTGCCCGGCAATGCCGAAGTCGATGAGCTTGATGTGGTCGTCGGCAGCGACCATGATGTTTTCGGGCTTGAGGTCGCGGTGGACGACGCCGTGGCTGTGGATGTATTCGAGGGCCTCGCAAATGGCGCCCGCGATGCGCACGGCGCGCTCGGCAGGCAGCTTCTTCTGCTCGCCCAGCAGGTTGCGGAGCAGTTGGCCGTCGACCCACTCCATGACCATGTAGAGCCGGCTGCGGTCCTGGTCGGCGAACACCTTCATGACGCCGGGATGATCGAGGGCCTTGCCGATTTCCTCCTCGCGATGGAAGCGGTCGAACAGGACGGGGTCGTTTTCCATCTCGGCGTGCGGAACCTTAATGGCCACCGGGCGGCCGTCGCGGAGATCGACGGCGCGAAAAATGGACGCCATGCCGCTCCGGGAGACGACGCTTTCGATGCGGTAGTGATCGAGTTGTTCGCCGGGGCGGATGGGAATCCTCACGAGTGCGTTGCAAGCCGAGTCACGCGGCACACGGGCTAGGGAATCCGGTACGGCCGCCCGCGATACATGCCGACGCGTTCGACGCCTCGAACGCGGATTAGCTGCAGGCTGATATTATCACTGCCATCGCGCTGATTGGCAATCTCTACCAGCCGCTGGGCAGCCTTTTCCAGGCTGGCGGCTTCGCCGGTGACGGCGGCCATGTCGGAAGCGGTGACCGATCCGTGCAGGCCGTCGGTGCACAGCAGCAGGACGTCGCCCACCAGCACCTGGTGCTCGGCCACATCCACGTTGACGATCAGCTCGCTGCCCAGAGAGCGGCTGAGGAGGTGGCGCGTGGAGGCGTCGTCGGCCTCGTCCCGGGAAATCAGGCCCAGGCGCACCTGCTCGTTGGCCACGGTGTGGTCGCGGGTCAGCAGGCTTACCTCGCCCCGGCGAATCAGATAGCAGCGGGAGTCCCCCACGTGGGCGACGGTGGCGCGGTCGTACCGCAGGGCGCAAGCCACCAGCGTGGTGGCCATGGACTTCAGGCCCGGCCCCGCCGCATGCCCGGCATTCACCACGGACGTATTGGCCGCCTGCACCAGGCGTACCAGAAGCGCCGTATGCGGCTCGCCTGGAGCGGCGGCACGAAAGCCCACCAACAGGCTTTCCACCGCTGCGTGCGAAGCCACTTCCCCAAGGTCGTGTCCCCCGACTCCGTCGGCCACGGCAAACAGCCAGCCCTGCGCGCGAGCCTGCTGCGGCGTCGCGGGCTCGACGTGGCCGAGGTAATCCTCGTTCCCTTCGCGGACGCGCCCGCGGTCAGAAAGTTGTGCGAATTCCAGTTCCATGCCGATTGGGTGCTGCTGAATTTCTCGAGGCGCGACCGCAGATGCCTGGAAACCGGGCCCTCGACGTTCCATATACATATACATTAGACCTCATTCGATCCGAAAAGCCAAAAGGGCGGGTGCGCGGCCGCGGGCCTTCCTTGTCAGCCTGCCGGGCGTGTGCTACTTTCCCTGTTTAGCCGGCGGGGCGCGCGCCTTCCTGCGCCACCGCATCCCAAGGAGAGCAACCTTGATTCGCAGCCATCGCGGGAAGACGCCGCAGATCGCCCCCAGCGCGTACGTCGATCCGCAAGCCGTGGTGATCGGCGACGTCGTGGTGGGCGAGGATTCCAGCATCTGGCCGTGCGCGGTGGTGCGCGGGGATTGCGAGTCGATCCGCATCGGCGCGCGCACCAGCATCCAGGACGGCTGCGTGCTGCACGTGGAGTCGGAAACCTACGGGTTGACCATCGGCGACAACGTCACCGTGGGGCACAACGTCATCCTCCACGGCTGCACGGTCGAATCCAACTGCATCATCGGCATGGGCAGCATCATCCTGAACGCCGCCAAGATCGGCACCGGCTGCATCATCGGCGCCGGGACGCTCATCCCCGAGCGCGCCGTGATCCCCCCGGGCAGCCTCGTCCTGGGCGCCCCCGGCAAGGTCCGCCGCCCCCTCACCGAAACCGACCGCGCACACATCGCCCGCTCGGCCGAGCATTACGTGGGATTTAAGGAAGAGCATAAGGGCAAGTGAGAAGTGGCTAGTGGCTAGGGACCAGTGGCGAGTGGCTAGTGACTAGTGGCTAGAAAACGCCCGAGGCGCTCGGCCTTGCCACAGGTTTCGAGGTTTCAATGTAGCGCCGCGGCCTTCAGCGCGGCATCCGACGTTTCGCCCTGAGCCCGCTCCCACATTCCGTACACCACCTACGCCCTTGCATGCGCGCGCGGGGCTATCTAGTATGGACGGATGACTTTCGTGCCGCCTCGCGTCCACAAATGACCGAAAAACGCCAATTCCGAGCCATCAAGGGTACACGGGACATCCTTCCGCCGGACTCCGCCCTGTGGAACTGGGTCGAGCAGACCGCGCGCGAGGTCTTCGAGACCTACGGCTTCCGCGACATTCGCTTCCCGATTTTCGAGGAGACTTCGCTGTTCGCGCGCTCCATTGGAGCGGAAACGGATGTGGTGTCGAAAGAGATGTACACGTTTCCGGACCAGCACACGGGTAAGGAAACCGATCAGGCCGCGCAGATTGGCGCTTCGGGCGGAGACTTGATCACGCTGCGGCCGGAGGCGACGGCGGGGAGCGTGCGGGCGTACATCGAGCATGGGATGCACGCGCTGCCGGGGAACGTGAAGCTGTACTACACCGGGCCGATGTTCCGGCGCGAGCGGCCGCAGAAGGGGCGCTACCGGCAGTTCTATCAGATTGGCGCGGAGGTGCTGGGGCCGTCGGACGCGCCCGCCATCGACGCCGAAATTCTGGAAATGCTGCTGGTGTTCTTCGCGCGCGTGGGCCTGACCAAGACGACTCTTTACGTCAATTCCATCGGCTGCAAGGAATGCCGGCCGAAGTACGTCGAACTGCTGCGCGAAGAGCTGCGCAAGGTGAAGGACCAGCTCGGCCCGGACAGCCAGCGCCGCATCGAGACCAACGCGCTGCGCGTCCTCGATTCGAAGCTGCCGCACGAGCAGCCCATCATCGAAACGCTGCCGCGCATCTCCGGGCATCTCTGCCCCGCCTGCAGCGAGCACTTTGCGAAGCTGAAGGACGAGCTGAAGCTGCGCAACCTCGCCTATCAAGAGAACTGGCGGCTGGTGCGCGGACTGGACTACTACACGCGCACGACGTTCGAGGTGACGGCCGAGGGCCTGGGCTCGCAGAACGCCGTGTGCGGCGGCGGGCGCTACGACGGACTGGTCGAGCTGCTGGGCGGGCAGCCGGGCATCAAGGGCATCGGCTTCGCCATCGGCACCGACCGCGTGATTTTGTCCATACAGGAGAGCGGCAACCTGCCGCGACTCCCCGGCCTGGCCGTGTTCGTCGCCTGGATGGGCGCGAAGGCTTATCCCGTGGCCGTGAACATCACGCGGAAGCTCCGCGCCCGCGGCCTGGCGGTCGAATTGCCGCCCGAGGAGTTGAAATTCAAGAAGTCGCTGGGCCTGGCGGACAAGCTCGGCGCGCGCTACGCCCTCATCATCGGCGAGGACGAAGCCGCATCCGGCACCTACACGCTGAAGCGCCTGGCCGACGCGGAGCAGAAGAAGCTTTCGGAGAGCGAACTGCTGGAAGAAGTGGCTAGTGGCGAGTGACTAGTGGCTAGAGAAAGTGGGAGGCGCTGAGCTTGCCTGAGAGTGCCAAGGTAAAGCACTACAAGGACCTATTGGTCTGGCGCAAGGGAATGGGTTTGGCCAAGGCCGTGTATCAATTGACAGGGGGCTTTCCGGCGGAAGAAAGATACGGGCTGGTCTCGCAGATGCGGCGCGCGGCGGTTTCCGTGCCGTCCAATATCGCGGAGGGCCAAGCGCGGCACGGAACCCGGGAGTTCCTCCAATTCCTGTCTCACGCGAGCGGTTCTCTGGCAGAATTGGAGACGCAACTCCTGCTGAGCGTGGAGCTAGGCTACTGCGGCCCGTCCGACGCGCCCTTGATCGAAAAAGAGATCGCGGAGATGCAGAAGATGCTGGCGGCGATCCGGCGAAAGCTCGGGGTTCTCTAGCCACTAGCCACTCGCCACTAGCCATTGGCTGCTCGCCACTTGAAGGAACACACACGTGCTTGACACACTCGGGAATCTGAAGCGGACACACTACTGCGGCGGGCTGCGCGCCACCGACGCGGACAAGGACGTCGTCCTGACGGGCTGGGTCCACCGGCGGCGCGACCTGGGCCAACTGATCTTCATCGATCTGCGCGACCGCGCGGGCATCGCGCAGATCGTGTTCAACCAGGAGCAGCACGCCGAGGCGCACGCCAAGGCCGAGGAGCTGCGCGCGGAATTCGTGGTCGCCGTCGAAGGCCGCGTCGTGCGCCGGCAGAAGGCCAATCCGGAGATCGCCAGCGGCGAAGTGGAAGTGATCGCCACGCGCCTGCACCTGCTCAACACGGCGAAGACGCCGCCCTTCCAGGTGGAAGATGAAGTGACCGCCAGCGAGGAAACGCGCCTGCGCTATCGCTATCTCGACCTGCGCCGGCCGCGCCCGCACCGCAATATCGAGCTGCGCCACAAAATCTTTTTCGAGATTCGCAAGACGCTCGATGAACTCGGCTTCTTCGAAATCGAGACGCCCATGCTCACGCGCTCGACGCCCGAGGGCGCGCGCGATTATCTGGTTCCCAGCCGCGTCCACCCCGGCCAGTTCTACGCGCTGCCGCAATCGCCGCAGATTTTCAAGCAGATCCTGATGATCTCCGGCATGGACCGCTACTTCCAGATCGTCAAATGCTTCCGCGACGAGGACCTGCGCGCCGACCGCCAGCCGGAATTCACGCAGCTGGATCTGGAGATGTCGTTTCCCCGGCAGCAGGATATTTTCGAGGTGATCGAGCGGGTGATGGAGCGCGCCTGCGGCGTCGCGGGCGTGGCGGCCAAGGGGCCGTTCCGGCATCTGGATTACAAGGAGGCGCTGCGCCGCTACGGCTCGGACAAGCCCGACCTGCGCTTCGGCATGGAGCTGCACAACGTGACTCCGTTCTTCGAGCCCGCGCGCGCCACGCTGCATTTCGAGGGAAACGTGCAGGCCGTGGTCGCTCCGGGCGCGGCGGCGTGGTCGCGCAAGCAGCTCGACGAGCTGGGGGAATTCGCGAAGTCGGCGGGCGCGCGCGGCGTCTACACCGTCAAAGTGACGCCGGAAGGCGTCAGTTCCCCGCTGGAGAAAAATCTCGGCGCGGACGCGCTCCGAAAGCTGGCCGAGGCCGTGGGCGCGAAGCCCGGCGACCTGATCGTCGCCGCCGCCGCGAAGGAACAGATTCCGCACAGCGACACGTCGCTGGGCGTCGCGGGGCAGATGCGCCTGCACCTCGGCGACAAGCTGAATCTCATCGACCGCGGCAAGTGGGAGTTCGTGTGGATCACGGGCTTCGCGCTGTTCGAGTGGAGCGAGACGGACAAGCGCTGGGCCAGCGCGCAGCATCCGTTCACCGGTGATCTTCGAAGAGGACCTCGACAAGCTGGAGACCGCGCCGTGGGAGTGCCGGTCGAAGGGTTACGATCTGGTGCTCAACGGCGTCGAGCTCGGCTCGGGCAGCATCCGGATTCACCGCCAGGACGTGCAGGCGCGGATTTTTAAGGCGCTCGGGCTGAGCGACGAGACCGCGCGGCAGCGCTTCGGATTTTTTCTCGACGCGCTCACCTACGGCACGCCGCCGCACGGCGGCATCGCGCTGGGCCTGGACCGCGTGGTCACGCTGCTGGCCGGCGAAAAGTCGATCCGCGAGGTCATCGCCTTCCCCAAAACCACCACCGCGGTGGATCTGATGGCCGAGTCGCCTTCGGAAGTGGATGCGGCGCAGCTGGATGAATTGGGAATTCAAATCCGCGAGAAGAAATAGGGCGATGGCGTTCAACAAGAGCACGCCATTCGCACAGACATGGTCTGCATTTATCTGCGTTTATCGGTGTTCATCTGTGGCTGCATAATGGACGGAACGAGCTGATGTCGAAGATACGCATACTGGCGGAGAACGTCGCGAACAAGATCGCGGCGGGCGAGGTGGTCGAGCGGCCGGCTTCGGTGGTCAAGGAGCTGCTGGAAAACGCGCTCGACGCCGGCGCGCGCTCGATTCGCATTGAAATCGAGGCGGGGGGCAAGCGGCTGATCCGCGTCATCGACGACGGCTGCGGGATGAACCACGACGACGCGCTGCTGGCCTTCGAGCGCCACGCCACCTCGAAGCTGCGCACCGCCGACGATCTGCTCTCGATTGCCACGCTGGGCTTTCGCGGAGAGGCGCTGCCCACGATTGCCGCGGTCTCGCGGCTGCTGCTGGAAACGCGCGCGGCCGAAGAGTCCGAGGGCACGCGCGTGGAATTCGCGGGCGGAAAACTCGGCGGCGTGAAGCCGGCGGGCGTTCCCGCGGGGACTTCCGTGAGCGTCGCGGACCTTTTCTACAGCGTGCCGGCGCGGCGCAAATTCCTGAAATCCGATACGACCGAACTGGGCCACATCGCTTCGCTGGTGACGCACTACGCGCTGGCGCATCCCGAGACGCACTTCGTGCTGAAGACGCCGTCGCAGGTGATTCTGGATTGCGCGCCGGTGGAAAAGCTTTCCGAGCGCGTCTACCAGATTTTCGGCCGCCAGGCGCTCGACGAGCTGGCGGAAATTCCGCCGCAGGAGGCTCCGGTCCGCTCGGCCATCACCGAGCCCGCGCTGGAATCCGACGAGCAGGCGGCCACGCTGCGGGTCAGCGGATTCACATCACGTCCGGAGATTCAGCGCTCGAACCGCAACGGGATCTACACGTTCGTCAACCGGCGGCTGGTGCGCGACCGCCTGCTGCTGCACGCCATCCACGAGGCCTACCGCAACATCGTGCCGCCGGGAGTTTTTCCCGTGGTGCTGCTGTTTCTCGATCTTCCGTGCGAGGAAGTGGACGTCAACGTGCACCCGGCGAAGATCGAGGTGCGCTTCCGGCACCCGCAGTTCGTCCACGACTTCACGCGCGACGCCATTCGCCACGCGCTTTCCGTCGCGCGGGCCGTTCCGGGATTCTCGGCGGGGCGCGTCCCGGCGGAAGGTGCGGGCGGATTCGCGACCGCCGCGGCAGCGGCTTCGGCGGGCAACCCCAACTCCACGGCAGGCCCACTGGGGCCGCCGCGCGCCGAGATTCCGTCGTCGCTAGGGACCTACGCGCAAGGGCAAGGCGCCGCCGCCGTCGCGGAAGCATTCGAGCTGTCGGGCGCGCCGGAGCGGCCGTTCATGCAGCGCCTGGGCTTCGATGTGGCGGGCGCGACCAATTTCCCGTTTCCGCCCGCGAGCGGGGCGGCGGCGGCCGCACCGGCCGATCAAGCGGGCCCGCCGGGCACGCTGCCGAGTTCGGAGGAGATTGCGGACCTGAAGCCGCTCGGGCAGGTGAACGCGAGCTTCATCGTGGCGGTGAACGGCGAGGGGTTGTGGATCATCGACCAGCACGTGGCGCACGAGCGCGTGCTCTTCGAGGAACACCTGCGGGCGCGGCGCGAAGGCGAGATGGGCGGGCAGCGGCTGCTGGTGCCGCTGGTGGCCGACCTGAGCCCCCAACAGCTCGTCACGTTTGAACAGATCGGCGAAGAGCTGCGCGCCAACGGATTCGAAGCCGAGCTGATGGGCGGGCGCAGCGTGGCGATTCAGGCGGCGCCCGCCGGAATCGCCAGCGGCGACGCGGAAAAGCTGCTGTTCGAGATTCTGGACGGCATCGCGCGCGAGAACCAGGCCATCTCGATCGACACGCTGCAATCGAAGATCGCCGCCTCGACGGCCTGCCACGCGGCCATCAAGGTGAACACGCCGCTGGACACGAAGAAGATGGAATGGCTGCTCGGCGAGCTGGCCCGGACCGAGTACCCCATGAGCTGCCCGCACGGCCGGCCGGTGGTGCTGCGCTATTCGGTGCGCGAGATCGAGCGCGCGTTCAAGCGGGTATAGCAGGGTGCTGAACACAGCGCACTAGGGAACTTCAGGGGCTAAAGCCCCGTGGAGTGTGCGGCATTTATGTCGCGGCTGAAGCCGCGACCCACAAAGCTGTCGGGGTCTTTCCGCGTCCTGTGAAGCGCCCGAGGTCGTGTACGTGGAAACGAACAAACTGATCCTCGCGATTGACGGGCCGGTGGGCTCGGGCAAGAGCACGGTGGCGCGGCGCGTGGCGGCGCTGATGGGCTACGTCTACATCGACTCGGGTGCGATGTACCGGGCGGTGGCGCTCAAGGCGCAGCGCCGGGGCGTCTCGCTGGACGATGCCGACGCCCTAACGACGCTCGCGCAAGCCACGCACATCGACCTGCGCGTGCAGGATGGCGCGCAGCGGGTGCTGCTGGATGGCGAAGACGTGACTGCCGCGATTCGCACGCCGGAAGTGTCGCAGTCGGCCTCGAAGATCGCCGTGGTGCCCGGCGTGCGTCACGTGCTGGTGGCCGAGCAGCGCCGCGCGGGCGAGCGGGGCGGCGTGGTGATGGAGGGGCGCGACATCGGCAGCGTGGTATTTCCCGATGCGCAGCTGAAGATCTTTCTGACGGCCTCGGCGGAAATACGCGCGGAGCGGCGCTGGCGCGAGCACCAGCAAAAGGGCGACGCGATCGACCTGGCGCGGACCCTGGAAGAAGTCCACGAACGCGACCGGCGCGACCGCGAGCGCAGCTCCTCGCCGCTGGTCCGCGCCCCCGACGCCGTGGTGGTGGACAGCACGGCGATGGAACCCGAGGAAGTCGCGCGGCTCATCGTCATGCTTGCGAACGAGCGAACGAAAGGCTATGTTGCGGATTGAATGCTGACACTGGATGAAGCGCGCGAGCTAGTGATCGAAGGCCTCAACTATGCCGCATACCATGAATCAGACTATTCCCTCTTCGATTCCGACAAGAACCGACTCTTCGGTTCAGTCCACTACCATTCAGGAAAATTCGCTGACAAGCCGAGCCCGTGGCCAGAAGGTGACTTCGAGGAGAAGATGGCCACGCTTCTTCGTTGGGCGAACGTCCTCAATAACGGCGTCGCCAATTTCCAAGAGGCACAGAGACTTCTTGAGGACGAAGACTCTGTTCTGGGACGCGTCATCCGGCGAATGAAATCGCCCGGATTTGAGCCCCTAAGAATTCTTCCTTGATGGAGTTTCGCTCGCGACGCGAGTACTCGCCTAGTCGGCCGATCCAACCGAAAAACCTACGCCGGGCTGGACATGGAAGCCAGGAATTCCGCGTTGTTCTTGGTTTTCGACAGGCGGCCCAGGAGAAGCTCCATCGCTTCGACGGTCGAAAGCGGGCTGAGCACCTTGCGCAGCACCCAGATGCGGTTCAGCTCGTCGGCGGGCAGCAGCAGCTCGTCCTTGCGTGTGCCCGAGCGGTTGATGTCGATGGTCGGGAAGACGCGCTTGTCGACGAGGCGGCGGTCGAGATTGATTTCCATGTTGCCGGTGCCCTTGAATTCCTCGAAGATGACGTCGTCCATGCGGCTGCCGGTGTCGATCAGCGCGGTGGCCATGATGGTGAGCGAGCCGCCCTCCTCGACGTTGCGGGCCGCGGCGAAGAAACGGCGCGGGCGTTGCAGGGCGTTGGCGTCGATACCGCCGGAGAGCACCTTGCCGGACGGCGGAGTGACGGCGTTATAGGCGCGGCCCAGGCGGGTGAGCGAGTCGAGCAGAATCACGACGTCGCGCTTGTGCTCGACCAGGCGCTTGGCCTTCTCGAGCACCATTTCCGCGACTTGAATGTGGCGCTGGGGCGGTTCGTCGAAGGTCGAGCTGATGACCTCGCCCTTCACCGTGCGCTGCATGTCGGTGACTTCCTCGGGCCGCTCGTCGATCAGCAGGACGATCAGCGCGATCTCCGGGTGGTTGGTGGTGATCGAATTGGCGATGGACTGCAGCATCATGGTTTTGCCGGTGCGCGGGGGCGCGACGATCAGCCCGCGTTGTCCCTTGCCGACCGGGCAAAGCATGTCCAGGACGCGCCCGGTGAGATTTTCCTTGGTGGTCTCCAGGCGAATGCGGTCCTGGGGGTAGAGCGGCGTGAGGTTGTCGAAGAAGATCTTGGTGCGGGTAATTTCCGGGTCCTCGAAATTGATGGCCTCGACCTTGATGAGCGCGAAATAGCGCTCGCCGTCCTTGGGCGGGCGGACCTGTCCGGAGACGGTGTCGCCGGTGCGCAGGTCGAACTTGCGGATCTGCGACGGCGAGACGTAGATGTCGTCGGGTCCCGGCAGGTAGTTGTATTCCGGGGCGCGCAGGAAGCCGAATCCGTCGGGCAGGCATTCCAGAACGCCCTCGGAGAAGATGAGGCCGTTCTTTTCGGTCTGCGCGCGGAGGATCTGGAAGATCAGCTCCTGCTTGCGCATGCCGGAGGAGCCGGGAATATTGAGCTCCTTGGCGATTTTCGCCAGGTCGGTGATGGTTTGGTCTTTCAGTTCTGCAAGGCTAATGCTCATCGCGTTCTTTCCTTCTCCAGCCTGGTTTGCAGGCACGAACTTGCTTTGAAATTGATCCGGGGCGGGCGCGTTGGTTGAGGCACGCTTTCCCAGATTTTAAAACGGGCTTCCCGACAGATAATTTTTATGCTCCGGTCGCGGGCCGAACCTGCCGTGCAGGGAGTGGGGTGACCGAAGGGACTCAGTTGGTCAGTTCGCTATCCTGCGCAACGTCGACGCCGAACTTCGGCTCGACTTCCGCCACCGGCGGGTGACCCAGAACCGGCAGCGGCCGCTCGAGGGCGATCTGCAGGACTTGGTCCATCGACTCCACAAAATGCAGCGACATCTGCGCTTGAATTTCCGCGGGGATGTCCGCCAGATCCTTTTCGTTATCCTTGGGTAAAATCACGGTGCGCAGGCCCAGGCGATGCGCCGCCAGCAGCTTTTCCTTCAGGCCTCCGATGGGAAGCACCTTGCCGCGCAGAGTAATCTCGCCGGTCATGGCGACGTCGCAGCGAACCGGAATGTGCGTGAGCGCGCTGACGATCGACGTGCAGATGGTGATGCCGGCCGAAGGCCCGTCCTTGGGGATGGCGCCTTCGGGCACGTGCATGTGGATATCGAGGTGGCGGTAGAAATCCTTGGGCAGCCCGAACAGCTGGCTGCGCGAGCGCACGTAGCTCATGGCCGCCTGCGCCGATTCCTGCATGACGTCGCCGAGTTTTCCGGTCAGCGTCAGCCGGCCCTTGCCCTGCATCAGGCTCGCCTCGGTCACCAGCACCTGCCCGCCCACTTCGGTCCAGGCCAGGCCGGTGGTCAGCCCGGTTTCGTTTTTCTTCTCGGCGAGGAAATCGCGGTACTTCAGCACGCCGAGGTAGTCGTTGATATTGGCCGGGGTGACCTCGGCGGAGAAACTCTTGCCGCCGGCCACTACCTTGCGGGCCACCTTGCGGGCGATATTGGCGATCTCGCGATCCAGATTGCGGACGCCGGCCTCGAGCGTGTAATGCCGGATGATCTGCGGAATGACATCGTCGGAAAATTTCAGGTTTTCCTTCGTCAATCCGGTCTTTTCCAGCTGCCGCGGGATCAGGTAGCGCTCGGCGATCTGGTGTTTTTCCTGCTCGGTGTAGCCGGGAATGCGCAGGACCTCCATGCGGTCCTGCAGCGGCTGCGGAATCGTGTGCAGCACGTTGGCCGTGCAGATGAACATGACTTTCGACAGGTCGTACTCGACGTCGAGGTAGTGGTCGGTGAACGCGTGGTTCAACTCGGGATCGAGCACTTCCATCAGCGCGGCGGACGGATCGCCGCGGAAATCGGTGGACATCTTGTCCACTTCATCGAGCACGAAGACGGGATTGGTCGTTCCGGCCTTGCGCATCAGCTGAATGATCTGCCCGGGGAGCGCGCCGATGTAGGTGCGGCGGTGTCCGCGAATTTCCGCTTCGTCGCGCACGCCGCCCAGCGACACGCGCACGAACTTGCGGCCCGTGGCGCGCCCGATGGACATCGCCAGCGAGGTCTTGCCGACGCCCGGCGGCCCGACGAAGCACAAAATCGAGCCCTTGGGATTCTTCACCAGCTGGCGGACGGCCAGGTATTCGAGGATGCGCTCTTTGACTTTTTCCAGGCCGTAGTGATCCTCGGAGAGAATCTCCTCGGCGCGCTGGATGTCGCGAATCTCTTTCGACCTCTTCTTCCAGGGCACGGCCAGCAGCCAATCGAGGTAATTGCGCGAGACGGTGGATTCGGCCGACATCGGCGGCATCATTTCCAGCCGCTTCAGCTCCTGCAGGGCCTTTTCCATGGGGCCCTCGGGCATGCCGGAGGTCTCGATCTTCTTCTTGAGCTGGTCGATTTCGCTGGCTTCCCCGCGTCCCAGCTCCTTCTGAATGGCCTTGAGCTTCTCGTTGAGGTAGTACTCTTTTTGCGCGCGCTCCATCTGGCGTTTCACGCGCGTGTTGATGGAGCGGTCGACGTTGAGCTTGTCGATTTCCACCTCGAGCATGTCGGCGATGCGGTTGAGGCGCTCGACGGGATCGAAGATTTCGAGCAGTTCCTGCTTTTCCTCGACGGGAATCTGCAGGTTGGCGGCAATGGCGTCGGCCAGCTTGCCGGGATCCTCGACGCGCACGGCGGCGATCATGGTGTCGTAGTTGAGGCTTTGCGAGAGCTTGACGTACTGCTCGAACAGGTTGGTGACCCGGTCGGAAACCTGCTGGGTCTGCGGGCCGGGCTCGGCCTTGGAGGGAACGACGCGCACGGAGGCGCGGAAGAAGCCCTCGTCGCTCGTGACCTGCACGACGCGGGCGCGCTCGGTGCCTTCGACCAGCACCTTGACGTTGCCGTCGGGCAGCTTGACGCTCTGCACGATGTTGGCGAGCGTTCCCACCTGGTAGATATCCTCGGGCTTGGGATCGTCCACCGAAGCGTCGTGCTGGGTGACCAGAAAAATCTTTTTGTCGCCGGCCAGCGCTTCTTCCAGGGCGCGCACGGAGGCTTCGCGGCCCACGATGAACGGGTGCATCATCTCCGGAAAGATGACCATGTCCCGCACCGGCATCATCGGCACGCGCTTGAGGTCGCTTTTTTCCCTGTTGAACATCGGATTCCCTTGGCGCCTGGCTGGATCGCGCAGGCAAAACCGGAAAACTAGCCCGCCTTTTCCAGCAGGCTCCAGTTGATTTCGCGGCTCTTGACCATCTCTCCGGTCACCACGAAGTCGCGCAACTTCCGCTGCGCCGGCAAGTGGTACATCATCTCGAGCATCAGGTCCTCGAGAATCATGCGCAGGCCGCGCGCTCCCACCTTGCGCTGCAGCGCCAGCTCGGCCACCGTTTCCAGCGCGTCGTCGGTGAAACGCAGCCGGACGTTCTCGAACTCGAACAGCCTCTGATACTGGCGCACCAGCGAATTCTTGGGCTCGGTCAGGATGCGGACCAGCGCGCCCTTGTCCAGATCGCTCAGCACGCCCATCACCGGCAACCGCCCGACGAATTCCGGGATCAAGCCGTAGCGGATCAGGTCGGTGGGCTGCACCTGTTCGAGCATCTCGATGTTGCGGCGCGTCACGGTCGCCGGCTGCGCGTCGGCGTTGAAACCCAGCGACTTCTGCCCGACGCGGCGCTCGATGGTCTTTTCCAGCCCCACAAAGGCCCCGCCGCAGATGAACAGGATGTTGGTCGTGTCCACCGGCGTGAATTCCTGGTGCGGGTGCTTGCGTCCGCCCTGCGGAGGGACGTTGGCCACCGTGCCTTCGAGAATCTTCAGCAGCGCCTGCTGCACTCCCTCGCCGGAAACGTCCCGGGTGATGGAGGGGTTCTCGTCCTTCTTGGAAATCTTGTCGATCTCGTCGATGTAGATGATGCCCTGCTGGGCCTTCTGGACGTCTCCGTCGGCGGCCTGCAGCAGCTTCAAAATGATGTTTTCGACGTCCTCGCCGACGTAGCCGGCTTCGGTGAGCGTCGTGGCGTCCACGATGGCAAAGGGCACATCCAGCATGCGCGACAGCGTCTGCGCCAGCAGGGTCTTGCCCGTTCCGGTCGGCCCGATCAGCAGGATATTCGACTTGGTCAGCTCGACATCGCCGGGCTGGCGGTTCAGGAAGACGCGCTTGTAATGGTTGTACACCGCCACGGCCAGCTTCTTCTTGGTCTTGTCCTGGCCGATGACGTAGCCGTCGAGAAACGCCTTGATCTCGGGCGGGCGCGGCAGGCGCCGGTTGACGGGGCTGGCTTGCTCGCGCTTCTCGTCCTCGAGAATCTGCTGGCAGACGCCCACGCACTCGTTGCAGATATAGGAGCGCGGATACTCGGATGGAGAGCTGATGAGCTTCTCCACCTGCTCCTGCGTCTTATGGCAGAAGGAACAACGCAGCGGCTCTTCTGGAGTGAACCGTTTCACTGAGGAGGCCCCCCTCTGGTCCGACCCACACTGCTTCTGAATCCGTGCCCCATTTTAGGACGAAAGCCAGGCCGCGCGGAGCGATTCCTCGCATGCGCTACTAACCCTTTGGAACGGGGTTAGCGGTGTTTGGAGATGATTTCATCGACGATGCCGTAGGCCTTGGCCTGTTCGGCGGTCATGATGAAATCGCGCTCCACGTCCTTCTCAATCTTTTCCACCGGCTGGCCGGTGTGGAACGCCAGCAGGTTATTGAGCGACGCCCGGGTGCGAATGATTTCCTTGGCGTGAATATCAATGTCCGTGGCCTGGCCGGAAAGGCCCGACATCCACGGCTGATGAATCAGGACGCGCGAGTTGGGCAGCGCGTAGCGCTTTTTGGGCGCGCCCGCGGCCAGCAGCAGAGCCGCGATCGAAGCCGACTGCCCGATGCAGTAGGTGACCACGTCGGGGCGGACGAACTGCATCGTGTCGTAAATGGCCATTCCCGCCGAAATCGACCCGCCCGGGGAGTTGATGTACACGGAGATGTCCTTTTCCGGGTCCTCGGACTCGAGGAACAGCAGCTGCGCGGTCACCAGATTGGCCACGTGGTCGTCAATCGGCGTGCCGATAAAAAGGATGTGATCCTTGAGCAGCCGGGAATAAATATCGTAAGCCCGCTCGCCCCGGTTGGTCTGTTCAACCACCATGGGAATCAGCGTTGTGGCACGGGGACTGGGGTCGTCGTGTTGTCTCATGTGGAAGTTTCTTGCGCGCGGAGGAACCCGAATCCGAAGCTACGTTTCACGTTGGGCTGTCGTCTCGATTCGGGAGGTGCGGTACAACCACTCGATTGTTTTTTCGCTGCGCAACTTCGATTTCATCCTATCGAGGGCCCCCTGCTTTGTCAAGCGAGCGCGCAACGATGTCGCCGATTCGCCACTTCCCTGCGCGGCCTCCGCCAGCTCCTTTTCGACGTCTTCCTCGGTGACTTCGATCTTCTCGGCCGTGGCGATGCGGTCCAGCAGGAGTTCCGCCTTCACGTCGGCCACCGCCCGGTCGCGCTGGCCCCGGCGGAGCGACATCCAATCGACGTTCGCGGCGCGCGGATCCATCCCTTGCGCCGCCAGCGACCGCACCACGCGCTCCAGCCGCGTGTCCATCTGATGTTCGATCAGCGCTTCGGGCACCGGGAAGTCATGCTGCTTCACGAGCTGTTCCAAAATCTTTTCGCGGCCCTGCGCCGACTGCTGCTCCTGCTTGTGTGCCTCCAGGTTCTCGCGAATCTTCTGGCGAAGTTCGGCCAGCGTGGTGACGCTTCCCGCCTCGCTCGCCGCATCCTTGGCGAATTCGTCGTTCAGCTCCGGCAGCTTCTTTCCCTTGATGGCCTGCAGTTCGACGGAATAGTCGTAGGTCTTGCCGGCCAGCTTGGGGTCCGGAAAATCCTCCGGGTAAACTGTCTGGAACCTCCTGGTTTCGCCCGTCGCGGCGCCCCGCAGGTTCTCGGTGAAGCTGGCGACGGTTTCCTCAGCGCCCAGATGGCACATGATGTTGTCCGCCTGCACGGGTTCGCCGCCCCCGGCGGGCATGCCCGCGATCTTGATAAGGGCGTAATCACCGTCCTGCGCGGGGCGGCCTTCGACGGGCACGAACGTCGCGACGCGCTCGCGCATCTCTTCCAGCGCCTTGTCCACTTGCGCGTCGCCGACTTCGATCTCGTCCACCTGCACCTGCAGATTCTTGTATTCGCCCAGCTCGAATTCCGGAAGAACCTCGAAGACGGCGCGGAACCGCAGCGGCTCGCCTTCCTTGAACTCGACTTTGTCGACCTCGGGACGCGCCACCGGAACGAGTTTCTTCTCGTCGAGCGCCTTCTCGAGGTATTCGGGCACCAGCGACTGCACCACCTCGCCCTGGATGTCGTCGGCGAAACGCCGCCGGATGATCGTCACCGGCGCCTTGCCGGGACGGAATCCCGGGACGCGGGCCACCCGCGCGATGTCGCGCGCCACCTTTTCCGTGGCCTTCTGTACGTTCTCAGCTGGAATTTCCAGCTCCATCTCGCGCCTGCAAGTAGCTTCAGTCATAGAAAGAGTTTCCCGACGGGTGATTTGGTGACAAACCCTGGTTGCAATCCGCCTTTCACTTGTTCGGAATCCGAGAAGGAAGAAGGCAGGAACAGCGGCCCGTGCAGCGCCGCCATCAACATCCTCAGTATAGGGAATCGCCCCCGGCGCGTCAACCGCGCCATGGGGTGTCCTACGAGCGCGCTAAAAGTATCCCACCCCGTTGGCGCGAATCCCACAATTGCGCTTGTCCGGTTATCCGACTCTCCAGGAGTTGGCCTGTGGATGCCAAGACAGACAACGGGCGATGAGGAGATTTCTCAACAGCTACCCTACCCCGAGCGTCTCGGACCGTATGCCGAACCTAGTTTCCGATTAGCGGGCCACCAGGGTTGTAGAGAAGCTATCCTTGCTTGCCGACTTGTAGAGTTGAAGAATGTCCTCGGCCCGCTTGAACAGTTCCGAGGGGACTTCACCGAGTTTATAGTCAATCCATCCGACCGAGTAAGTGAGAGGGATAACCTGCCCGGAGCACTTCATCTCCAGGGTGCCCAGGCGGTCCAATACAATTTTTGCGTCCCTTAGACTACAGTCAGGGAGAACCAGTAAGAAATCGTCGCTTCCCAGGCGCACGCCAAAATCACTGCCGCGACTCGCTTTCTCTAAACGATTGGCAAACTCTTTCAGTATCTGGTCACCTGCGGTGCTGCCATAACGCTGATGAAGTAGCGCGAAATCGTCGAGATGAAGTGCGACAAGGCTCAGCGGGATGTTCTGCCGCCGCGCGCGGGCAACCTCCTTCCCAAGCCACTGCTCGGCCGAGGCACGAGTGTGCAAGCCGGTGACATGATCCATGCGGGAGGGGTCATTTACGTTTTCCGAACTCGCTTGCGGGTCTGCGGTCAGCTCAGTTAGTTGCCTCCGCAACCGACGAAACGACCACTGCCGGTAGATAAGCCAGGTGTTGAAGAGGAGCAGTAAACTGAGTATCCCCCACCTCGCCTGGTCGGAACGAATTTCGAAGAAATGATCGCTATGCATGAAAAGAGAAGGAAATGAGGAGAGCAGGAAGACGATCCCCGCAAGGGACGTCACAGCAAGCGCGGACAACCACAGCCACCACTCGCGCCGCCCAAGCCGCTGTAGATCGGATGCCATCGGATGTAAGCCGCGACTGCCAAATCCGTCGAGGAGCGATAAACTGGCAGATAGCTTACGCTGACTGAGGTTGGTGATCCAACTGGCCCGAAGGCCAGGTCGAGGACAGGCTGTACCTGCACGAAAGTCTTGGTTTGGGAGTGCTGTTTCTTCCGCCAAGAATTGTGGAGACCGTGGCAAAGCAAAGTCCAGCAACCAGCGCGATGACCGCAAAAGTAGGTACTTCACGAGTATCAAATCGAAGACGACAACCGCAGCGCGATCCGCAGCCTGCGCTCTCTCTTCAACTTCGGGTGGCATGGGGGCCAGTCCATGATTAACGCCCCAACGAAAGCGAATCAAATTGTAGGGAAGGTTGAGCTACAGAGGATAAGCAATGAGGGCCAGGAGTGTTGTGCTGACAAACATTGGCTAGCCCTGAGTAGAAAGCAGTACGTCCGCCCCGGAGCATCGTACCTAAGGTGGTAAGTCCTGATTAACGCGGTTGCCAGACAACTGGGACCTAGTGCGAAGATATCGGGTAGTCCGACTTACCAGGAGTCAGCCGTCTTGCGTACTGCCGAGGCAAATCTCGCCAGGTCAAGCCGGAAACACGGTTCCGACTACTTCGTCGGTTCGAGGACTAATTTCTGGACGCGCCAATTCAGTAATTCAGCCACAAAGAGCACATTTTCCGAGGGACAAGCGATTTCGTGTATCCACCCGAATTGCCCTAGTAGTTTTCCGGTCTTGCCGAATACCCCCAGCACCTTTCCATCGAGGCTGAGCTTGTAAATTCGCCCTGGATAGGCATCCGCACTGTACAGCACTTGATGGGGCGGCGGCGTGATGCAAATCGCCCAAGGTGCGCCGGGCGCCATCGTTCCTGTGGTTTGAGTCGGCTTAGTGCCGATTGCCGGACGAGCATCCGGTGGCACCGGCACATCAATCGTGATCTGGCGAAGAAATGTTCCTTCCCCGTCGAACACTTGAATGCGGCGATTGCCACGGTCCGCCACGTAGATCCTTCCTTCCGCATCGACCGCTATGCTGTGCGGTGTGTTGAATTGGCCTGAGCCATCGCCCGGCTCGCCCCACGACTTTTGCCAGTTCCCGTCCTTATCGATCTTGGCGACCCGCGAATTGATGTAGCCATCTGAGACATACGTGTTCCCCGCAGCATCCCAAGCCATGTCGGTGACTTGCCGGAACAATCCGTCCACGGGAGGCAGTGCCGGCTTCGGATGCTTCAGCGGCCCAGTGGATTCGTCGGAAGCTTCCTGCTTGCGGCCGAAGACCATCACGACGCGCCCTGCGGGGTTGAACTTGATCACCATGTCCGAGCCTTTGTCCGCGACCCACACGTCGTCAAATTGATCCACTTTCACGGAGTGCGCGAACGACCAGGCGTACAAGTTGTGGCCGATCTCGCGAAGAAATCTACCGTCCGCAGCGAACTCCAGAAGCTGTGCGGCGCTGGCTCCGTAGGCTGGACCGTTGGTGTTCCCTCGGGACAATACAAGAATGTGTCCCTTGGAGTTGACCGCTACGCCAGCGACTTCTCCCAGGTACAAATCGGGAGGAAGCTTCAGAAGATCCGGCACCGAGTGGTAGCGGATCTCGGGCGCCACCGATTGTTGGGCAAAGACTCGACTGACCGAAAAAAGCAAAAGAAGACAAAGAACGAAGCGTCTCATGGTATCTCCACAGGTGCAGTTTTCCGCCTTAATCGCGCCGAGCCCGCCGACGTCAATAACGGCTAGGATTTCGCAGGGTCCCAGCCGGGAGCCTATTGATACAGGCCTACAGTGATGAGGATTTTACATCAGAAACGGTGTCTGTCGATCGAGATCCGGGGGCGGGTCGCAAAGCTGTACGTCAAATCAACAAGATCGGGCTGGTTGCACGCCGCATCCGGTATCGCGTTCGCCCAAGTGCCTGATTAACGCTGCGAGCTCAGAGGGTCGGCGCGGGCAGTTCGGTTCCCGGGCGCGGCACGCTCCGTGCCGCCGAACCTGCCCGAAATGGTCGTTCCCTTCGAGAGAGTGTTTTGCGGAGCGGCGTGATCCAGGTCTACACTCACCCTGGGCGGTCGGGTGGTACATTGTCGGCCGGGCCCGAAGCTCGTATTGGGAATTGCGGTTACAATGGCTCCGGCGATCCCTACGACGCCGCTAACTTCACCTGCGGCGTTCCGAAGCCGTAGATGCTATCAAACATCTCCCTGGTCAGCCTCGCCTCCTGGCCCCGATTTACTTCGAGCTCCTATTTTCAGTGGCCGTCTACGAGCCAGGAGCGGCGAGCCCCATGTGAACGGGAGCATGTTCCCCGTCATGGGAGCATCCGCTTGTAACACGAGCTAGCCCTTGAAAACAGCGCTGCGTATTCGCCGGCCGAGCGTGCATCGCAAAAGGCACCTTCCGGACGGGTGGTCGGCTACAGGGAAACCGGGCTGAAAGTATTTCCGTTCGACACAAACTACGGTAGCGTCAATTCCGCCCGGGTGTGGTTTCCCAGCCCGTCTTTGCCCCAAAGGGCAGGGCGATGGAGACTCCTTCGATCTGGCGGATTTTGCCACCTTCGAGTTTGAAGAATTCGCCCATCAGCACGCTCGATGGCCGTTGCGTGACCGGTGGCATCGGTACCTGTCCCACTCCCGGTACGTCCGCCCATTTCACGTTGCCTGGATGATTGAACATGAACGTGCCGACAACGATTCCGAGTTTTTCGTCAATCACCGCGATATGGCGCGGATCAATCGAGTGGATGTACGTCCAGATGTGCGTGTTCATATTTTCGCGGATTCCCATGGCGTCGGGCCGGAATGAATCCTTGTCGAACCAGCCCTTGGCGGTCGGATTGTTGGTGTCCTGGTAGCCGTCGAGGACGCGGTTGCATTTCGGATCGAACGGCACCGAATCGCCCGACGAATGGAGGATGCCGTCGAAATACGAATTCGCGATCTTGATCATTTCCTGTCGTGGGACGCGCTGCGCGGGCTCGAGCGGCTGATTCCAGACGTGATTCGGCTGCCCGAATCTTTCCAGAGCCGCGGCGTCGTCCGCGTTGCGGTGTACGAGCGTTTCGATCTCGCTGATCTTGTGGTTCACGACTTTCAGGCGCAGCAACAGGATCGCGGGTGTGCCGTTCTCGCGAATCGAGGCTTCCAATCCCGCTGCGCCGCCTATCGGGTCAGCAAAGTAGAGCTTGTACGTTCCGAGTCCGTTCATCGTTCCCCACAGCGCATCGCCGAGTTTCAGCCGAATCGTGTTCTCCGTGAACTTCACGTTAGCGGTCACCGGGATTTGGCTTGGATCGTGCGCGACAAGCGCCTTCAGGTATTGATCCACGAAACCTGTAAGGCAAGCGTAATCGCAGGAATTCTCGACGCTAGCGGGCGCCTCCTGTGCAGGATCCGGCGCCGCATGGATGTACAACACGAAGACGAACAGCAGCAATGGCGTCACGCTCGCAACCACTCCAAGCCCTCTTCGCATGTTCGTGCTCCCTTCTCGCGGCCCGGGTGGATCTGGAAGTCATTCCTTGCCTGAAAAAGGCGACCACCGAACCCGCGTCGACATCGAATCCTGCCAGTTACTCCAGCCCGAGCCCATGCCATAGGGACATCGCTGGTAAACAGCTTCGATCCGCCGAATCTTTCCGTGCTCAACCCGAAACACTTCCGACATTTCCCAAGTCCACGGCGTAACAGGTCCAACCGTCACCGTGCGGCCATCGGGAATCTGAAACGTGCGGGTCTTTCCCGCTGCGTGATCGAAGAAACCGAATGCGAACGCCACTCCGCGTTCCGGATCGACAACGACGAAGCGGCGATCTCGAATCCGAGTCACAAAATGGAGCAACCCTGACTGAAACTGCTCCTTGCATCCCCACTCCGGCGAATAGCTCAGATCCGCCCGGCGCCGCGCGTTGTCGACGGAGTTCCCCTGTGCTGCCACCGCGTCGGCGGTATCAGCGGCGCGGTTGTTCGTTGCTTCCATGCCATTTTCAACGCGATCGCAGTCGTCGGTGAACGGATAGTTTCCTTTTCCGTCGTTGAGCTGCATCCCCGAAAAGTACATGTTCGCAGTCTTTACAAGCTCGGCGCGAGAAACGCGCTCGGCTGCAGGTATGGTTTGGGTAAAGAGAGGATCGGGACGGCCGCGCTTTTCGAGATGTTCGGCTTCGCCCTTATTGCGAACGACGATCGTCTCGATCTCGGCGATCTTTTGATTCTCGATTTTCAAACGAAGCGAAATAATGACCGGCTCGCCAGCCTCCCGCATCGTGCCGAAGAAGCCGACTTGCCCAGCTTGGACATCATCCATATAGAACTTGTAGGTTCCCCTTCCCGTCGCGGTGTTCCACAATCCGTCGCCGAGATTCAGCCGTTGGCCGTCTTCGGTGAATTTGACCGCCGGCGCAAGGGGCAGGCGCGTCGGATCGCCCACAGCCAGAGCGTCGAGATAGCGATCGACGAACCCATCCAGGCACGCCCGATCGCAACTCCTCTTTGCGGACACGTTGGAGTGATCGCCAAACGCTGGTGCCACCCGCAGTGCGCCCACGACGGCGATGAGGGCAAGCGCGGCGCTCCCACCTATACATACGACCTTACGGTACATGCGGTCCTCCTGCCGGAATCGGCCTCCATCAACCTTTTGCGGTGCCTGCCCGCAGCCAAGGAAGCCGTATGCTATGCCGTGCTCTTACGATACGCAAGCGTATCTCGGGGGTACGAGGACCGACGATGCACAAGACAGCCTCAAATGGCCCGATCCATGAAGTCAAGGGCGCTCGCCTGGTGTGTGAGGCTTGCTTTAGGGAAACTGGGGCTGCTATCGGGAGTTGGCCGGATAGTGGTAACTGGTCATGCGGGATTTTTCGAGAGTAATCGGTTAACCTTCCATGCCGACCATCCATGTTGAGCAGTGATTTCCTAACGGAGTTCAAGAGCGCCAGGGGCGCGCTTCGATTTCTAAGAGACGTGAAAGGAGAACGGCCATGCCTGCTGATGAGAACGGGAGAGATACAGTCGCCCAAGGCGGTGAGGTCCAAACAGACCGTCGAGATTTCATGAAGAGTGCCGCCGCGGCCGGATTGCTTGGCGCTGCCGGAGCGGTATCGGCACTCAGCCAGTCGGCTCAAGCGGCGCAGCAGGCGGAGACAGCGGAGGTAAATCTGACGCCGCCCCCCGGCATGTCGCCTCGGGGTATTCCCGACCTACGTTTTCCAATGTGCTTCAAGGAGTCGGTACCAGCCGCCGTGGGAGTGATGACGCAGTACTTTGCCGCGTTGGGCCAGAGGGACTTGAAAGGCATGGCGGGAATGCTGCACTTTCCCTTCGGCACGTTTGAACGGACCGAAGCGATCGTGGTCCGCAGCCAAGACGAACTCATGGCCCACGCGCCAGCGTCAATGAACATGACCGAACACCCGGAGCGGTTCACGGATCATGACGGCTACCTGAAGCCTGGCTGCTACGACGTCCTGGACGGCATCGAAATATTCAACTCCAACCCGGTGGCCGTGAACCTGTCGTTGAATTACAACCGCTACAGTCCCGACGGCTACAAGCTCCTGAGATGCGAGGGAATCTATTGCGTTACGAACAATGACGGGAAGTGGGCGATCCAGGCGATGTCCACGATTTTCACGCCCGCTCACATGGTTCATGTTGCGTATAACGACAGCATCGCGGCGGCAAAACGCTTACGTCAGGATCATTGCTTAGCCTATATGAACAATGACCAGCAGGCCGTGTGGGGTCCGATCCGCCAACTGGGACTGAACCTGAGTGTCGGCGCCGGTGGAGCGTCGTGGGAGGTTGCGGCGCAGGGGGACTATAAAGCGCTCGACGGGTTGCGAGTCACAGGCGTCAAATCGCGGCTGTCTACCCAGAGCTATACGCAGGAGATGCTTGATAACACGCACGTCGATTTCGCGGCGTATCGCGCCCTCTGGCCGCAACTCGGTCTAGGCAACTGGGGATGGGATCTTGCTGACGGGCCGCCGGGCGGCCGTATCATCCATGCTTCCGTTGAAAAGGTACACGCATTCCAGGGCGCGAGCCGGTACACGACATGCGGCGAGTACATCAACGACAGCGTGGAAATGGACGTCATCACCTACAAAAAGGGACGCTGGGGGCTGGCTGGCTTGTTCGGTTACATGACAACCCACGATCGCGCGAACGATATCCGCGCCTAATCGCGACTTCAGAGCTAAGCCCTGATCAACGCGGTGACCGGACAAGTAGACCCCAGTGCCTGCGGGGATCGTGCCGCCGGAAGGGGGTGGAGTACTTTTAGCTTGCTCGTAGAACACCCCGTCAACATGCGTGCGGAGTGTCCTGCGCCCAATCCAAGATTACTGCACCCCTGGCACGGATCTCAAAGTTCCAGTTGTCCGGTGATCCGACTCATCGGGAGTTAGCCAAAATCTTCTACTGGTCCAAGTTAGCGATGGAGAATGATAGGCTATTCACGACACGTCATTTGTCATCCGGATTGGGGAGCACTAGGTCCCAAGACCGGGAGAGGCGACCGCATGCCAGTATCGTTTAGAGCTGACCACGTAGGGAGTTTTCTGCGGCCACCGGAATTGCTCGCAGCGCGCGAATACTCCGATGGGGCGACGTTGAAGGCCATGGAGGACAAGCACGTCCTCCGGGTGCTCGCGAAGCAGAAGGAACTCGGTTTTGAGATTTTCACTGATGGCGAGCTGCGGCGGCGGAATTTCATGAGCAATTTCACCGACGCGGTCGAGGGCTTCGACCTCGGAGCCGAAATCACGCGCGGCACCGAAGCCTGGGGAGCCAAGGGTCAGACGCAAGAGGCGCACGTCAGCCATGTGACCGGGATCGTCAATGCGAAACTTCGCCAGGTGCGCGCTGTGACGGCGAACGAGCTCCCGTTCTTAGAAAAACACAGCCCGGGTGATATCAAGGTGTTGCTGCCAAGCGCCACCCAGTTTCCCGCCATTTCGTTTCAGAGGGGTGTTACGGACAAAGTCTATAAGAACCACTCCGCTCTGCTGTGGGACATCGTCGAGATCATCAAGAAGGATATCGCCACGCTCGCGTCGAAGGGCGTGAAGTACATCCAAATCGATGCGCCTCGCTACAGCTACTACCTGGATCCGAAATGGCGTGAATGGATCAAGAAGGAAATGGGACAGGAGCCGGAAGCGGCGCTGGAGGAAGCCATCCAGGCGGATAACGCCTGCTTTGAGGCCGCCCGCCAGCCCGGCGTGATTCTCGCCATTCATCTGTGCCGCGGGAACAATCGGAGCCATTGGTACGCTGCAGGCGGGTACGACGCAATTGCGGAAAAACTCTTTGGGACGCTAAAAGCGGACCGCTTCCTTCTGGAATACGACGACGAGCGAGCCGGGACATTCGAACCTCTGCGTCTGGTTCCGAAGGACAAGGTCGTTGTGCTCGGACTCATCACCACGAAGAAGCCACAGCTGGAAAAGGCAGACGACGTCGTGCGCCGTATCCATGAAGCGGCCAAACATTTCCCGCTCGAGAATCTCACTCTGAGTCCTCAGTGTGGATTTGCCTCGACGGCGGAAGGGAATCTGCTAACCGAAGAGGAACAGTGGGCCAAGCTCAAGCTGGTGGTCGAGATCGCTCGGCGTGTGTGGAGCTGATCGGAGGGCTGCACAGAGCCGCTAGGCCCTTATTAAGGCGGTTACCGGCCAAGTACAATTTTCAGCTTCGCGCCAAGGGGGCATTTTTAGAATGCTGGTATAGCACCCCGTCAACCGCGCCCGACCGGGATATCCAGGTTTTGTAGCGGCGGGGAGGCCGGCTTTGCCGACCCGGCATGCCCGTTCCCGTTCAAGTCCCTTCGATTCCGCCACATGGCTACCGGTCTCGCATACGGCGCCCATGGAAGACCGTCCTGGCGAGTGACGTGGGTCACGGAACCGCGTGGTTGAAATCACAGACCTGCAGACTGTGCGGCTGTCTCATCGGTACATGCACTCGTCACTTCTTGCTGATTTTGTTTGGCCTTCTCTAGTCCTGGAAATGCGCTTATTGAGTCCCATCCCCATCGTGACCGGACTGATCGCGGAATGGCTCGTGCTGCACTTTGCCTTTGACCTCTCCTGGAAGAAGGCAGCGCTGGTGGATGTCGTAATGAACGCAGCATCGGCAGCGGCGGGTATTGTGTTGATACCCTTGGCCGGGTTTCCGCTCATCTTTGTTCTTTTGGGGACTCTGAATTTCCTTCTTTCGTACTTCCTGGCCGTGCTGGTGAGCACCGCTATCGAAGCCGCAGTCATAAGGTGGTTATTCAAGATCCCGCTGCATCGCCGGCGGCTGTGGGCGCTTTGTGGCGCAAATGGGCTGAGCACCGGAATCGCCTTCATCAGCATTCTCCTGGATATCTCATGGTCCTGGTTTCCCACACTGCGGTTCTTTCGATTCTAGGGACGGCGCGCCGATCTCCCACTCAGCTGGGCCTCGCAACCTTCGCGCCGTTGGGTCACCGGCGGCAGGGCGGGTAGTCCTATGACGAACAGCGAGTCCACCGAGAACGAACCAGTGCCCGACAGGAATGCGCCGGCGTGGAAGCCACTGCCGCGCATCGTAGCGTGGCTGGCGGCGGCCTCTTTAGCGATCTACCTTCTCTATTGGGTGATGGTCGGCATTTTGGCCATCGCGCACCGTTACCAGCCGGCAGAGATGACGCTCCAAATCGATGGGAGCTGCAGCTCCGCCACATGGCCGGACACGTTGCGCCTGATGACGTGGAACGTGGGATTCGCCGGAACCGGAGCGGAAGAGGATTTCTTCCTGGACGGAGGACACAATGTCCTGGCGACAAACAAGGAATCGGTTTTGCATCACCTCGCAAATATCACAGACTTTTTGCGGCGGAACCCTGCGGACGTATATCTCGTGGAGGAAGTAGATTCCCCCTCGAGGCGAAGTTACGGCGTTGACGAGCAGCAGGCCATCACCGGCAGCGTGAAAGCCTGCTCCTCCTACGCGTTGAACCACAACGTATTCTTCATTCCCTATCCCAAGCTAATGCCCCTGGGAGGCGTGCGATCCGGAATGCTGGCGCTCGGGAAATTCCGCCCCGCAGAATCCAAGAGATATCAGTTGCACGGATCATTCCCTTGGCCCGACCGCGCATTCCAGATGGAGCGATGCCTGCTGGTGTGGCAGCTGCCACGCGAGGACGGCGGGATCTGGACGATTATCCAATTGCACCTGGAGACGTGGGACGCCGGCGATATTCGCCGTGCCGAGTTGGCGCAACTTCGCGACCTGGCGTTGCGGGAATATAACGCAGGCCACTACGTGGTGCTCGGCGGAGACTGGAACGCGGTGCTGCCGGGCGTGCGCCTGGACCAGTACACGAAGCGGAAGCCAACTGCGCGCACGTTGCAATTGAACCCGGACTTCCTGCCGCCGGGATGGACCTGGGGCATCGATCGGTCCAGGCCGAGCAACCGGAGTGTGGAGGCTCCCTACGACCCCCGAAAAAACTATCTGTCGGTGAAGGACGGATTCGTAGTGAGTCCGAACGTACGGATCGATGCGGTGGAGACGCTTCCGCTGAACTTTCAGGATTCGGACCACGAGCCCGTGGTGATGGAAGTCACGGGCCGCTGAGCCTCTGCCGCACTCCTGCTGGGCAGCCTGTCGGCCGCGCCAAGCGGCGCCTCGGCGCCGGCGCAACTCCGTCGGTTGTGAACTCCACCGGCTTCGCATAGAATCGGCACGCTTGCACCCGACACGACCAGGAGGAGTCATGGCAGAGCAGAAGAGACCGACCGCAAGGGATGTGATTGGCGACATGGCGCCGAAGTTTGTGGAGATCACCGACAACGTCCTGTTCGCCGATGTGTGGGAACGTCCCGGCCTGGCGGTGCGGGACCGCTGCCTGATCACTGTGGCCAGCCTGGTCGCTCTGAATCGCACCGAGCAGTTGCGCTTTCACCTGGAGCGCGCGCTTCAGCATGGCGTCACCCGGGACGAGATCGTCGAGGTGATTACCCACCTCGCCTTCTATTCCGGCTGGCCCACGGCGATGTCCGCCATGCTCATCGCCAAGGACGTCTTCGCGCAGGCCAAATAAATGCGCCCCCGGCGCGTCAACGTGCATGCGGAGTGTCATGCGGCCACTCCAAAATTACCGCACGCCTGGCGCGGATCTCAAAATTCCGGTTAGCGCGTTAATCAGGAGTTGACGCGGCGGCACACGACAGGGACCTGCGGTTCGAGTACGGACCGTACGCCTAATAAGGCTGGTGTCGAGGCAGTGCGCGTCCATCGGCCGTCCCCTTGCCGAAACATCAGATTAGTTCTTCTTGGCGGGGTTGGGCTCCGTGGAACGAGCTGCTCTAATCATTTTCACAATCTTCTCAGCAAGGTTCGGGGCAGCCAGGTCCCCGCTCGCGGCAACAACCTTGTCGCTGCCGAGTAACATGCTGGTGCGGGCGTCCTGCACGACAACGGTGAACGTGTAAGTCCATAGCGGTCGGTCCACCTCGACGTCCAGATCTGCGAGCTTGCGGTCCCTTACGATTGCGATGCCCCAATCGTGAAAGTCCCGCTGCTTCATCAGTTCCTTTTCTAGCGTGGGGGTTGTGAACCAAACGGTGCGACTGTGGACGAAAACGGATCGTGCGTTCCGGAGCAAATCGGTAGGGCTTTCCTTAGCGAGGCTGGCACTTGAAGGAGGCCTCTGGGACTGCGGGGGCTGAAGATCCCGGCCCGAGGGAAGTGGCGTATGCGCTGACTCGCCAGCTAGCCCAAACACGGATTCCACGGGAACCGCAAAATTGAGGGCCTGCCCTTGCGTAGAGAAGACCACGATGCCAAGCGCACGACCGTGCGAGTCCACGAGAACGCCGCCACTTGAGCCCGGCGAAACCGGCGCACTGAACTGCAAGACGCGATAACCGGTCTGTGTCGTAAGCAGTTCCTCCACGGGTCGCACAGCGCTCAAAACTCCTGCAGACGCGCTCCACGTCAGCCCGGAGGGATTGGAAACGACATAGACGGGCTCGCCCGGCCGTGCGTCGTTGAGTGGTGCGACTTCCAGAGCGGGTGAGTTAGCCGCCGGAATCCGGATGGCGGCAACGTCGCGTCGCTCGTCCACGGCGACAAGTTCCACGTTATCGTAGGTTTCCCCAGTCTTGAGGCGGACCTGAACTTCCCGCGCATCTTTAATCACGTGATACGCCGTGAGAAGGACCCCGTCGGACCGCACAATGACTCCGGAGCCCACCCCGCTCAGGCGACCCGCGCCCGCCCCGGTGAGGATCACCGCTACCGAAGGCGCAACGCGTGCGATGACCTCTTCGGAGGAAAGCTCAGTTGGCAGCGCCCGAGCCTGACCGAGAGCAACTTGAGCTAGCCCAAGCAAGGTCAGAGTCGAGCATAGGTATCGGAAAGACGCGGCCTTTTTGATGGTCATCTTGTTCAGCTCTCGTTTCTAGGGGCTACCGCACATGCCGCTTAGCCCCTGAGCAGTATAAGCGTTGTGAACCAGATGTCCGCCTGATTAACCGGCCTTCGGTTTGCCTGGCGCATCCTTCTCCCAATCCTGCTTCGGCCCGCCGGCGCCCGCCACAGAGTAGAGCGCGCCCGGCTTGTTGCGCGTCTTCAAAAACTCCTCGAACGGCTGGCCGCGCATTGCGGCGTAGATGTGCAGATTCGAGACGCCCACGGTGGCGCCCAGCTTTTCCAGCATGAAGAAATTGACGCCATAATGAATCATGCCCCGCCAGTCGCGCCGGCGCACCAGGTCGCGCTCTTCGCTGGTGAGGCCGCATTCCTCGAACAGCGCCTCGGGATTTTCCAGGAAGCGCTTGCGGTGAGTCGGGTCGGTCATGCTGTGGAGGAATTTGTTGAGGCGATATCCCTTGCGGCTCCGAGCCAATGTAAACGGATACGTCCCCTCGAGCTTCTCCGCGCCGGCCAGCTGATACTGCATGTGGTGCAGGTGCTCCCGATAGTTCTCCGCCTTCGGCGCCTCGGCTTCATTCTCATAGATGGCCGTCGCCAGGGCCGTCATCGTCGGCAGATAGTAGGACTGGTGAACCTTGCGGATGTTGTTCGAAAGCGCGCCGCGCATGATCAGCCACATGATGATCTCGGAGCCTTCCATCCCGCCCAGCCGGGCGTAGTCGGCCACGGTCATCTGCGCCAGCTTGACCGGGTCCTTCTCGATGAGGTCGAGAAACTCCATGTCCCACGGCGTGTTGTTGAATCCCGCCCGCTCGCCGTGCACCTGATGGGAGAGCCCGCCCGTTCCGGCAATCACCACGGACAAATCTTCCGGATAGCTTTCGATGGCCCGCCGCACGGCCTGGCCCAGCTTGTAACAACGCGCCGGGGAAGGAATCGGAAATTGCAGCACGCCCACCTGCAACGGAACAATCGCGCCTGGCCATCCCCCGTTGTGCGGCCACAGCATCGAGAGCGGAGAAAAGCAGCCGTGATCGAGCGGCTTGTCCTGAAAGAACGACATGTCGAATTCGTCCGCCACCAGCGACGCCCCGACATGCTGCGACAGCGCCGCGTGTCCCTTGACGGGAGGCACGGCGCGCGGCCCGCCCCCCTCGTCCGCCACGCGATAGACGTCGTCAATCCCCAGCGCGAAGGCCGAATAGTGGTTGAAGAAGAAGGACGTCATGTGGTCGTTGAAGATCAGAAAGATGACGTCGGGCTTCTTCTCCGCCAGCCACTTCTGCACGGGCTCGTAAGCCTCGAAGATCGGCGCCCAATCCGGATCGTTCCGCTTGTTCCGGTCCAGCGCGAAACCGATCGTCGGGGAATGCGACGTCGCCACTGCTCCAATAATCCTGGCCATTGATCTCTCCTGGAAGAAGTTCGCGCTATCATAGCGGCCGGTCCCGCGAGGCGGGACGCGGCACTGACGATGCCTGTCTGGTGCGGAAGAAGGGACTCGAACCCCTACGGCCTTTCGGCCACCAGCTCCTAAGGCTGGCGCGTCTGCCAATTCCGCCACTTCCGCGCGGCGCATTCGAGTATACCATCGCCGCGCATCCTCTCAGCCTGCCGCGCTCCAGCGAGCATGCCCGTTTCTCAGCTTGCGGAAAAGGTCACAAGCGGTGCCTCAGGGGTTAAAACCCCTGATGAGAAGGCATTCTTTATGTCGGAGCTGAAGCTCCGACCCCCTAAGATCGTCCTTCTTTCCGCAAGCGTTTTCGGCGTCTCGGTGGCGCCCGGGTTCGCCCGCGAATCTCCTTGCCCCTTCCGGCCGGGTTTTGCTAGGCTTCGCGCCCAAGCAGGCTCTCAAGGAGGCAATCCATGGCCCATTGCACGAAGTGCGGAGCGGAAGTCGCCGACAACGCGGCGTTTTGCGGCGGTTGCGGAGCCGCGCAGGCCGCAGCGCCCGGCGTGGCCCCGGCCAGCTCAGCGCCACAATCACAGATGGCTGAAAACGTCGCCAGTCTGCTCTGCTATGTTCTCGGCTGGGTGACGGGGCTGGTCTTCTTCCTGATCGACAAGCGCCCCAACGTGCGTTTCCACGCCGCGCAGTCCATCGTCGTGTTCGGCGGGCTGCACCTTCTCAACATTGTCCTCGGCATGTTTTTCGGTCTGAGCATGCTGGCCGGAGGCTTCAGCGGATTCACTGCCGGGATCATGATCTACTGGCTGGTCAACCTGCTGTGCTTCGTCCTGTGGATACTCCTGATGGTCAAGGGATATCAGGGCGAGCGATTCCGCGTGCCGGTGGCGGCCGATCTGGCCGAGAAACTGTTCGGCAAGTTCTGACACCCCTGCAATTCTGCACGGCAGGCGTACGTGGCGGGCGGATGCGATCGCCCGCCACGCCGGCGCTCCTATTGCCAACAGGGCGCCGAGAGAACCGTCGCAGAGAACTTCAGCGGCTAAAGCCGTTCTCAGTTTAAGGCTTGATGTCGCGGCTGAAGCCGCGACCCACAAAACTCTCCTGGATTTGCAGCACGCTGCCACCCAATGGCCAACCTGCCCAGGCACAACCGTCGGCGCGCCCGCCCTTGCCTTCGCGCCCGCTGCAGCGTAGGATGTTGCATTGGAGTTTGCCGCACTAGCCCTCCTGTAAGGTTTCATCTGTGAGCCGGAGCGGAGCAGGTGCGACTCGTGTGGTCCTGGAGTGGTCGCGGTGGCCGAACCGATCCGAAGCAAAGGCATTGCCGTGGTGGGCGCGCAGTGGGGCGACGAAGGAAAGGGCAAGGTCGTCGACTACCTGGCCGCGTCGTTTGACTACACCGCGCGCTACGCGGGCGGGCACAACGCGGGCCACACGGTCATGTTCAACGACCACCGCTACGTCCTGCAACTGGTCCCCAGCGGGATCCTCCGGTCCGGCAAGAAAGCGGTCATCGGCCCCGGCACGGTCGTCGATCCGGTGGCGCTGCTGGGCGAGCTCGACAATCTCAAGAAGTCCGGCGTGGACGTCAACGGCCGCCTGTTCCTGAGCAATCGCGCCCACCTGATTTTTCCCTACCACAGCGCCATGGACCGGGCGTCGGAAACGGCCCTCGGCACCGACAAAATTGGAACCACGTCGCGGGGCATCGGCCCGGCCTACGAGGATAAAATGGCGCGCCGCGGCATCCGCGTCTGCGACCTGCTGGATCCGGAACGTTTTCGCGCCAAGCTCGTACGCGTGCTGGCCGATAAGAACAAGATCAGCCGCGCCGCGTACGGCCATCCACTCGAGACCCCCGGCCTGCTCGAACAGTATCTGGAAATCGCCGGGCGGATTCGCGGGCTGGTGACGGACACCGCCGTCCTGCTGAACCACGCGCTCGACCAGGGCGAATCGGTGCTCTTCGAGGGCGCGCAGGGCACGATGCTGGACATCGACCACGGGACCTATCCCTACGTGACCTCCTCGAACGCCATCTCCGGAGGCGCCGCCACGGGGCTGGGCGTCGCTCCCACGCGCATCACCGGCGTCGTGGGCGTGACCAAGGCCTACACCACCCGCGTCGGCGGAGGCCCCTTCCCCACCGAGATGCCCGATCTGGACGCCCAGGATTTGCGCGCGCGCGGCAACGAATTCGGCGCGGTCACCGGACGCCCCCGGCGCTGCGGCTGGCTCGACCTGATGGTCCTGCGCTACGCCAAGATGCTCAACGGCATCGATTCGCTGGTGGTGACGAAGCTCGACGTCTTCGACGCCCAGCCCGAGATCAAAGTCTGCACCGGCTACCTCCTGCACGGACGTCCGCTCGAGGAAATTCCCCCGGATGCGGAAACCCTGGCGCAGATCGAGCCGCAATACCGCACGCTGCCCGGCTGGAAAACGTCCACCCAGGGTATACGCGAGGTGAAGGACCTGCCCGCCGCCGCGCGCAGCTATCTCGACTTTATTTCCGGCGAACTCCAGGCCGAAATCGGCATGATCTCCACCGGCCCGGAGCGCGACGCCACGATCATCGCGCGAGGCACGAAACTCGCTTCCTGGCTCTGAACCATCATGCTTTCCTTCGAATCGGCGCGCGCCAAGGTCATCGAAACAGTGAGCGCCCGTGTCTCCGCCTCGGCCACCGAAGTGCTCGAACTGGTTCCCAACCCGCCGGCGGCGTTTGGCCGGGTCCTGGCGGAAAACATCGTCGCCGACCGCAACTATCCCCCGTTTGATCGCTCGGTTCGCGATGGCTACGCCCTGCGCGCGGCCGACGCTGCGGCGCCCGGAGCCCGGTTGCGCCAGATCGGCGAAAGCCGCGCCGGCGTGGGCTTTTCCGGCACGGTGGGCGCGGGCGAGTGCGTGCGGATTCTCACCGGCGCGCCCCTGCCAAAGGGCGCCAACACCGTGGTGATGCAAGAGCGGGTGCGGGTCGAAGGCGAGGTTGTCGTATTCGAAGACGCGGCGCGCCCCGGGCAACATCTGGTTCTGGCGGGCGCCGAAGCGCGCGTCGGAGAAGTGATGGTCACGCGCGGCTCGCGGCTCAGTTACGCCGAGCTGGCCATGGCCGCCGAAGCGGGGCACGGGCGGCTGGAAGTCTACCGCCGGCCGCGGATCGGCATCCTGGCGACCGGCGATGAACTCGTGCCGGTCGGCGTGGCGCCCGGCCCCTACCAAATCCGCGACAGCAACAATATTTCGCTGTCCGCGCAGGTGTCGCTGGCCGGCGGCGAGCCGGTCGTCATCGGCACGGCTCCGGACGACGTCGCCAAACTCCGCGCCCAGATCGAAAAAGGGCTCGAATGCGACGCCCTCATCATGAGCGGCGGCGTCTCGGCGGGCAGCTACGATTTTGTCGAGGAAGTCCTGCGCGAACTCGGCGCGGAAATTCTCTTTGATTCCGTGGCCGTGCGCCCCGGCCGGCCCACAGTATTCGGATGGTGCCGGGGCAAGCCGGTGTTCGGCCTGCCCGGCAATCCCGTCTCGACCATGGTCACTTTCGAGTTGTTCGCGGTGCCCGCCATCGACCTGCTCAGCGGCGCGCAACCGCGTCCCCTGCCCCTGTTCAAGGCCCGGCTTTCCCATCTGGTGGACGAAAAAGGACCCGTTGCGCATTTCCTGCCCGCGCGCTTCACCGCGCCCGCAACCAAAGCCGGCGCCACGCCGGAGGCCCCCACCGTCCCGACGGTGCAGGTGCTGCTGTGGGAAGGGTCGGGCGACATCGGCGCCGTGGTGCGCGCCAATTGCTTCCTCCTGGTGCACGCCTCACATCTGCGCCTGGAAGCCGACGAATGGGTCGACGTCCTGCTGCGCCGCGGCACCCTCTAGCCGGGGCCTGGTTCTCGTGGCACAGCCACTCCTAGCTGTGCTCCCGACTTCCTCCGGCCGCGCACGCTTCTCTTGACATCCGCTCGAACCTGATTAAATCTACCGCGCATGAAACTACGCATAGGCTTGCTCGTCACACTGGCGGTATTGTTTTCCTGCGTCCCGGCGATTGCTCAGGAACCGGTCGTCGGCGTCGCCAACCCTGAATCTCTGTTCACCAGCCCCGATCCCCGGCTGAACGCCAACAAACAGGTCGCCCTGCACATCATGCGCGACCTGCTGGAGGCCAATCACTGGGACGACGCGGGCAAATATCTCAGCGACCGCTACCTGCAACACAACCCCAACGTGGGCTCCGGACTCGCCCCGGTGGTGAAGTTTTTCAAGTCCTTCACCAAACCCTCGCCCATTCCCGAGCACATGAAGACCCCGGTCGTGGCCGTGCTGGCGGATGGCGACCTCGTGGTCGTGGTCATCGCTCGCCAGTACCCCGATCCGAGAACCCCGGGCAAGACCTACACCACCTCGTGGTTCGACATGTGGCGCATCAAGGACGGCAAGGCCGACGAGCACTGGGACGAAGCCACCATCAGCCCGCCCCCTCCGCCCAAGGCCAACTGACGCACCTCCGCCTGCCATACTCCGCCGGATTGCCCGTGGTGAGCCCACGGGCAATCCGGCCGGATGTTTACACCAACAACCGCTTGCGATGCCCTTCCCATTATGGCAGCGTGGAGATTGGAGGTGCGCAGTGCGCGGTTTCACACGGGCCACATCGAGGCGAAGGCGGAGCGGCAAGCCGCAAACTGGTCGGCATTCTCTGCTCGCTCCGCGATGCGAAGCCGGATTCTGTGCCCTCCCCGCGCTCGCCCCAGCCGCTGCGCCTCGCTCGAGCGGCGCTTCCACGGCCTCTCGCTCCCGAATTCCAATCCCTACACAGGCGGAAACAGAAATCGGCCTAAGTCATTGGAAACAAACGGCGACGACCCGTTCTAATCCCTACACTCGGGACGGGGCGCACCACCCGGTTTCGGGCAGCCACACCACTACTCCATGAAGAAGCTTTCGCATTACGACAAAGCCGGCCGCGTCCGCATGGTGGACGTCACCGCCAAGCCCGCCACCTCACGCACGGCCGTCGCGCACGCCTTCGTGCGCATGCAGCGCGCCACGCTGGCCAGCGTGCGGCGGCTCAAGTCTCCGAAAGGCAGCCCGCTGGAAATTGCGCGGATCGCCGGAATCACGGCGGCCAAGCGCACCTCGGAGCTGATTCCGCTTTGTCACCCCCTGTACTTGACGCACGTGGATGTCCGCCCCAAGCTATGCCAGAATGGAATTGAGATTATCGCGGAGGCCACCGCGACCGGGCCGACGGGCGTCGAGATGGAGGCTCTGGTGGCGGCGGCCGCGGCGGCGCTCACGATCTACGACATGTGCAAGGCGCTGGAGCGCGGCATGGAGATTACCGCGTTGCACGTCGTGAAGAAGTCGGGCGGGCGGAGCGACAGCTACGTGCGGGCAGGCAACGGCCCCGGAAAGAGCGGGAAGAAATGGCAGCGGTAAAGGACGTCAAAGTCCTGGTGGTGGAGGACAATGCGCTGATCCTCGACCTGCTGATGAAGGGCCTGGCGCCGCATTGCGATGCGTCCGCCGCGGCCGACGGAGGCGACGCGCTGATGAAGGCCGTCGACGATCCCCCCGATCTGATCCTGTGCGATTACCGCATCCCCGGCCTCGACGGGCGGCAGCTCTACGAGAAATTGCGCGGCCGCCAGCAGACCAAGCAGATCCCCTTCATCTTTCTCGCCAGCCGCGGCGACATCGAAGAAAAACTCCGGCCGATGGTCGAAGGCGTCGAGGAATTCATCACCAAGCCGTTTTTCCTGAAGGATCTGGTGCGCACCGCAAAGAAAGTGATCGACCGCCTGCGTCTGGAAAAGCTGCAGAATCGCGCCGTGCGCCCGGGCGTGATCCAGGGGCGGCTCGAGGAAATGAGCATGATCGATCTGATGCAGTCGCTGGAAATGGGGCAGAAATCCTGCCGCCTCACCATCCGCCACGGCGACCAGACCTGCGAGCTGTTTTTCACTTCCGGCCAGTGCGCCGACGCGCGCCTGGGCGCGCAGCACGGGGAAGAGGCGGTGTACAAAGTGATCGGCTGGCCGGCCGGCGATTTCGAAATCGACTTCAACGCACCCCCGGTCACCGCGACGATCACCCGCTCGACGACGGGTCTGCTGATGGAAGCGCTGCGGCTGATGGACGAAAGTCAGCGCGACGGCAGCGCCGAAGGCGTGGAGACCGCCAAGGGGTAACCGAAGCACTCCGGAGCCCATGCCATGCGTGTTGCCATTCTCACCATCAGCGATTCGGTGTCCGGGGGCAAGGCCGAGGATCGCTCCGGGCAGTCGCTCGTCGAGCGTTGCCGCGAGCTGGAGTGGAGAATCGTGGCGTCCGCTCTCCGGGCCGATGACCGCCCGGCCATCGAGGCGTTTCTCAAAGAGACCGCCGATTCCAACGACGCGGACCTCATCCTGACTACCGGCGGGACGGGACTCGGCCCGCGGGACGTGACGCCCGAAGCCACCGCCGCCGTCGTGGACCGGCTGATTCCCGGACTTCCCGAGCAGATGCGCGCCGCCGGCGTGGAGAAAACCCGCCGGGCGCTGCTGTCGCGCAGCGTCGCCGGCATTCGTGGAAAAACGCTGATCGTGAATTTGCCGGGCAGCCCGCGGGGCGCGGTCGAATCGCTGGACGCGATCGCCGACCTGCTGCCGCACGCCATCGACGTCCTGCACGGCGCCCGCCACGATTGATTCGTCACACAGGAGCCACCATGACACCCAAAGGCCCGACGCCAGGAAAGCGGATCACGTCGGTGGCCAATCAACTGGGCCTGGTCTTCCAGCTCCCGTTTTTGATCGTAGGCGGCGTCTTGATGGGCGGCGGAATCGGTTGGTTTCTGGACCGCAAGCTCCATACGGCTCCCTGGCTGCTTCTGCTGGGAGGCGCGATCGGATTCGGGGTCGGCATGAGGGAAATGCTGCGGATTCTGGCCCAAAACGATACCGAGCAACCGGGCAAACCGGATCAGTGAAACGATGGGGAAGGCGGCCACACCGTGAGCGGAGCCGAAGATGCCTCCACGGACTTGTTGCGCCACGCGGAGGGCTGGACCATCGCCTTCGGCGCCGCCGGAGCGATTGCGGCCGGCTTGCACTGGGGCTGGCCCGAGGCGGCAGCCGTCGCCGCCGGCACGCTGCTTTCGCTGGTGAATTATCGCTGGCTGAAGCAGGGCGTGCTGTCGCTGACTTCGGCGTCGCTGGACCAGGCGGGAGCGGAAAAGGTACAGGTTCCGGGAAGCATCCGGCTGAAATTGTTCGGACGCTTCCTTTTGCTGGCAGCCGTCATCTGTGTTATTCTTTTCCGGTTTCGATGGCTGGCGATGCCCTTTGTAGCGGGGTTTTTCGCGCAGGTGGCGGGCATGCTGGCCGCGATGATCGTTCATTTACTTCAAAATATAAGGCAGACATAAACGACCCATGGAACATCCTGTCTGGACCATGGCGCTGGTGAACCGGCTACTCGGCAAGCCGGCCCTGGCGCTGTTGAACGCGCTGCACATCCAGCCATCCAATCCCGAGTATCCCATCCCGAATCACATCGCCATGGAGCTGATTGTTTTCGCGGTGGCGGCGGTGTTTTTCCTATGGCTGAAGTCGCGAATGTCGGTCGACCGGCCTGGCACGGCGCAGCAGTGCATGGAAACCATGCTGACGAATTCCTGGGACCTTGGCGTTCGCGATTTGCTGAAGGATAGCGTGGGCCACGGTTACGAAGACTTCGTTCCGATGGTGGGCAGCATCGGCATTTTCGTGCTGTTTTCCAACCTGATCAGCATCATCCCCACGATCGAATCGCCCACGGCCCAGGTGACGGTGCCGTTCGGACTGGCCGTGCTGGTCTTCGTCTATTACAACTGGAGCGGCCTTCGAAAGCACGGGCCGTGGGGTTACGGAAAGCACTTCCTGGGACCCAGCCCATGGCTGGCGCCGCTGATGCTGCCGATCGAGCTGATCAGCCACTCCGCCCGGCTGCTTTCGCTCACGGTTCGTCTCTGGGTCAACATGTTCGTCAGCGAATTGCTGTACGGAATTTTCCTGGGGCTGCTGCTCGAATTTTTCCTGTTCCTGGGGAAACTGAACGTCGTGGGTTACATCGCGGCCCCGCTGCCGCTGTTCATTCCGGCCATCTTTATCGGATTGCACCTGTTTGTCGGATTTTTGCAGGCGTTCGTGTTCACGATCTTGCCGGTGATCTACATTTCCGGCGCGGTCGCACAAGAGCACTAGTCGGGAAGTTCTTGATACGGCATCATCGCCGCTTCAGTGTGAGACCGGATATCTCCCAAGACATCCGGAAACCACCACCTGGCGGCAATTCATACCAAGGAGAAACAACATGAACAAAAGATACGCGTGGTTCCTATTGGCCGCGATCGTGCTTTGCGTCTTTGCGCCCGCCGCCTTTGCAGCAGATCAAGCACCGGCCAGCGGAGGCAGCACCAACTGGGTGGCCATCACGGCGGGCTTCAGCATGGCGATTGCCTCGGCGGGTTGCGGACTGGCCCAAGGCAGAGCCAGCGCCGGCGCTTCCGAAGCCATTGCCCGGAATCCGGGCGCGGCCAAGATGATTCAGAACATGTTTATTCTGGCCATGGTTCTGATCGAATCGATGGCGCTGTACACCTTCGCCACGATGTTTATCCGCGTCAAGTAAACTTCAACTCCATATCCACTCGGCCCGGAGAGACGCATGTCACATCTCTCCGGGCCTTCGTGTTTTTGGACGCGCTGCGCGGGCTAGCGGAGCGAGATGAGCGACAGCGAATCGGCGGCGGCTTTGGCGAGAACCAGGACGCGGTTGGGGAGAAGGCCGAGATAGAGGGTGCCGGCCGCGGCGATCAAAAGGGCCGCGCTGAGCGCCGGAGCAACCGGCGTGGGCGTGTAGTCCTGCGACGGCTCCCAGAAATACATGGCGATGATGACGCGCAGGTAGTAGTAGGCGCCGATGACGCTGTTGATGCCGGCGATCACGACCAGCCAAACGATCTTCGCGTCGAGCGCCGACTGGAACGCGAAGAACTTTCCGAGAAAGCCGCCCGTAACCGGCAAGCCGAGCAGTGAGAACAAGAACAGCGAGAAGCACGCCGCCAGAACCGGCTGCTTCATGCCCAGCCCGGCGTAGTCGGCGATGGCGAGACGGCGTTCGCCCTGCTGGCCCAGATGCGTAACGACCAGGAACGCGCCCACCTTCATCAGCACGTAGGCGGAAAGATAGAAGAGCGCGGCGGCAACGCCCAGGTCCGTGGAGGCCGCAAAGGCGACCAGGATATAGCCGGCGTGGGCGATCGAGGAATACCCCAGCATGCGCTTGACGTTGGTCTGCATGAGCGCGCCGAGATTGCCGATGAACATGGTCAGCACGGCGGAAATCCAGATGACCCAGAACCAGAGGTGCTGGGCGGAGCCGAAGGAGACGTAGAAAACCCGCAGCATCAAGGCGAAGGTGGCGGCCTTGGGCGCGGAAGCCAGCAGCGCGGTGACGGGCGTGGGCGCGCCTTCGTACACATCGGGCGCGTAGGCCTGGAAGGGCGCGACCACCACCTTAAAACCCAAGCCGACGAAAATCAGCCCCAGCCCCAGGATGGCGAGCGCGGGCAGATGCTGGGACGAAGGAATCCCCACGAGAAACGTCTGAATCCCGCTGATGAGCGTCGTCCCGGTGGCGCCATACACCATGGCGATGCCGTAGAGAAAAAATGCCGTGGCAAAGGAGCCGAGCAGGAAATATTTGACGGATGCTTCGTTGGACGGGAGGGCGCGGCGGCGGAAGCCGGCCAGGACGTAACTGGAGATGGAGCTCATCTCGAGTCCGATGAAGGCGGTGACGAGTTCGTTGGCGCCGGCCAGAATGCCCATGCCCGCGGTGGCGAACAGCACCAGGGCGTAGTATTCGCCGCGCTGCAGGCCTTCGCCCTCGAGGTAATCGAGCGATCCGAGAATGGCGAGCGACGCGGCTCCGATGACGACGACATGCACAAACATGCTGAAGCGATCGACGTTCACGAAGTCGCTGTAGGCGCGTCCGGGAAAGTGGGCGGCCAGGTGAACCGAGGCCAGCGCGGCGAGGGCGCCGAGGAACGCAAACCATCCCAGGGCGCGCCGGCCGGCGGCCTGGACGAAGGGGTCGACCACCATGATGACGATGCCGAAAAGGCACAGAACCACTTCCGGAGCGACCCGGTGAAGATTGAGAAGCTGCTCAGCGGGGAGAGGAATCACGGCTGCACCCGCCTTTCCGCAACGGTCACAACAGCCAAATGCTGTTGCGGTGGCGGCACCATCTCCGCGCGCGTTCCGTTCGCAACGGCAGCGCGATGCGAGGCGTCCTGCACGCGCTCCATCTGCTGGAGCACGGCGTTGGTGGAAGCTTCCATGCGGCGGGTAAACACGGGCGAGGCGATGCCCATAAAGATAATCGCGAGGGCCACGGTGGCCAGGATGACGCGCTCGCGGACCGAAGCATCCGGCAGCGTCTTATTCTTTTCGACCGTGACGTCACCGAACGCGACGCGCTGGTAGGCCCACAGCAGGTAGATCGCGGAGAGCACGGCGCCGCTGGCGGCCCAGGAAGCCCACGCGTGATGGTTCTGGAACACCCCTACCAGAATGAGAAATTCGCCGATGAAGCCGTTGAGCGGGGGCAGCGCGAGCGACGACAGGCAGATGAACAAGAAAAAGGACATCAGCACGGGCATGGGCGTGGCGAGCCCGCCATATTCCTTGATCTCGTGGGTGTGGCGGCGGTCGTAGAGCATGCCGACGCCGAGGAAGAGCGCGCCGGTGGAGACGCCGTGGCTGAGCATCTGGTAGATGGCGCCCTGGATCGACACGGTGCTGAAGGCGAAAATTCCGAGGACGACGAAACCGAGGTGGCTCACCGAGGTGTAGGCGACCAGACGTTTCAGGTCGTGCTGCACGGTGGCGACCAGCGCGCCATAGACGATGCCGATAATCGCGAGCACGGCGATGAGGGGGGCCATGCGGTGCGCGGCATCGGGAAACAGCGGCAGGCAGAAGCGCAGGATGCCGTAAGTGCCCAGTTTCAGCATGACGCCGGCGAGGATCACCGATCCGGCGGTGGGCGCTTCGGTGTGCGCGTCGGGCAGCCAGGTGTGCAGCGGGAACAGCGGAACCTTGATCGCGAAGGCGAGGAAGAACGCGCCGAACATCAACAAGCTCGGTGCGGGGCGCAAACACGACGCGGCCCGCTTGCAGCAATCCCTGGATTTCCAGCAGGTCGAACGTGCCGGCCTTGTTGTACAGCCACAGGATGGCGATCAGCATGAGGATCGAGCCGAACATGGTGTACAGGATGAATTTGACGGCGGCGTAGATGCGCCGGTCGTGGCCCCACATCCCGATCATGAAATACATGGGGATGAGCGTCAGTTCCCAGAAAACGAAGAAGAGGAAAAGGTCGAGGGAGACGAAGACGCCGATCATGGCCGTTTCGATCACGAGCAGGGCGATGAAGAAGCCCTTGACGTTTTCACGAATGGACTGCCAGGAGCACAGGATGGCGAGGGGCGTGAGGAAGGTGGTCAGCAGCACGAGAAACAGGCTGATGCCGTCGACGCCGACGTGGTAATGGATGACGCTGCCGATCCAATCGTGATTTTCCTGGAACTGATACTCGGGGCTGCTCGCCACGAAGCCGCGCAGAAGCAGGAGCGAGACGGCGAACTCCGCGAGAGAAGCGGCGAGGGCGATGCGGCGAATCCAGACGTGATCGTCGGAGCTGAGCAGGAGCAGCGCCACCACGCTCAACAGGGGCAGAAACGTGATGACCGTCAGCAAATGAGATTCCGTTGCCATGCTAGCGCACCACCCTCAGGAGTCCGACCAGAAGCACGGTGAAGCCCACGGCGCCGATGATGATCCACGCGGCGTAGCTGCGCGCGTTGCCGGACTGCAGCTTGCGCACCTGCCCGCCCGAGGCGCGCGCCACGGTGGCCGTGCCGTTGACGGCGGCATCGATCACGCCTTCGTCCACCGCATGCCAGAAGACGTTGGTGGAAATCCAGAGCAGCGGGCGGACGATCAGTGCGGCGTAGATTTCGTCGACGTAATACTTGTTGAGCAGGAGCGTGTGCAGGCCGCGTGCTCGCTGCGCTAGACGCTTGGGCGTTTCCGGGCTCTTGATGTAGAACCACCACGCCAAGAGCAATCCGAGGACGCCCACGATCACGGGCACTCCCGTCAGGGCGTGCAGCAGTTCCATGGCACTGCGTGAGCTTCCAGCGTTTCCTCTGGAGGCTGCACGACACGGAACTCTCCAGGAGAGATGCCAGCAGCGATGTCAGCCGCCCTTAGTTTCTCCACTAAAGCGTCATAGGGGGTCTCTGGAGCGTAGGCCAAAAAGACAGGGTCCAGAAACTTGTTAAAGTGATCGATCCCGCCCATGAGCTTCGGCGCGGCAAACCAGCCGCCGAAGATGGAGAGGAAGGCCAGAATCATCAGCGGCACGGTCATGTTCTTGGGCGATTCGTGGACGTGGACCTTGTGCTCGTCGTAGCGCGGCGCGCCGAAGAAGGTGAGGAAGACGAGGCGGAACATATAAAACGACGTGAGGGCCGCGCCCGTCACGCCCAGCAGCCAGAGCGGCAGATTGGCGTGCGGTCCGGATTGCACGGCCTCCAGAATCTGGTCCTTGCTGAAGAACCCGGCGAAGCCGGGAATGCCGGCGATGGCGAGCGTGGCAATGAGCATCGTCCAGTAGGTGACGGGAATCTTTTTGCGCAGGCCGCCCATCTGGCGCATGTCCTGCTCGCCACCCATGGCGTGAATGACGCTGCCGGCCGCGAGGAAGAGGAGTCCCTTGAAAAACGCGTGGGTCATCAGATGAAAGATGCCCGCGCCGTAGGCGCCCACGCCGCAGGCCAGAAACATGTAGCCGAGCTGCGAGACGGTGGAATAGGCGAGGACTTTTTTGATGTCGGTCTGGACGAGGCCGATGGTCGCGGAGTAGAAGGCCGTGAGGGCGCCGACGGTGGCGACAACCAGCATGGCGATGGGGGCGCGGGAGAACAGCGGGTGCATGCGCGCCACCATGTAGACGCCGGCGGTGACCATCGTCGCGGCGTGAATCAGCGCGCTGACCGGCGTGGGACCTTCCATGGCGTCGGGCAGCCAGACGTAGAGAGGCAGTTGCGCCGATTTACCGACCGCGCCGGTGAAGAGCAGCAGGCAGATCACCGTGAGAACACCCATCTGCGCCATGCTCTCGGCGGGCATGCCGGAAACACCTTTGAAGATGTCGGCGAAATTGACCGAGCCGAAGGTCCAGAAGACCAGCAGCACGCCGACGGTGAATCCGAAATCGCCGATACGCGTGGTGATGAAGGCTTTTTTACCGGCATCGGCCGCTGTTTTTTTCAGGAACCAGAATCCGATCAGCAGGTAGCTGCACAGGCCGACGCCTTCCCATCCGACGAACATCACGATGAGGTTGGCGGCGAGCACCAGGGTCAGCATGAAGAACATGAAGAGATTGAGATAAGAGAAGAAGCGGTAATAGCCGCCCTCGTGGGCCATGTAGCCGGTGGAATAGATGTGGATGAGCATGCCGACGAAGGAAACCGTGAGCAGCATGACGACGGTGAGCTGGTCCACCTGGAGGGCGAAATCGACCTTGAACGGCCCGGCAACGATCCAGGTGAAATAGCTTTTCACGTAGGGAATCTGGGCGGCGGCGAGGTGCGAGAATTCGCGGACGGTTTCCGCGGCAGCGAGAAAGGCGAGCGAGACCGAGCCGATGGCCACGGAGTTAACGGCGGACTTCGGCCAGCGCTTGCCGCACAGGCCGTTGATGGCCGCGCCGGCCAGCGGCAGGGCGAGAATGATCCAGAGATTTTCGAGTAGCAGCATTAGAATTTGAGCAGGTTCACGCGTTCAATATTGAGCGACTCGCGATTCTGCGCGAGCATGATGATGATGGCCAGGCCCACGGCCGCCTCGGCCGCCGCCACGACGATCACGAAAAAGACGAACACCAGGCCATCGAGCTGATTGTGGGCCCGGGCGAAAGCCACAAACGCGAGATTCACGGCATTGAGCATCAACTCGATGGACATGAAAATCGTGATGATGTTGCGCTTGAAGACGAAGGCCACCACGCCCAGCCCGAACAGGATGGCGCTCAGCACCAGATACCAGGAAACGGGAATCATACTCATTCGCTTTTCCTCGCCAGAACCAGCGCGCCCAGAATGGCGACCAGAATCAGAATGGAGGTCGCTTCAAACGGGAACAGGTACTTCCGGAAAATCAGCAGCGACAGATCGATGGTGGAGACCCCCTGGCTCGCCGCGCCGCCCGTCCCGGCCGCGCGTCCGGCGGGGGAATGCGCCAGCCAGTGCGCGGTCCAGAGCAGCAGGAAGAATCCGAGCGGCACGCCGGCGAATTTGGCCAGTTTGCTGAAATCGGTGCGTTCCTCGGCGCCGGCGTTGAGCAGCATGATGACGTAGACGAACAGGACCATGATGGCGCCGCCGTAGACCAGGATCTGCACCGCGGCGATGAAGTCGGAACCGAGCAGCAGGTACAGGATGGCGAGCGACAGCATCACCACGATCAGGGCGAGGGCGCTGTGAACCGGCTCGCGCGCCAGGATCAGGGTGACCGCGCCGGCCACGGCCAGCAGGGCGCACACGAAGAATACGATCAGTGGAACGCTCATCCGTGCCTCATCCAGCCCCACACGAACCATGCGGCCGTCCCCACCAGATTGGCGAGGGAAACGGGCAGCAGCAGCTTCCAGCCGAATGACATCAACTGGTCGTAGCGGAAGCGCGGCAACGTGGCGCGAATCCAGACGTAGAAGAACATGAACAGGAAGACCTTGACGCAAAACCAGAAGGGCCCTTGGATGACGTGGGCGACGACGGGAATCAGGCAAAGCGAGCCGATGCCCAGGGCTAGGAGGGTGACGATGGTCATCTGGAGGCGCTTGAAGCCGCGCATCTGCGCGACGGTGTCGAAGGCGGTGTAGACGCCGGTGGCCAGCAAGGCCGCGCCAGGAAGGAACAGCTGCCAAGTCCAGCGGTCCGGGAAGGGAGAGAGCCAGCCGCCGAAAAACAGAATGGTGGCGAGGCAGGATACGGTGATCATGTTGGCGTATTCGGCCATGAAGAACATGGCGAACTTGAAGCTGGAGTATTCGGTATGGAATCCGGCGACGAGTTCGGTTTCCGCCTCGGGCAAATCGAAGGGGACGCGGTTGGTCTCCGCGATGGCGGAGGTGAGGTAGCAGAAAAACCCGAGGATCTGCGGGAAAATGTGCCACCTGGGAATTGCATGCCACCAGTAGCCCTGCTGGCCCGCGATGATGCCGTTGAAATTGAGCGTGCCAGCCAGAAGGAGCACGCCCACGACCGACAAGGTGAGCGAGACCTCGTAGCTGATCATCTGGGCCGAACTGCGCAGGCCGCCGAGCAAAGCGTATTTGCTGTTGGAGGACCAGCCGGCCAGGGCGATGCCGTAGACGCCGATGGAGGTGATGGCGAACAGGAAGAGCAAGCCGATCTCGGAATTGGAGACGACAAAAACCTGCTGGCCGAGCAGCTGCATCGGCGGGCCGAAAGGAATCAGGGCAATGGCCGTCAGCGCCAAGGCGAAGGCGAGGAACGGCGCGAGCGTGTAGACCAGACGATCGGCTACCGGCGGCGTGACATCCTCTTTGAACAGGAACTTGATGCCGTCGGCCAGCGGCTGAAGCAATCCGTGCGCGCCGACATAGTACGGCCCCCATCGCGATTGGATGTGCGCGATGACCTTGCGTTCAAACCAGGAGAGGTACGCCAGGACCGTCATGACCACAAACAACAGGACGGCGATCTTTCCTAGCGATACCACCAGGACTGGGTGCTGGGTGATGAACTCCACGGCGTATCTTTTGCCTCGTTGGTCGAAGTCAGTCTGGAACAATAGCGCCCCAGCGTGCCGCTGGTAAACAAAGAATCGTGAGAAGAAAAAACGGTGCCCGGGGGCACGTCGTGCGACGCATCTACCGATTTGCACGCCGGGGCGGAAACTTCGGCGCCGCCGCCGAGCAACTGGGCGTGCGAGAGGGCATAACCGGCGACGTGCTGGCGAATTTCGTCGAAGGCCGCCTCGGGCGTGCGATGGCGGATCGGCGAGCCGAGTCCGAGAATGCCCAACTGGTGCGAAAGAATGCGAATCAAATCGAAATCGCTGCGCGGGCCCTGCGGGTCGATCGAACGTTGGGTCAGCTGGACTTCACCGGCCGTATTGGTGAGCGTGCCGTCCTTTTCATAACTGGAGGCGGCGGGCAGGACGACGTCGGCGCGTTCGGCGGTCTCGGTGAGGAACAGATCGTGCACGACGAGCAGATCGAGTCCGGCGATGCGGCCGGGCGCCGCGAGGCCGAAGGTTTTCACGGGATTCGCGCCGACGACGTACAGAGCCTTCAACTTTCCGGCCACGGCGGCTTCCATCATGGCGCGCGCCGTAAGGCCCGGCGCCGCGGGAACTTCCCCGCCCCACAGCTTTCCGAAGCGCGCCCGCTCGGCGGCGTCGGATAGAGGCGCGTAGCCGGGCAAGCGGTCGGGCAAAAGCCCCATATCGGCGGCGCCGCGGGAATTGGCGTAGTCGCCCACGGCCATGAACTTGGTCTTGCCGCCGAAGCGCGCACTCAAAGAGATCAGGTCGCGCAGGGCCGCGCCGTGGATATCGGCGCCGAAGAGCACGACGACGTCCTTTTCGGCTTCCAGGGCCGCCTTGAGGCGCACGAGAGTTTCGACGGTCTTGGCGTCCAATTGCCCCTGCTCGGTGGCGAGCCAGCGCAGCGCGTCGCGCTCGGCGCCCTTGGGGACTTCGGCGAGGAGTTTCGCCTGGCGGTGAATCTTGCTGGGGCGGCCGTTGAGAACGTATAGGCGCGCATTGCGATGGCGCACGGCGGTGCGAATCTGCCAGGCGACCAGGGGATTCTGCTGGGTGACGTCATTGGCGATGAGCAGAACGGCGTCGGCGTTGTAAACGTCCGCCATGGTCGCGAGCGAGCCTTTGGCCTGGGGCCCGAGCAGGGCGGCCAGACCCGCATAGTCGGCGGTGCGATGGTGGTCGAGATTGTTGGTGCCCAGAGTGACGCGGGCGAAACGATTGAGCAGATAATTTTCTTCGTTCGTGGTGTGGTTCGAGCCGATCACGCCGAGAGCGGCGGGGCCGTGCGCGTCGCGCACCTGTTTCAGGCGGCGCGCGATTTCCTCGAGTGCTTCTTCCCAGGTGGCGGGCTCGAGCGTGCCATTGCGGCGGACCAGCGGCTGGCGGATGCGTTCGGCATGGGAGGTGAAATCAAAGCCGAAACGGCCCTTGCCGCAGAGGAACTCGCCGTTGACGCCGGAGCGGTCGCGGTTATTGGCGCGCAGGATTTCGTTGTTGCGGACGCCGAGGGTGGTCTTGCAGCCGTTGGAGCAGTGCGCGCAGGGGCTGGAGACGTAGGTCATCTCCCAGGGGCGCGTTTGGTAGCGGTAGGTGCCGCTGGTGAGCGCTCCGACCGGGCAGATATCGATGCACATCCCGCACTCCTCGCAGGCCAACTCGCCGGGGCGGTTGGGAAGGATGACGGAATTGACGCCGCGGGAACCCACGCCGAGCGCTTTGACGTCCATGCCCTCATCGCAGACGCGCACGCAGCGGAAACAAAGAATGCAGCGCGGCGCGTCGTAATAGACCAGCGGAGACCATTTCTCCTCGGGATAGTGCAGCTTCTCTTCCATGAACCGGCTCTTGTCGAGGCCGTAGCGGAAGGTCATGTCCTGGAGTTCGCATTCGCCGCCCTTGTCGCACACAGGACAATCGAGCGGATGGTTCGTGAGCACGAACTCGAGCATGTCCTTGCGCGCCTTGTGAACCGTGGGCGTGTCGGTCTTGACCACCATGCCGTCGGTGGCGACCAGGGTGCAGGCGGTTTGCATCTTGGGCATCTTTTCGACTTCGACCAGGCACATCCGGCAGGCCGCCTGCAGCGAAAGGCCGGGGTGGTAGCAGAACGACGGGACCTCAATGCCCTGCTTCTTGGCCGCCTCGATGACGAGGGTCCCCGGAGAGGTGGCCACCTGCTGGCCATCGATCGTGAAGACGACTTGTTTCTGTTCCGCCATAAAGTTTCGCAGTATGAAAACTTCCCAGTCGCGCAGCCCTCAGCGGCTAAAGCCGCCTTCCTTCTGCTACAGTTGCGGCACGCTGAAGCCGTGCCCTGACGCAAAACTGAGGTTGCCGCACGCCTCTAAAGCTCCCCTCGCATACATGGCAGCGCTTCAGCGCGCTGCGGAAATCACCTCGGCCGGTTTATAAGCGCACTTGCCCTGGAGGTGCTCTTCAAATTCATGCCGCCACTTATTGACGATGCTGATGGTGGGCATGGCGGCGGCGTCGCCCAGTGGGCAGAACGTCCGCCCGAGCATGTTTTTCGCCAACTCGTCGACCATCGGGATGTCTTCCGCCGTGCCGCCGCCGGAGTGGAAGCGGTCGAGCAGCTTGCGCAGCCAGGTGGTGCCCTCGCGGCACGGGATGCACCAGCCGCAGGATTCGTGGGCGTAGAAGTGCATGATGCGGCGCGCGACATCGACCATGCAGGTATCTTCGTCGATCACGACGGTGCCGCCCGAGCCCAGCATCGAGCCGATCTTGGCGACCGAGTCGTAATCGAGCGCGACGTCGATTTCGTCGGCGGAAAGCAGCGGGCAGGAACTCCCGCCGGGGATGACGGCCTTGAGTTTCTTGCCGCCGCGCACGCCGCCGGCCACGTCTTCGATCAGGCGGCGGAGCGGAAAACCGAGAGGCAGCTCGTAAATTCCGGGGCGATTGACGTGGCCGGAAATCGAGTAGAGGCGCGTCCCGCCGTTTCTGGGCGTGCCCAGACCGGCATACCATTCGCCGCCCTGGCGGATGATGGCCGGAACGGTGCTGAGCGTTTCGATGTTATTGATGATCGTGGGGCATCCGTAGAGTCCCACGACGGCAGGAAACGGCGGCTTGATGCGCGGATAGCCGCGCTTGCCCTCGAGGGATTCCATCAGCGCGGATTCTTCGCCGCACTCGTAGGCGCCTGCACCGGTGTGCGCGGCAATGTCGAAATCGAATCCGCTGCCGAGAATGTTTTTGCCAAGGTAGCCCTTGGCATAGGATTCGGCGATGGCGGTTTCCACGAGATCAATCACGTAGCGATATTCGCCGCGGATGTAGACGTAGCCCTGATGGGAGCCAATGGCACGGCCCGCGATGACCATTCCTTCGATCAACTGGTGCGGGTCCATTTCCATGAGCGGGCGGTCCTTGGAGGTGCCCGGCTCGCTCTCATCGCCGTTGGCGAGGACGTATTTGGGCTTGTCGATGTCCTTGGGGACGAAGCTCCACTTCATGCCGGCCGGGAATCCCGCGCCGCCCCGGCCGCGCAGATTCGACTTCTTCACTTCGTCGATGATCTGATCCGGGGTCATCTGCTTCAGGGCTTTTTCCAGGGCCTGATAGCCTTCGTGCTGGAGGTAGACGCCGATGGTGCGCGAGTCGGGAATGCCGAAGCGCTTGCTGATGACGGGAACTTCGGCGGGATGGCGGTCGTGCAGCGCGCCGGAGATGACCGGGACGGGCTTGGGGCGGCTGCCCTGCTGGAGCTGCTCGAGAATGGCATCGACTTTGGCGGGATCGAGATTCTCGTAGAAGTCGTAGTTGACCTGCATGGCCGGCGCACCGGTGCAGGCGCCCATGCATTCAACTTCCTCGAGCGAGAAGGTGCCGTTGGGCGAAACTTGCTTGTGTCCGATGCCGAGGCGCTTTTCGACGTGGTCGTAGAGCTGCTTGCCGCCGCGGAGCATGCAGGAGATGTTGGTGCAGACCTGGACGTGATAGCGCCCGGCTGGCTTGCGCCGGAGCATGGAGTAATCCTTGAGGGTTTCGGCGACCTGGGTGAAGTTCAGGTCGAGGCGGCCGGCGATGTCCTGCAACAGCTCATCGCCCAGGAACCCGAACTGGTCCTGGGCGTAGAGCATCATGGGGATCAGTGCCGAGCGCTTGACGGGATAGCGCGCGATGATCTCGGTAAATTTTGCTTCCAGCAGCGGCGGCAGTTGCATGGTCCGGTTCTCGCCCATCCTCAGCTAGCGGTCCACTTCTCCGAGCACAATGTCGGTGGTGCCGATACAGGCGACGACATCGGCAATCAGTCGTCCTTCACACAGATTGGGCAGCGACTGCAGGTTCACAAACGACGGCGTGCGGAACTTCACGCGGTACGGCTTGGCGGAGCCGTCGCTCGCCAAAAAGACTCCAGCTCTCCCCGGGGCGATTCGATGGCCTGATAGAGTTCGCCGGGGGGCGGAGCATCCTTCGGTGAAAAGCTTGAAATGGTAGATGAGGCCCTCGATGGAGGTCTTCATCTCCTCGCGGGAGGGCGGGACGATGCCCTTGGCCTCGGCCATGAAGGGCCCCTCGGCCGGGATCTTGTCCATGGCCTGGCGGATGATTTTGAGGCTTTCGCGCATTTCGGCCACGCGCACCTGGTAACGCGCGACCAAAAAAAAATATTCTTTGATTTGGACAATCTTGGTTTAACCAGGAAACGTTTTTCTTCTTCGCCTCTTTCCACAACAACTTCAATTTGTTTTTCTTTGGCTTCCGTTATTACTTCTCTTATGTCTTCCCAGAAGGTAATTTTCTGTCCATTCATAGAAATGATTTTATCACCATTGAGCATACCCGCTTCAAAAGCGGCCGAATCTTTCTGTACCTCTCCGACTTCCGATGTCAAACTTGGCAAACCATATATAAGAACAAAAATAAAGATTAAGATTGCCAGAAAAAAGTTAAAACCCGGTCCCGCCAAAACTATCAATATTCTCTTCCAGACCGATTGTTTACAAAACGACCTTTTCTCATCTTCCGGTGATAATTCTTCATTGCCTGATTCACCCAGAAGTTTGACAAATCCTCCCAGAGGAATCCAGGAAAGGACATATTCCGTTTCCCCTATTTTTTTACCGAAAATTTTCGGCCCGAAACCAAGAGAGAATTTAAGAACGCCCACTCCGCGACACGGGCCGCCAGAAAATGACCAAATTCATGCACAAAAATGAGAACTCCCAGTAAAATTATAAAAGAAATTAAAGTAATCACAATATCATCCTTTCTATTATTTTTTCAGTTTCCGTCCTCGCCCATAAATCGGCCTGCAAAATATCCTCCAGCGACGGATTGTAAATTACCTTATGAACATTTAGAACTTTTTCTATAATCTACAGGAATATCAATAAAACGAATCTTTTTTTGTATAAAACGCGTCTACGGCAACTTCATCAGCGGCATTGAGAACAGCCGGAGCCGTGCCGCCACAAATACCTGCTCTGACGGGCGATATCAAGACAGGGGAATTTTTTTATATCCGGTTTATAAAATTCCAGTGTTTTTGCTTTTACGAAATCAAGCGGCGCAATATCATTAATAATCCTTTCCGGATAAGTTAAAGCATAGGCAATAGGTATTTTCATATCCGGTACGCCCATTTGCGCCAAAAAAGCTCCGTCAATAAATTCAACCATGGAATGGACTATGCTTTGCGGATGAATTAAAACATCTATAGCGCTTATATCGACGTTGAACAACCATTTAGCCTCAATAACTTCCAGTCCTTTATTCATCATGGAAGCGGAATCAATGGTTATTTTTTTGCCCATTTTCCATTTGGGATGACGCAATGTCTGATTAAGCGTTACTTTCTTTAATTGATTCTCTGTAAATTTCAAGAAAGGACCTCCGGAAGCCGTCAAAATTATTTGACGTAAATTTTCGCGCTTGCTTCCCTCCAGACACTGAAATATTGCGCTGTGCTCACTGTCCACCGGAATAATTTTTATTCCATTTTTAACTGGCTTTTTTTGTGACGATTTCTCCGGCCAAAACCATGGTTTCTTTGTTGGCCAGAGCAATATCTTTACCGGCCTCAATCGCGGCAAGTGTGGGAATCTAATCCGGCTGATCCTGATATTGCCGAAATAACAATATCCGCGGATGGATAACGAAGCAACTTCTTTCAATCCCTTCCATCATCATAAATTATCTTTAACTCTATTTTTTGCTGTTAATGATTCGCGAAGCTTCAGCGCAGCTTCCTTTGTTTTGACGGCAACGATTTTAGGTCTGAATCTTTCTATTTGCTTTTTGAGTTAATTTGAATATTTTCCCGGCGGCAAGAGCCACGATCTGAAAACGTTCCGGATTTTTTTCAATAACATCCAGCGCGCTGACATCCAATTGAACCTGTTGAACCCAACATTGTTATCTTCTTCATTTATCCAATCACAAATATCCGGTAGTAATAAACAAAAGGAGCTATAAAAATCAGACAATCCAGACGATCAAGAATTCCTCCGTGACCCGGCAGAAGCGAACTGGCATCTTTAAGGCCGTAATTTCTTTTAATGGCTGATTCACAAATATCGCCGAGTTGGCCGATAATGCTGCCGGTAAAAGCAAGAATTCGCTATTTTCATCAAGCGATATCTCCGGTAGGAAAAAATGGGCGAATATCAGACAGGCCACCGTGCTGCCCAAAACCAATCCGGCCAAGTCCTTCAACCGTTTTACCGGGACTGACCAAAGGAACCAGTTTATGTTTCCCGAAATACTTACCCACATACAAAGCAGCTATATCACCGATGAAAGCCAGCACAAGGACAAAGATGATCCAAAGATCCCTTTTTCCATCATTCGCAAGGAAATAAAATAAGACATCAGAAAAGGTATATACATGATGCCGAAAATTACTTTGGCAACCGATAAGACATCAAAGTTTGCTTCTTTAATGGACAAAACAAATAAAATAAATACAAGCAATACTGAAAAGGCAGGACGGCAAGCATGTACTGATTATTTCCCGTTAAGGCAAGCAAAGGAATAATTACCGCGAAAAGCCAGACCTTCAATTTTCTCCCTGACAAAACCTTTTCCGAAAACCATGTGATTGTATTCCCAGACTCCGCCCAGGATAAACAAAATAACAACAGCTGCAAAAATCTCTTTAGAACCCAGAAAGATAATTAGCAATAAAACAGGAACAATAATAAGACCCGTCAGCCATCTCTTTAATAATGAATTACTGTTTTTGGACATATATTCGGACCTTCATTCTTTCTTCGTTCACATTTTTACTCTTTTCATTTAACTGTTCACTGGTCAGGCCAAAACGCCTTTCTCGTTTTTGATAGCTGGCAATTGCTTTAAAAAGATCATCTTTTGTAAAATCAGGCCAGAGAACTTTCGTGAAATATAGTTCCGTATAAGCCAACTGCCAGAGCAAAAAATTACTGATGCGACATTCACCGCTGGTGCGAATCAGCAAATCCGGATCGGGCATACCGGATGTGTATAAATAATTACTAAAAGTTTCTTTATTTAACTGATCAATATCAATTTTACCCGTTTTATTATCTTCCATAATTTTCTTTACAGCGCAGATAATTTCATCTTTTGCTCCATAGCTTAAAGCAAGATTTAAAACCATCTTGTCATTTTTCAACGTGCTTTCTTTTACCTGCAAAAGTTTTTCTTTAACTGACGGATTTAAACGCTCTATTTCTCCGATCGTTGTCAGCCTGATTTCCTGTTTCTGCAATTCTTCTAATTCTTTGGTCAAATATTCTTCCAGCAAAAACATCAACGCCTGAACTTCTTTTGCCGGACGTTCCCAGTTTTCGAAGAAAAAGCAAAAAGGGTAAGATATTTTATGCCTATTTCACGACAAGCTCGCACTACCGTTCTTACCGCCTGCGCGCCTTTTCTGTGTCCTCTGATTCTGCCTATTGTATGTTTTTCCGCCCAGCGACCATTGCCATCCATAATGATGGCTATGTGCTGGGGCAAATTATCAGTATCAATTTTTATCACTCATTAGACTCCCATTTTCTATTTACCTTAATAGACAGAAATATTTTTTCACAGACAATCAACGATATGATTTTAAAACTTTATAAGCTTATATAACAAAGTGTTTAATCAAACCAGCAGAAAAACAAATGGGGAGTTTTTGACTCCCCATTATCATTTTTCATATGAAATCCGGTTTATATTTCCATTATTTCTTTTTCTTTTGCCGCCAGAATTTTATCGATTTTTTCAATATACTGATCCGTTAACTTCTGGACTTCTTCCTGAGCGGTAAAAAGTTCATCTTCGGATATTTTATTATTTTTCTTTAAGCGTCTTTAATTCTTCGTTGGCATCTCTTCGGGCATTACGCAATTTTATTTTGCCTTCTTCGGCCATCTTTTTCACAGTTCTTGACCATTTCCTTACGCCTCTCTTCCGTCAACTGCGGAATGGAAAGACGAACAACTTTGCCGTCATTCGAAGGCGTCAAGCCCAAATCCGATTTCTGAATAGCCTTTTCGATTGCGCCAATTATGGAAACATCCCAGGGAACAATAAGAATTAAACGGCTTTCGGGAACGGAAACGTTGGCCACCTGAGCGATGGGAGTGGCTGTACCGTAATAATCAACTTTAATTCCATCCAACAATGATATTGACGCCCTGCCCGTTCTTACTCTGCTGAAAGATTTGCTTAAAGTGACAATCGTTTTTTCCATTTCTTCCTTAAACTTCTGAAAAATGCTTCTTTCATATCATTCTCCTACGTAAGTACCAATTTTTTGACCGCAAATTGCTTTGCGAATATTACCCTTTTTTTGCAAATTAAAGACAATAATCGGCAATAAATTATCACGGCAAAGCGATATTGCCGTTGCATCCATTACTTTAAGGTTTTTTGTTAAGACATCAATATAACTTATTTTATTAAACATCACTGCTGTTTTGTCTTTAACCGGATCAGCATTATAAACACCATCCACTTTGGTCGCTTTCATGATAACATCGGCCCTTATTTCCACCGCCCGGAGCGCCGCTGCCGTATCGGTTGTAAAATAAGGATTTCCCGTACCGCCGGCAAAGATGACGATTCTTCCTTTTTCCAGATGACGAATAGCTCTTCGCTGAATAAACGGTTCGGCTATCTCCCTGCATCTCGATAGACGACTGAACACGTGTAGGCAGACCTCTTTCTTCCAGGCGCTCTGAAGAGCCAGACTATTGATCACTGTTGCCAGCATGCCCATATAATCGGCGGTTGTCCGATCCATTCCCTTGGCACTGGCTTCTATACCGCGGAAAATATTGCCACCGCCGATGACAATTCCGAGTTGAACACCCAATCGCCGAAAGAGACTTTATTTCATCCGCGATATAATTGGCCACATCCGGATCAACGCCGGATGATTGTTTTCCCAAAAGCGCTTCACCGCTGATTTTTAAAAGAACTCTTTTATAAGCAGTTTTTTGCTTTACACTCATGATTGCTTTATTTCCTCGCCCAGCTGGAATCGGGCAAAACGACGGATAATAATATTTTCTCCTGTTTTGGCAATCATATTGCTGATCAGTGTTCCGACGGTGATATCCTGATTCTTGATAAATTTCTGTTCAATCAGACAAACATCTTCGTAATACTTTTTCAGTTTTCCTTCGATAATCTTATCCCAGATCTTTTCCGGTTTCTTTTCTTCGCGTAATTGACTGCGGTAAATTTCCTTTTCTCTTTCCATGGCCTCTTCCGGAATCTCTTCCGGACGTACATACAACGGATTGGATGCGGCGATGTGCATGGCGATATCTTTGGCCATGGTCTGGAAATCATCCGTTTTGGCCACAAAATCAGTTTCACAATTTATTTCGACCATGACGCCGATTTTACCGCCCATATGAATGTATGAAGCAATTGTTCCGTCTTTGGCCGCTTTGGACGATCTCTTTGTTGCCGCGGACAGTCCTTTCTTTCTTAAATAATCAATCGCTTTTTCAAAATCACCGTCCGACGCCGCAAGCGCTTCTTTGCAATCCATCATGCCGGCGCCGGTTTTCGTTCTCAATTCTTTAACCATTGCTGAAGTTATTTCCAATTTTACTTTTCCTCCCTTAATAGTTCGTTTAATAAATGCCAGAATCAGATTATCTGATTATTCGGCGTATCGCTTCCGACTTATCAATACTATCATCATTTTCCACGACTTTCCGGAACATCCGTTTCCACCGGCTTTGCTTCCGCCACTGACATCCGCTTCTTTGTTTGATTCCGCCGTCAATTTTCTCTTCAAATCGTTTTTTCCCTTCCAAAACCGCATCGGCAAATTTAGAGGTAAACAATTTAATCGCCCTGATGGCATCATCATTTCCCGGAATAATATAATCGATATCATCGGGATCGCAATTCGTATCAACGATGGCCACGATGGGAATTTTTAATTTTTTTGCTTCCTTGACGGTGATATGTTCCCTGCTGGGATCAACAATAAATACGGCCGCCGGAATTGATTTCATGTTTCTAATTCCGCCTAAAACATTTTCCAGTTTTTCCTTTTCTTTCTGCAGTTTCGTTATTTCTTTTTTCGGAAAAGCCTTGATGGAGTCATCATTAAACATATTCGTCAAAGTAGTTCAAACGGTCGATGCTTTTTTTAATGGTAATGAAATTGGTCAGCATACCGCCCAGCCAGCGCTGATTGACATAAGGCATGCCGCAACGCATGGCTTCTTCTTTAATGGCTTCCTGTGATTGTTTTTTTGTTCCGACAAAAAGAATCTCTTTGCCCTCGCTGACCGTATCAATAACAAAATTATAGGCCGTCTGAAACAAACCGACTGTTTGCTGTAGATCAATAATGTAGATATTGTTTCTCGCCCCGAAGATGTATGGTTTCATTTTGGGATTCCATTTGTTTGTCTGATGCCCGAAATGGACACCTGCTTCCAGTAAAAGTTTCATTGAAATTGCTGACATATTTATCTCCTTTTTTGTTTTTTCCTCCATCCTCTTCAACTTACGCGGCAAACTTAAATTTTAAGCAACATACCGGTAATCCAAGGATGTGTGAATTTTATCCGGCGGCAATTAACATAAACAGCTTAAATAATCAAGTTTAAATAACTGTTTTCAGTCAATTAATATTTTACGTATTTTCGTTTAGGTTGAGTATTCAGCATTTATTTTTACATAATCATAGGAAAGATCAGAAGTATAAACATAATAGGATTTATCCCCCGCTCCCAAATCAACCTGAATATCAATTCGATCTTTCTGAAATATGTCCTTTAACTTATTTATATTGACATCCACCGGTGAATTTTGGGCAAATATCAACATATCTCCCATGCTTAGACTGATTTTTTCCTTTTCCATAGATATTCCGGAAGAACCGAGAGCGGCAATAATTCTTCCCCAATTCGGATCTTCTCCGAAAAAAGCCGTTTTTACCAGATTGGAATTAGCAATGGAATAAGCGGCGCATCTTGCATCTGATTTGGATTTTGCTCCTTTAACCATGATGGAAATGAATTTTGTCGCTCCTTCGCCGTCTTTAACAACCGCCTGGCAAAGCTCCATTAAAACATCCGTCAGCATATCACGAAAACGCTGCAGGCGTGCCTGCACCTTTTCCAGCGGATTGTTGCCGGCCAAACCATTGGCCAGAATAATCGCCATATCATTGGTGCTCATACAGCCGTCAACGCTGATGGAATTAAAGGTGGAATTAATCGCCTGATGAAATACCGTATTGAGAGCTTTGGAATCAATAAAAGCGTCCGTCATTACATAAGTCAAAAGAGTGGCCATATTCGGTTCAATCATACCGGCTCCTTTGGCTATGCCGCAAATTGTAATATCCTTTGCTCCGACCACTCCTTTTCTAATGGCGATTTTGGGATATTTATCCGTTGTCATCATCGCCGTTTCAGCGTCTTCAATGCCGGTTTCATTCAATCCTTTAACCAGTTTACCGATGCCGCTTTCTATTTTTTTCACGGGAAGTCTTTTTCCGATAACTCCCGTAGAACCCAACAATATAAGTTCATCTCTTAATTTTCAATTGCTTGGACAGAGCGTCTGAAATTATTAAAGCGTCCCGGTAACCTTCTTTTCCTGTCGCGGCATTGGCGCAACCGCTGTTGGTAATTATAGCCTGAGCCATTCCTTTTTTAACTCGTTCCTCATTAATCAGCAGACGGCGCAGCTTTAAAGGTGTTTTTAGTAAATACAGCCGCAACTTTTGCGGGTACTGTGGAATAAATCAAGCCAAGATCTTTCTGATCGTGCTTTCTTAATTCCGACGGAAATTCCATTGGCCAAAAAACCGGGCACACTGATATTTTGTTTTGTTTTTAGCCATAATCAGTCTCTCTTTAAATAACTTAAGCGCCGCAGCATTTCTTATATTTCTTGCCGCTTCCACAGGGACAGGGATCATTACGTCCGATCTTATCGCCTTCATGCTTGACTGTTTTCGCTGCCGGAGTATCTTCTCCCCTGCTCATAACGTAATCCTGTTTCTGTTTCTGTCTTATTGCTTCAACTTCTTCTTCTCTTTGAATTCTAATCAGGCATAATTTTTCCAGCACATCCATTTTAATGCGGGAAATCATCTCCATGAACATTTCATAACCTTCACGCTGATATTCCCGCACCGGATCTTTCTGAGCATAACCGCGCAAACCGATTCCTTCTCTTAAATGATCCATGGCCAGCAAATGTTCTTTCCATTGAATGTCAATTGCCTGCAGCATGATTACTTTCATCAGGTAATCCATGAGTTCTTTGCCGAACTCATTTTCCTTATCACGCAGAAGCTTTTGAACGCCCTGAATGATAAATTCACGAACAGGCGATTCAACAGATTTGTTTTGCCCGAAATTAACCAAATCAATTTTTATATTGAACTGCTTAAATAATGCGTCATCCAGTCCTTTAAAATTCCATTCTTCTTTATTTGCTTTTTCATTAACATATTCGGATAAGAGATCATCAACAATCTCTTCAATCATTTCTTCAATATCCGCCCATAAATTATCTCCACGTAAAACCTTCTTCCGCTGTTCATAAATTACCTTTCGCTGCCTGTTCATTACGTCATCGTAATCCAGCAGATGTTTACGAATATCAAAGTTCTGTCCTTCGACCCGTTTCTGGGCATTTTCAATGGCGCGGGAAATATATTTATGTTCAATGGGCTGATCTTCTTCAATGCCGATCTTGTCCATAATTGCCGATATTCTTTCCGCGCCGAATATGCGCAGCAAATCATCTTCCAGAGAAAGATAAAAGCGGGAAGAACCCTTATCGCCCTGACGGCCGGATCGTCCTCGTAACTGATTGTCGATGCGGCGGCTTTCATGACGTTCCGTGCCTAAAATATGCAGGCCTCCCAGTTCCGCCACACCTTCTCCCAGTTTAATATCCGTACCGCGGCCGGCCATGTTGGTGGATATGGTCACCATGCCCGGCTGACCGGCCTGGGCGACTATTTCCGCTTCTTTTTCATGATTTTTTGCATTCAGAACATGATGTTTTACACCGGAACGAGTCAGATACTTGCTGAGCAGTTCCGATTTCTCAATGGAAATAGTTCCAACCAGAACCGGCCTTTTTTCCTTGTTCAATTCCTTGACTTCTTCAATGACGGCATTGATTTTTTCCTTTTCGGTTTTATAGATTAAATCATTATGGTCTTCACGAATCATCGGCATGTTGGTTGGAATAACCAGAACATCGAGATTATAAATCTTCTTGAATTCAGCCGCTTCCGTATCGGCGGTTCCCGTCATACCGGCCAGTTTTTTGTACATTCGGAAATAATTCTGAAAAGTAATCGAAGCCAGCGTTTGATTTTCCCGTTCAATTTTTACTTTTTCTTTGGCTTCCAGAGCCTGATGCAGACCGTCGCTGTAACGCCGTCCGGGCATTACTCTGCCGGTGAATTCATCGACGATAATAACCTCTCCGTCTTTAACCAGATAATCCACATCCCGCTTAAACAAAGTATGGGCTTTGAGAGCCTGATTGACATGATGAAGAATTTCTATGTTGCGCGGTTCATAAAGATTCTGCACATTCAACAATTTCTCCACATGGGCCACACCTTCTTCCGTCAAGAACAACCGTGCGGCTTTTTTCCTCGATCGTAATAATCATTATCTTTTTTTAATCTGGGAATTATCTGATTGATTTTATAATATTTATCCGTTGATTCCTCGGACGGCCCGGAAATAATCAGAGGGGTTCTGGCTTCATCGATCAGAATGCTGTCCACTTCGTCAACAATCGCATAATTGAATTCACGCTGAACATAATCATCCAGCGTGAATTTCATATTGTCACGAAGATAATCAAAACCGAATTCATTATTGGTTCCGTAGGTAATATCGCAATGGTAGGCTTCTCTTCGTTCCGGATCATCCATGCCATGAATAATAACACCGACGCTTAAGCCCAGAAATTTATAAATCGGCCCCATCCATTCCGCGTCTCGTTTGGCCAGATAATCATTGACCGTAACAACATGGCATCCTTTTCCTTCCAGGGCGTTAAGATAAAGCGGCAAGGTCGCGGCAAGTGTTTTACCTTCACCGGTTTTCATTTCGGCAATTTTGCCTTCATGTAAAGCAATGCCGCCGATGATCTGAACATCAAAAGGTCGCATGGACAGAGTGCGGCGTGAAGCTTCCCGCGCTACGGCAAAAGCTTCTGTTAAAATATCATCAAGAGTAAAACCGTTTTTTAATTTTTCCCTGAAATAAGGAGTTTTCGCTCTTAATTCGTCATCACTCAACGACATCATCGCCGGTTCAAAATTATTGACTTCATTCAAAAGCACCGACAATCGCTTTAATTCCCGATCATTTTTTGTTCCAAAAATTTTTTTTAGAATATTTTCCAGCATTGGTTACCTTCAATTCTCCATCTCTTTTTAAAAAAAAACCGGTAAATTAACCGGTAAATTAAATAGTTAAATTTTATTGATAATACAACTTCAGATGGAATCAGTCAATCATTATCTTAAGTATTTCATGGGATTGACCGGAACATTATTGACAAAAACACTT
>CAWBTO010000007.1:0-321763 GCA_963791705.1 Terriglobia bacterium | reverse complement strand
GACATAACCGACCTACCCCGTGGGTAACACTCCAAATCAGGGGTGTACGGTAAAAAGCATCAAAGGCAGAGCCATTACTGATTCTGCCTTTGATGCTTGCTTTCTACTCAAATTCCCTTTAAGGGGTCAACAGAATAGCCTAGGGAACAGTCTGATAACCAGGGGGCGAATAAGGAGTGGGAAGAGTCCCAGTGGGGTAAAAGGGAGAGCCGCTGTAGCCGTAGGTGCCGTCATTAGGAGGATAATAAATACAACAGCCGTCGGCATAGAAGCTGTAGGTGCCGTCATTAGGAAAATAAAGACAATAATAGAGGTTGCCGGTGAAGCCGTAGGAGCCGTCATTAGGATAAAAAATAGAATAGGAGCCGTCGATGTGGAACTTGATGTAGCAGCTACATCCCCTGTATTCGATTGGGAAGTAGACGTCGTAGTAGGTGATAGGAGTGCAGGCATAGGGGAGAGGAGCAGGAGCAGGGAGAACGGGGGAGCAGGAAAATAAGAGTCAGAGTAGCCGGGGTCAAAAGCAGAGTCGTCAGTATAGCCCTTTTTTATATTAATAGGAGAAATTACCAGGATAAAAGAAAAAACTATCGTAATGAGACACATAAATATAGGTTTTCTATATTTTCCAAACATATTTTTAATTCTCCTTTTCGATTAGACATTAATAATTTTAAAATTATCGGTAGTGCTCTATCACAATTGAAATTACCTGAAAGCATGAACAGGATCGGTATCAGATCCAAAATATAGAAGGTCATGGAGCGTGGTCTCACAGCCCCCGCCGGATGAGAGCGTGACAAAAATTTTCCGCCTATTTGTTTGGGTATTTTGGGATATAGGCTTATGCAAATTTATGTATGCCCTCCAGAACAGGAAACAATCTTTCACCTCCTTTTTATTCCCTTTCCTTGTGACTTATCTCTTGCCGGTTCAATTTTTTTTCCTTTTTCTTTCCCTTGTTCTAATAGACGTAAACAAGGTATGTTTTTCCCCTCGATGACATTAGGAAAAAATTATTTTATCCATGAGGCTATTTCACAGACGTCTGTTGGTGGGAGAACTCTATTTATGCTTTTGAAATACTCGATCCCGAATAGGTGATTGCATGGATAGTAATGACTTGAATCGGATTGATAATTTAGGCAGTCAGGTAAATCAGAGGATTGAACAGCTTAACCAGCGATTCGATAGCGCCTTGAAGATGATCCTTGACCGTAAGCAGATGTTTGAATTATACTCCGAACGGCTGAATTTTGAACTTTTATTTTTTGACAGGATAACAGGATTAACAAGGATAGTTTTTAGATCCAGGATATCCTGTTATCCTGTCAAAAAAAGTTTTGTTTTAACCCGTTTAACGTATATCCAAACAAAAAACTTAGTTGATCCTGAACGATGAGAAAGGCATTAAAACAGATCAAAGATATCAGGGATAGATTTACCGGAACCTTTGAGCGATATGGGAAAAAACATGGTTATAGGGGAAAAAAAATAACCATTTTACTCAGGGATATAAAGCGGTATGGCTCTCATGAAGTGATTACAGATCATCTATGGTTCAATCTGACAAAAGGTTTTGAGGCTGTTGAACTGAAAGAGGGGGATATTGTCTCCTTCAATGCCAGAGTGACAAAATATGAAAAAGGCTATCATGGCCGGAGAGAGGATGTCTATAAACCCGTCTGGATTTGATTACAAGTTAAGCCGTCCGACAAAAATTCAAAAAGAAAATCCATAGCGGTCTTCAGGCCGGTTTTGTCCACCTACCCGAAGACCTGGCCGCACATAGTGCTTATGCAGTGGCACAGAGTGCGGATTGTGGAGAGGGCTTTGTGATTCTTTGACCTGGCAGAAACAAAAAGACCGCCAGTATTGTAAGCTCTGTTTACCTACCCTTTCGAGAAGGAAAACCTTACTGAAAAGTTTCCTTCTCAGCTCGATTTTCACAAAGCCTATAATGCTGACGGCCATTAATCTTTTCGGTAATGTTTCCCAAAGGGCATTACCCGTAGGCTACCTCTTTGATGAAGTCTTACCGATGGGTCATCATCCATCTCCTATTATAGTACCACTAAATGGATTTAAAAGCAATATTTTCTTAGCATTAGTAGGGGGGGCTGATAACCGGAGACTGAAACTTCAATCGCAATCCACAAACCATAATCCGCAAACCGTAACCCGCAACTCGCCCCCCCCGCAACATCCAACCAACCTGTTTTCTGCCTTGACTGTCCTTCGCAATTCATGTTATCCTGACAACAGTCAAAAAAATCATTTGTTTCATCAGCTTTAGCGCTTGTTAACCTTACCCTTTGTCGGTATGGAGAGAAAAATAATGGAAAGGGACGATCTCCAGCTCCAGCTCAATGAGCTTAAGAAGCACACTTTTTATGAATTGCTCAACCTGGCTGGTAGAGTTTATCTGCTGGTCAAATATTCCGAGAATGTGAAGGTAGGAACCAGAGGGTTTCTCCCTGAGGAAAAAGAGCATGGACTGGTGCTGGTGCTGAATACAAAGATGCATTTTACCTGGGATGAGTATGGAATTTCCGTCAAACTCGTCTTCGGAGATTCACCGCAAAAGTGCTTTATTCCAGTCGATGATGTCCTGGCCATCTATTCTCCTGAATTGAATTCACAGCTCATCATAGGGCCACAGCAGGTCGTGGAGGCCAATGCTGCTACAGGGGAAGAGCGAAGAAGAGGCTCCCCCAAAGGTCGAGGAGATAGAAGAATCCTCAGTTGGAGAGGACATCGGCAAAAAAAACAAGGTCGTCCGAGTTGATTTCCAGAAAAAGCGAAAATAAAGTTGCTCGCAAGATAATTATTCGCAAAACCGGACAAGCTATCGCCGAGTTCCAACTGATTCAGGACGGAGATAACATTCTGGTAGCCCTTTCAGGAGGGAAAGATAGTCTGGCCCTGCTGGAAATATTGCTTCATCTCCAAAAACGGGCACCAGTGAAGTTTACCTTAACCGCCTGCACCATCGATGAGGGATTCGGAGGATTTGAAACCGACCGGATTGCCGATCATTGCAGCCGGAAAAACGTGCCATTTATCCTGAAAAGGGAAAAAATCCTGCAAATCATACAGGAAAAAAACCTGTCAGGTCCTCACTTCTGTTCCCTGTGCGCCCGCCTTCGCCGGGGTACACTTTATACCCTCGCTCAACAGCAGGGATTCAATAAAATTGCCCTCGCCCACCATGCCGATGATTTCATTGAAACCCTTCTCCTGGACCTTTTCTATGCCGGATCATTGTGGAAGATGCCTGCACATCTGGTCTCCGAAGACCGGAAAAATAGAGTCATCCGGCCTCTTGCCTACGTATATGAGGAAGAAATCGAGCGTTTTTGTGTCGCTCAAGATATTATTCCCATCCCTCACTCCTGCCCCTTTCATGAAGGGGGCTTATCAAAACGCTCCCAAATGAAACAATGGCTGAAGGAACTGGCTCAAACCAACCCGGCTATCAAGGGGAACCTGCTGAGAGCAGTCCTGAAAGGGCAGAAGATCACCGTAGTGGGCCAGGAGAATGAGGAATAACCCTTGCACCACTCCCGCCCTCGCCTTGTATGATCTATCTTTTCTCCAGAGCCTCAATCCGTGACCGCAACTCTGCATTTTGTGCTTTCAGCGCATCAATTTGGACTTGCCTGGCCTCATCCTGCGCTTTCAGTTCCTTTACCGCCTCAATCAGCAGAGGCGTGAGCCTGGAATAGTCCACTGATTTATACCCTTGAGCGTCCTCCGAGACTACTTCCGGCAGCACTGTTTCTACCTCTTGGGCAATGACCCCAATCTCACGCTGAGATTCGCCTTTCCGAGAGCCTGAGGGCCCGCGACAACTTCTCGACTCTTCGTTCCGACTTCATTCCCTGTATACCTCGAGTAAAATTACAGCCGAGACTATGAATATTCCTCCAGCTATCTGGGACATGCCGAGCGTCTCACCAAGGAAGAGGAATGACGTCAATATGGCAACGACCGGTTCAAGTGTTGAGACTATAACTGCTGTAGACGGCGCGAGGTGCTTCAACCCGGTGAAATAGAAATAATACGGGAATATGACCGACGTGAACGAGAACCCTGTCAGCGTGGCAACTTCGAGGGAACCCATATGAACAGTTTCAATACCGAAGAGAATGTCAATGATTACCCAGAAGATCCCCGCGCAAATCAGCGTCCAGGTGACCGCGGTCCAAATTGAATAATGTTTCGTCGCCACTTTGTTGTACACATTGAAGAAGGCGAAACATACGGCCGAGACGATGCCGAGGAAGATCCCGGCCGCGGTGATGTGCACGGCCGGATTGAATGCGCCAAGCATGACCGCGCTGCCGCCGAGGGAGAGGACGATCGCGAGTGACTTAACTCTGCTTATCCTCTCCTGCCTGCTGAGGAGCATATAAAGCGCGACCATGACAGGGGCGGTATACTGCATCAGTATCGCGATGCCGACGCTTGTGACCTGTATAGCCATATAGTAGGCATAGTTCGACCCTGCTACCCCGATCACCCCAAGCAGAGCGAAGTCTTTGAGGTCTGCCAGCGATATTACGAGGAGTTTCCTGTTCACGACAAGTAAAATCGCCGCCAGGAAAAATGCCGCGATGATCACCCTCGATTGAACGACGAGCATTGGCGAGATGTTGTGCTGGAAGAGATACTTCGCCGCTGTGCCGGAGGATCCCCAGAAGAACGCCGCCGCGAATATGCTCGCGTAACCACGAATTCGTGATTTCAAGATCAGCGGCCCGATTTCTGTCTATAGAAGCGGAACATTTCGTCGTTCCCGATCATTTTATAGAAGACCGACAGGCGTTCGTAGATCGGGACCGGATCACCGACCTTCTCTATTCCGGTTTTCAGGAAGGACATGATGCTTTGCAGGGTAGGTATGTTTAGATCGGAGTTATAGAGATTACAGGAGTTCACATAAGGCCCATCCGACTTGGGATCGAACTCCGAAGCCTTCTTCAGGCAGAGGAACGCCAGCTCGAGGCTGTCTATCTCCCGGGGACGCGATTCAAAGACATTCGAGAGCCACATGTATATTTCGAATGCGAGATGTGGAAAAACTTCCCCCAGTCTCTTCGCGAAGAAGAGAAGCTCTTCCGACGAAAGAGAATTGTTCCACAAGAGCTCTCTGTAGAGGTCGAGATTCTCGATCCCCTGTTCGAGTGCCTTTCTGAAGACTTCAAAGAGGTTGTTGAAGCCCCGCTCGTTCCTGAACTTCTCCTTGAAATATTCGTGTGAAAAATCAGGCAAGGCTTACTTCATCCGCCTTTTCAATTACCGTTCTGTTCCTGGCTTTTGCCCCATTTCAACACTTCTATTTTTACTTCGGCTGTGCCGGCTTGAATCATGCCGATAGCCCTGGCTGCCGCCTCCGACAAGTCTATTATCCTGCCTTTGGCGAAGGGGCCGCGGTCGTTGACTTTCACTTCGACGCTTTTATTGTTACCGAGATTGGTGACACGCAGGAGCGTTCCGAATGGAAACTCGCGGTGAGCAGCTGTGTACGCGTTCTTGTCAAAGATTTCGCCGCTTGCGGTTTTCTTGCCGTTAAAACCGTATGAATAATACGAAGCTGCCCCTTCGATAGTCAGGAGCACCTTCCCGCTAAATCGGGTCGGAGACGAACCCTGGCTCGTTGCGGGTCCGGTAGGCGAAGGCCCCGAACCTGTGAACCGCTCGGCCGAGGAACACCCGAATAGATAAAACGGGACAGTCAACAGAGCGAGCAGGTATAGTCGTTTCAAATTAGATCTTGTCTGTCCTTTTTCTTGAGGATGTCGACAATTTCCCTTACGGCTTGTGATTTTCCCCGCCTGCAAATAAGAACCGAATCTTTTGTCTCGACCACGAGGAGATCGTCCACATCAACGAGTCCGAATACCTTTTCGTCGGCCCAGACAAGGCTGTTGCGGGACCTGATGTTCACGACATCACCTTTGAATGAGTTGCCATCCCCGTCCCTGTCGCTGAGCCTGTATACCTCGTCCCAGGAGCCGACATCGCTCCATGTGAAGCTGCTCGGTATCGTGAGAACATTCGCTGCCTTTTCCATGACGGAATAGTCTACCGATATCGACTGGGCACGCAGGTAGAACTCTTCGAGTGTCTTATCGAAGGCCGGGGTCCCGAAAGAGTTCCTCAGTTGCGACCAGAAGTCGGAGAAGTGAGTCAGGTTTTTCCTGAGTTCCTCGAGGATTACGTCGACGCGCCATACGAACATACCGCTGTTCCATAGATAGGCGCCGCTTTCCAGGAATTTCACGGCGGTCTCATGGTCCGGTTTTTCCTTGAAGGCAATCACGCGGCGGCCACCATGGTCAGACACTTCCTTGCTCACCGAGCTGTCGTCGAAATGTATATAACCGAAGCCGGTCTCCGGATGAGTCGGCCTGATTCCGATTGTCACAAGCGCACGCTGTTTGTCCGCAAGCCTGATCGCGTCCTTAAGCTGAGCAAGAAACTTGTCCTCTTCAGAAATCAGGTGATCTGATGGCAGCACCACCATCACGGCGTCCTCGGTTATTGAAGACACTGCGGATGCCGCCGCCGCTATGCACGGCGCGGTATTTCGCCCAAACGGTTCGGCAATTATGTTTCTCTGGGGAAGTTGCGGGAGCTGGGCTACAGCGACGGGGCGCTGGACCGCGTTAGTCACGACAAAGATATTCTCGGGCGTGATAACCGTCGATATCCTGTCGAAAGTCCGCTGGAAAAGGGTGCGGTCACCGAAGACTTTAAGGAACTGTTTCGGCATGCTCTCGCGGCTCTGTGGCCAGAATCGCGCGCCGACTCCCCCCGCCATTATCGCTGCAAAGACTTTCAAGATTTCAATCTCCTACTGCTGGTTCTTGATTGGTGTAGATGCGCGGAACCCTGTTGTTCAGCATGCAAAGGACTTCATATGGGATGGTCCCGAGACTCGAAGCCAGGTCCCACGCGCTGATCGACTCTTCTCCACTTTTACCTATTAACACGACCTCGTCTCCCTGCTGCACCTCGTAATCGCTTCCGACGTCTATCATCACGTGGTCCATTGTAATAGTGCCGGTTATCGAGTAGCGTTTCCCTTTGATAAGTACCGAGGCCTTCCCGGTCAAGAGCCTCGTGAAACCATCGCCGTAACCAATTGGGATAACGGCAATTCTGCTGTCTTTCTTCGTAAAATACCTCCTGCCATAACTGACACTCGTTCCGGCTTTTAAGGTTTTAATCAGGGCGACGCTTGATTTCAAACTAAGCGCCTGCCTGATGTCAACGGACTCCGAAGTCTCAAGCGAAGGGTAGTAACCGTAAGTCATAATGCCCGGGCGTACCATATCGAAATATGAGTCGGGCATGTCTAGTATGGCGCCGCTGTTGGCAATATGGAACAAGATCTTGGTCAGGCCCATGTCCTTCACCGCCGCGACAATCTTTTTAAATGCCAATAACTGGCGGCGGGCGAATTCTTTATTGGTCTCATCAGAAGTGGCGAAATGAGAATAAACGCCCACGATCTCAAGTGAATCCAGGTTTGCAACCGCCCTGACAGCGTCGAGCGCAACTTCCGGGAGGAAACCGATCCTTCCCATCCCTGTATCGATCTTAATCTGCACCCTTGCTTTCTTGTGCGCCGTTCTGGCTACGGCGTTGAGCGCGTGCGCGGTTTCGACAGAGGTGATTGTCGCGTCGAGGTCGAAACGCACGTAAGATTCGAGCGAGTCTTCAAAAGGCGGCGAAAATACCAGGATAGGAGCGGACGTGTGCTGACGCAGCTCTATTCCCTCATCAGCAAGCGCGACGCCCATATAACTCGCACCGGCGTTGAGCGCCGCTTTGGCGGCAGGGACAAGCCCGTGACCGTAGGCGTTTGCCTTGATGACGCCCAGGACGCGTACGTTAGGACCTACTTTCCGGACTACCTGACTTATGTTGTATTGTATAGCAGACAGATCGACTTCAGCGCGAGTGACTCTCATTTGAAAAATATAACCCCACCGGAAAACTTTTCAAAGATGAATGTGCCGCCCTCCCCCGGCTACACTGTCGGCGGATGCAGTCGTTACTGCCTTTAAGGTCCAGGTATGAAGGTTCAAGTAGGCGGGATGATTCGTGTTGTACTCGGAAGGGGCGCACCACCCGGGAGCTTCCTATGCCATCCTCTTCAATATCATCCTGTTCTGGTGATTGCAGACGTCCTTCCCCTCCGCGGTGAACATGTATTCTATCCTGTCTTTGTAAAAGTCGGCAATCTTTCCACGCACCATCTTCAGGGTGCTGTTCAGCAACCTGTTCTGCTCGGTGAATCCTTCTCCGAGGACCGCGATGGCAGCGGGGAGCCATCGTTCCGGAAACATACCGGCATACTTGCCACCTTGCCTGTATTGTCCGATCTCCGATTCCAACAGCCTCAGCGCGGCCGCTTGCCCGTCATCCGACTGTGCCGATAATCCCGCTTCGCGAAGATAGTCGAGGATCGCTTCACGGCTTGGGACAATGAGCGCAACCGTATAGGGCGATTGGTTATTAGACAGCATTATCTGCTCGATATACGGAGAGTTATCCGTTACCGCTTCTTCTATTCCCTCGGGGCTGTATTTCTCGCCGTCGTGACTGATAAGAAGACTTTTTTCACGGCCAAGCACATAGAGGAAGTTGTCCCCGTCAAGATAGCCGAGGTCGCCGGTATAGAGCCAGCCGTCCCGGATTGCATCACGAGTCGCCTTGTCGTTCCGCCAGTACCCTGCCATAACGTTTTCGCCCTTCACGACGATCTCACCCTTTGTGCCTCTCGGAAGTTCTCTTCCCTGGTCATCACAAATCTTGACTTGAAGATTCGGGACGATCGAACCGGAGGAACCTAGTTTGTGGCGGGCAGGAACGTTGGCGGAGATTATCGGCGCCGCTTCGGTTAATCCGTATCCCTGGAACATCGGGATACCGATGGCATAGAAGAACCTTTGCAACTCGATATCCAGCAACGCTCCGCCGCCTATAAAGAATTCAAGCCGCCCGCCGAAATTCCCGCGTATCTTCTTAAAGAGAATCAATTCGTAAAGTTTGTGTTCGGCCCTCGTCTTCAGGGAAACATGCTTCCCACGGTTCCATCCGTCCCGGTTAAACGCATAGGCAGCCTTTAGCGCCCGACGGAAAAGTCTCTCGACCTTATCCCCTTTTTGGCGGATAGCCCCCTCTATGTTCTTCCTGAAATTTTTCGCCAGCGCGGGAACGCTGAGAAGGAAATAAGGCCGGGTCTCTCTGATATTCACCGGAATGTTCTTCAGCGTTTCCATCGGAGTCCTGCCAACCTGTACGGATGCCATGCTGGCTCCGTTGCGCATGAGGGTATATATCCCTGCCGTGTGAGCGAAGCAGTGATCCCACGGAAGTATGAGGAGCGAACAGTATTCCTCGGGGATGGGAAGAAGAGCAGATGCCTGCTCCACGTTCGCGGTATAGTTGCGATGCGTGAGAACGATACCCTTCGGGTCGGCGGTGGTTCCGGAAGTGTAACAGATATTGGCTGGATCGCTTCCCTGGACCGACTTCCAGCGTTCTTCAAATTCACGGCGATGTGACCTAAGGTAAGCGTCGCCTTCCTCAAGCAGAGTCGAATAGCAGAGCTCATCATCGGCCTCGCGCACCTCACCGTCAAGGACAATAACCTTCTCAAGTTCAGGCAAATCGTTCCTGATCTGCCGGACTTTCGCCACTTGTGTGCCGGAGACTACGACCATCTTCGCACCGGAATGCGCGAGCCTGAATTTCAAATCCGCTAGTTCCTCAATTTTCACCGATAGTGGGACGTTGATTGCGCCAGCATACAGAATCCCCAATTCAGTAATAACCCAGTCGTTCCTCCCCTCCGAAATGAGCGCCACTCTGTCTCCCTTACGGATTCCAAGGCTCATCAGCCCCGCAGCGCACTCATAGACAAGAATCCGCATGTCCCTATACGATGTGCCTGAAAAGCTATCCCCTTTCTTTTCCCACATCAGAACATTCGATGGAAAGCGCGTAACGCTCGCTTCAAACAGTGACGGGATGGTTTTCATTTCGTAATTGGATTTTGAGGTTATTGATTGCAAGACATTCCCCTGACTTTAATCATGAAGATTTTACTCATCCACGTTGTCAAATACAAATCTATTATTCCATGACATTCCGACAACGATGCAGGTATTGATCCGAAAGGACGTCTCACGAATGGCGGAGGCCCTTCGCGTCCCGGCCGAGGGATGTCTGATGGAAAAGTTCGGAAGTGGCCGGAAAGATGCGCCCCTCACGCACAAATCAATTGACGTTATATGACGCGATTACCTTCCCATTCTTCCCGACCAGCATCAGAGCTCCTCTTCCCGGATCGAGACGGACCGAGAAATTCGCGCCGCTCAAATTATCGTGAAAGTCGATCGGCGCGGGGTTCGCACTCTCCGAGGTCAGCACGTATAGCGTACACTCAGGGAGCTGGGTTGGCGCGATCAATTTCCCGGGGTCGGTGCAAGTAGTTGTATATGGCTCTTTAATTCCGGCCTTCTGCATCGCAAACCTGTAAATGCCGCCGACGACATTCAACTGATCGGACATCTCCAGCGGCAGAGCGAAATACAATATGCGCCCCTTCCCCAGGGTAATGTCGGCAAACGTCCTGCCGCCGCCCAGTACTCCACGGTCGAGGTAGGTAGTCTTGTCGCCGGAATAGCTCAACCTCGCGGAATCACCGGGCCAGGTCACTTCCGCGTAACGAGTTCTGAGCGCCTCTTCCGAATAATCCACATTCCATCCGCTCGTGCGTTCGGTCACCGGCTGCCAGTGAGAATCCGCGTCGACCCGTCCCGAAATCAGGAGCGTCGCCCCGGCTTTCACCCTGGCCATCAATTCTTCCCATGCCTTCTGGCCCATCACCCATGGAGCCGGGACAATTATCAGCTTCGCATCCGGCATATGTGCCAGCTGATATTCTCCGATGGCGAATGCACTCCCGCGTGCGTACTGGTACAGCGCTCGTACCGCTTTCTGCTGGATTTCTATCCCATAGTTGTTGAACGTCGACAGCTGTAGCGACTGGGGAAGTACAAGCGCTATTTCAGGGAGTTTCGCCTCGGTCGTGTAAGGCTCAGCCACTCGGGCAAATGACGCTATCCCCTTCAAAGCATCCATCCAAACCTTCTGAGAACCATCGCTGCGCATCAGGCCGAAGTCATCACTGTGGGTCCAGTCCCAATGGAGAACCCCAGCGCCGGCGTTCGCAAACGCCAGTACGAGCTTCCTCTCTTCGAGCCCCAGGCCGTTCATATCGTCCAGTCGCCAGGTGCCGTCAATAGTCCAAACCGGCTGGGGCCCCGTCTCCTCCACGAGGTTCGGCTTCCCGGGAGTCTTCGGCACTACCGAGTCCCACAACAGCGCGTCGTCCTGCCACCAGGTATGATTGACCGTATAAGTCACGTCCGACTCGGCAATGAACTGGTCGAGGAGACGATTGGTTACGCCGCCCTCATCCTGACCGACGGTTACAGCCTGCGTCGAGCCGGTCGAGCGGATGGTCTTGATCATATCATTCGTCCAGTCGTTGAAAGCGTGTTGCGCGAAGTGGTTGTAATCCACCGCACGTACGCTCATCGCGTTGTTGTCACGGGCCTGCTGGATGTCGTTATAGTCAGGTAACTGCACTTTGTCGAATGACCCGAGCTCAGCGGGCGGGACATGCCATGCACCGGCCAGACTGTCGATAGTGCCGTAACGGTCTTCGAGCCACTTCTGCCATGCCGATGTTTCAGCCGGGCCTCCTGAAGGCGAATTTCCTTTCCAGATATGTTCAATATCGGAATAGCTCGGTTCATTGATAAGATCATAGCTGAGGAACGGGACATCCTTGAAACGTGATACTATTGAGCGAACGTAAGTCTCCTCGATATTCAATGACATCGGGTCGACATAAGGGTTGGAGCCACCTACCATAACTTCATGGCCGGAACCGCGCCCGGTCTGCAACTCCACGCCCGGATTGAATGCGAAGAAGGTGAAGATTACCTGCATATGATGGCGTGCAGCGGCATCCAAGTATGCCTCGATGGCGTTCAGGAGGCGCTGGCTCGATGCGCCGCTCACTTGTTCTAGATATCGCAGCCGGTTCGCCCAAATCCCTGTGCGGACTATAGTCAGCCCGTTCCGTTCCATATCGGCGAAATCACGTTCCCAAATAAAGGGGTTCCCACCGATGCTCTGGCCGACAAAGAAGGCCCGTCCGTGCGGATCCGTCGAAAAGTAGTTCACGCCGACCGGCAGGTAAGGTTTCCCGCCAAGCCGGAAATAGTTATCCCCGGCTTCAAGCCGCTGTCCTGAGTCGAGCAGCCCCGGCTGTCGCACTTCAACTCCCGATGTGTACTGGTCGAACGCCGTGTCGCCTATCGACAGGACCGCACGAACTGTGTACATTCCCGGCTTTTGCAGACGCTGTGTCAAGCCGATTGCCTCATGCAGCGAGCTGCCGCAATCCATACTTCTCTTCTCCAGCAGTTTCGACCCCAACAGAAGTTCCACCGTCAGCTTAGCCGGTTCGCCGCCGCGCAGGACATCAATCGATCCAGTTACGTGATCGCCGGGATCCAGTGAAAGGTTGTCCAAATCGAGATACATTCGCACGCCACCGAAAGACGCGTAGCGAGCTGCCTCGCGGATTAGTTCAATTCCATCTTTTGACGCCCAATATGCCGGATTAGCGTCGAAACTAAGATAGACACCCCGTCGGGGCTGACCGAAGTATACCATATCAATCGCAGCCACGGGCGCGGCGAGCCGGTCGCCATCTGCGTCGACAAAGAAGCCGAGCCCGCGATAGCTTCCGCCGAAGCCGGCATTCACGAACACCCGACTCGCGTCGATCGTCTTAACATGGAAGAACGGCGCATCGACATCCCACTTCAACGCCCACGGTCCATGCTGCGGTGCCTTGTATGAATACATTATCCCGAGATTCCTCGAGTAACTGTTTTGAGGAGTCCCGGTCCGCCACCCTGCGCCGTCGCGATATACCGGCACGTACAGTGGCCTCCCCCCGATCACGAGGAGATTGTCGCTGCGGAGATGCTCCCCGATCACGCCCCAGGCATCGGCCGGAAAGGCCGAGCCGTACGGAAGTACCAGGAGATCGCCGGCCGCGAGTTTTTCCGACAGGCTATCGAGTTCTACGAAGACAGGGTTCATTGGCGCTAAGGCGCGCTCGAGGACGGAGCGGCTGATCTCGCCGTTATCTACGGTTGGAAATCCTTTCTCAAAGAAAACTACAGTTTTCCCGAATCCCTGGACGACCGATATGAGAAGAACGAAGATGAATGCGTAAGTAAGACGCATGGTTCCCTTCCTCTTTTAACAATTGACTAACGACATCTTTAACTCAGGCGAGACATGATATTGAAAAGATCAGGTAAATTCCAACGAGTACAAGCTTATGGTGCGGTTGATCGCAGTATCCTGGACATATCGGCCAAATGGTGGAAACGGGACGACGGTCCTCCCTATTTTCAATTTCCCAATTCAGATCTGCGAGATCGTTACGCTCTGCTCACTCACTCTCACGCCTTCATAAGAGTATCTTCACATTGGCGAAAAATTCCCCTCCGGCTTCGGGCTGGTACGAATTGCCTCCCGGATCGGGCTCGGTGAAGGCAACATAGCGAGTGTTGGCAATATTCCTGGCTTGAAACATTATGTCACCTGCGATTCCCTGGATGTGCCAATGATAGACCAGCCGTGCCCCCAGCAGCGAATAGCCGGGCGCCGCTTCCGATTCAATATTCGCACCATCGATGTAGGACTTGCTCAGCGTTTCTGAGGTAAGGCCGAGTGATACTTCCGGCAGGACATCGCACCTGATATCGACCGCGAGTTGATGCATCGGCGAATTCGGAAGCCAGTTTCCGTTTTCAATGTACTTGTGAATAGTGGTATCATCCATCATGATTTGAATCGGCGAACCAATATCGTATTTGAAATGCGAATAAGTGTAGGCTAACTGGATCACCACAGGTTCTATTGGTTTGTACCAAGCGGATAGCTCAAGTCCAAATCGTTTGCTCGCACCGACGTTCCTGTAGAACGTACCTTCCTGGCCATGACCGCGTCCGGGGATCCGGTACCGGTCAAAATCGTTCCTCGTTAACATATAAAATCCTGTCAGCCCATATTGAAATTCGTGCGCGATGATTCCGCGGGCCCCGGCTTCAAAACAGTTAGCAGTCGCGGCGGTCAGGGCCGAATTAAATCCGCCATAGCCGCCCGGGTTGGCGCCGAGCTCTTCCGTAGAAGGCGGTATGAATCCCTGTGCCCAGTTTGTGTACAATGTCAGATCGCGAGACGGCGAGAAGGCCACGCCGAGCCGACCTGTTACGTTGGAGAAATCTGCGGAGCCTGAAAGGTCGGTTGAATCGGTTCTCATCAGATCAGTAAGCTCGTTGTGTATCTTGTCGAACCGCAGATTTCCCATCAGGCTCCAGTCGCGGCCAATCGTGACCATATCGATCAGAAAGAATCCTTCTCCCGACTGCCGGATTTGCTGTCTGGCGAGTACGGTATCGCCCTCGATAGCATGATAGTTCGGGTTCAAGTGTTCGTCGTTAGTCTGCCACTGGAGGTCCGCCCCGACGCTGAGTTGGTTCCTTAAGACATCCTCACTCGCACCAGAGGACAGAGAGTACTGGATCGATCCGCCGGGCGTCGTGAGCATTTGGTGATCGAATACACGGTTATTGGCTTCGGTATAATTCGACTGCTTTATGTAGGCGTTGAACCTCAATTCGTGATTGTCACTAAAACGGGCCACACCGGCAACCCCTTCCGTGGTGCGATTCATTTCCATGTGCTCGTTGTACGGTACTGCGTCATCATTGGCGAGTTTCGGATCCTGCAGGTATTGCATCAAACTCAGCCCCTCCGGATTCTCATGATAGGTGTGTGACCACGAGGCGATCGGCACCAACTGGAACGACGAGCTCGGGGTATATGTCGCTTTGGCATAGACTTTGTTCTGCCAGAAGTGCGTGTGAATCCGGTAGCCGTCGCCCGCGGTGCGATCGAGAGACACTCGGTAGTTGATATTCCTCGCGCTGCCGCCGAACTGGCCGAACCCGTTCCAGAAGCCGTTAGACCCGCCCGTGGCCGAAACTTCAGCGGACAGAGGAGTATTCGGCGAGTTCTGAGTAATGATATTAATTATGCCGCCGGCGGCACCGCCGCCGTACAGCGACGCCGCGGGCCCACGCAGGACCTCGATTCGATCAACGGTATTCAAATCCACATCGAAGAAGTCAGGAGCGAATCCTGTGGGGTCGTTCATCGGGATGTCGTCGAGCAGGACTTTGATCGAACGAATGCCGGTCTCCGTGAGTATGCCCTGGCCTCGTATCGAGACATGCACCCTCTCCCCGTTTGCCTGGTTATCCACTTTGACGCCGGGAGCAAGTCTCAGCGCCTCGTCCATGGCGACGGCGCGCGGCAGAACTGTCAAAGCACTCGAATCGACGAGGCTTGTAGAAAACGGAGCCCTCCTCAGGGGCAAACTAAGTCTCGGCGCCGTAATAACCACCTCACCGGGATATGCGAACTCGATCGAGTCGACGTTCGTGGTCTGCGGAAACAACATATGGATTGGAATCAAGGTAAAAGAAAGCAGCAGGAAAATGTTTCTCATCTGGCATGCCCTTGTAGTCGATACTAAACGCAATCAGCACGTTAACGCGATCCACCGTCCGGAATCAATAAACAGGTTTATTCATTGGAACGCGATCACGACACGACAGCCCAAGATGGCGGACCCAAGAAATTACGTGCGAATGGAGAGATTATCAACAGAGAAGGGGCGCGGAAGGATTTCAGCCACCGAGCTCATCGTACGAAGGCGCCTGTACCACTTCCCAATTATTGGATCTGGTTGTCTTCTCTAACCCGCAGGAGGCTGGTGATGGGCCGGGATGATCTGGTATTAAGGTGACGGCGACTTCCGCAGACTTCGAGCAGCGGCCAGACACAGTTCAGAGCAATCCCGGCAAACGGTCAACTGCTCCGCGGCCGTTGTCCGGCCACATCCCGAAAATATACTTACGACGGTTCGACAGCCTGTTCCACCTTCGTCGCCCCACCCGCAACCAGATCCGACTCCTTCAGCCTTGCCGCCATGAACAGGCTAAGCACTACCAGACCCGTCATGACGAGAAGCGACGGCGTCATGGATCCTTTCGGACCGACTCTGAATGCGTCCATGCCAAAGATGAAAGCAATTCCGGAAATCTGTCCCATGAGAAGTAGCAAGCCGTTCGAAGTCCCCTCCGGGGCCGGCCTGCCGATCTCCGCGCCGTATTGGAACCCAATGGGACCGCAGCTCAACAGGAAAAATCCAAGCGCGAAGGATGCCACGTACAGCACGCCGTTCGAGAGCGGCGTAAGTAATTCCGAGGAGCCCCGGAATCGTGCCCACAAGCCCTATGATGATGAACGGCACCCTCTTGCGGTATTTGTCAGACAGTGTCGGGAGTATCACCGCTCCGACAATTCCGCCAACTATCATGAGTCCGCCGGCTGTTCCCGCTTGTGTCGCCGTGAAACCGCGAGGACTTATTATGTCTTCTATCCAGGTGGTTACACTATTGAAGACTCCCAGCCCGATGAAGAAGATGGACATGAGGAGAAGGAAATTCTTGTTTCTCAGGATCTGTTTCATTCCGTCGAACATAAGCGCGCGTTCTTCCTGGTCCACTGGACCGGGAGGCGTTGCGGGGTGTTCGCGTGCGAAGACGATGAATATGATTCCCACTGCAAGCGCACCTACGCCGTAGTAGAGGAGCATGTTCGAAAATCCGGCGTTCAACGCGAGAGACGGAGTCAAGGCCAGGCCCGCGAGTATTCCAAGGTACATAGCCAGTGAGCCCAACCCGGACGCGGTCGCGCGTTCCTCGATCGGGAACCAGCGTGCGGCAACTTTAGTCAGAGCGTTCAGGATGAAAGGCTGTCCAACCGCGGTGCCGATCTGGGCAACCATCACAAGCGTGAAGTTGGATGCTACCAGGCCGCGCATCAGGCCGAATATGCCCGTCAGTGCGGCACCTATCCCGACGGCAATACGGAAACCGTACGTGTCGATGACCCACGATGCGGGGATAGAGAAGACCAGAAAAGCTATCATGAAGCTCATCGACAGAAGCCCGATATCGAGCTGTGAGACGTGGTAATATGCGGCGGCGGCGTCCGTTATCGGCGCGAATGTGATCCAGATAAGCTGGTTGAAGGCGGCAACCAGCATGAAGACCACGAGTATGAGCCATCTATATCCGTAGAGCTTGTATGCGGACTGTTCCATGGGATTTGCATCTCCTTATATGAGTGTGAAGGGTTGGTAGAAAAACAATCCTCTTACGTCATCGCACAGGTGCGGTCTCTCTTCGTTTTCCGCTTAATTTATTCGCTAAGTTGTCTAAGTGCAAATGAGGACGCGGCTATTCCCATGAAACAAAAACGTAACTCTCCCCCCGCTCCGGCGTAATTTGCTCAGTGATCAATTTCCTATTGCATAGCATCTACCGGAACATTCACTCTCACGGGATCAAATCAAGAGGTTACATATGAGAAACAGGATTATTGCGGTTTCATGCTTCCTTCTGCTGTCAGGTATGATAAACCAGGCGGTCTCGCAGACGAAATGCGTTTGGATTGAAAGGTCGGAGAACGGGACAGTTGTTCAGAAAATAGGCATATCACTCCACCTTGTGAAGCTCTTCCCCGGAGGGGAGCAAACTTTCGACATCGACCACTCGAGGATAACTTTCGATTCGCTTATGGCCATCTACAATAGCGGATCGACCGACCGGATTAAGGACAGCGCGGGAACCGCAGTGACAGAAATATCCGGCGGAAGATTCGACATCCGGATGACGAAAGAAAGCGCGAGGCACAACCACCTCTTCGTCGAAAGCACGGACAGCGGCGACACAATGAAGGTCACCAAACTCAGGGTTGAATCGGTAGAAGCGGTTGGCGTACTGCTGGCGATGATCGGATCGAAACACCTCGATGAAGACATCGACAGGATTGAATCTGCCCTCGAACGTTCACGGTCAGTGCTCTCGGCATTTTGCAGAACGGTACAGCCCCGCGCGGGGTGACCTGGGAAGCACTCGCTGATTTCGATGCCCCAATCGTCCATCCAGATGCCGGCGATCAAGTGGAACGTCATATTGGGCTCCAGCACCGACTTGTCGCCGGGCCGGAGGCTCATGGTGTGTTCGCCCCAGTCGGGGGGATAGTTGAGGCCAGTCTAGTATCCCGACCCGCGATTCCTTCATTATGCCGTGTTTGGCGATGGTGCGCCGCCAGGCGCCCTCCACATCCTCGCAGGTGGCGCCGGGTTTGGCCGCTTCCAGCCCGGCGGCAATGCCGTCGACCACGACGCTGGCCGTGTCCGCCAGCTTCTGCGGCGGTTTCCCCAGAAACACCGTTCGCGCCATAGGGCAGTGGTAGCGGTGGCGGGCGGCACCCAATTCCAGGATCGTCGGCTCGCCCTTGACGAATTTGGCGTCGCTCCAGGTCAGATGGGGCGTCGACGTGCCGACGCCCGTCGGCAACATGGGCACGAAGGCGGTGTAGTCGCCGCCGAACTCGGGCGTGCCGGCGGTCTCGGCTTGATAGATCTTGGCTGCGGCATCGCATTGGCGCTGGCCGGGCTCGACCGCGTCGATGGCCACTTTCATCACCCGCTCCATGATGCGGGCCGGCCTGCGACATGTATTCGATTTCTCTGGCGATTCGACGGCGCGCACCCAGTTGACCAGCAGATTGGCATGCCCGTCAGGGCGTGGCAGCAGTTCGGTGGCCGGGGTGGCGGCAGCCTCGGTGGGCACTTCCGCCGCCACTTCGGCTGCAGGCAGCGCATAGGAGGAGAAGACAGGATCCAGAAACTTTGTAAAGTGATCGACGCCGCCCACGAGCTTGGGCGCGGCAAACCAGCCGCCGAAGATGGAGAGGAAGGCCAGAATCATCAGCGGCACGGTCATGTTCCTGGGCGATTCGTGGACGTGGACCTTGTGCTCGTCGTAGCGCGGCGCGCCGAAGAAGGTGAGGAAGACGAGGCGGAACATATAAAACGACGTGAGGGCCGCGCCGGTCACGCCCAGCAGCCAGAGCGGCAGATTGGCGTGACGGTCCGGACTGCACGGCCTCGAGGATCTGGTCCTTGCTGAAGAATCCGGCGAAGCCGGGAATGCCGGCGATGGCGAGCGTGGCAATCAGCATCGTCCAGTAGGTGACGGGAATCTTCTTGCGCAGGCCGCCCATCTGGCGCATGTCCTGCTCGCCGCCCATGGCGTGAATGACGCTGCCGGCCGCCGAGGAAGAGGAGACCCTTGAAAAACGCGTGGGTCATCAGATGGAAGATGCCCGCGCCATAGGCGCCCACGCCGCAGGCCAGGAACATGTAGCCGAGCTGGCGAGACGGTGGAATAGGCGAGGACTTTCTTGATGTCGGTCTGGACGAGGCCGATGGTCGCGGAGTAGAAGGCGGTGAGCGCGCCGACGATGGCGACGACCAGCATGGCGATCGGGGCGCGGGAGAACAGCGGGTGCATGCGCGCGACCATGTAGACGCCGGCGGTGACCATCGTCGCGGCGTGAATCAGCGCGCTGACCGGGCGTGGGGCCTTCCATGGCGTCGGGCAGCCAGACGTAGAGCGGCAGCTGCGCCGATTTGCCGACCGCGCCGGTGAAGAGCAGCAGGCAGATCACCGTGAGAATGCCCATGCTGCGCCATGCTTCGGCGGGCATGCCGGAAACGCTTGCTGAAAATATCGCCGAAATCGACCGAGCCGAAGGTCCAGAAGACCAGCAGCACGCCGACGGTGAATCCGAAATCGCCGATGCGCGTGGTGATGAACGCTTTCTTGCCGGCATCGGCCGCCGATTTTTTCAGGAACCAGAATCCGATCAGCAGGTAGCTGCACAGGCCCACGCCTTCCCAGCCGACGAACATCACGATGAGGTTGGCGGCGAGCACCAGCGTCAGCATGAAGAACATGAAGAGATTGAGATAGGTGAAGAAGCGGTAGTAGCCGCCCTCGTGGGCCATGTAGCCGGTGGAATAGATGTGGATGAGCATGCCGACGAAGGAAACCGTGAGCAGCATGACGACGGTGAGCTGGTCCACCTGGAGGGCGAAATCGACCTTGAACGGCCCGGCAACGATCCAGGTGAAATAGCTCTTCACGTAGGGAATCTGGGCGGCGGCGAGGTGCGAGAATTCGCGGACGGTTTCCGCGGCGGCGAGAAAGGCGAGCGAGACCGAGCCGATGGCCACGGAGTTGACGGCGGACTTGGGCCAGCGCTTGCCGCACAGGCCGTTGATGGCCGCGCCCGCCAGCGGCAGGGCGAGAATGATCCAAAGATTTTCGAGTAGCAGCATTAGAATTTGAGCAGGTTCACGCGTTCAATATTGAGCGACTCGCGATTCTGCGCGAGCATGATGATGATGGCCAGGCCCACGGCCGCCTCGGCCGCCGCCACGACGATCACGAAAAAGACGAACACCAGGCCATCGAGCTGATTGTGGGCCCGCGCGAAAGCCACGAACGCGAGATTCACGGCATTGAGCATCAACTCGATGGACATGAAAATCGTGATGATGTTGCGCTTGAAGACGAAAGCCACCACGCCCAGCCCGAACAGGATGGCGCTCAGCACCAGATACCAGGAAACGGGAATCATGCTCATTCGCTTTTCCTCGCCAGAACCAGCGCGCCCAGAATGGCGACCAGAATCAGAATGGAGGTCGCTTCAAACGGGAACAGGTACTTCCGGAAAATCAGCAGCGACAGATCGATGGTGGAGACTCCCTGGCTCGCCGCGCCGCCCGTCCCGGCCGCGCGTCCGGCGGGGGAATGCGCCAGCCAGTGGGCGGTCCAGAGCAGCAGGAAGAATCCGAGCGGCACGCCGGCGAATTTGGCCAGCTTGCTGAAATCGGTGCGTTCCTCGGCGCCGGCGTTGAGCAGCATGATGACGTAGACGAACAGGACCATGATGGCGCCGCCGTAGACCAGGATCTGCACCGCGGCGATGAAGTCGGAACCGAGCAGCAGGTACAGGATGGCGAGCGACAGCATCACCACGATCAGGGCGAGGGCGCTGTGAACCGGCTCGCGCGCCAGGATCAGGGTGACCGCGCCGGCCACGGCCAGCAGGGCGCACACGAAGAATACGATCAGTGGAACGCTCATCCGTGCCTCATCCAGCCCCACACGAACCATGCGGCCGTCCCCACCAGATTGGCGAGCGAAACGGGCAGCAGCAGCTTCCAGCCGAACGACATCAACTGGTCGTAGCGGAAGCGCGGCAACGTGGCGCGAATCCAGACGTAGAAGAACATGAACAGGAAGACCTTGGCGCGAAAACCAGAACGGCCCCTGAATGACGTGGGCGACGACGGGAATCAGGCAGAGCGAACCGATGCCCAGGGCCAGGAGGGTGACGATGGTCATCTGGAGGCGCTTGAAGCCGCGCATCTGCGCGACGGTGTCAAAGGCGGTGTAGACGCCGGTGGCCAGCAAGGCCGCGCCGGGAAGAAACAGCTGCCAAGTCCAGCGGTCCGGGAAGGGAGAGAGCCAGCCGCCGAAAAACAGAATGGTGGCGAGGCAGGAGACGGTGATCATGTTGGCGTACTCGGCCATGAAGAACATGGCGAACTTGAAGCTGGAGTATTCGGTATGGAATCCGGCGACGAGTTCGGTTTCCGCCTCGGGCAAATCGAAGGGGACGCGGTTGGTCTCCGCGATGGCGGAGGTGAGGTAGCAGAAAAACCCGAGGATCTGCGGGAAGATGTGCCACCTGGGAATTGCATGCCACCAGTAGCCCTGCTGGCCCGCGATGATGCCGTTGAAATTGAGCGTGCCGGCCAGAAGGAGCACGCCCACGACCGACAAGGTGAGCGAGACTTCGTAGCTGATCATCTGGGCCGAACTGCGCAGGCCGCCGAGCAAAGCGTATTTGCTGTTGGAGGACCAGCCGGCCAGGGCGATGCCGTAGACGCCGATGGAGGTGATGGCGAACAGGAAGAGCAAGCCGATCTCGGAATTGGAGACGACAAAAACCTGCTGGCCGAGCAGCTGCATCGGCGGGCCGAAAGGAATCAGGGCAATGGCCGTCAGCGCCAAGGCGAAGGCGAGGAACGGCGCAAGCGTGTAGACCAGACGGTCGGCTACCGGCGGCGTGACATCCTCTTTGAACAGGAACTTGATGCCGTCGGCGAGCGGCTGAAGCAATCCGTGCGCGCCGACATAGTACGGCCCCCATCGCGATTGGATGTGCGCGATGACCTTGCGTTCAAACCAGGAGAGGTACGCCAGGACCGTCATGACCACAAACAACAGGACGGCGATCTTTCCTAGCGATACCACCAGGACTGGGTGCTGGGTGATGAACTCCACGGCGTATCTTTTGCCTCGTTGGTCGAAGTCAGTCTGGAACAGTAGCGCCCCAGCGTGCCGCTGGTAAACAAAGAATCGTGAGAAGAAAAAACCGTGCCCGGGGGCACGTCGTGCGACGCATCTACCGATTTGCACGCCGGGGCGGAAACTTCGGCACCGCCGCCGAGCAACTGGGCGTGCGAGAGAGCATAACCGGCGACGTGCTGGCGAATTTCGTCGAAGGCCGCCTCGGGCGTGCGATGGCGGATCGGCGAGCCAAGTCCGAGAATGCCCAACTGGTGCGAAAGAATGCGAATCAAATCGAAATCGCTGCGCGGGCCCTGCGGGTCGATCGAACGTTGGGTCAGCTGGACTTCACCGGCCGTATTGGTGAGCGTGCCGTCCTTTTCATAACTGGAGGCGGCGGGCAGGACGACGTCGGCGCGTTCGGCGGTCTCGGTGAGGAACAGATCGTGCACGACGAGCAGATCGAGTCCGGCGATGCGGCCGGGCGCCGCGAGGCCGAAGGTTTTCACGGGATTCGCGCCGACGACGTACAGAGCCTTCAACTTTCCGGCCACGGCGGCTTCCATCATGGCGCGCGCCGTGAGGCCCGGCGCCGCGGGAACTTCCCCGCCCCACAGCTTTCCGAAGCGCGCCCGCTCGGCGGCGTCGGATAGAGGCGCGTAGCCGGGCAAGCGGTCGGGCAAAAGCCCCATATCGGCGGCGCCGCGGGAATTGGCGTAGTCGCCCAGGGCCATGAACTTGGTCTTGCCGCCGAAGCGCGCGCTCAAAGAGATCAGGTCGCGCAGGGCCGCGCCGTGGATATCGGCGCCGAAGAGCACGACAACATCCTTTTCCGCTTCCAGGGCGGCCTTGAGGCGTACGAGAGCTTCGACGGTTTTGGCGTCCAATTGCCCCTGCTCGGTGGCGAGCCAGCGCAGGGCATCGCGCTCGGCGCCCTTGGGGACTTCGGCGAGGAGTTTCGCCTGGCGGTGAATCTTGCTGGGGCGGCCGTTGAGAACGTAAAGGCGCGCATTGCGATGGCGCACGGCGGTGCGAATCTGCCAGGCGACCAGGGGATTCTGCTGGGTGACGTCGTTGGCGATGAGCAGAACGGCGTCGGCGTTGTAAACGTCCGCCATGGTCGCGAGCGAGCCTTTGGCCTGCGGCCCGAGCAGGGCGGCCAGCCCGGCGTAGTCGGCGGTGCGGTGGTGGTCGATGTTGTTGGTGCCCAGAGTGACGCGGGCGAAACGATTGAGCAGATAATTTTCTTCGTTGGTAGTGTGGTTCGAGCCGATCACGCCGAGAGCGGCGGGGCCGTGCGCGTCGCGCACCTGTTTCAGGCGGCGCGCGATTTCCTCGAGCGCTTCTTCCCAGGTGGCGGGCTCGAGCGTGCCATTGCGGCGGACCAGCGGCTGGCGGATGCGTTCGGCATGGGAGGTGAAATCGAAGCCGAAACGGCCCTTGCCGCAGAGGAACTCGCCGTTGACGCCGGAGCGGTCGCGGTTATTGGCGCGCAGGATTTCGTTGTTGCGGACGCCGAGGGTGGTCTTGCAGCCGTTGGAGCAGTGCGCGCAGGGGCTGGAGACGTAGGTCATCTCCCAGGGGCGCGTTTGGTAGCGGTAGGTGCCGCTGGTGAGCGCTCCGACCGGGCAGATATCGATGCACATCCCGCACTCCTCGCAGGCCAACTCGCCGGGGCGGTTGGGAAGGATGACGGAATTGACGCCGCGGGAACCCACGCCGAGCGCTTTGACGTCCATGCCCTCATCGCAGACGCGCACGCAGCGGAAACAAAGAATGCAGCGCGGCGCGTCGTAATAGACCAGCGGAGACCATTTCTCCTCGGGATAGTGCAGCTTCTCTTCCATGAACCGGCTCTTGTCGAGGCCGTAGCGGAAGGTCATGTCCTGGAGTTCGCATTCGCCGCCCTTGTCGCACACAGGACAATCGAGCGGATGGTTCGTGAGCACGAACTCGAGCATGTCCTTGCGCGCCTTGTGAACCGTGGGCGTGTCGGTCTTGACCACCATGCCGTCGGTGGCGACCAGGGTGCAGGCGGTTTGCATCTTGGGCATCTTTTCGACTTCGACCAGGCACATCCGGCAGGCCGCCTGCAGCGAAAGGCCGGGGTGGTAGCAGAACGACGGGACCTCAATGCCCTGCTTCTTGGCCGCCTCGATGACGAGGGTCCCCGGAGAGGTGGCCACCTGCTGGCCATCGATCGTGAAGACGACTTGTTTCTGTTCCGCCATAAATTTTCGCAGTATGAAAATTTCCCTTCAGATCGCGTCAGTCCCTCAGCGGCTAAAGCCGCCTTCCTTTTGCGGCAGTTGCGGCACGGCTGAAGCCGTGCCCTGACGCAAAACTGAGGTTGCCACACGCCTCTAAAGCTCGAACACCCTAACATGCATTACATCGGCAGCGCTTCAGCGCGCTGCGGAAATCACCTCGGCCGGTTTATAGGCGCACTTGCCCTGGAGGTGCTCTTCAAATTCATGCCGCCACTTATTGACGATGCTGATGGTGGGCATGGCGGCGGCGTCGCCCAGTGGGCAGAACGTCCGCCCGAGCATGTTTTTCGCCAACTCGTCGACCATCGGGATGTCTTCCGCCGTGCCGCCGCCGGAGTGGAAGCGGTCGAGCAGCTTGCGCAGCCAGGTGGTGCCCTCGCGGCACGGGATGCACCAGCCGCAGGATTCGTGGGCGTAGAAGTGCATGATGCGGCGCGCGACATCGACCATGCAGGTGTCTTCGTCGATCACGACGGTGCCGCCCGAGCCCAGCATCGAGCCGATCTTGGCGACCGAGTCGTAATCGAGCGCGACGTCGATTTCGTCGGCGGAAAGCAGCGGGCAGGAACTCCCGCCGGGGATGACGGCCTTGAGTTTCTTGCCGCCGCGCACGCCGCCGGCCACGTCTTCGATCAGGCGGCGGAGCGGAAAACCGAGAGGCAGCTCGTAAATTCCGGGGCGATTGACGTGGCCGGAAATCGAGTAGAGGCGCGTCCCGCCGTTTCTGGGCGTGCCCAGACCGGCATACCATTCGCCGCCCTGGCGGATGATGGCCGGAACGGTGCTGAGCGTTTCGATGTTATTGATGATCGTGGGGCATCCGTAGAGTCCCACGACGGCAGGAAACGGCGGCTTGATGCGCGGATAGCCGCGCTTGCCCTCGAGGGATTCCATCAGCGCGGATTCTTCGCCGCACTCGTAGGCGCCTGCACCGGTGTGCGCGGCAATGTCGAAATCGAATCCGCTGCCGAGAATGTTTTTGCCGAGGTAGCCCTTGGCATAGGCTTCGGCGATGGCGGTTTCCACGAGATCAATCACGTAGCGATATTCGCCGCGGATGTAGACGTAGCCCTGATGGGAGCCAATGGCACGGCCCGCGATGACCATTCCTTCGATCAACTGGTGCGGGTCCATTTCCATGAGCGGGCGGTCCTTGGAGGTGCCCGGCTCGCTCTCATCGCCGTTGGCGAGGACGTATTTGGGCTTGTCGATGTCCTTGGGGACGAAGCTCCACTTCATGCCGGCCGGGAATCCCGCGCCGCCCCGGCCGCGCAGATTCGACTTCTTCACTTCGTCGATGATCTGATCCGGGGTCATCTGCTTCAGGGCTTTTTCCAGGGCCTGATAGCCTTCGTGCTGGAGGTAGACGCCGATGGTGCGCGAGTCGGGAATGCCGAAGCGCTTGCTGATGACGGGAACTTCGGCGGGATGGCGGTCGTGCAGCGCGCCGGAGATGACCGGGACGGGCTTGGGGCGGCTGCCCTGCTGGAGCTGCTCGAGAATGGCATCGACTTTGGCGGGATCGAGATTCTCGTAGAAGTCGTAGTTGACCTGCATGGCCGGCGCACCGGTGCAGGCGCCCATGCATTCAACTTCCTCGAGCGAGAAGGTGCCGTTGGGCGAAACTTGCTTGTGTCCGATGCCGAGGCGCTTTTCGACGTGGTCGTAGAGCTGCTTGCCGCCGCGGAGCATGCAGGAGATGTTGGTGCAGACCTGGACGTGATAGCGCCCGGCGGGCTTGCGCCGGAGCATGGAGTAATACTCGAGGGTTTCGGCGACCTGGGTGAAGTTCAGGTCGAGGCGGCCGGCGATGTCCTGCAACAGCTCATCGCTCAGGAACCCGAACTGGTCCTGGGCGTAGAGCATCATGGGGATCAGTGCCGAGCGCTTGACGGGATAGCGCGCGATGATCTCGGTAAATTTTGCTTCCAGCAGCGGCGGCAGTTGCATGGTCCGGTTCTCGCCCATCCTCAGCTAGCGGTCCACTTCTCCGAGCACAATGTCGGTGGTGCCGATACAGGCGACGACATCGGCAATCAGTCGTCCTTCACACAGATTGGGCAGCGACTGCAGGTTCACAAACGACGGCGTGCGGAACTTCACGCGGTACGGCTTGGCGGAGCCGTCGCTCGCCAAAAAGACTCCCAGCTCTCCCCGGGGCGATTCGATGGCCTGATAGAGTTCGCCGGGGGGCGGAGCAAATCCTTCGGTGAAAAGCTTGAAATGGTAGATGAGGCCCTCGATGGAGGTCTTCATCTCCTCGCGGGAGGGCGGGACGATGCCCTTGGCCTCGGCCATGAAGGGCCCCTCGGCCGGGATCTTGTCCATGGCCTGGCGGATGATTTTGAGGCTTTCGCGCATTTCGGCCACGCGCACCTGGTAACGCGCGAAACAATCGCCCGCAGTTTGGGTCTGCACGTTGAAATCAAACTCGTCGTAACTGGAATACGGGAAAGCCTTGCGAATGTCGTAGGGCACGCCGCTGGCGCGGAGCAATGGGCCGGAAACGCCCATGGCAATGGCATCGGCGGCGCTCAGGATACCGACGCCCTGGGTGCGGGCCAGCCAGATGCGGTTCTGCGTGAGCAGGCCTTCGTATTCGTCAATGTGGGCGGGCAGCGAATCGACGACGCGGCGGACGCGGTCGATCCAGTCCGGGGGCGGCTCGAGGGCGAGGCCGCCGATGCGGAAGTAGCTGGTCATCATCCGCTGGCCGCCGACATACTCGAAGGTTTTGACGATCTCTTCGCGCTCGCGGAAACAGTAGAGGAAAACGGACATCGCGCCCAAGTCGATGGCATGAGTGCCGAGCCATACCAGGTGCGAGGCGATGCGGGTGAGCTCGGTGAGCAGCACGCGGATGTACTGGGCGCGCTTGGGCACCTCCAACTCGAGGAGCTTTTCGACGGCCAAGCAATAGCACAGGTTGTTGGACAGAGGCGCGAGGTAGTCAATGCGATCGGTGAGCGTGATGGCTTGGGAATAAGTCTTTGATTCGCAGGACTTCTCGATGCCGGTGTGCAGGTAACCGATCACCGGCCGGGCCTTGAGAACGATTTCGCCGTCGAGTTCGAGGATCACGCGGAGCACGCCGTGGGTGGAGGGGTGCTGCGGCCCCATGTTGAGGACCATGGACTGGGCGGCGCCTGCCGCGGTTTCAATGGTGGTCGCCATGGGGCGGGTCGTGTCCATGGCCTTAGCGATACCCCTCGACCGGATAGTCCTTGCGCAGCGGGTGGCCTTCCCACTCATCCGGGAGGAGGATGCGGCAGAGGTCGGGATGGCCGTCAAAGCGAATGCCGAAGAGATCGAAATTCTCGCGTTCGTGCCAGTTGGCCGTGGGCCAGACGGAAGTCAGGGTCGGGACGACGGCATCGGTCCCCGGCAGGCACACCTTGAGGCGCAGGCGCTCGTTGCGGTCGAGCGAAAGCATGTGGTAATTGACTTCGAAGCGGGGCTCGATGGGAAAGCGATCAACAGTTGTAATGTCGGATAAGAAGGAGAATTTCAGCGAAGGCTCGGACGCCAGGTACTGGGCGACGCGGCGGAGATACTCGCGGGGCACAACGAGGGTGACCTCGCCGCGGAACTGCGTGACCTGGGCGATCGCCTGCGCATCCCACTCGCGGAGCTTGCGCACAACCGGAAGTTTGTCGTTTTCCTGGGGTTCCACTATACGTCCGCTTCTGGAGGGCAACGGCCCGCTAACTCCAGTCGAGCGCTCCCTTTTTCCAGAGGAAAATGTAACCGACCAGCAGAATCATAATGTAGAGCATCATCTCCACAAAGCCAAAAACTTTCAGCTGGTGGTAGACCAATGCCCAAGGGTAGAGAAAGATGGCCTCAATATCAAACAGGATGAAGATCAGCGCCACGAGATAGAAATGGACGGAAAAGGGGGCGCGGGCGTCCCCGGTGGGGGTGATGCCGCACTCATAGGGCTGGTCCTTTTCGGGGGTGTGCTTGTGCCGCCCCACCAGGGTGGAGGCCGCGACCAAGGCTCCGGACAGTCCGGCCGCTAGTATAAACATCAGCAAAAGCGGCGCATAAATGTCGAGGTAGGCGCTATCCATATTCAAGGCGCTGCTATAATAACTTCCAGGTGCGCGGCGGTCAATGAACTCCGAAAATATTTTTTGCCCTGCGGAAGCGCGCCGGGAAGTTCGGGAGGGATGCAGCGGCCAATGAGTTCCGGATTCAATACCGACGTCCGGGTGGGCGATCAGGTCTACCACGTGCAGACCGAAGACCGGGGACCGAGCCGCCCGGTGATCGACACGGCCGTCTACCAGAGTGGCCGCGTGCTGCTGCGGCGGTCCTCGAACTACGAACAATTCGCGGCCTCGCCGGCCTTCACCGCGGAGGCGTTGCGCCAGCGCGTGGAACTGCAACATAGCAAAGTGATTGATGAGGTGCGCTCGGGCACGCTGGCGGCCGACCTGGCGTCGGCGGGGGCACAGGGGACCCCGGCGGGCGGGATTCAAGTGCAACTGCTCAATACCGGGTCATGGCTTTCGGCGGGGCGCGTCTCGCTGGAGGTGGAAATCCTGGGACGCGCGGACCAGAAGCCGCGGGCAGGCGCGCAAGTGGAGGCGGTGATCGAAGGGGCGCTGGCGAATGCTGTGCACACCGGCACGACCGACGAAGTGGGGCGCGTGAAAATTCAGTTTCCTCTGCCGCCGCTCGGGTCGGGCGATCTGGCGCTGGTGATTACGGCGAAGACGGATGCCGGGCGCGACGAGGTTCGCTTCAGCATGCGTTCGCGCGCCAAGGCTCCGCCGGCCAGCGCGGCGCCCAGCGCGTCGTCATGAATATCACCATCAACGGCGAGCGCCGCGAGGTGCCGGAGGGGCTGACGGTGGTTACGCTGGTCGAGCACCTGGGACTGGCGGGGGACCGGCTGGCGATCGAACGCAATCGCGACATCCTACCGCGGGCGCGCTGGCAAGACACGGCGGTGCAATCCAACGACAGCTTTGAGATCGTTCACTTCGTGGGCGGGGGTTAAGCCTAGACGCCGGCCAGCAGGTGGCCGAGCTTGTCCTTCTTGGTGCGCAGGTAGGCGCGGGAGTGATGGCTGGTGGGCGGGCGGCAGGGGATGAGTTGCACCACGTGGATACCGCCCTGCTCGAGCTGCTGGACTTTGTCGGGGTTGTTGGAAAGCAAACGCACGGAGCGGACGCCCAGGGCCTTCAGAGCGGCGGCCGCGAAATCGTAATCCCGCGAATCGGCCGCAAATCCCAGCCGGCGGTTCGCTTCCACCGTATCGAGTCCCCCGTCCTGGAGTTCGTAGGCCTTCACCTTGTTGATCAGGCCGATGCCGCGGCCCTCCTGCGGCAAATAGAGAACGATGCCGGAGGGTTCGCGGGCGATTTTGCGGAGCGAGAATTCGAGCTGGGCGCGGCAATCGCATCGCTGGGAGGTAAAGACGTCACCGGTCAGACACTGCGAGTGAACGCGCACGAGCGGGGCCTTGTTGGGCGAGATGCGTCCGTGCTGGATGGCCACGGCCTCTTCGGCCGGGCCGCGGCCCTGGATGCCGGCGATGGTGAATCGTCCGAAGCGCGTGGGCAATTTGGCCCGGGCCACGACGCGCGCTTTGCTGGTTGGTTTTCGACGCTTCATAAGAATCGGACATTATAGCAGGGTTGGCCATCCCATCCCGCATCGCTCGCCCGGAAACGCCAGAAGCGGAATCGCTGATGCATTCCATCGAGTTTTTGCGTGAGAGGTGTGTAAACGGCCCTGATAGAGTCTTCCCATGCCAGCGGCGCCCGCACACACGCTCCAATCAGCCCTGTTTGAGGGCTACGACACGGGGTGCTTCTACGACGAGATGTTTGCCGCTCCCGGCCAGCCACGTCCCCAATACCGGAAGCTGTACCAAAAGCTGGCCTGCATGGCGCCCGGGCAGTTTGAGGAGAAGCGGAAACTTGCCGACCTGGCGTTTTTGATCCAGGGCATCACGTTCACCGTATACAGCGACGGCCAGGGCACGGAGCGGCTGTTTCCGTTCGATCTGATTCCGCGCATCCTGGCGCGTTCGGAGTGGGAGCGGATCAACCGCGGGCTGTCCCAGCGGGTGGTGGCGCTCAACCTGTTTCTGCAGGACGTCTACGGCCGGCAGTGCATCTTCAAGGATCGCCGAATCCCCCGCTCTCTGGTCTATTCGTGTCCTCAATTCCGGCGGGAAATGATCGGGGTGGAAGTCCCGCGGGGAATCCACACGCACATTTGCGGAATCGACCTGGTGCGCGACTCGAAGACGGGCGAATTCTGCGTGCTTGAGGACAACGTGCGCACGCCCAGCGGCATTTCCTACGTGCTGGAAAACCGGCTGGTCATGACCCGCACGCTTCCCGATGTTTTCCGGGCCCACGAGGTTCTTCCGGTGGACCATTATCCGGCGGAGCTCTCCCGCATCCTGCGCAGCCTTTCTCCCCGGGGCGAGGCCGAGGCCCAGATCGTGCTGTTGACGCCGGGCATCCACAACAGCGCCTATTTCGAACACAGTTTTCTGGCGCGGCAAATGGGGATCGGGCTGGTGGAGGGGCGGGATCTGATCGTGGATGGCGGCATCGTGTACACGAAGACGATCCGCGGGTTGAAACGCGTGGACGTGATCTACCGCCGCGTGGATGACGAGTTTCTGGACCCGCTGAGCTTCCGTCCCGACTCGTATCTAGGGGTGCCCGGACTTCTGGCCGCCTACCGGGCCGGGAACGTGGCCCTGGCCAACGCGATTGGAAACGGGGTGGCGGACGACAAGGCCATCTACTCCTACGTTCCCGAATTCATCCGCTACTATCTGGCGGAAGAGCCCATTTTGGGGACGGTGAAAACCTACCTGTGCGGCAAGCCGGAGGACCTGGCCTACGTGCTCGATCGTCTCCCGGAGCTGGTCGTGAAACCAGCGGGAGAATCGGGGGGTTACGGCATGCTGATCGGGCCCGCTTCCGACGCCAACAGAATCGAGGAGTTCCGCCGCCGCATTCAGGCCAACCCGCGGAATTACATTGCGCAGCCGGTGGTGCCCCTGTCGCGCGTGCCGTCGTATGACGCCGACGGGAGATGCATGGGCGGGCGCCACGTGGACTTGCGGCCGTACTGCCTGTACGACGGAGAGAAAGTGACGATTGTGCCGGGGGGATTGACGCGGGTGGCCCTGCAGAAGAATTCCCTGGTGGTGAATTCGTCGCAAGGCGGTGGAAGCAAGGACACGTGGGTGTTGCGGGGAGAGGACTGAGATGCTGTCGCGGATCGCGGACTCGCTGTTCTGGCTGGCGCGTTACATCGAGCGCGCGGAAGGGACGGCGCGCGTGCTGGACGTGAACTACCACATGCTGCTGGAGCAATCGCAGCCGTCGTATCGTTTGCGGTGGGAGCCGCTGATCGTGATGGCCGGGGAAGCGGACCGGTTTCGGAAGTTTTACCCGGAGGTGAACGCCGAGAACGTCTTCGAGTTCCTCGCCTTCCGGCCGGACAATCCCAGCTCGATCGTCCAGTGCATCGCGAAGGCGCGTGAGAACGCGCGAACGATCCGCGACTACATTTCCCGGGAAATGTGGGAAGACATCAACGGGCTGTATCACATGGTGAGCCAATTCACCGCCGGCGACGAAATCGCCGCGGGTCCTCACCGATTCTGCGACCGGATCAAATTCGGTGCGCACCGTTTTCACGGCGTGACGGACGCCACGCTGCCACATGACGAGGGCTGGCAGTTTTTGCGTATCGGATGGTCGCTCGAGCGGGCGGAGATGACCGCGCGTCTGGTCGATGTGCAATACCACAATCTACTGGATGGACCGCCGGCCGCCGACGTGCTGGACAACCATCAATGGATGGCCGTACTGAAGTCGGTCGGGGCGTACGAGGCCTATCAGCGGGAGTACCACGCGCCCATCGAACCAGAGAAGGTCGCGGCCATGCTGATGCTCAAGCCCCAGCACCCGCACTCGATTCGCTTCAATATCGAGACGGTGCGGGCCGGCCTCCGCGCGGTCAGCGGCAGCGGGCCGGGATCGTATGCCAACGAGGCCGAACGTCTGGCGGGCCGGATGGTGGAACGACTCAGCTACGACACGGTGGACGAAATCTTCCGGCAGGGACTGCACGGATATCTGGACGATCTGCTGCGCATCTGCGGATCGATCGGCGAAGATATCGCGCGAACCTACTTTTACTACGCGGTGGTGGCATGAACCGATACCGCCTGGTGCACACAACCGAATTTCTCTATGACGGGCCCGTCTCGGAGAGCTACAACGAAGTTCGCCTGCGGCCCATGCACGATGAGCAGCAGAGCTGCCTGTCATTTCGTCTGCACACCACTCCGGGTTCGCACGGCGCGGCGTATCGCGATTCGTTCGGAAACTGGGTGCATCAGTTCAACGTGCTTGCCGAGCACCGCCACCTCAAGGTCGAGGCAGAGTCGGTGGTGCTGGCTCACGAGCCTTCGAGCGCGATTGGCGATCCTGTGCTGCTCGCGGAGTTTGATTCGCTCCGGGATGAGCTGGACGACACCTACTTCGACTTCGTGGCACCGACGGCGTATGTGCCCCACCTTCCCGGCATTGCCGACCTCATCGAGTCGGCAGCACGCGCGAGCGATGGGACGGTCCAAGGGTTCGCACAGGCGGCCTCGAACCTGATTCATGAGCGGTTTCGCTACGTCCAGGGAGCCACGCACGTCCACTCATCGATCGAGGATTCGCTCTCCATTGGCGCGGGGGTCTGCCAGGATTTCGCGCACTTGCTACTCGGAATTTTGCGCATGCGGGGAATCCCCGGGCGCTACGTTTCCGGGTACCTGGTTCCGGGGAGCACGGCTTCGGCAGATGCAAAGCAAGAGGAAGTGATCGGCGGACAGGCGTCGCACGCGTGGGCCGAAGCTATGATTCCCCGGCAAGGCTGGATGGGGTTCGATCCGACGCTGGGCCGGCCGGTGGCCCTGCGGCACATCCGCGTAGCGCACGGGCGGGACTACGGCGACGTGGCGCCGGTCCGGGGGGTGTACCGAGGCCACGCGGGACAACGCCTGGCGGTCGATGTGCGCGTGCGCCCCGCTCTGGATGATGAAGGCCGTGAACAGCTCAACGAAAGCGCCGCACCACCGCTCGTGGCACCCGCGATGTTGGAACGTCCGCAGCAACCCGCCCAGCAACAGTAAATCGTGGTTGCGGCTCTTTCGCGACCGGCACCTTGGCCGCTGATTCGAGTTCGTATCGTTCATATCGGGGGAGGAGAGCGCCCCGGCCGCTCCACAGCGTCTCTTTACATCCCCGGCGGCATTCGCTAAGTTAACTTCAGACTTCACATCGCAGCGGACTACGGGTGAAATGGATACATTCCAAGAAGGGCGGGTCCTGCTGTTCACGCTGATCCTGAAGGTGGGGTGGGCGGCGGCTCTGGCGGCGCTGCTGGTGCGGTTCCGGTCGTTTCGCAAGCTGGTGTTTACCGAGGAACGCGACTCGGACCAGAAAGTGATGCTGCTGCTGTTCCTGGTGCCACCGCTGGCCATCGGCGTGATGCTGCGCGTGATCGGAGGGTACCGGTTCTTCGATCTGACGCTGGAAGGCTCGTTTTTGATGGGCCTGATCGGCGGCCGGATTGTGGGCCTGCTCGGCGGGTCGCTCATCAGCCTGCTTCCGTTTGGATTCCATGAGTGGTTGTCGGCCCCGATGGCGGCCCTGGTGGGTTTGCTGGCGGGCGTGATTCGCGACGGAATGCCGGAAAAAGAGGACATCTGGCACTTCGGGCCGTTTCTTTTTTTGGGCATCCCGCAATGGCTGTGGAGGCTGGTGCGGGATCGCAAGGGGCAGTGGGCCATGCTGCCGCTGTTTGCTTGCGTGGCGTTCGAGGTGGCGTTGATCGAGCTGGCCAACGCGCTTCCGTCGCACTGGGTTTTCCTGATTCGGCCGAGCAACTGGGGCTACGCGGCGCTGGTGGTTCTCTCCTCGGTGATGTGCGTGGCCATGACCGTGAAGATATGGAACAACACGCGCATCGAGATGAACCTGGAGCAGAACCAGCAATTGCTGCTGAAAGCGCGGATGGACGCGCTGACCAGCCAGATCAATCCCCACTTCCTGTTCAACACGCTGAACACCGTGTCGTCGCTGATCCGCTTCGATCCGGACATGGCGCGGGGCGTGGTGCTCAAGCTATCGAACATCCTGCGGCGGCTGCTGCGGAAGCATGAGACGTTCGTTCCGTTGCGGGAAGAGCTGGCGTTCATCGACGACTACCTGGATATCGAAGTGATCCGCTTCGGGCGGGACAAGCTGCAGTTCTTCAAGGAGATCGACGAAGCATCGCTGGATTGGTTTGTGCCCAGCATGTTGCTGCAGCCCATTGTGGAGAATGCGATTAAGCATGGGCTGGCACCGCGCCTGGAGGGCGGGCAAATCCGCCTTCGCACCGAGCGGCGCGACGGCCGGCTGTTTATTGAAATTGACGACAATGGGATGGGCATGCCGCCCGAGCGCCTGGCGGAGGTGTACGGAGGCGGCATTGGGATCAGCAACGTGCACGAGCGGTTGCGGCTTTTGTACGGCGACCAGTTTGTGATGAACATCCACAGCCAAGAAGGAACGGGGACGCAGATTCACATCGAGATCCCCGAACTGGCGACCGCGGAAGCGGCGGCAGGGTAGCTGGGTGGTGAAAGAAACGCAGCAGGAGCTTCAGCGGCTAAAGCCGCTCTCATTTTGTGGGCGTTACGTCGCGGCTGAAGCCGCGACCCACAAGGAATCTCGAGTTGCCACACAGACTCTGAAGAGCCGGTGTGGCAACTGGAATTTACGTCCTTCAGCGGCTAAAGGCGCATTGATTTTGCGGCCGTTGCGGCACGGCTGAAGCCGTGCCCTGACGCAAAACTGAGGTTGCAGATCATCGCGCAAGCATCTCCGGGTGAGACGCCGCATCTTAACCGAAGAGTCCTGCGGGAAAACCGGAAGGGGGAGTTCTGGAGGAGACACGCATCAGCTGGCCGGAGACGTGGAGCCTGGCGGTGGAAGCGCTGCGCGCGAACAAGGTGCGCGCCGCTCTGACCATGCTGGGGGTGGTGATCGGAAGCGCCTGCATCGTGCTGGTAGTGACGGTGGCGCTGACCGGCAAGAAGTACGTGAGCGCGCAGATCGAGGCGGTGGGGTCCAACATCGTGTATGCGTCGCTGGCGCAATCGAGTTCGTCGCAAACGATCAGCCTGGCCGACCAGATCTCGCTCGGCGACGTGGAGGCGATGCAGCAAGGCGCGCGCCACGTGGTGGAAGTGGCGGGCACGAACGATCTGCCCATGACCGTGGTGGCCAACGGGAAGGCATGGCCGGTGGGCTTGATCGGCGTGACACCGGACTTTCAAAAAATCCGCAATCTGGTCATCGTGCGCGGGCGCTATTTCGACGACAGCGATTTTTCCGCGGTGAGCAAGGTGTGCGTGATTTCGGAGCACCTGGCCGAAACCGGGCTGCAGCCGGGCAACCGGATCGGACAAAGCCTCCATGTGGGCGAATTGACCCTGACGGTGATCGGGGTGTTCCGCGAGCGCATTGGAACGTTCGGCCAGTCGGAGATCCGCACGGATTCGGTGCTGGTGCCGTACGGGCTGATCAAGTACTACACGGGAGACGCCTTCATCGTGACGCTGTACGCGCAGGCGGACCGGCCGGAGAATGTAGCGCTGGCGACGCGGGAGGTCAGCGAGATCTTGAAGGCCCGCCACCGGCCCGAGGCGGAGTACGTGGTCGAGAACCTCGCTTCGATTCTGGAGACCTCGCGGCGCATCTCGCTGGCGATGACGATCGTGCTGCTGCTGGTGGCGCTGCTGGCGCTGTTCATCAGCGGCGTGGGAATCATGAACATCATGCTGGTGAGCGTGACGGAGCGGACGCGCGAAATCGGGATTCGCAAGGCGATCGGGGCGCGGCAGAAAGAGATTCTCTACCAATTTTTGCTCGAAGCGGTGCTGATCAGCGGGACCGGGGCCGTTGCAGGCATAACCCTGGCGATCGCGATTCCCTTCTTCATCGAGACGCTGGTGCGATTCCTGCCCGTGCCGGGCGGGGTGAGCATTCCGATTTCGTGGCTGTCGGTGGTGCTGGCGTTTGTGGTCTCGGCTGCCACGGGCGTGCTGTTCGGCTACCTGCCCGCCAGGACCGCCGCCCGGCTGCAGCCCGTCGAATCCCTGCGCTATGAATGAATAGAAGGCGCCTCGCCGGTTGTGAGACGATGGAAGAGGGCGCTGAAGGCGGCCGTGTAGCCGCTGGCGGCGGCCAGCGTCGAGGAGCAGAGTACCGTGTGCGGAATCGCCGGCTTCACCCACAAAAACTGGCATCCTGATCCGGATCGCATTGCGAGCGCCGTCGCCACGCTGATGCACCGCGGGCCGGATCAGCAGGGCGTCTTCCGCTCGCCGGTCTGCTCGATCGGCACCGCCCGGTTGAAAATCATCGACCTGGGGACCGGCGACCAGCCGATCACCGCGGACGACGGCGACACGACGATCGTCTTCAACGGCGAGATTTACAATCACCTCGAGCTGCGCGCGGAGCTGGAGCGGCTGGGCCACAAGTTTCACACGCATTCGGACACGGAAGCGGTCCTGCACGCCTATCTGGAGTGGGACACGGAAGCGTTTTCCCGGTTGCGCGGGATGTTTGCCATCGGGCTGTGGACGCAATCCACGCGGCGTCTGGTGCTGGCCCGCGACCGGCTGGGCATCAAGCCGCTCTACATATCGCGCCAGGGCGAGGAACTTTTTTTCGGCTCCGAGCTGAAGGCCCTTTTCATCCATCCGGAAATCGAGCGCCGCCTGAGCCTGGCGGGCCTGGACTGCTATCTGTCGTTGAACTACGTGCCGTGCCCGTGGACGCTGGTGGAGGGCATCGAGAAGCTCCCGCCGGGGCACTGGCTGGAATGGCGCGACGGCAAGATCCGGTCCGAGGCGTACTGGAGGCTGCCGTACGGCACGCGCGGCGATCTGACCCTGGACGGCGCGAAGGAAGAACTGGACGCGCTGCTGCAGCAGGCGGTGCGCGAGCATCTACTTTCGGATGTTCCGCTGGGCGTGTGGCTGAGCGGCGGGATCGACTCGTCGACGATACTGCATTACGCGACGAAAGCGTCGAGCGCGCGGCTGAAGACCTTTTCGATTTCGTTTCGAGGTCGCAGCTTCGATGAGACCGAATACATCCGGGAAATCGCGTCGCGCTACGGCACGGATCATTACGAGCTGGACCTCAATCCCGGGGAAAATTTGCAGGGGGCGATCGAGGAGTTTGCCTATTACATGGACGACCCGGTCGCCGATGCGGGCGCTCTTCCCGTGTGGTTCCTCACCAAGCTGAGCCGGACGCAGGTGACGGTTTCGCTCAGCGGGGAGGGTGGCGACGAACTGTTCGGCGGTTACCTGACGTATCGGGCGAACCTGCTCGCGCGCCTGATGCGCGGGCTGCCGCGGGGAGCGACGCGCCTGGCGATCTCCGCGCTGCGCCTCTGGCCGGTGTCGGACGACAAAATCAGCCTGGAGTACATGGCGAAACGTTTTCTGGAAGGCTGCCTGCTGCCGCCCGAGCGCGCGCATGTCTACTGGAATGGCACGTTTTCCGAGGGGCAGAAAGGCGCGCTGCTGCAAGGGCCGGTTCCGGGCGCGCTCGATCACGTGCTGGGCGAACTGCGCGAGAAGGCGCTTGGGGGAGACGGGCTGTCCCCCTACATGTGGTTCGACCAGAAATATTTTCTGCCGGACGACATCCTGACCAAGGTGGACCGCATGAGCATGGCGCATTCGCTCGAGGCGCGGCCGCCGTTTCTCGATCACCGCATCGTGGAATTCGCGGCGTCGCTGCCTCCCGGGCTAAAGATCCGGGGATCGCGCCAGAAGGTGCTGCTCAAGGAGCTGATGCGGCAAAAGCTGCCGGCTTCGGTGCTGCGGCGGAAGAAGACCGGGCTGGATATTCCGGCACACGAATGGCTGCGCGGGCCGCTTCGCTCGCTGCTGGTCGAGGCGCTGAAAAGCGGGGCCTCGGAGCACGGCGGGCTGTTCCGGGCCGAAGCGATGGAACGGTTCGTGCAGGATCATCTCGAGCGGCGGGCCAATCTCGGCTACCATCTTTGGGGTTTGATGATCTTGTTCTTGTGGATGAAGAAATGGCGAATTCAGACGGGAGCGGTTCCCTCGCCGGGTCGGGCGGTGACGGGAAGCGTTCTCACCTCTACCTAATCCTGCTGCTCATTGCCGCGGCCATCTATCTGGGCTGCATGGTGTCTCCGCCGTCGTTAATGGACGACGTGGATGCGGTGCAGGCGCAGATCGCGCGCAACATGCTGACGTCGGGCGACTGGGTGACGGCGCACATCGACGGCATTCCCTACATGGAAAAGCCGCCCCTGGTCTACTGGGCGATGGCTGTTTCCTACAAGATCTTCGGCGTGCACGACTGGTCCGCGCGCCTGCCCGGCGCTCTGACGGTAATCGCCCTGGGCTGGCTGACGGCGGCGTTCGGGATGTGGGCGTTTGGAAAACGTGCCGGCTTCTACGCCGGGTTATGCATATCCACCTGCGTCGGATTGTTTCTGTTCACGCGCATCATCATTCCGGACGCGATGCAGACATTCACGATTGCCCTGGCGATGTGGGCGTTTCTGCGCGCTCTGGACGAGGAGGAGCGGCATCCGCGCCTCTGGGCGTTGATTTTTGCGGCCAGCATGGGAACCGGACTGCTGCTGAAGAGCCTGATCGCCGTCGTGTTTCCGGCCGGCGCGGGATTGCTCTATCTTTTGCTGACGCGGCAATTGTTTTCCGCCCGAACGTGGCAGAGGCTGCATCTGGTCAGCGGAGCCGTGGTGGTGCTGCTGATCGCGGCGCCGTGGCACATTTTGGCGACGCTGCGCAACCCTCCCTATTTCGCCTTCACGCTGCACAGCGGCCCCGGGCAGTATCACGGATTTCTGTGGTTCTTCTTCATCAACGAACAACTGCTGCGCTTCCTGAACCTGCGCTACCCGCGCGATTACAACACGGTCCCGCGGCTGTGGTTCTGGCTGCTGCATCTGGTCTGGCTGTTTCCCTGGAGCGTGTACCTGCCGGCGGTGGCGAAGCTTTCGTTCCAGCCCGCCGATCGCGCCGGGCGAACCCGGCTGCTGGCGCTTTGCTGGACCGGTTTTGTGCTGGTCTTCTTCACTTTTTCGACGACGCAGGAATACTACTCGATGCCCTGCTACCCCGCCCTGGCGTTGCTGCTGGGTTCGGCGATTGCGGCGGGAGGCGATTGGGTTCGCCGGGGAACGCGCGCGCTCACGGTGATCACGGGATGCGCGGCCGCCGCTGCGTTCGCTCTGCTCATTCTGGTGCGCCATGTGCCCACACCGGGAGATATCTCCGCAGCGCTGAGCCACCATCCCAAGGCGTATTCGCTGTCGCTGGGCCACATGCTCGACCTGACGCTGGACTCATTCGCCTACCTGCGGCTGCCGCTGGCTCTGGCCGGAGTGGCATTCCTGGCGGGCGCGCTGGGGACGATGCGAGCGGCGCGCGAGCGCGTGTTCCTGGCCGCGGCGTTGATGATGGTTCTGTTTTTCCATGCCGCGCGCCTGGCGATGGTGGTGTTCGACCCGTTCCTGTCATCGCGGCCGCTGGCGCAGGCGCTGCTGCAAGCCCCGGAGGGAACGCTGATCACGCAGGACTATTACTATCAGTTTTCGTCCGTTTTCTTTTACACCAATCGCAGCGGGCTGCTTCTTACGGACCGGAGGGTCAACCTGGAATATGGCTCGCATGCTCCGGGGGCGCCGAACGTATTCTTGAGTGACACGGAGTTCCGGGATTTGTGGCGGAAGCCTGGGCGGTGTTATTTGCTGGCGCCGAAGGCGAATGTGTCGCGGTATGAGAGCCTGGTCGGCGCGGCGCAGCTGCACGCCGTGGCGGAGAGCGGTGGCAAGCTGCTGCTGACAAACCAGCCTGTTGCGCCCTAGGATCGGCCGGCGGGAGCCGCTACCGCCCCACCGGACTGATGTAATACAATATCAGGCATGGATGAAGAGACACCGCTGTCCTATTCCGTCGTTGTGCCCCTGTACAACGAGCAGGAAAACGTCCCGCAGCTTTACGTCAAGATCATTGACGTGATGGATGGGGTGGGCGAACCCTACGAAATCGTCTTCATCGACGACGGGAGCAAGGACGGGACGTTCCGGCAGCTTTCGGAGATCGCGCGCGACGATGATCGCGTCGTGGTCTTGCAGTTGCGCCGGAATTTCGGGCAGACGGCGGCGCTCAAGGCCGGATTCGATCACTCGCGCGGCGAGATCATCATCTCGATGGACGGCGACCTGCAGCACGACCCCGCGGAGATTCCCCTGTTCATCGAGAAGATGCAGGAAGGCTACGACATCGTCAGCGGCTGGCGGGTGGAGCGCACCGACCACTGGCTGATGCGCCGTTTTCCCAGCATGGTGGCCAACTGGATCATGGCGAAGCTGTCGCGCGTGGAGCTGCACGATTTCGGCACGACCTTCAAAGCGTACCGGCGCGAAATTCTCTCGGAAATTCATCTCTACGGCGAGCTGCACCGCTTCATTCCGGCGCTGGCAAGCTGGGCCGGCGCTTCGGTGGCGGAAGTGCCCATCACCAATGTGCCGCGCAAGAGCGGCAAGTCGAATTACGGCATTTCGCGCACCATCCGCGTGCTGCTGGATCTGGTCAGCGTCAAGTTTTTGCTCGATTATTCCACCAAGCCGCTGCAGCTGTTCGGGCTGGCCGGGCTGACGTGTCTGGCGGGCGGGGGCGGAATCGGGCTGTGGATCTTTGCGCGCAAGGCGCTGTTTGACGAAGGACTGCTCGCCAATCACGGACCGCTGATCCTGCTGGGGATGGCGCTGGTGATGGGCGGCATCCAGTTCATCTCCATCGGGCTGATCGGCGAACTGCTGGCCCGCACGTATTACGAATCGCAGAACAAGCCTGTTTACACGGTGCGCCGGTACATCGGCCGCAACGGAGCGAACACGCCGCGCAACGACCCGCCGCGCGCGGCCGGAGCGACCGGCCGTTAGCCGGTGTATCCTCCGCGTTCCCGCTGCACAGCCATAGGACGGATGGAATCCCACGGAGTGCTGTTCGCATGCGAAGTGAAGCGCTAGATCTGCTGGCCTGTCCGAACTGCGGAGGGTCCCTCTCCGCCCGGCCGACGGCGGAGGAGGGCGGCCACATCATGGCCGGCGAGCTCGCGTGCTCGGGCTGCCATGCGCAGTTTCCGATCCACGAAGGCGTGCCGGTGCTGCTTCCCGGCGACGTGGACAAGGTGAAGACAGAGACCGCGGCGCGGTTTGCCGAAGAGTGGCTCCACTGGAGCGACCTGCGCGACTATTACGAGCAAGAGTTCTTCGCGTGGCTCGCGCCGCTCACGGCGGCGGACTTTGCCGGCCAGCTCGTGTTTGAAGGAGGCTGCGGCAAGGGCCGGCACACTGCGATCGCGGCATCGCACGGCGCAAAAGCGGTGGTCTCGATCGATCTGGGGCAGAGCGCTTTCGTTGCTTTCGCGCACACGCGCCATCTTCCCAACGCGCACGTCGCGATCGGCGACCTGATGCGGCCGCCGGTGCGCCCGGTGTTCGATTTGGCGTTTTCGGTGGGGGTGCTGCACCATTTGCCCGATCCGGCGGCGGGCTTTGCGAGCCTGGCCTCGCGCGTGCGAGACGGAGGACGCGTGGCCTTCTGGGTGTACGGCCAAGAGGGCAATGAGTGGATTACGAAGTACGTGGACCCGGTCCGCACGAGGTTGACCTCCCGGCTTCCGGCAGGCTTTCTCCGCGCCGCGTGCATCGTGCCTTCGTTGTTCCTTTGGGGCGTGATCAAGCTGTTCTACCGCCCGAGGGCCGACGGCAAGGGCCCCGCCAAGCTTCCGTACGGAGACTATTTCGCGTCCATGTACAAATATCCGTTCGACGAAATCCACGCCAACGTGTTCGATCAACTGGTGACCCCGGTGGCGTATTACCTGCGGGGGGATGAGGTGCGCGCGTGGGTGGCGGAGGGTTTCCGCGACGCGGCGGTGCGGTCGCATCGGGGCTACAGCTGGAGCGGCCTGGCTACGGTGCGGCGCGAGGCCGCCGCTTCGGCACGGTAGGCGGCCTGCCCGCGTTCTGGAGTGTGCCATCCTGGATTCGCGAGGCAAAAAGCCGCTTGCGTGTGCGGGCGTCTAGGCGTAAAAAGTTAGTTCGGGTCATTTTTCTGGCGGCGTTTCACTTCAGCTGAAAAACAAACGATTCTGAGCAGTTCCGTGACGGGCGAGCACGCCCTGGAGGCGTTATGAAGATTGCCGTACTCGGTGGAGACGGCTACTGCGGTTGGGCGACGGCGCTGTACCTTTCGAAGAAGGGCCACGAGGTCGCCATCATCGACAATTTCATCCGGCGCCAGTGGGACTTCGAGCTGGGCGTGCAGACGCTCACGCCGATTCAACCGCTTCCGGACCGGCTGCGCGCGTGGCACGAGCACACCGGCAAGACCATCGAACTGCTGATCGGCGACGTGACCGACTACGAATTTCTGTCGGAATCCATCCAGGAATTCAAGCCCGACTCCGTGGTTCATTTCGCGGAGCAGCGCTCGGCGCCCTACTCGATGATCGACCGGCGGCACGCCGCATTCACGCAGGTCAACAACGTGGTGGGCACGCTGAACCTGCTGTTCGCGCTGCGCGAGTTCCGGCACGACTGCCATCTGGTGAAGCTGGGAACGATGGGCGAGTACGGGACGCCCAACATTGACATTGAAGAGGGCTACATCGAGATCGAACACAACGGCCGCAAGGACGTGCTTCCCTACCCCAAGCAGCCGGGATCGTTCTATCACCTGTCGAAAGTGCACGACAGCCACAACATCATGTTCTGCTGCAAGGCGTGGAAGCTCCGCGCCACCGATTTGAATCAGGGCGTGGTCTATGGAACGGTGAGCGACGAAACCGTGCTGGACGAAGCGCTGATCAACCGGTTCGACTACGACGAAGTGTTCGGCACGGTGCTGAACCGGTTCTGCGCGCAGGCCGCCGTGGGACATCCGCTGACGGTCTACGGCAAGGGCGGGCAGACGCGCGGGTTCCTGGATATTCGAGACACGGTCCGCTGCGTCGAGATCGCGTGCACGCATCCGGCAGCGCCCGGCGAATTCCGCGTGTTCAACCAGTTCACGGAACAGTTTTCGGTGCTGGAACTGGCGCACCTGGTGCAGGCGGCGGGGAAGAAAATGGGGCTGAAGGTCGAGATCGACCACATTCCCGACCCGCGCGTGGAAGCCGAGTCGCACTATTACAATGCGAAGCACTCCAAATTAGCCGACCTCGGCTTGCAGCCGCACTTGCTATCGGATTCCCTGCTCGACTCGCTGGTCAACATCGCGATCGAGTACCGCGACCGGATCGATTCGTCGCTCTTCATGCCGCAGGTCAACTGGCGGAATGCGCGGAACGACCGCCACCGTCAACTGGGCGCCACCAAGCCTTCGATCACCGAAACGCGTTAGGTCCAATAGCCGCCTGGCCCTGTCCGCAGGGCTGGGCGGCCAATCGGCGGCGCGTGCGGCGGGGCTCAACTACCCTTGGCAACGCGTTCGCATACCAGCCGGGCGGCCTTGACGGCGCTGACGACCTTGCCCGAGAAGATGTGGAGTTCTCGCGGGGAGGGTTCCTGAATGTAGAGAGTTCTTCGGTCTTCCGCGGGATTGTTTTCAACCACGCGAATCGTGAAGCGCGACCCCAGGTACACCGCGTCCTTTGAGGCAGGCACGGCCAGAGCGGAATCGGTGCGCATAGCCTCGAAGCGCGTGAAGGAACAGGGTTCGAAAGCCGGGCGGTTCAGCAGGCTCGCATAGGGTTCCGGAATCGGTTCGCGAGGGTCGGTGGTGGTCCAGTGGTTTGTATTCTTGGCGGAACCGAACAGGGACCGCGCCGAACTGCCATAAGGATCGAACGCGGTGAACGGCCCGTCCACTACCACGAGCGAAATTCCCCGCAACACAGGCGGGAGTTCAATCAGGATTTTCTCAGCCACCTGGTACTTGGCAATCTTGAACAGGCCTCGGCTGGGCCCCAATCCGTAGGTGGCATAGACGACAAAGTCGAAGTCCTGGCGCATTTCAGGAGTAAAGGCGCGCTGCTCGAAGGGAATGCCCAGCGCCTGGATGCGCGCGGCGACGACGTTCTTCAGGACGTCGGGGTCGTAAATCTGCTCGTCCACCTCGTAACACTTGTCGATAAACCCGAAATTCATCCACTCAGGACGGCAGGGCTGGCAGTACAAGTTGTATTGGGCCATCACGCGCTCGAACAGCACGGGCGGCGTTTGCGAGCCTTCCTGGGGGATGGCGTAGTAGTGCCGGCTATTGCGGACGATCGCGGAGGCGAAGGCTTCCATGAACTCGCTGCGGGCCTCGAGCGTCTCGGCAATCGTTTCCGGGCTGCGGGGATAGTGGTAACCGGAATGAATGCGGTATTGGTTGATCACCGACGCCGCGCACATGACGCCGAGGGGATCAAACAGGCGAACCGTGTGGCCATGCTCGGCCAGGCGAATCGCGACCGTTGATCCGTAGATGCCGGCTCCGGCGATGGCAATTTTGGCGCTCATAATCCCTTGGCGGGGGAGGCAGCGATGAGCCGCCCTTCCCGGAGAAAGTAATCAACGCCGCGCCAGCGGATGGTCTTGCGGCCAAAACTGGCAATCCACATGACGAAAGCCATGAGGTCCCACATGGGAATCAGCGGCATTTTCTTCCACAGCCCCTTCTGCTTCATGCCCCACACGCCGATCATCCAGGTGATTGTCACGCGGCACGCCGCGTAGCCACCGAGATACCCGATTGCGACTCGGACGGAGGGATGCGTGGCAACCGCCAGCAGCGCCCACGGTAATCCGAACGTAAAGATCAGCCCCAGATGGCCCCAGGGGCGCATGAGACGCTGCACGGTCATCCAGCGCGTGCGCTTGTGGAGAAGGTCGCTCAGCGATTGAAAATCGGCGACCGACTGGACGACGTAGGGCAGGAGCTTCACTTCGTACCCCTGCTCGGCCACGAGACGCCCGGCGTAGACGTCGTCGGCGGGGCGGTCCTCAATCACCCGATAGCCGCCGTAACTCTCCACGGCCTTGCGCGTAGTCAAAATCGACTGCCCGAAGGTCACTTTGAGGTCGTCCAGTTGCCAAGCCACCATAACGGGGGCGAAAAAGTCGGAAATCATTCCGATGGACTGGAGCTCCTGCACCAGATTCGTTTCCTTGGTCGAAGCGTACAAACAGGTGGCAGCGCCAACCTTGGGATCGCGGAAGGGCGCGACCACGGTGCGGAGATAATCCGGCTTGACGCGGACGTCGCCGTCGGTGATCACAAAAATGTCGTACTGCGCCTCGGTGGTCAGCCGGACGAGCCTTCCGACTTTGTCGTTGATGGCGTTGCGGCCCGAGCCGAACAGCAGCCGGATCTTGCGCTCGGGAAAATCGCGGACCAGCTTTTCCAGCACCGGCAACGCGGGATCGCCCGGATCCACGCAGAACACGATTTCGTACTCCGGATAATCCTGGCGGCAGAAGCTGGCGTAGTTCTCGTAGGCATCCTCGTCCAGGCCCTTGATCGGCTTCAGGCAGCTCACCGGGGGCAGGAAGTCGGTGTTGGGCAGATTCTCGCGCCGGGACACGCCGAAGAACCGAGCCGTGCTGTAGATGGCCAGCAGGTAGTAGATGAATGGAATTGCGGCAAAGCCCAACAAGATATATTCAGCCATCACGAAAATCGTCACACCTCACGCGCGGCGCGCATCACCGATTTCCCCCTGTCATCTGGCTCAGACACCCGGTGGGATGACACGACTCCGAATCGGAGATTCCTTGATTACGAATGCGCGGACTCACTGCCGCCAGTCCGATAAAATTCTAGCACGAAACGATTCAAATCCTGCGCGCGGCATCTCCGTGTCCGGGACGCTCCGGCCGGATGGTTTGCTCGAGCGCTTCGCGCAGAGACACTTTCGGGGCCCAGCCGGTCTGTTCGCGAATTCGGCGCGTGTCGTACCAGCGATCCTGCAGGTTGCGCCGAATATGGCGTCTCCAGATCCTTCTGGAGCTAAAACCCGGCAGCGGGAGCCACATCAATAGGTCCACGCCAATCGCCGCCAGCATCACTGGCCAGCCCGGAAGGAACAGAGTCGGTGTTTTCTCCACTTGCTCGCGCACGGCGTGATACTCCCCGAGCGTGAGGTTCTCGTCGTCGATGACGATGTACTGCCGCAGTCCGCTGCCGGTTCCCCGGCCCGTCAACTCGATCGCATCAACGAGATTCTCGACGTACGTCAGCGGAAAGCGCTGCTCGCGCCTCCCGAATACGACGTGCCTCTTGCCGAGCCGGATCCCCAGCAGGGCCGTGGGTAGCAGCTTGCCAGGACCGTACACGATGCCCGGGCGAAGGATCGTCACCGCCAGCTTCGTCTTCCGCCCGATGGCCACGGCATACTGGTCTGCTTGGATCTTCGATTGCGCGTAAGAATCCCGTTTTTCAGGAGAGCCATCGAATGGCGTGTCCTCGTTGATTCGCTCTCCTTGCTGCGTCAACCCATACACCGCGATGGAACTGATGTACACCACATTACGCACAGCCTGCCGTATGCAGGCTTCGAAGACGCATTGAGTCCCACCAACATTAGTTTCGAAGAAGTCTTTGCGGAGACCTGGCTCTTCGACTCTTGCTGCCGTGTGATAGACGACATCTGCGCCCTCAACCGCGCGCCCGACCGCTTCGGCATCGTTCAAATCGCCGCGCACAACTTCGACGCCGCGCGCTTCGAGTTCATCGGCGCGCGCCGAAGGTCGCGCCAATGCGCGCACGGAGGCCCCCGCCTGGAGCAGCCGCCGCACCAGCGCCGCGCCGATAAATCCTGTTGCTCCTGTCACGCACACACGCATGTGCCTCGCATCCGTCGACGGGACCCGCACCGCGACCATTCCGCCAGCAGCCACCGAAGGCCCCGCCCTAAAGGCTTCCAGGGCCGCGGCCGCCGCTGATGTTCCACCGAGGGTATCACCGTTGCATTCCCTCGCGCACAGGGGCCCGCATGAGCCGTTTCGCATCCTACAAGAAAAAATGTACGATAGCGGGGGATGATTCGGCGCATACCTTTACTTGTTGTCTTCGCATTTCTCATGGCTCCGGCCGCCGCTCGGGCGTGCACGTGCGCGCACGAGCCGCCGGGCAAGTGTCCGGGGTTGAAAGAGGACAGCGCCGTCTTTCTCGGGACGGTCACCGCTGTCGAACATTTGGAGTCTCCCGACGCGACGGAGCCTGCCGCGGCCGACGCCACAACCCCGGCCATTCGCATCACGCACTACCAGTTCCACATCGACGAGCGCTTCGCTGGCCCCGACGCGGCGGAAATCGACGTCTACTCGGGGGGCGAGGACGGCGACTGCGGCTATCGTTTCGAGGCGGGCGGGCAGTACGTGGTCTTCACGCACGTGGGCAACGACGGCCGCCTGCTGGCCACGATTTGCAGCGGGACGCGTCCGGCCGCGGAAGCCCGCGCGGTGCTGCCGCAATTGCGCGCCATGCGCAATGGCGAGCGCGTCGCGTCGGTGTTCGGCGTCCTGCGGCGCGTGAATCCGCCGTTTCTGGCTCCGCCGGATCATCCGGACGATCCGCTCGCGAACGTTTCCTTGAAGCTCCAGTCGAACGACGACCGCTTCGAAGCCAATACCGACGCCCACGGCGTCTACTCGATTTACAATATGCACGCCGGGGAGTACGTCTTCACGGCGGGCTTCCGGTCGCGGATGGAACTGGCGCAGAGGGCGTTTCCGGGAGGGCCTCCGGTTTTCAAGCTGCCGAGTGGCGCGTGCTATGAATACGATGTCGACGCCGTGCCCACCGGCCACCTGAGCGGCTCGGTGCTCGGCCCGAACGGCAAGCCGGTGGCGCTCGCGTCGCTGGAACTGTATCGCGCGGGTAGCTACGGCGATGCGCGGCCCGGCCTGTGGGGATTTCAGGGCGCCACGGGCGTTTTTGATTTTGACCACGTCGGGCCAGGCGATTACATTCTGGTCTTCAACCGCACCAACCGCCTCGACCCCGATTCGCCGTTTCCCCGCGCGTTCTATCCCGGCGTGGACGACGCCAGCCACGCGAAACTGATTCATCTCAAGGACGGCCAGGAGCGCTTGCATCTGAACCTGCGGCTGAAGAAGGGCTATCCGACACGCCCGCTCCGGGTGCGGTTGCAGTGGTCCGGGGGTAAAGCGCCAGGAAAGGTTACGGTGATGGTGAAGGCGGGACAGGGTGAAAATCCGCGTCCGGAAAGACTCAGCGACGAGCTTTACAGGCTCACTCTGCTGGAATCGGCGACCTACACGATCTCGGCGTGGCAGGAGCTGGACGTGCAGGCGCCGACCTCCCAAGCGGATGATTCCTCCTGCGCCCTCCCTGCCCGGATCACAACGGGCAGCATCACGATCTCCGGTTCCGACACCACCGCCAAAGAGGTCTTGCTGGTTTTTCCCGAGCCCGGCTGCGCGAGCCAGTAGCCAGCAGTTTGCGGAAAAAGTCAAAACCCGCGCCTCAGGGGTTAAAACCCCTGATGAGACGGCACGCTTTGTGTCGGAGCTGAAGCTCCGACCCCCTAAGATGCGCCCTTTGTCGCAACCTGCCAGGGGACATGCACCGGGGTCAGGGAAAGAGCCGGCGGGACGCCGGCGCTACCAACGCCGTTCCGCCCGGCAGGGTTTCACGAGAGCCAGATAGGTTGCAGTCGTTTCAGCCGCCCAATTGGGGGAGCCATGCGGCGGAACCGAACAGGAAGATGGCTCCGACGATCAAGCTATAGGCGGCGGTCAGGGCCACGACGAAACGCATGACGCGGGGCCTGGCCGCGCTGAGGCCGAAGATTCCCACCGTCGAGGCGGTCATCAGCGTGTTCATGGTCAGCAAGCCCGCGAGAAACATGGCCAGGCCGAGAAAACCGCGGTGTACGCCGCCCAGATTCGCCGCCAGCAGAAACAGGAGCAATTGCGTGGGCGTTTCCGCACCGAGACCATGAATTACTCCGATCAAGAGGACCGACCTGGGACTGTAGCTCTCCGCGACGGCGAGGGGTTGGGCGTCGGGATTGAAGAGTTTCTTGATATTCCACGCGAGCCAGCGAAACGCTCCGATCAAAAGCGAGGCGCGCGATCTGGGCGCGGCAGTGGATTTGTTTTGCCGCAGCAGCGTGCCCAGGACGTAAATGCCGAGCAGCACCAGCGTCAGCCCCACGGCGCGTTCCGCCCAGCGGTCGATCTGCGGCGGCAGCGAACGCTGAAACATGATGGCCGAGCCGCCCAGTGCCGCGACGGTGGCGCCATGCCCCAGGACGTAGAAAAGGCCCATGCGCATGGCTCTCGCCCGGGTCGGTTCCACACCCGTGATGTCCGAGATGGCGGCGATGTGGTCGTAATCAAAGCCGTGCCGGAAGCCCAGCACCGCAGCGGAAAGCAAAGCGAGATCGAGGGTGACTGGTGCCGCCATCCTTTGAAGCTATCAAACTCCTTCGTGCGGGTGCAAATCATTCGCCGGCCGGCGCAAGGGACACGCCCGCCAGGAGCCGGGTTCTTCCCGACGCATGGCTGGCGAATTGGCGCGCCGGGCCGTTTCTCGGCGCTGCGCGCGGGCACATTTCTGCTATTCTTTTCGCCGTGCGAAAAGCTCGCTTCTTTCTGATATTTTTGCTCAGCGCCGGCACAGTTCCGCTCGCACCGTTGTCAGCGATGGCGGCGCCGCCGTCACCGCAGCAGGAGACGGCCGGCATCCGCATCCACGCCGCAGGCGCCTCCCCAACAGGCCGCGCCTCCGTCCACGACGACGGGCCGGCCGGTGATCGTGCTGGATGCGGCTCATGGCGGCACAGACACCGGCGCGCGAGGGGAAACCGGCATTGTCGAAAAGGATGTGGTGCTGCAGATCGCCCGCACGGTGCGCGCGGAGCTGGAACGCCAGGGCTATCGCGTGGTGATGAGCCGCAACGATGATTCCAACCCTTCGTACGACGAGCGCGCGGCGATGGCCAACGCGTCTCGCGACGCGATCTTCATCAGCCTGCACATCGGCTCCACCGGGAATCCCGGCACGGTGCGCGCGTTCTACGATCAGCTTGCGACGCCGTGCGCCACCGCCCGTCGCGGCAGCAGCCAACGCAAAAACCCCGCCGCCAGCGACTCCCGGTTTGCCGCTGTGGGAGCAGGCACAACAACCGTACGTGGACACGAGCCACCGCCTGGCGGACCTCATCCAAGGGCAACTGGCGCAGACTTTCCCGGGCTCGCCCGCCACAGCGAACCCCGCGGCGGTGCGCGGCCTGCGTTCCGTGGCGGCTCCGGGAGTGGCCATTGAGATTTCCAGCGTGTCGGTATCGAACGCGGATTTGCTGACCGCCGCGGCCACGCCGCTGGCAGGGGCCATCGCGCGCGGCATCGCGGCATCCCGCGCCGCCGGTCCGACGGGAGCCAACTGATGCCGCGAAATCTGAAGCTCGCTCTGGGACTTCTTGCCGTGGCGGTGCTGATCGGCCTGATCAGCTTGCGCGAGATGCACCGGCGCATTGCGCGCCTCGGCGAGATGCAAGCGTCCGAAGAGCGGGCGCGGCACGAAGTGCTGGCACCGCCGATTTCCACGCCGACCGACGTCACCGCGAAGGCGAAGATTTTCTGGGCGGCCGGGCCGGACCAACTCGCGCCGGTCGAGATCAACCTGCCGCTCTCGGCTGATCCGGTGCAGCGATCGAGACAATTGGTGCGCGCTTTGCTGGCGCTTCCCCCAACGCCCGCCCAGCGCACGATTCCCGCCGATGCGGTGCTGCTCGGGTTCTACATCCTGCCGGACGGCACGGCGGTGGCGGATTTCTCCGATGCGCTGGCGGCGGAAACACCGTCGGGGATCGTGAGCGAGCAGTTGACGGTGAACTCGCTGGCGCGGACGCTGGAAAGCAACGTGCCGACCTTGCGCCGATTGAAGATTCTGATCCACGGCCAGGAGGTGGATACGCTTGCGGGCAACGTCGATCTGACCGGATTTTTCGACTTGCATCCCCCCGAGCAACCGGCGGGCGCCAACGCCACACCCGGCACGCCCTCCACGCCCGGGGCCGGCGCGGCCGCGGTGCCGCCCGGCAAACCCCCGGTTGCGGCCCCCGCACCGGGAACAACGCCCCACTGAGAAGCCCCGCACGGGCCCGCGCGGCGTGTTGACACTTCCCGCCGCAGTGGGCACACTGGCAGATCGAAGAAGCAACAGGCAGTCCAGGGAGAAACTTCTTGCGAACCGACGGACGCGCGCCCGATACTCTGCGGCCAACCAAGATGACGCCGGATTTCATTCCGAGCGCCGAGGGAAGCGTGTTGATTGAGACCGGGCACACGCGCGTGATTGTGACGGCCACGGTGGCGGACGGCGTACCGCAGTTTCTCAAGGGCTCGGGAAAAGGCTGGGTGACCGGTGAATACGGCATGCTGCCGCGCGCGACCGAGGAACGCACGCCGCGCGAGTCGGCGCGGGGACGCCAATCCGGACGCACGCTGGAGATTCAGCGCATGATCGGGCGGACGCTCCGCGCGGTGACCGACATGAAGGCGCTCGGCGAGCGGACCGTGTGGCTGGACTGCGATGTGATTCAAGCGGACGGCGGGACGCGCACGGCGTCGGTGACGGGCGCGTTTGTGGCGCTCGCGCTGGCCTGCGAGCGCATGGTGGCGGCGGGGATGCTTCGCTCGGTGCCTCTGACCGACTCCGTGGCGGCCACCAGCGTGGGGATTGTCCGCGACGAACTTTTGCTGGACCTCAATTACGAGGAAGATTCCAGCGCGCAAGTGGACATGAACGTGGTGATGACCGGCACGGGGAAATGCGTCGAGGTGCAGGCCACGGCGGAAGGGCGCCCGTATTCGACCGGCGAGTTGCAGCAGATGCTCGAACTGGCGGCGGGCGGCATTCGCCACCTGACGCGCGTGCAGCAGGAACTGGTCAACATGAACTTCCGTGGCCGTTCGAAGTAACAGCGCTCCGGGCCGGAACCCATCCGTGCGAATCGTCGTAGCCTCATCGAATGCCGGCAAGTTGCGCGAATATCGCGCGCTGGCGGCGGGTTCCGTCCTCGACTTCAGTCTCCTCCCGAATTTCGGAGAGCTTCCAGAGTTTGAAGAGTCGGCGCCCACGTTTGCCGAGAACGCCGCGGGCAAGGCCCTGCACTACGGCCGCTTCACCGGCGAAATCGTTCTCGCCGAAGATTCCGGCCTCGTCGTGCCGGCCCTGGGCGGCGCGCCCGGGGTTCGTTCCGCGCGCTATGCGGGCCCGCGTGCAACGGACGAAGATTGTGTTCGCAAGCTGTTACGCGAGATGGAAGGACGCACAGGAGATGAACGCCGCGCGCGATTCGTGTGCGTAACGGCCCTGGCGCGACAAGGGCGCGTGCTCGCGGTCGTTTCTGATTTTTCGGCGGGGATTCTCACCACGGAGCCGCGCGGGACGGCCGGCTTCGGCTACGACCCGGTATTCCTGATTCCGGAGATCGAGCGCACCTACGCCGAAGCATCACCCGAAGAAAAGAACGTCCACAGCCATCGCGGCAAGGCCTTTCGCAAAGTGCGGGAGCTTCTCTCTGGGACGTGGCCCGGCGTCGAGGGGCCGCTCCTACCGGCCAGTTAGCTTCGGGCAGGCCGTGCGCGTGTGCTATATTTTTTCCGGACCATGAGCAAGAAAACGACAAAGAAATCGGCGCCGAAGAAGCCCGCCAGCGCCCGGCCAGCGAAGAGGCCGGGCGAAGCGCGGACGGCAGGGCGCGGAACCGATCCCGCGCGCGTGCGGGCGATTCTGGCAAAACTCGAGGAGGCGTATCCGGCAGCCACCTGCGAGTTGCATCATGACAACGCCTTCCAGTTGTTGATTGCCACGATTCTTTCGGCGCAGTGCACGGACGAACGCGTGAATCAGGTGACGCCGCCTCTGTTCCGCAAGTATCCGACCCCCGAAGCATTCGCCTACGCGAACCCACACGAACTCGAGCAGGACATTCGCCCCACGGGTTTCTTCCGCAACAAGACGAAATCGCTCATGGGAGCCAGCAAGAAGATCGTGGAGGAATTCCACGGGCAGGTGCCGCGAACCATGGAGCAGTTGCTCACGCTGCCGGGCGTAGCGCGCAAGACAGCGAACGTCGTGCTGGGCAATGCTTTCGGCATCGCCTCCGGCGTGGTGGTAGATACGCACGTACTGCGGCTGGCGGAACGATTGGACCTCTCCCGCAATACCGACCCGAAAAAAGTCGAGCAGGACTTGATCGCGATTCTTCCGCAGGAGAAATGGATCGCCTTCCCGCACCAGCTGATCTGGCACGGCCGGCGCGTCTGCGCGGCCCGCAAACCAAAGTGCACCGAGTGCAACCTCGATGCGCTCTGCTACTCCCAAGACAAGACAAACTGACGCGCGCATCGCGCGGCGGACCCTTGAGAACCACGCCCCGGCTTTATTCCTCCCCACACGCGCTTCACGTTTTGCCGTTTCCATGCAATGCTTCGCACGGACGACTTTCCATGTACCCCTCGGTTCTGAACAGGAAGATCTGGCCGCATTGCCAGGGAGGTTCGATACACCGAGCAGTTTCGAGGCGCCCCCCGGGCGCCGTTTCGAGGCCATGCATGGGGAGTCCTGCGTCATTAACGCCAAGGAAACATGCTACAAAGGCGTTGACACAGGTGTGTGGCGCACATAGACTCGCACTGTACCTCTCGGAGGTGATGGTGAGTTCCTTCGTTCGCCGCGGAGCCCGTTCAATCCTGGCTGTGGTCGCGATCGGCGGCCTGCTGAACTTCTCCACGATGGCCGCAAGTGAAAAACCGCTGGGCATGGTGGTCGCGTCCCAGCATGCGCGCCTGGACAATGCCAATGCGGTCGCGGGCGTCGACGTCTATGCCGGTGACACCTTCGCTACCGATGCGGGGGGTTCGCTGCGGCTGAAGCTCGGAGAGAGCCAGATCTACCTGCTGGCATCGAGTTCGGCGAAACTCCTGCAACAGGAAGACAAGCTGCGCGCCAGCGTAAAGCAAGGGACCCTGGGCTTCTCAACCACGCCAGGCCAGATCGAGATCGAGACCCCGCTGGCCACCATTCGGGGAGTAAACGGCAAGCGCATGTACGGCCAGGTAGTTGTCCTCGGTGCGGATAGAATGACGGTGAGCGCCTATCAAGGGGCGCTGGTCGTATCGGCGAACGATCAAGAGCAAATCGTCAAGCCAGGTCAATCCTACGTTGTCAGCTTTGCAGCTGCGGCGGCCGCGGGAGGGCAGGCACCAGAGGGGGCGGTGAGGCCCGGCGTGAACACGAAGAAACTGGCGTTCATGCTTGTCGCGATCGGCGGCGGTGGCGCGGGCGTAGCGTTCCTTTGGCACGAGTTCACGGAAAGCTGTTCGAACGCACCCTGCGACTCATTCTGAGTTCCCCATAATCTACAAGCTGCTGCATAACCCGCTCTTGGAATTATGAAATCGATATCTTAGCGGTTCTCCAGGCTCGCCCTCTCCGAGTCGAACGCATGCTGGCAGGTGCGTGTTACCCGCCTCGCAACGCCGTTCAACTGAGTTCCGCACGACAATGAAGTTTCAACGAGAGCAACGTGCTCAGCAGGTTCAAAGATGCGGACGCACGCTATTGGCTTCGGCGCGTAACGCCTGCGGGAATTCTCACGCGAGGAATTGCAGTAGCCGCGGCACGGAAAAGTGCTTTAGAATCAATGCAGCCGTACCTGTCGGGGCGTAGCGCAGCCTGGTAGCGCGCCTGCCTTGGGCGCAGGAGGTCCGCGGTTCAAATCCGCGCGCCCCGACCACTCCCATCCATGAAATGGTTCGGGCCGCCTATGGCCGTGGCGCGGCAGCTCTGAAGGTTGGTGAGAGCACCAGTCCCACCTCAGAGACGGGTCGTCCCTGAGATGGGTGCGCCGGGCTAACGGTATTCCAGGCCGAGTTCCTTGATTTTGGCGCGCAGGCCGTAGATGTCCAGGCCCAGTTCGCCGCGGGCCAGCCGCTCCCGCGTCTTCTCTTCCTTCAGGACGCGCTGCTCGGAGGCGGCCGCCACTTCCGCCGCCACGGCGCGCCGGACCACCACGACGCCGTCATCATCGGCGACGATCACGTCGCCCGGATCAATCGAAGCCCCTGCGCACACGATGGGCACGTTCACCGACCCCAGCGTGGCCTTCACCGTTCCCTGCGAATGCACCGCACGGCTCCACACCGGAAACTTCATCTCCGTCAGCGGCCCCACGTCCCGGCAACCCGCCTCGATCACCAACCCCTTCACGCCGTGCGCGCGCAACGAGGTGGCCAGCAACTCCCCAAAATAGCCGTCCGTGCACGGCGACGTCGGCGCCACCACCAGCACCGATCCCGGGACGCACACCTCCAGGGCAACATGGATCATCAGATTGTCGCCCGGAGGCAGCGACACTGTCACCGCCGGCCCGGCAATCGCCGCGCCGGCATAGATTGGCCGCATGTAGGAGGCCAGGAGGCCGCAACGCCCCTGCGCCTCGTGCGCCGTCGCCACTCCATACTTCTCCAGCGCCGCCACCGCATCCGCCGGCGGCTGTTCGATCCGCCGCACCACTACGGGCTTACTCATGCCAGCACCTCACTCACTTGTGGGAATATCCGCTGATACGCCTCTGATGCGTACGACAGGCGCGATGCAAGTCTGCCGCGACCGTGCCACAACATATGTCGCGCGGTCGCCAATGCCGGGGCACTCTACGCTTCACACAACCGCTACGAAATCAGCGCGGTGGGGTTCGTGACGGTCATGCGGCGCACGTCGGCCGCGCTGAAACCCGCGTCGAGCATTTTCTGCGCGAACATGGCAAAACCCTCCGCGACGGGCGGATTAATCGACTGCCCCAGATCGGTGGAGAGGACGACGCGCTCGGCGCCGACCTTGCGCACGCTTTCGAAATAGACATCCCAGGGCGCCTTGCGGGTGTACATCGTGGTGAAGCAATGCTCGATCGTGGCGCCCATGTCCGCCAGTTCCACCTGCTCGGCGGGAGTCAGGCTTTGCGACGGAAACTCCGCGTGAGTGACCAGCACGCGCTTCAAGCCCATTTCCTTGCCGGTCTTGACCAGGGCGTGAATTTCCTTCTTTCCCAGGTGGCCGGTGGCGAGAATCATATCGTGCTTTCCGATCAGCTCCAGGCAGCGGCGCGCCGCTTCGTTCAGCTTGCCGTTGTCCCCGAGCACGGTGAGGGGCGGCGGCGAAATCCCGGTGGCCGAAAGCTCGCGCTGGATTTTCGCCCAAAAGGGCAGCTTGTCGGTGGGGCCATCGGTGCGGCCCGCGGTTTCGTTCACCGCGTCGACGGTGGGCATCCAGACCATCTTGTTGCCGGAGCGGCCTGCGATTTCCAGCGCCACGGGGTTCAGTCCGCCGACGCTGTGGTTCAGCGTGATCGCGCCGAAGGCGGTGATACCCGGGCTGGCCTTGGTGACCACCTTGGCGCGCTCGTACGTGGGCACGTAGTGCGACTTCAGCACGAAGCCCTTGAGCTTGCGCGCGAGGAACTCCTTGGCCAGATCCAAATCGTCGATGCGCCGGGCAATCACGTCGGGCGCGACGTGGACCTGCAAATCGTAGCCGCCCTCAATCGCTTGCCATGCGGCGTCGGTCACGTGGATGGGGGCAGCAGCAGCTTCTGCAGTCATGATGGTAGTGTCCCTAAGGTTTCTAGTTTGATTTTACAGGCGGGCAATAATATACACCAGACCCAAGCCACAATACAGATCCGACCCGCAATCCGATGGAATCGCTGTGCTGCGCCGTGTCATCGCTGCAGATCTTCTCTGGGGGGGAATGGCTTGGCGAAGCGGCGCGCCGGCCGCCCCCCACGGGCAACTGCGGGATGAAGTGCGATCGAAGTGAATTCCGAAGTACAATTCTGGCCCTTGGTACGGGATGCGCGGCTTCACAGAACGAGAGCGCGCCGGCCGAGAAAGCTGCCAATGACTCCTACGACTGCCGAAGAACAATACGGCCGCCCGAAGCGCTGGTACAAACAGCTCTGGGTTCACGTGCTCGTCGCCATGGCCGCGGGGATTCTGCTGGGCCAACTCGATCCGCATCTGGGCGTGCGCATGCAGCCGCTCGGAGACGCCTTCATCAAGGCGATCCGCATGCTGATCGCGCCCATCATCTTTTGCACGGTGGTTCATGGAATCGCGCGCATGGTCGACGTGGCGCGGGTCGGGCGCGTCGCTCTGAAAGCGATCATCTATTTCGAGGCGCTGACCACCATCGCATTGGCGATTGGACTCGCCGCGGTGAATCTGTGGAAGCCCGGGCGGGGGATGAACGTGGATCTCACCCATGTGGACACGTCCGCCGTGCAGGCCTACGTGACGCACCCGGGAAACGGGAGTGTCACGCAGTTCCTTGCCAACATCATTCCGGGGACATTCCTCGGGGCATTCGCCGAAGGGAACATCCTCCAGGTTCTATTCCTTTCGGTGCTCGTGGCGTTCGCGCTCACGCAGGCGGGAGACCGCGGCAAACCGATCGTCGATTTCGTCGAAGCGGCGTCGCGGATGTTGTTCTCGGTCGTCGCCATCGTCATGTGGGCCGCACCCCTGGGCGCGTTTGGAGCCATCGCCTTCACGGTCGGAAAATTCGGCGCGGGCTCGCTGATCTCGCTGGGCAAGCTGCTCGGAGGCTTTTATGCGACCTGCCTGATCTTCGTGTTCGGCGTGCTCTGGCCGATTGCGCGTTGGTGCGGCTTCAGCATCTTCCGGCTGATCGGTTACATTCGCGAGGAGCTTCTGATCGTTTTTGCCACAACCTCCTCGGAAACAGTCCTGCCCCAATTGATCACCAAGCTGGAGAATCTGGGCTGCGAGGAGAGCCTGGTCGGCCTGGTGATCCCCACCGGGTATTCCTTCAATCTGGACGGGACCTGCCTGTACCTGGCCACGACCGCTGTGTTTTTGGCGCAGGCCACCAACACGCGACTGGATCTCTGGCAGCAGCTCGGCCTTCTCGCGGTGTTGTTGTTATCGTCGAAAGGGGCGGCGGGCGTCTCCGGCGCGGCGTTCGTCGTGCTGGCGGCGACGATTGCTTCGACCGGAACGATTCCGGTGGCGAGCGTGGCGCTGGTGCTGGGAATTCACCGGCTCATGTCGGAAGGATTAACGCCCACCAACGTGATCGGCAATGCGGTTGCGACCATTGTGGTGGCCAAATGGGAAGGCGCGCTGGATGAAGAACGGCTGCACGCCGTCCTCGACGGCAAGCGGGAAGCCGCGCCCCTGAGCTAGTCCGCGTTTCTCACCACGACCTTGAGCCGGCCGCCGCTAAAATTCGCGGGAGAGGCCCCGCCACGGCAGAGCGAGCACGGCGGTGCCGTGCCCCTACGGTATCGAAGGCGGTCCGCGAACCTAGATCGTGCTGGCTTTCGCCGCCGAGTTGAGGATTCGTTCGAGCCGGTCCAACACCTGCATGGCGGTGAAGCACTGGGCGACGCTGGCGTTGGGTTCGCGCTTTTCCTTGATGGCGGCAAAGAACTCGCGGTCCTGCAGCTCGATGCCGTTCATGGACACATCCACGTGGGACAGGTCGATCTTCTTGTCTTCTCCGTCGACCAGGTCGTCGTAGTAGGCCACGTAGGTGCCGTTATCGCAGATGTAGCGGAAGCGCGTGCCCAGGGGTCCCTTGTTGTTGAACGACAGCGAGAGCGTGCAGATCGCTCCCGAGGGCACCTTCATCACGATGCCCATGTCCATGGCGATCTTCAGCTCCGGGTGCATCGGGCCTTGCACGGCGTAACAGTCGGAAACCAGCTGGCCGGTCTGATATTGAAACAGGTCCACGGTGTGACACGCGTGGTGCCACAACAGATGATCGGTCCAGCTTCGGGGCTGCCCGGCGGCGTTCATATTCGTGCGACGGAAGAAGTAGGTCTGCACATTCATCTGCTGGACCTTGAGCTCGCCGGCCTTGATCTTCTTGTGAACGAACTGGTGGCTGGGATTGAAGCGCCGGGTATGGCCGCCCATGCAGACCACGCCGGTTTCCTTCTGCACCTTGACCAGATGTTCGGAATCCGCCAGGGAATCCGCGATGGGGATCTCGATGTGCACGTGCTTGCCGGCGCGCATGCACTGCTCGCCCTGCTTCGCGTGCATGCCGGTGGGCGTGGCGAGAATCATCGCTTCCAGGCCGGGCTGCTTCAGGCTCTCGGCAAGATCGCACGTCCAATGCGGGATCTTGAACCTCTTCGCCACTTCCTCCGTGGGAGCCGGGTGCCCACCCGCCAGCGTGACGACCTCGATGCCCGGAATGTTGGCCAAAGCCTCCAAATGCTTGATGCCAAAAGCGCCTTGTCCCGCAACGCCGACCTTCATGTTGTCTTCCTCCGTTTTGAGTTCCCGGCAAAAAACCTAGTACCATCCGCACGGAGCGCGAGTTACTGAGCGGTGCCTGCTTTTCCGCTTTCTCCCTTGGCGGCACGCAGCTTGCGCAACTCGGCATGCATCCGGATCACGGCCATCCACATGCCCAACGGATGCGCACCCGCCTCGACCAGCGGATGGACCTGTCCATCCCGGAACTTCTCAATGTCGTCGTCCTGGAGAGTCTCCAGCACTTTCGCCTCCTCAGGCGTCATGCCGTACTCCTTGGCGACGGACGGAAGATCGTGCACCAGCCGGAGCCGGAGTTCGCGATTGAAGCGGCTGTCGTAGAGAACCTTGTTCAACTTGTACGCGGATGGGGAGGGGTGTTTGTAGAATTCGTAGCCACCCTTGAACTCGTACTTGGCGGGCGCCTCGGTCCCTTCTTTGGAAGGCCCGGTTCCCTTGAGCGGAAGGAAACGCATGACCGCATGGCCGTGGTGCCACGTCGGCTGATAGGTGACCAGCTCGCCCGGTTGATTCCCGATCGCTCCGAACATGATCATCCACGACAGCATTTCCGTGTTGCCAACCTCATCCAGCTGCTCGTTCGTCAGATTGATGAGCGTCTGGTGATTCCCCTTCTCCATTTGGGCGATAGCCCAATGGTCGAATTCGAAGTCCGGTTTCGGGTACTTCCACGTGCCGGGAAAGTGCGACATCCCTCCGCTGGCGACGATGGCGACGCGTTCGGGACGGTCCGCGATCACCTTTGCGATGGCCTTGCCCAACTCCGCGCAGCGCCGCGCCGTCGGCAGGGGTGGCAGGTACGCGTTGACGAAAATCGGGACGACCGGAATCGGACGCTTCTCGATCACCCATTCGTAGACCGCTGCGAACGCGTGTCCGAGGACGGCATCCTGCGAGTAGCCCATGTCGAAGCCGGCGTGCATGAGCTTGTCCAGCAAGTCTTCCGTCAGGGCCTGGTGGATCGGCAGTTCGTATTTCCGGCCGGCAAACTCAGCGTGGGAATACTCGCCGGAAAGGATGGCGAACGTTGGAACGGAGCTGAGAAAGAATGTCTCGAGGTGGTCGCTGGCGATCACGATCACGGCATCGGGTTTCGTTTCCTCGAGTTCGCGGCCGATCTGGTGCATCGCGGCAATATCGGCATCGAGCTGCTTGGGGTCCTCACTCGGCGGCCGGTCAAAAAGCTGCGGAGCATGAACGGTAGCATATGCTGCCACTATCTTTCCCATGTCTGGTTACCTCATTTGGATTGGAATGCCTTCGGTCGTCCTTCGGCGTCCACCCGTTGTGCTCGGAGCGCAGCGCTCGACCGCGAACCTGATGTGGTAATTGTTGCGAAAACCGCCGGACTTCGTCAAGCGAAACTGTCCCGCTCGCAGGTGGCGCGGGCCGAGCATCACGTCGTGAGGGGATCGGCCTTTTCGACATCGATGTCGAGATCCTGGATCGCCTGTTGCACGACGGAAGCCTGAATCTTCCCTTCGCTGCTGCAACTCATGGAGCGTGGCCAGCGTGATAAAGCGCGCGTCCACCTCAAAGAAGTCGCGCAGGGAAGCCCTGCTTTCGCTGCGGCCGAATCCGTCGGTGCCGAGCGCAGCCAAGCGCCGTGGCATCCAGCGGCTGACGAGATTCGGCAGCGCCTTCAAATAGTCCGTGGCGGCCACGAGAACGCCGGGCGCTTCGGCCAGGCACTGGGAGACGATACGGCACGCGCGGCGTTTCGCCCGGATGCAGCAGATTCCAGCGCTCCGCCTCGATCCCGTCGCTGTACAACGCCTTGTAGCTGGTGACACTCCAGACGTCGGCGGCCACGTCGTACTTCTCCTCCAAAATCTCCTGCGCGCGCAGCACCTCGCGCAGAATGGCCCCGCTGCCGAACAGCTGCGCGCGCAGCTTCGACTTGGCGTTGCCGGCGGGCTTGCAGAGGTACATCCCCTTCAGAATGCCCTCGCGCGATCCGGCAGGCATGGGCGGCATGGCGTAGGGTTCATTCATCACAGTGATGTAGTAGAAAATGCTCTCGCCCTTGTTGTACATCCGGTCGATGCCGTCTTCGATGATCACGGCAACTTCGTAGGCAAACGCGGGATCGTAGGCTTGCAGCGTCGGTATGGGAAGCGCCAGCACGTGGCTGTTGCCGTCCTGGTGCTGCAGGCCTTCCCCGGCCAGCGTGGTGCGCCCGGCCGTGCCTCCCAGCAGGAATCCGCGGCAACGCGTGTCCGCCGCGGCCCAGATCAAATCGGCAACCCGCTGCAGCCCGAACATCGAGTAGAAGATGAAAAAGGGAATCGTGTTGATTCCGTGCGTGGCATACGCGGAACCGGCCGCAATGAACGAGGACATCGAACCCGCTTCCGTAATGCCCTCTTCCAGGATTTGGCCGTCCTTGGCCTCTTTGTAATACAGCAGGGTGTTGATATCGACGGGTTCGTAGAGTTGTCCCTGGCTGCTATAGATGCCCACCAGGCGGAACAGGGCTTCCATGCCGAACGTGCGCGCTTCATCGGGAACGATCGGGACGATCAGCTTGCCGATTTCGGCATCGCGCAGCATCTTGCGCAGCATCGCGACGAACGCCATCGTCGTGGAAACTTCCCGCCCTTCGCTGCCCGTCAAAAACTCCTCGAACAATTCGTTGCGGTGGCCGACCAGCGGCTTCGAACGCACGCGGCGACGCGGCGTGTAGCCACCCAACTTTTCCCGGCAGGCGCGCAGATAGCGAATTTCGGGGCTATCCTCGGGCGGACGGTAAAAGGGGACCTCGGCGATTTGATCCTCGCGGATGGCCAGGCCGAAGCGCTCGCCGAAGTGCCGCAGCGTGTCTTCGTCGACCTTCTTCTGCTGGTGAGTGACGTTCCGCCCCTCGGCCGCTTCCCCGAGGCCGTACCCCTTGATGGTGCGGGCCAGGATCACGGTCGGCGATCCCTTGTGCTCCACCGCCGCCTTATACGCCGCATAGACCTTCTTGGGATCGTGTCCGCCCTGGCGCAGGGTGCGAAGCTTTTCGTCGGGAATATGCTCGACCATCTTGAGCAGCCGCGGATCGGGCCCAAAGACGTGCTCCCGAATATACGCGCCCGATTCGAGTAACGGCCTTCTGATATTCGCCGTCTACGTGTTCGCCCAATCGCTTGACCAGCAACCCATCCACGTCCTGCTCGAACAGCGGATCCCAGTCGGAACCGAAAATGACCTTGATGACATTCCAGCCCGCGCCGCGGAAGGCCGCTTCCAGTTCCTGAATGATATTGCCGTTGCCGCGCACCGGCCCATCGAGCCGTTGCAGGTTGCAGTTCACCACGAAGATCAGATTGTCGAGGTGCTCCCGGGAGGCCAGCGTGATGGCGCCCAAGGCTTCCGGCTCGTCGGTCTCGCCATCCCCGAGAAATGCCCAAACCTTCGCGTCGGTGCGCGGTTTGAGGCCTCGATCCTCCAGATAGCGGTTGAAGCGAGCCTGGTAGATCGCCATGATCGGGCTCAGGCCCATGGAAACCGTGGGGTATTCCCAGAACTCCGGCATCAGCCACGGATGCGGATAGGACGACAGCCCTCCCTTGGGTTTCATTTCGCGGCGGAAATTCTCGAGTTTCTCGGCGGAAAGGCGGCCCTCCAGGAACGCGCGCGCATAGATGCCGGGCGCCGCGTGGCCCTGGAAATAGACGGTGTCGCCCTCAAAATCTTCGCTGCGCGCCCGGAGAAAATGATTGAGCCCCACCTCGTACAGCGTGGCGACCGACGCGTAGGTGGAGATGTGACCGCCGATGTTGTGCTCCACGCGGTTGGCGCGGACCACCATGGCCAGGGCGTTCCAGCGGACCAGGCTCTTGATCTTGCGTTCGAGCTCCTGGTCGCCCGGGAAAGGCGCTTGCTGGCTGACGTGGATCGAATTCAGGTACGGGGTATTCGCGGTAAACGGCACGCGCACGCCGGTCGCCAGCGCCCGGCTGCGGAGTTCTTCCAGAATCCGGCTCGCCAGCTGCCGTTTGCCGTCTTTGACGACGGCATCGAATGACTCAATCCATTCAGCGATCTCGTCGAGCTCATCGACTTCCAACGAATGGATGGCAGGCTCCGTAACCATGTCTTCTAGTCTTCTCCGGTTGGTTTCTCAGACGATCCGTTCATAAGCCCACTCTCTCTAATATACACCTCCTCTTTGAGGTGTGCTTTGCGAATCCACAGTCGAATTTCCGATTGCCTCGATTTGAAATCGGGAGCCTTACGATGTTCCGGCCGGCAACGAAGCAGGCAGGGGAACCGCCGCTATTGTGCCACCAGACGCAAAGGCATGACGACGGCGCGAGCGTCGGGATTGTAGTGGCTGTACGTGTTCGTGCTGGCGTCCGGCGCGATGAAGCCGGTGCGGTTCGATGCCGCGTCGTAGCTGTAGGAATTGGTGAACGTGGTCCCGGCCAGGAACGCGTACTGCGTCGTCGTCCCCACCAGCCGCCCCATGTTGTCGTAGGCGAACCCGTAGGTTCCCGTGGGATCGTTCACCGACTGGACCTTGCCCACCAGGTCGTAGACGTAGTTCGCGCTGGTCGCGTCCGGATAGGTCTTCTGCGTCAACCGGTTCAGCGCGTCGTACACGTACTGGATCGTCTGTCCCTTGCGGTCCATCTTGCTGGTGAGGTTGTTGGCTGCGTTCCCTCGACTGCGCTCGGGATAAACTCCGGCGTAGGTTTCCGACAGCGTCGAGGGGAAATTCGTGTTCGTGACCCGGCCGAAGGCGTCGTAGGTGAAGAACGTCGAGTGCGCGCTGGCGTCCGTGATGCTCACCAGGTTGTCTTCCGTAGGCATCGCACCCTTGCAAACCCCGCAAGGATGCGGCACCCGAACACTCACAATCGCCCAAAGGCTGGCCCACCCGCCGATTGAGCGCGTCGTCACGACCTAAACGAGGACAAGGCGAAAACAGGGACCCTCAAAAACCAAAGGGTCCGGCACCCAAAAAGTAAAATCCACCCCAAAAGCTGCGCCACCCGCTCCTTCAGTTCTCTGGCCTGAATCTGCCATCCGGAGTCAATAGCGAAAAGTTCGGGGAAGAAGGTACAAGTCGAATCTCTACCGAATACTCGTGTTCCCCTACACTTCCTACGTTTTGTATTTCATGCAAGCCCCATAGGTTCCGAAACTCCTCGATATCCGCAATGTCGTAATGAATCTCAAGGAGATGGGCTTGACTCCACGTTAATTTTTCACCGGTCAACGTACCCGCGTGGAAGATTGGATTCGATTTGCCCTGATCTACTCCGCTCGCCTTGGCAACGATATACACATACCACTCCCAACCGCCTGCGGCCCCGCCACCGTCATCGCGGATCATTACCGCGTCCAATTGGCCGTTGGGAGATGTAACTCGGGCCACTTCAGACCCCAACAAAATTCTTGTCTTGGGCGATTGTCCGCTTTCTCCACAACTAATCAGAAGACAAATAGTGACACCTGCGCATAACGCGACCAGAGTGCTATGCCCTGCCATCGCTTGAGTTCTCACCTATCACCTCTTCGAAAAGCTGGCGGGTGGCCAAGCCTTTGGCCTTTGATCTTTCGGGTGCCGCACTCTTTGCGAATTTGCAAAGGGTGTGGGTTTTCCGGTCTTCTCCCAATCTTCGGCTCCGATATCAACAGATGAATGTGCTCCGGCATCACCACGTAGCCCACGAGCAGGAAGTCGTACCGCCTCCGCACCTCGTCCAGAATCTTCAGGAATGCGTCGCGCTTCCGCGCGGCCCTCAACAACGGCCGGGGCCGGTAGCAACTGCACGTGATGAAGTGCAGGTGGCGTTGCCCGTAACGCCGTTCGAGCCGGTTCTTCAAAGGCAGGACCCGCAACCACGCACCCTTTGCCGACCCCGCAAAGAGTGCGGCACCCGAAACTGCAACGGCGACCGCAAATGCAGGAAGAACTTACTTCACCGGCAACTGCCCCACTGATATCATCCGCCCGCGCCAAATGTCAATGCCAAGGGAGTATGACGACGCGGAAAAGGGTGCGCCACCTTCCTGTGACGCACCGGCGCGGCGCCAGCGGGCGCTTCGGGGACTACTCATCCGAGCGGACCCTGCGCGGGCGGCCCGCGCCTACATTTCTGTTGCAAAGGAGGGGATGTTGGCATAGAAACGCACCATATTGACGCTCGTGCTCCGGGGGGGTACGGGGCGGAACCGTCATCCTTCTGGCTTGAAGAGCGATGCGGCCCGACGACAGACGGAGCTCATCCCGACACGTTTGAGGAGGAGTAGAGCGATGCGTGGACTCACTCGGCGTTTGGTTATGGTTTCTGTGTGCGTGCTGGCGCTGGTTGCGGCGGGCCGCCTTAGAGCCCAAGTCAACACGGTGAACCTGTCGGGGACGGTGCGGGACCCGCAGGACCTGGCCATTCCGGGCGCCAAGCTGGCGGTGAAAAGCGTGGCGACGGGCGCGGAGCGCACGACGACCAGCGACGCCAGCGGCCGGTACGAAGTCGTCGGCTTGCCGCCGGGCAATTATTCCCTGTCGGTCGAGGCGCAGGGCTTTGCCACACTCACCATCCCCTCGATCACGCTGACCCTGGGCGCCGCGGCGGAATATAACCCCCAGTTGCGATTGAAGACGGCGGCGGAGGCCGTGACCGTGTCGGCCGCGCCGGAAATGGTGGAAACCAGCAAGACCGACGTGTCGACCACCATCACCGAATCCAAGATCAACAACCTCCCCATCAACGGACGCAATTACATCAACTTCACGCTGCTGAACTCACAAGCGGCGCGCGACGATACGCCGTCGATCGGAGCGGCACCCACCAGCGGACTGAACTTCGGGGGACAGCGCGGCCGGTCCAACGAAGTCTCCGTCGATGGAGCCGATGCCGTGGACAATTCGGTGAACGGCGTGCGCGCCACGATCTCCCAGGAAGCGGTGCAGGAATTCCAGGTGATCACGAGTAACTACATGCCGGAATATGGCCGGGCCATGGGCGGCGTGGTCAACATCGTGACGAAATCCGGATCGAATCAAGTTCACGGAGACGTATTCGGATTTTTGCGCGACAGCGCCACCCAGTCGCGAAATCCCTTCTCCGTAACAGCAAAGTGCGACCCTTTGACCTTCACTTGCGGAACGACTCCCGTCAAGCAGTCGTACACGCGCGCCGAGGGTGGCTTGACGATTGGCGGCCCAATCCAGCGAGACAAAACCTTCTATTTCTTCAGCTATGAAATCACACGCCGCCAGGAGACGGGATTCACGAACATCGGCGCAAACAACTTCGGCCTCGTCCCGGTGGCGGGTGCAAGTGTCTGCTCGGCAAGTCCCGCCGTGCTCTTGACCGGCGGGGCGAATGGTCAGGCGGCGTTCTATCCTGCGGCCATCGCGTCCGCCGGGGGGTGCGCAAGTCCCTTTGCCGCCGGACTGATCACGGCCGCCGCCTTAAGCGGGGGCGCCTCCGCGGTGGCACTGTTTGGCAATACGGGGATCCTGCCGGGGCCGTTGAACGCATTTCCGGAGGACGGCGTTCCTCTGCCCTCCACCTTCCAGGGTCTCGCCTCGGTCATCGGGAATTACCCTACCTCCGAGAAGGGGAGCATCTACTCCCTTAAGCTCGACCATATTTGGAATACGAAGAACTCTTCCTTCGTCCGCGCGATGGTTTCGCCTTACACGACGATGGGCATACAGGTCAACGCGCAGAACCAGACTTTTGGGCAGAATGCCGGCAACCGGACTTCCAATCAGCAAACGCGCGATTGGGCCATCATCGCGCAGCACACTACTTTGCTTCGCGACGACCTCTTCAACGAACTCCGCTTTCAGGTCTCTCGCCGCGGCTTGCACTACGGCTACTCCAACCTTTTCGGCGGCAATTTCCCGGCGGACAATATCGCCGGCGCAGGTTTCCTCGGACGCGAGCCGTTTACGACGGAAGACCGCATCGAGCGCCGGTTCCAGTGGACCGACAACATCACATGGACGAAGGGAACCCACACGCTGAAGTTCGGCGTCGATACAAACCTGATTCAGTTGCGCTCGGGGGCAAATCAGGTATTTACACTCAACTATGGCGGCGTTTTCAATTTTGGCTCTCTTTCCGCCGATTCGCTGTCTCCGCTCTTCCAGGGTCTCCCAGGCTTCTCCGCCGTCCAGGCCTATGGCCTCGGTATCCCCACGGTTTACTTCCAGGGAGTCGGGCAGTCCCGGCGTCTTTTCGATAACAAGACCCTGGGTGTATTCGCGCAGGATAGCTGGAAAATCAACCGCAAGCTGACGCTGAACTATGGCGCGAGGTATGACATCGAGTGGTTACCAATCTTCACGCCCGGCACTGCGATCAACGCCGCCGCCGAGAAAGCCTTCGGCGTGGTGGAAGGGATCCCCACGGATTCGAACAACATCGCCCCTCGGATCGGGCTTGCCTGGGATCCGTGGGGAAATGGCAAGACAGTGGTGCGAGCGGGGTACGGATTCTTCTACGACCATCCCGCTCTGGCGCTCGCCTTCCTTTCCACAGCGGAAGATGGTTCGCTTTCCGCGCTGCTGGAAGCCGCCGGGGGAGCTCCGATCAATCCCGCCGCCGGGCCGCCTTTTGCCGCAGCTGCCGACCTCAACAACGTCGGCAACGTGGCTGCCTTGAACGCGACGAACATTTTCCAGGGGATTCTATACAGCTCCAACCCCAACACGGTGGTTCCGGGCGTCCCCGCGATCACCAGTTGCTTTTCGGGCGCGCCGACGATGTGCTACGGGGGAGCGAGCCATCCACAGATCTTCGACGCGACGTTTCCCAATTCTGTGTTCAACAGCCAGAGATTCCTGACGGTCCAGGGATATGCTCCGGGCGGAGGATACCCGCTGCCTCTTTTGCCGTTTACAATTCCCGTCCGGAAAAACTTCCAATACGCCCTCGCGCAGCAGGCAAACCTGACCATCGAGCGTGAGATTACGAAGGATTGGAAGGTGAGCGTGGGATACAACTTCACCCACGGGACGCACCTGGATCACGCGGTCAATCTCAACGTCACGAACCCGGCTTTGCTGATGGCCAACGATAGTAACGCTGTCCAGGCGGGCCTGGTCTCCATCGGATCGAGCCCGCTTGGAATTGCGGTGCCCGGGGCCGTGGGGTGCACCCCCTCGCCGGGAGGCTCTGGCAGCATCCTCGTCCCGTCGGCAGCTGCTGCTGGTGTATTGGGCATAGGTTTTGCCAGCAACAATTGCTCGGGTTTGCCTGTCAGTAATGGAAGCGCCACGCTCCTGCCGGGCGGAGTTATTGTCACCCCGGCGGTATTCAATTTCTTCCGTCCCTCGGGTCCGAATCCGTCGTTCGCCGGCCTGGCGGCGGGCGGCTACGCCCAAATTGTTGGTTTAGCGGGATCGCTCGGTTTACCGACGGGCTTTGCAGGCGTTCAGGTTCCTTGGAGCGACGTGGACCCGCAGAGTTCGAATGGGAATTCGATCTACAACGCATTGACAGTCACGGTCACAAAGCGCTTCTCCGAGGGGATCGAGCTACTTTCGAGCTGGACCTACTCGCATTCAATCGATGATTCGACGGATCTTTCCACTCTCATCGCCCCACAGGACAACAGCTTCCCCAATTTTGACCGCGGCAACTCGAATTTCGATCAGCGGCACCGGTGGATCACCAGCGCCGTGTTCCATAGCCCGCACCACCAGACCGACTCCGGATTCTGGAGCAGGTTCATTTCGGACTTCACCCTGGCCCCGATTATCGAGGTGTCCTCCGGACGCCCGTATAACCTGCTCATCGGCTACGACTCGAATCTGGACTTCGGCTCCTCCACGGGCCGCCCGTCCTTTGTAAAGACATCGGCACCGCCTCCGGGATCGACGGTTTCACCTTTCATTCCGGGATTCGCATTCACGGTTCCGAGCCGCTGCATTGACGCCACGGGAGCGTCCTTCTCTTTCCCTGATACCATTCCGTATCTCGGATGCACCGGGACACTCGGGCGAAATGCGTTCACGCGCCCGGGCTTCTTCCAGATGGACCTGCGAATTGCCCGGAAGATCGCCATCAACGACCGCTGGAGCGTGGATATCATCGCCGACGGGTTCAACATGCTCAACCGTTTCAACGTCAGCGATGTGAATCCGGTGTGCGACCCGACGGCATCGTTTCCGAGCGCAGGGGCATCCACTTGCGCTGGGGGGCAGCCAACGGCGGCATATGACCCGCGGACGTTCCAGTTCGGGTTGAAGATCACGTTCTAGGCTGCGTCCAGCAACGGCCGCGCCTGGCGCACCTGTTTTCCGAAAACTTTTGGGAAGCGGGCGCGAAGAATCCGCAAGAGTATTGCTTGACAAAATGACGATTATGGATTAAAAGGTACGAAATGCTTCTATTGGGTGACGGCGGGCCCAAGGCATGAGGCGCGGCGGCGAATATGCGGGCGGCCGTGCTGAGGAAGCTGCGGTGTCGGCAGGCTTCCCAGGATTCCTTCGGAGATGCGGTACATGCGACCAGTCCTCATAGAGACCTCTTACGCGCAGATCGGCAACCGCTCCATGCCTCCGTTTGGATCCACCCTAAACCAGACACAAATCAATCAAGTGATCGCGTACATCCGGGAGTTGGGCAAGAAACACGCCACCACAACCACGCATTGATGCGGCGGTGGCGCACAGGTCCGAGGTGAACGGCGCTCGCGGGAAGGCGGGTGGTCCTTTGCACACGAAACAGCACTGGAAGTGGCGGGATCTTCGCGCACGGAGAGGCTGGCCGGTCGTTTTGATGGCGGCCGCGCTCGGCATCGTGGCCAGCTTGTGCGTGGTCCGGGCAGTAAGAGGACAGACTTTCCTGATTCTGGCAGCGGGCGCGGAGCGCGGCGCCGAGCCAGGAGGCGCGCCCGACTCCTCGGTTTTCACGCCCTCCCGCCACTCCTTTCTGGATGCCGTGAAGGAGTTTTTGGGCATCCAGTCCACGCCGGTGCAGCCCATTGCCTTCACCCACAAGATTCACCTCCAGAACGGCCTGCAGTGCACCAATTGCCATGCGGGCGTCACGCAGGGCCCCGACGCCGGATACCCCAGCATTACCTTTTGCATGGCCTGCCACCAGGCCATCGCCGCGGACAAGCCTGAAATCAAGAAACTGACCGCGTACGCCGCGAAGGGCCAGGAGCCGCCCTGGCAACGTGTCTATTGGTTTTATCCCTCGGCGCACGTCCGGTTCCAGCATGCCCCGCACATCCGCAATGACATTGCCTGCGAGCAATGCCACGGCGATCTGGCGCAGCAGACTGTGGCGGTAAAGACCAAGAATCTCAACATGAACTTTTGCCTGACCTGCCACAAGAGCAAGGGAGTCTCAGTCGACTGCATTACGTGCCATAACTAGCGCCTCGCTGCAACGCAGGCGCTCACGACGCTCGACGCGAACGAGCCGAGGAGATCTGAACCGATGAAACGCCGAACGTTCCTGAAACTTTCCACCGTGGGCGGCGCCGGCGCCGCGCTGGCCGGGTGCGGCGAACAGGCGAATCAACTGATTCGCTTCATCCCGGACGAAACGCTCGTGCCGGGCGTCGCTACATGGAAACCCGGCATCTGCACGCTCTGCTCGGCGGGTTGCGGCCTGCAAGTGCGAGTGATGGAGGGCGACGCGGAAGTGATCCGGAACGGCCAAGCCGGTGTTGTGAAAATGGGGCTGGCCAAGAAACTGGAAGGCAACCCCCAGCATCCGGTGAATCATGGCACGTTGTGCGCTCGTGGCCAGGCCGGTCTGCAAGTCACGTTCAATCCCGACCGTGTCCGGCATCCCCTGAAGCGCGTGGGGCCGCGCGGCTCGGGAAACTTTTCCGAGATCAGCTGGGATGAAGCCCTTCAGGAGCTTCTCACCCATCTCTCCCCGCTGGCTTCGCCCGACTCCGCGCATTCGATGGCCTTCCTGGCGGGCCCGCTGCGGGGACAACGGCGCGTGCTGATCGAGCGCTTCCTGTCGGCGTTTGGCGCCGCGCAGCTTGTTCCCTTCGAGTTGTTTGATGATTCGGTGTTGCGAACGGCCAACGAGCTCAGCTTCGGCCACGACCAATTGCCGACGTTCGACCTCGCGGAGTGCAATTTCGTGATGTCGTTTGGAGCGGATTTCCTGGGCACGTGGAATTCCCCGATGGCGCAAAGTGTCGCGTACGGAATGATGCGCCGGAACCGTCCGGGCGCCCGCGGAAAATTCGTGCAGATCGAATCGCGCATGTCCCAGACCGGAGCGAACGCCGACGAATGGATCCCGGCGCATCCCGGCACGGAGGGTCAACTGGCCCTGGGAATCGCCCACATCCTCCTGAGCGAGCACCACCGGTCAGCGGACGCCGCCGGCGCCGCCGGATCGCGAATCGATGGATGGCACAACGGCCTGCTGGAGTATTCCCCCGAGGCGGTAGCATGGAAGACAGGTGTTCCGCCCGAGACGATCACGAGATTGGCGCGCGAACTGGCCGTGCAAACGCCGGCCCTTGCCATCGTGGGAGGGGCCCCGCTCGCCCAGACCAATGGATTGTTCACGGCCCTCGCCGTCAATGCTCTCAATGCCCTTCTGGGCAGCATTGGGAAACCCGGTGGCCTTCAGTTCACGCCTCGGCCGCCGTTGTCCAGCCGTGGATCGTCCGAGACGAATTCAAAGGAAGTGAATGGCACTTCGGTTCGTTCCCTGGCGCAACATATTCTCTCGGGCCAGGCGCGCACGGTCGAATCGCTCCTGCTATACGAGGCGAATCCCGTGTTTGCCACGCCGGCAACCTGGCACGTGAAGGAGGCTCTGGAAAGCGTCCCCTTCATCGCCAGCTTTGGCCACTTCGTGGACGAAACCAGCGTGCTAGCGGACCTGATTCTTCCCGACCATTCCTACCTGGAATCGTGGGTGGATGACATCCCGGAATCCGGGACCACGGCAGCCGTGGTGAGTGTGGCGCCACCGGCCATGCACCCGCTGCACAACACGCGCGCGATGCCCGACGTCCTTCTCGACATCGCCCACCAGCTGGGGGGACGGGCAAGCCAGGCGTTGCCGTGGAAGAGCTATGAGGAGATGCTGCAGGCGGCGATCGCTCCACTCGCGCATTCTCCCAGCTCGATCACCGCCAGCAGTGCGGACGACTTCTGGACAAAGGTGCAGGAACAGGGCGGCTGGTGGAGTGCGAAAGGAAGCGCTGCACCCGCACGAGACAGCGCGGCCCATTCCCTGCCTCCGCTAAAGAATGAAGAGGCGCAGTTCGATGGACCGGCGACCGGATACCCCTTTTACTTTCTGCCTTACGCTTCGTCACAGTTCTTCGATGGACGGCATGCGAATCTTCCCTGGATGCAGGAACTGCCGGAAGTTCTTTCGACGGCAATGTGGGGCACCTGGGTGGAAATCAATCCGCAGACCGCGGCGACGCTGAAGATCGAGCAGGGTGACCTTCTGGAAGTGGCATCGCGGCACGGATCGGTTCGCGCGCCGGCGTTGCTGTCGCCGGGCATTGCACCGGATGTCCTTGCCATGCCGGTCGGCCAGGGGCACGTGGAATATGGACGCTTTGCCAGCGGGCGCGGCGCGAACCCGATCAAGATTCTCGCGCCGGAAGTCGAGCGCACCACCGGCTCACTGGCCTGGGCGGGAACTCGCGTCAGTGTCACCAAGGCCGGGACGGGCGAGCTCATTCTGCTGTCGGGCGGTCCGACGACGTGGGGTGAGGGGCGAGTGACGCGGTAGTCAGGAACGGTCAACAAACGCCAGGAGGAGAAGCGCTGATGGCACACCGATGGGGAATGGTAATCGACCTCGACCGCTGTACCGGCTGCGAGGCATGTGTGGCGGCGTGCCACGCCGAAAACAACATCGCCACGGTGGGCGATGAGCAGGCTGCCAAGGGCCGGACCATGCACTGGATTCACGTGGAGCGTTATTGGGAGGGCGAGTACCCAAACGTTCGCGCCCGGTTTCAACCCGTGCTATGCCAGCAGTGCGATGCGGCTCCCTGCGAACCGGTTTGCCCCACCTATGCCGCCTATCACAATGAGGACGGCCTCAACGCGCAGGTCTACAATCGTTGCATCGGAACGCGTTATTGCGCCAACGCGTGTCCTTACACCGCCCGGTATTTCAACTGGTTCAATCCCAAATGGGACAAACCGCTCCACCTCCAGCTCAATCCGGATGTTTCGGTGCGCGAGGTGGGGGTGATGGAAAAGTGCACGTTCTGCAGCCACCGGATCACCGCCGCCGAAATCCAGGCCAGGGCGGAGAACCGGTCCTTGAAAGACGGAGAGTTCAAGCCAGCCTGCGTCCAATCGTGTCCGTCGGCGGCCATGGTTTTCGGGGACTTGGAGGATCCAACCAGCCAGGTGTCTCGCCTGGCGCGTTCGGTCCGAGCGACCACCCTACTCTCCGAAGTGGGCACGTTCCCGAATGTCACCTATCTCGAAAGAGAGTCTTCGCATGGCAACGAATAGCACCGCACAAACCAATGTGATCGGCATACCGGACGCGCAGGTCCGGGAAGAACTCCTGCGGCCCATATTTCATACCTCCCGGCGTTATTACGTCCTCGTACTTATTCTGATTGCCGTCGGGCTTCCTGGCCTCTGCGCCTTCGTCTATCAGATCGCTACGGGGATGGGTGTCGCGGGCATCACGCGTCCGGTTTTCTGGGGCGTCTATATCGTGAACTTCGTCTTCTGGATTGGCATCAGCCACGCCGGAACTCTGATTTCCGCCATCCTTCGCCTGGTCAATGCCGGATGGCGGCGTCCTGTGACTCGTTGCGCGGAGGCGATCACCGTTTTCGCCCTGGCGATCGGCGCTCAATACCCGGTGATTCACCTCGGCCGCGCCTGGCTGTTTTTCTGGCTGATGCCGTATCCGAGCGAGCGCGGCATCTGGCCCAATTTCCGTTCTCCGCTGGTCTGGGACTTTTTCGCCATCAGCACCTACATCACGGGCAGCGTAACCTTTCTGCTGCTCCCGATCATTCCGGATTGGGCCATGGTGCGGGATCGGGCGACGGGTTTGCGCAAGCGGATCTACACGGTTCTGGCCCTCGGTTGGCGGGGCACGCCGCGGGAATGGCACCGGCTCGAAACGGCCATGAAAATCATGGCCGTCACTATCCTTCCTGTCGCGATCTCCGTTCACACGATCGTGTCATGGGACTTCGCCATGGCGCCCGTTCCCATGTGGCACTCCACCGTCTTCGGGCCGTATTTCGTGGCGGGAGCCATCTTCAGCGGGATTGCGGCCCTGATTATCGCCATGGCCCTGTTGCGCAAGGCCCTGCACCTGGAGGCCTACCTCAAACCCATCCACTTCAGCAATCTGGGGAAGCTCTTGCTGGTGATGAGCCTGCTTTGGATCTATTTCATCTTCGCGGAACGGCTGACCGTGTGGTACGGCAATCAGCCTTCCGAAATGGCGGCCTTCTGGTCCATCCAGAGTGGAAGATTTGCGGTTCTTTTCTGGACAATGGTCACCTGCAACTTCCTGATTCCGTTTCCGATTCTCGCGATCAAGAAACTGCGGACCATCACCGGCACGGTAATCGCGGCGTCGACGATCGTCGTGGGGATGTGGCTGGAGCGCTTCCTGATCGTGGTTCCTCCCCTGGAGCACAAATATCTCCCCTACGACTGGGGAAGGTACCACCCGAGTTGGGTCGAGATCACCATTGCCATCGGAACCGCATCGGGCATGGTCCTGTTGTACGTTCTATTCGCCAAGTTCGTGCCGCTCGTGTCGATTTGGGAGTTGAAGGGTGGGCAACACGCAAATCCCGTTCCCCATCGGGCGCAACCCGCGGTGGCGGGGTCCCAGGTTCGCCTGGACCCAACGTTGCCGGCGGCCAATAGCTAAGGATGGATGGACTTTATGAATGCAATCTATGGGCTTTTTCCTGATTCACAGAGCGCCCGACAGGCGGTAGCAACTTTGCGTGCGGAGAGCGCTCGCCTTCACATCGTCCCCGAGGCCATCGTCATTATTTCTGCCGAGCCACTCGAGGAGGAAGGCCTCGGTTGGGAGGATCAACGCTCCATGATGCCCTGGCTCGCCCCGCTGGGCGCCCTGGTGGGAGGCACAGGTGGCTACCTGTTGTCTGCTTTTACCCAACGCACCTATCCCCTGCCCACGGGCGGCATGCCCATCGTGGCGATGTGGCCCACGGGAATCATCATGTACGAACTGACCATGCTGGGAGCCATTCTCACCACGATCGTGGCATTTTTGATCAGTGCGCAGCTGCCTCACTATGGAAAGCATGTCTATGATCCGGAAGTGACGAATGGAAAGATTCTGATCGGCGTGGCTGATCCGGACCCCAGTTGCCGGGGCGAAATCGAGAAGCACCTTCACGAAAGCGGCGCCGCGCAAGTCAAGGAATTCGCCAAAGAGTAGGCCGGAGTCGCCGGGCTGCGCGATTCTGAATCTCCGGATGTTCGCACGTCCTCGATGCTATCCGCCGCGGACGCCCCCCGTTCGATTCGTACGTCGATCGAATTTCTTTGACCGATTGAAGCCGCTCTCCGCTATTGGTTTAACAGCGGGATGTTCTTGGCCTTCGGTGGCGGCGGCAAGGTCTTCAGAAACGCGTAGATGTCCTCGAGGTCCTGGTCCGACGCAACCTTGGCGGTATAGGGGGGCATCGTGCCCGCCGGATGGCGGACATATTGCAAAAAAGCTGCAAACGGAATCGCGTCCGGGCCCAGGCGCGGGCCCACGCCGCCGTGAGCAGCCCGGCCGTGGCACTCATAGCATCCGTAGCTGGTAAAAAGTTTTTTGCCCGCCTCGGTGTTGCCGGCCGGCGCGGCTCCGGATTGAGACGGCTTCCCCGCAGTCTGCGCCTCCACCCGACCCTGCACCAGAAGCAGGACCGTAGCCATCACGGCAAGGGCTATGAATCGCACTCCGCTCGAATGCCGGAAATCGAGCGGCCTCGATTTCCCGCGCAGCGGTCTTCTCGACACGGCGGCCTGAAAACATATTCTTCACCTGCCTATCCTCCTCAGCGCGGCTGCGTGAGCACATCGACGAGCGCCGGTTCCCCGCGCTTGACCACTTCGATCGCCCGCCGGATGGCCGGCGCGAGATCCTTCGGATCGCTGATGGGGCCTTGCCCGAAGACGCCCATGCTTGTCGCAAGCTTGGAGTAATCAATGGGCGGATCGGTCAGCGTGGATCCGAGGGGCCCGCGCGTGATGCCGCGATTGTGCTGGTTGGCCATGCGCTGCACCTCCATCACTTCCTGATGGTAGGCGCGATTATTGTGCATCATGATCAGAATCGGGATGCGATGGTGCGCGGCAGTCCAGAGAACGCCGGGGGCGAACATCATGTCGCCGTCATTCTGAATGCTGACGGTCAAGCGGCCGTGCTTGCGGTTACCCAGCGCGGCCCCAATCGAGGCCGGCGCGCCATAGCCCACCCCGTACGCGCCCTCGGCTCCTATGTACTGATAGTGCTTGTCGAAATTCCACAGGCGCAGCGGCCAGCGGTTGACGAACTGGCAGTTCGACACCAGCGACCAATCTTCGTCCTTGAGCTGGGCCCACAATTCGGCGGACATCCGCGCGGTGCTGATCGGGCTGGCGTCCCATCCCGAGGCCGCAGTCTCGCGCCCCTGCTGCATGGCCAGCTCGTGGGCGCGGGCCAGCTTGGCACCACGGTCCGCGAACGTGCGTTTGCGATCATCGGTCAACTGTCGCTTCACGGCTTCGATCAGCGAAGGCAACGTCGCTTCCGCATCCGCCGCAATCGCCAAATCCAGCGGCTGATACCTCTGCACCTCCTGATAGTTGCTCTTCATATACAGATCGTTGGCCGTGATGCTGACAAGCTTGGTCCCGGGCTTGGTGACCACTTCCCCGGCGCGATACACCTGGCCGCGAACGCGGTGGACAGTGCCCCAGAAATCGGTGAGTTCGAGGCCGGCAATCACGTCGGCGCCGGCAATGGCGGCACCGCCGCGTTCGGTCTGATTCAGGGGATGGCGCGTGGGGAAATTCATGCGGTTGTTGCGGTCGATCACGGCGGCTTGCAGGGTTTCGGCGAGTTCGATGGTGAGGGCCAGGCCCGCCGGGGTGCGCGCGGAGCGGTCGAGAACCAGCACGGGGTTTTCCGCCGCCACCAGCAGCCGCGCGGCCTCCCCCACGGCGCCGGAATCACCCGCGGGAGGCGACGTCATCGTCAGCTTCGGAACCGCGAGATCCGGCCATTCTGGAATGGGCCGCTCCTGCAGTTCGTGATCGGCCACCAGTGCCACCGGCATGGTCGGCGGAGTCATGGCAATCTTGTATGCCCGCACGGTGGACTCGGCGAAATGCGTGAGCGAAATCGGTTGGTCGTCCCATTTCACGAAATCCCGAATCGTGGCGGCCGGGTCCAGCGCGCTGTGGACCCAGTCCACAAACCCAAAGCGCGCGGCGGCATCACCGAAATTGCCGAGCATCAGGACGACGGGCACGCGGTCACAATACGCGTCGTAGATGGCCATGGCGGCGTGTTGCAGCCCCACCGTGCCGTGGACGCAGACCAGCAGCGGCTTGCCTTCAATCTTGGCGTAGCCGTGCCCCATGGCGACGGCGGATTCTTCGTGGCAGCAGGTGATGAATTCGGGGCTCTGGTTGCCGCCGTAATTGATGAGCGATTCGTGCAGGCTCCGAAACGTATTGCCGGGATTGGCGCACATGTATTCGAAGCCGAGGGATTTGATCACGTCCACCATGAAGTCGGAGCCGGGCCGCTCGACGATCTGAAGGTCGAGATTCGCGATCGCGGCCGATTCGGGATCTCTCGACGCGGGGGGCGCCACGGGCGCGGTGGCGTTGCGGCTTTCGGCGGACGGTTGCGCCGGCGGGGTCTCTTGTGCGTTTCCTGCGAGAGGACTCGCCACCAGGGCGGCCGCCCCGACGGTTGCATTCTTCAGGAAATCACGGCGGTCAACAGAGGCGTTCTTCGGCTTCTTCATGGTCATCTAAGCGACCTCAATATGGGCACACAACGGTCCGCCCGGCCCGCAGTATACGACGAATACGATGAAGCGCAAGCCGCCGGACCGATGCAAAGATGCAAGCACCGGCCCGGCGGCCGCGAATCAGAAGATCAGCTTGAGCGCGAATTGGATTTGCCGCGACGTCGTGGACGTAGTGGAAATCAGCCCGGCACTCGCACTGGGAAACGTATTGGACGTAGTGCGAAGAGCCGCGACAGGGGGAGCTGTAGTGGCAAACACGCTCCCCGAGGGCTGCCCCAAATTCGTGCGATTGATGATGTTGAAGAATTCTGCCCTAAACTGGACGTTCAGTGCTTCCGTCACCTTCGTGTCTTTGACTATAGAGAAGTCCAGATCCAACAGGCCGGGACCCACGAGTGAATCCCTCCCGACGTTGCCAAGCGTGCCGGCGGGCTGAAAAGCATAACAGGCCGGATCGAACCACTGCACGAATGGACCACTCAGCTTACCCTTCACGTCATAGGGCTTGCAGCCCGCGACGAAGTTCGGGCGATCCGATGTGATCCCGCCCGTGTTAGCCTGCTGCGGAACCAGCCCGTTGACAACGTTGATGGGATAGCCCGTGGCCGCGCTCAAGATTTCCGAAATCTGCCAGCCCGAAACCAGTTTGTTGCCTTGAAACGGCAAGTGGTAGAGGCCATTGACTCGCAACGCGTGGGTAATATTGTAAGTGCAAGGACCGCGGTCAAAACGCTGGTTGTACGCATCCAGGACTTCGACAGTGGCTTGCTCGAGACCCGAACTGCCTGAACCATCGTCAATGCACCTCGAGTACGTGTAGGACACCTGCCCTTGCAAATTCCGGCTGATCTGGCGCGCGAGGCTCGCCACCAAGCCGTTGTAAGTCGAATGGCTGGTGGGAGCTGTGCTATCGAGACCACTGAACGTGGGATTCGGAATTGGGCCCGTAAAGAAGCACGAAGAGTTGGTGCAGATCGTGGACGGGGAGACCGGACTCCCACCCGCAAAGGCACTCATCTTAATCGGACTATTCAGATTTCGCTGGCTATACAGGTGAACGCCTTGCGCTCCCACGTAACCGAGAGAAGCCACCGTGCCGTGCCCGAGATCACGCTGTATCGTCAGGTTGTACTGCATTTCGTAGGGCGCAACACTCGAACGGTAGTCGATTTGATAGATTGTGCCGAAGGGAGGATTAAGGCAAGGGGAGCCCACTGGCCCGCAGGCTGCGGGATGAGGGAAGAGCGGAACAGCGGGAGGTCCAGCCAGGACCACGGTTTGAGAAGGGGGGTTCTGTGAGTATGCGTTTAGGTACGTGCGTGCGGCAATTGGCTCGTGATATATGGCGAAGCCGGCGCGGACCGAGGTCTTGTGATTATTAAATGGGTCCCAAGCGACGCCGATTCGAGGTTCGAAATTGAACGTGTCCGGGTTTGCTCCAAGAACGTGACGGACCTGCGTAAAGCCCGTCGAAGACAACGGATCCGCAATCGCATTACAGGGGGGTTGAGCGACGCAGACTGGGTTGGTTTCGAAGTCGTACCGCAAGCCGAGATTGATCGTGAGGTTGGGCCTCAGCTTCCAGTCATCCTGGATGTAAGGAAAATACTCGGTGGCGCGAGAGTAGCGCGACCTGCTGAAACCCGGATGCGGGTTGACCTCTCCCTGGAATTGAACCGGAGAGGCTTGGAGAAAACCCGAGAGGCTGCCGAAGATGAATATCCCGCCTTCCCGGCCCACAGCGATGCTGTCTTGAATTCTGGTTACGGACAGGCCGACCTTAAAACTGTGGGCACCGTGGCTCCAAAAGAAATCGTCACCACCAACGAACTTGTTTTCAACCAGGTGCCAACGCGCTGTCGCACCCGGACCGACGTTGGAGGTGCCGCCGGCGACGATTAGGTTGCCATCCTCGCGATCGCCTGGACTATACGCCGGCGACCCACTGACGGGTGGATAGAGGGCTCCGAGGTAGAACTGCAAGGGATCTGTGGCGGGATCCGATATGAACTGCTGATCCGAGCGTTCATTGGTTCGCGAGAAACTGAAGCGAATCTCGTTGATCGCGGTCGCCGAAACAATGTGCTTTTCTTCAACAGTAAAGAACTGATCGCCTCCGTGAAACCCCGCCGGCCAATAGGGAAAATTCGCGAAAGGCATGGGCAGAGTCAGAGATGCCGTGTCGGAAATGTATCGGCCGAACAATCGAGTCTTTCGAACCGAGCGTGTAATCCATGCGTCCCAGAAGGTAGTTCTCGCTCGTCGGTTGGCTCCCAATCTTCGTTATGAGCTGATTGCCGCTCTTAAGGTCCTTAAACGGTCCCGCAGTTCACGAGCTGCTCCGTCGCTCCCACTGCGCGGAACGTCAGGATACAGATTTCCCGGGAGATACGGCACGACCGTCGGGCTAATTGCCACCGATCTGAGTGTATTTCTTGACGGCACGGACGGTGTCAAGCCGAACCGTGTTGCAGGGAATGCAGCCATACTGGTAGGGCACCTCTGGCTGAACGTACGTCCCCCGCAAGGTCGGACAGCTGTTGCTGGTATTCAAGCCGATCGCATCGCGGTCCGGAACATATTGATTTCCTGTAACGCCCAAAGAGGACCGAAGACCCTCGTAGTTCACGAAAAAGAAGGCCTTGTCCTTCTTGACCGGGCCGCCGACGCTGCCTCCAAACTGGTTCCTGCGGAAGGGCGGAATCTTCGTTCCATCGAAGAAATCGCGCGCGTCGAGCGCGCTGTTGCGCAAATACTCGTACGCGGAGCCGTGGAGACCGTTCGTGCCCGATTTGCTCACGGCATTCATCGCCGCGCCGGTTCCCCCGAACTGCGCGCCGTAGGTGTTGGTCAGCAACTGAAACTCCTGGATGGCCTCGACGCCCAGCGAATTGCCGGTGATCGACGCGCCCGCTCCCTTCTGCCAGTAGCCCTGCAGGTCCTGGTTGTCGAGCAAGAAGACTTGTCCCACGGGCCTGGAGCCCGCGACCGAGTAGGTGTCCGATGGCCCGTAGAATCCCGAAGAGATCCCGCCGCCACCGCCTCCGGTTATGAAGGCCTGCTTGATCGTCTGAACACCGGGCGCGAGCGAAAGAAGCTGCTGGAAGTTCCGGCCATTCAATGGCAACTGGCTCATCTGCTGGGAACTCACCAGGGAGGAGACAGAGGAGGTTTGCGTCTCCACGCGCGAGACCTCGCTCTCCACATTCACCGTCTGCGTGATTTGCCCGACGGGCAGCGACAAATCGACGACGAGGTGGGCGCCCACCGTCAGCGTAATGCCCTTGTGGACCACCGTTTGGAAGCCCGACATCGAGGCGCGCACTTCGTAATCGCCCACGGGCAGGTTGGGAATCCGGTATCGGCCCTGCGCGTCGCTCACGGTGGATTGCGCGAGGTTGGTGGCGGCGTTCTTCGCTTCCACGTTCGCGCCGACCAGCGCCGCACCCGAACTATCGGTGGCGGTTCCGGAGATCGTCGCCGTTTCCACCTGTGCCTGGACGCGACTCACGCCCGCCACCGCCAGCAGCATCAACGCGCAGAGCGCACAAACGGAGATGTAGGTAAACTTCTTGAAGAAATTGGCTTTCATCATTGCCCCCTCACCTAGGCTCACACGACTCCTGCCGGCCCCAGTTAGAGGCTACTTAGTGCAATTGGTAATCCGCTGTCAAGCAAAAACTGGCCGTCCAATTGATTTCAATGTATACAATTTCGCGAATGATGGGCGGAGGGGATACGGGACTACAGGGAGTTCGAAGTAAGCGGCTTCCGATCTTCAGAGACTTGCGCTAGGACGAAGCAAGACGTTCGTCGCCTGCGATTGCATTGGGTTGAGGCATCGTGGCGAAAACCAAGGTAGCCATGGCCACAATGGTGACCACGCCGATCAGTTCGAAAGCCGGCGCGTAACTGCCGTACGCGTCGAATAGTTTGCCGCCGATGGCGCTGGACGGCGCCGCAGCTACCGAACTGATGAGCGCCATCATTCCGCTCAGCTTGGGGTAGGCCGCCGGGCCGTAGAAATGGCCCACCACGGTGTAGACGGCGATGAACGTCCATCCGAACCCGAGTCCGAACAATATCGCCGCCGCATCCGCCACCAGCAAGGCGTGGGCGCTCACTCGCAGTGCCAGGCCAACCGCTATAAGGTAGCAACAGAACCCCAGCATGAGCGCGTAGCGGGCCGCTATCTTATCCATCAGCCACCCGCCCAGCAATCGCCCGCTCAGTCCCCCCAGCGTGAACAAACCCAAAGCCATCGCGGCGTTGGCCGCGCTGATCCCCGCGCCCTTCAGATGGAGTATCCAGTGGGCGTTGATGAAAAAGTAGGGATACTTGCACGCAACTCCGCTGATGCAAACCATCCAGTACGGCCGCGTCCGGTAGGCCTCGGAAGGGGTCCACAAGTGGCTGGTGACCAGCATCTCCGCGCCCGGCGCGCGTGGCGCCGAGGCCGCGTCCAGCTTTCCGTCGACAGCCTGGCCCAAATCTTCGGGGCGCTCCCGGACGAACAGAAGGGCGACAATCCCAGCGGCAAGGGTGATGACAGATATGATTTCCCAGGCCTGCCGCCAATTCCCGCCGTTGGCCGTCAAAATCCGGTTGACCGCAGGTGAGCAGAAAAATCCGGCCATCCCCGAGGCGCTCAGTGCGATCCCCATCGCTCTTCCGCGGTAGCGCTTGAACCAGCGCGTGACTGCCGTGGCGACGGGAATGTTCGTGGCGAAACAAAGTCCCGTGCCCATCAGCACGCCGAAGCTCGCCAGATAATGCCACGGCCGCGACGCGAAAAATGACAGCCACACCGTTCCGGCCAGGAGCAACGCCGCACCGATGCCGAAACTTGCCTTCAGGCCCCACCGGAGGATGACCACCGCAACGAGCGTCGAAGGCAATCCCACGAACAAGTTCGTCAAGCTGAAACCCAAACCGTACAGGCTGCGGCTCATGGGGATCTGCTTCAGCATGTAGGTGTTGATCACCGAACCGCCGTAAAAGTTGAACCCCATGAAGGAGAAATCGAGCGCGAAAAGTACCGCGACCAGGGTCCATCCGTAGAAGCCTGATTTCTTCGTCATCGTCGAGGACCCGAGCCGCCGGTCGTCCCGCCCTATTTGGTATTGGTTCACGCCGGAATATGGAATACGCGTTCGGCGTTGCCGTGAAAGATTTTCTCTTTGTCCTCGTCCGAAATCGGCGCCGTATTCATGAATGCGACCGCCTCGTCGGAGTCCTGATAGGGGTAGTCGATGGCGAACATAATGTTGTCGGCGCCAAGAACTGCCAGGCAGAATTGCAGAACAGGATGCCAGTTCATTCCGCTCGTCGTGATCTTGAAATTTTGTTTGAAGTAATCGCTCGGGCGCTGCTGGAGCGCCGGGCGATCCTGGTTGTTCCTGGCCCGGTGGTGCCGGTCGTCTATGCGGTAGAGCCAGTAGGGCAACGCCTCCCCCATATGTCCCAAGATGATCTTCAAATTGGGAATGCGATCGAAGACCCCGCTGACGATCAGCCGCAGAGCATGCAGCCCGGTTTCAGCCTGATAGCCCCAAATGGCATGTTCCAAATGGTCGGGGCGGTAGGCGGCGGCCATGGCCGGGCCCGGCGAGCGCGGGTGGATATAGAGTGGCACATCCAGCGCGGCAACCGCTTCCAGAATCGGCCAGTACTTTGGCTCACTGAGATATTCGCCGTTGGTGTGGGAATTGATGATGACGCCGTTCAATTTCAGCGTATGGATCGCCCGCTCGATCTCCCTGACCGCGCGGGCTGGATCCTGCGGAGCCACGGTGGCCAGTCCGGCATAGCGGCCGGGATGCCGCCGAATCATTTCGGCCAGCCGGTCATTTGCCAGGGTCGCGAGCGCCGCGCCCTTGTCCGCGTCGAGCATCTGCACGCCAGTGGATGTGAGCGAAAGCAGATGCAGAGCGACGCCGTCGTGGTCCATGATGCGCAGGCGCTCGTCATCCACATCGAGAAGCCGCGAATAGAGGGTTCCTCCCGCAAGCGTTCGATTCCACAGGAACAGGTCCGGGTCGTAGTTCTTGTTGTTGGCCACGATCGCCCGCATGGCGTCCATTTGTTCGGGTATGGCGAATGCCTCTTCGGTGGCGATTCTCCGATAGAACTTCTTCGCCGGCTGCACCTCGTGCGCCGCCGATGCGGGTTCGGGTTTCATGAAGATATCTCCCCAGGCATGTATGTAGGACGCAGGCCAAAACATCCCCGAGCGGCGCACGAATCCTCGAAAGGAGGCAAGCGAAGCCGGTCAACACATCAGCAAGGACGCCGATCGTGACGGCCGCGAGGCGACGTTGGCGCGAGGATCATGGCCGAAGTGATCCGCGTTGGTCAATTGAAAATATCTGTGAAGGCAGGACTCATCGCTAAACAAAGGCGCCCTCGAAGACCGCTGCCAATCAATCGCCGGCAGCGCTCTCCGGAACTTGCGTGGTGGAGGATTCCTTCCAGGGCGGCAGTATTTTCACGAAAATATAGAGCAAGACGAATGGGACCACCAGCAGCAGGATCGACATGAAGAGCCCGTCCAAGCCCATCAACTCCATCTTGTACACGGTCAGCCCGCGCAAGCTCTTGGAGAACAGCTGGCCTCCAATCACCACGTTCCAGCGCGTGCTGAAGATGCCGATCTGGATAAGGACGGCGCTCGCAAGATAGAGGAGCCGCCGCAACTCTTCCGGAAACCGCACCAGCGCGCGGCTGCCGAACACGGGACTGAAAAAGGCCAAGCAAATCAACGGCAGCACGGTCCCGGTCAGTGCTTGCAGCACGACCAGGCTGAGGAACAGCCGGGTGGAGATCAATGTACTCAGGATCTTGATGGATTCCTCGGCCTCATAGAGACGGTGGATGAAGTCCAGAATCTCGAGCGAGAAATCCACAACCAGGGCATAGAAGAGGAACGTGGCCAGCTTGTCCAGGCAGGCCATTTCGAGAGTCCGGCGGAACAACCCGGTCAACAGGTAAATGATGAGCACCATCGCAATGCCGGAAACGATGGCGGAAAACAGAAACACGACGGGGATCAGCACGCTGCTCCACCACGGATTGGCCTTCACGGAACCGAAGATGAATCCCACGTAACCATGCAACAGAAAGGCCGAGGGAATGCCGATGATGGTGATGAAGCGCACCGCTTTGCGATCGAACTCCACCGCTGCTTCCGAGATGTCGGTGGCGCCCAGCGTCAGGATCAGGTGAATCCATTTGCGCAACCCCTTCTCGTTCCGCGCCCACAGCACCAGGTCCTTGCGATAGTCGAACCAGAGTCTCCAACAGCAGCACAACGGTCAGATACCACGCATAGACAAAACCAAACATGGCCATGGCGGAATGCATATTCGGGGTGAGGAAGATTTCAAAGGAACGTTCCGGATGGCCCAGGTGCAGGAGCAGCGGCAGCGGCGCAATCAGCAGGAAGGCCAACGCCGTCAACAAAGCCAGCCGGTAGGTGGGCTCCACTTCCTTGACGTTGAAGACGCGCTCCAGCGAAGCCAGGATGAAGGCCCCCGCGACCAGACCCGTGACGTACGGGTAGACCACGACTAGCAATCCCCATTGCAGCTCGACTTCGTTGGGATAGATATAGCCGGACACCTGCTGCAGAACGGTGCTCAACTGCTGGGCGAGTTCCTGCACGGCTAGCGTACCTCCCCGTCCAGGTTGGCGTAATAAACCTTGGGCGCCGTATTGAGCTGAGGCTTGAGCACTTGGATTTCGTTGAAGCGCTCGAAGCGGGCCAGCGGGCTGCTGCGAGCCCTCACATCTCCGAAAATTCGGGCGCCGGTGGGGCAGACCTCCACGCAGGCCGGCACCTTCCCCTGCACCACACGGTGATAGCAGAAGGTACACTTCTCCGCCGTATGCGTGACGGGGTTCAGGAAGCGCGCCCCGTACGGACACGCCTGGATGCAATAGCGGCAACCGATGCAATAGTCTTTATCCACAAGCACTACGCCGTCGCGAGTGATGAATGTGGCGCCGACCGGACAGACCTGCACGCAGGGAGGGTTGGCGCAATGGTTGCACAATTTGGGCACGAAGAAGGTGCGCATGATGCCTTTTTCGCTGACCGTGGAAGGAAAACCGTCGATCCCGCCATTCGGGCTGGTGACCACGGTCTCTCCGTCGGTCGTGATCACGTAGCGCTCGACCCATGTGCGGAAATAGAACGGATCGCGCGAAACACCGTTTTCGGTCTTGCAGGCGTCGGCGCAACGGCCGCAGCCGATGCATTTCTTCACGTCAATACCCATGCCGAAATAATGGTCTTCGGGCTTGTAACTGGTGTCACCCTCGCTTGCAGCTACTCCTTCCGCCAGGCAGACCGTTGCCAGCAGTACGGGAGCGGCCGCCGCGCACTGCTTCAGGAACTCCCGCCGATCGCGGCAGACTTCTTCGGGAGATCCCGGCTGGTCTTGCGGACGTTTTGCTTCGGTGGTCATTGGGCGGCCTCCGGAGAGTGAGCGTAGTGGCATTGCCAGCAGACGTAGCGCTCGCCATGGGTAGTCAGATCCACGCGCGCAACGTCGGGCGACCCTTTGGCTTCCTGGCTATGGCACTGCCCGCAGAATTCACGGGTCTGCGGCTTCGTGGGGGTGCTCAGCAAGGGATTGATCTTGTGCGTTTCCTCGACGTGATGGCACGTGGTGCAAGGAACGTTGGTGTGCTTCGACAGAGCCTTGGTTCGCGCAATTTCGCCGTGACACGCGCTGCACTCCTGCGGCGTGTGCGGGGGCACCGGCGCGTGCGGGTTGTGGCAGGTGATGCAGGGCCGTCCGGGGTTGTGGCTGACGGGATCAATCTGCGGGAAGCCGGTCGGCCGCGACGGGTCGTAGCCATGGCAGAGCGGACAAAAGCCCCGCTCGCGAGGGGCGGGCGGCTTGTGATCCACGGGCGATTCCACATGTGCCGCCTGAGCGCCGTGGCAAACCTCGCACGCCACGGTCCGGTGCCGCGCCTCGTCGTGGACCTTGACGACGTCCGGATGGCACAGCGCACACGCTTCGTGCCCCGCATAGACTTCCGGCCTGGAAGCATTGGCATCAATCGCCGCGGCTCGGTAGTGACCCAGGGCACCAAAGGTTTTCGGAACTAGGTAATGCCGGGCACCGACCAAGGTGCCGCCCAGGATCAGGAAGACAATCGCCAGACGATTTAACTGTTGGGGCATCGCGTTCGCCGCCTCGGCAGCATCTCGCGAAGATTGTAAGGGGGCAGTCGCGCCACTTCCGTGATGTCAATCACCGAAAACCCGTGACCCTTATCACAGCCGCCCGAAACACGACTTTCGCATTCGCTGTCGTCTCTGCCTTGCAACGGCGAAGGTGACGTCTGATGTCCACGAGGGACAGGGATTGATCGTACGGTGAAGAGTAGTGGTAACCGTTACAGTTCCATGTACCTGTACCGGAGTAGTTCCGTGAATGCCAACAGGAGATCCGCGCGGTTTCTGCCTATTTTGTTTCGCCCGGCTTGGGGGCCTCGATCTTCTGGATCAAGAACGCAAGGGCGATCAGCACCAGCAGGATGGCCACGATGGAAGCCACCAGCCCCTGACGGCGGTATTTCAGCTCCTTCATGGCGGCCAAGCCGGCCTGCCAGGTCTTGCCGGTGACCTTGAGCCCTGCCTGGATATTCTGGTCCACGGTGTCGGGGCGGGCGGAATGAATCGCGACGCGCGCCTTGGTCAAATCATCCTGCGCTTCGGTCAAGGCGATGGAGGTCTGGCCGACCTCGACGCCCGAAACTTGCGCGCGCTTCAGAATCTCCTCCGAGCGCTGGATCTCCCCATCCAGCTTCGCCAGCCCGGCATGCATGCCGGCGGCCGCCGTGTAGCCCGCGTCTCCTTCCACATGGCATCGCACGCAGAACGCGGTGTTTCCGGTTCCGATCGAGGCATCACTGGGATGCTGAATGGCGTGGTTGCTGTGGCAGGTGACGCACCCCGGAAGCCCCATGGCCCCAAACGCAGCCTTGTGCGGGCCGGAATCGAACAGCTGCTGCTGAAACACATGACAGGTCGAGCAGACCCGCTCGACCGAGGCCACGCCGGGAGGCGCGGCTCCATGGCTGCCGTGGCAGGTCGAACAGGTCGGCGCGCTCAAATCGCCGCGGACCGCCAGGGCCTCATGATGGACGCTGGTCGAATAGAGCGCGAACTGGTTCGTGGGAATCTTGTAATCCTTCATGTACTCGGCGTTGGCGTGGCACTTCGAGCAGGTCCGCGCGACGTTCGCCGGATAGACCGAGGAGCGCGGATCATTCGGCGGATGAATGTTGTGCGTCGTGTGGCAATCGACGCAGACCGCTACGTGGCTATTCCCTTTGGCCAGCAGTTTCCCGTGCACGCTGGTCTGGTACTGGCTGAGCTGGTCGGTGCGCACCGAGGGGTTAAATCCACGCATGTACGCGGCATCGGAATGGCACTTCCCGCACAGCGCCGGGATTTGCGCCCGCTCGATGTGTCCCCGGAACCCGGCGGCCTTGCCCATGGCCTTCGTCATGTCGTCGGTGGACGAATCGCCGCCGTGGCAGCTGGTGCACAACAGCCCCTTCTGGGCGTGGATGCTTCCGGCGAATTCCTCGGCGTTGACGCCGAGCGGCGGATCGAACAGCCCATGACATTCGATGCAGCTGTTCTTGGCCTGCGCGGAAACGCCCGGCGCTGCAAGCAGAAGCAGGCCGCAGAACGCCGCCAGCGCGAGCAGCACCCTCTTCGCAACCCGGCATACCGCCCGGCCACTTTCCCTTCGGCCCTCTGCGTTCGGCCTTCTCATGTTCGGCCCCCGGCTCCGTCCCGGCTCTCTCGCTCTACTTCGCGAAATATGCGTACACGGTCATGACCACCACATAGCTCAGCGCAAACACGCCGGCGCCCGTGATCCATCGCTGCGCCCGGCCACCCCGCCCCCGGTCGAAAAACGGCAGAAGCACCCACACGGCAAACGCGGCGTTGAACCCAAGCACGCCCAGCAGTTCGCCGTCGAAAATCCACAGCTTCGCGGGAATCATTTTCAGGGTCTGAAACATGAACATGAAATACCACTCGGGCCGGATGCCGGGCGGCGCCGAAGCAAACGCATCCGCCTTCGTGCCCAGCTCCCAGGGCTTGAAGGCCGCCAGCCCTCCCAAAATCGCCAGGGCGATGTACCAGGCCATGAGCTCGCGCAGCAGAAAGTTCGGAAAGAAGCGCATCTCGCGCCGCTCGGACGGCCGGGCCTGCCACTCCGCCTCGACGCTGGGTGGCACGCTCATGCCAAACTTCTGCACGAGGAGAACGTGGAGGGTGACCAGCGTTATGGCGATCCCGGGCAGCACCACCACGTGGAAGCCGAAAAACCGCGTCAGCGTCGCGCCCGTCACGTCTTCCCCGCCCCGCAGGAATAGCAAAACCCATTTCCCGATTACCGGCAACTGTCCCGCGATGTCGGTTCCCACCTTGGTGGCGAAAAACGACAGCGTGTTCCAGGGCAGCAGGTATCCGCTGAACCCGAATCCCAGCAGCAGGAACAGCAGGAGCATCCCGCTCAGCCAGGTCAGCTCGCGCGGCTTGCGATAGGCCTTCAGGAAAAACACGCTGAACATGTGCACGGACGCGGTGAGGATCATCAGGTTGGCGCTCCAGGAGTGAATCGAGCGAATCAGCCACCCGAACCGCACCTGGGTCATGATGTATTCCACGCTCTCGTAGGCTTCGTTGGGACTGGGGCGGTAATAGAGGAGCAGGAGAATCCCGGTCACCACCTGCACGCCGAACAGAAACAGCGTCATGCCGCCGAAGAAATACCAGTGGGAATAACGGTGCTGTGGGACCTTCTTGTGCTCCATGAAGTCGACGAGCCCGCGCAAGTCAAACCGCTCGTCGAGCCATTTGCGGACGCTCCCCAGCACGTCCATCTCAGGCGTTCCCCTGGCGCCGCACGTAGATCTCTTCGCCCTTCATGAACACGTCGTACTTCTCGAGCGGCCGCGGGGGCGGCCCGCTGATGTTGCGCCCGTCCGCCGTGTACATCCCGTTGTGGCACGCGCACCACACGCTGCGCAGATCGCTGCGATACTGCACGGTGCAATTCAGGTGCGTGCAGACCGCCGAGATGGCGGAATATTGGCCGTCGGGCGTCAGAATCAGGAGGGCGGGCCGGCTGCCAAAGCGAAAAATCTTTCCGGTGTTGGGTTTCAGGTCGCCGACGCGGCCGGCCAGCACCGTGTTGCTGGTGGCCTCGGCAGTCTCCGGCGGGAAAATGTAACGCAGCACGGGGTAGAGGAACGATGCCAGCGACGCAGCCACGCCGGCACCCAAAAAGATTTCGACAAAACGCCGCCGCTTCGGCTGACCCGGCGCGTTCAGGGATTGGTCGCTCAACGCCTTCCTCCTCGAACGGGGTGATTCGCGCCCTGCGATCCCGTGCAGACTGCATGATAGCGTCTTTCCGGGATCGGCCGTCAAGCCGTATCAAAACGCACCGGCTAAAACATAAGCGCGCTGCCGATGAAGCGGTGCACCCCCTGGTTTTGTCTTTCGCGCTTCGACTTTATCTTCTTCCCAAGCGACAGTCTTTCACTGACCCTTGGCGATCCTGTGGTTCCTGGTGTTTCACACCGCTGCGGCACGTCCTGGAGGCGGAAGCGGGGAGCCCCGAAGGCTCCCCGCTCGCGCCATCAGAAGGCGTAACGAACCGAGAAGGTCGCCGCATTCCCGTTGAAATCCGGCGCCGGGATCCCCGCAAGCGTCAGATTCGACGGATTCGGATATCCGACGGCAGTGACCGGCAGATTGACGTTCATCGGCGTCTTGGAGTTGTACCCGTAATAGTTCCACTGCACTTTGTAGCTGAGGCCCTTGTACGCGTTGATTTCCACCGAGGCGAACGGCTTCTGGTACGTGAAGGCCAGCGTGCCGGCCGGCTGCAGCGGATTCAGAAACAGCGTGCTGCCGCCCGCAAATGACCCGGAATAACCCACGCGTGTGGTGACTTTCTTCGTCGGCTTCCACATCACGTCGCTGTAGGCGTAGTGCTGCTTGTTGGTATAGAACGCCGTGGCGCCCAGCGTGATCGTCCCGGTCGCGACATCTGGGGGGCATGCTGCCCACGCGGGCAAGGAAGTTCCCGAACCGACGTTCGTCATTGTCCCCCAAGTCTCGCGGAAACAGACGAACGTCTGCGCGGCAAGGTCGGTGAAGTTGTATCCGAGCGTGTAGGCGAACTTGGGATTGGGCGCCAGCACGGTCGTAACACTGTACGTCCGGCCGTGCTCAAGATTGTTCACCGTGCTCACGTTGTCGCGGTTTTCGTGAATGTCCACCGCCGCGTCCACCGTCGCCCAGGACCGGGGCGTGTACGTCGCGTGCACCTTGTAGCTCTGGATTTGCCGCGGCCAGATGCGCGTGTACGCGAAGTCGTTAGAGCCGAACTGGAAATCGGCGTTGATCCGCAGCGTGTCCATCGGCCGCAGCGTCACGCCGACCAGCCCCACGTGTTCCGTCATCGTGAAAATATCTCGCGGCGTAGTCAGCTCCGAGCTGAGCTGCGCAGGGTCCACAGTCCAGGTGATGGAGCCGTCGGTGGCGCTGGGTGCGCTGCAGGTGCCTCCGGCCGCCGGGAGTAATCACCCCGGCGACGAGCGGGCAATTCCCGCGCGCCGCCAGATAGTCATTGGCCGGCGCGGCGGTCGTGCCGCCGGGGTAATAGGTCACGCTCAGAAGCTGACCGACTGAACCGGTGATGGCGTTGTCGAGTTCGAATTCGGCGACCTTCTTGGTCTCATACATATAGCCGATTCGCCCGCTGATACGCGGGGTGAAATCAGCCTCGACCTGAATCGTGTTCGAGATCAGCCTTTGCCCCCAAAACTGGGTGTACAAGCGTGTTCGTGATGTCCGCGGAGGAACTCGACGGTGTGCTGCGGGCAGGTCGCCGCCGTGTAGGGGCTCGGGCAGATCGTCGTAAAGGTCGGCGTGCTGGCCCGCTGGAACCAGGGGCGCGAACGCTGCGACCGGCGACAGGATGTCGGTCTGGCCGGCCGCGCGGAGCGTGGGCGAATAGGTTCACGCTCGCCAATGCTGAAGGCATCCAGGCGAACGCCAGTTGTCGTAACGAACGGAATCGGCGACGCGAACTTTCTGGGTCACCGAATAAACGCCGGTCCAATTCGCGTGCACGAAACTTGCGTGGCCTGGGCCGGACCCTGACGATCGCGTCGCGAACCGGACGCTGGCGGAATTGGTCCTTCGTTGGTGAAATCGTTGAGACCTCGGATCTTATTGTTGCTGGTGCTGTAGCTGGCCGAACCGGACATCTCGAGCTTCGTGAAATAGGTGGACTGGAGGCTCACCCGCTCGGTCGGCAGGAAATTCCGCGTCGGGGCCGTCCTCGAGTACGACACGATAGTCCTTGCAACTCGGGCTTGGCATAACCGGTTGTTAGTGAATGGCGCGGTACACGGGGCGGTCGTTCCGATGGGAGGGTAGTACCAGTCGAGTCCCAGATCTCACCGGCACATAGCCGGGGCCGCCGATCCGGCTGGTGTTCGAGACGTCAAAGGGCGTGTTGGCCAGCGTGTCGCTGGTGTCCTGCTTGTTGCATTCCAGGAACTGATCGTAGGAAATGGTCGTCTTCGGCAGGAACCGGAAATCGACGCCCATATGGTACGCGTTCGTGGTCATTCGGAAATTTTGCGCCAGCAGCAAATCCGTGGTGCCGTGGAACGACGTGAGCGCAGGCCCTTCGTCCACGTCGCGCGAATACCCCAGGCGGAAGCGCACGCGGGATTGCGGCAGCAGCGTCAAATCGTAATCCTGCATGCGCCGCACCAGATTGAGCGAATGCGGCGACTGGGTAACCGCATGCACCGGATTCGTGATCGGGAAAGTCAAGGGGTTGCCGGCCGACGGCATGATCGGGACCGGGTTCAGCGGGTTCGCCAGCAGGTTGTAATCCCAAAAATTCTTGTGCCGGCGGAACACGCCTGAAAAATCGAACCATTTGTTCTTGTCGACCCGCAGGCGCGAGACGTTGTCGGGGTCGCCCCCATATCCGAAGTTGGTGAAATCGAGGCGGTCGAAGAGCAGCCCCTGGTGGTTGAGCGACCTCGCGTGCAGGCTGTAATCGAGCACCCGCGGGCCGGTCTTCAGATTCACGAACGTGCCATAGGTGTCCTGGTTTCCGTCAATCCAGGTTCCCCGGTAGCCCAGCTCCACCGACTGCTGGATATTATAGTTCCCCGAGTCGATTCCCTTCACTGCCTCGGAGTCATCCTGGGCCCGGGAGGCGGGTGCCAGGAAGAGCGCTGCTACCACCAGCAACAAACCAAGCGGTCCAATTATCAAACGATCTCTCATGATGTTTTCACCCCGCCGATTGAGACTTATGATTTTTGTCAGCCAGTTCCATGAATTGCTTTGCCTTCCACATCGGCAAATAGTCGTCATGTTCAGCCTACCGGAAGAAATAATTGCTAAAGTTGGATCCGTGGATCTGCCACGTGACACAGCGTGCACGACTGCTGTTGGGTTGACTGTTGGGCATCCATCACCTTGTCCATCGATGGCCCGTGTGGCAACGCGGCTGTGGTGTGGCACTGCAGGCAGAGCAGGTTGACGTTGCTGTACTTCAGCATGTGCGGATTGGCCCCGCCGTGCGGAATATGGCACGTCGCGCATCCTTCCACCTTCACCGAGGCGTGCGCGAACACGAACGGTCCCTGCTTGTCGGCATGGCACTTGTAGCAGACAAAATCCCCGGAGTCCGAAGTTCGGACTTGCCGGACCAGATGGTCGGACTCCCAGACGCCGCCCGTTCCGTGCTGGTTGTGGCAGTCGGTGCACTGGATGAGCCCCTCATTGACCCGGTGGTGCTCCGGCATATTGAATTGGGACTTCTGCTGCAGATGGCAGGAGTAGCACAGAGCGGGCTGCTCCTTGACCAGCAAGAACTCTTTCGCCTTCGCGTGGTGCGGCGAGTGGCAGTCGATGCAGCTGACGTCGTTCTGCCGGTGGAATGAATTCGGGCTATTGAGGTGCGTGGGCCCGGAAGCGTGACACGTGAGGCAGCGCGCGTTCACTTCGCCCGGCGTAGCCTTGTTGAACAGGAACAGCTTGGACTTGTCGCTGGGGTCGGCAGCATGGCTCGCCCCGGCGCCGTGGCAGGCCTCGCAGCCCTGCTTGGACGGCCCACCACGCGTGTCCAGCGTGGTCCTGAAATGGACGCTCTTGGACCAGCTTTCGTAATTCTCCTCGTGGCAGGTCTTGCACCGCTCCGAACCGACGTACTCCGAATCGGCCGGGCTGGCGGCCGCCTGGCCGGGCTGAGCAGCCGCGCTTGGTGTATCGCCGGCGGCGCCGGCGGCCGAGCGGACGAATGTCAGCGGAACAACGCTTATAGCAACAAGCAAGAAAATAATAGTGCCGATATTATTCAAGCGTCTCATAGGCTCCTCGCGAAGCTTCATTGCCTTCCCCTGTTGGATTACAGCTGGGCGCTGCAAGGACGTTGCGCGTCTCATGGCCATACCAAACACCCTCTCACCCCAAGAATCACGTTGCGCCGCAATTGTGCATTGCGGTACTACAATTGACAGTGACGGCTATCACGAATATCGTGTGATCCTTATCACACCCCGTGCGGCCCCGTTTTTCTCGACTGCCCCGCTGCTCTGGGCTGCGGAAACCGGCCCACTCCGGGCTCGGCACACCGATAAGAACCGCGAACAAGGACCGGCGCAGAAGGCTTCGGCCCCTCCCGACGCACGCCCGAGACGCAAGCGTCCCCGGGGACGCACGCCTCCGGCAGATGAACAACATAGCTGCTTGTTTTTTCTGGCCGTCGCTGCTACGATTCGCCCTTCTTCAGACCTATGACGCCAGGTCTAAACCTCGCTCCGAGAATGACGCGCAGCCGCGCCGCAGGCTGGATACTCTCCACACTGGTGTTGGGGCTGGCCCTTTCCGGCTGTCAGCTCGGCACCGCTAGCGTCGCCACGCGGGGCAAAGAGCTTTTCCAGACCTGCGTGCCGTGTCACGGCCCGGCTGGGGCGGGCCGCCATGAAGTCGGCGCGCCCGGCATCGCGGGCATGAGCGACTGGTACATCCAGCAGGAACTCCGCAAGTTTGTGTCCGGGGCTCGCGGCACGAATTTCGACGACCTCGAAGGCATGCACATGCAGCCGATGGCGCTCAGCCTCGCCAGCGACGACGATCTGAAAGCCGTTTCGCAATACGTGGCTAGTCTTCCCCAGCCCAGGCGCATTACCACGCTCGGCGGGGATGCCCAGGCCGGCCAGGCCCTCTACGCCACTTGCATCGCCTGCCACGGCGTGAACGGCCAGGGGAACGAAGCCATGAAGGCGCCGCGCCTGGCCGGCGTGAAGGACTGGTATCTGGTGGGAACGCTGAAGAAGTTCAAGTCTGGGGTGCGCGGCTCGAATCCCGCGGACCCCGAGGATGTGATGATGCACGCGATGACCGCCACCCTGGCTGATGACAAGGCCATTCAGGACGTGGTCGCCTATATCGAGACTCTTAAGCCTTGACGGAACGATTTTGGAGACACGTGCGCCATGGATCAGGCGGCCTCTTCGTCGGAACAAACGGCTAGAACGGTTTTTTGGATCATCGTGGCCTCGGCGGCGGGATTTGTCGCGTTGGTGTGGGTCTTCTTGCGGTAGCGGGAGCCAATAATGCTGGAGCGTTTTTTAACCGGTGCGTCAACCTATTCGCAAAGCATCGACCACCTGATTTTTCTCATTGCGGCATTGGTCGGTTTTTGGCTGATCGTTGCGGAAGGCTTTCTCTTCGGGCTGATTTTCCGGTTCCGCCAACGCGAAGGCCAGCCCACGCAATACATCACCGGCGAGGAGAAGCATCTCAAGCGCTGGATCACCATCCCTCACATGCTGGTGATCGCCTGCGATGTCTTGATTATCATCGGCGCGGTGAAAGTCTGGTTCAACATCAAGCAGAACATCCCCCCGGCCGAGCAGACGGTGCGCGTCTATGCCCAGCAGTGGGCGTGGAGTTTTGAAGATCCGGGCCCCGACGGCATGCTGGATACCGGCGACGATATCCGCACGGTCGGTGAGCTGCACGTGAAGGTCAATACAACGTATCATTTCGAACTTGTCTCCCGCGACGTGGTGCACAGCTTCTGTGTCCCGTCATTCCGGCTGAAGCAGGACGCCGTCCCCGGCCGCACCATTACCGGCTGGTTCCGCGCCACCCGCCCCGGCACCTACGACATCCAGTGCACGCAGATGTGCGGCATCGGGCACTCCGTCATGGCCGGGAGAGTCATTGTAGAGACCCCGGAACAGCACGCGCGCTGGATCAAGGGGGCGTCGAGTTCGCCCTACGCAGCCCAAACCGCGAATCCAGCACGCCCCCCACACGCATCCGTGGATCTTTCGACGGCGCCGGGTGCCGAACTTGCCGAGGTGAGGCCGTGAGCGCAGAGGCCCATCACGCCGAGCCCGGCTTTTTCCGCAAGTATCTGTTCTCGACCGACCACAAGATGATCGCCATGCAGTATTTGTTCACGGGCATGATCATGGCGGTGATCGGCGGCTATCTCGCCTACGTGTTCCGCATGCAACTGGCCTATCCGAGCCAGCACGTGCCCGGTTACGGGGTTGTCTCGCCGAGCGAATACAATTCGCTGGTCACCATGCATGGCACGATCATGATTTTCTGGGTGGCCATGCCGGTCCTGCTGGCGGCATTCGGCAATTTCCTGATTCCCCTGATGATTGGCTGCGACGACATGGCCTTCCCGCGCATCAACCGCCTGTCGTATCAGATTTTCTTTCTCAGCGCGGTCGTGCTGCTCGCTTCGTTCCTGGTGCAGGGCGGCGCCTTCGGAGGCGCCTGGACCGCTTATCCCCCGCTCTCGGCCAAAGGCGCATACAACCTGACCCCGGTGGGAGCCTCGATGTGGCTGGTGGCGGTGGCGCTGGAATTTGTGGCCTTTCTGCTGGGCGGCATCAACTTCGTCGTCACCACCATGAACGGGCGTGCCCCGGGCATGAAGATGTACGACATCCCCATCGTGGTGTGGATGATCGTCTTGGCCACCATCATGTTCATGTTTTCCGTCGGGCCGCTGATTGCCGGCGCGGTGATGCTGCTGTTTGACCAATTGCTGGGGACCGGTTTCTACGATCCCGGGCGCGGCGGCGATCCCCTGCTCTGGCAGCACCTGTTCTGGTTCTTCGGACATCCCGAGGTGTACGTCGTGCTGCTGCCGGCCCTGGGAATCGTGGCTGAAGTGGTGGCCGTTTTCGCGCGCAAGAAGCTGTTTGGCTACAAGACCATCCTGCACACGGCCTGGGCCGTTTGGGTTTTGAGCTTCGTCGTGTGGGCTCATCATCAGTTCGTCGCCGGCATCGATCCGCGCATGGCCAATGTATTTTCCATCACCACCCTGCTGATTTCGATTCCCCTGGCGGAGATGGTTTTCGTCTATATCGCCACGCTCTACGGCGGATCGATCCGCCTGGCCACGCCCATGCTGTGGGCGTTGGCCTTCATGGCGGAGTTTCTGATCGGTGGCGTCACGGGCATCTTCCTGGGGGCGGCGGGAACGGACATCTATTTCCACGACACGTACTTTGTCGTCGCGCACTTCCATTACACCTTCGTGCCGATCGCGATTATCGCCGTCTTCGCGGGGCTCACCTACTGGTATCCCAAGATGTTCGGGCGCATGCTCAATGAGACGCTGGGGAAGATTCACTTTTGGGGCTCCATCATCAGCTTCAACGTGATTTTTATACCGCTGTTTATCACCGGCACGGCCGGCGACCAGCGCCGCATTTACAGCTACGCCCAATTTGCCGAGCAGGCGCGGCCCGAGTTGCAGCACTTGCGCACGCTCTCCACGCTGGCGCTGCTGGTTTTCATCGCCTTCCAGTTCATCTTTGTGTTCAACTTCCTCTGGAGCCTGCGCCACGGCCGGCGCGCCGAAGCCAATCCCTGGATGGCCAACACCCTGGAATGGACGGTGTCCTCCCCGCCCCCGCACGGAAACTTTGCCGACATGCCCACCGTGTACCGGGGACCCTACGAGTACGGAACACCCGGCCGCCGCGAGGATTTCTGGCCGCAGAACGTACCGAATTAGGACATGGGAGACCCTGACGATGAGTAGCAAGCCAATCGCGACGTCCCGCAGCGCCGCCGGACTTCCTTCCGCGCGCCTGGTCACCTGGTGGGTGATCGCTTCCGAGATTTTTATTTTCGGCGGCCTGCTGGCTTCCTACGTCATGCACCGCCTGGGTCATCCCGAGTGGGCGGCTCAGGCTGCGCACACGCACACCTGGGCCGGAGCGCTCAACACCTTTGTTTTGCTGACTTCCAGCTTGTTCGCGGTCCTGGCGCACAAGGCCGCCGACTCCGGGGACGGCGCCCGCGCGGCCCGGTTGTTGCGGCTGACGGCCGTGGGTGGCACCACCTTTTTGTGCATCAAAGCCTTCGAGTGGACCCACGAAATCAAGGCGGGGTTCGTGCTGTCGTCCGGCGGCTTCTGGTCCTTCTACTACACCGTGGCGGGGCTGCACGGGCTGCACGTGCTGGCGGGCGTGATTATCATGTTGTTCATCGCCGCCGACGCCGCCCGGAACGAAGAGCTGCAGCGCGTCGAGTGCATCGGCATCTACTGGCACTTCGTCGATATCATTTGGATTTTTCTGTTTCCGTTGCTCTACATCGCTCGCTGAGGACACCTATGAGCTCGCCAACCCACGCGCATCATCCCGATTACGTCAAAATCTGGGCCGTCCTCGTGGTCCTGCTGATTGTGAGCGTCCTGGGTCCATTCACGGGCATTCGCTGGCTGATTCTCGTGCTTGCGTTCGGAATCGCGGTGGTCAAGGCCTACCTGGTGGCGAAAAATTTCATGCACGTCAATCTCGAGCAACGCTGGGTGGCCTATCTCCTGATCATTTCCTTGGCGCTGATCGTCGTACTGTTCGCGGGCGTGGCCCCGGACGTCATGAAGCACCGGGGCCTGCATTGGGAGAATCGGGCCGCGGAACAGGCCGTGGAGACTGGGTCCCACAAGGCCGGGCCGGCCCATGAGTAGTCCGATTCCAGCCATGAATGCCTCCGCGATGATGCAGAGCACCCCGGGCACGCGCCGCCCTTCGAACGCCGTGCTCGGCACGGCAATTTTCATTGCCGCGGAGGTCATGTTCTTCGCCGCCCTCATGAGCGCCCACACCATTGCCCGGGCCACGGTGCCGGGAGGCGTGTGGCCGCCGCCGGACCAGCCGCGCCTCCCCATCGAGCAAACGGCGGTCAATACAGCTGCCCTGCTTTTGAGCGGCGTCTTGCTGTGGCTGGGGAACCGCCTGATCGACAAGGAAGCGGAACTGGCAAAACGTTGCGTGGTGGGGTCCATTATTTTGGGCACCGCATTTGTGTCTCTCCAGGGCGTGGAATGGGCGCGCCTTCTCCGCGAGGGACTCACGCTGACCTCCAGCTCCCATGGAGGATTTTTCTATCTGATTGTGGGCGCGCACGCGCTGCACGCGGTGGGCGCGTTGGTGGCCCTGACCTGGGCCTATTTTGGAATGGTTCGAAAGACTGTCACGCCCGCCGTGTTTGCGGCCAGCCGTCTTTTCTGGTATTTTGCAGTTCTGCTATGGCCCGTGATTTACTTGCGCGTGTACCTGTGAGGGAGGCACCCCTGGCATGAACTTCGCCACTCGCTTGCTGGCTCTGACCGGGCTGCTGGCGCTGACCGCCAGCGTGGCTCTTGCCTGCCCTTCCTGCATGAGTACCGACCCGAAGACGGCGGGCACGTATCTGGGAATGACGCTCATGATGAGCGCTTTGCCCATGGGCTTGGTCGGCGGACTGGCCTACTGGCTCTGGCGGCACTACTCCTAGAATTCCAGCAATTCCCATATCCCGCAGCTTGGGCCAGCGCAACCAATCCTGGCCGTTAGATTCTCTCCATAAAAAAGCACCTTCTTCACGACTTGCTCGCCACGAAACAAGTCCTCTGTGCAATATCTTGAAGAATATATCGATGCCCTTCGGAATGTATCCAAAGGACTGCAACCGGGGCGAAAAGAGCGCTATACTGGCACCGAGATCGACCTGCAGGGTGGGGTCGTGCAGTCGATGGGCGAGGATCACTAGACATAGGGCCGAAGGCACTTATCCCTCTGGAAGATCGGACTAGCGCTCGATTACATTTTCATACGGGGCGTGTGCCACGATCGGTTCCAGAGTAAAACAGGAGGCTGGGCATGGAAGAGAAGAGCAAGCAGTTGGTGCGGCTGATCGCCGACATGCAGGAAGAAGACGCGGTTCAGCTGGCACGGCAAATGCTCGATAGCGGCTACGATGCGGTCACGCTCTTGGGGCATTGCCGGGAAGCCATGGAACTCGTGGGCAAGCGCTACGAGGAAGGCGAATACTTCCTGCCCGAGCTAATGCTGGCCGGCGAAATGCTCACCGCCATCGGAGACATGGCCAAGCCCCTGATCAAGCAGGATCCGTCGAAAGCCAAGGAAGGCGCCAAGGTCATCCTCGGGACGGTCCACGGCGATCTGCACGACATCGGCAAGAACATCGTGACTTTCATGCTGGAAATCAACGGTTTCCAGGTGATTGATCTGGGCATCGATGTGCCGGCGGAGGTCTTCGTCGACAGCATTAAGACCCACCAGGCAAAAGTCGTGGGGCTGAGCGGGTTTCTGACGCTGGCCTTCGACTCCATGAAGAACACCGTCGAAACCATCAAAGCGGCCGGCTTGCGCGACAACCTCAAGATCATGATCGGCGGCGGACAGGTGGACGATGCCGTCAGAACCTACACCGGCGCCGACGCCTTCGGCCTCAATGCCATGGAGGCCGTGTCGCTGTGCAAGAAGTGGATTCCGGCTTGAGTGAGACGGCCCAGGTGACGCCCGCGGCACTCTACGCGCAGCGCGAAAAACGGCTGCTCGACGCTATCGCACTTCGCAAACCCGACCGGCTGCCCACGATTCTGTTTTCGCATTTCTGGGTCGCGCGCTACGCCGGAATGAGTTTCCGCGATGCCATGTACGATTACGAGGGTCTGGCCGCGGCCATGCGCAAGGCCGTAACCGAACTCGAACCCGACGGCTATTATCCCGTGCATCCCATGATCGCCCTCGGCCCCACCATGGAGATCCTGGACTACAAGCAACTGGAATGGCCGGGGCACAACGGATTGTCCGACAACGTGCCCTTCCAGTATCTCGACCGGCAGTACATGGAGGTCGATGAATACGACGAGTATCTGCTGGACCCGACCGGCTTCGTTCTCCACAAATACCTGCCGCGAGTCGCTGGTGCGTTTGAGCCGCTGGCCCAACTGCCTTCCTATCCCACGACGCTGCACACGCGCATCGTGCAGTCGATGGAGGCGTACGCGCGGCCGGAGGTGCGGGGCGCGCTGCAGAAGCTGATCCAGGCCGGCGAGGAAGCGCAGAAGATGCGCGGCACGGTGTCCCGCCTGAATCAGGAACTCAAGGAACTGGGCTTCCCGTGCATGAGCCACGGCACCAGCCACGCGCCGTTCGACGTGGCCTCCGACTACCTGCGCGGCTCCAAGGGAGCCATGCTGGACCTGTTCCGCAACAAGGACCGGCTGGTGGCGGTAATGGACCGCCTGGTGGCGCTGCTGCCAAAGACCGCGATCGCGACCGCCAACGCGGCCGGCGGCAACATGATCTTCATTCCCCTCCACTGGGGCCTGGATGGCTTCATGTCGCCCAAGCAGTTCAGCACGTTCTACTGGCCGCAGTTTCAGAAGGTGCTGCTGGCGCTGATCGAGGCAGGGCTCCACCCCCACGTGCTGTGGGAGGGAGACTGCACTTCCCGTCTGGACGTGATCAAAGACGTTCCCAAGGGCAAGTGCGTCTACTTCTTCGAGCGCACCGACATGCACAAGGCCAAGGCAGCGCTCCGCGACCAGGTGTGCATCCGCGGCAACGTTCCGGCTTCCATGCTGATCGCCGGAACGCCGGATGAGGTGCGTGCCTACTGCAAGAAGCTGTTCGACGTCGCCGGCGAGGGCGGCGGACTCATCCTGGACGCCAGCGTCGGCATTCCCGACGAAGCCAAACCCGAGAACGTGCAGGCCATGTTCGATTACGCCAAGCAGTGCGTCTACTGACCACCTCGATGCCGGTGATTTCCGATCTCCGCGTGTCGGTAACCGCCGAAGACCTCACGCGTTCGTGGGGCCCCCAGCGCGCGCGACTGGTCTCTCCAAAGATGCTCGCGCGGGTCTCCGAACTCCTGAAACAAATTGAGGCGGAGCACTGGCTGCAACCGAGGATCAGCTTTCGCTTCTGGCCGGTGACTGCGATCACGCCCGAGGGAATCGAGCTGGCCAACGGTGTGCGGTTGCGCGCCCCGCTGGCCTTCGAATACTTCCGAGGCGCCACGCAAGTGGGCATTGGAGTATGCACCCTGGGCGGCACTCTCGAAAAGCACATCGCGGAAGCGTTCGAGTCCAGGGACCGGCTGCGCGGCGTGCTCCTGGACGAGATCGGCACGCTGGCCCTGTACCAGCTCAGCGACCGCCTCGATGAGCGCATGCAGCAAGACGCCCAGCTCCTGGGCTTGGATATCAGCGGCATCCTCAATCCGGGCGATGACGGCTTTGATTTGAGCGAGCACGGACTGCTGTTGGAACTTTCGGGGGGAGCCGAAATCGGCCTTTCCGTGACCACGCTGGGCATGCTGCGGCCGCAAAAGAGCATTTCCCTCGTGGTCGGCCTGGGCAAGGACATGCCCAAATGGAATCGGGCCGAGCGCTGCGAGCACTGCAAGATGAAGGAGCGCTGCCCGAACCGGCAATTCCTTACCGAAGAAGTGGCCACATGAGCCACACCTTGGAAAAACCCCGCACGGGTTTTTTGGTGACCTTCGAATCGGCGAAGGAACCCATCTGGAGCCTGCCCGGCGAAACCATTCTCGACTGCGCGCGGCGCGCCGGCGTGCGCGTCTCCAGCGTCTGCGGCGGCCGCGGACTCTGCAAATCCTGCGTGGTCCGAATCAAGGAAGGTCCCGCGGAAAAAGCCTCGCCTCAGGACGTCGAATTCTTCTCGCCCGCAGAGATCGCCCACAACTGGCGGCGCGCTTGCCAGACGTTTCCGGTAGGCGATTGCACGGTGGAAGTCTCCGCGCGCGCGGGGGCCGCGCCGCTGCGCACGCAAATTCGCAGCGAGGACGTGTGGGTCCATCCGGACCCCGCCGTGCGCCTCTGCCCCATCACGGTCACCAACGCAAGCCTGGAGCATCCCGTCGCCGATGATTACCGCCTGATGCGCGCGCTGAACGAGAAATGGCCGGGCGCCGGCTCGCGGATCGACGTGGAAGTCTTGCGCACGCTACCTTCGGCGATGCGCGCGCCGGGAGGTCAACTGGAAGCGGCGGTGCGATTTGGCGAGGTCGTCGGAGTGCTCCGTCCGGAAAAGAAGCCGTTCCTGGGTCTGGCCATCGATCTGGGTACGACCAACATCGCAGGGTTGCTGGTCGACCTGCGCACCGGGCGGACGCTCAAGAGCGAGGGCATCGAGAACCCGCAGGCCACCTACGGCGCCGACGTCATCACCCGGATTGGCCACGCGCGGAGTTCCCCCGAGACGCTGCGAAATTTGCGCGAGCTGGCCGTTCGCGGCATCAACGATCTGGCTCGCACGCTCTGCGCGGCCCGCTCGCTCACCACGGATCGCATCGCCGAAATCGTGGTGGTGGGCAATACGGCCATGCACCATCTCTTCCTCGGATTGCCGGTCAACCATCTGGGCGCCGTGCCGTTTGTGCCCGTGGCATCGAGCCCGCTGGACGTGAAGGCCCGCGACACCGGCCTGGAAGCCATGCCCGGCGCCTACGTGCATCTGCTGCCCAATATCGCGGGGTTCGTCGGCGCCGACCATACCGCCGTGCTGCTCGCCATCGGCAGCGAACACGAGCGCCGCACCATCGTGGTCCTGGACATTGGCACGAACACCGAAATATCCCTGCTCCATCAAGGAAAACTCACCAGCCTGTCGGCCCCCTCGGGGCCGGCCCTGGAAGGCGGGCATATCCGCTGCGGGATGCGCTCCGCTCCCGGCGCCATCGAGGCGGTGACAATCACCGGCGAGGAAGTACACTTCGAAACCATTGACGGAGCGCGACCGGTCGGCATCTGCGGCTCGGGAGTTCTGGACGTCACCGCGCAACTCTATCTGGCCGGGATCGTAAATTCCAGGGGACGCATGGGGGAGGATCATCCGCGCGTGCGGTCGCGCCATGGCCAGCGTCAATTCGTCCTGGCGGACAAGAGCCAGACCCAAGGGCGCTCGGTCGTCTTCACACAGCACGACATCCGCGCCGTGCAACTGGCCAAGGGAGCCATCCGCGCCGCCATCGACGTCCTGCTCCACGATGCCGGCCTCGAGACCCAGCAGATCGATCAAATCATCATTGCCGGAGCGTTCGGCGCCTACATCGATCTGCCCAACGCCATCGCCATCGGCATGCTGCCCGACGTACCGCTGGACCGCATCGCGCAAGTGGGCAACGCCGCGGGCATCGGAGCCAAGCTGGCCCTGGTGTCGCACCCCCACCGGGTAACGGCGCAGAGCATCGCCGCCGGCAGCCGCTACATCGAAATGTCCGGGTTGGCGGCCTTCAATGCGGCTTTTATGAAATCAATTTCGTTTCCTAATTCCAAAAAGAACTGAGAGGACTCCATCATGGCTATTCCAGGCGTAATGATCATCGGTGACCGCATGAATCCCGAGGGCTTCAAGGCCACGCGTGCTTTGCTCGAGGCTCAGGACTTGCCGGGCATTCAGGCGCTGGCGGTGCGTCAAGTACAAGCCGGCGCGCAGTATCTGGACGTCACCATCGGCCCGCGGGGTTACAAAGACGCGAAATTTCTCACCGAGGTGATTCACGCGGTGCAGGCCGCCGTGGACGTGCCGCTGTGCTTCGATTATCCCAACGCGCCGGTGCAGGAAGTTTGCCTGAAGGCCTACGACCCGGCCAAAGCCAAGGGGCACCGGCCGATTGTGAACTCGCTGGCCGAGACGCGGCCGGAGATCCTCGACCTGCTGAAGATCCGGCCGTTCAAGGTGGTGGTCATGGGCTCCGAGCGCCTGGAGGACGGCGCGCCAAAACCCAACAAGAAGCCCGAGGAGGTCGTTGATGTGGCCAGGCGGCTGGTGACGATCCTGCGCCGCGATCACCACTTCGATCCCAGCGACATTTTCGTGGACATCACCATTCACAGCATCATCTCGGACACCGAGGGGCTCTCCCGCATGGCGCTCGATGCCATCCGCGGTATCCGCCGGGAACCCGAACTCAAGGGCGTGCATATCATGGGCGGCATCACCAACATCGGCAACATGATGCCCCCGCTCAAATTCGAAGGCGTCTCGCTGAGGCAGATGGTGGAAAACGCCTTCCTCACCCTCGCCGTCCCCATGGGTTTCGACACCATCATGGGCACGCCCTGGAACAATTTCCAGCTTCTGCCCGCGGACAACGTCGTCCTGCAAACCTACAAGGAGTTCATCGAACTCAAGGGCCTCGACGCCATGCGCCGCCTCCGCAAACTCTGGGCCCAGGGCACCCGCGCCCCCGCCGCTAGCTGACATCAAACGGCTTCACGTACACCAAGAAATGCGCGAAAACACACATTCACGTTGATCTTCGCCTCGTATTAGCAGAAAGCGGTAGGCTAATAGAAATTCTCCCAAGCTTAGACGGCGGTGATGCGTTTGTCGGACGAATTGGCGGGATGCTGCTTGCCGAGTTCGGCTACCCAATTGTCTGTCCTCGGGGGCAGGAAATTAGGAAGCAAGTACCCTCCGCTTTTATAGAATTCGTAGGCTGCCGGTCCAACATAACCGCCGATGATCGGCGAGGGGTGTTTTCTGTAGTTCTTCCGAATCCAGCGGACCAGTTTGTCGTACCATTTCTCAAACTCCGGCGGCTTATTAAGGTCCGGATTGAACTGGCCGTACAGTCGGCCCTGAATGAGTGCGGGCCTGCCGTCCCACTCGGTCCTGCAAGAAGGCGAGAATTCTAGTAGGGGCAAGTGAAGAACGTCAGCCATATAGTAAGTGCGGTTCGCCTTGCCGACCGACTCTCGCTTCATGACAGGCAGCAGCCTGCGGTTCCAGAGGCAGAGTATCTGATATCGGTCGGCGGCTATGTGCTCTACCGGATGTACATCTGGAGTTTTGGGATCATCCCTGGCGATCACTACCGCAGGATCATTTTTCTGGACGAAGCGCAGGAATGCATTCTGGTCTTCCGGCAGCATGTGAAAGTGTATTTGGCGCCCCATGCCTATGGCATTTCCTGGCGAGTACGTGGCGCTTCGGCGCCTTGACTGGATGAATTCACGGCTACACTCATGCGCGCATCATACCATCGCGGCAGTTACCTTGTGAGTACGTTTCCAGCGTTAGAACGTGATCGGAGCCTTCCGGGCCTGCAACAAAGCCTTGGCTTCCCTTCGTCCGGCCACCATGCCGTAGACGCTGGCCGCGAGAAACATCAGCATGGCGAAAACGGTCAGCAGCCCCCCTCGGCGGAAGGCCAAGAAAGAACCCGTCAAGTCGCCCACGACTCTCCAAACCAAAGATACGTGCAGCAAGAACACGTGGAAATAGAACAAGCGGCGGAACGCCAATGGCCGCCCTACGATGGCGGGGAATACGATCGGCGCGTGCGCAAAAATCATGGAGAAGACAAAGCCGAGCAATATGCTGTGAAGTGCGGCATCGTAAACGAGAAAGGCAGGGCTTCCCGCCTTCTCCAACCGGATCGCAAACAGCCAGATCAAGCCGCCAATTCCCAGCCAGGCGTATCCTCCGAAAAGGCATAGGGCAATAAAGCGGGGGAGTCCGTTCCGCCGAACGGTGAACCGCGCCACATCATAGCGAGCAAGCCACAGCGCGAGGGTCAGCATGCCCACGCCTGCAATCCGATTCCCTTGCGCCTGACCGATAGAGGAGCACAGCAGCCCCGCCAAATAGATACCGAGTCCGATGGCGAAGATGGATTTGGCGTAGCGAGACGGAGCGAGTAAACGATTGAGTTCCAGGCGCTCGCCTACAATGGTCAGCACCAGAAAGGCTATCCACCAATGGGCCATCTGCGGGATGGCGACCCCGGCGAACCAAAGCACATTGCCAGCAAGCCAGGCTGCCGCCCCAAGACCCATCGTCACGGTAAATAGCGCCGGCTGCTTCCGGATGACGAAAACGAAGATCCCGACCAGCCCGACGCCACCCAGCACGATCAGGAGCTTGCCCGGCCTTGGGGGCAGGCCCGCCGTCAATGCGAGCGAGCCCAGACCTGCCAGAGTGGGTGCGACATATCCCCACCATCGGCCGAGCGCGACCGCCCTTTCGAGGCAAATCAGCGTCCCCAGAAAGCCACAGACCATGAGCGGGCCATGATCCAGGGCAAGCCTCGATTGCAGCCACGCCCAGTTCCACCCCAGGCGTATCAGCCCGGCCCACAAGGCCAGAAGCAAGAAAAGGAGAGACACGAACAGGAGTAGAGAAGCGCGCGAAATGGTTGAGTCTGACCATGGCCGGATCCTTCCGTCTCATCGCGTTCTAGAACAGGTAAAACAAAAGCGGGCGCACAAAAAACCGAACGACTTGAAAGAACACGCGTGCAAGGTCCTATGGCCGCCGTCAATCGCCGAGCGGGCATCCGGCCGGCGGGAGATTCGTTAAGGACTCGTCCGGCCGATGCGCACGCGCCATACTTCCGGTCCCTGCTCCAAGTAGTTCCAGGTGAATTTCCCTTTTTGCTCAAACTCAAATTGATAATACAGCGGTTTGGGGTCGTGATCGTTCACCAACACGAAAGATTGTCCGGGTTGGAGCTCTTCGTAGGTCTTGAAGATCAGGGCGTGCCGGTCCTTCGGGGCCAGCGCTCTGATATCGAGAATTTCCGGCATACATCCATCCTTTCAGTTCACGGCCGGCGCCTGTGCTGTACGCGTCTGTCCGATGCGGTTGACCGGTTAAACCTACCACCCCAACTGTTTTCTGGCACCCGGAGACATCCTCGCCGGGTCCCAGGGTGGTTCCCACACGAACTCGATTTGCACCGCATTCACATCCGGAAATTGGCGCCGAATCGCATCTTCCGACGCCTTGCTCAAATATTCGTGCAGGGGACAGGCCGGAGTGGTCATGGTCATTCTGACGGAGACACTGGCACTGGAAACGTCAATGCCGTAGATCAGCCCCAAGTCGACAATGTTGATGCCGAGTTCAGGATCATTCACTTCCAACAGCGCAGCGCGTACTTCCTCTTCCGTCGGGAGGCTCATGCCGAAACTCCTTTGAACAGGACTGCCTGATTTCAACATTTGCAGCCCGTAAACACAAGTCAGCCGCGGCCCTGCTGTCTTAGCTGCATGATTCTGTCACCTCTGAACAGCAGGTGCCACTGTTCGCGCCCTGCACGAAAAGCGGGGCTTACGGATGCCCTGCTTCCACTAAACATCTGGGCACTGGAATCGGGGGCTCTTCGGGGCGAGTCTACAGATCGAGGACGCTGGTGACTTCGGCGGGGTCGCGGCCTGGCACTACGCGAAAGCCGAAGCGCTTGGCAAGGCCGCGCATGGAGGCGTTTTCGGCCAGGGTATGCGCCACGATGCGCCCGAGCTTTTCGGCGCGGGCGATGTCGATCAGCCGCGCGAGGAGTTCGGTTCCGAGCCCCAGATTCTGGCAGCGGTCGGTGATGAGCACGGCCACTTCCGCCTGCCGGGGATCGCGATTGCGGGTCAGCCGCCCGACGCCGAGGATTTCGCGCTTGTCCGATCCCCCGTCGGGGGTCTCCGCGACCAGAGCCATCTCGCGGTCGTAGTCGATAAAACACTTGCGCATCAGCCGGTCGTGCGCGATGCGCGTGCTCAGCTTCTCCATGTGGAAATAGCGGAGGTAGACAGCCCGCTCCGAAAGCGTTTCGTGGAACCGCGTCATGGCCGGCTCGTCTTCCGGGCGGATCGGGCGAATCAGGACCTCTTCCCCATTCTTCAATTTCCCGCGCGAAATATATTCGGCCGGATACGGCCGGATGGCGGCCCGGGGCAAGGCCGTCTCAGCGACGTTGGAATCAAACAGCACGATGCGCGCGTCCAGGGCCAGCAGCCCGCCGGGTGAAGCCAGCAGCGGATTGATGTCGATTTCCTTGATCGCCGGCAATTCGACCACCAGATAGCTGAACCGCACCAGCAAGCTCTCGAGCGCGCGGACGTCCACCGGCTTGCGCCCGCGCACGCCCGCCAGCGCCTTGTAAATTTTCGTCTGCTCCATCAAGCGCTGCGCCAGCGTGGTATTGAGCGGCGGCAGGCCCAGCGCGCGGTCCTGATAGACCTCGACGAGCTGGCCGCCCGATCCGAACAGCAGCACGGGACCGAACTGCGCATCCACGCTGCTTCCGAGAATCAGCTCGTAACCCTCCAGGCGCACCATGGGCTGCACCGTGACGCCCTGAAAACTATCCGCGCCAGCCCGCGCGGTGACCGCGGATTGGATGGCCTCGTAGGCTTCGCGCACCGCATCGAGATTCGCGAGGTTGAGCTTCACGCCGCCCACGTCGGTCTTGTGCGTAATCGTCTCGGAGTGCAGCTTGAGAACGGCGGGCAAACCAAGTTCCCGCGCGAGGGCCACGGCCTCGTCGGCACTGCGCGCGATCTTCGTGGGTACCGCGGGGATATCGTAAAGCGCCAGAATTTGCTTCGATTCGAATTCGGTGAGCAGCGTGCGGCCCTGAGCGCGAATGGAGTCGAGCAGCCCGATCGCCTTGCGGCGGCGCTCCTGGGCCACGGCGGGATCGTCGGCGATGGCCGGAGTTTCGTAGAGCCCGCGCAGATGGTAGCTATACAGCCACATGTAATCGAACGCGCGCGCGGCCGTGTCCGGGTAGTCGAACGTCGGAATGCCCGCGGCATTGAGGATCGACACCCCTCTTTGAACTCCCTCGCCGCCCATCCAGCTGGCCAGCACGGGTTTGCCGTGCCCGGTGGCAAAGGGCCGCAATCGCTCGGCGACGCTCGCCGGATCGGTCATGCCTTGCGGCGCCAGAATCGCGAGCAAGCCATCGCTGTTGGGGTCCTTAATGGCGATCTCCAGCGCGCGGGCGTAGCGCTCGGAATCGGCATCGCCCAGAATGTCGATCGGATTGGCATGGCTCCAGTGCGGCGCGAGAAACCCGCTGAGCGCGTCGCGCGACGCCTCCGAAAGGGGCGCCAGTTCCCCGCCGTTTTCGATCAGGGCATCGGTGGCCAGCACGGCGGGGCCTCCCGCGTTGGTCAGGATCATCAGGCGCGGCCCGCGGGGACGCGGCTGCTTGTTGAGCACTTCCGCCATGTAGAACAGGTCGGCGATGCTTTCCACGCGGAGGATGCCGCAACGCCGCAACGCCGCGCTGAATACCTCGTCGCTGCCCGTCATCGCACCCGTGTGCGAAGACGCCGCCTTGGACGCGGCCTCGGTACGGCCCGCCTTGATGACAATGATCGGTTTCTTGATGGCCACCGACCGCGCCGCCGACAGGAACGAACGCGCGTCGCCCACCGATTCGAGGTAGATCAAAATGCTCTGCGTGTTCTCGTCGTCGCCGAAGTAGTCGATCAGGTCGCCCCAGCCCACGTCGAGCATCGAACCCGTGGAAACAAAGGCGCTGAATCCCACCTGTTCGCGGAGACTCCAATCCAGGATGGCGGTCAGCAGGGCCCCGCTCTGGCTCAGGAAGGCCACGTTTCCCGGCCGGGCGATGGTCTGCGCGAACGTGGCGTTCAACCCGATGCTCGGGTTCATGATCCCCAGGCAATTGGGCCCGATCAGGCGCAACGCGCCTCGCCGAAGCTGTTCGGACACGCGGCTTTCGATGGCCACGCCTTCCGCCCCACGCTCGCGAAATCCGGCGGAGATCACCACCGCGGCGCGCACTCCTGCGTCCACGCACTCGCCGATCACCGCGGGCACCGTCGCGGCCGGAGTGACGATCACGGCTAGATCGACGGGCTCGGGCACCTGCCCGATGGCGGGATAGGCAGGAATATCGAGCACGCGGGAATGATGGGGATTCACCGGGTAGATGCGGCCTTGAAAGGACGCCTTGAGGAGATTGGCGAGGGTGACGCGCCCGACGCTGCCTTCCCGATCCGTCGCGCCGATCACCGCCACGCTGTGCGGTTGAAAGGCGCCATCGAGGGCGCGCCCTTGCGGCTTGTGGATGTTGCGCGAGACGTCTTGGATATCCACGGCCAGCCGATTATCGCTCACATCCACACGATCGGCACGTACGAACCTTTTCTAAAGCGCCTTCGGCAAGCGCCGGGAGTCACCCGCAAACGGTGAGGACCGGGCACATCGCATGGGCCACGACCTGGTGTGCCGTGGTCCGCTGGACATGCGTGGCCACGCCGAGATGGCCGCCCGCGTTCCGCACGCCCAACACGATCAGGTCGGCGCCGCTCGCCTTCGCCGTCTCGAGAATCCGCTCCCCAGGCTTTCCTTGCTGCACGATCGTTTCCGGTCGGCACCAGAGTTCTGCCTCCGCCGGCACCAGTTCGTGCAGCCGGCGCGTCGCATCGGCGACTAAGTCTTCCGCGCGTGCGTTGCCCGGCTGTTCCGTTCCCGGCATGACGTGCAGCAGAATGAGCCGCGCCTGGTTTTCCTGCGCCATGGACATGGCGTAGGGCGCCGCCGCCAAGGATGCCGGCGAAAAGTCGGTGGGAAAGAGCACCCGGCGAAATCGTGCCGCCTGATGCAGGCCTTTGCGCGCCCATGGCCCGATGGTCATCACCGGCACGTGCGAACGCCGGAAGATTTCCTCGGCCACCGAACCCAGCAATAGCCTTTGCGGTCCCGTCCTCCCGTGCGTGCCCAAGACGATCAGATCAATGTGGTATTCCTTTACGGCGTGTTCGAGAGACGGCCAGACGCCAACTCCCCGTTCCACAATGGTTTCATGCGTCAGGCCAACCAGCGCGGCTTCCACCTTCTGCATGTTGGCCTGCGCCGCCTCTTCCTCGGCCACCATGCCCAGCGCGCCTCCTTCCGGCGTCGCATAGATTAATGGGGACGGGATCAGCACGTGGAAGGCGTAGATTTTCGCGCCAAATCCCCGGGCTACCTCGGCGGCGTAGGGCAAGGCAGCGTCGGACGGCTCCGAGAAATCCGTCAGGTACAAGATGTTCTTGAGCGCTATGCGCGCGCCAGCTTGAACAGTTGTCATACCTGCCTCCTTGGGTTCCATCGTGCTGTACGGCGGCCGGTGCGCCCGGCCTGGTGTACCGCTTTGAATTAGCCGCCTCGGACCGTCAAGACCGGACAGGCAGCGTGCGTCACCACCTCGTGGATCGTCGCCATGGACAAATGCGTGGCGGCTCCGGGCACGCCGGTGGGCTTCCGCGCACCCAACACGATGAGGTCGGCCCGGTATCGGGCGGCCACGTCGAGTATTTTTTCCGCGGGCTTGCCCTGCTCGACCACGCAGCGCGGCTCGCACCAGAACTTCGCTTCATTGGGAACCAGGGCGCGGAGCACGGTCTGAGTGGACGTGGCTAGATCCGCCGGCACCACAAGTTCGCCTGTCTTCGGCTCCTCCAGGACGTGCAGAAGCGTCAGGGCTGCCTGATGCTCCTGGGCGAGGGAGATGGCATAGGGCGCGGCGGCTTGCGACTCAGGGCCAAAGTCGGTGGCATACAGGACGCTCGATAGCCGGGCTTTTCCCGGCTGGGCGTGAGGCCCTACCGTCAGAACCGGGCACGGCGCTCGCCGCAAGATCTCTTCGGCCTGGGAGCCGAGCAGAAGCCTCCCGAGGCCGGTCCGGCCTCGCGTGCCCAGCACGATCATGTCGATCTTGTATTTTTCGAGGACACCCGCCAGCACATCCCACGCGGTACCATCGGCAATCACGCTTTCGCTCTGAACCCCGGGGAAAGATGTTGCCAGCGACTTGCGCACTCTCTGCATCTCGATTTCGCAGGCATCGTCGACGGTGGTCTGCCAGGCTTGGGCGGGCGCCGCATAGTTGACCGGCGTGTTCGCGTGCACGACGAACAACTTGGCCCCGTAGCGGGCCGCCAGATCTCCCGCATACGGGAGAGCGGCATCCGCCGAGGATGAAAAATCCGTGGCAAGCACTATATTATTCAACGTGATGCGCGTGCCGATTTCAGCAACTCTCATCGTCTCCTCCTCTTCCCCAATCCTCATCATGCACGGCTCAGGGCGCGGCGGCTGTCACCCTCATTCCGTTTCGCCGGCATGGCGCTCAGCGCGTCGAGTTACAACGCGCCCCTTGCACTCAGGGCTTCCCTCCGTTGGGCATGGAATGGTTCTGCAGGGTTCGCCCCGCAACTCCTTGCTGCAACACCAGCTCCATCGCCCTGGCCATCTCTGCGGGCTGCGACTTGTCTACAATGCAGAACGCGCTCGGGCCGCCGAAATCGTGCACAGGAATCCGTCTATCATGCGGTTGCAGCAAAATTAGACAGGGGGGCGACGGAATCCTGGAAACCCTCTCGATCAGTTCGCCCACGTACAGATCCGGCACATAGTCATCTACCACCAGCGCGTCGAAGCGTTTGGATGCGATTTCCTGGAGGGCATCCCTGCCGCTCCAGGTTGTCCAGACGCTATGGCCGTCCTGCTCCAAAAGCTCGCGGAGCGGCGCAAATTGCTGTTCGTCGTTGCTCACAATCAGAATCCGTCTTCTTTTCCCAGCAGCCATCGGAGGTAAGGGCCTTTTCGCGGATAGATTGCAAGGAATCGCCTGCGAAATCGGTGATCTGGGTCACCCATCTTTGTGACGGGCCGGGAACAAGCGGAATAAGCTGCCAGAAGGACCGTCGGCAGATAGAGTTCGGGATCGGCAAAAGCCACGCAGATCAGTGACGCAGGTCACAGCATTGTTGCCCGCAGAAGATGAGACTGTTTGCAGGTTGGACGAAATGCAAACGGATGAGCGCAATCTGGTGGATGTGTTGAAAGCGGAGCTGGAGTTCCTGGAAAAGGGGGGCTACCAGCACACGTCTCCGTTTTCCTGCTGGCCGCCGCTCATCTTTGAGGATTCGCCGACCTGTCTGAACTTCCAGGCCTTCGATCGCCAGAGACCCTGCTCGCATTGCGCTCTCATAAAACTGGTGCCTCCCGATCGCCGGACCGCCAAAAGTCCCTGCCGTTACATTCCCCTAAACAACCAGGGGGAAACTGCCGATAGCTTATATCGTTGGGCGACGGCGGAAGAAACTGAAGCGATTGTAGCCACTTGGCTGAGAGCCACCATACGCAAACTGGAAACCGAGCAATCCCAGGGGCAGTCTCCCGCAAACGCGACCGCCCCACGGGTAAAATCCACTACCGCTTCCGGACGACCGTAAGTGGTGCGCGTGAAGGGATGAGGTGCCCCCGGTGTTGACACAATGCGCGAATCCAGCCTGTGCAAGAGAATTTGATCACCGGCACGGACAATTCTTTCGGTTTCCGAGAAGCACGCGCGATGGAGAGCCGCCCGCGAATACGCATTCGGTCCAGCATTTCTGGCTCTGTGGCTACTGCTCGGAGCTGTACACGCTCAGGTACCGAAGCGATTGCGGCGTGCTGATGACGGAGGCCTTCGCAAGACCGTCCCGCAGTGAAACACCTCGGCTCATCGCCGTGGCCTGAAACCCCAGCGGCCTCTGTAGTAGCCTGCGCATTCGGCCGCGCCACGTGCGGAAGTTGTCTCCACCGCAGCCGACGGCGCGTCCGCAGGCACTCATGGGTTCCCAAACGGGCTATTCTTGCTTCCCAAGGCCAAAGGGTGCTAGCTTGGTCGCATGGAACGGGTAGCACTCACGCCCGACCGTTTGGAAGTTCGTCCCACCGACGAAAATCTCCGCAAACTGCTCAACGGCATACCTGCCGCCCTACTCCTGGTGGATCGCGAAGGTCGCATTGCCTTGGCCAACGCGCAGGCCGAGCGCATCTTCGGATATTCCCCAGATGAACTTCCCGGCATGGCCATCGAAGTGCTCGTCCCAGAGCAGTTTCGCGAAGCACATGCCCACCATCGCGCCAGCTACTTCCAGAGCCCTGACATCGGGCCGATGGGCGCGAGGTTGGAACTCAGAGGCCGGCGCAAGGATGGAACTGTTTTCCCCGTCGAGGTCAGCCTGAGCCCGGTGGAAGGCGACAGCGGCTCTGTTCTAAGCGTGGTCCGGGACATCACCGGCCGCAAGCGGATCGAACAAGCGCTTCTGGTGAGCGAAGAGCGGTTCCGCCGGCTGGTCGCTGAAGTGAAGGATTACGCCATCTTCATGCTGGACCCGCAGGGGCGCGTGCAGACTTGGAATGAAGGCGCGCAGCAAATCAAAGGCTATCGCGCCGAGGAAATCATCGGCCAGCACGTCTCCCGCTTTTGCCCCGCCGAGGAAACTGAACTCGGCCAGTCCGAGGAGGCACTGAAAACCGCCGCGATGGCCGGACGAGTCGAGACCGAGGGCTGGCGCATTCGAAAGGACGGATCGCGCTACTGGGCCAACATTGTCCTGACCGCTATTCACGACAAGGACGGCGAACTCCTTGGTTTCACCGTCATTGAGCGAGACGTCACCGAAGGCAAGCGCGCCCGAGAAGCTTTTCTTCTGGAGATCACGACTACGCTGCTTTCCAAACTGGACGTTTCCGAACTGCTCTCCGCGATTGCCTCGAGCATCCGCCTGGTAAAGGATTTCGATTATGCCACGCTGGCTCTCTACGACGCGGAAACCAAGATGTTCCGGATCCAGCGGCTCGATTCTTCCACGGCCGAAGACGACCCTCCGAACGAAGTGCTGCTGCCGATTGCCGGATCTCCAGCGGGATGGGCCTATGCTTCCGGCAAGCCTCTTTTGTTCAAAGGTGAGCCGGGCGAGCGATTGCCGGTCGAAATGCCGCCTCATCTGCTGTGGCAAGCGGTGAAATCCGGCTGCTGGATTCCGCTACGCGGCCGCGAAAGCATGGTCGGGACGCTGAATCTCTTCAGCCGGCATCCGGGAGCCTTCTCCGCGGATGACGTCGGGGCCCTATCGCAATTGGCGAACCAGGTGGGCCTTGCACTCGACAATGCCATGGCCTTCGCGCGTATCTCCGATCTCAATAAAAGCCTGGCGAAAGAGAAGCTCATCCTCGAAGGCGATCTTCGGACCGAACACACCTTTGGAGAAATTATCGGTGAGAGCAAGGCTCTGACCAGGGTGTTGAAGCAAGTCGAAACCGTCGCGCCGATCGATTCCACCATCTTGATTCTGGGAGAGACCGGCACGGGCAAAGAGCTTCTGGCGCGGGCCGCTCATGATCTCAGCCCCCGGCGGGAACGCGCCTTCGTCCGCGTGGATTGCTCGTCCATTCCCGCTGGACTCCTCGAAAGCGAACTCTTTGGCCATGAAAAGGGTGCTTTTACCGGAGCCATCGCCCAGCAGATTGGAAGGTTCGAGCTGGCCCATCGCGGAACACTCTTTCTCGACGAAATCGGGGAGATTCCCCTCGAGTTGCAGTCCAAACTCTTGCGGATACTCCAGGACAAGCAGTTCGAGCGTCTGGGAAGCGGCCGCACGATTACGGTGGACGTGCGGATTGTGGCCGCCACCAACCGCGATCTTTCCAAGCTGGTGGCATCGGGGCACTTCCGCAGCGATCTTTTCTATCGCCTGAGTGTGTTTCCGGTCGTCATGCCCCCGCTCCGCGAGCGGCCCGAAGATATTCCCGTCCTGGCCCACCACTTTCTGTCGAAGTTTGCGTCGCGGCTGAAGAAGGACATTCGCTCTATTCCGCGAGAGTCGCTGGAGGCTCTGCGCCGCTATTCATGGCCCGGCAATATCAGGGAACTCGAACATCTCATCGAGCGAGCCGTCATTCTTTCCCCGGGCCCCACCCTGCGGATTCCCCCGTTTGAACCAATCCATGCGGATCAGCCCTCTCCCGCAGGCTCTTCCACGTTGACCGAAGTCGAGCGGGATCACATCCTTCGCGTGCTGCGCGAAACGAAGGGCAAGATCGGAGGCCGGGGCGGCGCGGCCGAGCGCCTGGGCATGAATCGCACGACCCTGAACTCCCGCTTGCGAAAACTGGGCATTTCACGCACCAGCCTCTGATGATCCCCTGGCGCGTCTCCCTCCAATCCCATCACACGCCCATGTGACAAGCGTCACTGTGCCGTTCCCTTCTTTCTGCGAGCCTTCATCCAAGGCGCTGGCGCCCTGGTACTCTGCCAAACCACGCCGCAATTTATACCTCGCGGGCAGACCCGGCACCGCCAGCGCTACCCCTTGCGAGAGCGGCAAAGGCCGCCCGCAATCTGTCGGGAACTGCACCACCGGACACAGTCAGCGACAGACGCGGGGTTGGATTCCTACAGCGGAGGCAAAGCACATGCCAAGAAAAGCAGTCAAACGCAGCACGAAGAAGGGTCGGGCAGTTCCGCCGGTTAAGGCACGCCACCGGCGCGGGCGGAAGACGCGCCTGAACGAGACCGCCATCATCCACCAGGATATCTATCCTGTGGGGAAGTAGTTCCCTTCAACAACTCGCCGCCGAAACGCGCGACGCCCTCCTTCGCGTGAGAGAAGGGGCAACGTGACGGCCGCCAGTCCGTGCCTATTGTGCTGCCGAACGAATGGGTGACTCTGGCACGGGGGCCTCCGGACGTCGCACTTCCTCCAGGATCTGCTGCACCGACATTCCCGGCCGGCCCGAAAAGTAAGCGTTCATCACATACTGCGCCATCATCCTCTGCGCGTTGAAGAACGATCCGTTCAACGCAATCGCATGGCGCATGACCTCCAGATACGACCTCTGGCGCCCGTAAAACATCGGCAAAATCCGGTGCTCGAGCTTGTCGTAGAGCGAAGCGATTTCTTCGGTGGGCACGTCGGGAACTTCTTCGTGCCCGATATCCCATCCCGTGGCGGACTCGACGTGCCCTTCAATCCACCACCCGTCGGGCACGCTGAAACTGGGAACCCCGTTCAAAGCCGCCTTCATGCCGCTGGTCCCGGATGCTTCGTGGGGCCTCTGGGGCGTGTTCAGCCAGAGATCCACGCCGCTGGTCAGCAACTGAGCCCAGCGCATTTCATAATTTTCCACATACACCACGCGAACCAAATCCTTCACGGCGGCCATCACTTCAAACACTCGCCGGATCATGTTCTTGGCGGGTTCGTCACGAGGATGAGCCTTGCCGCCGTAAATCACCTGGAACGGGCCCACATTCCGTGCCATCCACTTCAGGCGATCAATATCGGAGAACAGGAAGTCCGCTCGCTTGTAGGTGGCGGCACGGCGGGCAAACCCGATGGTGAAAATGGCGGGATCCAGCGCCACGCCGGTCTTTTCCTTGATCGTATCCAGAAGCGCTCGCTTGGCGTGCTCGTGCGCGGCATGGATTTCCCCTAGCGTAATGCCGATGGCGTACCGCAGGTAGTTGTTGTCGCGCCGCCATTCGGGGATGTGCTTGTCGTAGAGCTGCTGAAACGCGGGAGAGGTCCACGTCGCCGCATGCACGCCGTTGGTAATGGCATGGATGGGGTATTCGGGAAACATGCCGCGCGATACTTCCCCGTGCTGCATGGCCACTCCGTTGATGTAGTGGGAGCCCCGCAATCCCAGATAGGTCATGTTCAGCACATCTCCGCTCAGGCCGCTCATCCGTTCCAGTGTCGCCAGACGCTCGGGGCCCAATACCTGACGGGCCAGGTCGCCGGGAAACTGGTCGAACCCAGCGGGAACTGGCGTGTGGGTGGTAAAGACACATTTTTTGCGCAGAAAAGCGAGATCCTTGGCAGTGGCCTGTTCGGCGGGGCGTCCCTGGAGATGGCGGTCGAGGATGGCGAGCGTAAGCAGCGACGAGTGCCCCTCGTTCATGTGGTACGTCAGCAGGTGGTGGTGACCCAACTCGTGCAACATTTCCACGCCCCCGATGCCCAGCACGACCTCCTGGCACAGTCGATACTGCTCGTCGCCGCCGTAGAGTTGATCGGTCAACGCCTGATCGAAAGGGCTATTCTCGGGGACAGCGGTGTCGAGCAAGTACACTGGAATCACGTGTCCCGCAACCCCGCGAATCAAATACTGCCATGCGCGGATTTGCACCGTTCGCCCGTTGATCCGGACCTTCGCCCGCACATCAGTGGGTTGCAACACGGTTTCGGGACTCCACACCGAAGGGCTCTCGGTCTGGTTGCCATTGGCATCCAGATGCTGCTCGAAGTACCCCTTGCGATGCAGCAGCGTGACCCCCACGATCGGCAACCCCATGTCCGCCGCGGCGCGCAGTGTGTCGCCAGCCAAAATCCCCAGGCCACCCGCGTACGTGGGCATGGCGGGCTCCAGCGCAATCTCCATGGAGAAGTATGCCGCGAAGCGCGGATGAAGATTCTGTGTCATGTCGTTTTCCGATCCCTATCGCCCGTCCTGCGCGGCTTGCCGTTCCCGGTATCACCCGACCCGACGCGGCATCTCATCTCTTTGCAAGAGCATCGAGGTTCGGCACCCAAGCGGCAGTGAGGCACCTCACATCTGACCGTGACTCAGATCACAAAAGATCAGGATAAGTCGAAGAGCACTGCGAGAGGACATTCGGTGTTCGACTTAGGTGGAAGACCGGCTCGCACCCAAAGCCTTCGGGAAGGGGCGTAGAATCAGTGAGGAGCACCCCAATGGCGAGACCCGGCCGGACCCCCTGAAATCGCGTCGGTCACAGCCCACATACCGGGCCGCGTTTCGTATGCCGGGTGGAAGCTTGGTTCCGTCATTACCGCGGTTGCGGGCGGCGGGATCATTCTTCATCTGGTTCTTCGGCTTGCGATCCCTGTTTCACGCGCAGTTTCGCTCCTCCCCCTCTATGCGGTGCTGGTTGTTGGCGGGCTGCCGCTTCTGTATGGCCTGGCACGCAAGTTTCTGGCGCGCGAATTCGGCACCGACCTGCTGGCGGGAATTTCGATTGTGACCGCCGTGGCCGAACGAGAGTACCTGGTCGGATCCATTGTGGTGTTGATGCTCTCCGGTGGAAGGGCGCTGGAAGACTACGCCGCGCGCCGGGCCTCCTTCGTCCTCGACGCTCTGGCCAAGCGCATGCCGCAGCACGCGCATCGCCAGAGCGGAGCGGAGGCCGTCGATGTGGCGCTGGACGAAATTCGTGTCGGCGACCGGCTGGTCATCTATCCCCATGAAATTTGTCCAGCCGACGGAATCGTCGTGGAAGGCCAAGGCATGATGAACGAAGCCTTCCTCACCGGCGAGCCGTTCGAGGTGCCCAAGGCGCCGGGCTCGCAAGTGATTTCCGGTGCGCTCAACCGCGAGGCCGCTCTCACCGTACAGGCCGAAAAACTGCCGGTGGACTCCCGCTACGCGCGGATCATGCGCGTGATGGAAGATGCGCAACAGCGCCGGCCGCGGCTCCGGCGTCTGGGAGACCAGCTGGGCGCCTGGTACACTCCGGCGGCCATCGCGGTCGCCATTGCCGCGTGGCTGTTTGCGGGCGACCCGCATCGCTTCCTGGCCGTGCTCGTCATTGCCACGCCGTGTCCGCTTCTGATCGCCATCCCCGTCACGCTGATTGGAGCAATTTCTCTTGCGGCCGCCCGCGGCATCATCATCAAGAATCCCGCCGTCCTTGAACAGATCGACGCGTGCCGGACGTTTATCTTCGATAAAACAGGCACGCTCACCTACGGCAAACCAGAACTCACCGAAATTGAATGTGCCACCGGATTCGAACGACACGTCGTGCTCCGCGCCGCAGCCAGCCTGGAACGCTACTCCAGACATCCTCTGTCGAGCGCCATCCTGGACGCAGCAGCCCGCGCCAACTTGCGGCTGGAGCCGGCTTCCGAGATCTCCGAGCCGCCCGGGCAGGGACTCCGCGGAATCGTCGACGGCAAAGAGATTGTGTTGACGGGAAGAGGCCGGCTGCGCCAGCAGGACCTGACCATCCCTCCGATTCGGCCGGGGCTGGAATGTGTGGTGCTCATTAATGGCCGGGTTGCCGCCGTCCTCCGCTTTCGCGACGAGCCGCGCAAGGAAACGCGTGTCTTTCTCGATCATCTGCATCCCCGCCACGGGGTCTCGCGGGTACTCCTGGTCTCCGGCGACCGCCTGGAAGAAGCTCGCTACCTCGCCTCTCGAGTGGGAATCCGGGAAGTGCACGCCGGCAAGAGCCCGGAAGACAAAGTGTTGATTGTCCGCGCGGAAACCCGGAAGGAAAAAACGCTGTTCGTGGGAGACGGCATCAACGACGCCCCCGCCATGCAGGCCGCGACCATCGGCGTGGCCTTCGGCCAGACCAACGAAATTGCCGCGGAAGCCGCCGACGCCGTGGTCCTCGAGTCTTCCCTCGCCAAGGTGGACGAACTCATTCACATTGGCCGCCGGGCGCGCTCGATTGCCCTGCAAAGCGCAGTGGGCGGCATGGCTCTGAGCATTATCGGGATGCTGGTTGCCGCCACGGGCCACTTGCCGGCCATCGGAGGCGTCGATCGCGCAGGAAGTCATCGACCTGCTCGCCGTGCTCAACGCGATTCGCGTCGCGCTTCCTGTCAAGGCTCTGAAGGACTTCTAAACGCGGGGGCTTCCCCGCGGCATCTCCGCCTCTCGCCGGGAGACTCCCGACCGCAAATCGCCCGGAGTATGACAGGTAGCACAAGTCGCGGTGACGCGTGTCACCGCCGCCGGCGTGCCCCCTCCGTTAAATTACGTTATAGGAAGAGCACTTGGAGGCCTAAGGGAAGTCCGCGACTATGCGGCCTATAAGCGTCATGCTGGCAACCGGACTTATCCTGGCGATGCTGGTCACCGCGCCGCCGGTATCATTGCCCTCCCCTGCTCCGGCGTCCCAGGTGCCGTCCGGGCCTCAGCCGCCTTCCCCGCCGGCAGGACAGCAACCACAGCCAGCGCCCATTCCAAATGAACAGGCAAGGCCCAGCGTCATCACGGTTGAGTCGGCGCTGGTGACCGTGGATGTGCTGGTCACCGACGACAAGGGGCGCGTGCTGACGGCCCTGAAGAAGGACAACTTCCGCATCCTGGACAACGGGCAACCCCAACGAATCACAACGTTCGCTCCCGTGAACGCGCCCATCACCATTGTTCTCCTACTGGAATACAGTCAGGCGGCCAGCGATTACTTCGCGTATAAGTCCGCTTCCTGGGGATCGGACTTCCTCCGCCATTTGGAAGGCCAGGACTGGGTGGCGCTGGTCACCTATGACATGACCCCCGCTGTCCGTGTGGACTTCACGCGCAACAAAGCCGCGGTCCAGGACGCGCTCTACGGCCTGGGGTACCCGCCGTTCCACGAAACGAATCTGTTTGACGCCGTCACCGATACACTCGACCGTCTTCAGCCCATCCAGGGAAAGAAGTCGGTGCTGCTCATCACCACCGGTTACGACACGTTCAGCGAACATACTCTCGACGCCACTTACAAGCGCCTCAAAGAAAGCGATGCCACGGTTTTCTGCATCGGCATCGCCGAGCAGGAATACGGGCTGTCCGAAGCGGGAGGGCTCACCTATCTGCAGGCGAAAAATCAGCTCGACACTTTTTCCAGGCTGACTGGCGGGCTTGCCTGGTTCCCTCGCTTCCAGGGCGAACTCCCCAGCATCTTTGAGAGCGTCACCGGCTTCCTGCGCAGCCAGTATGCACTCGGCTTCTCGCCGCCGGAGTTGGCCCGGGACGGCAAATATCACAAGTTGACCGTGCAAGTGGTCGGCGCGGACGGCCGGCCACTGACTGTCGTGGATGAAAAGGGGAAGCGCCACAAGATCGAGGTCCACGCGCGGGAAGGCTACACAGCTTCCAAACGGACCTCCGGGAAATAGGGCCCGAACATGAGGACAACCGCGATGCGAGTTCTTGCACTGCCTATGCTGAATGGAACGAAGGGAGAAGAACCATGAGAGGACTTGGCCGGCGCATCCTGGCGATCTGCCTGTGTGAATGTCTCATCATCCTGCCTGTCGAGAGCGGCGCTCGCCGCAATGCGCCTCCCACAGCTCCCGCCGAGGCGATCTCGCTCCGGGAATATCTGCAGAAGCCTTATCTGCAGCTGTTCGAGCTCGCACCCAAGCTGGAGTTCGGTGCGGGAGAGATTCAAGCCCAGCGGAACGCACTCGAAAGCGGCAAAAAGCTTTGCGTGAACCGGTTCAAGGATCACTCCAGGCAATACGACCAGCAGATCAAGACGGCGCAAAAGGACCTCAAGAAGAAGACTTCCAGCATGGGCGAAACCGAGCGCAAGCAGCTCCACTGCAACATTCAAAATCTCAGCTTTCTGAAAAGCGAAGCCGACGTCCTGGCCGGGCACGCCATCCCCACGGCGTACGACAATCTCTATGCCAAGCTCGATCTCATCCAAAAGTGGCCGGCGGCCTACCACCAGGCCCAGCAGGAGCTCAGCAGCGGGGCCTACATGCAGCGCCGATGGTCTGACGTGAAGGACATCGGATTCCGCGAGATTGCTTCAGGGCAGCAGGATGATATCAAGCGCGGCCAGCAAGCCATCGAGGAATTGAAGCGCTCCGGCATGTTGCCGCCGGAATTGGAAAACAAGGCGATTCAGGACTACGTGAATTCGGTTGGCCAGCGCGTGGCGAAGTATTCCGATCTCAAGGTCCCCTTGCACATAAGAGTCTTGCAATCGCGCGAAATCAACGCGTTCGCGCTGCCCGGCGGCTACCTCTTTATCGAGCGCGGCCTGCTCGAAGCCGCCGATGACGAAGCGGAGTTGGCGGGCGTGGTGGCGCACGAAATCGCGCACGATACCGCGCGCCATAGCGCCAAACTGATGAAGCGCGCCACCATCGCCAGCATTCTGTACCAGGCCGCTCAAGTAGCCGCGATTGTCTTGACCGGCGGTATCGTCGGCATCGGCCTGTATTACGCGCTGCAGTACGGCTTCTACGGCCTGGGGCTCGTGATCAGCTTGAAGCTACTGGGCGTCAGCCGTGACTACGAACTGGAGGCCGACCAGCTCGGCGTGCAGTACGCCTGGAACGCGGGATACGATACGACCGGATTTATCCGCTTCTTCGACAAAATGGCCACTGAAAAAGGCTACGTCAATAGCGTGAGCTGGTTCCGCACCCACCCTCCCTTCTACGAGAGGATGGTGCAGACCGAGCGCGAACTGCTCTTCCTGCCCTCAAAACCCAGCGCGATTGTGCAAACCTCCGCATTCGAGGAAATGAAGAAGGCGCTCGCGCCCGTCACGGCCGCGGCGGAAAAAGAGGAGGTCGGAAAGCCAAGTCTCTTGCTCACTCGGGAAGAAGGGTGCGAGCCCCCGAAGAAGCTGGAGTATAAATCCGGACAACCCGTCGAGGAACTCTGCGCCACGCCGGTTCGGCCGGCGGCTCCCCCGCAATGAACGGGGGCGAGCCCGCGCCCCATGACGAATAAACACCAGCGGGAAACCCGCGCGCCCTAGCCAATGCCGCTCGGGCTCCCCGCTGGCTGAATGAAAACTACTAGTGGTACTCTACTTTCCGTTTCCGAATTGCTACGCGACCGCCAGAGCCCGCAATTCGGGCTCATTCCGAATCAGCACGACCGGTCCGCTGGTGAGGATGAGCTTCTTGTTTTTGAAGTCCGATAGCGTGCGCGTGACGGTTTCCCGCGAAATGCCGATCATTTGGGAAATTTCCTCATGCGTCAGGCCCAAATGGAAGCGTTTGCCCTGACTGGTTTCCTGGGCGCGCTCCGACGACTCCAGCAGGAACTGCGCCACCTTTTCGGTGGCCGTGCGCGAGAGCCCCAGATAGCGGATCTCCTGGCAGGCCTGGCGGTAGCGTTCGCTCAACTGACGAATGACCGCAGTCGACACGGCCGGGTGTTCACGCATCAGCCGCAGAAAGTCGTCGCGCCGGATGAAGTCTATCTGGCACGGCTGGAGAGCCTCGGCCGTCAGTTCGTAGGGGTGGCCTGATAGCGTGGCGTGCAGCCCCAGGATTTCTCCCGCTTCGCGGATCCGCACGATCAGCGTTTTCCCTTCCGCGGAATTCATCGTCAGCTTCACCCGGCCCCTGCACAGCACATAGACCCCGCGTGGCGTCTGCCCCTCCACAAACAGCACGGCGCGACCCGGATAGGCACTCGCGTAGGTGACCTTGCCCAGCGCGTCCATCGCCGGGCGGGGTAACTCGCAGAAGAAACCTTCTTTGCGCATATGGCAAGCCATGCAATTTTCCACTAGTTCCAAATCGTAAGGCGCGTGCATTTCAGTCTCCCTCCTCATTCGCTGCTCAGTCTGCTCCGCCCCTGGCTCCCTGTTCCAAAACGAACCGCAGAAACGCCGAAGGCTCAATAAATGCCGCCCCTTCTCGTTGCATCCGCAAAAGAAGCGCCTGACCCCGGGGGTCGGCAAAACGAACTCCCTGCAAATCGACGAGAATCCTCTCGCCTTGGTTCTGCCGGGTCGCGCCAAGCCAGACCTTGCTTAGCTCGTCCACCCAGGGCCCCTTTACGGCACCTTCCAGTTTCAATACAAACGTGTCTGCTTGCTCGTCCGTTGTGATCTTGAGCATCAATCCTTGGTCCAGTCATCACAGTGCAATGTGATGACCAGGCCCGATGGCCTTCATAAAAAATGCCTAAGTGATTATGAAAATAGGGAGATAGATTGAATTTTCAGAAGGATTTAAATATTTCCAGAATTGAATTTAAGGTGAATTATCGCCATGAGGCGAAATATCGTCATATTTTCGTGCCATTTTAGACTTAATCTTCCCGTTTTCGAAAGTCAGCCTTCAGAAAGGAGTGCTCCACGTAGTCCAAATCGATGGTTTCAACATTAGGTCGTTCGGACAAACATTCTTTGAAGGTTAATCAGGGGGCCGAGAACTGTCTGAGACACCCATGGGGCGCTACAGTTCCGGTACTCGAATGCAAGATGCCCCGGTTCCGCTATGCTTCCGCCATTTCGTGAGGGACATGCTCCTTCTTTTCTTCCGGGATGTCTGTCAGCGTGGCTTCGGTCAATAGCAAGACGCTGGCTACGGAAACGGCGTTCTCCAGCGCCACCCGAACGACTCTGGCGGGGTCAATAATGCCTGCTTGGACCAGATCGACGTATTGGCCGCGGGCTGCATCGAACCCATAGTTTCCCTGCCCCGAGCGCATCCGGTCGACCACCACGCCCCCGTCAAATGCCGAATTCTCGGCGATCTGCCGCGTGGGTGCTTCCAGGGCCCGCTTCAAGATCGAGAGCCCGGTGCGTTCGTCGCCACTGCAATTAGCTTCCTCCCGCTCGACGGCCGTAATCACCCGCAGAAAGGCGAGTCCGCCACCGGGTACTAGCCCTTCGGCCACCGCCGCCTTGGTGGCGCTGATGGCGTCCTCGAAGGCTTCTTTCCGGTTCTTCATCTCCGCCTCGGACGGTGCCCCGACGCGAATGACCGCCACTCCTCCCGCCAGCTTGGCCAGCCGTTCTTCCAACTTCTCCCGGTCGTAGTCGGACTTGCAATCTTGCATCTGCTTCCGAATATCGTTGCAACGGGCTTGGATGGACTCCTTGGCGCCGGCGCCTTCCACAATCGTTGTCTTGTCCCGATCGACGACCACTCGCTTGGCCCTTCCCAACTGTGCGAGCGTTACATTTTCCATCTTGATGCCGAGTTCTTCGGCAATCACCTGTCCGCTCGTCAGCACCGCCAAGTCCTGCAACATCTCCTTCCGGCGGTCACCGAAGCCGGGCGCTTTTACGGCGACGGAAGCAAGCGATCCCCGCACCTTGTTCACCACCAGCGTGGCCAGAGCCTCGCCGTCGACATCCTCGGCGATCACAACCAACGACTTCCCCGCCTTGGATATTTCTTCCAGCAGCGGCAACAGATCTTGCAGGTTCGTGATTCTCTTTTCGCAGATCAGGATCACCGGATCGAGAAGCACAGCCTCCATCTTGGCGGCGTCGGTAATGAAGTACGGGGAGATGTACCCTCGGTCGAACTGCATCCCTTCCACCAGATCCAGCGTCGTCTCGGTGGTCTTGGCTTCTTCGACGCTGATGACTCCCTCCGCCCCAACCTTCTCGACGGCGTCGGCCACCATTTCGCCAATGGAGCTGTCGTTGTGCGCGGCGATCGTCGCGACCTGGCTTTTTTCCAGCCGGCTGGTCACCGGACGCGCCAGCGCTTTGAGTTCCTGCACGGCCGCGCGAAAACCGCGCTCCAGGCCGCGCTTCAAATCCACGGCGCTGGCACCGGCGGCGATGTTGTGCAACCCTTCCCCGAAAATCGCGCACGTCAGGATCGCGGATGTACTGGTGCCGTCGCCAACCACATCGCCAGTGCGTTCCGCCGCCTCGCGAATCATCTGTGCGCCGAGATTCTCTTCAGCGTTTTCCAGCTCCACTTCCTTCGCAATCGTCACGCCATCATTGCAAACGACGGGCTTGCCCCACTTCTTCTGAATCAATACGCATTTCGACTTGGGGCCCAGCGTAATACGAATGGCGTCGGTGATGGCCGTCGCGCCCCGGAAGACCTTCTCGCGAGCCGCCGATCGGAAAAGAAGCTGTTTGCCTGCCATGGAACCGCTCCTTGTGAACTCCAGTCTCTGGGCCTCGTGAATCCTCCCCTTTCCGGTCAAGACCGGAATACAGCAGCAAGCGGCGCTCCCTCCCGCAGTTCCTCCGGAGGAACGACATAGACGGGCCCTTCGTGGCGGAGGGTCAGGACGGCGGCCAGATTCAACAGTTCGTCGTCGCCGGGCTCTTGCTGGCTGTGCAGATGCACCGTTTCGGGGAGCACGAACGAGCCCCATTGCTCGCCCGAGGGAGGCACGAACAAGTACCGGATGCGTTCCCGTTCCGCCGCCACCAGGATTTCCCGCAGATTGCTGGAAGTGCGCTCGGTGTTGACCAGCTTCTTATACATATCGAGCGCCGAGACTTTGGCCTCCTCCAGATGCGACTCGACCAGTTTCCACGAGGCCGCATGGAGCGCGTCCGGCGCAAGAACATCCGGGTTCCCGGCGACACCGTTCTCCAGAAGATGCGGGTATGTGTTCGCGGTCTTGTAAAGAGGGAACAGATACTCGAGGGCCGCCACGACCAGGGGCGCGGACTGCCCTTTCAGCAATCGGGCCACCGTGCGGTCGACGGTTCGGAGAAAGTGAAGAATCCTTTCCTTCTGATTGATATCCGTGCCGTAGAAGACCGATCCTCTCTTGCCGGTGCTCTTGGGCGCCGCCGAATGAAACTGAGACTGTCTCTCGAATTCCTGCCCTTCCAGATCTTCGTGAAGGCTTGCGGGAACCATCTCGATATTGAGTTTGTGAATGCCGTCCCGCCAGGCCTCAAATAGCGCCACATGCTTTTGACTCATCGCCAGCAGGAAAAAGCGCCCACTGGCCCCCATCACAGGCAGCAACGGCCGCAAAAAAAATACACGCCCGATCACCGCGCGCTCGGCGACCGGCTCGGCCAGGTGATGACACGCGAAGAAGTTCCCCGCCATAAAGACGGCGCGCCCCCGGGCATTCTTGTGAGCCGCGGCGTTTTGCTCCACCAGAGGCCACTGCGACTTGAGTTGCTCTTCGGCCTTCTCGATCGTCATCGACGCGTCTGCCAAGCCAGCCTTGGCCGTTCGCAATAGCTCCAGCAGCCGCGCAAACTCGCCCTTTGCGGCGCCTGCTCCCGTGGGCGTGTAAAGGGAAATACACGGCGCTTCGTGCCCGCCGGTCAGGGTGGCGAACTGGGATGCCTCGATGGTGCCGGGTGCCGGTGTAGCTGGGGTTTCCGTGTTCATAGTGGCGCTACCTTTCCGCCGGACAAACCACAACCCGGCTCATGCGGTGTTCCGCGCGCCCATCCGTCGCGCCCGGTCCAGCAAGCTCTACACATCGTGGCAGCTGAGCTGCGGGAAGTGGCTTCCGAAGAGGCCGATGGTTCCCGATTCCCGCGATGCACGCCTGGCACGCTTACCGAGCCGTCGCCGTGCGCGTCTCCACCAACTGCGGAACCCGCGGCCCATAGATCCTCTGTAGCGTGACGACAATGTCCCGGGGGGCAAGCTCGGCCGTCTTGCCGGTGCCCGCCGCGTCCGCGTGCAGGACGACATTGTCCATCGAGAGAATCCCGTCCACGCGGCCCTCCTGGTTGACCACCGGCAGGCGCCGAACCCGGTTCCGGGCCATGATGTCCAGTGCTGCGTGGATATCATCTTCCGGCCGGCAGGAAACCACGTTTTGACTCATCACTTCGCCCACCTGAATTTGCCCAGCCAGCTGGTTTCGCGTCCCTAACGCAATGCACAAGTCGCGGTCGGTAATGACGCCGATAACCTTTTGTTCTGCGTCCACGACGGGAAGGATGCCGCAATTGCGGTTCCACAATAGTTCCGTTGCAACTCCCAAGTTGCTCTCGGGACTGCAACACGCCGGCGTGCGCATCATCACTTCTTCAACTCTCATGACTCGTCTCCTTCTTTCCAGAATAATCGGCTCGCGGGCCCTTCCTCATGAGATCCCCCGCGGTTCGCTGCGGTCGAAACTCGGGACCGTCCGGAGGCCGTCTTGCCATGCCACCGTATCGCTGTGCGAAACCCGCTTCCGGCGGGCCGCCACGGGAGGCGTCCAGTCACCAGATTTGGGCGGACGCGTTGCATCTCACATCCGCTCGCCTGCCCGTCCGGCTGGATTGCCGTCCGTTTCAGGCCGCCTTGGGCTTAATCCGAATCGCGCCGGCCTTGGCTGCCTTCGGCATGCTGAGTTCCAGGATGCCGTTCTTCAGTGTCGCAGTGGCCTTCTCCGCCTCCACCTCCGCCGGCAGATCAATGATCCGCATCAGCTGGTCCGAGCACGTCTCGGAGTAAACCGTCTTGCCCTTCTTCTCTTCCTTGGCGGACTCTCGCTTCCCGGTGATGACGATCCGGCGCGGCTCAACGTTTACCTCCAATTCCTTCTCGCTGAAACCCGGCACCTCGGCTTTGACCTCCAAGGAATTGCCTGCTTCCACGACGTGGACGTGAACCGGGTGAAACAATTCGCGCTCCGCCTGGAACCAATCCTCCCAGTCGCGCCCCAGCAGGCGGCCGTTTCGTTCGAAAATGTCGTACGCCCGCCGCGCGATCGTATCGAACACCGCATCCATGCGATCGAACATACCCTCGAACGTGAGCGGCATCAGTGTCGTTGGCTGCTTTGCAAGTTGAACGCCAGTCGATTTTTCCCCCATGACCGTCTCTCCTCCCTTTCCGTGGGTGTCAGCGCTGGCCACGGTGACTCGGTCACTTGGCCCTATCCTGCGGCCGCGTCGACAAGATATCCCAGGTCCAGCGCTGTATGCTTACCATCCCAGATGGAGAGAGAAACTACAGTGATGGTGGTCACATGCGCGTGTGACATCCGGCGCTGTTTCCGACCGCGACAGGGCGCACGACTGCCGGAAGGGGTTTCGGAGCAGTCTCTCGGAGGAAACGCTGTCCCGGTCCGGTACCAGCCGGCGGCCCACTGTTTACTTAGGCGGGGCGATTTGGGTGGCCAGCGACGTCACGGAGTGGGCGCCCTGCAGTGCCGCGGCGCGGCGCAACATGCGCCGCTGCAGCACCCCGATGCTCCCGACCGCGATACCCACGATGCAGGGACACACCGCGAAAATGGTGAAGATGGCCTTTACCGGCAGGCGCGAGGACAACACCAGGCCCGGAATCATCGGCCCAACGATCGACCCCACCTTGGCCACCGAGGTGGCCCAGCCGGCCCCATTGGCGCGATAGGCGCTGGGATAGAAGATGCCGGCGATGCTGTGCATGCCAAAGTGCGTGCCCACGATGAACATGGTGCTGAAAAAAAACAGCACCAGGAAAGCGCTCCCCGCGAGCTTCGTCAATCCCAGCGTCAGCAGAATCGGCGCCGCCACGACGGGCAGCGCCGCGATGCTGATCGCTCCGCGCGTATCCGTGAAGCGCATCAGCAGGAGTCCTCCCAGCGCGCCGCCGAACGAATTCACCGCCACGGCCAGCGCCGCCGTCGACCGGCTGAATCCCAGCGTCTGAAGTACGGTCGGCCCCCAGGTGTTGCCGAAAAAGACCGCCACCGAACTCGCCATGTAAGCGATCCACAGCAGCGGCGTGATCCAGCGCAATTCGTCGCGGAAGAGCAGGGACACGGAAAAGCCTGCGCCGCCCCGCCCCGTCTCGTCGGAGGCAACAAATCGATCCGCCGGGTCCACCGGGCTCGCCGGCGCCAGACGCCGCACAATCTTGGCCACCAACTCCGGCCGCTTGTTTTTCGCCGTGAGATACCGGATCGATTCGGGCAGGAAGAAGAACAGAAACCCGGTCGCCACCAGCGCGGCGCAACCGCCAAAGATGAAAACCGACTGCCAGCCGTGGCGAGGAACCATCCACACGGTGAACGGCCCTGCGAAGCTGTTGCCGATCGTGTAGCCCAGCATGATCACGGTCACGACCGTGGACCGGTAACGGCGCGGCACGTATTCGATATTCAGGACCCAACCGAGCGGGAGCAGCCCGCCGATGGGGATGCCTTGAATCAGCCGCAGGGCCAGCAACTGCCCATACGTGTGCGGCAGCACCAGCCCGAACGTCAGCACGCCGAACGCGGTTGTCGCCAGTATGATCGAAGGACGCCGCCCGATTCGGTCCCCCAGATAACCAAAAAAGAACCCGCCAATCATCGTGCCGAGCAGCCCGGTGCTGAACACGTAGCCCTTCATGAGCGAGTTGAGATGGAGCAGGGACGACAGATCCGGCATCACGAACGCAATCGCGTTCATGTCAAATCCGTCGAAAAACACCACGATCCAGGTGAGGAGAACGAGCCGAATGACGAACCCGGTCAGTTTTTGATTCTCGATGATTTCCGAAATGTCCGTGGTCTGACGGTCGGCCATGCCGTTTCCTTCAGCCCCGGGACCGTTCCTGCCGCTTCGTCACCTTCACGATTCCCTGGTCCGCATCCATTTCGATCCAATCGCCGGTCTCAATGACCGTGAGCGGGTCCTGATCCAGATCCGTGATGGCCGGCGCATGAGTCACCACGGCACCCAGAGCCACTTTGGTGGTCATTTTCTTGAAGATCATGCCGGTCGGCGCCGCACCCGCCAGCCGCGCCCGGTGGAAGAACGAGGACCAGCCGGATGACCCTTTCGCCCCCGGAAAGACAAGAATCTTCCCTTTAAAACTCTGCCCTCGCAATTCGTGCCGCATCTCAATGATCGTGCCCGTCTGCGGATCGATTCCGCCCCAGCCGGAAATGGTTTGCGTCGTGACCAGCGCCTCCCCCTGCGCCGCGCCGCCGACCACTTTTCGTCCATGCAAAACGATCATGTCAGTCGAGGCCTCCCGCCCAGCTCCCCGTCAGCGCGGCGTCGATGCAGTTCTCGAGCGATCCGAACCACGCCTGCACCCCGGTGATCGCCGGCAGGTAGTGGGCCTGCTTGGCGGAATCCGTTGCGACCACACGCGTCCCCCGCGGCATCATGCGGGAAATCGCGGGACACGAATCGCTCACAATGTGGCCCCCCGCCGCCTCCACAATTTTCGTATAGCCACAGCGATCGGCGAGTTCCCGCAGCGCGCGCGGCGTGTGAATCCAGAGTTCCGTGCCCGCGTGCAGCCGCTTTCCTTCCAGCCGCCGCGCCGCCTGCCAAATCTGCTCGATCGTGTCGTGCGGGCAGCCCAGCATGATGAAATCGACCTTGCGGTCCTTGGCTGTGGAATTCAAATTCTCGTACGCGATCCGTCGCTCCCGCTGGCCGTATCGCAGTGTCTGCACCCCGCGGCGAGGGCCCAGGGCAGCCTCGACCGTCGGAGCTTCCGGTGTAACGCCCGGAATGTGGTACATCTCGACGCCGCCCGACGACGATGCCGCCGCCCCGAAATGTTTCAGCTTGATGAGTTCCGGCTGCGACATCTGCCCGCGGAGCACGGGAATTTCGTCCTGAACGATCTCCCCGACGTAGTAGCCCAGCAGGCCCCAATCCATCATGTCGTCCACCGGCACCTCCACGTCCACCAGATGCGTGCCGAACCGGTTTTCCGGCAAATGGTAGCCCCAATATGGAATCTTGCCCGTCAGGCTCGCCGCCCCGGTGCTCTCGGTCCCCTCGGCGTTGGTCCTCGCGCCCAGCACCGAATTGCAATAAATGACCGCCGAGGATTCCATCCAGGCGCAATGCTCTCCCTTCACGGGAACATTGCCCACCTGGTAGGGCGTGCAGGTGGCCATGATGTGCATGCCGCGCGCGCCGAAGAAGCTGTCGGCCTGCTTCTGCAAATCGAGCAGCTCGCGCGACCCCTCGTGCAGGCTCGCCGTATCGGGACCGAACTGCTGGATCAGCTGGCAGGTGTAGACCTTGACGCGCGGCATCTCGACAACTTCAGCGCTATCGAGATTCATCTCGGAAAACCCGGCGTGGAGCCCCTGCTCCACCCCTCGCTTTTTCGCGATCTCCAGTTTCCAGGGCGAGGGCGCCGTGGCCGCGCCGCAGACGTTGTTCGTATCCACCAGGCGTTCGGCCCCCAGCGCTTCGCCGTAGCGAACCAGCAGATCCATGGCCTTCTGGACCGCCGGGCCCTCGCCTCCGTCCAGCATCACTTTTTCGGAATCCGTCAGTTTCATGTTGGCCACCACTTCATATCGCCCGCGAAATCCGGGCGCTAATCTTCGACGTTGCGGATCACCCGGCGCCGCAGTGCCGCCAGATCAATCGCATGCACGCTGCCGCTGCCCGCCAGATCCAGAGCATGCGCCGCCGCCGCTCCCATGGCGATGCAGGGCCCCATGACGCGAACGCTCGATAGCGCCGCCGCGTCTCCGTCAATGCACCGTCCCGCCGCCACGACGTTGTCCGCATCGGCGGGAACGAGGCTGCCCAGCGGCACGTAGTGAATGTGATCCTCTCCGAAGGGCTCCCAGACATATCCCTCCGGCTGCGGGTGCAACTCAATCGGCCAGGCGGTCCGCGCGATGGCGTCGCTGAAGCGCGTGCCCGCCCGCACCTCGTCCGCCGTCAGCTGATGCCGCCCCACGATCCAGCGCGTCTGGCGAATTCCCGGCAGGCCGTATGCGCGCACCGTCGCCTGGCCAAAGGCTTCGGGAAATTCCTTCTTGAGGAAACCGACGACACGGTCGGCCTGCTCCTTGCCTTCCAGAGCCTTCTCGCTGGCCCCCACGGGATCAAGCGGTGTCTGCACGTGCGTCATGTTGATGACCGCCGTTCCCCTCTTCGGAAAAAAGAAGGCAAAACCATCCTGCCGGACCAGGCCAAATTCGCTCCCCTTCTTGCGAAGACGCTCGCTGTAATCCGCGGGGCTCGGCTTGTGCTCTTCGTTCAGATTTTCGAGCACCACAATTTGGGTTCCATAGATGGGTTGATCGGGCACGCGGCACGGCAGCCCGGCCTGCCAGACCAGCGCCGCGTCTCCCGTCGCTTCCACGTAACCCGTCGCTTGGATTGAAAGATCCCCGTAACGCGTCGCCACCGAAAGATCCGTGATCCGGCGATTTTCCAGCCGCGCCTCCCTCAGCACCGCCCCGAGCACCACCTGGATCCCCGCCTTATGGACCGCGTTTTCCACCCACCGCCCCAGAGCCACTTCGTCGTAGTAGACGGTGGACGTCATGGCGCCCTCCACCACGTGGGCCGACCCCTGCGCGCCCAGATCGCGGAGAATCTCGTCGGCAATCCCGTGGGTGAGTTGGCGCCGCGAGGGCGCGTTCGAGAACAGCCCGCAAAACGTGCCGATGATCGAGTTGACCGCCTGGCCTCCCAGGCTCGGCAGGCCATCGACCAGAATCACCCTGCGCCCCAGACGGGCTGCCTCCAGAGCGGCGGAGACGCCGGAAATCCCGGCGCCCACCACGCAGATGTCGGCTTCGATGCGCGGCGCGGGAGTATCCTTGGGTCTCACCGCGACTCGGATGGGCAGGTTGCTCGACACGCCTTCCAGCATTCCCGACTCCCCTTCGCAATCTCCCGCGGGCGTTCGACTCCCCAGGAGCCCAGCTTCCGTCCCAGCGCTCGGCGCGGGCGCCAAGCAGCCGGGGACAAACGCGCCGAAGCCTACCACCCACATCAACGCATCGCGACGGGACGGATTGTACCACCACTCCCAGACCGTTTAGGAAGACACGGGCCGTTCTGATGGGTTCGGAAGCTTTGGCACTCTACTAGCTTCTTCACCCAGTTACCACGCTGCGAATTGGACCCGTTGGCCTTCGGCCCGCATCGTTCGGAACCGGCGCCTGCTGCGTTGTCACTTCGCTCTCCCCGGCATGGCTCGCAGCACTGAGTACCTCCATCCGGGGGCGCTGCACACTCTTACGTTGCGACAATCACTTCCTCTTTTCTGTATGATACGGCTTTGGTGTTCCTGGTTGGCTTGGCGTCGGTAGGGGGAGAAAGACAATGCGATGCAGAGTGCTCGCCGGACTCATCTTCTTGGGTTTCTTGTGTCCTGTGGCCCTCGCCGGCGGCCCTGATCCTGCCGCGCTCTACCAACACCATTGTGCGATGTGCCACGACCATCCGGCGGGGCGAACACCGTCGCGCGAAACGATTGCCGGGCTCGAGCCATCCAACGTGATCTTCGATCTGTCGTTCGGCGTGATGCAACCGCAGGGCTTGGGGTTGAGCGCCGAAGAGATTGCCACGCTCGCTACATTCCTCACCGGCAAGACGTCCCTGCCAGGCGCCCAACCGGACCCGAACGCCAATCGCTGCGCGGATGCCGGCCAGCCGCGTGGCGTGGATGACGCCGCGTGGAACGGATGGGGCCGCGATCCCGTGAATTCCCGCTACCAGCCCCAGTCGGGAATCAAACTGGAGGACGTTCCGAAGCTGAAGGTCAAGTGGGTCTTCGCCTATCCCGGGCCCCTGACCGGAGCGCAGCCCACCATCGTCGGCAATCGCCTGTACGTCACCAGCACAACCGGGCTGCTCTATTCCCTGAACGCGCAGACCGGATGCACCTATTGGACGTTCCAGGCCGAATCGGAAATCCGCGCGGCGGTCAGCGTCGGCCCGCTGCCCGGCTCCTCGCCGCCGAGGTTCGCGGTGTATGCCGCCGACTTGATGAAAGCGTTTGCGTACGCCGTGGATGCCTCCTCGGGAAAACTGATTTGGAAGACCAAGCTGGACCAACATCCGCTGGCACGCATCACCGGCGCCCCCACGCTCTACCAGGGCCGCCTGTATGTGCCGGTCTCATCGCAAGAAGAGGGATTCGGCGCGGTCGACACCTACCCGTGCTGCACCTTCCGCGGGAGCGTCGTCGCACTCGACGCTTCCACCGGCAAGATCGTTTGGAAGACCTACACCATCAAGGACCCCGCGCGGCCCTTCAAGAAGAGTTCCGCGGGAGTTCAAATGTACGGTCCGGCCGGCGTAGCCGTTTGGTCGGCTCCCACGATCGACGTGAAGCGCCAGGCGATCTATGTGGGGACGGGCGGTTCCTACACGGATGTCGCTACCGACGCCTCGGACGCGATCGTGGCCCTCGACATGACCACAGGACGTATCCGGTGGATCCATCAAGTCGCGGAACACGACAACTACCTGTTTGGCTGCCCGGTGGCCGGAAAAGGCATCTGCCCGAATCCCGTCGGCCCCGACTATGACTTTGGAAGTTCGCCCATTCTCGCCACGCGCTCAGACGGCAAACAGGTGATCCTCGCGGGTCAGAAATCAGGGATTCTCTACGCCATGGATCCGGACGATCGCGGCAAGACCCTGTGGAAAGTCCAGGTCGGGCCCGGCAGCATGGGCGGCGGCATCGTGTGGGGCTCCGCCGCCGACCAGGAAACCGTCTACGTGCCGATTGCCAATCGCTCGGATAGCAGCCTCTCCGCGCTCAGGATCGCCGACGGGGCACTGCTCTGGCACAAGCCCGCGCCCGCCGGGGTGTGCAGCTGGGGAACCCGCGGCTGTGCCGGCGTGGAATCGGCGGCGGTCAGCTTGATTCCGGGCGTCGTATTCTCCGGTGCGTCCGACGGACACCTGCGAGCCTATGCGGCGGCCGATGGGGCGATCGTCTGGGATTTCGACACCGCGAGGAAGTTCGACGCGGTGAACGGCGTTCCTGCCAACGGCGGCTCGATGAGCACGGCGGGGACCACCATGGCCAACGGCGTTCTCTACGTGAACTCGGGCGAGGGCCGTTTCTCCGGACACCGCGGAAATGCCCTGATAGCATTCACCGTCGAAGGTAAGTGATGCCGCTGAGATCCTCCCCGCTACTTTGAATAGCCTGGGCCGTGCTCTCCAGGGGAGCTGCAAATCCCGGGAACACTGCCAGCGGTGCGCGATTTCGGACTCCGCGATGATGCTGGCCGTGTGACTTTGCCGCGCGAAAACTGCTACACTTTTCTCTCGCGCCGGCGTGCGCTCGTGCCCGTGCGAAGATTTGGCTTTGCCGGTGTACATTGACCCTTGATTGCCAAGACCGGAGCACACGGACCGCGGGGATCGCCGCTCCCTCCCCTGCGGAAGCCGCTCTCGAAGTTGTCGCACAGGGGCGCGTCGCCTCGAGGGAAGAAGCCCTTCTGCTGCTCGAAACCGCTCCGCTGGATGCTCTGCTCGCAGCCGCCCAGACCGCGCGCGACCGGGCGAAGGGCCGCACGGTCACCTTTTCGAAAAAAGTCTTCATCCCCCTGACGCATCTCTGCCGGGACTACTGCGGCTATTGCACCTTCCGGTCCGACCCCGCCGCAGGCGTCCCGCCCTACATGACGCCGGACGAAGTTCTCGCCGTTGCCGAAGCCGGGCGTCGCGCCGGATGCAAGGAAGCTCTGTTCAGTTTGGGCGATCAGCCGGAAGCCGTCTTCCCCGAGGCCAAAGCATTCCTGCGCAAGCTGGGCTTCGATCGCACGCTCGATTATCTTGCGGCGATGACGCAGCTCGTCCTCGACGAAACCGGCCTGCTCCCCCACTGCAACCCCGGCCTGATGAGCGCCGCCGATCTTCGCGCGCTCCGGGAATCAAATGTCAGCATGGGCCTGATGCTGGAAACCGCCAGCCCCCGGCTGGCGCGCGCCCAAGGGCCGCACTGGAAGGCGCCGGACAAAGTCCCCGCGCTTCGGTTGAAAACCCTCGAAGACGCCGGGCGGCTGTCGATTGCCTTTACCACGGGCCTCCTCATCGGCATCGGCGAAACGCTCGAGGAGCGCGTCGATTCCCTGCTCGCCATCCGCCGCCTCCACGATACCTACGGCCACATCCAGGAAGTGATCGTCCAGCCGTTTCGCACCAAGCCGGGGACGCGCATGGCGCTGGCGCCCGAGCCTTCCACCGAGGATTTGCTGAGGACGCTGGCCGTCGCCCGGCTGATTTTCGCCGGCGAAATGAATCTGCAATCTCCGCCCAACCTCCTCTCGCACGATTATCCCGCGCTGCTGGGCGCGGGAATCAACGACTGGGGCGGCATCTCTCCCGTCACCAGGGATTTCATCAATCCCGAGGCGGCCTGGCCGCAGATTCCCGTGCTTACGGAAAAGACTTCCGCCGCGGGATTCGTCCTGCGCGAACGGCTGGCGATTTATCCTGAATTTTCATTCCGCCCGGAATTTATTGCCGGGCGCGTCCAATCTCATTTGCAACCATTCCGGGCACAGGACGGCTATGCCCGATCGGAAGCGTGACCCATGCTGAAGGCATTCCATTCCCGCTGGCAAGACGTCCCCTGGGAGCAGGCTCTCCACGACGCCACTCCGGAGGTCGCCCGCGCTCTCGACGCATCGCTCCGTGGAAAGGATCTGACGTACGAAGAAGGCCTCGTCCTGGCCAACGCAACGGGAGACGACCTCCGCGCCGTGGTCAGGGTTGCCGACGAGCTGCGCCGGCGCGCGGTGGGCGACCGCGTCACCTACATCGTGAACCGCAACCTGAACTTCACCAACGTCTGCATCGTGGGCTGCGCGTTTTGCGGATTCGGCCGCGGCCCGCATGCCCCCGACGCCTATTTTCATTCGCCCGAGTCGCTCGCCGCCAAGGCCGCCGAGGCGGTCGAGCGCGGCGCCACCGAGGTGTGCATCCAGGGCGGGCTGCCCCGCTCGCTCGACGGCAACTATTACGCCGATCTTCTCCGCGCCATCAAATCGCGCCTCCCGGACCTGCATCTGCACGCCTATTCCCCCATGGAAATCACGTACGGCGTCGAAAAGACGGGCATGGATCTGCCCGACTACCTCCGCATGCTCAAGGATGCCGGACTCGGCAGTATCCCGGGAACCGCGGCCGAAATCCTTGACGACGACGTGCGCCGGCTCTTGAGCCCCAACAAACTGAAGGTCCCCCAGTGGATCGAAGTGATTCGCGCGGCCCACGCCCTGGGCATTCCCTCCACCTCCACCATGATGTACGGCCACGCGGAGCAGCCGCATCACTGGGTGCGCCATCTGCTCCTGCTCCGCCAAATTCAAATGGACACCGGCGGATTCACGGAATTCGTTCCGCTGGGATTCATCCATTCCCAGACCCGGCTGTTCCGCTCCGGCCGCGCGCGCGCCGGAAGCTCGCTCTCGGAGCACCTGCTGGTGCACGCGCTGGCGCGCATCCTGTTGCACGGCCATATTTCCAATATCCAGGTGTCGTGGGTCAAACTTGGATTTGAAAGCTCGCTCGCCTGCCTCGAAGCCGGCGCGAACGATTTCGGCGGCACGCTGATGGAGGAAAGCATCTCCAAATCCGCGGGCGCCACCTTCGGCGAGTACGTCTCGCCCGGCGAATTCCGCGCGCTGATCCGCACGATTCACCGCACGCCCGCCGAGCGCACCACAACCTACAAGATCCGCAAGGTGTTCGAACGCGCCGACGCGGGCGAATCCCTGCCGCTGGAACGCATGCCCTCACAGGCCGCAACTTCCGCGCCTGCGGAGCAGGCGGGCTACTGATGGCGATCGTCGCACTGGCGGGTGGCATCGGCGCGTCGAAGCTCTTGTTGGGGCTCAGCCGCGCGATGGACCCGCGCGAGCTGACCGTCATCGTCAACACCGGCGACGACATCGTCCTGCACGGCCTGTCGATCTCCCCCGATCTGGACATCGTCACCTATACGCTGGCCGGTTTGGTGAATCCCGACACCGGGTGGGGCTTCCCCGACGAAACGTTTCGCGCGCTCGATCAGCTCGCGATTTACGGCCGCCCCGGATGGTTCCATCTCGGCGACCGCGATCTGGCGACGCACATCCATCGCACCGCCCTGCTCCGCGCCGGAGCAACTCTCTCCGAAGTGGCGGAATCCATCCGGCAATCGCTGGGTGTCGCATCGACCATCCTCCCCATGAGCGACCAGCCCGTACCCACGATCATTGACACCGATCTCGGGCGCCTCCATTTTCAGGAATACCTGGTCGAGCGCCGAGCCGAGCCCATCGTTCGAGCCATCGCGTTCGACGGCATCGAGCGCGCACTTCCGGCCCCCGGCGTCCTTGAATCGATCGAACGCGCTTCGAGCATCGTCATCTGCCCGAGCAATCCGCTGATCAGCGTGGGGCCCATTCTCGCGGTCCCGGGCGTCCGCGAAGCCCTGCGCAAGCGCCGCCGGAATGTTCTCGCCGTCTGTCCCATCGTGGGCGGCAAATCCCTGAAAGGGCCGTCGGACCGGATGCTCGCGCAATTGGGACTGGAAGTCTCCGCCTGCGGCGTGGCGCGGATGTATCAAGACATTTGCGCCACGTTTGTGATCGACCCCGTCGATCGCGCGCAAAGCGCCATGATTGAATCCCTGGGCATGAAGGCCCTCGTTTACCCAACGGTGATGCGCACGCTGCTTGACAAAGAACGCCTCGCACGCGACGTTCTGCGGTTCGCCGCAAATCAGGCAACCGGGGTGTCGGCATGAAGGCCATCCTGATTCCCGTGAAGGAATTTCGCGAAGCCAAGAAGCGTCTGGCCCCGCATTTTCCTCCTGCCGATCGCGCCGCTCTCGCCGAAGCCATGTGCGAGGATTTCTTCCGCGTCGTGGCCGCCACGCGCTGCGCCGACCGCGTGTTCGTCATCAGCAAAGAGCCCGGCGCTCTGTCGCGAGCGCATGCGCTCGGCTGGGAGACCATCGTCGAATCGCACCAGACCTCGGAAAGCGACTCGGTGGACGCCGGAGCGCGCTACTGCGCCGAGCAGGGCGTGGAAGCCCTCCTTCGCCTGCCCGTCGATCTGCCGCTGGTCGAACCCGCCGACATCGAGTCGGTCTTCGCGCACTTGGAAGCCGCGCCCACCGCCGTGCTCGTTCCCTCCAGCGACGGCACAGGCACCAACGCGCTGCTGCGGTCGCCCGCCGTTCTGTTCCCCTCGCGCTTCGGACCCAACAGCTTCCCCCGCCATCTGGCCGAAGCGGAGCGATGCGGCGCGCGCATCCGCGTCCTGCGAAACCCGCGCCTCGAATTGGATATTGATGAACTGGAGGATCTGCGGCAACTGGCCGACCGGCTCCGCCCCGATTCCGCCACCGCCCGGTGGCTCGCCGAACGCGACCTTTCCACGAGCCCGAATTTCTCACCACAAGTTCAACAGAGGCATCCGTAATCTGATCCACTGGTTACACAGTCTTACTTGCCGTCTTCTTCCGTAGGGGCACCCGCCATTTCGCTTCCTGCGCCCGTGCCATGTCCGATAATCGCCCGGGCAATTTCGACCACCCTCCCTGGCAAATAAGGGTATAAGCAGGGAGAGGTGCCTCCATCATGAGTTCTGACCATCACCACGATCCTCATCCCTTAAGAGCTACGACGAAAGTGCTGACGGAAGGTTACGATCCACGGCTCTCGGTCGGCTCGGCGCGCCCCGCCGTCTTTCGCAGCTCGACCTATGTGTTCCCCAGCCCCGAGGCCGCCGAGCGCGCGTTTGATATCGCCACCGGCCGCGCCCAGGTCGCCGCGGGAGAAAGCATCGACCTGATCTACTCGCGCTTCAACCACCCGAACGCCCAAATTCTCGAAGAACAGATTCTGAATCTCGAGCCGGGCGCGCATGCCGCGCTGGCCTTTAATTCCGGCATGGCCGCCATCATGACAGCCCTTTTCGCTCTCCTGCGCCCCGGACAATCGGTCGTCTACACCGTTCCGATCTACGGCGGCACGCAGCATTTTATTCAGGACTACTTGTCGAAATGGGGCGTCACCGGCATTCCCGTGCCGTCCGGCCACGGCGATCTGCTCGCCGGCGCCATCCACTCCGCCAAAGACCTCGGCGCCGTGCTGCTGGAAACCCCCGCCAATCCCACGCTCGTCATGACCGACATCCGCCAGGCCTGCCAAGCCGCCGCGTCCCGCAAGCTTTCGCCGGGCGAGACACGTCCCCCGGTGCTCGTCGACAACACGCTGCTCGGCCCCACCTTTCAGCATCCTCTTTCGCTGGGCGCGGACCTGGTAGTTTATTCCGGAACGAAATATCTTTCGGGATTCAGCGATATGCTGGCGGGAATCGTGCTCGCGGCGGACCCGGATTTGCTTGGCAAGATCCGGCCGGCGCGCGGGCTTTTCGGCAACATTCTCCAGCCGGACGAATGCTGGATGCTGGGCGGCCGCCTGCCCACCGTGCACCTGCGCATGAACCGCGCCAGCAAAAACGCCCAGCGCATCGCGGAACACCTGGCGCAGCATCCCAAGCTAAAGCGCGTGCTCTACCCCACGCTGTTCACCGATCCGGAGCAGAAACGCATTTTCGCCGAGCAGTGTGATTTCCCCGGCGCGATGTTTTCCATCGAACTGCTGGGCGGCAAGAAGGCGGCCTTCGACTTTCTGCGGAATCTCCACATCGCGCGCAATGCCGTCTCGCTCGGCGGCGTGGAAACGCTGGCGTGCCATCCCAAGACCACCACGCATTCCGGATTCACCGAACAGGAGTCCGCCACCGCCGGCGTCACCGACGGCCTGGTGCGCGTCTCCATCGGCATCGAACATTGGCGCGACCTGCTGGAGGAATTCGAACAGTCCCTCGCCGCCGTCTGACCCGCGGCCCGCCGATCAGATGACTTGATCGCGGCGGAGTGCCGCGATTTCGGCGTCGCCGTAACCGAGTTCCCGGAGAATCGGCTCGGTGTCCTGTCCCAGGGCGGGAATCGGATCGAAGCGCACGGGGCTGTCGGACAGCCGCAGCGGGCTTCCCATCACCGGCACGCGCCCCACCGGCGACTCCATCTCTCGGATCATTTTCCGCGCGATGACCTGCGGATGGGCCAACACCTCGCCAATCCCGTTCAGCCTGCCGTGCGGCAATGCGGCCTCTTGCAGGCGGCGCGTCCATTCCTCGTGTCCCTGTTGGAGGAACATCTTCTCGACCATCTCTTCCAGCACCTTGCGATTCTTGCGGCGGTCGGGCGAAGTACGGAACCGCGGATCTTCGAGCAGTTCGGGACGCCGCACCACCTTCTTGCAAAACACGTCCCAATCCTGGGGCGTCGCCACCGCAAGAGTCACGTACACTCCGTCGCCGGTCATGTACGGGCCATAGGGAACGATATAGTGGTGACGCATGCCCACCCGCTCGGGCTCCTCACCCCCGTGCCAGTAGTGCTGCGGAAAATATCCCAGCCACGCGAGCGCGGATTCAAACATCGAGATGTCGATCACTTGCCCGCGCCCGGTCTTTTCCCTCTGATACAGGGCCAGCAGAATTCCCACGGCCGCGTACATCGACGAGGACAGGTCCGTGATCGGCACTCCCACCTTGGCCGGCTTGTCCGGATAACCCGTTGTGGCGATTATCCCGGCCTCGCCCTGGATCAGCAGGTCGTAGGCTTTCACGTCCCGGTAGGGACCGTCCTGCCCGTAGCCCGACAGCGAACAGTAGATCAGCCGCGGATTGCGCGCGCAGAGTTCCTCGGCTCCCAAGCCCAGCCGGCCGGCCACTCCCGGCGCAAAATTCTCGAGCAGCACGTCCATGCGCTCGGCCAGGCGCTGTACGGCTTGCCGGCCCGCGGGCTTCTTGATGTCCACCGCGAAGCTGCGCTTGTTGCCGTTGAGCCACACGAACCCGGACGACAGGCCGTGCACCACGGAGTCCCACGCGCGAATCAAGTCGCCGGTCCCCGGCTTTTCGATCTTGACGACCTCCGCGCCCATGTCCGCGAGCATTTTCGTGCAATGCGGCCCGGACACCGACGCTTCCAGCGCCAGGACGCGCACGCCGGAAAGCGCCAGCGGTGTCTTCTTGGGCTGGGCCTCCGCCATCAGGAACGAACCTCCGGAAACATATCCTTCTTCGGCGCGTGCGCCCGCTTCCACACCATCACGCTGCGGCTGTAGTCGATGACGACCTTGCCTTCCTGCTGGATTCCGCGCGTGCGCACCTTGATGATGCCCCACTGCGGCTTCGATTTCGATTCCCGCTTCTCCAGCACCTCGGATTCCGAGTACAGCGTGTCCCCGGCATACAGCGAGTTGGGCAGCTTGATTTCGTCCCATCCCAGGGCAAAGCCGTTTTCGCTGACGTCCGCCACGCCCAGCCCGGCCACGATGGCGAGAGTGAGGGCGCTGTTGATCAGGCACTTCCCAAACTCGGTGCGTTTGGCGTATTCCGTGTTGAAGTGGATCTGATTGGTGTTATTGGTCAGAAGCGTGAACCAGATATTGTCGTTTTCCGTCACCGTCCGCCCCAGGCGGCAGCGGTACACGTCCCCCACTTCGAAATCTTCAAAGAAGCGGCCTTCCCAACCCGGTTTGACTGCCATTTTCATCCCTCCTCGATAAATTGCTTGCATGAATTCAGATAGAAACAAAACGCCCTTGCGCCGCACATTCCTCTGGCCGCCCGCTGCATTTCGATGCGGCTTCCCCTCACAGGTTGCGGCAAAACCAGCGTCTCGTCATTCTGAGCGCGTCTTCTGCGCGACGAATCTCTCTTTTCCTCGCATTCGAACCCAGAGAGATTCTTCGCTTCGCCCAGAATGACGGATTGCCGAATCTATTCCGCGGACCCCTAAAACGGAAGCCGCTACGCGGAAGCTACGCCCAGCGATTTCGCCAGATCCAGCGTTTGCCGCGCGCGGTCCACAATCGGCAGATCGAGCAGCTGCCCGCCAAACGCCACGGCCCCTTCGCCGCGCGCGTGCGCCTCGTCAAACGCCTTCAGCACGCGCCGGGCGTAGTCGAGCTCATCCGCCGTGGGCGTGAACGCGGCATTCACGTCGTCGGCCTGCGAGGGATGAATCAGCGACATCCCCGAAAAACCCAGCCGCCGCGACTGCTTGGCGAATACCTTCAGTCCTTCCGGGTCTTGCAGATCCGTCCACACGCCGTCCACGACCTGCACGTGCGCGCACGCTGCGGCCATCACCAGCGCCGAGCGCGCGTACAGCAAATCGCGGGCCTCGCCTTCGCGCCGCAGCGGCAGGCTCAGCTCTCTGGAAAAATCCTCCGCCCCGAACATCAGCCCGATCACCCGCGGCGACGAGCTGGCAATCGCGAAAGCGTTGTACATGCCCTGCGGGCTCTCAATGGCCACCAGCAGCCGCACGCTTCCCTTCGCCAGCCCCACTTCGGTTTCGCGGCGATCCAGAATGTCCACCACCGTCTTGACTTGGCTGGGATTCTCCACTTTCGGCAAGACCAGGCCCTCGAGTCCCGGCCGCAGGACCAAGGCCAAATCGTCGCGCATGCGTTCGTGCCCCACGGCATTGATGCGCACGAACCGCGCCGGCGTGCGGACCTTCCCCTCGGCCTTGATGCGTGCGGCCACCTGATCCAGGCAAGCCGCGATCTGCTGCCGGGCGGTGTCCTTCTCCCCCGGAGCCACGCCGTCTTCGATGTCCATCATCACCGCGTCCACGGCGGTTCCCAGCGACTTCTCCAGCATGCGCTGGCGGTTCCCCGGGACGAACATCCACGAGCGCAATAAGACACTTTTCTGATCCATGGCTTTTCCGCGCCTTTCTCTATCTAGGATTTGTGAATTCACCGCGAGCCGGCTCGCGCATGCCCGCTTCCGACTTCCAAGTTCTTCTAATACGACTTCGGCATTTTGAGCACGTTCTGCCCGACAAACGCCAGGATGAGGTTGTTGTTCACCGGCGCGATGCTGAGCAGACGCGTCTCGCGGAACTTGCGCTCCACGTCGTAATCGCGCGCAAAAGCGTAGCCGCCATAGGTGTTCATGCAAGCGTTGGCGGCTTCCCATGAGGCCTCGGTGGCCAAGTACTTCGCCATGTTCGCCTCCGCTCCGCACTTCTCCTTGCGGTCGAATTTCGATGCGGCATCGAACCGCATCAAGTTGGCCGCCTCGATGTTCGCGTAGGCCTTCGCAATCGGAAACTGCACGCCCTGATTGGTTCCGATGGGCTTCCCGAAGACGACGCGCTCGGACGCGTAGGAAGACGCGCGTTCGACGAACCAATGGCCATCCCCGATCGCTTCGGAGGCCACCAGGATGCGCTCCGCGTTCCACCCGTCAATGATGTAGCGGAAGCCTTTGCCTTCCTCACCGATCAGGCTCGACGCGGGAATCTCCACGTCCTCGAAGAACATGCTGGTCGTGTGGTGATTGACCATCAGGTCGAGCGGCCGAATTTGGAGATTGCCCTTCAAGTGCCGCATGTCCACGACGAACACCGAGATTCCCGCCGTCTTATCCTTCACGTCGGCGTAGGGTGTGGTGCGGGCCAGCAGCAGCATCAGGTCGGATTGCTTCGCGCGGGAGATGAAAATCTTCGTCCCGTTGACGATGTACTTGTCGCCCTTCCGTTCCGCACGCGTCTCGATCTTCGTGGTTTCGGAGCCGGCATTCGGTTCGGTCACTGCGAAGGTCTGCAGTCGAAGCTTGCCCTGCGCAATCTGCGGGAGATAGAGCTTCTTCTGCTCCTCCGTGCCGTGCCGCAGGAGCGTGCCCATCGTGTACATCTGTGCGTGGCAGGCGCCCGAGGCTCCGCCCGAATGATTGATCTCCTCCAGAATGATCCCGGCCTCGGTGATCCCCAGCCCCGCGCCCCCGTATTCTTCCGGGATCAGGCTCGCCAGATACCCGCTCGACGTGAGCGCCTTCACGAAGTCGTCCGGATAGGCCTCTTTCTTGTCGATCTCCCGCCAGTACTTATCCGGAAAATCCTTGCACAGCGCGCGCACATTCTCCCGGATTGCCTGTAGTTCTTCCACCGTCGATGCCATGTCGTCTCCTCCCTGCTCGCGAAATTGTCGCTCGGGCTCCGCCGGATTCCTTCACCGCACGCTCAACGGGGCCGCCAGTGGCCACTGCTTCGTTGAAGCTGCTGTTTCCGGCATTGGCCCGGAGGGGCACGGCACGCCGTGCCCACTCCCGCTCCATCGTCCCAACTCGGGCGCAACGTGAAGTCACACGTTGCGCCTGGCGCTCTTCTGCTAAGCCTGGGTTAGTCCAGCCACATCAGCTTGGCTGGGTTGTCCTGCAGCATGACGTGCACCTCTTCCTCCTTGATGCCGAACGCCAGCAGCGCGCGGATGAATACCCGCATGCCGTCGATGCTGTCCATGTGCAGTACCTGGCCGAAATCGCTGCCGATGATGCAGCGCTTGGCTCCGATGGCCTTGATGGTCTTGATCGTCTCCATGGGATCGGCCACCGGCTGGTACAGGCTGGGAATCATGGGCTGGCAGTAGGTCCCCACGTACACGCCCAGATCGGCGATCTCCAGCATTTCGTCCAGCAGCAGCTTGTTCAGTTCGAGCAACGGATGATCCAATGTGGCTCGCACGCCGAGTTCCTTGGCCATCTTGGCCAGCGGCAGCAGTTCCTTGAAGTCCGTGTGTCCGAATCCGATGCCCACCTTCTTCGCCGCGGCCATCTTCATGATCTCGATCACTTCCGGCAACACCTGCCCGGACTCGCTCACCAGCCGCACGCCGCCCTTTTCGGGCTGCCCGGCGCCGCGCCAGAAGCCGAGCGAGGTAAACGAGGGAAACCAGATCATCTTGAAATTCGGGTACTGCAGCGCCACGCGAACGGCGTCCGGGTTCATGCCAAAACATGTCCCCGTTCCACCGTAAACGAGCACGCGGTGGGTCAGTTCTCCCTTTTCGATCAGGTAGTCAATGTGCCGCTGAGCCAGATAGGCGGCGTTGCAGCTGATGTTCCAGTGGTCCTTGAACGCCAGCGCGCGCATGCCCGCTTTGGAGGCGTCGATCGCAACCTGAATCATGTCCTGCGAACGATGCACGAAGTCCGGGAAGGCATGAATATGGCAGTCGATGGCTCCCTGGAGCAGCTTGTTCTCGATCCCGGGATAAATCTTCAGCATCTCCGGGTTGTCTTTCAACATTTGATAAAAATAGTCCTTGGCATTGAGCTCGCGAACCCGCTCGACCGTCAGTACCCGGCCCACAAGAAGTTGTCGGGCCGCCTCTCCATCCGCTGCAAAATCACACATGATAGCCTCTCAGTAAGATGTAGTTGCTTTATGAATTTCCCCACGCTTCCACGAACCTGCGGGCATCGTCGATCACCGGCTCGGTCACCGGCACGTACGGCACGATCAATCGCGTGACGCCCGCTTCCACAAACGGTTGTAGCCGCTCCTTGATTTCCTTCACTGAAGTCGCCGGGATCACGGGCAGTTTGTCCATGTAGGCATCCGTAATCTTTGTGCTGGCGGCCTTGAATCCGCCCGCCTTGAACGCCTCCTGGACCGCGCTCACTTCCGTCTCGAATCCGGACGCGATGAGCATGTCCTTGTAGTGGTCCGCGATATTGTAAAACGTCAGCACCTGCCGCAGCCGCGCCCGGGCCATGGTCCGGTCCGGATGCATCGATACGCGGACCTTCGCAATGATGTCGATCTTGCTCGGATCGCGGCCCGCCTCCACCGCGCCCGCGCGGACGCGATCGGCGATGGCGCGAATGGTCGCCGGCGTGGCCATGTTGATGAACACCCCGTCGGAAATCTGCCCCACCAGCCGCGTCATCTGCGGGCCCAACCCCGCCAGGTAAATCGGGAACGTCGGATGCGACGGCTTCCACGAAAGCTGAAAGCGCTCGCCCGTCGTGTAGATCTCGCCCTTGTATTCCACGCGTTCTCCGGCGGCCGTCTTGCGAACGATCTCGATGTATTCCTTGGCGCGCCGCAGCGGCCGGTCAAACGTGCCGCCGTGCCACGCGGCGATCGTCTTATTCGCCACGCCCAGCCCCAAAAGCAGCCTCCCTCCGGACATGTCCTGCAACGTGGCCGATTGGATTCCCAGCGTCACCCCGCTGCGGCCGTAAATGTGGTAGATGGCCGTCCCGAGCTTCAAGGTGCGCGTGCGCGCGGCAATGCCCGAAAGCAGCACCAGAGGATCGGTGCTGTTCGATTCCCCCTTCCAGAAAGCGCCGAAACCCGCCTGCTCAATCAACGGCGACAATTCCACGATTCCGGCTACCGGATAATGGGCTGCGGAGTTGAGCTCGATGTCATAGACCACGGTTGTTCCTCGCTTTCCATGGGAATGCGGGCTCTGGAAGCCCGCCCCTCACCTCAGATACACCCGCTTCGGGTCGATTTCCTCTCGCAAAAGCCGCAACTCCTCCGCCGTCGGCAGCGGCGTTGCCGGAATCTCTTTCGGGATCAGCAACGGAAATCCCGTATTCTCGATCAACTCCTCCAGGCGAATCCCCGGATGCAACGAAACCAGCGCCGCCGAGTGCGTCACGGCATCGAACCCCAGAACCGCCATATCCGTGATCACCCGCCAGGGCCCTCCGCCACGCAAGCCCAACTCTTGCCGGCTGCGTCCGCCCACAAAACCGGGGCTCGTCAGGTGCGCCACGGCCAGGGGAAGTTTTCTCTTTTCGTGCCGCATGATCACCATCACTCGTTTGGCCAATGAGGCCACGTCGTTCCCCCCGGCGCTCCCATTGATGTAGCGAACCCGCCCGGATTCGTCCTTCAGCAGCGTGGTGTTGATGTTGCCGAACCGGTCCAGTTCCAAAGCCCCCAAAAAACCGGCGTCCACCACGCCTCGATGCAGATTCATGCCCATCACATCCAGAAATCCGCTCCAGCACGTGGCCCGGTAAAAAATGCGCGAGTCCGCCAGCCCCACCGGCGTGTCCTTCGGGACCGAATTCATCACGCCCACTTCGAGCAGGGCCGAGAGCCGCGGCGCGTGCGTGCGCTTGGCCAGCACCGTCGCCACTTCGGGCAATCCGAGACCGACGATGACCACCTCGCCGTCGTGGAGCTCCCTCGCCCCGGCCGCCGCCATGATTTCCGTGGCGCGAATACCCGGCACGAGCTCCTTGCCTTTCGTCCCCTCGCTCACCTGCATCAAACTCACCCGATCTCTCCCGCGCGCCCGCCGCTTCCGGTCAGTATCCCAGCACCGGATCCGCCTTCAACTGTTCCATGCGCTTCGCGCCGCCGAGCTTTTCAAGATACTCCGAATGATCCCGGCAATCGAAGACAAACTTCTTCAAATACTCCTGATAGCGCTTCGGATCCTTGGCGTGCTCCACGTACAGCCGCAAATGCTCCGCATCGTAGTCGTACCGGCGGAACACCGCCGTGGGCGCCGCGCCGAACGGCTGGTGAATCACGGCCTCCACCCGGTGTCCCGGTATAATCGTCCGCTCCGGCGAGCGCTGAATGTATTCGGTCGGATACGATTTCCTCGGTAACCACGATCAGCCGCCGACCCGCCTTGGCCTGCTCCTCGTTCTCCCACCGCGGCCCGTCTATCTGGCAGTTGCCCTCCCGGTCGGCTACCTGCACGTGCACCAACGACACGTCCGGCGTCAGCGCCCGCAAGGCGACATACTCTTCCCCGGTAAACGGACACTTCATCCGCTTCACATCTCCCGCGCCCGCTCCCGCCTCCAGCCGTTCCAACACCTCGGAACCCAGCAGCGATTTGATGGGGATGAACGAAAGGCCCAGCGCGCCGGCCAGATACCGAAAGCACATCGACAGGCTGGTGTAGTCTTCACACAGAAGCGACTTCGTTTCCCGCGCGCGGTTCACGCAAGGAACCGGTCCAAACCGGTCCAGCGACCCCCCGCCCATGATCAGGTGCTTCACCAGCCCGGCTCCCACCAGCAGGTCCGTATCCAGGCCCACCACTCCCTGGGAGATGGTCAGATCGCGCTTCTGCTGGCGGATCAGTTCGTGCACCACGGCAATCACATTGCGGGCAATCGCAAATCCGCCCAAGGCAATGTGGGCTCCGGAAGGAATGGATTGAACCACCTCTGCCGCCGATTTGACCTTGCCCAACGTACCCGAAGCGCTCACTCGATCCTCAATGCTGCCGATTTAGGACTCATTAGAAGTTTGCGACAGCGTCGAGCCTACAACGATCCCGCAAAATCTGTCAAGCTTAAAATCAACGCCATTCTCATATATCGACAAATTAGATATCTCTACTAATCTCTTCTACCATTTACAGATAATTATGTGATAGCATGGACCAGCAATGAGAACGGTCTCCAAAACCATTTCCGCGTCTATCGAAGCGCACCCGTGCTGAAGACACGCATACGAGGAACTAACTAGGTGAATACGGCGAATCGACTGCTCGGAGTACTCGGTCTCTTCACGCTGGAAAAGCCTGAATGGACCGTGGAGGAGGCCGCCAAGGAAATCGGTGTTTCCATCAGCACGGCCTACCGGTACTTCCGCGATCTGTGCAAAATTGGCTTGCTCGATCCGTTTCCAGGCGGCAAATACATTCTGGGGCCGGCGGTCATCGAGAACGATCGCAAGATTCGGCTGACCGATCCGCTCATTAAAGCCGGCCGCCCTGCCATGGAGCGGCTGGTGGTTCGCTCCGGCAGCACGGGCGTGGCTGTTTTGTGCCGCATCTATCGCCATTGCGTCATGTGCGTGCACCAGGAAGCCAGGATCCTTCCCGAAAATAGCGTCGGCTACGAGCGCGGACGCCCCATGCCGATGTTTCGGGGCGCCTCGTCCAAGGTTATTTTTGCCAACCTTCCCTCCCGGCAGGCGCGATGGTTTTTCGAGAAATACGCCGGGGAGATTGCTGCGGCAGGGCTCGGCTCCGAGTGGGAAGCCATCAAGGTGACCCTTCGCCAGATCCGTAAGGCGGGTGTCCACGTCACGCGCGGCGAAGTTGACAGTGGCCGCGTGGGCATCGCGGCGCCGGTATTTGGCCCCGACGGCATCGTGATTGGCAGCATTACGATGGTCATCCCACAGACGGAAGCGACCCCGCAGTTCATCGCTAACGTCTCCGCTCTGGTGCAGGCAGCCGGGCACGAGATCGACGCTGGTCTGCGGCTGGTATCCTCGGGCGAGATCGTTCCGGATCCTGGCCGGCCTCCCATGTATCATGATCCGTCCAACTCGGGAACCGCCGGCACAACTGGTGCCTCGGAGGGCTCGTGATACTCGGGAACCGATGCGTGGTCTTGGCACGGCGTCATGCGGACATCGCCCCAACATTCGCGTTGCGCGTGCTCTGGGCCTTGGATTTGCACATCGAGGAAGGTCTCTAGAGCGCTATGGAGCCGATCTCTCACTTCTTCTACTCCGACCGCCTGAAACTGCAATTCTGGGATTACGGGCAGGACGGGAAGCCGTCGCTGGTCCTCGTGCACGGCGGACTCGATCACGCCCGCAGTTGGGATTGGGTGGCTCGGTCGCTGCGCCAGTACTATCACGTCTACGCCCTCGATCTCCGCGGCCACGGCAACAGCGCCTGGGCGCCCGGGGCGGCCTACACCATTGCCGAGCATGTTCTGGATCTGTCGGTGCTGCTCGATATCGTCGGCGAATTCCCCATCCGCCTGATGGGCCACTCGCTAGGCGGCAGCGTCGTGCTGCATTACGCGGGATTGTATCCGGACCGCGTCTGCAAGGCCGTATCCATCGAAGGGTTTGTGGCGCCGCACGAGCCCCGCATGCTCGGGCCGGTCCCGGAGCGCTTGCGCTATTGGATCGAAGCGGTGCGCCATGCGGAGAAGCACCGGTCGAAGAGCTATGCGACTCTCGACGCCGCCATGGCGCGCATGAAGGAAGCCAACCCGCGCCTCTCCGATGAGGTCGCGCAGCACCTCACGCTCCACGGCACCAACTGGGAACCGGACGGATCGCTGGTGTGGAAGTTCGACCATTACCTGCGAGCGGTGGCTCCGTACGGCTACGACGTCGAGGACGCTGTGGAAATCTATCGGCAGATCAGTTGTCCGACGCTGCTCTTTAGCGGGCTGGAGAGCTATTTACCCGTGCCGGATGCCGACCCGCGCACTCAGGCCATTCGCAATTGCCGCCTCGTCCAGGTGCCCAGCGCGGGACATTGGGTGCACCACGATCGGCTGGACATCGTTCTGAAAGAAGCGACGCCGTTCTTGCGGGAGTGATTGGCCGGACCGATTGGGGAGGGACCATGGACAGAGACAAGATCGCCATCATCGGAGGAACGGGCGACCTGGGTTTTGGACTGGCGCTGCGCTGGGCGCAGGCCGGAGCTCAGGTGGTCATCGGCTCCCGCGACGAAAACAAGGCTCAGGATGCCGCGCGGCGCGTCGAAGAAGCGCTCAAAGCGCACGCGCCCACAGCATCGGCCAACGTTTCCGTCACGGGGCGCCAGAACCCGCAAGCAGCCGCTCAGGCTTCGATCGTCGTCCTGGCGGTCCCCCTGGCCGCACAGGCCGACATCCTGAAAAGTATTCGCGACTCCTTGCAGGGCGCCATTCTGGTGGACACCACTGTTCCCCTCGCCGCGGCCCTGGGCGGCAAGCCGACGCGCCTGCTGGGACTTTGGCAAGGATCAGCCGCCGCGCTGGCCCGTGAGATCGTGCCCGCCGCGACGCCGGTGTTGTCGGCCTTCCACAACGTTTCGGCCGAGGCCCTGCAGGACCTTTCCCTGACGCCGGACTGCGACATCCTGGTGTGCGGAGACGATGCGGCCGCCAAGCAAACTCTTTTCCCGCTGGTGAAGCTGATTCCCGGCCTGCGTCCGATTGATGCCGGCCCGTTGGAAATGTCGCGCGTCGTCGAGAGCATCACCGCCCTCTTGATTTCCGTGAATCGCCGCTATAAGGTCCACCACTGCGGCATTCGCATTACGGGCTTGGAGCTCAAGTCCTAGCAGCTTGCGGAAGGAAGGCGACTTTAGCTTTGCGTCAGGGCACGGCTTCAGCCGTGCCGCAACGGCCGCACAATGAGCGCGGCTTTCAAGGTCCGCACACCAATTCGGAGAGTGAACATATGGCATCCACGACGACGAAGGCCGGTAAAGAGTTGGTTCGCGTTGAATTCGAAAAAGGCGTGGCGTGGGTCACCCTGAATCGACCCGAGAAGCGGAACGCCATGAATCCCGCCTTGAATTCACGGATGCTGGAAGTTCTCGATGAACTCGAGGGCGATGACCGCTGCGGCGTGCTGGTTCTGACCGGGGAAGGAGACGCGTTCTCCGCGGGCATGGACCTCAAGGAGTATTTCCGCGAGATGGAGGGCAAGCCGCGCATCGTGACGCAGAAGGCGCGCCGGGCGGCCTACGAATGGCAGTGGCGCCGGCTCCGGTATTATGAGAAACCGACCATCGCGATGGTGAACGGCTGGTGTTTCGGCGGAGCTTTCGCGCCCTTGGTGTCCTGCGACCTGGCCATCGCCGCCGAGGAAGCGCAATTCGGCTTATCCGAAATCAATTGGGGGATTATACCGGCCGGCAACGTGAGCCGGGCCGTCGCGGAGACCCTGCGCCATCGAGACGCTCTCTATTACATCATGACCGGATTGACGTTCGATGGGTGCAAGGCGGCCGAAATGGGGTTGGTCAACGAAGCGGTGCCGAAGGCGCGATTGCGCGAGCGCACCCGCGAACTCGCCGACCTTCTCCTGCAGAAGAATCCCGCCGTCCTCAAGGCGGCCAAAGACGCCTTCAAGAGGACCCGCGATCTTTCCTGGGAAGCCTCGGAGGACTATCTCACTTCCAAGCAGGAGCAGCTTTGGCTGATCGAGGGCCAAGCGCGCCAGGAGGGCATGAAGCAATTCCTGGACGACAAGAGTTTCCGGCCTGGGCTCGGACCCTACAAACGCCCGCCGGACAACAAGTAGGCATTCGGTCGAAATAGATACGGCGACGCCAAACCGTCCCGCCTGGTTCGATCGGGATTCGATGCCGCGCCGGGCGCTTATTTCTCCGCAGGCCGACTTTGGGCCTCGGTATCGGCCCCATCGCCGCACCGGCATCCGGAAACCACTAGGGAATCGACAGCGTACTCCCCTCGCGCACGGCCACGGCTTGCTCTTGGCCCTGCGAGACGTAAATCACGATCAACACCTTATCTTCGCCCATCGCTGGGTCCCCGCCCATCGAGCGATTGTTCACATTCACGGACAGCACGCCGTTGCGCACCATGTCCCGCAAGAGGTCCGTCACGTTCACCGTCCGGCCCTGCACGCCGTAAAATCCCCGAATGATCCGGAGTCCTCGGTCATCGCGGTCCCGGTCGCGGGAGTTCCGGTCCGCGTTGCGATCCCGGTCACCCCAGTCATCGCGCCGGACCGAGAACATATTCGCTTCGATCGAGCCGCCTTCCTTGTAATCGAACTCGCGTTCCTGGTTCCTCTTGTTGGTCGCGAAGACGCGCAGGGACTTATCCTTGCCCACCGCCGGGTCTCCGCCCATGGTCTGGTTGTTCACGGCGATGCGCCCGTTCACGCCGCCCCGCGCAATCAGGTCCCCAAGAATTTGAGTGACGTCCGTGCGCTGGTCCCTATATCCGTAGTCCGCCCGCGTCAACTGCCACGTATCGTCCTGGGCGGCCACTATCGGCGCAATAACCGCGGCCCCGAGAGCAAGAAAGACCATCGCGACCAGAAACTTGGCATAACGATTCGACCTTCGCATGAATGTTACCTCCGCCGCGGAAACTCGCGGTTCGTTCCCCCAGTCTAGCCCCGCGGCGGACGACCGCAACCCTTCCCTGAGACAAGTTTGACCAAAATGCCTACAGCCGCAAACTTCCCCCGGCCATGCCATCCCGCCCCCGTTTTTTGGTACGCTAGAGCCGCTCTGACGGGGGAATCGCATGACCTCTCAAGGATTCGAATACCTCTTCCGCTCGCCCACCGGCGCACCCGAAGAACGCGGCGGCGCGCCTCCCACCTACCGCCGCACGGTCGAAAACGGCATTCTCATCGAGCGCGACGTCCCCGTCCCCATGCGCGACGGCGTCCGCATCTATATCGACATCCTGCGCCCCGCCGACGAAAAACCCGCCCCGCCGCTGATCGGCTGGGGCCCCTACGGCAAGCACGGCCACACGCGCTACACCGAGGTTTTCCCCAACTGCGGCGTCCGCAATGAAATGCTCTCCTCCCTCGCGGCCTTCGAGGCGCCCGACGCCGGCTATTGGGTTCCCCGCGGCTACGTCATCATCAACCCCAATCCTCGCGGCACCTGGCATTCCGAGGGCACCGCCACCTATCTCTCCCCCGAGGAAGCGCTCGATTACTACGACCTCATCGAATGGGCCGGCACCCAGCCCTGGAGCAACGGCAAGGTCGGCCTCTCCGGCGTCTCCTATTTGACCTCCTCGCAGTGGCGCGTCGCCGCGCTCAACCCGCCGCACCTGGCGGCCATCAATCCCTACGAGGGCTGGAGCGACACCTATCGCGAAGTCGCCCGCCACGGCGGCATACCGGAAACCTCCTTCTGGCCGTACCTGCCGGGCCGCTGGGGACGCAGCGTCACGCGCGTCGAGGATCTCGCCGCGGAAATGAACGCACATCCCTTCTTCGACGCGTTCTGGGCTTCCAAGGCCGCCGATTTCTCCACCACCAAAGTCCCCGCCTATGTCGTCGCCAGCTGGAGCGACCAGGGCATGCACACCCGCGGCACGCTGGAAGGCTTCAAGCGGATTGCTTCGCCGCGGAAATGGCTCGAAGTCCACGGCCGCAAAAAATGGGCCTACTACTACGAACCCGAGAACGTGAATCGCCAGCAGGAGTTCTTCGACTACTTCCTCAAAAACATTCCCACAGCCGTCACCCAATGGCCGAAAGTGCGCCTCGAGGTCCGCGAAAAGTTTTTCGTCGGAAAGATGCAAGAAGAGAACGAGTGGCCGATTGCCCGCACGCAATACACCCGGCTGTATCTCGACGCCGCCAGCGCTTCACTCCAGCGCCACCCCGTCGCGAATGAAAGCTCCTGCCGCTACGACGCCCTCGCCCAGGGGCCGGGCGCCCATCGCGCGCAGTTTGATTTCACGTTCGACGAGCCCGCGAAACTGATCGGACACGCCAAGCTGAAGCTCTGGGCCGCGCCCGAAGGCGCCGCCGACATGGACATCTTTGTCGCCCTGCAGAAGCTCGATGCCAACGGCGAAGTCGTGCCCTTCGCCTTCTGGACTCACTTCGACGACGGCCCGGTCGCGCTGGGCTGGCTGCGGGCGTCGCATCGCGAACTCGACGAAGCAAAGTCCACCGAGCATCAGCCTGTTCTCGCTCATCGCCGCGAACTGAAGATCGAGCCCGGCGCGATCGTGCCGCTCGAAATTGAAATCTGGCCTTCCGGCACGCGCTTCGAGGCCGGGGAAAAGCTGCGCGTCGTCGTCCAGGGCGTGGACATCTACCAGTATCCGAAACCCACCATGGCCGACCGCCACGAAGAAACCGTCAACCGCGGCTCACACGTGATCCACGCCGGCGGCCGATACGACTCCCACCTGCTGATTCCCGTCGTCCCCGAGAAGCCGTAGCGTCTCCGGCGATCTTCCGCAATCAGCTCCAACCCGACCTTCTCACCACAAATTCAGCAGAGTCACAAATAACCGCTGATTCATTCGGGATGCTGTTTCTTGTCGTGTGTCCGTAGGGGCACGGCACGCCGTGCCCGCCTTCGGCGCATCGTTCCGAATCTGGCGCGCCAGTGCGCGTCATTTCGCTTTTCATCTGGTGCTCTTGTGAGAAGGCCGGGATAAACGCGCCTCATTTTGCGGCAATATGAAATATCTTTTCCGCGTTCCCGTGGGTGATCTTCTCGACGTCCGCCTCCGGCAGCGGAGCGCTGTTCATAAAGGCCACAGCGCTCTCGGTGTCCTGATAGGGATAATCGATCGCGAACATGATGTTGTCCGGGCCGAGCACGGAGTGGCAGTATTGCAGTACCGCGTGGGAATTCACGCCGCTCGTCGTGATGAGGAAGTTGTCCTTGACGTACTCGCTCGGCTTCCGCTGGATCTTGTGGGCGTCGCGGCCGCGGCTCGTGTAGACGTTGTACATGTAGTCGATGCGGTAGAGCCAGTACGGCAGCGCTTCGCCCATGTGCCCGAGGACAATCTTCAGTTTCGGAAACCGGTCGAAAACGCCGCCGACGATCAGGCGCATGGCGTGGAGCCCGGTCTCCATCTGGAAACCCCAGATCGCGCCATCGAGATTGATGGCGGCGGTCATGATGTCTTCGACGTGCTGTGGCAGGTTGCGGGGATGAATGTAGAGCGCCGCGTCGAGCGATGTCGCGGCCTCGAAGATGGGCCAGAACTTCGGATCATCCAGGTACTCTCCGTTGGTATGCGAATTGACGATCAGGCCGTTCAGCTTGAGGTCCTTGATCGCCCGCTCGATTTCCTTGGCGGCTCGTTTGGGGTCCTGTGGAGCAAAGCTCGCGAGGCCGGCGTATCGGGTTGGATGTTTCTTGATCGTCTCCGCCAAATGGTCGTTGGCCGAGGCCGCCAGAGCCGTCCCCGAATCCGCATCCAGCAATTGCACGCCGGGCGCGGTCAACGACAACAAGTGCATATCGACCCCAAACTCATCCATGCTGCCGAGCCGCTCTTGCTCGAGATCGAGCAATCGCCGGAGAAGGGGTTCGTTCGTCAGGAAGCTCCTCCACATGTTCACGTCCGGGTCGTGCCACTCGGTCGCTGCGGCGCCGCGAAAGAAATTCGCCTGTTCCGGCGTTGCAAACGCTTCCTCGGTGGCGATCAGACGATACTTCTTGCCGGGTTTCGGCACATCGGCCGCGGCTCCCGCTGCCGCCACGCCCGCCACCCCGCCCGCCAGCAAGCTGGCCGACAAAACCTTCGAAGATCCCTCCAGAAATTCCCTGCGGTTCATGCTCATTTTCGATTCCCCCCTTGGAATGGAGCGTCTGTAACACGCCCTCATTTTTTGTGTCAAGGTGTTTCGCCATGCCGGCCACAGCGACGACGGGCTGGCGCTTCCGCCGCCATTGGATAATACTGGGGCGGGTCCCGGCTCGCATCGAGCGGCTGCCGAAAAATGCCGCTCGGAGGATTTTTTCTACCACATGAGTCCTGCGTCCACAGTGTCCGGCGAACCATCGGCGTCTCCGCCCGCCGCTCCCGGCGGGCTCTCCTCCCAGGAAGCCGCCGACCTGCGCGCGCGTTACGGCTGGAACGAGCCGGCCCCCGCCAAGCACGGCGCGGCGTTCCTCGAACTGCTCCTGCTCTTCCTGAATCCCCTCGTCATCATTCTTCTGTTTGCCGCCTTGGTCTCGTTCATCCTCGGCGATGCCGCCGACGCTGTGATCATTCTGGCCATGGTGTTGCTGGGCGTGTTGATCAATTTCATCCAGACGTACCGCTCGCAGCAGGCCATTAACAAGCTTCGCGAAGGCGTCGCCCCCACGGCCAGCGTCTTGCGCGACGGCTCCTGGCAGGAGATCCCGCGCCGCGAGGTAGTCCCCGGCGATCTGGTGCGCGTTTCCGCCGGGGACATGATCCCCGCCGATGGAAGGCTCGTCGAGGCGCGCGACCTCTACGTCCAACAGGCCGCGCTGACCGGCGAATCGCTGCCCGTCGAAAAGGAAGCCCACCCGCGCGCGCCGGAGCAAGCCAGCGGCGCCGAGGCCCTCGATCTGGTGTTTCTCGGCACGTCGGTGGTGAGCGGCACCGGAACCGCCATCGTCCTGAATACTGGACCTCGCACCGCCTTCGGCGCCATCGCCGCGCGCCTCGCGATGCGGCCCGAGGAAACCGAATTCGAACGCAGCATGAAGCGATTCTCGGCTCTGATCATGCGCGCCGTATTCTTCCTGGTGCTGTTCATTCTGGCCGGGCGCGTGGCCCTCCACAAAGACGCCTTCGAATCTTTCGTCTTCGCCGTCGCCCTCGCCGTAGGCCTGACGCCGGAATTCCTGCCCATGATCACCTCCGTCACGCTGGCCCGCGGCGCCGTCCGCATGGCCCGCGACCACGTGGTCGTCAAACATCTTCCCGCCATCCAGAACTTCGGCACCATCGACGTCTTCTGCAGCGACAAGACCGGCACGCTCACCATCGGCCAGATGAGCCTGCTTTCCTCCGTGGACGGCTTTGGCAAGCCTGTGGACCGTCCTCTCACGCTCGCCTGGCTCAACAGCAAATTCGAGACCGGCATCCGCAGTCCTCTCGAGCTGGCCATCCTTCAGGTGGATCGAGCCGCCTCCAGCACCTATGCCAAGTGCGACGAAATCCCCTTTGATTTCGAGCGCCGCCGTCTCTCCATCGTGGTGAAGAGCACCGCCCCCGGTGCGCCCGTCTACACGCTGATCACCAAGGGCGCGCCGGAAAGCATTCTCGCCATATCCGACTCCTGCGAAGTGGACGGCCAACCCGTTCCTCTCGACCCGGACACGCGCCTCCGTTGCCGGAAGACGTTCGAGGACCTGAGCGCGCAGGGCCTGCGCGTCCTGGGCGTCGCCTATCGCGCCGTCGAAACCCCCGCCCCCTTCGGCGTGGCCGACGAACACTCCCTGGTCTTCAGCGGTTTCCTGGCGTTCTCCGACCCGCCCAACCCCGACGCCGGTGCTTCCATCGAAGCCATGAAACGCGACGGCGTCGAGGTCAAAATCCTCACCGGCGACAATGAACTGGTCGCCCGCCACGTCTGCGAGCAGGTGGGCCTGCACAACCCGGAGATTGTCCTCGGCGAGGAACTCGACCACATGAGCGAGCCCGCGCTCCAGCACGTCGCCGAGCAAACCACAGTGTTCGCCCGCGTGTCACCCATGCAGAAGCACCGCATCATTCAAGCGCTCAAGCACCGCGGCCACGTCGTCGGCTACATGGGCGACGGCATCAACGACGCGCCCTCCCTGCACGCCGCCGACGTCGGCATCTCCGTGGCCTCCGCCGTTGACGTCGCCCGCGACGCCGCCGATATCATCCTGCTCCAGCCCGGCCTGCAAATCCTGCACAAGGGCATCACCGAAGGCCGCCGCGCCTCCGCCAACGTCTTGAAATATCTCCTGATGGGCACCAGCTCCAATTTTGGAAACATGTTCAGCATGGCTGGGGCGTCGCTGTTTCTGAAGTTTCTTCCCATGCTTCCCACGCAGATCCTGCTCAACAATTTCCTGTACGACACCGCCCAGATCACCATCCCCTCGGACCGCGTCGACGACCAATACATCCGCTCGCCCCGCCGCTGGGATATGACCCTGGTCCGCAATTTCATGCTCTTCATCGGCCCCATCAGCTCGGTCTACGATTTCCTCACCTTTTACGTCCTGCTGCATTTCTTCCACGCCGGCCCGGCGGAGTTTCACACCGGATGGTTCGTCGAATCGCTGGCCACCCAGACGCTCGTGCTCTTCGTCATTCGCACCATGCGCAATCCGCTCAAAAGCCGCCCCAGCATCCCGCTGGCCGTCACCACGGTGCTGATGGTCGTCATCGGCATTGCCATCCCGTATTCCCCCCTCGCGGGCCGCCTCGGTTTCACCCCGCTCCCCGGCCCCTTCTTCGTTTTTCTGGCCGTCTCCACCGTCACCTACCTCCTCTTCGTCGAACTGGCCAAGCGCCTCCTCTTCGCCCGCGCCGCACTCTGACAGCCCGTTGGAAAGGGAGTGCTGTCATCCCGAACCCGGCCGCGCTGTGTGCGGACGGTGTGAGGGATCTGCTGTTTTCTTGGGTTCTTTCAGGCCTTAACCGAAGGAATCGAGGCGATACGTCGAGAGGTCAGAGATCCCGGCTATGCCGGGGCCGCCTCCCGCGAATTGTGCGTCCGCCGTTTTCCGGCGGAAGGCGGGCGTCTTTATCCCCCGCCAATTACGCCCCGGTCGAATTGTGCCCGGAAACACCGACCCATCGCTCCGTGCCGTAGGGGCGCTGCTTGCTGCGCCCATCCTCTACTCAGCCCGCGCCGAACTCCGATAGGCCGTGAGAGCTGCCGACCCGCCCTTGTAGCGGCGGCCTTCCGCGAGTTTTGCGCCCCGGTCGGTTTGAGACCGGCAAGGCCGGCCCATCCCTCTTTGCCGTAGCGGCACGGCACGGGCTGGTCATGCATTACCAAAAGTGGCTGTGGCTGGGGCGCAAGACGGTCGAGCGCGGCGGCGTGCTGACCCAGGCCCAGACGCAGTTCCTGCGAAACACGAAGTTTGAGATTATGTGCTCACACGCGTAGGCGACGCCCCTTTGAAGCGAGGTACTTGACACGGCAGCTATATTCCATTAGTCTATTCCTGCGACGGAAAGACTAGTGGAATACATGGCAAAAGCACACATCACTACACCAGAAGGCGCCAAGATCACCATCGACGGAACACCGACGGAAATCGTGGCTGTCATCAAAGACCTTAAGGCGAAGGCTACGAAGGGCGAACCTGTACCGCGAGGCGCAAGGACACGATCAGGCCGGGTTCTCTTGGTGGACCTACTTGCCTCACTGAAAGATGGTGGCTTTTTCAAGAAACCGAGGGATCTCGCGAGCGTCAAGTCTGCCCTTGAGGAGATGGGTCACCACTATCCGGTCACGACTCTATCGCCGGTAATGTTAAGGCAAGTTCGACACAGAAACTTGCGGCGCATTAGAGAAAAAGGACGCTGGATGTACGCCGGATGACGGAAGTTGATATGGCGAAGCAAAACAAAATTGCGAAGACAGCACCTGACGCCCTAAAAATCCTCTGGCAGGAAGCCTACGTTCGCACAGAGGTCCTGTTGTCCCCTCGTTATGAAGGTGATAAGGCTTTCAGTGCGGTTCAGGTTGCGGATACATTGCGCTTGAAGCGCGCGAAGCATCTCACCCGTAGGAGCGCGAATCCACAGGATGAGTACATCCGAAACCCGCTGGAAAGGCCCCAGCCGTATCGTCTATCGGATTCAGAAACTGGATGAAAGCGAGGCCCTCGAATTGATTGTTGCGAAGCAGGACAGCGACTACATTCCTATATGTCCGGTTAAGGTGATCCAAAAACTATCCCAGTGAGACTGATCTACGCGCAGCGCAAGGGTACCTGACAGCCACGCGATTCTCGCACTTCCGCGAGATCAAAGAAGCGTTTGAGAAGTGGCCGCCCCGGTCTCTCTTTACGTAGTTCTACGAATAGATTCCCGCCACCCATTCGTGCTACCGTGGCGCGTGAGCTATGACTGATCGACGCCAACGCGTTCTGTGGCGCACTGCACGCCAGGCGCAGGGTCTTGCTGTTCCCTGCTTTCCTGCATCCCTGCCTCTGCGCCTCCCGGCTTCGTGGCCCAGAGTTGCGCGCAGCAAATTCTGACCCCTACACACGTGGAAACAGAAAGGCCCGTAACTTACAGAAAACACACGATCGCGACCCATTCTAATCCCTACACTCTGCGGGCCTCTAGACGAGCTCCCGCCATGCTCCTTGCTTCCCTGCCACCTTGCCCCCAGCCAACCGCGGCAACTTTTTTGACGCCCGGAGAAACCGCCGCTGCGTATACAATGGACGTTCGCGCGCGACGGTATCCGCGCTATCCGAATATGGTGACGCTGCAAACAATCCGAGCCGCGATGGGTCGCATCCGCGATTCGATCTATCTTTCTCCCTTCACCCGCTCGGAGACGTTCTCCAGGCTGACGGGCAATTCCGTCCACTTCAAGCTCGACAACCTTCAGATCACCGGGGCCTTCAAGGAACGCGGAGCGCTCAACAAAATCCTCCTGCTGACTGACGAAGAGCGCCGCCGCGGCGTGATCGCCGCATCGGCCGGCAACCACGCGCAGGCCGTGGCCTATCATGCGACCAAGCGCGGCATCAAGGCGCAGATCTGCATGCCCCTGACCACGCCGCTGATAAAAGTATCGGCCACGCGCGGCTACGGCGCCGAAGTAATTCTCGTCGGCACGAATTACGACGAAACCTGCCAGGAAGCGCTGCTCCGCTGCCAGCAAAACGGCCTCACCTTCATTCATCCCTTCGATGACGAGGCCGTGATCGCGGGCCAGGGCACCGCCGGCATCGAAATGCTCGAGCAGCAGCCCGCGCTCGACGCGCTGATCATCCCGGTCGGCGGAGGCGGATTGATCGCCGGCGTCGCCTGCGCGGTCAAGGAGATGAATCCGAAAATCAAGGTGATCGGCGTGCAGACTTCGAAATTGCCGTCCATGAAGGCGGCGCTGGAGAACAACGCTCCGGTCACTCTCCCGGCGCAAATCACCATCGCCGACGGCATCGCCGTCCGCTGCGCGGGCGCGCAAACGTTTCCCCTGGTGAAGAAGTACGTGGACGACATCGTCACCGTGGACGACGAAGAGATCGCCAACGCCATCCTGCTGCTCCTGGAAAAGGAAAAGACGCTCACCGAAGGCGCGGGCGCCGTGGCCACTGCGGCCATCGTGCAGCACAAAGTCTCGTTCAGCGGCAAGACCGTCGGTATCTTCGTGGGCGGCGGAAACATCGACGTCTCGCTGCTCTCGCGCATCATCGAGCGCGGCCTGGTCAAGGACGGCCGCCTGGTCCGGCTGCGCATCCACCTGCCCGATCATCCCGGTGCGCTGCAGCGCCTGGCAGGCGTCATCGCCGACCACAAAGCCAACATCGTCGAGACGAATTACGACCGTGCCTACTACGGCGTCCTGCTTGGCGATACGGTGATCGACATCACCATGGAGACGCGCGGCCCCGAGCATATCGCTGAACTCACCGCGGCCCTGGACGCGGCGGGCTACACGCACGAGCGCGTGCTGTAACCCGTTCACGCCCTCCCGCAAGCAGCGCGCCGCGGAATTGCCATCCTGCACTGCACATATTTCGCGCGATGGAAGTGCTGCGAAAAGGCGGCGCATGTTTTCGAAACGCACAAACTGGAAGCTTGAGGAAAACGACTACACGCGGGCGCTGCGGCTTCATCGGCAGAGCGGGAAATCCGTTTTCGATCTGACCGCTTCGAACCCAACCACGTGCGGCTTCCACTACGACGAAGCGGCCATCCTCGATGCCCTGCGTGCGCCGGCCGCGCTGCGCTACGACCCCGAGCCGAAAGGCCTGCCGCAAGCCCGCGACGCGGTCATCCAGTATTACCGGCAGAAGGCCCCGGGCGCGCGCCTCGATCCCGAGCGCTTGATTCTGACCACCGGAACCAGCGAGGCCTATTCGTTTCTGTTCCGGCTGCTGTGCGAACCGGGCGACGAAGTCGTCATCGCGCATCCCAGCTATCCCCTGTTCGAATTTCTGGCCACCATCCAGGACGTGAAGCTGCGGCCGTTTCATCTGCTTTACGACCACGGCTGGCAGATCGACTTTCAGGAACTTCGCCGCGCCATCGGCGCGCGCACGCGGGCCATTCTGCTGGTCCATCCGAACAATCCGACGGGCCACTTCGTCGGCGCGGACGAAGTCCCCCAGCTGAATGCGGTTTGCATCGAGCACGATCTGGCGCTGGTCGTGGATGAGGTTTTTCTGGATTACCCCGCACGGCAGACTCCCGCGCGCAAGACGGCGCACGGCAGTTTCGTATCCAACGACGAAGCGCTTACGTTTGTGCTGAGCGGCCTGAGCAAAATCGCCGGCCTGCCGCAGATGAAGGTGGGATGGCTCGCCGCCAGCGGCCCGGACGCGCTGGTGCGCGAGGCGATGGCTCGCCTCGAAGTGATTGCCGATACCTACCTGTCGCTGAACGCGCCCGCGCAAGTTGCGCTGCCCGCGCTGCTCGCCCTGCGTGAACTCGTGCAGCCGGAAATCCGGAAGCGCCTCGCGGCCAACCTGGCGCAACTGGATGCGCAGCTCGCGCAGCAGAAATTGGTGTCGCGGCTGGAAATGGAAGGCGGGTGGTACGCCGTGCTACGCGTGCCGGCCGTGCAATCGGATGAAGAACTCGCCATTCGATTGCTGGAAGAACATTCCGTGCTCGTTCATCCCGGGCACTTTTACGATTTCACCGGCGAAGGGTTTCTCATCGTGAGCCTGCTGGCGCCCGCCGACGAGTTCCGCGAGGGCATGCGCCGGCTGGCCGAGTGCGCAACGACACAGGGGAGATGACAGCAGGGTGGCGCGTGGGCAGGATCCTGCCCACGCGCCCCAAGGGCTACTTCTTCTTTTTGCCGAGCTGGCGAACGTAGGCGACCACGCCCTGGATCTGGTCCGCGTTCAGGGTGGCCTTGAACGGCGGCATGTTGTTCTTGCCGTTGGTGACCACCTTCACCAGTTCCGGGGTCGGCAGCTTCTGGACCGCGTCGGAGTTCAAATCCGCCACCTTCAGGGCCTGCCCGGTCGGCGTGCCCTTTCCGTCTTCACCGTGACACATGACGCAATTCGTCTTGAACGTCTTTTGCCCGGCTGCTGCGTCGGGGGCTCCGCCGGCCGCCGCGCTCGGCGCAAAACCGAGCAACGCGAGCACCACCACCACCCCCAGCGATGCTGCCAGGAAACGCAGCCGCATCGCCCGCCGAGGGAACATGCTCCCGGCTAGAATTGCATTGGAATCACCCGCTCGTACACCCTGTACCTTGCTCCGCATCGATCCTCCTGTTTGCGTGACATTTCTCAGCCGGGCACGGCCCACATCGACCACCGCAACCTTCGGCAGAAAAGGGCTAAAAACCTATTTTGCACCAGCAGAGCGATGCTCTGCAAATGGAAATCGGGGAAACAATGTGCAGCGGTTGCCGTTGGGCGCAATCCAACGTAAACTGTTGTACGATGTAGTGCGGTTTCGGGGCGTGGCTCAGCCTGGCTAGAGCGCCTGGTTCGGGACCAGGAGGTCGGTGGTTCAAATCCACTCGCCCCGACCATTTTCCCTCGGGTTATCCAATCGTTTCGGTTGTTCCTCCTTACTGCTGCAGGCGATTTGGCCCAGAGCCAGACGCTCGACGAGCCAGCCGGATACACCTTGTAGATCCAGCCCGCCTGGCTCGCCGCGCTACGACGCCGAACGCCCCATCGCGAGGGCTGAGGATGAGCCGTGAAGGGCGCCGCTTCGGCACCGCGCGACGCTGGGACGCAAGAGTTTCCACCACACGATGCCGGCAACGGCCCGCTAGCCGGGCCAGCGCTCAAAACGGAACAAATAAAACAGATTGCACACGGGGTAAACTTGTACCAAAATGGCAGGTGAGTTGGATTGCATGGTTTCGACTCTGCAGCTGGTCAGAGTGTCGGCAAACTACAGGACGTTGGTGAATAGGCTAAGCGCGGGATTTAGTGATTAGGAGAAACACTTGAGCACCCACAATTCCTCGACCCAGAAAACAGGCGAAACCGCGGCGGGAAAGAAGCCCTACAAGGCGCCTTCTTTCCGATTCGAACCGGTGTTCGAGGTCGCAGCGCTGGCGTGCGGCAAGATCTCTCACACCCAAGGCAGCTGCCGATTCAGCCGGAAGGCCTCATAGCTCATCACGAAACCATGCCCGCATCCAGCCAGCGAAATGCTTCGGCCACCGTGGCGTGCGAACTGGCAGGGGAAGTTGTGCGCACCTTCGGCCAGGTTCGCCTTCGCGTCAGCGGGACCAGCATGGCGCCTTCCATCCTTCCGGGTGATTTCATTTCGGTGCAGCGAGCCCGCTGGGATGAGATTTCACGGGGCGAGATCGTGATGTTTTCGCAGCGGGAGCGATTGTTTGTCCATCGAGTCGCTGCCCGAAGAGTTGTGTCCTCTGCGGACGGTCCTGAGGAACCCTGCCTGATTACGCGCGGCGACCGTCATCGTCGCGACGATCCGCCCGTATTCCCCTCCCAGTTGCTGGGGCGCGTCGTCTCCATCGAGCGCGGCCACCGGAACGTCACACTCCAGGCCCAGCGCCCCGGACCGAACCGCCCGATCGTTCGCCTGCTGCAGACCTCCGATCGCGCGACGTACTTCTATGTGCGTCTAGCTGGCTGGTGGCGGACTCTGTTTCTCCGGAGGGCCAAGTGCCCGGCGTGACCGCCGCGACGCAGCGTCTCGACGTGGTGGTCGAGATCGGCGGCCTGCCCATCCGGCTGAGTTGCGACGACCCTGAGTTTGTTCGCCTGGTGCAAGAACGCTACGCCGGGTATGTCAGTGCGGCGAAGGATGCCGCTTTCGATTTCGATATTGAGCTGGCCCCGCCCGGCACGGAATCCAGGGACGAGGACGTGCGGGTGACGTGGGAGTCCGGGCGCTGGCTGATGGAGCGGGGCGATTTTCGCGCCGAGTGGAATCCTTCCACGGCGCGCGGGCGCATCCAGCAAACCCGCAATCCCTATTCGCTCGATTCGGTGCTGCGCATCGTTCATACCCTCCTGCTGGCGCAGAGGGGCGGCTTCCTGCTGCACGCTTCCAGCGCCATCCGCAACGGGCGGGCGTTTCTGTTCTCCGGCGTCTCCGGAGCAGGAAAGACCACGCTGGCGAGACTGGCTCCTCCGGACGCCGCGATTCTGACGGACGAAATTTCCTATGTGATCCGGCAGGATGGCCGGTACGTCGCGGCGGGAACGCCGTTTTTTGGTGAGTTGGCGCGCGTGGGAGACAACCTGCGGGCGCCCATCGCAGCGTTGTATCTGCTCGCGAAAGGTCCGGAGAACACCATCGAGCCGATCGCCGAGGCCGAGGCCGTCCGGGGCTTGCTGGCGAACATGCTGTTTTTCGCGCGGGACGCGGAGTTCGTCAAAATGGTCTTCGATACGGCCTTCGACTTTGTCCGCCACGTACCGGTCCGCCGGCTGACGTTCGTGCCCGATTCCTCGGTCTGGGGGCTGATCGTATGACGCGCCATCGTTATGTGGCCCGCAGCACGGCCATCGCCGCGCGCGCGCTGGGCGAGGAAACGATGGTGATGTCGGCCACCAATTCCACGCTGTTTACGCTGGACGAAATCGCATCGGTCATCTGGGAGTCGGCGGACGGAGTGACCCCGCTCGAGACAATCGTTGCGGACAAGATTTGCACGCAATACGACGTTACGCTGGAAGTGGCCTTGCAGGACGCGGAAGCCCTGGTCGATGGGTTGGCCGAGCACGGCATTCTGCTGCTTTCCGACGAGCCCCTGGCCCCCTCGCGCGGTTCGCACAAGGAGACTCCATGAGCGGTTTATCAGCGGAAATGACTGCCAAAGCGCTCAAAATGGGCATTCCGCTGAGCGTGCAACTGGACTTGACCTATCGCTGCAACGAGCGGTGCGTCCATTGCTACCTGGACCATCACGATCACGGCGAGATGACGACCGCGGAAATCAAGGATCTTCTCGACCAGATGGCGGAGGCCGGCGTCTTCTACCTCACGCTTAGCGGCGGCGAGATTCTGATGCGCCGGGACTTCTTCGAGATTCTGGAGCACGCGCGCGCGCGAACGTTCTGCGTGAAGCTGAAGACCAACGGAGTGTTGCTTCGGAAGGCGGAGGCCGCGCGCATCCACGCGCTGGGCGTGGAATCGGTGCAAATCAGCATTTATTCGCACCGCCCGGAGGTGCACGACGCCATTACCAAGATGCCCGGCTCGCTGCGCCAGTCGATCGACGCGGCGCGTTTATTGCGGAAGCAGGGTTTGCACGTCATCCTGGCGAATGTGCTGATGGTTCACAACGTTCGCGATTATAGCGGCGTGAAAGCGCTGGCGGCTGAACTCGGGGCGCAGTTCCTGATGGATCCGACGATTACCCCCATGATGGATGGCGACCGGTCCATCCTCGCGTTGAATGTGGACGAGGCAGCGTTGCGCGAGGTGTTCCGGAACGAAGAGGTGGCTGGAAACGTGGAGGAAATCTGCGCTCCCCCGAAGAGCTTCGACGAAGAAGACCTGGACATGCTGCCGTGCAGCGCCGGGCACACGGCGTGCTACGTCTCTCCGTACGGTGACGTCTATCCCTGCGTCCAGTTTCCTCTGCCCAGCGGCAACGTGCGGCGAACCAAGTTTGCGGACATTTGGCGCGACTCCCCGCAACTGCAGGAAGTTCGATCCATCACGCTGGGCGACATGCCCACGTGCTCCCGCTGCTCGCATGGCAAGACCTGCACGCGGTGTCCGGGACTGGCGTACCTGGAAGGAAATATGCGCGGACCTTCTCACCAGGACTGCGAAAAATCCTACGCGCGGACCGGGATTGCCTCCGAGAACCTGCAATCGAAGAAGGCGGCCCGGCAACGTCTGCCGTCCGGGCCCTTGGTTCAGATACAGAACTGGCAGCCCGCCCCGTGCACGTTGCCGGCCCACGCGCCGGATAGCCATGGCGTGGATGCAGGGCTGCGGTAACTTTTGCCGCGGGGCCGCGTCAGCCGGTGACGCCCACGGGAAGTTCGGCGCCCTGGGAAACCACCTCATCGATTTTCTCCCTGAGCTTCTGCGCCAGCGTTTGCACGTAGGGTTCGATGAAGATGCCTCCCGGGTCGGCCGGGAGTTCAACCAGTTCAATGCCACCGACGCCGATCTGGCCCCACCCCATCTCCGGATCCATCATAAAGGAATAGTTTCTCCTTGGCTTGAACATGGTTATCTTGCGTGAGTAGGGTTTGGCGATGTAAGCAAAGTGCAGATTCTCGTTGATTAGTTCGAGGGATTTGTCGCCACCTCCGGCGCCATTCCCATTGTGGCTGAGCGGCTTGTTCAAAAGGTTCGATACCCACAGGTGCAAGCGTGTCAGTTCTCTGTGGGTCGCATTTTTCAGCTTGGAATTCAGGTACGCAACTTGCTCCTTCAATCCAAGCCGCAAAATATTCAAAGAGTGAAACGCAATTCTCTGTCTGGTATTGGCAAACTTCTCTCGAACCGAAGGCTGGTAGAACACGCCGTTGAAATTATACGTATCCATCATGGCCAGCAGCGCCACTTGTTCGCCTTCCTTGAGCAGCATCTGCGCCATCTCCAGGGCGACCTGACCGCCCATGCAGAAACCGCCTAGAAAGTACGGACCCGCGGGTTGCAGATCCCGGATCTCCTTCAGATAGTGGGCGGCCATTTCCTCAATGGACTTCAGGTAGTTGCTGCTTCCGTCCAACCCCAGGGCTTGCAGGCCATAAAATGGGTAGTTCGCGCCCAAGTGACGCGCCAGCTCGCGGTAAATCAGCACGTTGCCGCCTCCTCCGTGCACGCAAAAGAACGGCGGCTTGCATCCTCCGGGCTGCATCGGGACCAAGGAAGTCCAGCGAGGCGACCAGCCGTCCTTGCGAAGGATGCCGGCCAGCTTTTCCACCGTCGGCGCCTGCAGGAGAACGGACAACGGCAAGCTGCGGCCGATTAATGTTCGCATTTCCGAGAAGAGGCGGACGGCGACTAACGAATTCCCGCCGAGATCGAAGAAGTTGTCCCGCAAGCCGATAGGCCGGACGTCGAGGACCTTCTCCCACAGATGGATCAGCTGCAGATCCAGCGCATCCCGAAACATCGGAGGGGCGGACTCAACGGGGGCCGCCGAGCGCGCGGGCTCCGGCAGAGCCGTTCGATCCACCTTCCCGTTAGGCGTCAACGGAAAACGATCCAGCGTCACCATGGCTGAAGGAACCATATATTCCGGCAGATGCTCGCGCAGGTGCTCCCGCAGCTCGGCGTCGTCCACGGACACTCCCGGCTGGGCCAGGACATATCCCACCAGTCGCTTCTCCGCCGGATTATCTTCCCGGACGACCACGACGCACTGGTCCACTCCCCGCTGTTCCTGCAGGCGCGCTTCGATTTCTCCCAGCTCAATCCGGTAGCCTTGCACCTTGACTTGAAAATCTTCCCGGCCCAGGAACTCGATGTTGCCATCGGGCAAGAATCTTCCGAGGTCTCCGGTTCGGTACAAGCGTTCGCCGTCGGCGGGATTCACGATAAAACTGGCGTTGGTTTTCTGCTCGTCGTGCAGATATCCCTTTGCCAACCCGACTCCGCCGATGTACAGGTGTCCCGTCACCCACGTGGGGCATGGCGCGAGAACCGGATTCATCACATGAAAACTCTGGTTGCGCATCGCCTTGCCATAGGGAATGCTCTTCCAATCCGGATCCACCTTTCCAATGGGAAACAGGATCGACCAGATGGAAGCCTCGGTGGCCCCGCCCAGGCTCACGACGTTCGCCGTGGGGCACACGCGCCGCACCCGGTCCGGCAGGCCCAGCGGAATCCAGTCTCCGCTCAGCAGGACCAATCGCAACGACTGGCCGAGTTCTCCCGGCTTCGCGGCCTGCTCGACGAGCAATTGCATCAAAGCCGGCACGGTGTCCCACAGCGTCACCTGCTCGGCCACAATCAACTCGGCCCAGTGCCGGGGGTCATAGGCCAGATCCGCGGCGGGCATCACAATCGTTCCCCCCGCCGCCAACAGCCCGAACACGTCGTAGACCGAAAGATCGAAGCTGAGCCGCGAAAGAGCGAGCACGCGGTCGTGCGGGCCGACTCCAAATCGTTGATTGATGTCGAGCACCGTGTTCAGGGCGCCGCGGTGGTCGATCATCACACCCTTGGGCAGTCCGGTTGAGCCGGAGGTATAAATCACGTACGCGAGATCTTCCGGCTTTTGCCGCCGCCGGTCGAACGGTTGGCCGACATCGGCCGGGTTCAATTGATCGACCTCGAACCACTCGATGGCGGCGGGCACGCTCAGGCAGGATCGCAGAGCGGACTGCGTCAACGCCACCCTCACCTTCCCGTGCTCGAGCAGGTAGCGCTGGCGTTCGGCCGGCAATTCCGCATCGATGGGGAGATAGGCGGCCCCCGCCAGGTGAATCCCCAAAACGGCCACGATCTGCTCCCAGCCCTTCTCCATCAGGACGGCGACCAATTCGTTCGGCTGTACCTGGCAACGCAGCAATTCCTGTTCGATCCGGCAGGCGTAGCGGTAGACCTCCCGGTACGTCAGGCGGCGGGTCGGCGTGCAGACGGCGAGCTGTTCGGGACGTTCCGCAACCTGCTTGAGAAAGGGCGTGTGCAACAAATCGGCGGTCAAGCGGCGCGGTGGTATTGTTCGCGGCCTGACGCATGGCTATTTGCGCCGCCGGTATCAGCCGGCGCGCATTTTCTGCCAGGGTCCGCTGCCAGGAGGAATCGTCGGCCGCCAGATCGGTCAACAGGCGCTGGTAGGCTTCGAACATGTCGTCCAGCAGACCGGCGGGAAACAGGTCTTCCACCGCATCCCAATCAATGCAGAGCGAGCCCTGATCCTCATGCACCATCAGGTCGAGATACACCTGGGGTGTCTGGGTGATGCCATAAACAGACCGCCCCAGGCGGCTGGTCCACGTGACGCCATCGCCTTGTTCGCCCAGATTCAGCAGACTGGTGAACACGACGGGCATGAGGGCCGCCGGTCCGACCCGCTGAAAGCGCGCAAGCTCTCGCATCACCTGAATGCCGCTGAAGTAACGGTGATCGAGATCTTGCCAGAGTCTTTCCTGCTGCTGACGCACGCGCGCCGCGAAGGTGGCCGGCGCCGCGTTATCCACCTCCAGGAGATTGACCGAGGTGAAGTCGCCGATGATGGAATTCGCTTGCGGATGCAAGGGCAGGCGGTTGAACAAGGTGAGGTTGATCGTGAAGCGCGGGTTCTTGCTCCAGATGGCGAGCACTTCCGCATAGGCCGCACAGCAACGTGCCCACGGGTGTCGAATGGAAGCGCGCCGCCTTTTCTTTCAGGCTCCGCCACACCGCCGGGTCCAGGCACGGCGGAGCGGCGCCGGAATACGGGCCGGGAAATCGAAGCGGGATTCCCCGCTAAAGGCAACTCCGGGAGAGGGCGGCAGCGTCGGCACGCGATTGACCCAGTACGCTCGCGACTCGCGAAACGCGTCGGTCTGTTCCAGAGAAGCGAGGGCATGCACGTAGTCCCGGAAGGAGAGCTCGATGGGAGCAAGAGCGGCCTCGGGGTGATGATAAAGATGCATCAACTCCTGAAACAGGATTTCAAAGCTGCGGCCGTCGCCAATCAGCAAGTCGGTGCTGATGTGCAGCCGGCTGCGTTGCGCGTCCAGCAGCGAAGCGCGGAACTCAAACAGAGGCCACTGGTCCGACGCGTGGACTTTGTGGGACATCTCGCGCTCGGATGGAGTCCAGCCGGGCCGCTGCCGTGACCGCATCCAGTGCGCGCAAATCATTGACTTCGATCTGGTAGCGGGGCGTCGACGACAGGATCTGCTGGCGACCCTCGGGCAAAATGATGCACCGCAGCATCTCATGCCGCTCGATCATTCTTTGCAAGGCCGCTTCGAAACGCTCCCGGTCCCAGTGGTCCACGTCGACTTCGGCGTAGCCGTGACAGGAAATGTTTCCCAGTTCCATCCCTTCGGAACGGCCGAACAAGTACGCTTGCTGGAGATCGGTCAGGGGGAAGGGTTGAAAACGATTCGGCAGGTCCGGATGAACGGCCACCAGACCAGTGGCCTTGTTCGACGCGGCTTGGCGTTTGGCCGCGGACAGGCGCGACGCGAGTTGCGTCCGCTCCTCCGGAGAAAGACCATCCAATTTACTCGGCGGTTTCAAGGAGTCGTATTCCCTCAATCGGTCTGCCGGGCCACTGGGACTCTTGGTCTTCACATGGCCCGCCACGGAACCCTGTCTGGCTTGCATCACCTCGGACACCAAATCGTCCAGCACACTCTCATCCGCCTGCTCCATCACCATGTCTTCCAGCCGCTTGGCCTGCTCGCGGAGCATGGGACACTGCACAAACATCTGGAGGGGGAAGTCCACCTGAAATTCCTGCTGGCTCTGGAATGCGATCTTCAAGGCCGCCAAGGAATGGCCGCCCAGAGCAAAAAAGTTATCGTGGCGGCGGATGCGAGACAGGCCGAGCGCTTCGGCCCAGGCCTTGGCGAGAAATTCCTCGAACTCGCCCTGGGGATCGTCGCCCGGGCTGCTGGAATGGCTGACGGAAGGTGAAATAGGCGGCAGCGCCTTGCGATCGATCTTTCCATTCGCGGTGAGCGGCAAGCAATCCATCAAGACGAAATGAGATGGCACCATGTAGTCGGGCAAGGTGGCGCTCGAGCACGCTCCGCAGCGACTCCGGGGAGACGGCTTTGCCCCGGCCTCGCAACGCAATAGGCAGCCAGAATATTGTCTCCCTGGCGGTCCGGCTGTGCCACCACGACCGCCTGTTGCACGCTGGGCTGTTGCTCGAGCGCGGCCTCAATCTCGCCCAGCTCCACGCGAAACCCGCGGATCTTGACTTGCAAATCCGCGCGGCCCAGGAATTCCAGATTCCCGTCGGACAGGAAACGGGCGATGTCGCCGGTGCGATAGAGCCGACCGCCTTCGCGGAACGGATCGGCGAGAAAACGCTCGGCGGTCAAGTCGGGGCGATGCAGATATCCGCGAACGACCCCCTCTCCTCCGATAAAAAGATTGCCGAATCCTCCCGGAGGAACGAGCTGGAGCTGAGAATCCAGAACATAAACCTGCGTATTCACAATGGGTTTCCCGATTGGAATAATGCTTCGCTGCTCGTGCACGCGATACACAGTGGACCAGATGGTTGTCTCGGTCGGTCCGTACATGTTGTAGAGCTCGCCCGTAAACGATGGGCGCAGCGACGCGACCAGTGAAGCCGGCAGCGCCTCGCCGCCGACGAGAATTGTCTTCAACCTGCCGAGCGCATCGAGGGACGGCGCATCGGAAGCCAGCGCGCGAAGCAACGACGGCGTGGATTGCAGATGCGTCACGCCATGCCGGTGGATTTCCGCCAGGATTTTGTCCGAGCTTCCTTCACCATGAATCACCACCTGGAATCCCCGCGTGAGCGTCCAGAGCAGCTCCAGGACCGAGATGTCGAAACAGATGCTGGTCACAGCCAGCCACACGCCGGGTTCGGCGCCGATGGCGCGGTCCATGCCCATGAAGAAATTGACGACGTTGCGGTGCTCGACCATTACGCCCTTGGGCTTGCCCGTCGAGCCGGACGTGTAGATCACATAGGCCAGATCGTTTCCCGCCGGCGAGGAGGCCACAGGAGCCGCACTCTGCGTTTCGATGGCTTCCGCTTCGCCATCCAACGAAATGATACGCGCAGGGCAAGCGGGGAGGAGGGCGCGGCTCTGCTCCGTCGTGAGGATGAAACCGAGTTGCGAATCTTCGATCACCATGGCGATGCGCGCACTCGGGTAACTCGGATCCAGGGGCACGTAGGCGCCACCCGCTTTCAATATGCCCAGAATCCCGACGACCATTTCGAGGGATCGCTCCACGTACAGCCCCACGAGCACGTCGGGGCCAACGCCCAGCGCCGTCAAGTGATGCGCGAGCCGGTTGGCGCGGCGGTTGAGTTCGCCGTAGGTGAGCGTCTGCTGCTCGAAGGCCAACGCCACTTGGTCGGGCGTCCGCGCCGCCTGCTCTTCAATCAATTGGTGCAGGCCGCGCGTTTTCCCAGGACATTCCGCCGCCGTGTCGTTCCAGTCCACCAGCAGCTGTTGGCGTTCGGCCTCCGTGAGGATGGGCAGCTCGGAGATGCTGCGATCCGGGGCGGCGACGCTGGCTTCCAGAAGCCTCGCGTAATGCGTGGCCAGGCGCCGGATCGTGGACGCTTCGAAGAGATCGGTGCTGTACTCGATCAATCCATCGAGACCGTTCTCGTCTTCCGAAAGGATCAGCGTCAGATCGAACTTCGAAGTGCCGGTCTCCAACGCGCGATTGCCGGACGCCTTGGAAACCTGGGAGACGCCTTCGGGGTTATGGAGAATGAACATGACCTGAAACAGTGGTGTGCGACTGGGATCACGGTCTGGCGCCAATTCCGCCACCAGATGCTTGAACGGCACATCCGGATGAGCATAGGCCCCCAGGGCGCGTTCCCGCACCTGTTGCAACAAGGAGAGGAAATTCTGGCGCTCGTGGAATTGCGCGCGCAACAGCACGGTGTTCAGGAACATGCCGACCAGGTTTTCGGTTTCGCTGTGCGTCCGGCCGGAGATCGGCGTTCCGACGATGATGTCATCCTGGCCAGTGTAGCGGTGCAGCAGAGCCATGAAGCCGGCCTCTAGAATCATGAACAAGGTGGCCTGCTGCTGGCGGCCCAGGCCTTTCAGCTGGTCCAGGATCGTTCCGGGCAGATGAAAGGCTTCTGTCGCTCCGCGAAAACTTCCTATTGCCGGACGCGGCTTGTCGGTGGGCAACTCCAGGATGAATGGCGCCCCGGCCAGTTCCCTCTTCCAAAAAGCAGTCTGTTTGTCCAGCAGCTCACCGTGTAGCCACTGGCGCTGCCAGCAAGCAAAGTCCGCGTATTGGATGGGGAGCTCCGCCAGAGTAGAGGGCCGGCCATGGGAAAAAGCGTTGTACAGCTGCTGGAGATCCTGGTGCACAACCTCCATGGACCATTCGTCCGCGAGAATGTGGTGAGTGGTAAGCAGCAGCCGGTGTTCGTGGGCAGACAGGTGAACGATGGTGGCGCGCAACAGCGGGGCCTGGGACAAGTCGAACGGTTTTCGTCCCTGTTCGTCCACTACCCGGGACCATGCACGCTCGCGTTCCTGTTCCGAGAGAGAGCTGAGGTCCAGCTCCGCGAGCGGAAGGTCCATCTCGGGCAAGCAGGATCTGCACTGGTTGTCCGCCGCTGTAGGAAAAGGTGGTGCGCAGGATCTCGTGGCGGCGCACGAGTTCCCGGATCGCTTGGTGCATCGCTTCCGCGTTGTACAGGCCGTGGAAATCGACGATGTCGCCCATGTTGTAGACGGGGCTGCCGGGAGCGAGATGGTCCAGAAACCAGAGCTGCTCCTGCGCGAAGGAAAGCGGCGCCGGACCCGACGGCTGGCGACGCGTGATCCGCGCGATCGTCCTGGCCCCCTGGGCCAGGGTCAGCACCCGCGCCAAACCCGCGATCGTGGGATTCTCGAAAAGGGTCTGGAATGTGATGTCCACGCCGAACGCGTCTCGAATGCGCGACACGGCGCGGATGGCCAGCAAGGAATGGCCGCCCAAGTCGAAGAAGTCGTCGTGGATCCCGATGGGGTCCACCTTCAACAACTCGGCCCAAATCACGGCCAGGGCCTTTTCGGTCTCGGTCTGCGGCCGGACGGAAGCATTCGCGGGCGGTACGGACGTTCCCGCGAGCCGCGGAAGCGCTTGCCGGTCAATCTTGCCGTTACCCATCAAGGGAAACTTCTCCAGCAGCACGAAGTGTGACGGAATCATGTGCTGGAGCAGGCGTGCTTGCAAGAACTTGCGCAGACTCGCGGGTGTCAACACTTCTTGGTCCATGGGCCGCAGCGAACGGATATGATCCTCGCCAGATTGCTGCCGCACCAGGCGGTGCGACGCCGAGGGTCGAATTGCATACACATAGCACAATTCAGTCCTTCTCAGCAGCGGGTCCTGCTCGACTATAAGCTCATACCCCTTCTGCTGCAGCAGCGTCGTAATGGGCGCCAAGCTCTCGGTCCGGTCCACTTCGATGACCAACTGGCGAATTTTGGGCCAATCATCGCCACGGATTCCTTGCAGCACTTCCAATTCGCTCTTTTCCACGTTGATTTTGAGCAGGTCAATCCGTTCAATGCCCTCCTCCTCCATCACACTGGACAAGGTGCGGAGTTGAGCCGGTTCCACGCGGGCGCGAAACCGGTCCTTGAGCAAATCCTCCAATTGCGCGGCCAGGTGCACGTTGTTTCCTGGTTCCGGCTGCTGGTTCAGCTCATAGGTCTTGACTACTTCGCGTTCGGCCGCTACGTCCGCATGGAATCCTGATAACAGCGAAAAGCCTTCGAAAAAGGTCAACTCCGCGGACTTGTTTTCGTCGGAGAGCCCCATGGGAAGGCATTTCACGTCCGAACCCCAGGCTTCCGCATTGGCCTTCAGGCATGCATGAGCGGCGGGGTTGGGCTCCAAGGAAACGATCCGCAAATTCCGGGCGAGCCGGCTGGCGAACACGGTAAACAATCCAATGTTGGCACCCGCATCCACGATGCAATCTCCTTCGTGGATGGCGATTCCGTGCCGGAGATAGGCTTGGTGAACGAAAATTTCGTTGTAGAGGTAGGCCGTCTCGTTCCGATTCAGATGTGCCACCGGCAGGCCATCGGGCAAGGTATAAACCCCCGTGTTGGCCCACAGCGGTTGCTGGGGCCGTTTGGGCACGACGTAAGCAACCAATTCGGAATGGCCCAATTTCTCTTCCTGCGCCACCACCACCGCTTCTCGCACACCGCCCTGCTCGCGCAGCGCCTCCTCGATCTCACCGGGCTCGACGCGATAGCCGCGTATTTTGACCTGCTGGTCCATCCGGCCGCAGAACTCGATATTCCCGTCGGGCAAATGACGCGCACGATCTCCCGTGCGATACAGTCTTGCGCCAAGCTCCGGAGTGAATGGATCCGGCATGAATTTCTCGGCGGTCAATTCCGGGCAGTTGAGGTAGCCGCGCGCCACGCCACGGCCGCCGATGCACAGCTCGCCTGGAACGCCGGCAGGCACCGGCTGTTGCTGTTCATCGAGGATGTAAACCCGGCTATTCGGGAGAGGCCTGCCCAACGGGAGCGTGCCCGACGGCGTGCCGGGCAGGGACGCGACTACACGGTACGTCAGCACCCCGACGGTGGTTTCCGTAGGTCCATAGTGGTTGTAAATCTCGCAGTCCGGGGCCTGGAGGCGCAGCCGCTCAACCCAGTCCAGCCGGGAGGCCTCTCCGCCCAGAATCAACCGGCTTCCAGGCATTACCTGTTCGGGATGATTTCCGCTCCGCAGGGCCGCCAGATGTGACGGAGTAATCTTCAAAACGTCGATGCTCTCACGGCGGAAATAATCGGCGAGCATCGCCGGATCTTCAGCTCGCGCCTGCGAGATCACATGTAGGCAGCCACCCGTAGCCAAAGCCGGAAACATTACGGTATGGCCGAGGTCCGCGGCGATGGTGGACACCGTGGCGTAATTCATGCCGGGCTGGAACTGCAACCGTTCCACCGCGCCCCGCACGTAATTCACGAGGTTGCGATGTTCGATGCAAACACCCTTGGGACGTCCCGTCGAGCCGCTCGTATAGATTACATAGGCCAGATGCTCCGGACGCGGACGAACATCGCCTTGCGGCGGTCTCGCCGGAGGGAGCCCATCGAGGGAATCCAGGCAAACAACCTGTGCGGCGGTGGCCGGCAGGCGCGGCAAGAGGCCGGTCTGCGTGAGCAGGACCGCCATGTGGGCATCCTTGGCCATGAAGGCGATCCGCTCTCGAGGAAACGCCGTATCCATGGGCACATAAGCGCCCCCGGCCTTTAAAATGCCAAGCAAGCCTACGATCATTTCCACCGAGCGTTCGACCAAAAGCCCTACGAGCACATCCGGCCCAACGCCCATCTCCCTCAAGCGATCCGCCAGTTGGGTCGCGCGACCGTTCAGTTCGCGGTAGGTCAACCTTTGCTGTTCGAACACCAAAGCCGTCCGGTCGGGGGTGTTGCTCACCTGGACTTCAAACAGATCGACAAACGTCTGGTCCGCCGGGCAGGGCGCGGGGGAGTCGCTCGTTGGAAGGGCGGAGGAGTGATCCCCGGGCTCGCTCCGAAGAGTGGTCGCCGTAGCGCCCATCGTGTTTCCGTTTTCGCTCTTGCTGCTCACGCGCGTGGCTCTCCGGACATGAACGAGCTATTGCTGACAGGAGCATGGCCCATGTGCAGATAGGGAAGCAAATCTCATTCCATTGCGGCGGAAAGGTATCGCAGTAAGTCCTTGCGGGTCAACAGACTACATGGACTAGCCGTGCGGCAAAAAGCCTTCTTCGGGCTGTTGCGAAACGGATGGAAAGTGTTTGCCACAACATGGCATTCCATTTCTCAGAAGTCCCGAGAAAGGGCTTGGGCGAGCGGTGAGGGACGAGGGGCGTTCCTGCCGGTCGGTTAGTCCTCCGCGGCGGGCTCGACCGGCGCCTGAGACTGCGGGCCGGTCGTTGCGCTCCGCCAAGCAGAGCGTTAATTCAAGCCTGACTGGGTCAACTTGACGGCGGTCTTATCGCTCAGAACGCTGAAATAGATGCTGGAGGCCTGCGGGTAGAGGGAGGTATCAGCCGCGTTGTCGACAATGATTCCACTGGTGCCACCATTTACAGAGCTCGACGCAATAGCTAGAGTGCCTCCGGTTGGGAACAAGTTGATGTTAGATTCGAGGAAGTTTGGGGTCAAGGTCGAGAGCCCGCTTACGAAGAGCTCATCGGTGTTCGTGCTCCCATTCAGAAACTCAGTGCTGGGTGAGAACTCGTTAGGAGTGGAACCTCCGACGGTAATGGCATTCGCTGCTGGGCCCGTCGTCATGTTGTAACTGCTGCTGTCGAACCCTACTCCATAAAGCGTGATATTGTTGCCAGCGCCGTTATACGCCCACTCGTAGAGCATCCAGTCAGTGTAAGTGGGACTGGAAAAATAGGCGTCGTTGAAGGAGGGGGCATGAAGATTAAATTTCCCCCCTGCGCCCAAAGTCGCCGTTCGTGTTGACAAGCCGGACTCATTGACTTGGACCAGAACGGCGTTTGTTCCGTTATTTCCGCTGACGACGTAGACCAATCCGTTGGTCACGTCCACCATCGGCGGGTCTACGATGCCTCCCGTCGCTGTGTTGTTTCCCACGTTCACCGGAGAACCTGTGAGCGCGTTCCCGTTAATGTCAAATCCATATAGAGTGCCGTCGGAACAGCCGACAAAAACGTTATGGCTCACGGTATCCAGCACCGGGCCGCTCAGTTTGCCGACACAACCGGTCACAACCGCGCCACCGGGTCCCCAAGTGGTATCCAAGCTCGGCGCCGGCCCCGGACCAGGCGTGCAGGCTGCGTTTACGGTGCAAAAGACATCCTTGACGCGGTACAGCGTGCCAGCGTCGTTGCCAATGTAGGCTACATCGTTGTTGTAGTCCACGAAGGGCGAGGACAGCGTGTCGCTGGCTGACCCCAGCGTCAGGTCCGATGCGGTACCGGTACCCGCAACCGGCGCAACGATACCAGTAAAACTGCTAATCTGCTTAGGCAGTAGGACGTTCTGCAGATTCGTATCCTGACCGTCTCCACTCTTCCAGGCGAGAACGTGAAAGTGAGCCACGCCGGTTACGGTTTCGACGAAGGCTACCCTGGTTCCGTCCAGCGAAAGCGTCGGAGATGTATCGACCGTCCCGCCATTGATGTTGTACGACCACATCGTCGTAGCCTTCGTTAGGTCGTCAGTGACGCCCCCTGCAACCGTGCGGGTGACGCACATCCCAGTGGGACCCGGCCCGCTATAGAGATTGTTGAAGGCCACGATGTTCGGCTGACTTGCGCTGCCGGCGGCATTCACGGGGTAGACGACAAAGTCGTTCGTGCAGCTCGGCAGGGCATTGACGTCGAAACTATATTTTGCAGGGTACATGGCTGCGGCCGTTCCCCCGGCGCCCAGGGAGATGCTCCAATCGCGGTGGAAGCCGTTCTTCTTGCCGTTCCGGCCATAAATGGAGCGGCGCCAATTGGCGCGGCTGGCCGCCTGCCAGCTTTGCATGGCGCGGGGGTCGTGCTGCAGGATCATCAAAGTGCGCAGAGAGCCGCCGCGCGGGTAGACCACGTGGCGATGGCTCCAATCCTGCACCATCCCCTGACGCACCGCCGCCGGCTTCTGGAACTTCGTGTACGTCTTGACTTGGCCGTAAGCCGGCGAGCCCGACAGGCTCAGCACGCAAAGTGCGAACAGCGCCAAACAGAATGCAGAAAATGTATTTCGCACGATTGATCTCCCGTTGATTCAGCCCCGCACTCGGCCGATGGCCACGCGACGCTGCTCGATCACCAAAATTGGCCCCAAGGGCTCCGTCAGGCAGCTAGATTATACAATGATCCCGAAAACATTTTATCACGGCGCGGCGGAGCGTCCGGGCACACGGCACTGGAATTTCCTGAACATGATAACCATATAGGCACTAAGCCCCGGCGGACGCCTGCCTCCGACAGCGCAACTCAGGTTCCCCACCGCCGGGAGATTTCCCGCGCTGCTATTTTTACGCGCCGGATCGCATCTTCCGGGCATTTCCAAATCGGGTGCGTCACCGGCCCAGCCCCGCTGATGGCCGCACACACTCTGCCGAACCCGTCGACGATGGGCGCGGCCACGGCGCGGCCGCCGATGAATTCCTCTCCGTTGGCCGCCGCGTATCCGCGCGCGCGCACGCCCTCCAGCTCCTGGAGCAATTTGGGTTTGGAGGTGATGGTTTTCGGGGTCCGGCGGGGCAAGCCGCGTTCCTCGAGGAAGCGCGTGAGTTCTTCGGGAGACAGGTGCGCCAGCAGCACCTTGCCCAACGCGCTGGAGTGGGCGTAGAGAGGGAAGCCGATGTCCACATCGAGCTTGATGGATTCCGGGCTCTCGAGCTTATCGACAACCACCGCGCGGCCGCGCACCCACACGGCGATGAGGCCGGTCAATCGCGTCTGCTCCACCATGCGGTGCAGCGCCGGCTCGACAATGGGCCGGTGACCGACGGTGCGCAAGGCGCCGTAAGCGAGTTCGACAATGCGCAAGCCGATCTGATACCGGCCGGTGGTCTTGTCCCTGGAAACGTACCCTTCGCGGTCGAGGCGGCTCAAAATATACGAGCAGGTGCTGGGGGCCATGTGCATGCGCCGGCTGATCTCGGCGTTGGTCAGGCCGCCGGATTCCCGGGCGACGATGTCCAGCAGGGTGAGCGCGCGTTCGAGCGAGTTGGTTACGGCCTGCGGTTCCATTAGGCGCTCCCGCCGAGGGTGGTGATAAGCGGGATTATACCCGCGCCCGACTGGTTTGCGAGCCAGAAGTTGGCGCAGGGATGCGGCGCGCCGAGACTCGCAATCGCTTAGGGCCTGGCCCACCTGCCAAAGCGGCTAGACGTCGCTACTCAACAGCCAGCGGATATTTCGAAATCCCTTCAATATCCTGCACGGCCGTCTTGCATCCTCGCATCCTGCGTCGCACCATGCCTCCGCTGGCCGCCTCGGAACAGATCCGAGGGGGCGAGTTGCGCCCAACGCTGAAGCAGCGGAGGACTTCCCTCATGACTACCTGGAATGAATATGCGGAACAACGCGGAACGCTTCCGGAATGGCCGTATCCGGTGCAGTACGACAAGGAGAGCGAAATCGCGGCGGACGTGCTGATCATTGGCGGCGGGGTGGCCGGATCGCACGCGGCCATCAGCGCGGCCCGGCTGGGAGCGAGGGTGGTCATCGCCGAAACCGGCCATGTGAAGCGCAGCGGCTCGGGGGGCGTGGGCGTGGATCACTGGCACGGCGCCTGCAAGAACCCCTGCTCGAAGGTGACGCCGCTGGACTACACCAAGGCGGTGATGGAAAGCGCCCACGGCTTTTCCAACGGCATGGCCCGCTACATCACCTGCACGGAAGGATGGGACACGCTGCTGGAGTGCGAGGAGATGGGCGTGCAGATCCGGGATGTGCACGACGAATTCAAAGGGGCGGAGTTCCGCGACGACGAAACCAAATTGATGTTTGGGTATGACTACAAGAACCGCCATATCGTGCGCCTGTGGGGCTACAACCTCAAACAGTGCCTCTACTACGAGATGAAGCGCCTCGGCGTAGAGATGTATAACCGCACGGTGGTGACCAGCCTGCTCACCGAAGGTGGACGGCAAGGAGGGCGGGTGGTCGGCGCAACGGGCGTAAACATGAGGACCGGCGAATTCTACGTCTTTCGGTCCAAAGCCACGATCATCGCCAGCGGCGGAGGGGGGCGGCTCTATTCGTTCGCGCCGGAACTTACCGCGGCCAGCTCCATGAGCACTATGAACAGCGCCGGCACGGGCCACGCCATCGGCTGGGACGCCGGGGCGGAATTCGTGCTGATGGAACAGACCGGGCCGGGGCGGCTGAGCGGCTTTGGGTACGCGCCGTACAGCATGGGCAATGCCCACAACACGTACCACGGCGTGTCGATTGTGGACGCCAATGGGAAGGAAGTGCCGTGGTTTGACCCTTACGGCCACGAGCTGAAGACCGTCGCGCAGCGCTTCTTGCCGAATGGCGCGCAGAGGTTCCAGCTGGGCACCGGGATCGGACTCGCTACGTTCGCCGAGGAATACCGCCCCAATGACCTGGCACGCGACCTGCCGGAACGCATCCGCAAGGGCGAATTCCAACTGCCCCTGTACGCCGACCTGACTCGGCTATCGGAAATGGAGCGGCGGTGCATTTGGGACATGATGATCGGCAACGAGGGAAAATGCCGAATCCCCATCTACGACACGTTCACCAAAGCCGGATTTGACCCGGACAAGGACATGCTGCAGGCGCCGGTGATGGTGCCCGAGGCCTACCAGCATTCCAACTTCTGGGGCGGATCGCCCATGCCGCATCTTCGCAGCCTGGCCGGTGGCGGCTTCCTGGTGGACTGGGATTTGAGGACGTCTCTGGAGGGCCTCTATGCCGCCGGGACTTCGCCGGTGTTCGGCGCGGGCTGCCACGGCGAGTCCCACACGATGGGCCGGTATGCGGCCAGAAAGGCCGCAGCCTACGCGAAAACATCGGCGGAACCCGTGGTGGACCGCCAGCAAGTGGAAGCGGAAAAGGCGCGCGCCTACCGGCCCATCAAACAAAGCAAGAACGGCGCCGGCTGGAAAGAACTGAACTACGCCATCGCTCGGGTGATGCAGGACTACTGCGGCAAGTACAAAAATGAACGCACCCTCAACCGGGGACTGAGCCTGCTCAATGAGATCAAGGAAAACGAGGGCGCAGCCGCGTATGCCGCCAACCCTCACGAGTTGGGACGCACCCTGGAATGCTTCTCCCTGATCACCCTAGGTGAGATGGTCATGCACGCGTCGCTCGAGCGCAAGTGCAGCAGCGCGTATCTGGATTTCTATCGGCTCGACTACCCGCAAATGGACCCGCCCGAATGGGAAAAGCATCTACCGATGAAACAGGAAGACGGCCGCGTGACTGTCCGGGAACTTCCCCTGGATTTTCACCTGCAGGCGCCGTATGCCCCGAGTTATGAGGAAAATTATGAGCGCCATGCTCACTAACTTCGACCCGTCAGGAGGCGCACGCGCATGAGCCAAAAGGTCTACATGACACCCAATCCCCCGACGCCCAATAAGGGGCAGAGGTTCGACGCCATCCTGTGCAACGGCTGCAACTCCTGCGTCGAAGTGTGCCCCACCGACGTGTTGATGCCCCACCCGGAGAAGGAGAAGCCGCCGATTGTGCTGTATCCCGAGGAATGCTGGTTCTGCGGGGCGTGCATCGAAGAGTGTGGCACCGGGGCCCTCAGCATGGCGCATCCGCTCAGCCAGAACATCTCCGTGAATTGGCAGCGCAAGGAGACGGGCGCATACTATCGCCTGGGGATGAAGAACCCGCCTCCGCCGAATCGGAGGCCGCCCTCCGGGGGGAAACACTGAGAAAAGCGGCGCAGTGCGTAGCGGGAACGAGCGCCGGCAGAGAGATACAAAGCGCTGTTCAATAGGTTGAAGGCACGCCTTGACGCGCCCCGCGCCGGCTGATAACACACTCCCGCACGCGCTCGGCGAAAGTGATGGCCACTTCGTGAATCTTTCCGGTCCTGAGATGGACGGCGCCAGCGCTGCGCCCACCGAACACAGCGCGCCCGCCCCGAGCGAGGCTTGGCCCCGTCCCGCGCAAGCCTGGTACGCCGTCTTCGTGCTTGCTCTGGCGCTGATGGTGACCTATCTCGACCGAGGGATCCTCAGCCTCCTGGTCGAGCCGATCAAGCACGATCTGCGCATCAGCGACACGCAGATGAGCCTGCTCATGGGCTTCGCGTTCGTCTTGTTCTACATGGTCGTCGCGTTTCCGATCGCCCGCCTCGTTGACTACAAGAGCCGTCGCGCCATCATCGGCGTCGGCACCGCCATCTGGAGCCTCACCACGGCCCTGTCCGGATTGGCGCGCACGTTTGGCCAGCTGTTCGGATGCCGCGTCGGCTCGGGAATTGGAGCGGCCTGCGGAAGCCCGGCCTCTTTTTCGATGGTGGCGGACCTGTTCCCTCCCGCGAAACTCCCCCGTGCCTTCGCGGTACTTTTCTTCGGCACGTTTCTCGGGGAAGGCGTCTCACTCATCGTGGGCGGCACGCTGGCCGGCGCGTTCACGCGCCTCTCGACAACGGTGCCTATGGTCGGCACGCTGCACGGCTGGCAGTTGACCCTGATTGCGATTGGTCTCCCGGGGCTCCTGGTGGCCGCGCTCATGGCCACCGTGCGCGAGCCGGCCCGTCGCGGGCGGATGACCTCCATTGCCGGGAATGCAGCGGCGGCGCAGCAGCGGCCTCCGGTGAGGGACGTGCTGGCGTTCGTCTGGAAAAACGCCGGAGTCTTCCTGCCGATGTTTGGGAGCATGGGGATTTCGGCCATGATGGGGTTCGGCATCCGAAGCTGGGCGCCGTCCTTTTACATTCGCACCTTTCATTGGTCCGTCGCGAAATACGGACTCGTGCAAGGCGTGTTGGCGCTGACCATCATGCCCATCGGAATACTCGCCGGCAGCCTGTTGGCCGAGCGGCTGGCCCGCAAGGGATACGACGACGCCAACATGCGCACGGTCCTCATCGGCCAGTTGCTCGCGCTGCCGGGGATGATTCTGTTCCCGCTGATGCCCACGGCTCCCCTGGCCATGGCCATGTCAACATCGTACGTGTTCTTCTTCGTCTGGGCGCAAGCGCCCATGAACGCCGCGCTTCAAATCGTCACTCCCAACGAAATGCGCGGCCAGGTGACCGCACTCTTTCTTTTTGTGTTCAACGTGATCGGCACCGGCTTGGGCCCGACCATGGTGGCGCTATTTACCGACTACGTGTTCCGCTCCGACCAAATGCTCGGACGCTCGATCGCCATTGCCACATTCACCCTGGGCACCGTCACGGCGCTCATCATGTGGGCGGGCGTGAAGCCCTACGGCCGCGCCATCGCGCGCCTGAAGGCGTAGACTAGGGTGATTTCACTCTCGCCGCACGGACGATGTGCCTCGCGTCCCCGGCGGAAAATACGGCGGCAAATGATATGAACAGCAATCCTTCCGGCAGCCGGCCGGCAACTTCGGCGGTTGCCGCTCAATTATCCTGGGAAGACAAGAGGGAGCAGCGATTCCAGAGATGGCTCTCCCCTCCGGGCGTTCAATTCTCGAGCCCGGACGCCGAAAAATCCTACCGGGCGCGCGCGACGAGATTCATTCGCGCCATCCGGGTGCAAGAGCCCGACCGCGTGCCCTGCATTCTCCCTGCCGGGCAATTCCCCGCGGCGTACGCCGGAATCACCGTGCGCACCGCCATGTACGACTACGACGAAATGAAGCGCGCGTGGCGCAAGTTCATTCGTGACTTCGAGGGCGATACTTGCCCCGTTCCCGGAATCAGCATCCCCTCCGGCAGGGTCAACGAACTCACCAAGACGAAAATGACGGTGTGGCCGGGCCACGGTCTCCCCGAGGACGCTTTCATGGCTCAGTTCGTCGAGGGCGAGTACATGAAGGCGGACGAATACGATGTCCTGTTCGACGATCCGGGCGACTTCTTCCTGCGCATCTATCTGCCCCGGACCATGGGCGCATTTGAAGGCTTCGCGAAACTCATGCCCTTCAAACGAGCCCTCGGGATGCCGGCCAGTTTTCTGGGGCCGTGTGCGCTGCCCGAGGTGCAGGCAGCGTTTCAGGCTGTCATCGACGCGAGCAAGGAACTCGGCAAATTCCGTCAGGTGATAGGGGAAATCACAAAAGAAGCCCAAGCCGCCGGATTTCCGCCGCTCTTTGGCGGCTTCGCGCACGCTCCCTTCGACCTTTTCGGCGATACCTTGCGCGGGACGCACGGCATCATGATGGATATGTTCCGGCAGCCGAAAACATTGCTCGACGCGATGGACGCCATCACGCCGTGGATTGTGGACGGAGCCGTGGCCGGCGCGAATCTCTCCGGTGTCCCGCTCATCTTCATGGCGCTGCACAAGGGCGACGACACGTTCATGTCCGAAAAGCAGTTCGACACATTCTACTGGCCGCAACTCAGGAACGTGATCCTGGGACTTCTCGACGCGGGCCTCGTGCCGCTGCTCTTCGCCGAGGGCACCTACAACAAGCGCCTCGCAGCCGTGACGGATCTGCCGAAAGGTTCCGTGGTGTGGTGGTTCGATCGCACCGACATGTCGCGCGCCAAGAAGATTCTCGGCGAGCGAAACTGCATTTCCGGCAACGTCCCCACCTCGCTGATCTGCACGGGCACGCCGCAGGACGTGAAAGAGTATTGCCGGAAGCTGATCGAGGTGTGCGGCCCGGGCGGCGGCTACATTCTGAACGGCGGCGCCTCGGTGCACAACACCACCGCCGAAAATCTGCGCGCCATGATGGAAGCGGCGAAAGAGTACGGCGTGTATACGTAGCGGCCCGGCATCAGCCGCCCTTAATCGTCGCGCCACCGTCAATGTGCCACACTTCTCCGGTGATGAACGCGCCCGCGGAAGACGCGAGGAAAACGGCCGCCTCTCCAATCTCCTCCGCGGTTCCCAGACGCCCGAGCACCGAGTTCTTGCGTCGTATCTCGTAGCCGGCATCATCTACCAGCGCGCGGGCACCGGGCGTCGGGATGGCACCGGGACTGATGGCGTTGACGCGAATCCCGCGCGGACCGAACTCGACCGCCAGCGCACGCGTCAGGGCCCCCACCGCACCTTTCATCGCCGAATAGACGGCGGTGCCACTGTGACCGCGGTCAGCCGTTGGAGAAGAGAAATTGATGACGACCCCGCCGCGCGGCGAAACCATGTGGCGGTCCGCCGCCTGGGCGCCCCAGATGAGCGACTTCAGGCCCACCGAAGTCATCCGGTTCCAAGTCTCTTCGGTGATCTGGCCCACCGGCTCGTAACGAAACACAATGGCACTGTTCACCACGGCGTCCAGGCGTCCGAATTCGGCAACGAGCTTGTCCGCAGCGCCGAGCACGGCCTCGCGGTGGCTCACGTCAATCACGAAGGCGCGCGCCACGCCCCCGGCTTTGGCGATGTCCGCCGCAGTGCCTTCGGCGCTGGCTCGATCAATATCCGCGATCCCAACCACCGCACCTTCGGCCGCGAAGGCCAAGCCGATGGCGCGCCCGATGCCGCGCCCGCCACCCGTGATGAATGCCACCTGACCATCCAGACGCGCCATGGGCCTTCTCCTGAAGAGATTTCGGGCCCCCGCGTACGGGCCCCGAGAAGTCCGGATCATATGTAACAGTGTTTGAAGAAGTCAACCCGACCATGTTATGGTGAGCCGGATTTTATAGTGTTCGCGGCTGTTTCCATCGGGTTTGCTGGCCCGGAGGCCGCGGATGAACCGAGGGCAATCATGGCGGAGAATGCGCGCACGAATGGCCACGCGGAAGATGTGTTCGATTACATCATTGTGGGGGCAGGTTCGGCGGGCTGCGTTCTGGCCAACCGGTTGTCGGCCGAGCCCGCGAACCGCGTCTGCCTGATCGAGGCTGGCGGCCCCGATCGCAATCCTTTTATTCGCGTCCCGCTCGGCGTCGTGCATCTCATCGATCATCCCAAGGTGAACTGGCGATACTCGAGCGTGCCGCAAAAGCACGCGGGCAACCGCCCGCTGCCAATCCCTCTTGGAAAGACGCTCGGGGGAACCAGTTCCATCAACGGAATGGTTTACACGCGCGGCCATCCACACGACTACGATGATTGGGCCGCCGCGGGCTGTGCGGGCTGGTCGTTCCGGGAAGTGCTTCCCTACTTTCGGCGGTCGGAGAACAACGAGAACTTTCCCGAGTCGGCGTATCACGGGAAGGGCGGTCCGACCAACGTCACGAATCTCGATAGCTACAATCCCCTGTGCGAGGTTCTGTTCCAGGCGGCTGAGTCTCTGGGCATGAAGCGTTGCCCGGATTTCTGCGGCCCGACCCATGAGGGTTTTACCATCCGCCAGTCGACGGTGCGCGGCGGAATGCGCGAATCCACGGCCCGGTCGTATCTCGTGCCCGCGCGAGGACGAAAGAATCTTACGGTCATCACCAAGGCGCAGGTAACGCGCGTGCTGTTCGAGGGGCGCCGGGCGGTGGGCGTCGAGTTCGTGCGTGGAAAAACGCTGCAGCGCGTCAATGCGCGCCGCGAAGTCGTGCTCTCGGCGGGAACATACGGCTCCTCAAAACTGCTGATGCTTTCCGGCGTCGGCGACGCCGAGGAGCTGAAGCGTCACGGCATCCCGGTGGTCCTCTCCTCCCCGGGCGTGGGCCGCAATCTCCAAGAACACGTCGTCGCCGCGATTCGCTACGACAGTCCCACCACGGTGCCCTACGGGCTCTCGCTCCGGACGTTCCCGAAAGTAGCCTGGAGCTTCGTCGAGTACCTGCTCTTCCGGCGGGGTTTGCTGGCGAATAGCATCATGCACGCCGGCGGCTTCGTGAAGAGCGATCCGAGTCTCGACCGGCCCGATGTCCAGTTGATGTTGCTGCCCGCGTATAAGAACGAAAAGGAGAAGGGACGGCTACGGGAACGCCTGGGCTTCAGCCACGTCGCCATCGGCCACGGCTACGGATTGATCTCGATGGTGATGCGGCCGAAGAGCCGTGGCCACGTCAGCCTGGCGAGCAACGATTTCAGGGCGATGCCGCTAATTGATCCGAACTTTTTCGACGACGAGCGCGATCTCAATCTGCTGGTATATGGGCTGAAGCTTGCCCGGCGCGTGCTGGAGGCGCCCGCGTTCGATCCGTATCGTGGCAAAGAGCTCGTGCCCGGCCCCGAGGTCCAGGGCGACGAGGCTCTCAAGGATTTCGCGCGAAACTTCGCGGTGACGGGAGTCCATCCCGTGGGCACATGCCGGATGGGAACGGATGCCGGCGCGGTGGTAGATCCCGAACTGAGAGTCAAAGGGATCGAAGGGCTCCGCGTGGTCGACGGGTCGGTCATGCCGACGCTGATCGGCGGTAACACCAACGGCCCCATTATCATGATCGCGGAGAAGGCTGCGGACATGATTCTGGGGAAGCCACCTCTGCAGGCGGAGACGCGCATCTGAACGCCGCGTTCCGAGCGGCAGCGTTTACATCTTCTGAACAAAACAGGAGGAGAGCATGTCGAAAGCCAAGAAAGCGAACGAGCAACTCGTAAGAAAGTTTTTCAAGGTGTTGAGCACGGGTAATCTCGAACGCCTGCGGCCCATGTTTCACAAGAAAGCGGTCTGGAAAGTGATGGCCACCGGCATTCCGGGCGCGGGCCAGACCGAAGGCCGCGACAACATCATTGACAAGTTTCTCGGCCCGATCCGCGGCCAGTTTATCCCCGGCGATCCCAAAGTCGAAGTTGAGGCCCTCATCTCCGATGGCCCCGTCGTACTGGCGGAAGCGCACGGGATGGGCAAGCTCAAGAACGGCAAGCAGTACGACAACATGTACGCCTTCGTGCTCAAGGTGAAGGACGGCCAGATCATCGCGCTGCGCGAGTACATGGACAGCCACCACGTCACGACGCATCGTCTAGCGGCCGTCGCTAGGTTTCCGCAGTGGGCGGGAGATCGAGGCGCACGGCCTCGATGTCGAGTCCCGGCACGCGCGGAAACCGCGCGGCGACCGCGGGGTCGTGGCCCGGGATGATGTGGTCCGGGCCGTCGGCCAGCGCCTCGACGACGCGGTAGCCTTCGAGCATGGCCCCGACATCGTGCACGATGGGAAAGGGGCTTCGCCGCCGGATATTTGCGTAGAAGTGCGTGGCGTCGGAGGCCAGCACGACCCAGCCGCGCGCCGTATGGACGCGCACCACTTGCAGTCCGGCCGTGTGGCCGCCCACGTGATGCAGCGTGATGCCGGGCAGCACCTCGCCCGTGCCGCTGTGAAAGACGATGCGGCCGGCATGAATGCCTCGCACCGCCCAGACGACATCTTCGACGTCATAGGCGTGCTGCCGTGAAACGTCGAGCATGAACTTGCCCGTGGCAAATGCCGCTTCGGACTCCTGCAAGTGAAACTTCGCCGCCGGAAATTTTTCCAGATTGCCCGCGTGGTCGTAATGGAGATGGGTGATCACGACATTCTTCACCGTCTCCGGAGCAATTCCCACCTGGCGCAGTCCCTCGACCGGACAGTGTAGGTAGCGCCGCTTGCGGCTGCGCGCCGTGGCCTCGGTGAAGCCCGTATCCACGACGACATCCTCATGGGGTCCGCGGATCGCCCAAACGAAATAGTCCATCGGCATCGGCGCGTCCGGGGCATCGGTGGAAATAAAATTTTCCTGCGCCCGCCGCTCTACCGTCGCATAACGAACGGCAACGATTTCGTAGTTGGGAAGTTCCAGGGTCATGCCGACCTCGCACCCGTGACGTCTTCACTCCTCGCTGATGCGTTCCAGCCAGAGATCGATGGCGGTATGGTCCTGGCCCGGCCCCAGATCTTTCTGCGCCTGCTTCCAAAGATCGACGCAGCATTGCGCCAACGGAGTGCGCACGCCCTCGGAAGCCGCCAAATCCAGCGCCGCCGTGAGATCTTTCACCATCAGGTCCAGCCCAAAACCAGACTCGTACTTTTTCGGCAAGATGAACGGTTTGAATTTCCGCAGCGTGCTGTTGTTCTGCCCGGTCGAGACGTTGAGGATGTCGATCATCAGCTCCGCGTCCAGACCAAACTCGCGGCCGGCGCGCACCGCCTCGGAAGCGATCAAAAGCCCCGCCGCCGAACAAAGATTGTTCAGGGCCTTCATCGCCTGGCCCGTCCCCAGCTTGCCGGTCCGGAAAATCGTCTTCCCCATGGCTTTCAGGATGGGCTCGCAGCGATCGACGTCGGCCGCCTCGCCGCCAGCCATGATCGTGAGTTCGCCCGTAACCGCGCGGGGCACGCCTCCCGATACCGGCGCGTCGATCATGTGAATGCCGCGCCCGGCAAGTTCTTCACCCAGCGCAATCGTCCCGGGAGGAGACGATGAACTCATGTCGATGAGAATCGCTCCGGGCGCCATCGACGCTGCCATACCCTTGTCTCCCAGCATCACGTCCCTCACGATGCTGATATTCGGCAGCATGGTGATGACGAACCGCGCCACCCGGCCTGTCTCGGCCAGCGTTCCCACCACCGCGCTCGGATGCTCGGCCACAAAACGCACGGCCTGCTCGGGCCGCGCATCCGCCACCGTCAAGCGGTAGCCCGCCGCCACCAGATGGGCGGCCATGGGCGAGCCCATGTTGCCCAAGCCGACGAATCCGATCGCGGGACGAGGCCGCCGATCCTTCGCCAGACACCTAAATACCCTCCTCCTTCAGAACCTCACGGGCCACCCGCAGCCCGTCGATGGCCGCCGGAACGCCGCAGTAGATGGCCACCTGCATCAGCACGGCGCGAATCTCTTCCTTGCTGCAGCCGTTGCGCAGCGCGCCGCGCACGTGCAGCTTCAATTCGTGGGGCCGGTTCAACGCGCTGATCATCGCGATGTTGATCAGGCTGCGCGTCTTCCTCGGCAATTCCGGCTGCGTCCAGATCTCCCCCCAGCAATACTCCGTCACCAGTTCCTGCATGGGACGCGAAAAATCATCCGCCTCCGCGATGGAGCGATCCACGTACGCCGCCCCCAGCACCTCGCGCCGCACCGCCAATCCTTTGTTGTATTTCTCGCTTGCCATAAAGCCTCCGTTTTGATTTTTGACTGCCTCGATTCCGTACGATGCTCCCGCTCGCTCATCCCGGATGCTGGCGCTATTTCCGGAACAAGAAGGTCAGCAAAAAGAACGCCAGCTTCACATTGAGCAGCTTCAGCCCCTTCCGCCCCTCTTCGGGCGTGAGCTTGGCCGTGATGGGCATCGACCCAAACACTTTCCCCTTGATCACGAGCGTGTTGCCGTCGCGCTCGAGCGCACTGACCTGCATCACTTCCGTTCGATCCTGCCCGTAGATTTTCATCATGCCTGGACAATCTTGTCGAAATTGATTTTCAGGTCCTCGCACATCTTCATGGCCGTGGCGCGTCCCGCCCCGAACACTCCCCCGCCCGGATGCTGGAACGGCCCCACCAGGTACAGCCGCTCCACGCCGGGCACGGTATTCTGGCCCAGGTCGGGAGTCGGCCGGTGAGAGCCGGATTGATACATGTAGGGCGCGATGCCGTGCAGATCGCCCTTCTGAAAGCTGGCGGAGGCCCGCTCCATATCCAGCGGGCTGTCCACCACGTAGTCGATGATGTTGTCCGGCGTGACGTTCTCGATGAATCGTCCCATGCGAGAAAACAGCGTTTGCGCGAACCCCTGCTTGGCCTGATCCCAGAACGCCGGCCCGCCCTCGGGATGCGCGTAGGGCACGTAATCCCACAGGTGCAAGGTCGCCTTGCCGGGAGGGCAGCGCGTCGCGTCGAACGTCGAGGGCGATACCAGCCCGATGAGCGACGTATCGGGAATGCGCCCGTAGCGCAGCTGATCGAAAAAGCGCCGCAAGGTGTCCATCGTGCTGGGCATCAGTTCGGTGAAGTAGGCATTGTTGGCATGCGCGCCGGCCTTGAACCGGAGCGGCTGATTCAGCGCGGCATGAACCGTCAGGCAGGAGTTCGCCGAAATCTCGGTGCGTTCGGCGGCGCGCGCCACCGTGGCATCCAGCCCCGGCACCATGCGGCCCAGCAGATGCGGATGGATGGCCCCGATGACCGCGTCTTTGGCCATGTATTCGGTGCCGTCCGCGGTGCGCACGCCGGTGGCGCGGCCGCCCTTCACCAGAACCGTCTCGACCGAGGCGTTGTTCAGCACCGTGCCGCCGTGATCCTCGATGCAGCGGATCAGCGCGGTCGTGAGCATGCCGCTGCCGCCCACCGGCAGGCCGATGCCGTATTGCTCCATGTAACCGAGAAAAACGAAAATCCCGAGGCCCGTTCCCTTCTCCTCGGGTCCCGTCAGGTTTTCCGAAACCATGCGCATGAAAAACAGCCGCACCTTCTCATTCTCGAAATTCTCGAGGATGAGGTCATAGGGGCTCTTGTGCATGATGGCGAAACAGCTGGCGGCCCTCCGCGCTTTGATCCAGCATCGCCAGGCTCGCGCCCAGAGGGACCGGCGGCGTGTAGAGCGACGCCGACAGCAGCGGAAGATAGAACATGGACGTGTCGGCAAACTTCAAAAACGCATCGGCGTCTTTCTTGGAGAACTCGGCGATGTTGCGGTAGGTCTTGTTGCGGTCGCGGTACAAACCGATGGTCGAACCGTCTTCAAAAATGCAGAGGAAGGGCACCTCGGGATAGATATATTTCAGACCGTAACGCGAGAGCAGCTTGAGCTCATCATTCTTCACCAGCGGGTTGGCCTGGATGAAGATGTGCCCGGTGCTGAACCGGTCGTGCAGATAGCCCGGGCCGGTGAGTTCCGCGGTGACGACGCCGCCCCCGGACCAGGCATTGCGCTCCAGCACCAGCACATCCTTGCCCGCGGCCGCCAGATAGGCGGCGGCGACCAGGCCGTTGTGGCCGGCTCCAATCGCGACAATGTCGTGGTTCTTCGCCATCCGTCCCTCCCGCCACCCGGAGATCGCCCGCACTATGTTCCGGCACAGCGCCAGAAGTCAATTGGATGTTGCCCCGGGGGATGCAGCTCGGGCATCTAGGGTTTCACCACCGCGCGCAGGTAGGCGAGCACCGATTTCAGCTCGGCATCATCATAGGCTCCCATCACCGACGAGTGTTTCCAGGCGCTGCCTTCCGCGAACGCCACCGTGCCCGGCTCGACCGTTCTGCGAACCGGCGGCGGAATCGTCAGGTCATAGAACATCACCGACCGGCTTGCTTTGCTGATCACCAGAGCCGGCATGGTCTCCCCCGCGATCTTGGCCGTGGCGACCTCCGGAGTCGCCAGCGCGCGCAGCGCGCGCACATCCGCGGGAACCTTGGCCATCGGCGTGGCCACCGCGATCCCGATGCCATTCACTTCATGACACGTCGAACATCTTCCGAATCCGCGCACGGAATCTGAGAACAGGTCCCGGCCCCGCACGGCTTCCGGCGACAGCGCCGGTCCGGCCGCCGCGCCGGCCGCCGGACCGTTGCCCGGGGAACCCGCATTCAGCCCGGCGCTGGCGATCCCGTTCAAGTTGGCTACGTAGGCCACCACCGCGGCGAGTTCCTGCTGGGACAGCATCTTTTCAAACGCGGGCATCGGTGTGCCCGGCACGCCCTGGCTCACCGTGTTGGCAATGAATTCCTGCTCGAAGCCGCGCGCCGCAAGCCGGGGCGCTCCGCCGGTTGTGCCGCGGGCTCCGTGGCAATATCCGGTGGCGCAGCTGCGGTTGAAGACCTGTTCGCCCTGCTTCACCACGTCCGGCGTGTTTTGCGACCAGACCGCGGCCGGGCAAGCCAGCGCGGAAATAACGAGCAACAGCCAAGGGCGTGTCATCGCGATCCCTCCGGCAATGCAAAGACCACCAACGTCGAGCCGGGGCGCCAGGATTGGTCGGCGAACAACCCCGCCATGAAGGCTCCGACCATCGATGCCTGCCATCCCGTCGGCGTGGCGATGTACTGCCGCCCGTCCACGGCATACGAAACCGCCGACCCGCGATGGCCCGCGCCGGTCTGATACCTCCACAGCTTCTCGCCGGTGCGCGCATCGAGCGCGAAGAAGTCTCCCTCGGGATCGCCCGTGAACACGAGATCTCCTCCGGTCGCCAGCATGGACGCCATCAGAACGTACTTGTACGGAAAGCTCCAGATGCGTTTCCCGGTCACCGGGTCCCAGGCGTCCACATGACTGTAGGTGGTGCGACCGGGTGGCAGTTTGAGATCGACGGGGGTGTTCATGGCGAAGTCTCCCTCATCGGGCCTCTGGTTGTTGGGAGTCACGGCGGCACAGATTTCGAAGATGGGCGCGTAGATGAATCCCGTGCGCGGCGAGTAGGCGATCTGGTTCCAGCTCTTGGCGCCCCCCGCGCTGGGGCAAAGAGTGCTCGTGGTTCCGACATCGGGGTGCCTGGGCCCCACGATCTCGCCGTTCTTGTCGATTCCGGCGATCCAGGTTTGCACTTCCGCCACGGAGAATGCGCCGAGAAATTCTCCGGTCTCGCGGTCCAGCACGAAGGTGATGCCGCTCTTATTCACGTGCACCAGAATTTTGCGCAGGCGTCCTCCGATTTCGCGATCCATCAGCAAGACCTCATAGGCGGAATCGAAGTCCATGAAGTCGCCGTGCAGCTCCTGATAATGCCAGCGCAGCTTGCCGGTGTCCGGGTCCAGGGCCACCAGGCTGTCGGTGTAGAGATTCACGTCCTTGCCATGGCTGGCGGGAATGCGCTCGGCATCGTAGTAATCGGGGCTGGGATTGCCCGTCCCCCAGTACAACAAATTCAGTTGCGGGTCGAACGAGCCGGTGGTCCACGGCGACCCGCCTCCGAACTTCCAGCTGTCCCCTTTCCAGGTTTCGTGCCCCGGTTCACCCGGCCCGGGAACGACGTACCAGCGCCACGCCAACCGCCCCGTTTCGGCGTAGAACGCCGTGAGGTACCCGCGATGGGCCACGTCGGAGCCGTTTCCGCCGACGATCACCTTGTCCTTCACGACCAGCGGCGCGGAAAGAATAGTGCAGCCGCACTGCTTGGGATCGTCGACGCTGACCTTCCACAGTTCGCGTCCGGTCTTCTGATCGAGCGCCACCAGATAGGTGTCATTCGTGCCGAAGAAAACCTTGCCGTTTCCCACGGCCACGCCGCGATTCTGCACCACCGTTGCAAATCCGCGCGGCCTCACGGGCGGGGGCATGGAATAGGCGTAGCGCCAGATCACGCGTCCGGTGGCGGCATCGAGCGCGAACACGTTGTCGCGCGCCGTGATGAGGTACATCACCCCGTCAATGACAATGGGAGTGGCCTGCAGGTTGTCGGCGTAATCCCCGGTCTGAAAAATCCACGCGGGCGCTAGATTCTTTACGTTGGCCGTGTTGATCTGATCGAGCGCGCTGTAGCGCCACGCCAGCTGCGTGCCGCCAAAGCTCGGCCAGTCCGCGCGCGCCGCGCCTTCCTGGGCCCGCGCGGACGCCACCGCGAGCAGGACAATCACCGCAAGTTTCATCGTGCGCAATATCATGGAATCCCTCTTCGAGGAACGCGCCCTCCGCAGCCGCGGCGCCGAATCCCGGGAGAATTCTGCCACATTCAACCGCCGGAACCGCCCAAAAGATTCGCGCCATCCGCTGCGCCCGACAGTCGAATGCAGGCGCGGCCCACAGTTCGGCGCGAGCGGCTGATTCCCCGCGCGGCCCGACTCCCGGCGACGGCCCCAATATCCCTTGACGGATGTTCCGCTGCTCCCCTATAAAGGATGAGCTTGGTGTTGTTGGGAAGCCGGTGAGACTCCGGCACGGCCCACGCCACTGTAAGCGCAGAGAGACGGAACGCAGCAGGCCACTGGGAGCGATCCTGGGAAGGCCGTTCCGGTCAACACCGCGCGAGTCAGGAGACCGACCAAGCACCCACATACGCGGATCGACTTCGATGGGAGAGTCGATAAAGCTTCGGCGCCAGTGGTTCTTGCAACTCGCAGCGAAGAAGAATTGTCTCGAAGTCCATCCCAGCAAGGCCCTGGCCGTTTTGGCGAGGCGTTATCTGACATCCATCATGTGGGTGCTCGGCGAGACGCGGAGCGGCATCTCCCGTTGCGCGGAGGCGCCACCGATGGAGCTGGCGTTGTAGAGGTAGAACACAACAAAGCAGTCGCAATCCGCTGGCCGGACAAACGGGAAGCGCGGTGAAATTCCGCCACTGCCCCGCAACTGTAAGCGACAGCAAGAGGTCTGCGATATGCCACTGCCCCTCCGGGCGGGAAGGCACAGACACCATGCCGGACGTCGCGAGTCAGGAGACCGGGTCGGGCCAGCTAATTCAACACGCTCTTCCGAGGGCGAAGAGGACACCATGAAGACGCCGAAGCCGTGGCAGTGCATCTTTCGTTTGATCTTGCTGTTCGTTCTGATTTCGTTTTCCCGGCCCGCGAGTGCGGCACCCCAAGGTATCGTGCGCGGCCGCGTCATCGATCCACTGGGCGCGGTAGTTCCCGGAGCCAACGTCGCACTCCTTGAAGACAATAAAGAGATCGCGCACACGCAAACCGGCCCGGAAGGCGCCTTCGAGTTCGCGGGGTTGAACGCCGGGCGCTACAGCGTTCGCGTCCAGGCTTCCGGATTCGAAAACGAGGAGAGCGCGCCTTCCTTTGTGCCCAGCGAAGGGGCCGCGCAACTCGACGTGATCGTGCGCCTCGGGTCGATGCACGAACAGATGGTGGTGTCCGCCACCGGGACCGCAATGCCCGAGTCGCAGGTCGGGGCGTCGATCAGCACCATCGATTTCAGCCAACTCGAAGACGCCAACCACGTCGACGTGCTCGATGCCCTGCGCAGCGCGCCGGGCATGCAGGTCATGGAGACCGGCCAGCGAGGCGGCTTGACGTCCGTGTTCGTGCGCGGCGGAGACACCCGCTTCAACAAGCTTCTCCTCGACGGCATCCCCGCCGACGATATCGGCGGTTTTGGAACGTTCGCGCGCCTGGCGAGCCGCCGGAGTTGATGAAGTCGAGATTCTTCGAGGGCCCAACAGCGTGTTGTACGGCTCCGATGGGCTGGCCAGCGTGATTAACCTCACCACGCGCCACGGCTTCACCACCGTCCCGGAGATCACCTACTCCGCCGACGGTGGAAACTTCTCGACCCTGCGCGAAGACGGAACCATCGGCGGCGCCTATCACGCCTTCGATTACTTCTCCGAGTTCGCCCGGTTCGACACCCGGAATCAACTTCCCAACAACGGCTTTCATAACGGAACCTATGCGGGCAATTTCGGATGGAAACCCACTGGCGCCACCGAACTGCGCTTCACGGCCCGCCACACCGCCGTGGGTTTCGGCGACTCCAATGCCATCGGCTTTCTACGGCATTCCGGACGATTCCCGGGAGAAAGGCCACGACTCGTATTTCGGAGTCACCCTGCAGAATCAGACCACTCCGCACTGGCACAATCTCGTGCGCTTTGCTTCCGCCCAGCTCGGCTACGCCTTAACGAATCCTTCCCCGACGGGCACGCCGTCTGATCCCTCGCTTCGGCGCGAATTACCTCGGCAATACGGTGACCATCTGCGGGGCGAACGGCTACTGCACGACGGGGAGCGCGATCCTTGATTACGGCGGCGTGTATCCGTCCACGTACACCGCCAGCACGACGCGCCGCTCCTTCTACGCGCAGTCCGACTACGAGCCTCGCGCGGGACTCGGCCTCACCGCCGGGTTTCGCTACGAACACGAGGACGGATTCACGAACTACCTGGGGAGCATTTCGCCCGGCAATCGCAACAACTACAGCACCTTCGTCGAAGGACGCGCCAGCGCCTGGCGGCGCCTCTATGCCACCGCGGGCGTGGGACTAGACCAGAATGCCGTGTTCGGTTTCGCCGCCACGCCCCGCGTATCCTTGGCGTACTACCTGCGCCGCCCGTCCTCGTCGGGCTTCTTCAGCGACACGAAATTGAAGTTTAATTTCGCCACCGGGATCAAGGAGCCGAGCATCGCGGAGCAAAACACGTCGCTGTACCAGGCCTTGCTGCAGACCCCGGGCGGGCCGGCCCTCATCGCCCAATACGGAATTGCTCCGGTGAACGCCGAAAGGAGCCGGAGCTTCGATTTCGGAGTGGAGCAGACCGTGTGGAATAATCGCGCGCGTCTGGGTGTCACGTTCTTCCACGCAAACTATTTCGATCTGATCGAGTTTGTGAACGCAGGCGTGCTCCCGCAACTGGGGGTGCCTCAGGACGTCGCCAATTCCCTGCTGACGTCTACGTACGGCGCCTACGTCAATTCCGATTCCTTCCGGGCGCTCGGCGCGGAAGTCACAGCCGAGGTCCACGCGAGCCGCAACCTTGTTCTGCGGGGCAACTACACCTACCTGGACGCCGTCGTGACGCGCTCGTTCACGGGCGACGCCATCGCGCCGTCCTACAATCCAGTCGACCTTTTCCACGATTCCCATCGGAGCGTATGCCCCGCTGGTGGGCGCAAGGCCCTTCGATCGCGCGCCTCATTCCGGCAGCCTGGTGGTGGATTACGCGCGAAGGAAATTCGGCGTGGCGCTCTCCGGATCGTTCGTGGGCCGCCGCGACGGCAGCACGTTCCTGTCGACGGGTACTTTGGCTATTCCGCGCTTGACTCTTTCATGCTGCTGCCCAACCGCAACTTGCTGGCGGCATACCAGGTGGTCGATCTGAGCGGGCGCTACGTCGTCAATTCCGCACGTGACGACGTATGTGAGCGTCTCCAACCTGTTCAGCCAGCACTACCAGGCGGAGATCGGCTATCCGTCGCTTCCTCTGGCGTTCCGCGCGGGAATGAAGTTCACCTTCGGCGGTGAGAGCGGTTGGTGGAAATAGGAGCCGTTTCGACATCGAACCGCGCGGCGTGATTCAGCCGCGCGTGCGATCACTCGCCAGTGCATAACGGCCCGCGCTACGATGGCTGGGGCTTGAACGCGCGCTCGAGCGGATAATACTTCCCGTCGCGCTTCTCCAGATACTTCACCTGCGCCATCTCATCGAGCAGGCATTCGACCAGCATGGGATTCAGCGGCGGATAGATCTCGTCTCGCTCCCAATCGCTGAATTTCCCGATGACTTGTTCGCGCGTGAGCCCGGGTTCGGCCTTGATCTTCTCCAGCATCGCCATCGAGCGCCTGTAATACGGCACGTCATAGCCCCGCGATGAGATGTCAACGGGCTCGGCGTAGAAGAAAGCGGACGTGCGCGCGTCGCCGCACACAAACGTCCAGCCGCGCTGTTTGGTTTGAGGAGGAGTGGCGGGAAGACCCCTCACATGCTGTGGCTGAGCGCCGTCCGGAATCTCCTTCAGCGGCCGGAATCCCAGCCCGTCATACTGCTTCATGCTCTCGTCTTTCGCACTGAGCCCCGAATAACGAAAGGCGATCCCCTGGGAAAGGTTATCGCCCGCGGAGCGGATCCCCACCAGCACGGGCGTCATCGGTCCGAGAAGGCCCGGACAGACTCGGCCCTTGAACTCTTCCCCGTCGTAGACGAACGAATCCCCGATCTTGTATCCGAAGTGGCACGGAAACCTCTTCTCGTCCCCCATGAACTCGACCAACGTCGCTTTCACTTTAAACGCCATTGTCTCCTCCTTCCTTTCTTCGTCTCTTGCGCACGTTTCATGTTGCCCGCCCTCAGATCAGCAGGGCCCCGCCATCAATAGGAATGGCCGCCCCGGTCACAAACGCCGCCTCGCTCGATGCCAGCCAGAGCACCAGCGACGTCACTTCCTCCGGCTGTCCAATCCGCCCGAGCGGATACATCTGCAGCGCCTTTTGCACCATCGCTTCATCCTTCAGAAACACGGCCTCCGACATCGGCGTCCGGATCAGCGCCGGACACACCGCATTGACGCGAATGCCCCGGGCCGCGTACTCCACCGCTCCGGTCGTGGTCAGCCCGATGATGCCGTGCTTGCTCGCATTGTAGGCCGCTCCGGTCCGGCGCCCGCTCCGCAGCCCGGCCATCGCCGACATGTTGACGATCGAGCCCCCGCCGCGTTTCAGCATCTCCGGGATTTCGTGCTTCATGCAAAGGAACGTCCCCGTGAGATTGGTCGCGATCACCTGGTCCCATACTTCCTTCTGATAGTCGGCCAGCGGAACCATCAGCGTCCCATCGATCCCCGCGTTGTTGAAGGCGCAGTCCAAACCACCGTAGGTCTTCACGCACGCCTGCACCGACGCTTCCACATCGGCCGCCCGCGAAATATCGGCGCGCACGAAGATGGCCTCGCCGCCTTCTTTCCGGATCGCCGACAGCACTTCCTCGGCAGCTTCGGCGCGCCGCCCCGTGAAAACGACCTTCGCGCCTTCCCGGGCAAACGCCACCGCCGCGTCACGCCCCAGACCCGACGTGCCTCCGGTAACCAACACCACCTTGGATTCAAAACGTTTCGTCATAAGCCACTTCCTGATGACACCTTGGTCTTCCTCCATCCCCCGGCCGGCTACTCTGGCTTCCGGCCTTTCAACGAACGATTCCCTTCGCCTCGCGCTCCGGATTCCCTCGAACCACCGGGCGGCGCGCGCGCGACACACCCGCATCGTGCCGGCGAACTCTCTTCCGCTTCAGCTGCCGCGACTGATCCTTCAGTCCCGCAAGGGAAAATTTCACGATGTGCTCGGTCAATTCGTGCAGCCCCTTCGCGGAAAACGTCTCGCCTGCTTCCGTGGCGCGAATCAGCGCTTGGAAATGACGATAATAAAAGCACTGGCCCAGGATGCTGCGCGTCGCGAAACGAACCTGCAATTGAGAAGTCCCTTCCCCCAAAAACTCGCGGCAAATCGAATCCAGCGCCTGGTACATGGGCAGAATGTTGGATCGGAAGAAGGCTTCGAGACTGGGCGGCAGTTCCACCGTCGCCTGCTCGATAAACTTCCACCGCCACGCCGGTTGCCCTTGCGCAAAACACTGGCTCAGCACCCATCCGATGAGGCTCCGCAGGCGAGCCTCGCGGCTCCGCTGGGGCGAAACTGAAAAGTCCGGAACGGCATCGGTCAGGAGGTTGTCCGCGTAGCGCAGCACCGCCTCGTACAGATTTTCCTTGTTGCCGAAGTGATAGTGGATCGCCGCGATGTCGGTGCCGGCCTTGCGGCAAATTTCCCGCGTGGCCGCCACCCGGAACCCTTTCTCGGCAAACAGCTCCCCCGCCGCTTCCAAAAGGCGCCGCCGCGTTTCGGCCTGCGCCCGTGATTGTGTCCGCATTTTCACTCCCCACGCTCCTCGCCCTGGCAGTACTTGCCGGACCCCGTCAATCGCTCGAATGTTTCCCGCTACCGCCCCGTCCCGAACGCCTCCCGAATCTTCTCCGACCAAATGTGGCAATTGCTGTACAGAGGCCCGAGGACACCCAGCATCGGCATCGAACGCGGCGGCATGCTGCCGTGGTGCCCGTGCCGGATCTCCGTTTCGTGCGACCGCGCCATCACCTGCATGGGGATCTCTCCCCACCCCGGCATGCTGCGGTCCCACAGGAATAGAAGCTCGATGTGCGCCAGATGGCCGTATTCCATGGAAATAATCTGAAAATTATCCGGCGCGTCCAAAATCAGCCCCTTGGCCGTGAACTCCTCCAAAAACTCAGGAATCGCCTTGCCGATCTCGAACATGTGATGGACCGAGTCCGCGCTGAGCTTGGCCGGCGCCCACGCCCCGCCCAGGCGCAGCACGCGCTGCAGAAAGCCCACGAGAATGAAGAAATCCATGTTGTTCTCGTAGATCGCGCGGATGGCGGGATCGACTTCCTCGCCTCCGGTTTCGGCGACAATCTCCCGCAGCACCGCCTCCTCGTATGCCATCTCCTCCGCCGAGTGCGTGGCGAGATACACATACAAAGGCCGGGAAAGTTCCCGCTGGAACAGCCCGCTCTCCCACAGTTTCCAGAAGTCGTTGGCCGACTGCGTGGCCAGCAGCGCGGCGGTCGCGTTGAAATATTTCAGCACCGCCTGGCCGATTTCCGCCTTGCCGATCTCGATCATGGCGTCGCGAAGCCGGTCCAGCGTCGGAAACTTGAAGATGAACACCTTGTGGCGATCCGGGGACAGCCGGAGCTTATAGTCGGGCGACCGCCCCTCGGTGGGCAGCTCCGCCGGGCCTCTCCACTCATCGAGGCCGATGGCGATGCGCGTGATCACGCCGAAGCCGCCAAACGGACCCGCATATCCCTTCACCAATCCCCGCAGGCTGGGACCGGGGCCGTCGGCGCAGAACCACCCCGCGTCATTGGCCAGCGAGCCCAGCCGAATCAATTCTCCCGACGGCAGCACCCACTCCACGCCGAGGATGTAGCGATTGGTCCGCGAGGCCCCGTGCTGATTATGGTTGTCGCCGCTCGAGCAGGCGAAGTTGACCAGCACCGATCCGCCCGGCCCCACCGCGGCCACCGGATAGCTCAGACCGGACTTCATCAGTTCGGTCCTCAATTGCCCGTGGCGCACGCCGGGCTCGATCACCGCGTAACGATCCGTCCGGTTGATCTCCACGATGCGGTTCATGCGCTTCAGCTGCAGGATGATCGTGTTCGGCGCCGTCGGATACGCGAACCCGATCAGGCTCGACACCGTGGGAATGAACTTCAACCCGTGGCGGTTGCACACCTGGACGATTTGCTGGACTTCCTCGGCCGTGCCGGGAAGCAAGACCGCCGCCGGGCTCACTGGCTTCACCGGGCTGCTCGGCATCGCGTGGCGCACTCCCGCCAGAATGTACTCGCGGTCGCTGATGTACTCCGGGCCGACGATTTGTTCGAGTTCGGCGTAGATCTGTTTTGGCAAGCTCATGACTGGAATCCCCGCGCGGTCATCCCAGAGCCTCGGCAATCAGCCGGGTGATGTCGAAATATTTCATCCCGCCGTCCGGCGCGCTCAGCGCCGGTTCCAATGCGGACTGGCAAAACGGGCAGCAGGAAACCATCGCGGCGGCGCCGGTGGACCCGGCTTCCCGGCACCGCTCCCTGGCCGTCCATTGACTGAAACTCCGGAAAGGCCTCGGCCACGCCGCCGCCTCCGCCGCAGCAGTACGAATTCTCCTCGTTGCGCACCATTTCCACGATCTCCACCCCGGGAATCGCCTGCAACACTTCCCGCGGCGCGTCGTACACGCCCTGGGCTCCGCGCGCCACTGTTTCGGCGGCTCGTGGCGTCCGAACGCCTGAATCTCCCCGTTCCACGGCACATACGGCTCCGAGAGACGTCCCGAGAAGACACGGGTCGTGATAGGTGACCTTGCGATTTCCCCGGTGATGAAGCGTCAACCGCTGCTCCGCGATCAATTGCTGCACCACTTCCGTAATGTGCATCACGCGGAAGTTCACGGGACCCAGCCGCGGATAAAAATCGCGGAACGCCCCGAAGCACTCCGCGCAACTGGTGATGACCCGGTCGATGCCTTGCTTCTGAGAGCGCCGCCAGATTGTGCTCGGCCACTTTGCGGGCCTCCTCGACTTGCCCGGTCCGCCACAACGGGCCGCCGCAGCAATACTCCTCGGCGCGCAGCACCGTGAACTCCACCCCGCCGGCGTTCAGGATTTTCGCCGTGTCCTGCGCGATCTGCGGATAGCGATACGCGGCCGAGCAGCCGGCGAAATACGCCGTCGTGCAGTTTTTCGTAAGCTTGACTTCCGGCGCCAGCCAGCCGAACCGCTGCTCGTGCGCGCGCCCGTAAATGTTGTGATGCGCCGCCACGGCCCCGGCCGCCTGCTGATGCGCGGGCATGGGCCCCCAGCCGTCGGCAACCACCCGCGCCCGCAACGCCAGAATCGTTTCCAGCACTTCCATGTCCCGAATGGATTTGCAATTGATGTCGCAGGCGCCGCAGGTCGTGCAGCTGTAGATCAGCTCGACCAGGCCGCTTTCGTACTCCAGTTCCCCGTCGAGAATTTCCTCGGCGATGTTCAGCAATCCCTGGCCGGAGTAGGCGTCGAAGCCGAATCGCTGGTGGATCGGGCAAATCTCGGCGTAGTCGTAACCCTTCGTCTTGGGGCCCAGCACCCACTTGCACTGGCCGCAGTGATTGCACGATTCCATCGTGTGTCGGAGATCTTTCAGCGGCACCACTGGTCAGCCTCCCTCACGCAAACGCCTAGAAGCACAGCTTCCCGGGGTTCAAAATTCCATTGGGATCGAAAATGTTTTTCAGCTTCTTCAGCATCGCCGCCCCGTCGGGGTAGTCGCGATAGGCGATGTCCGCCCACGGCCCGTACGGCCGGCTGAAGAACGCCCCCTTCTTCGCCAGGGCATGCGAGGCGCTCAGGAACAGATCGCGCACCGCCTCCGCCTCGTTTTGGTTCGCGCTGTCGCAGGGCAGAAGGAACGAACAGTGCGCTCCGCGGCCTTGCACTAGCGGCTGGACGTACGCGCCGTAGTCCAGCTCCGGACACCGCGATTGCGCCACCAGCTCCCGCATCAGCTCCACGAAATAGCCCGCCTTGCTCAGGGGAGCGAGAAAAAAGATTTCGTGGCACCGGTCGCTCCGCCGCAGTTTCCAGTACGGTTCCTTGTTCCACGGACCCGAGAGCAGCCGAAGAACCTCTTCCTCCAAACCGCCCGCTCCCGGCAAAGTCGTCTGCGCTTGCAAGCCAAGATCGCGGCAGATGTCGGTCAGGTATTTTTCCTGGATCGCCACGCGTTCCGCGGGCCGGCGCTGATACCCCGCCACGCACGCCAGGATCGTCCAGGGGGGCAAAGCGGCCTTCAACGCCGCAAAATCTCTGGACGGATCGCCGGCCAGCAGCGTGGCCAGGTTGGTGTTGTCCAGCGCCAGGCACTCGTCGACCACGCGCTTCCTCAGCAGGGCGTCCAGAGGCGCGCACATCTGTTGCGGATTTTCCAGCGGGATGAAGTAGAGCTTCCTCACCGTCGGCAGGACTTCCGTCCGGACCACCGCCCAGGTGACGATCCCCATGCTCCCCTGCGCCGCGGAAAGCAGCCGGTAGTAATCAATCGCCCCGGGCCCCCAGGGATTGACCTTGTCCGCCTTCAACGTCTCCGGCGACCCGGGGCCGGACGCCGAGCCGGTCCGGAATTCCTCGCCGCTGCCGTAGATCACCTCCACCGTCAGCAGCGGATCCATGTAATCGTACTGATACTTCGGAATCAGCGTCGCTTCGCGCTCCAGGCAGCTCGTCAGCACCGATTTGTTGGCGCGCGGCGCGAGCGGCGCGTTCAGCCTCATGCCCTCGCGTTCCAGCGCCGGCACGAGTTCGCCGTACGTCACTCCCGGCTCGATCATGGCGCAGCGGCTCACCGCATCGAGCTTGAGGATTCGCCGCATCCGGCTGAAGTCCACCACGATCCCGCCCCGGCTCGGCAACGTATCGCCATGGAATCGTGGCGGGCCCGAACTCACCGGCACCAGCGCCACGTGGCGCTCGTTGGCGATGCGCACAATCTCGCGCACCTCCGCTTTGTTGTGGGGGTAGACGATGAAATCCGGGCAGGTCCCGTGACCACGCTGGAATCGAGGGCGCAACTCTGCAGCCGGGCCGCGTCGTCCGATACGTTCGCCGCGCCGACGGCGTGGCTTAGCTCTTCACCGACCGCAGAGCAGACTTCCGGTGCCAGCATCCTCGTTTCCTCACGATCAGAACCCCGGCCGCACCCGGATCGGCGTCCGCAAGATCAGCGGGCTTCGGATTCCCGCCGCCAGAATCAGGAGTCGCATCAGGAAGCCGCCCGCCAGCAAGAACACGCCGGCGACCAGCGGAGCAGACGCCTGCAAGGCGCTTTCGTGCATCACCAGCGAGGAAATCTCGATCGCCACCGGAATCGCCAGCCCGGCGCCCAGAAAGCCGCCCCAGAACAGCCGCGACAGTTTGCCCTTCAGCAGCAATCCGGCCGCCTCCGGCGCGCGATCCGACACCAGTGCCAGATACAGATAGATGGCCATCGCTTCGACGACGAGCAGGACCAGATCCACCGACTCCAGACGCGTCACAAACTCGCCCGTCTTCGGGCTGGAAATCCCCAGCACCGAAAATACCAGCGGCGTGATGAAAAACACCCCGCCGATGCCCGTGGAAATCGCCGAGATGAGGAACAGGATGGGAAGCAGCGGATTGTTCCAAAACGGCCGGCTGATGACGATGCCGATCAGAATCCCGGTATACGTGCAGGTGGCCACCGCGAAGATCAGCGAGAGAATCTCCAGCGCCGCGCGCAGTTGCGTGTGCGCCTCCAGCACGCCGCCAAACGGCCACACCCACAGCGCCACCATGAGCCCCGCCCGAGACCAGCAGCGCCGAGATGATGAGCAACCCCGCGGGAAATCCAGGACGTGCCGGGGTGCAGGATGGCCGTAAGAAACTTCGCCGGACGCCCCAAGTCCGTGATCAGAAACAGGTGGAAAGCGCCACGGCCGGAATGCCGAATCCAATCGCGATTTTCGCCGCCAGCGCGTAGCCCAGAAAATCACCCACGACGCCGACGATCACCGCCCCGGCGCCCGTGCCGGCGAGAAACAGATAGGCGGCGATCTTCCATCGCCACACCGCTTGCGGAACTATTTCCATGTGTCCTACCCCTTCTTGTGAACGACGTGCGCGGGTTCGGTGGCCACCACCAACCGGCCGGCCGGCAGATAATGCGTGTTGGGGTCTGTGCCGAACTCGGGGCTGAGCTGAAAGGCCTGTGCGCGGGCCACCAGCTGCGACACCTCGCTATTCGGATCGTTCAGATCGCCGAAATAGCGGGCCTTGGCCATGCAGTTCGTGACGCACGCGGGCGTCGCCTCCCGGTCCACGCCCGGCGTGAGTCCCTGGGCCAGGCCGGCATCGATGCGATGCCGGCAATAGTCGCACTTCTGCACTACACCTTTGCCGTGCTCCGCGTAGCCCGCTTTTTCATACGGGGTCAGCCCCTGATCGCCAAAATAGGCATGCGTGTCCTCGACGAAGTAGCGCGCGCCGTACGGGCACGCGATCATGCAGTATTTGCAACCGATGCACTTCTCCTCATCGACGAAGACAATGCCGTCCGCGCGGATCTGCGTGGCTTTTGTCGGGCAAACTTTCTCGCACGGCGGCTCGTTGCACTGCATGCACAGCAGCGGCAGATTGACGCGCGTCACATTCGGATAGCTGCCGATCTCGGTGACCTCCACCCGGGCGAGCGTCACGCCGGGGGGCGTCGCGTTCTCCGCCTTGCAGCTCATCTGGCAGCCGTAGCAGCCGATGCATTTCAACAGGTCGATCACCATTCCCCATCTCGGCATTGTCTTCCCTCACTCGTCCGCGGCGCCCCGGCTCATTCCCTGGCCGTGGATGGCACCGCGTACTGCATCGCTTCCGCAGGCCCTGTCGAACACAGCAACCTCAAGCCTTGTAAATCCTCACCTTGGCGCACAGATCCATATTGAGATTGCCGGGATCCATGTGGTCGTAATCCACCTCAATCAGCTCGTTATAGAAGACGCCCTTGCCCATGGCGATCGGCATGTCCTTGGACCAGTGCCCGGCCAGGGCGGCCACGCCCACGCCCTCCGGATGCATCCCTTCAGTGGTCTTGAGCTTGCCCTTGACCTTGCGCTTGTAGCTCGACTCCACCCAGATCATGTCGCCGTCCTTCAGGCCCTTCTTCCGCGCCGTCGCGGCGTTCACGGCGATGTTGTACGAGTAGTCGTTCATCTGCGCGGCTTCATCGAGCCACGGATTCTCCAACGTCAGGGAATTCGTGTGGATGGTGTCCCGGTAATAGAAACTGATGAGGTCATACTGAGGGTCCTTGCATTCGTGCGTCTCGCAGGGATTCCAGTCCGGCAGCGCCTGGTACGATTGGAAGTTCAGGTCGTTCTCGATGCCGAACTCCTGCGCCAGCTTGCGCACCTGCTCGCCGGTCGTCTGGAAAATCTCGAAATAGACCGGCACCCGCACCGGCACGCGGCTGCGCCAGTAGACTTCCTCGGCCTTCTTCGGCCAGCTCATCACCCCATTCACCTTGAACCAGTCCAAACCGTGGACCTCCCCAAAGAAGTTCTTCAGCACCTTGTCGACGATTTCCTCGAACTCGTATTTGATACCGGGCTTCAGCGTGTAAGGCTCCTTCAGTTCGAAGTGCGTGTTGTATGCGTCGTTCATCTTCGCGAGCAGCCCCAGCCGGCAGCCGATCTCATACATCACCCGCAGGAAATCGCGCCGCTGCCCACCGGCCTCGACCACCGGCTGGCGGATCGGCCAGCTCCAGTTCCCCATGCTGCCCGGATGATTGAAAATGAACGGATAATTGGGCGACGGAAACAATCGCTCCAGGTAGCTCGTGTCCGGCAACACCAGGTCGGCGAAGTCGGTCATCTCGTTCTTGAAAATGTCGAACGAGATGATGAAAACATCCTTGAACGCGTCCGCCACCACGTCCTTGTTCCCCACGCTCATGATGGCGTTGGCCCCGAAGTTGATCATCACCTTGGGACGCCGCTGGATGTTGAACTTGTTCCACCACTCCTCGCGGTCCGCGGCCCCGTAAAATGGCGAGGTCATCGCCCACGGGAAGAACTCGCGCATGCCGATGCTGACCGGGGCCGCCGCATCGTTCGCCGGGAACGGCTTGTGCGGATGCATCCAGGTGCCGGTGATCATCAATCCGTCCGGCGTCGGCTCCGGCGCGTAGTAGGGCCGCCCGGTTTCGGGATGGCCGTAGCACACCGGATTGAAGCCCAGCGCCCCGCCGACGTTATCCGCCGAACCCACCAGATGATTCAGCAGGTCGATCGACACGCAGTTCCACGTCGAGTTCTTATGCCCCTGCGAGCCGCGAAAGAAAATCGCCGCCGCCGGCCGGTAGGGAAATTCCTGGCCGTCGATGACAATCGTGCTGCCAATGCGGGCCGCTTCCCCGAATTCCCGCGCCAATCTGCGGATGTTCGCCGCGGGAATCGTGCGTGATCTCCGAGCAATACTCCGGCGTGTACTTCTTCAGATGTTCCTTCAAAATCTGAAAGGCCGGCTGCACCTTGACGCCCTGCACCGTGAACGTCCCCAACAGGGCCGCGTTATCTATCGGTCCGGCGTCGAATGCCCTGACTCCGCCCGCCCGCTTCGTCGCACACCAGAGGTTTGCCGCTGGCCGCATCGCGCAAATAATGCCCGTCTTCCTTGACCAGATACGCCGCGTTGGTGCACTGCTTCAGGTACGGGCGGTCGTACATGCCCAGCTCGTTGACCAGCACGTTGGCCATTCCCAGCGCCAGCGCCGCATCGGTTCCCACGCGGATGGGCACCCACTCATTCCCCTTGCCCGAGGCGAAGTTGCACATCGGGTCCACCACCACCATCTGCATGCCCCTCGCCCGCGCGTCGGCCGCCAGTTGCGCGTTTTGATTGGCCACGTGCCCGGCCGAATGTCCCTTGCTGGCCCCGAAATAGATCGCGTAGTTGCACATCTTGAAATCCGGCACCAGCGACCACGAAGCGTGCATCAGCCCGCCGACTTGATGGGCGCCGCTTCCGCAGTGAATTCCCCCGCCGCCCACCCACACGGCATCCGTGCCGAAGGCGCTGCCGAAGGTAAACAGACCGGCGTGCATCTCGGACGCGCAGGTCGTCGTGCCCTGCAGGAACAACTCCGCGGGATCGTGGTCGTGCACTTGCTTCAACTTCTTCACCGCGATCTCCAGCGCCTCGTCCCAGGAGATCTCCGCCCATTGCGGATCGACGCCGATGCCCTTGACCGGATTCGTGCGCTTCATCGGCACATTCACGCGATTGGGATCGTACAGCGTCATGATCCCCGCGACGCCCTTGGCGCACAGCCGGCCTTCCCCGCACGCGCTGTCCGGGTTGCCCTCGATCTTGGTGAGCGTGCCGTCCACGTTGTGACCCAGGATCGAGCACATCCCGTAGCACAGGCTGCACGACGAAGGGATCCACCGGTCCTGCTTGCCGTTTCCCGGCTCTTTGGCCTTGGCCTGCTCCGCAGTTAACATCGCAATGCCTCCGTCTCTTTCAGCGCCCTGCCCGATGCGCTCAGTAACTGGCCGCCTCTTCTGCTCCCAGTCCCGTCTGCGATCTCACCAGCAACTCATTGAACCTGCTCCCCGCCGCCGGCTCGTCGCTCAACAGCGTGCCCGCCAACGCCCCGAGGAATCCCAGCGGGATGCTCAGGATGCCGGGATTTTCCAGCGGAAACCACGCCCGCGCCTGGATCACGTGGCGCGCCGCGCCGATCACGTTGGATGGGTCCACGCCCATGAAACTCGGGCTGACCAAAATCAGTCCGAGCGAACTCACCAGTCCCACCGCCAGACCCGTGACGGCGCCCCAGGTATTGAACCGCCGCCAGAACAGCGCCAGCACGATCACCGGAAAATTGGCCGAAGCCGCCACCGCCTGTGCCAGCGTCGTCAGAAATCCCACGTTGGCCGCCGGCCCCACCCCAATGGCGATCGCGATCGCTGCGGCCCCCACGCCAAACGCCGCCGCGCGCGCCACGCGCACTTCTTCCCCGGGATGCCGCTCCACTCCTTTGTGCACCGTGCTCGTCCAGAAATCGTGCGCAAACGACGTGGACGCGCTGATGGTCAGTCCCGCCACCACGGCCAGAATCGTGGCAAACGCCACCGCCGAGATGAAGGCGAAAAACAGGTTCCCCGCCAGACGCTGGGCCAGCAGCGGCGTGCTCATGTTGTTGCCGCCGTGCGTGGCGATGTAATCGGGCCCCACGATGGTCGCCGCTCCCAGTCCCAGAATGGACGTCATGATGAAGAAGCTGCCGATCAAGACCATCGCCCACATCACGCTCTTGCGAGCCGTCTTGGCGTCCGGCACGGTGTAAAACCGCACCAGAATGTGCGGCAACCCGGCCGTCCCAAACACCAGTCCGAGCCCCAGCGACACCAGATCCAGCGTTCCGTACGGGGGCTTATAACGCAGTCCCGGCTGGAGAAAATCCTTCACCACCGCCTGCCCGTTGTTGTGATACGCCACATGCCCGGCCGCGGCGAAAAATTCACCCGGGCTGAAGTGAAAGTGCGCCAGCACCAGGATGCTCAGCACCGTGGCTCCCGCCATCATCAGCATCGCCTTGATGATCTGCACCCAGGTGGTCGCCAGCATCCCGCCGAACACCACGTACACGATCATCAGAGTTCCCACGCCCACCACGGCGGTCCGGTAGCTGATCCCGGAGTCCTTCAGCAGCAGCGCCACCAGCGCGCCCGCCCCCACCATCTGCGCGATCATGTAGAACGTGCAGATCGTCAGCGTGCTCACCGAAGCCATGGCCCTCACCGGACGCGGCCGCAGGCGGTACGCCAGCACATCCGCCATGGTGTACTTCCCCGAATTGCGCAGCGGCTCGGCCACCACCAGCAGGACGGTCACGTAGGCGACGAATCCGCCCACGGGAAACAAGAAGCCATCGTATCCCTGGAACGCGATGATCCCCACCAGCCCCAGAAACGCCGCCGCGCTCATGTAATCGCCCGCCACCGCGATGCCGTTCTGCGCGCCGGTCAGCTGCCGGCTCGCCGCGAAATAGGCCGTGGCGCCGCGCGACCGCTTCGACGCCCAATACGTGATCCCCAGCGTGATGGCGATAAACCCCAGAAACACCAGCAGCGACATGGACACGGGTTACTCGCCTCCCCGGCTTTCGTCCGCCTTCGCCACGATCTCCTCCACGCGCCGGTCGAATTTTCCCGCCGCCTTCAAGTACCGCCAGGCGATCAGCCACGCCACCACGAACTGCGAAAGGGCAAACACGTACGCCAGGTTCGCTCCTCCGATAATCTTGGTGGACATCCAATGAGGGGCCAGCCCTACCACAACCGGCAGCGTGAAATAGTAGACGAGGAAAAACAGAAATACGGGAATGATGAAGACCTTCTTGGCCGTCATCAGCCCCCGGAACTCCGGGGTGGCCGCCACGCGGTCCCATCCCGTCGGGGTAGTTTTCGAGGCGATGATCTCTTCTGTCATCGAGCCCACGCGCACCGCTACGGAGGATGCCGCAACTGACGCCAATTTATCCAGCAGTCGCTGGAATGTCAAGACCTATGTCCAGCGACCGCTGGAACTGTGTCAATGCCCCGCGCGTTGCGTCAGGGCACAGCTTCAGCGCTCCGCTCGAGCCCGCCGAAGCTGCTTCCCGCGCCGTTTCGGTATAGTATCGGCATCGCGGCCGTGGATACCCCCGGTCCGCTCGGCCGGAAGCGGCGCCACATTTTCGCGCGCCCTCCCCAGCGAAAGGAGTTCCTTCATGGACACCAAAGAGTTCACCAAGGCAATTGAGACCTTCGTTCGCCCGGATTCTTTTCCCGTGGCCGCCAAGCTGTTGAAACCCGACGAGCCGGCCCCCGAAAGAGCCCGTCGCCCTCGCCGCGACATGGGAATTCAAATCGCCATTTGCCAGGCCATCGCCATGGCCCGCCGCTACGGATGGACGATCGCCGTGACCGAAGAGGACGTGAGTTGCCCCCTCACCAAGACGGCCTTCGGATTCGCGCCCATCACCGAACACTACACCGCCGGACACCTCGCCTGCGGCATGTACGCCGAAACACTGGAAGCGGGCGCGCGCAGCGAAGCCGCCACGCCGAAACTCCCCGAGGGAAAGTTCAACACGCTACTGGTCGGCCCGGCCGCCAACGCCTCTATTTTTCCCGACGCCGTGGTGATCTATGGAAACTCCGCGCAAGTGCTCCGGCTGGTCACCGCCGCGCTCTGGAAGCGCGGAGGCAAGCTCACCGCTTCCATCACCGGCCGCCTCGATTGCTCCGACGAAGTCATCGCCACCATGCTGACCGGAGACTATCAGGTCATTCTCCCCTGCTATGGCGACCGCATCCTCGGACAGACGCAGGATCACGAAATGGCCTTCTCCTTGCCCGGCTCCAAAATGGAGGAACTCGTGCAGGGACTGGAAGGCACGCAAAAGGGCGGCCTCGTCTATCCCATTCCCACCTATCTCCGCTATACGCCGCAGTATCCCGAGCACTACTACGAGCTGGACAAAATCTGGGCCGACCATGCCCCGCAAATAGACGGCGCGACACCGCCCAGCGCGGCGTATCCGATTTGACTACCCGCAGCGATTCTGTTTCCATTGCTGATACCCGGAACGTATCAGGAAGGTTGCTCCATGGAGCTGCGCCAGCTGCACTATTTCATTGCCGTGGCCGAGGCTTTGAATTTCCGCAAAGCCGCGGAGCGGCTCCACATCACGCAGCCCTCGGTCAGCCGGCAGATCCGTCAGCTGGAGGAGGAGCTCGGCGTCTCGCTGCTCATCCGGGACCGCAAGCAGGTTCAGTTGACCGATGCCGGCCGCATGGTCCTGCACAAGGCCAAAGCCCTGATCGCCGAGGCCGCCCAACTCGCCCAATCGGTCAAGCGCGCGGATCGCGGAGAGCGCGGCAGCTTGAAGGTCGGAGTGGGCATTCCCCTCGCCCAAAGCATCCGCGGCCTCGTCACCGCGTTTGCCCGGCAATTCCCCAAAGTGGATGTGCAATACCAGGACATCGTCTTCCCCTCCCTGCAAAACCGCGCCCTGAGGAAGGCCGACATCGACGTCGGTATTTTTTGGCCTCCCATCGATCACGCCCACTTGGATTCCGAACCCCTCTTTGAGGAACGCTTCTGGGTGGTCCTGCCCAGCGGTAATCCCCTAGCCAAGCGCCGCAAGCTCCGCTTGAAGGAACTGGCCGGTCAAGTCCTCCTGCTCCCCAACCAGACCTCCTCCGTCAACGACAAGGTGCTGCAGATGTGCCGGGAGGCCGGGCTCACGCTGAAGACGAAACGCACGACGGCGGTGCCTCACGAAGCCGGCGCCGCGCTCGTTGCTTCCGGCAAGGGAATCTACGTGCTGGCCGGCACGCCCCTGAAGTTCCCCAGTTTCGGCAGCGGGATTGCCGTGGTCCCCCTCGACCACCCGTCCACCATCAAGGTGTACCTCGCTTGGAGGAAACGGGAGACGTCGGCCGCCGTGCTCAATTTTCTGGCTGCGGCGCGCCGAGTTTTTCGCCTCACATCCGTTTCGCCCCGCCCGGCCGCTCGCGGTCTCTGATGCCCGCTCGCTATCAGCCCTGAAAGCAAGAAAATATTGGACGGGCCGCGCTCCTTGTCCAATACTCCCGCCGGTTCCCGCAATACCTTTGTGTCGCGCCCTGCTCCAGCCCGCCGCAGCCCATCGATGCCTCACGGCCTCTCGATCCTGGCGGCCCGAGCGTGGCTTATCAGTCCGAATTCCCTGCAGCACAAGGACGCGGCGAATCAGGGAGGTCACGGATGAGTGACGCAGCAACGCTCCAGTCCATGCTGGCGTTCGGCGCCAGCCGCGAACGTGCCGATGTCGATCCCTACGCCCAGGACATCAGCTTCGTCAACTCCGTGCGCCCCGCCGGCGTTGCCCGTCCCAAGAACGCCGAGGATGTCCGCAAAATCGTACAGCTGGCCAATCAGACCCAGACGCCCCTGGTCCCCGTCAGCTCCGGTCCTCCGCACTTCCGGGGCGACACCGTACCCAGCGTCGGAGGCGCGGTCATTGTCGACCTGAGCGGCATGAAGAAGATTCTGGTCGTCGACCGCAACCGCCGCGTGGCCATGTGCGAACCCGGCGTCACCTTCGGCGAACTCATCCCCGAGGTCAGGAAACAAGGTCTCCGGCTCAACATGCCGTTGCTGCCGCGCCAATCCAAATCCGTGGTCGCCAGCATCCTCGAGAGAGAACCCGTCATCCTGCCGCAGTATCAATGGGATATTTCCGACCCGTTGGCTTGCGCGGAAATTTTCTTTGGCACCGGCGACGAGTTTCGCACCGGCCAGGCGGCCGGGCCGGGCACGATCGAGGAGCAGTGGGCCGTCGGGGGCGTGCAAAAAGCGCCGTATGGACCCGGCACCGCTTCCTGGCACCGGCTCATCCAGGGGGCGCAGGGCACCATGGGCATCGTCACCTGGATTTCCATGAGGTGTGAATTGTTGCCTGCCGTGGAAGAGCCATTTGTTGTCGGCTCCTCCACCCTCGATCCCCTGCTCGAACTCGCGCACTGGCTGATCCGGCTGCGCATGGTCAACGAATGCTTTATCCTGAACCACACCAACCTGGCGGCAATCTTTGCCAAACACTGGCCGCAGGACTATCACTCCCTCAAGGACGCCTTACCCGCATGGACTCTTTTCTATACCGTCGCGGGCTACGAATATTTCCCGGAGGAACGGGTTCGTTCTCGCATAAAAGACATTACGGAGATCACCCAGCGGCTGGGCGTGGAAGCGGTAAAAACCACCGGCGGAATTTCCGCCCATGAAATTCTGAAGACCGTCCAGCAGCCTTCCGGGGAACCCTATTGGAAGCTTCGCTCGAAGGGCGCTTGCCAGGACGTCTTCTACCTGACCATCTCGGACAAAGTCCAAGGTCAAATCGAGGCCATGGGTGATCTCGCGGACAACTCGGGCTACCCCGCTTCCCAACTCGGCGTCTACATCCAGCCGATCGTGCAGGGCACCAGCTATCACTGCGAATTCAATCTGTTTTACGATCCTCAAAACCGCCGGGAAGTCCAACGCGTCCAGGACGTATCCGCCACTGCCGTCAAACACCTCATGGCCAAGGGCGCCTTCTTCTCCAGGCCGTATGGGGAAACGGCCGGAATGATTTTGAATCGAGACGCGGCCAGCGTCTCGGTTTTGGAAAAGCTGAAGAACGTTTTTGATCCCAACCACATCATGAATCCCGGAAAACTCTGCTTTTAGGGGACGCGCGCCACAACGATTGATCGGGGCAGGATCACAGGAGAGAGCCGACATGGGATTGGAACAATATAAGGGCGATATGGAGATGTGCTGCCGCTGTTCGACCTGCAAGTTTATTCCCATGCAGCGGGTGAGTGGGCATCGGTATGCCAACGTCTGTCCCAGCATCTCCAAATATAACTTCCACAGTTATTCCGCCGGCGGCCGGTTGAATATCGGCGCGGCCATGCTGAAACAGGGCATGAACTACACCGACCGGCTCCTCGACATCGTCTACAACTGCCAGATGTGCGGCGCCTGCGGCGTCTCCTGCAACTACGCCATGGACATGGAAGTGATGGAGCCCATCCAGGAATTCAGGATCAAGTGTGTCGAGGACGGCAAAACCCACCCCGCCCTGGACAAGGTCATCGCCGGCCTCCGCAAGCACGACTCCATGGTGCCCGCCACCGGCAAACGCGGCGACTGGGCTTCCGGCCTGAACCTGAAGGACGCCACCAAGGAAAAAGTGGACGTCCTCTATCACGTCGGCTGCCTCACCAGCTACGACAAGAATCTCCAGAAGCTCGCCAAAGCCACCGCCAAGATCCTGCAAAAGGCCGGCGTTGATTTCGGCATCGCCGGTGATGCCGAGTCCTGCTGCGGCGGCCGTGCCTACCAGATGGGTTACAAGGAAGACTTTCTGCGTCAGGCCAACAAGAACATGGCCCTGATCAAGCAGGCCGGCGTCAAGACCGTGGTCACGGCCTCCGCCGACGGATACCACGCCTTCAAGGTTCTCTACGACAAATTCAACCTGAAGGGCAGCCTCGAAGTGCTGCACATCTCCGAATACATCGACAAGCTGATCAAAGACGGCAAGCTCAAGCCGACGAAACAAAGTCGGCCTCTCCGTCACCTATCATGACCCCTGCGGTCTCGGCAGGCTCGGTGAGCCGTGGATCCACTGGAACGGGAAGAAGATTCCCGGAGACCGGTTTGTCTTCGACCCGCCCAAAATTTACCGGCGAGGCACGCACGGCGTCTATCAGCCGCCCCGCGACGTTCTCCACAGCCTTCCCGGCGTCAAACTCACGGAAATGACCCGCATTAAGGAATACGCCTGGTGCTGCGGGGCCGGCGGTGGCGTGAGCGACTCCAATCCCGCCTTTGCCCAATGGACGGCCCGCGAACGTATCGAGGAAGCCGAGTCCACCGGCGCCGAGGCCATCGTGACCGCCTGCCCTTGGTGTGAGAAGAGCTTCAGCGACGCCATCAGCGCCACCGGCAGCAACCTGAAGGTGTACGACATCGTGGAACTCGTGGAGACAAGCCATCTCGTAAGGAGGGAGACCGATCATGGCCTTGAGCAAGGACGTCTATGCGGCTTTCGAGGATATCGTCGGAACGGAGTATATCTGTGACGATCCGGTCATCATGCCCTCCTATCACGCCACCGAGTTCGCCGCAGTCATTCTTCCCAAGAACACCGCGGAAGTGCAGTCCATCGTCCGGCTGTGCAACAAACACAAGCTGCCCTTCCGGCCCGTCTGTACCGGCTGGACCGGAAAATTCTCCCAGGGCTTTCTCTATCTCGACCTGCGCCGGATGAACCGCATCATCGAAATCAACGAGAAGAATATGTACGCGGTCGTCGAGCCCTACGTGATCTCGGCGCAGCTGCAAGCCGAGACCATGAAGCGGGGCCTGCATCTGAACCTCAAGGGCGCCGGCTCCAACTGCTCGGCCATGCTCCGCGGGCACGGGCATTTGGATCAAACCACCAGTGGAGATGACCGCAACCACTTGGCCGTCGAGTGGGTCACGCCCGCCGGGGAGATCATCCGCTCCGGCTCGCTGGGCTCTTCCGACGAGTGGTTCTGCGGCGACGGTCCGGGGCCCTCCCTGCGCAGCATCCTGACCAGCGCCGTGCCGCCGGGCGTCACGCCGGGTGTCTTCACCAAGGCCGCCCTGAAGCTGTATCACTGGCCGGGCCCGGAGAAATTCCCCATCGAAGGCGTTTCGCCCAATTATTCCCTCGACGAGATCCCGCCCAACTTCCTGGCGCGCTACTTCAGCTTCCCGTCCGTCGAGAAAATGTGGGAGGCCGAGATCAAGATCGGAGAAAGCGAAATCGCCTTCGAGCTCATGGGATTCAATGTGGCCATGGTCGCCGCGAACATCACCACCAGCAATGAAGAAGAGGAAAAAACCTTCAAGCGGCTTAGCCAGGAGGTGCAGGGGCCCGGCTTCTTCATCATCCTCGCCGGCAATTCCGCCGCGGACTTCGAATACAAGAAACGAGTCCTGCACCACATCGTCAGCGCGGCCGGCGGCAAATCCTTGGCGACTCTCGAGGATCCCCGCACCGAAGGCATCCTGTTGTGCCAGTGCATCCGAATTTCCGCCTCGATTCGAGAGACCTTCCGTCCGGGAGGCATGTTCAGTTCGATTCCCGTGATGGGCCAGCGGGACTTGACCATCCGCTGGGCCATCGGCGCCGGCAAGGCCAAGGAACCGTTGATCGCCAAGGGCCTCATCGTCGACGATGGCGGCGCCTTCTTTGGCTGGGGCGTCGAACAGGGCCATCTCGGCAAAACCGAAATCTTCTGCAAGTTCGATCCGCAAAACCCGACAGCAAAAGCGGCGGTCGAGGCCTGGCACAGCGAGCAAAGTGCCCGGGCTTTTCGCGAGCGCTACTTCGCCCTGTTGAGCGGCCAAAACGAGGAAGTCGGTCGAGGCCTGTCCAATTACCATCTGTGGTGGAACAAGATTCAGAAAGCGCTGGATCCCAACCGCGTGGCCCCCGAGGCCGGCGCGCTGGTCTAGGCAGCGTTCCTGAAAAATCCTCTGGGACAGCAGGTCGGCGTTTCAACGCCGCTGTATAGTCCCGTGCTCTGCTTCGGGGTTTAAGCACCCTGAAGCCATGCGTGTTTTGACCCGCATTTGAGGGACCCCACACTACCTCCTGCCGTGACGCGCTGCGCCCGGCTCTCTCGCTAGACCTGCCAGCGACCCAGGCGCATCGACCCAATCTCCTAAAGGCCATCCCCGTAAGCACCCAACATTGGGAACGCGATGGGACCTTGCGTTTGGAGGCGGCCGGATGTAGGTTACGGGCCGGGCTATTCGAAGAACGAGGGCCCGTTTCCAACGGGCAATCCTTCGCCTAGCGAAGGGCTCGCTCGATCCACGACGCACTCCGGTCAAGAATGTGCTGGAGGCGAAACAGGGGAGGATTATTATGGCTGTTGCCCGCGTCACCAAGATCACAGCTGCATCGCCAAAGGGCTTCAAAGAGGCGGTCGATGAAGGTGTGAGTCGCGCCGCAAAGACCTTGCGAGGCATCACCGGATTCGAAGTGCTCTCCCTGAAAGGAAAAGTCGAGAAGGGCAAGATTGTCGAATACCGCGTGACCATGGAGGTCACTTTCATTCTCGACTAGCCGGGCCCCCAATGGAGCGCGGAGGCTTTCTCCCACTTTTCCCTGGCGGCGCCTGCCTGGCCGGATCTGAGCGGTTAGTTCTGGTTCGTCGGATAACCGGGCATTTTGGTCCCCATACCAACTTGTCCGGTTACCGCTGCCAGCTCAACCGGTCGATGCAACACCATCTAGTCGACTGATCCGCCAATATTTCCGTTAGGGCAACGATCTATTGGGCTGTGCTCGTGTATACGTAAACAGGGCGGTGTTGCTTTTGAATCAACGATCGCGAACGACTTTACCTTTTGAGATCGCTGCAAGTGGACTTCGGGCAAGTGTTGCGTCGACCCATTTAGACCGCCGCGTTAATCAGGGATCGGCGTAATCGGCCGGAAGCGAAAATCCAGCACGGAGGTCGGCTGATATGCACAAATCTGAAAGCAACGCGGCAAATCTTGAAGAGAGAATTCAGCGAATCGAGCGGCAGAATCGGCGCTTCAAGCAACTCACTTGCGCGGCGCTGGTTGCGCTCGGTGTTCTTGTTCTGATGGGCCAGGCGCCCGTCAAGGGACGGACCGTCGAGGCTGAGACGATCATCCTAAAGGACGCGGACGGTAAGGTAAGGGCGCGGATGGAAACGAAAGCGCAAGGCGTGCTTCTGAGGCTGTTCGACAAGAACGAGCAACGTCGCGAGGAACTCATGGTCGGAGACAAGGGCGCCTACATAACTCTTGGTGATTCCACGGGTCGCCCGAGGATGATGTTTGGAGTTCACGGCGAGGGGGATGATGACGAGGCCTCACTGGCGATGAACGGAAAGGATGGGAAATCGGGGACAGAACTGCGGGCCGCAGTGGGCGCCTCGGGACTGAAGATATTGGATACCCAAGGCAACGTCGCGTTGGCTCTTCAAACTCTGCCTTCGGGAAACGCCTTTGCCATTTCGGATTCTGCGAGCAAGTCTGCCGCAATGCTCGCTATTTGGGGAAGTAAACCGGCGCTGCTACTTTACGACAGTAGCGGAAACCTGACGTGGCATACCCCATGAAGTATGGCTGTTGACGCTTCTCTTCGCCCTCTGCGTGACCTGGCCCTGAGCGGAAACGATGGGTGCGGTAGACCTTGCTTCCTCAGCGATCCCGGCGCCGGTTACTCCGACCAGCTCCGCGCAAGCACGCCACCAGGACCAGCAAAAAGCGGCCCGGTGAACGATCCACAAGAAATCGCTGCCGATTTGTTGTTCCCAACCATGTTCACCTCTCGCTTCGCCTGTCCAGTCTGCGGAGACATCCCTTCACAATCCTTCACGGTGAGAGCATGCCGCAAGTTGCTACTGCGTGGTTCGTCGGACAACAGGACATTTTGGTCCCCATACCAACTTGTCCGGCTACCGCGTTAACCAGGAACTAGTACTTTAGTACGGGTTCTTCTTTCGAGCCGTGCTCTCCACTCGGGTACCGACAAGAAAGCTCCCGTCTGATAGGGTGGTCTTAGTACTAGGACTAAGTATCGAAGGAGGAACTCGAGTGGGGAAATCATTGGCGCGAGCCGCGATCCTGGTAGTCATGTGCGGCGCGGCGGCGCTGCCTGGCATGGCCGCAAATTCTGCGACCAAGCTGCTTCGGCAAACGGAGTTGCTTGCGGTTGCGGCGCGTAGTGCTCAGCAGACTTCCGGGCCCGAGACGCAGACGGGAACCATCTCCGGCACGGTGACCGATGTGAACGGTGACGCCGTCCCCGGCGCCACCGTCGTTCTTGAGGGCCCTTCCCCGAGCGATCACGCCTCGGTCACGACCAACGAAAACGGATTCTTCCAACTCCACAATCTCAATCCGGGAACACCCTATCACATCGCCGTCAGTTCCGACGGATTCGCGGACTGGACCTCGCCCGACGTCATCCTCAAGCCCGGCCAGGTCCTGGAGCTGACGGACGTCAAGCTCAAGATCGCAACCGTGGTAACCACGGTGTTCGCGATTACTTCCGAGCAGCTGGCCACAGAGCAAGTCAGGGTGGAGGAGAAGCAGCGCGTTCTCGGCGTGATCCCCAACTTCTACGTCGTCTATGATCACCGCGCCATGCCGCTCACGACAAAGCTGAAGTTTAGTCTGGCCCTCAGGGCTTCCGTCGACCCCGTCACTTTCATCGGCAGCGGCATGCTTGCGGGCATCGATCAGGCGGCCAACACGCCCAGCTATGGCCAGGGTGCGAAGGGTTTTGGCGAGCGTCTGGGCGCCATTTATACGGATGGTTTTACCGACATCATGGTCGGCGGGGCCATTCTACCGTCGCTCCTGCATCAGGACCCGCGCTACTTCTACCAAGGCACGGGCACAAAGAAGGCGCGCATACTCCACGCACTCTCCAGCCCATTCATCTGCAAGGGAGACAACGGACACTGGCAGCCGAACTATTCGAGCGTGGGTGGCGACCTGGTCTCGGGAGCCATCTCCAACGCCTACTATCCGGCGGCTGACCGCGGACGGGGGCTGGTATTCGACAACGCCCTGATCACCACCGGCGGCCGCATGCTCAACGGCCTCATACAAGAGTTCGTCCTGCGCAAGCTCACGCACAATATCGAAGCCTCTAACTAGGGCGGTCTCAATCGGTCGACGCACTTACCGGTAACTAGGGAAACGCTACGGTCGTCGGTGCAAGGTTAAATAGTGCGGTGCCACATAAATGCAGATCCCATGATTCCCTCATTTCTGGATCCCTTTTGCCAGGCGTGACTGCGGTCACAGGTCAATGTGATCGATGTCATTGAGGATTCTGCTGCCCCCCCTGTAAATATGGCAAGGGCGCCCGGACTCTGCTCACCAGCGGTTGGGCATCCCTGGAGGGGTCTATGTCAAATCTCAGCTCACGCCACGTTAGATGGTTCGCACTGTTTCTTGCGCTTTTCCTCATCCCTGTCACGTACCTTTTGTCCGCACCCCGTAAGGTGCAGGTGAACGCCGAGGCGTTAGCGATGTTTGCACCGCTTCCCACCGTGATGAGCTCGCCCGACAATCCTGTGACGGACGCGAAAGTGAGGCTCGGAAGAATCCTCTACTACGATCCTCGCCTGTCAGCCAGCCAGAAGATTTCCTGCAATACCTGCCATCCGCTCGACGCCTATGGCGCGGAATCCAAGAGCGTGTCGACCGGCCACAAGAACCAGAAGGGGAACCGCAACGCGCCTACCGTGTACAACGCGGCGGGGCACTTTGTGCAGTTCTGGGATGGCCGGGCTCCCACCGTCGAGGAGCAGGCGAAAGGCCCGATCACGAACCCAGTGGAGATGGCGATGCCTTCCAACGCCGCGACCGTGCAGGTGATCAAGTCCATGCCGGACTACGTTGCGCTGTTTCAGAGCGCCTTTCCCCAAGACAAGGATCCGATTACCTACAACAACATGGCATTGGCGATTGGAGCGTTCGAACGCGAACTGGTGACTCCGTCGCGTTGGGATGCCTTCCTCGAGGGCGACCAGTCGGCCCTGACGGACGCCGAAAAGTCCGGCTTCAACACATTTGCCGCTACCGGCTGCCAATGGTGCCACTACGGCCCGTATGTCGGTGGAGCGGTGTACCAGAAGCTCGGCGTTATGAAACCGTGGCCCAACCAAACCGATCAGGGACGCTACCAGCTGACCAAGGACGAGATCGACAAGATGGTCTTCAAGGTCCCCTCGCTGCGGAACATCAAAAAGACGGGACCGTACTTCCATGACGGCTCGGTTCCGACCCTGGATCAGGCGATCCGCAATATGGCGGTTCACCAGCGTGGAGTCGCACTCACCGACGCTCAGGTGAAGTCGATTGAACTCTGGATGGATTCGCTGACCGGACAGATACCGATGAGCTATATCAAGCCCCCGGAGCTGCCGAAGAGCACATCGCAAACTCCACCCCCCAGTGGCGAGTAACAAAACTGGGATCGGCAGCAGGTCGGGAAATGTATCTAGACTCTCTGAACCGCGCGGCGCAGGCGGGCGGCCGCAGTTGCACGCCGTAATTGGGTCGACAAAATTGCGGTGGTTTTGGACCCTTCGGGCCCCCAACAGAAAAGTATCGGTAAGTGGATTCAGCAGGATAACTGGGGTGAGCGATGGGATTTGAACCCACGACCCTCGGTGCCACAGACCGATGCTCTACCAGCTGAGCTACGCTCACCGCAAGTTGATGTCCCTTAGTTTAGCATCATTCCCCTCACCCCGCCGCTGTTTGCGTCGCGCCACTGAGGCTGACCCGCGATCCCCCTGCCCCTGAGACTTTCCCGCGTCGGCATCCACGCTGCCCATTAGCTGCGTCCTGATGGTGCTCCACTCGTTCAAGCCGCCCCCGGCACGGTCTCTCCGCCACCTCCCGGACGGGAACCGCTCTACACCCCCCCGGTCTCCTTCAGTTGGCGGAGCCTCCCGGAAAAGTCTCGCAACCTCCACATTCTGAATCAGTTCGCTTCTTAGTAACCATCTTGAAAATCGCCCCAAGGTCTCGCCTTGAGGACCGTGCGCCCCCCGTGCCATCCTTGTCTGCAGTGGCACATCCCGCCTAGGAGGCAATCGTGAAGAAAGTGTTAGCGGTGAGCTGTCTGCTGTGTTTGGCTCTGGTCGCCGTGAGTTCCGCACAGGCTCAGGAGTTCAAGGGATTTTACGCCGGCGGCAACGTCGGCGGCACGTTCGGCAATTCCAATGCGCATACCAGCACCATCTACGATCCGTCGGGCTACTTCGCCATCACCAGCCCGCCGGCCATCAATGCCGTGGGCGTGCAACACCCCGATCCCGGCGGCTTCACCGGAGGCGGGCAGTTCGGCTACAACTTCCAGTTTAGCAATGTGGTCGTGGGCGGCGAGTTTGATTTCGGCGCCATGAACCTGGCTGGTTTATCCTACGGCTCGGGCGTATATCCCTGCTGCGCCCCGACCACCTTCGCGGTCCAGCAGTCGGTCAAGACCGATTGGCTGATGACCGCGCGCGCCCGCGTCGGAGTGACTCACGGCCGCGTGCTGGTCTACGGCACCGGCGGTCTGGCTACCACTAACATCAACTACCAGGCCCAGTTCTCGGACACGTTTGCCGCCGCGACTGAAAACGGTGGCGTAAAGAAAGACCTCACCGGATGGGTTGCCGGCGGCGGTGCTGAACTCAAGGTCGGAGGCCACGCCTCGCTGAAGGCCGAATACCTCTATGCCAATTTCGGCAGCGTCAAGGCCACCAGCACCAATCTTCAGACAACCTTGATACCGGACCCCAGTTGGCCCATGAACGTCTTCACCCACACCGCCGACCTGAAGGGTAATATCGTCCGCGTCGGCTTCAACTACCACTTCGGGCACTAAGCGTCGCGCAACACTCCTGGCCAGGGCCGCCTCCGGGCGGCCCGCGCCGGGCCGTTCAACCACCCCTAATGTATACACAAAAGCCTTGGCTGCCTTTTGGGTCGCGGCTTCGGCGCGCCCTTCGCGCCCCGGCGATTTGAGCCGGGAAGCCCCGGAATCTCGCTGGGGCCTATATTTCAGCTCCCGGCTAAACTTTCGCTGTTACCCGCAACGAACATTCGATATCCTACAAGCCGCTTTTTTATTCCAAATCCTAGTGCAAGGTGCCCTGTGACCGATTCTTCCCGACCGACCCCTACGCTGGCCGACATGTTGCGCGGCTATTCGATGGAGATCTCTGCCCGCGAATCCAAGACCGTCGAAGCCGCGGCGGACCATCTCGATCCCGGCACCCATGTATACATGACCTGGATTCCCGGCGACGATCCGTTCAACGCCGTGCCGGCCGCCGCCACCCTCCGGCGCCGCGGACTCGTCCCCGTTCCCCACATCGGCGCACGTCACGTGGAAAGCGAGAAGCAGCTTTCCGAGTTTGCCGCCCGGCTCCACGGCGAAGCGGGCGTGGACCGCGTCCTGATTATCGCCGGCGACCGCGACCAGCCGGCCGGCCCCTACGACTCCAGCCTGAAAGTGATGGAAAGCGAAGCGCTGCAGCGCAACGGCATCACCCACATCGGCATCAGCGGCTTCCCGGAGGGCAATCCCAATATCCCCGGACCCGTCCTCGCCGAAGCCATGGCCGCCAAAGTCGCCTATGGGCGCCGCACCGGCCTGGATCTGCACATCGCCACGCAGTTCTGCTTTGAAATCGAGCCGGTCACCGCCTGGCTCCGCAGCCTGCGCGACCAGGGAATCGACATCCCCATCCGCGTTGGCTTCGCGGGCCCCGCCAGCGTCACCACCCTTACGCGCTACGCCATTCGCTGCGGCGTCGGTAACTCGCTCCGCGCTCTCACCCACGGGCCTTCCTTCAGCCGTCTCTTGACCGAGCGAAATCCCGAGCATCTCATCCGCGAGCTGGCCACCGCCGTCGCCTCCGAGGACAATCTTCACGTCCAGGGTATCCACTTCTTCGTCTTCGGCGGCCTCAAGAAGACCGCCGAGTGGATAAAAACTTCGAGGGCTGCCTAGAAGCTATTGCACAACCCAATTCCTCATGGGGCCACCGCGCCGAAGCCTCGCCGCGCGCTCCCTGGCTTCTTCGAGCCGCGGTGGAGGAATCGTTCTCGATGGAGAAGATCGGAAAATCCGCACCCTTTGCAAAATGTGCATCAGGATGCGGCACCCGAAAAGTCAAACGCCAAAGCCTCGCCCACCGGCCCTCTCAACTCTGTGGTGGAAGATTTGTCACGATGAAAGCACCGTTCAGAATTCTTTGGCTAATGATAGCGGTTTGTATGCTGGGAGCCTCGCCACCCGCCGGGCCCCAAGTTCGACCAGCGAAGCGGTGGACTCCAGCGGTGTACCACGGGCTGACAGTTGGGAAGAGTACGCGGAAAGATGTACTCAGAGTTCTAGGGCATCCCGAATCGCAGGGAATTGCGGCGGACACAGATGATGTACCATTTCTTGCTTACAGAGTGGGCGACCCTGTGAAGGGCCGTCTGGAAGTTTATTTTTCGCGGTTGGTCGTCAGCAGCATGGCGCTCGACCCAGACACGCCCCTAAGCAAGGCGGACGTGATTCGTATCTTCGGGAACAGCTACTTGCAGGTTCGCTATTCCACCGACCCTTGCGGCAAGGATACAAATGAAGGCACCTCCGAAATGTACGAAGACCCCACTGGCGACGTCAAGCATCTCGAATATCGGGATAGAGGAATCGCGGTGTACTTTCACCTGACTGAAGGTACTGAAATCTTGTATGTGCACGAGCCCTTTGGTCCAGCGCATTCTCGTTGTGTAGAGATAGAGAAAAAGACCAGGAAATAACGTCGCGGGGCGTGTGGCACACCCTTTTCCGTGCTGACATAGTCCCTTTAAATTGAGGAGCTCGGTGTAGTTATGCAAGGAACTTCTGATTCAGCACGCTAGCAGAACTCTACGCGGATCAAAACGCAGGCTAGCCCTTGCGGGGAAACGGGATGGGGACGGCGCGCTTCCGGCGCGAGGAACACTGCTTCAGGTGCGCCCGCGCCTGCGCGGCCCACGGACCACTCGGGGCGCTGCGCAGGTAAAGCATCCATTGCTCGCGGGCCTGCCGGCGTTCCCCGCGCTTCTCGTACGCCAGCGCCAGATTGAAAAACACGTCCGCATGGCCCGGCATGGCGCGCGCCGCGCGCCGCAGATGTTCGATGGCCTCTTCGATCTGGCCCTGCTCTTCCAGCACGCAGCCCAGGTTGTACCGCGCAATCCCATGCGAAGGATCCTGTTTCACCGCGGCCAGAAATTCGGCGTGCGCTTCCTCGACCCGCTTCATCTGGTACAGCGCCACGCCCAGGTTGATGCGCGCGTCAATCCAATCCGGCGCCACATCCAACACCCGCCGGTAGAGCTCGGCCGCCTGAGGCAGCAGCCCCTCCCGCTCCTCGCAATCCAGCGCCCGTTGAAACAGCTCTTCGGGCTTGGCGCCAGCCATCTCGTGTAACTTCGCCGGAAGCGCGCCGCTGTCGAACGGGAAGACACCATTGCTGCTTCAGCGGGCTGAACGGACGGGCCGCCCCCGGCGGGATCACCAGCACGTCGCGGCCCTGTTCGAAGAAACGCAACTCCTGCAGCGACAGAGGCGACGCCCCAAACTGCTGCTCCACTAAATTCATCGCGCGCCGCAGCCGCTGCGCCGGAATCCGTTTGTCCGTCAGGTGCTTGACCGTGCGCAGCGCCACCAGATCCCCAAAGCTGTAGAACCGCTCGCCCCACCGCGCCTGCGGACGCACCAGCCGCAGCCGTTCCCAATAGCGCAACTGGCGCGTCTCCACGCCCAGAATGCGCCCCACTTCTCCCCGCGTATAGCGCTGTGGCAAGCCCCTTGTCCCCCCGGCCGGATTCTTTCTTCCGCCAACGATTATGCACCCGCTGTCAATCCTCCGCATCGGTTTCGCGCCCGCGGCGCGTCCTAATTTGAATGCTTTCGTCCCGCGGTATGTGTGAAGGGGACAAAAGCCCCGAACCCCCTCGGCTCGCAACTACCTGAAAACATAGGACAGTTCTTGTTGGTTTTGTGCGGGACAAAATCAGGTGATTGTGCCGCCGGAGTAGAAGGACGAGTCAATGTCCCGCCGTCTGCGATGGTTGCAAAAGCGTCGGCAATACTATACACAAAACGGTAGACTAGTCGCGCGGCAGACAAGCAAGACTGGTTGAGGAGTCAGATGGAGACAAAGCTCAAGTTCCGAGACGAACTAAAGTCATTTGTTAAACAGCATCTTGGAACCGATATTGAGAAGCTGCCGACGACAAAACAGTCGAAGGCGATGACGCGATTCTATGTGCAGCGGATAAGGGGCGTCTTTAATCCGGGCTTGGTGCCCACGGATCCCGATGATCTCGATACGTGCTTGGTGGATGGCGAAAACGATTGCGGCGTGGATTTTCTGTCTCGCAGTGATGGGACGGTACTGATTATTCAAGCGAAATTCAGAGGCTACGGAGTCAATGAGAAGTTGGAGGATGTTGTTGGATTTTGTGAGGTACTGCGGCGGATTCACCCGGAAACCGGCAAGAAGTACAAGAAGAGTCAAAAGCTGCTGGAGGCTCTCACAGATGTTGATTGGGACAACGACACGTTCGAGCTGGCCTTCATTTCCCTGGGGCGGCTTGGCGCGAACTTACGCGCTAAGGAAGAAGAAGGCCCATCTCTAGGGCCGGGACTCGAAGAATTTAAGGACCGCTGCGAATTGACCCTTGCCGAAGAGACCGATTTGAATGTGGAATTGCGCGAGGCCATTTCTGCGGGTGAGATGATCAGCCAGCCGATCACCCTTACGTTCGTACCTAACGAGGACGGCGCTCCATGGATGAAGCTGGATAGCGCCCATGGCAGAGCGGTCTACGTTGGTTTCGTTCGCGGGAGCGAGATCGCCGAAACATATCGGCCACACGGCCATCGATTCCGGCTTTTTGCACTGAACATTCGTGACTGGATCGGTGAGACGAGCACCAACAAAGGGATAATAGCCACAGCCGAGACTCGTCCCGATGACTTTCTGTTCTTCAACAACGGAATCTCGGCGGTCGCCACGAGTATCGACGAAGACGAAGATGGGTGCGCGCTCTCTTGCAAGAACTTTTCAATCATAAACGGCGCCCAGACGGTCCGTTCTCTGTTTAAGGCCCAATCCCGGAATGCGGCTGCGACAAAAAGAGCCGTCGTGATGGTCCGCATCTCTACATTCTCTCTTGGCAAGGAACCAACGTTCCTCGAAGAAGTTACGCGATACAACAACACTCAGAATAAGATCAGCGTGTCAGACTTTCGCAGCAATGACCCTGTTCAGAGGGACCTTGCCGGCAAGTTCGGAGACCTAAAGAGAGGCGGAACGCACTTCTGGTACAAGAATAAGCGCAGTCGCGAAAAGAGGGAACGACTTCCGATCGAAATGGAGGAGTTCGCGAAGACCATTCATGCGTTCCAATACGCGCCTCACGACATGTGGGGTGGAACGGCTCGCCTCTTTGACACAAGCAAGGACGGGAGGTATTCGTTTGTCTTTGGCGACGGAACCGCTGTATGGGCGACGGTTCCCGAAGACAGGTTCCACGTCTTCTCTGGCATTTGGTTTGTATGCGAGTACATCAAGATGCTGTGGAAGGAAGAAAAGGAAAAAAGATCAAAAGATGAACTCGCCGGGCTCGCCCTTGAAAGGCGGTACATGGTCTATTACGCAGTGGGCGAGCTATTGCGGATGATTTATAGCGAGAACAATCTGAGCCTTGACGACGACCTCGAAAAGCTCGGAAAGCCAAGATGGACCGAACGAGACGGGCCTGAAAAAACCGTTCTCCGAGAATTAACGAAACTCGCCTTCTCCGGCCTGATTAAGGCTTATGAGACAGCCTCGAATGTCGATGGCTTCCGCCATCGGAACTGGTTCCGGGATCGCAACTACTTGACCGGGATTAAGTCGGAATTGAGATTCATTCGTGAAATTAGAACATCGGGAAGCCAAGACCTTCCGCTCTTAGCTCCTCGGCAATAGCTGCGACTATTGAACACGGCAGCCGCGATCACGAGGGCGAAAACAACTCTTTTTGCCCACTCGAAATTGCCTCGCGTGCAGCGTGTAGTTTCACTAAGTTACCTTGAGCCTACGGATGGGGCTTTTGCAGCACGTCGTCGAGGCTACGCAAGCTCCAACTCTGACCGGTTCGGCAGCAAATCGGCCACTCATTCAACTCGGCGCATCGCGCTCCCTTTTGGCTGGTCCAAATTAGGACCCTACCCGCGCCCGCGACGCCCATCCCGCCAATTACCATATGACCACACGCGGTTGCGCGCGCCCGGCGCCTTGCTAGACTTGGATTGGCTGCTGCCCGCCACCATGTCCCTGGAAAACGTAGAACGAATGTACTTGGAGCGGCAGGTCACGCTGGCGCGGGCCATCCTGGCGGCTCTCTCTCTGGTCGCTCTGCTGGAAACCTCTCCCGCACCGGTCCCGCTCCTTCCCGTCGCGCTTCTTTCGCTCTATCTGGCCGTTGCTCTGGGAGCCGCGCTCGCCGGACGCTTTACCGACGCCGGGCAACTGCAGGTTCCTGTCGCTGCCGACCTCGCCGTGCTCGCCCTGTTTCTGTGTCTCGCGCATTCCGTATTCGCTTTTTGGCTGCTCCTGCTGTTCGTCGTCTTCGCCCTGGCGACACGCGGCCATAGGCGCACGCTGGGCGCGGTGATCGCCCTGGCCATTGCCGGCATCGTCGTCCGCCTCGCTTTGACCGAGCCATTCCAGTGGCAGAGCGCCTCGCGCTGGGCCGCCATCGGATTGGGAATGCTCGTCTCCGGCCTGGGCATCGCTTTCCTCGGCGCCCGCGAACGCCAGCATCTGGCCCGCCAGCAGTTTCTCGATACCGTCACCGGCCTGCTCCGCTTCGAACGCGGCCTCAACGAGTCGATCCGCCAGATGCTGGGAGAATTGGCCCTGGCGTTCGATTGCGAGCAGGCCTGTCTGGCCGCCCGGGATGAGGATCTCGACCGCGTCTTCGTCTGGCGCGTACGTCCCGATCAAACCGAGCCCCCGGTGCCAGAAACCCTTCCGCTCGGCCGCTCCGACACCTTCTTGCTCGACGCCATGGAAACCTCGGTCTGCTGGAATTTCGCCAACGGGCACAGTCACGGATTCGGCTGGGACCGCCGCACCGGACGCCGCTTCCGAACCCTCCCGCCGCCCCCGGAGTCCACGGGAAACGAGTTTGCCGCGAGATCGTTGCTCGCCGCCACCTTCGAATTTGACGACCGCCCGGCCGGGCGCATCCTCCTGATCAATCCCCTGGCCCCCGGGCCCGGCTGGCGCTCGGCAGCCCACGCGCCCCACCGCCGCTTCTTGGCCGCCGACCTGCGTTGGCTCGAACAGATCGTCCGCCACATCGGGCCGCCTCTGGAAAACCTCTTCCTGCTGCGCCATCTGCGCAACCGGGCCATCGAATCCGAGCGCAGCCGCATTTCCCGCGATTTGCACGACGGCATCCTGCAGACCCTGCTCAGCCTCAAAATCCAGTTCGGCGTACTCCGCCAGAAGCTCCCCCACAAGCCGGACCGCGCCGGAGCAGGACCTGGCCGGCCTGGAAAAAACCGTGCAGCAGGAAAGCGAGGACCTGCGCCGCATGGTCACCGACCTCCGGCCCCTGCGCCTGGAAAGCGCCGACATGCGCGAAATGATGGTCGGCTTTGCCGAGCGCTTCCGCAGCGAACACGATCTCCAGATTGAATTGTTCATCGAGGACCGCGATTTGCGCCTTCCCGACCGCATCTGCCGCGAGCTTTTTCAGATTTACAGGGAAGCACTTCACAACATAAAAAAGCATGCGCATGCCAGTCACGTCGTGGTAAAACTAGGTCAGGACGAGGCCAAAGCCTTTCTTGTCGTGGACGACAACGGGCTGGGATTCAGCTTCTCCGGACGCTACACGAGCGAGGAACTGGACCAGTTGCGGCTGGGACCAATTTCAATCAAGGAACGGACACGGAGTGTGGGCGGTACGCTGACCCTGGAGTCGAATCCGGGTCACGGCGCGCGTCTAACCATCGAAATCCCGACCCATTAATATGACTAAAGCAAAACAGGCGATTCGCATCCTGGTCGCGGACGATCATGCCATCTTCCGCGAGGGCCTCCGCAAGCTGCTCGAGGCCGCTGACGACGTGCAGATCGTCGGCGAGGCCTCCAATGGCGTCGAGTGCACCAAGATGCTCCCCAAGCTCAAGCCTGACATCCTGCTGCTCGATCTCCGCATGCCGGAAAAAGACGGCCTCGCCGTGCTCGAGGAGATCAACTTCGATACCCTGCCCACGCGCGTCATCGTTCTCACCGCCGCCGAAGACGATCGCGACGTCGTCCGCGCCATGCGCCTGGGCGCCCGCGGCGTCGTCCTGAAGCAGTCGGCCACCGACCTCCTGCTCAAAAGCATCCGCAAGGTCCATGAGGGCGAAATCTGGCTCGACAATCGCATGACCGCCGAGGTGATCGACGCCTTCAAGAAGTCGGCCGAATCGGGCCAGCGGCGCGACAAGCCTCTGCTCAGTGAACGCGAGAAGGAAATCGTCCAGCTCGTCGCCCAGGGCTTTCGCAACCGCGAAATCGGCGAAAAACTTTTCATCAGCGAGCAAACCGTCAAAAATCACCTGCACAATATTTTCGACAAGCTCGGCGTTTCCGACCGCCTCGAACTCGCTCTCTACGCCATCCACCATCGCCTGATCGACCAGGCCTGATTCCCGGCCCTGCCCCGCGGGGCGCCCCCTGCGTTTCCCGCGCCCTCGCAGCGCGCACGGCCGCCACGCCCTCTGAGGACCCCCGCGCCAGCAGCACGGCTTCCCCACGGCGCATTCATGGCCAAGATTTGCCAGAAATTGACACTTGGAGCTGCTTTAAGAGCGCTTCCGCAGCCGGTCGTGCCGGGCCGGTGCAGGCTCCGCCAGAGATCGCCCAGACCCAACTCGTTCCAGTACTTCTGTACTACTTTCGAAGCTTTCGAATTGGGCCTTTTGGTCTATTGGCAGCCGGAGGGCCAGGCCCTATCCTGATAAGGACCCTGGGAGGACTTATACTGTGTCTTCAAAAGAGCGACGAGTATCGCGGCGTTTCCTCATGCGCTTGCCGCTGACGGTCCGCTGGACCGATGAAAGCGTGGTCGGTGAAGCCGCCACGGAATCGCGCGAAGTCAGTTCGCGCGGTCTCTATTTCCATTTGCCCAAGAAGCTGAAGAGCGGCTCGCCGGTGGAAATCGTGATGACCCTGCCCCACGAGCTGACCCAAGCAGGACCGGTGCGCGTCCGCTGCCTGGGACGCATCCTGCGAAGTAACTCCGAAACCTCCGGAGAAGTGGGCGTGGCGGCGGCCATCGAACGCTACGAGTTCATGCGCAGCAACGAAACTGCCGCATAGCGAATTCTTACCCAAATCCTGCGGAGATGGGTGAGAAGCGGCCGGGCGTCTCGGGTCCCTCAGCCGGTTGCGCCCGGCCATGTTGCTCGCCGCTATTGTGCCGTCGGTTCCCGGCCGCCAGCGCACCACGTCTCGCGCATGCGGCTTCCCGCTCCGTTTCCGCGCGGATGCTTCGCACCGGCCGGCAGCCCCACAAAGACCGGATTCGTTTGACCGCATCCAACCCATCCGCTATCATGAATTCGCGGGGTGGAGCAGCCTGGTAGCTCGTCGGGCTCATAACCCGGAGGTCGTCGGTTCAAATCCGACCCCCGCAACCACTTTCCTTCCCTTCCTGCTGCGCCGATCTGCCCATGAGCCCAAGACACGTCGGGCTGCCGTTTCTTATTCGGCCCGTTTCATCGGGCCGGGGCCGGAGGTCGCAACCTCGTTCCAATCCGACTCCCGCAACCACTTTCCTTCCCTTCTCCCTGCGCCGATCTGCTCATGAGCCCAAGACACGTCGGGCTGCCGTTTCTTATTCGGCCCGTTTCATCGGGCCGGGGCCGGAGGTCGCAACGTCGTTCCAATCCGACCCCCGCAACCACTTTCCTTCCCTTCTCCCTGCGCCGATCTGCTCATGAGCCCAAGACCCGTCGGGCTGCCATTTCTTATTCGGCCCGCTTCATCGGGCCGGGGCCGGAGGTCGCAACGTCGTTCCAATCCGACCCCCGCAACCACTTTCCTTCCCTTCCCCCTGCGCCGATCTGCCCATGAGCCCAAGACACGTCGGGCTGCCATTTCTTATTCGGCCCGTTTCATCGGGCCGGGGCCGGAGGTCGTAGCGTCGTTCCAATCCGACCCCCGCAACCATGGGTTTCCCGATGCCAAACATCGGCAGCCCTTCCTTCTTGCCTCACGTCCCGCGTATCCGAAAAGCCGTACTTACTATGCCCTTGTAGGGCTGTCAGCGTGGCGTCGATGGTAAACCTCGCGTGACACGTCTTGTGTTCGCCATGCGTCCGGGGGGCTTTCCCAACAAGCGCAGCGTCTCTGCTATGCGGTCGCCAGAGACGATGCGGAGGGAGGGCGACGGTTCGAGTCGTCGCGGAAAAGCCCAGGCGGAGCGTGGCGCGCGCCACGCTCCGTTGGGCGTCGTAAACCGACACTAAAACGCGTACTTGATTGCGAACTGCATGATTCTGGGAGCGACGTCGCCCTGAATCTTTCCGAAATTGGTTGCAGTCATAACCGTGTTGTTGGGTCCTCCCGCGAGATTGGAGGTGCTCGGATTTAGGAAATTCGGGTGATTCGCAACATTGAAGGCTTCGAAGCGGATCTCCAGGTTTTGCCTTTCCGTGATTGGGAACCGGCGCGATATGGAAAGATCCAGATCGACATAGCCCGGACCTTCCAAATGGTTCATAGGCAGATTCCCGAACGTACCGTTGGCCGGGGCAACGAATGAGCTTTTGTTCATCCAGCAAGTGACGGTCTTCGGGTGGCAGTAAGGGTCTGCTACAAGATTGGGGCGTTGCCCGATGGAAGTAGGCCTGGTATTTCCGTTCAGCGCATTGTCCGCACCGGTGGTCACGTTGAAATAGCTGCCCGAGTGTATCCCCAAAGATCGGCGAAAGCTGCCAGTTGCCGGCGATCCACTGAAGCGTTTGGGACGAAAAATGCGGCGACTGAAGAACGCCGGAAAGGTTGAAGTTGTGGTGAACGTCAATAAACGAGCAGTTTCCGCGGTCATAGCGGATATTATTGGGATTGTTGGTAATTGGAGCGGAAAGCTCGGTAGTCTGCAGATCGGAGATGCAATGCGACCAGGTGTAGTTCGCCAGCATCGAAAAGTGCTGCGTGAGGTGGTGTTCCGCCGAAAGGATCAGCGCGTTGTAGCTGCCCGTCCCGCCATCGTTCAAGAGTTCGAGCGATCCATAGTATGGTCACCTTGAGTCCCGGATTTAACAGCGTGAGCCAGCGCCGCCGCGCTGCTCGTGTCGTCGAGTTGGTGGAGCATAGGTCGCCGGAGTTGTCCGTGCCGAGCATGCACCGTGTTACGCAGCGCGACTAGGGTTACAGTTCTTCCGAACATGCAGTCCGGGGATGTAGATTGAGGGATCCCCCTCCTGGTCTACCCAGAGGTGTATCACGTCATTGCCCAAGTAGCTCGCCTTGAAGAGCCAGCTTGACCCAATCTGCTTTTGAATCGCCAGGTTCCACTGGTCCACATAGGTGTTCTTGACGTGCAGTGGAACCGACTCGTAATACCCATTCTTTGGGTAAGCAGACGCTGGCATTCTGCACAGTCGGAAACGGTGATGTGAAGGTAGGAGCATAACTCGCCCAGGGATTCGCGAATGAGGGATTGATCAGCGTGACGCTTGAGCCCCACAGCGGTTCCGTCGCGTAGTTGTAGTAGAAAAGCGTGTGGGGCATATCGAAGAGCATTCCCCAGGACGCCTTGATGACCGTCTTGCCATGGCCTGTGGGATCCCACGACAAGCCAATGCGCGGCGACCAATTGCCCCAGCCTGTGAAGTTTGGCTTACCGCCAGTGTTGAAGCCTGGATCGCCCGGGTACAGAATTCCCGCCGGTGCATTCGGCCAAATCGTCGAATGAATATTCATTAGAAAGTCTTGCATGTCGAAATGGGAGACGTAGTTCTTATCAAGACTGCCAGCGAGATACGGCTCCCAGCGCATGCCGTAGTTCAGCGTCAGGCGCGAATTGACCTTCCAGCTATCCTGAACGTAGAGTCCCAGCGACCGCCATTTTTCGTTGTCGTGGGAAATATTTATCTGGGTCATTGAGGCGGGCAGCCCGGCGATGAAATCCGCCATGGCGTTGCCGGTTCTCGTGCCATTGAAGGTGAACAGCCCGTTGCAGTAGACGCAAAACGTAGAAGTTTGTCTGGGTCGAAGAAAGCTGAATCCGAACTGCAACTGGTGAGGGCCCTTGACCAGGCTGAAGTCGTCTTTTAACCCCCAAGTACTGGTGTTGACAAGACCGGGGGTAGCGAATCCGCCGGCGCTCTGGAAGTCGCCTGTGATGTTGATGTTGGAAAAGTGGGGCAGAGCCGTGTACATGCCCGCGACTCCGATGTCGGTGGGGGTGGGAATCGGCACCTGAAACTTCGTGATGCCGATTTGACTATAGGAGAAATGGAATGTGTTGAGCATGGCGGTGCTGATCAGAAAAGTGTGACCCAATACCAGCGAACTCACGGTGTCATCGGTACCCGCGTTCGCAACCGATAGCTCTCCGCTTGCGGGGAGAAAGCTGGAAGGCTGAAGACTGTGCGTCCCGTAATAACGCGCGAAGAGGGACTGCTTGGAGTTGATCTGGTAATCGACCTTCGCCACACCCATGTGCTCGTTTTGATTCTGGCTGATCGTGTAGGTAACGCTGCCGCATGGCCCTGGCCCTACAGGGAAGTGGCTCGCGAAAGTGAGAGCCTGGGCACTGATGGATCGTTCCGGGAGATGTTGCCCACGTAAGGAGCACTCAGCCCCGGCGGAAGCAGTCCCCAATACACTGCGGAAGTCGCCGGTTAGCTCCGCAGCGGTGGGCAGAACGGCCTTTTGGGCCGCGGGCTGCGATCGAAGCAACGTACCCTGGTAGCCCAGAAAGAAGAACACCTTCTCCTTCTTGATCGGCCCTCCTATCGTGCCGCCGAACTGATTGCGCTTCAGGCCGTCGCTCTGCCCATTTGGATGAGAGGCCGAGGTGGTGAAGAAATCATTGGCGTTGAAATAGTTGTTGCGAACGAATTCGAATGCGTCACCGTGAAACTGGTTGCTGCCGGATTTGGTGACGACGTTGATCGCTCCCGCCGAGTGCTGGCCGTACTCGGCCGGCAGCGCGCTGGTTTCCACTTTGAATTCCTGGACCGCGTCGGGAAAGGGCAAAGGCATGTTGAGGTTGTTGAACGGATCGTTGTGCGATCCCCCATCCAGCAGATACGTGGTTCCGTTCAGCATTCCGCCGCCGACGCTTACCAGCGCCTCGTTCGGGTAGTTCTTGCTGGACATGAGATTTCCCACAGTCGGCGTCTGGCCAAAACCGGACTGCACGGTGTTGGATCCGCCGGCCAGGGTGATGAGCTGCGTCACCTGGCGTCCATTGAGCGGCAGTTCCACGACGTCCTGCGAGTTGACCACTTGGCCTACGCCGGTGGAGGAAGTTTCAACCGTCACCGTCGAAGCTTCCACCTGGATCGATTCAGTAACGGCGCCCACCTTCAACACGGGATCGATCGTTGGAGCCGACGCAACTTCCAAGACGATGCCCGTCTGAACGTACGTCGTGAAGCCTTCCTTCTTGACCTCCAGCCGGTACGGACCAAGCGGCAGGCTCGGCAGCACATAGACGCCGCTCGCATCCGACGTCGCGCTCCGAGTGACTCCTGTCGCGGTTTGCGTGGCGGTAATCCCGGCTCCTGCCACCACCGCTCCGGTGGCGTCCTTGACGGTTCCGGAGATTTGCGATGTGGCCTGCGCAAAAAGTCCGCCGCAGCATCCCAAACACAACACGCTCGCTAGGATCGACTGGATCAAGATCCGCTTCATGATTCCTCCCAAGTAGTATTGCGGGATTCGGACTACGGCCCGTGCTCGGAAACGTGAGGAGAAAGCGGTAGCAGGCGTGCCGTAGCAAACCAGAACCCTCTGGTGCATTTTCGGCATTTTCCCACCCACGCGACCGCCGTGCACTTGTGCGAGTATCACCTGGCCCGATTGTTGTCAAGTCCTAAAATGACCGTGCGCTGCAAATATCCGGTTTGCGTCTGAATTCGATGGTCGAACAGCGATGTTGCTGCATGCCCTCGCAACCCGCCAACGATCACGGCAGAGGTCGTGGCTTCGAGGACGGCGGACAGGAATACGATGCCGACAAGCAAAAACCAGCGCCTTTGGAGCATTGCAAGCCGATTGGGTTCGGTGTACGTTATTGGTCGCCTGGGAATTCCAAATGGAAATCCCGGGTCCCAATGTCCCATCCACTCCAAGGCGTGCGCATCCTCGAGCTGGGCCAGATCATTGCCGGCACCTATGGGGGACAGGTGCTGTCGGATCTCGGCGCGGAAGTGATCAAGATCGAATCGCCGAAAGGCGATCTCGGCCGCAATGCGTCGGTCGCGCCCTATCGAGGCCTGAGCGGCCTGTTTCTGACGTTCAACCGGAACAAGAAGAGCGTCGTGATCGACCTGAAGACCGATGCCGGCCGCCAGATTTTCTACGACCTCGTGAAACTGTCGGATGTCGTCATCGACAACTTTCGCCCCGGAGTTCTGGAGCGGCTGCAGATTGATTACGCCACGTTGAGCCGAATCAATCCGCGCATCGTTCAATGCTCCGTCACCGGGTTCGGCACGACCGGTTCCTACAAGGATTATCCGGCGCTCGATCTCAGCATCCAGGCGATTGCGGGCCATATGGCCGTGACGGGCGAGCCGGGGCGTCCGCCGGCGCGCGTGGGAATTCCCTTGGGCGACTTGAGCGGCGGCATCTTTGCCATGCAGAGCGTGCTGACGGCCCTGTTCGACCGGGAACGCACCGGCCGCGGCGCGCAGATCGACATTTCCATGTTCGATGCCATGCTCCATTTGCTCACGTACATGGGGACGATGTGGCTGACCAATGGGGAATTGCCCAAACCATCCGGCTCGGCTCACGACTACACCGTTCCCTGGCAGGCGTTTGCGGCCAGCGACGGCTATTTGGTTGTGGCCGCGCGGGAACCGGCCACGTGGGTCCGGCTGTGCGAAGTGCTGGGAGAACCCGCACTGGCGTACGATCCGAGGTTTGCCACGGCCGAAGACCGCGTGAAAAACCGAAGTATTCTCGTCCCGCACCTCGAGGCCATTTTCCGCGCGCGCACGGTGGCGGAGTGGCTCGAATGCATGCGGGCCGCGGACCTATCGGTTGCGCCCGTCAATCATTTTGATAAGGCCTTTGCCGAGGCGCCGGTGGCGGAGCGCGAAATGATCGTGGAGTACGATCATCCCGATGTCGGCAAGGTGCGGCTGCCGGGCAACCCCATCAAGATGTCGGGCATGACGGCCAGGCCCTCCAGCCCGGCACCCCGGCTGGGGGAACATACCGACGCGGTGCTCGGTCAATTGCTATCCTTGTCGGCGGACGAGATCGCTTCCTTGCGGCAGCAAGGAGCGATCGGATGATCGCAGGGAGCGGGCGCTATTGCGGTCTTCCCGAAATAACTTGCAAATGTGTCAGCCGGGCAGGCCGCAGCAAGCAGCGCCCCTACAGCAAGTTACGGGCAAAAGGCTGGGAGGGTGCGACAGCTCACCACGAGCTGTAGGGCGTGCCTTCAAACGGCGAGACTTTGTCGGATCCGGAGTGAACGTCGCAGATGCCGCCCGAGGTCTGCTCGGCGCTCAGCAAGTCGCTGCAGTATTCCGTGTTCCAGTCTTTCTGGCGCGTGACCGGATCAGTGGGGATGGCCCCCAGGTATTGCGCGCTCACCAGATCGTCGAGCGAGGCGGGCGCGGCCTCCTTGTCGCGCGTGTAGTTCTGAATGGCCTTGCGCATCTCGCTCAGATCCTCATGGAGCGCCGCTTCGCGGGCGCGCACCACGGTCTGCTCGTACCGCCCGACGCTGATCGCGGCCAGAATGATGATGATCGTAATGACGATCATCAGCTCCAGCAGCGTAAAGCCGCTGGCGGGGCCGTGTTGCCACCCCCGCCCGAGCTTCCTGTGGTTACGTCTCGCCATCCAATTGCCCATCCGCGCCGAAAAACAGGCTACCAATCCGAGTATTTCGTTCCGTCGAGCGCCGTGCCCGTGGATTGGCTGTACACGTCGAACACATCCTGGCCTCCCCACGACCTCGTATCCGGATCATCCTGCACCGAGCGCAAGCCCCAGTCCGCGTTTCCGGTCATCGGATCGGGCTCAATCTTCCTGAGGTAGTGCACGCGCTGGTCCTTCGCTCCCGTCAGTTGCACGCCGCTGACCAGGGTTTGCAGATCGGGCGGGTATCCCTCCGTGCCGGCCTGCACCTGGATCAGATTTTTGTCGGCATCGTCCTTGTAGCGATCAATGGCGTCGCGCATCTCGTGCAGGCGTTCGTGCAGCAGCGTTTCCCGGTGGCGAATGATGTTGACGCGTTCGAGGGGGATCGCGACGGTCGCCAGGATCACCAGGATGGCGCACGCAATCACCAGCTCCAGAAGCGTCATGCCCGACTGGCCCGCGCGGCGCCGCACGGGCGCACTCGTGCCCGCCGCGCACATCCTGATCCCGCCGGTGCGAAGCGCTCTCATGCTTCCTCATTGCACCTGGATGACGGCCTCACTGGAAACCATGGGAATGGTTCGCTGCTGCGAATCGCGGGCGTTCACCTGAAGAATCTGGAGCGCGGAGGTTCCCGGCGCCACGGCGCGCACGACGATGCCCAGCAGCGTGCCCGAACCGTTCACGCCGGGCGTATTCGGCTGGCGCGTGGCGGAGACCACCACCTCGCCACGCTGCGCGTCGATCCGCTGCACGATGGCGATTTCCTGCGTGCCCCCGGAAAGGAAGCCTCCGTTGCGCACTTCCTCGACCTGCACTACGGCGGGGTTGAAATGAATCAGCAGCGGAATCGAGTACAGATCGCTGACGCCCGAGACGGTCAGGCCGAGCGTCGCGCGGTCGCCCACCTTCAAGGCCGTGGTCGCGGGCTCAAAATGAAGCTGCGTGGCCGGTGCTCCGGCAGGCTGCGGCGGCTGCGAGGGAGAAGCCGGCGCCGACAGCGCGCCGGGTTTCGCGGGTTCCGCCGCCGCCTCCTCGCTCTCGTGGTAAACGCGAATGTTGCTGTCCGTCCCGGCGGCCAGCGTGCGCAGGTTCTCCGCCGTGATCGACGGGAAGCGGAGAATATGGGGTGTCACAACGATCAGGACTTCGTTCTCCTGGACGTTCTTGCTGTTGTCCGAAAACAGGTAGCGAAACAAGGGAAGCTGCGCCGCGCCGGGGATGCCGTTGCTGTTGTTCGTCTCGGTGCGCTCGATCAACCCGCCCAGCACGCTCACTTCACCATCCTTCACGCGAACCTCGTGCTCGATTTTGCGCTGGCTGATCACGGGCTGGTTGATTCCGCCGATGTTGCTTGACCCCGTAATCGAAGAGACCTCGACCGAGAGCTTCATGCTGACGTCGCCATCCGGATGCACGCGCGGCGTTACGTCGATGTTCACGCCGACGTCAATGTATTGGAACTGCGTGTTCACCAGCGGATTCACCACGCCTGCGCCGCCCCCCACGCCGACGCCCACGCCCGCCTGAAAGCTGCCCGTCGCTACCGGAACCCGGTCTCCGATTTTGAGCGTGGTTTTCTCACCATCGCTCACGCGGATTTCGGGGTCCTGAATAATTCTCGTCTTGTTGTCGGTGAGAATGGCGGTGGCCGTGGCCCCCGGCAAGGTGAGGCTGTAATCCGACGAGGCCAGGTGCCGCAGGTTATTGAGCGTCACCTGGGGTGTCGTGGATGTTCCTGACGAACCCGAAGTCCCGCTGCTGCCAGGCTGTATCGAACTTCGGGGCGTAAAGCTGAGCACGGTGCTCTGTCCGGGCAGAATCCCCAGGTCGCGCAAGCGGTTCAGGCTGGCGGTCAGCACTTGGACGTGAATCAGGACTTCGGGCTTGGCCTTGTCCAGGTCGCGGATGATTTTCGAGGCCAGCACCAGCTTGTCGGGCGTGTCGCGGATCACGATGGCGTTCTGCGAGTTCACCTGCTGGATGCGGCGCAGATCGAGCAAGGAGCGCAGGCCGGTGACGATCTCGGTCAGGTCCTGGGGCGTCAGCGAATTGGCCAGATAGAATGTCCGCACGACCTCGTCTTCCACGTCCCGACGCTTTTGCGGGTTGTCCGGCGCCACGAAAATCACGTTACTGGTCAGCGGCTTCCAGAACGCCTTGCTCTCCAGCGCCACGGTGTCCAGCGCCTGTTCCAGCGTGATGCTGGGTAGTTCGGCCGAAATGCGCCGGGAGGTGAAATCCGGATCGAAAATCACGCTCAGCCCGGCGAGCTTGGCGATCGTCTCGAAGACCACGCGCGAATCGTTGGTCATCTTCAAATTGATGGGTTCGTGCGAGAGCGGCTTCAGTTCGGGAGGCTCCGGAAGCAGATCGGCGTCGTCCGGCGGATTGGGATTGATTGCCTGGGAAGATTCGGTGGCCGTCTTGGCCGCCAGCTGATCCATTGCGCGCTTCACGCCCTGGTCGGCGGCGGCATTCGACCGATCGATCGCCTGGGCCTTCTGGAACTCCGCCAGCGCCAGCTGCAGGTCGTTGGCCTTGAGGGCCTTCTCCCCCTGCTCGACGTGGAATTGACCGTCCTCAAAACGCACGTGCGTGGCGCGGAGCCGGTACTCGACGTTGGAGGGTTCGGCGCGGAGGGCGCGCTCGTAGTGGACCAGCGCGGTGTCGTAGTCCTGCAAGGCTTCGGCCTTGCGGCCCGCGTCGTAATCCTGATTTCCTTTGGGGCAGCCCGCCAAAACAACAGCGGCACACACCAAAACTGCCGAATACGCTGTGCGGCGCAACAAGAGGCCTCCGCGGGGATCGGTCTGACCGCCAAAGTCTAACATCCGGGCTAGGATGCGGCAAGGAACCCCCACGTTGCCGCCGGTCCCCCGGTGTACCACAGCTGCACGAGCCATCGCATTACAGCCCTGTGAACGTTGGCCGCGGACCTGCCCGGAAATCGGGCCGTTGGCGTCCCTTGCAGCCCATCCCGCCGAGCGGCTATGATACCAGAACGGTGAAAGCGGCGGCGAAAAAGGGGGAGCGGGAAGGCGTCAAGATCGTCGCGCAGAACCGCACCGCCTCCTACAATTACCACCTGCTGGACAAGTTCGAGGCCGGCCTGATGCTGGTCGGCACCGAGGTCAAAGCCCTGCGCGAAGGCAAAGGCACGCTGCGGGAAGCCTACGCGGAAATTCGCGGGGGCGAGGCCTGGCTGGTCAATTGCCACATCCCGGAATACCAGCCCGGCGGGTTCCGCAACCACGACCCGCTCCGGAAACGCAAGTTGCTGCTCCACCGCCGGGAACTGGAGCGGCTGCTCGTCCAGACGCAGCAGAAGGGTATGACCATCGTCCCGCTGAAGATCTACTTCCGGGATGGCCGGGCCAAATGCGAACTGGCGGTGGGCAAAGGCAAAAAATTCCACGACCGCCGCGAATCCGAACGCCAAAAGGAAGCCAAACGCGAAGCCGACGAAGCCATTTACCGCTCGCGGCGGCGGTAACCACGAAAGGGAGCCATGCAGATTCAACTCGAGACGCAGCCGTATGCTTCGATTCAGACCGACGCCGTCGTCACCTACGTTTTTGACCAGGAAAACAAGCTGGACGGCATCCTGGCCGAGATCGACCGCGGGATGAGCGGCCGGCTGGCCTCGCTCGTGGCCGGCGGCGAAATCACCGGCAAATCGCTGGAGCTGCTGCTGGTCCACTTCCCCGCCGGGCTGGCCGCGCAGAAACTGCTGCTGATCGGCGCGGGCAAGCCCGGCAAATTCACCACGTCGGAGCTGCGCAAGATCGCCGGAACGGCGCTGCGCCAGCTTAAGTCGCGCGGCGTGAAGAAATTCGCATTTCTCACCCGCGAGGGCGAACGCAGCCCCGCCGCCGCGCAGGCTGCGGTCGAGGGACTGGTCGCCGCGGACTTCGAGTCCGACAAGTACCGCACGGAAAAGAAAGACCGCGAGATTCAATCGGTCTCGCTGGCGGGATTCGATCCGGGCCTGGGGGCCAATCTGACCGCCGCGATCGACCAGGGCCGCGCGATCGGCGAATCGCAGAACTTCGCCCGCGACCTCATCAACGAGCCCTCCAACCGCCTGACGCCCCGCATGCTCGCCGAACGCGCCCAAGCCATGGCCAAGGAAGCCGGGCTGAGCATCGAGATTCTGGACGAGCACAAGATTGCCGAGCTGAAAATGGGCGCGCTGATCGGCGTGGCGCAAGGCAGCGCCGAGCCGCCCCGCGTGATCGTGGTGCGCTATACCCCCGCGAATCCCAAGCCGGGCGCGCCGGTGCTGGGACTGGTCGGCAAGGCCGTCACCTTCGACACGGGCGGCATCTCCATCAAGCCCTCCACCAACATGGAGAAGATGAAGTACGACATGGGCGGCGGCGCCACCATGCTCGGCACCATGCGCGCGCTGGCGGCCCTGAAGCCGTCGATTCCCGTCATCGCCGTCATTCCCGCCACCGAGAATATGCCCGGAGGCCGGGCGCAGAAGCCGGGCGACGTCCAGACGGCCATGTCCGGAAAGACGATTGAAGTCATCAATACCGACGCCGAAGGCCGCCTCATCCTGGCCGACGGCCTCTGCTACGCGCGCAAGCTCGGCTGCACGCACCTGATCGACGCGGCCACGCTTACCGGCGCGATTGAAACCGCGCTCGGCAACGTCAACGTGGGCGCCTTCGGCACGCCGCGCGAATATCTCGACAAGTTCCTCGAAAGCGCCGCCGCCGCGGGCGAAAAAATGTGGCCCATGCCCATCGACGAGGAATACCAGGAAATGATCAAGAGCAACATCGCCGATATCCGCAACACCTCGACCGGAAAAGGCGGCGGGGCCATCACCGCCGCGTGGTTTCTGAAGGAATTCGCCGAAGACACGCCGTGGATCCACCTCGACATCGCCGCGACGTGCTGGCTGGACGAGGGGCGCCCGTGGCTGGCGAAAGGGCCTACCGGCGTCGCCATCCGCTCGATTATCGATTTCGCCCTGAAGATGTAGCGCCGCGGTCTTTAGCGCGGCATGTACGACGCGCCTCGGCGACGCCAGCGTGCCGGGCTGAAGGCCCCGGCGCTACATTAACACCTTGTCGCGTGCCCGGCCCGCAGCGGGCTCTTACATCTTCTCCGGCGCGGTGATGCCCAGCAGACCCAGCGCCGCCACGAGCTGCTCGCGCACCAGCGAGGTCAGCCGCAGCAGAAATGCGCGCTTCTCCGCGTCCTCTTCGGACAGGATGTGGTGCTTGTGGTAGAAAACGTTGAAGGCCTGCGCCAGATCGAAGGCGTAGCGCGCCACGAAGGCCGGTTCCTGCGCGCCGACGGCGGCCTCCACCCGCGCATCGAGCGAACCCGCCAGCAGGGCCAGTTCCCATAAATCGTCGCCGGCGGGCATTCCCAGAAACTTGGCCACGTCGATTTCGCCGCTCCCGATGCGCAGCAGGTTGGCGGCATCCACGCGTTCGAATTCCGGATGCTGTTCGGCACCCTTGCGCAGGATGCCGTTGACGCGCACCACGGCGTACTGCACGTACGGTCCCGTCTCGCCCTCGAAGCTCAGCGCGTCCTCGAAATCAAACGCGATCACCGTCGAGCGCGTGATCCGCAGCAGAAAATAGCGCAGCGCCCCGATGGCGATGGCGTGGGCCATGGCGGCGCGCTCGGACTCCGGCTCGGCGGCGTGGCGCGCATCCACTTCCTTCTTCGCGCCGGCTTCGAGCTGGTCGATCAGGTCGTCCGCCTTTACGCCCTGCCCTTTGCGCCCGCTCACTTCGATGTAGGGCTTCTTGGCGTCCTCCGGGGGAATTTCGTAGCCCATCTCGCGCGCGCAACGCGGCGTGAGCGCCACGACGTTGTAGGAAAAATGCTGCAGATGGTCCGCTTCCTTCGCGTATCCCAGCGACCGCAGCCCCGCGACGACCACCTGCTGCGGGTAGGCCTGCCGCGAATCGATCACGTTGAACACTTCCTGCGCGTGGCCGAACGCGGGCGCGCCCGCCTGCCCCGCCTCGCTCGCCGTCGTCCAGGCCTCGTGGCCGTCCGGATGGGTGTGAAAGCGCTGGTAATAAAAATCGCGGCCCAGCAGGCCGAACTTCCACAGGTGGTAGGCGATGTCCTTCCCCACGTAGGTGACCGTGCCGTTGGAGCGCACGATGATTTTGGCTTCGGCCATCTCGTTGGGCTCTTCTTCGCCCTCGGGCGTCTCGCGATCCGAAGGAAGCTGCATCACCCAGCATCCCGCGTTTTTCCCCGACGCCGCGAGCTGGATCACGCCGCGCTGCTTCAGCATCTCGAAGGCCGCGTCCCAGAATTTCAGGTGCAGAATTTCGCTTTCGCGCGAGAGCAGATCGTAGTCGATGCCCAGCCGGTCCAGCGTGCGCAGATGGCAGCGCACGATGGCCGTCGAGACGATCTCCGCCATTTCCGCGGAGGCGCCGTGGCCCTCTTCGATCTCCTTCAGCATTTGCGCGCGCAGCTCCAGCCGCGCCTTGTCCTCCGCCAGATATTGCGTCACGCGCGTGTAGAGGTCCCAGCAGACGTAATCGAACTTCGGCGCGGCGGCCAGCGCCCGGACTTCCTCCAGCGATTTCTTTTCCAGGTGCAGGAACCCGACGATCACGTCGGCGACCTGCACGCCGGTGTTGTCGATGTAGTTGTGCACTTCCACCCGGCGGCCGGTGTGCCGCAGCAGGCGCACAAACGCGTCGCCCAGCACGGCATTGCGCAGGTGGCCGATGTGCGCGGCCTTGTTCGGGTTCACGCTGGTGTGCTCGATCACCACCTTGGGCGCGTCGGGCGCAGGCGGCGCCGCCGCTTCGCTCCCCGCTTCTTCGCAGGCCGCGCGGAAAAACGCCGCGCGGTCCAAAAACGCGTTCAGATAGCCGCCGCCCGCCACTTCCACGCGCGCCACGCCTTCGATGGGCTTGAGCGCGTTGGCAATCTCCTGCGCCAGGGCGCGCGGGGGCTTCTTGAGCTGCTTGGCCAGTTCAAAGCAGACCGGCGAAGCCACTTCGCCCATGGAAATCTTCGGCGGGCGCGCGGTCACCACCGGCACGTCCGTCTTGTAGCGCTCGCGGATGTGATGGCGCAGCGCCTTGCGAATGCGGTTTTCGACCATCTTATACACGTGGCTCCCTTGTCTCGATGAATCTGGCGATTATAGGAGATGCTTCCGGTGCCGTCAAAGCAGCCCGGCCGGCGGGCCGGGCATTTGACAGTGCTCGGAGGCCAGAATAGTATCGTTTTCTGCGAAGTTTCGGCGCAGTGATGCACCGCACATGAAAAATACGGCCATTGCCTATTTCGATTGTTTCTCCGGCATCAGCGGCGACATGGTGCTGGGAGCGCTGGTGGACGCCGGCGCCGACCTCGGCGCGATCGAGCGCGAGCTGCGCAAGCTCGGGCTCGAGGGCTGGACGATCTCCGCCGCGAAGGTGCAGCGCGGAGCGATCTTCGCCACGCACGTCAAAGTCGAAACGCAGGAAGACCATCATCATCGCGGGCTTTCGATCATTCTGAAGCGGATTGACGGCGCGAATCTCGCGCCCCGCGCGGCCGAGCGCGCCCGCAGGATCTTCACGCGGCTGGCCGAGGCGGAAGCCAAGGTGCACCAGGTGCCGGTCGAAAGCGTCCACTTCCACGAAGTGGGCGCGGTCGATTCGATTGTGGATATTGTCGGCGCGGCGATTGGATTCGAGCTGCTGGGGATTGACGAATTCGCCTGCTCGGCGATGGACGTCGGCTCCGGCCAGGTGAAGACGGCCCACGGATTGCTTCCCGTGCCCGCCCCGGCGACGCTCGAACTGCTGCGCGGCGTGCCCACCTATTCCAGCGGCATCGCGCGGGAACTGGTCACGCCCACCGGCGCGGCCATCGCCACCGCACTTTCGACCGGCTACACCGGAATGCCCCTGATGACCCTGCGCGCCGCCGGGTATGGCGCCGGGTCGGCGGACAACCCGGAGAAACCCAACGTTCTGCGCCTGCTCATCGGAGAGCGCGCGGCGAGCACAACCGGAGCGCAGCCGGAAGCGCCCGTCACCGTGATCGAGACGAACATCGACGACATGAGTCCGCAAATCTACGGCTACCTGGCCGAGAAGGCGCTCGCCGCCGGCGCCCTCGACATCTTTTCCACGCCCGTGCAGATGAAAAAGAACCGTCCGGGCCTGCTCGTCACGCTGCTGTGCGAGCCCGAGAACGCCGCGTCCCTGATCGATCTCGTCTTCCGCGAGGCCACCACCATCGGCGTGCGCACCCACGACGTGCGCCGCAGAACGCTCGCCCGCGAGTGGGTACCCGTGGCGACGCCGTACGGCGAAGTGCGCATGAAGATTTCGCGCATGAACGGATCGGTGCTGAACGCCGCGCCGGAGTACGACGATTGCCAGCGCATCGCCGCCGCGCGCGGGGTTCCGCTCAAGCAGGTGATGGCCGCGGCGTCGTTTGAATTCGAAAAACAGTTTCCCTACCGGGGCGAGAGCCGCACCGAATTGCATGGATAAGCCCAAAAAGTTCTACCTCACCACGCCGATCTATTACGCGAATTCGCGGCCGCACGTCGGCTCCGCGTACACCACGATCGTGTGCGACGTCATCGCGCGCTACAAGCGCATGTGCGGCTACGAGGTGGCCTACCTGACCGGCACCGACGAGCACGGCGTCAATATCGAGCGCGCCGCCGAAAAACAGGGCATCACGCCCGCCGAACTCGTGAACCGCAATCAGCAGATTTTCCGCGACCTGTGGAAACTGCTCGGCATTCAGTACACGCATTTCATCCGCACCACATCCACCGAACATGCGCGCGCCGTGCAGATGCTGGTCCGCCGCACCCTGCGCCAATCGCCCGACGCCATCTACAAGGCCAAGTACGAGGGCCGCTACTGCATTCACGATAATCTCTACGTCAGCGACTCGCGCGAGCCCGCCGATTGCCCCCTCTGCGGCCGGCCCGCCGAACTCATCTCCGAGGAAAACTATTTCTTCCGCCTCTCGGCCTATCAGCAGCAACTGCTCGACCTGTACGCGAAGAATCCGAAGTTCGTCGAGCCGGATTTCCGCCTGAACGAAGTGAAAAGCTTCGTCGAAGCGGGCTTGCGCGACGTCTCCATCAGCCGCATGTCGATCAAGTGGGGCATTCCCTGGCCGGACGATCCCGCGCACGTCTTCTACGTCTGGTACGACGCGCTCACCAGCTACATGAGCGGCATCGGATACGGCGAAGGCGAAAAGGGCAGCGCCGAGTTCCAGAAATTCTGGCCCGCCGACCTGCACATGATCGGCAAGGAAATCATCCGCTTCCACGCCGTCTACTGGCCTGCGTTCCTGATGGCCGCCGGCCTGCCGCTGCCCGAGAAGATTTTCGCCCACGGCTGGCTGCTCTTCGAGCAGGAAAAGATGAGCAAGTCGAAGGGCAACGTGGCGTATCCCGAGCCGATTGTGAAAGTGCTCGGCAACGACGCGCTGCGCTACTACCTGCTGCGCGAAACCGTCTTCGGCCAGGACGGCAATTTCTCCCGCGAGGCGCTGATCACGCGCTACAACGCCGATCTCGCCAATGGCCTCGGCAATCTGGCGAGCCGCGTGCTCGCGATGATTCAACAGATACTTCCAGGGCGAGATCCCTGCTGGTGATTGTCGTGCTAGAGCAGGACCTGATGAGGGCTTGGCGACGAGGCTGAGTAATTGTTTCGGCTTTTGTTTGGCAGGACATACGAAGAGTTTAATTTCATGGGCGCACTAGGAGACATCTGGCAGCTTGATTGCGCAAGTAGACGTGTTCCTGACCTGGCGGCGACCCTGGGCGCTAGCCAAACAGACTCGAGTCGAAGAGCAGTCTCGCCGTAGAACTTTGTACGCTGCCGCAGAGCCTTGTATCTAATTACACCCTGGCTCATCCTGTGATTCCCGAAGCGACGCAGAAGATTTGGGAACAGCTCGGGCAGATCAGGCAAACTCGCTGATGTGACGAATTGAGCAGTTGGGGTGGGGCGGACTAAAGCCGGGAACGAAGATTGGCAAACCCGAAGCAGTATTTCCGCGCGTGGACAAGAAAGAAGCATCGGAAAGGATTGAAACCATGGAAAACGAGATACGAAATCCGGGGGCTACGGCACCCGCAGCAACACCGGCGGGCGCCGCGCCAGCGGCCCCCGCGGCAGCGGCAGCACCCGCTGGCAGCGAAAAGATCACCATCGACGATTTCGCCAAGATTGATCTGCGCGTCGGCGTCGTGCAATCCGCCGAAAAAGTGGCCGGGGCGGACAAGCTGCTGAAGCTCCTGGTCGATATTGGCGGCGAAGTCCGCCAGGTGCTGGCGGGCATTGCGCTGGCCTACGCGCCCGAGGAATTGGTGGGGCGCAAAGTCGTGGTGGTCACCAACCTCGCGCCGCGCAAGATGCGCGGAGTGGAATCCAACGGCATGCTGCTGGCGGCCTCGGCCGGCCCCGACGGCAAGCCGGTGCTGTGCACCTTCGCCGAGGACATTCCCGCCGGCGCCAAAGTGAAATGAGACGAGTGGCTAGTGGCTAGAGTCCGCTGCCCCCGCGATGGCGGCGTCATCCCGAGCGGAGCGAGGGATCTCTCTGCGGCTTGGCTTGAAGCGACGCGCACACGAAGATAGATTCCTCGTCGCTCCGTTCCTCGGAATGACAGGCGGAGAGGAAGCGCCCGCCTGAAGGCGGCCGCTACATAAGACGGAGTGAATCAAGGCACAATGGGTTTCTCTGCGACCTCTGCGCCTCTGCGGTAAAGATTTTGACGTACGCGGCTGCAGCGCCCGCCTGAAGGCGGCCGCTACATAAGACGGAGTGAATCAAGGCACAATGGGTTTCTCTGCGACCTCTGCGCCTCTGCGGTAAAGATTTTGACGTACGCGGCTGCAGCGCCCGCCTAAAGGCGGCCGCTACATAAGACGGCCATGGACATCATCGACTCACACGCGCACCTCGAGTTTCATAATTTCGACGAAGACCGCGCGGCCATGCTCGAACGCGCCCGCGCCGCCGGCGTGACGACCCTGCTCGCCATCGGCAGCGGCACCGGCCCGGCCGAGCGGCTCGATGCCGCCATCCCCTTCGCCGAGCAGCACGACTGGATTTACGCCACCATCGGCATCCATCCGCATGATGCGGCCGTCGCCACCGACGATCATTTCGCCCGGCTCGACGAGCTGGCGCGCCACCCGCGCGTGATCGCCTGGGGCGAAATGGGCCTCGACTACCACTACGACCACTCGCCCCGCGACGTGCAGCAGCAGGTCTTTCGCCGGCAGCTCCGCCAGGCCCGGGCCACCGGCCACTCGGTGGTCATTCATTGCCGCGACGCGTGGGACGATTGCCTGGCCATCCTCGACGAGGAGTGGCGGGCCTCGGGTCTGGGCGGCATTTTCCACTGCTTCACGGGAACGCTCGAAGAGGCGCGCCGCGGGATGGACATGGGCTTTCTGGTGTCGTTCGCCGGCAACGTGACCTACCCGAAAATGCAGCACCTGCGCGACGTGGCGCGCGAGCTTCCGCTCGACCGCCTGCTCACGGAGACCGATTCGCCGTTCCTGCCTCCCCAGGGACGCCGGGGCAAGCGCAACGAGCCTGCTTTTGTGGTTGAGGTAGCGCAAGCCTTGGCGAATGTGAGAAACTTAGGCCCCGATGAAGTGGCGGCCGCTACGGTCGCAAACTTCCGGCACTTTTTCCGGCTCGGCGCGCGGGACACTCCGGCGCAGCCCAGGTAAACAACTCGGATGGCGTTTGCTGTCCAAACCGTAAGAGGCATCTTCGACCTGGTTCGCGACGATCTGTCGCTCGTCGAACAGGAGCTTGCCGCCCAGAGCGGCTCGGCGATCGAACCCGCCGCGCAGATCGCCGGCTATCTCCGCGAAGGCGGCGGCAAGCGGCTCCGCCCGGCCCTGCTGCTGCTCGCCGCGGGTGCCGCGGGCTACCGCGGCCCCAGCGCCATCCGCTTGGGCGCAGTGGTCGAGATGATCCACAGCGCGACGCTGGTCCACGACGACGTCATTGACGGCGCGGAGACTCGCCGCGGCCGCCCCAGCACCAACGCACGCTGGGGCAATCACATGAGCGTGCTGGCGGGCGACTGGCTCTACATGCAGTCGTTCGAAATGGCCCTGCGCGAGCGCAATTTCGCCATCCTCGACATCCTCATCGGCCTCACACAAAACATGGTCGAAGGCGAACTCCTGCAGCTCATGCACATGGGCAAAATCGATCTCACCGAATCGGACGCCACCGAGCTCGCCTACCGCAAGACGGCCTGCCTGTTCAGCGGATGCACGCGCCTGGGCGCCGTGCTTGCCCGCCAGTCGCAGCGCGGCGAGGAAGCGCTGGCCGAATACGGCCGCAACGCCGGCCTCGCCTTTCAACTCGTGGACGACCTGCTGGATTTCACGGCCTCGCACGAACAGCTCGGCAAGCCCGTCTTGAGCGACCTGAAGGAAGGAAAAGTCACCCTGCCGCTGATTTTCGCGCTGCAAAACGGCCTGCCCCACGCGGACGGCGAAAACAAGAACGGCTCCGCCGAAGGCCGCCGGCTGGTCGCCAAGGTGCTTGAGGAGCGAGGCTTCCTAAGCGTGCGTCCCGAGCAGATCACCCAGCTCGTGCGGGAAACGGGCGCGCTCGACCGCGCCACCGCCCTCGCGCGCGATTATGCCGGCCGCGCCAAAGCCGCCCTCGACGAACTCCCCGACACCGAATACCGCCGGGCCCTGCTCTGCGTCCCCGACTTCATCCTCGAACGCGATAATTGATCCGCAGTTTGTAAGTTCCAGCTCCGGCCGACGAGCAGGCGTATCAGTGTTCTCTGGGCTTTCCTCTGCGACCTCTGTGTTGAATCCTTGGCCGCCGCATGCAGGGACTTCACACAGAGCGCACAGAGCTGGCACAGAGTTCTCTGAGGCGTCTATACATCCTGGTTTATGCGTGGGTCGGGTGCGCGGCGGTGCGCGGCGCGGCGTTCTGCGTGGTGGGCTGCGCGAGGGCCTGCGTGGCGTCTTCGATCAAATCGGCGGGCTTCCATTCGTTGCCGTAATACCACTTATAGACCGTGCCATTCGGCGCGATCACCGTCGTGCTCAGCGAATGCTCGATCTGATCGCCCGCCGCGCTGTAGGTCAGTCCAAAAAACTCCGCCACCTTCGGCAGGTCCTTCGCCGGCACAGCGGCAAATTGCCAGCGGTCGAAGGGATTCCCGCCCGTGGTTTTCCGGAACGTCTCGGCATAGCGCCGCAGCACGCCCGGCGTATCGTGCTCAGGGTCGAAGCTGACGCTCAGCAGGCGGATCTTCGAATCGGGCGGCCGGTGGCTGCGCGTCGCCGCGTAGATGCTCGCGAAGTTTTTCGAGACGAGCGGGCAGAAAGTTGGGAAACGGGCAGCGCGTGTAGATAAACGTCACCAGCAGCGCGTCGCCGCGGAACGATGCGAGATGAATGCGCTTGCCGTCCTGATCGATCAGCGCGAAATCCGGCACCTTCTCGCCGGGCTGCGGCTGGTGGAAGCGCGTGGTGGGTTCTTCCGCGGCGCCGCTGCCTTTCTTCGTCACCACGATGTTCTCGATATACGCGCCTTCATCCGAAACGACGACATCCGCCGTGATCTCGTCGCCCCGACCCAAGCCCTGCAGGAGATGCGCGTCGCGCACCGGGTACGGCATGGTCATCGCGTCCATGAACCCGGGAATGTTTTCGTGGTTGATGGTGGCCAAACCCTGTTGCATGTCAATCGAGACAATCTTGCCCTTCAGGTGATAGCGGCGGACCTGCTCTTGCTCCTGCTTCTTGCAGCCCGCGGCGCCCAGCGCCAGCACCGCCACCACAAGAGCGAAGACTCCAACCGCCCACCGGCCTGTACGGCTCTGTCTGTGTTTCACAAACATTCCACCTTTCTCGAGAATTCCCCGCGCCGCATTGTACGCGAGGGCGCGCCGAATCAGTAATGGAATCGCCAGCGGAGCTCGGCGTAGATCTCGCGCGGCTTATTGTAGTGAACTCCTCCGAACGTCAGGGAATTGTCGGTCAGCAGGTGCCGGTTGGCCACGTTCAGCGCGGTCAGCGACACCGTAAACCTCTCCCCGAATTTCCTCCCGATCGAAACATCGGCCGTGGTGTGGCCCGGCAGATAATCCGGAGGAGGATCGCCATTGGTAAACCCCGAGCCGTAATACACATTGGCCGCGGCAAACGCCCGCCAGGGCAGCGCCGCCTCGAATCCCACGTCGAGCGTGTTCCTCTGATCGTGGTCGAGCGGAAAGTAGCCTTGCGGCGGAGAAAAATCGGTCAGCCCGCCGGTGATCGCTCCCCGGCCCTGCGCCACCTGGTTGGAGTAGGCCAGATGCGCCTGGAGGCTCTTCCACAGCCGCGGCGAGCGCAGCGTGAGTTCCCAGCCGCGGATCAGAGCCTCGCCGATCGTCAGGGGAAAGAAAATGTTGGACTCGCCCACGTTGTTGTGGTCGAAGTAGTTTTGCGCGCGCATGTGAAACGTATCGGCGTCGAGCGACCAGCCGCGCAGCGGAATCGTGACGCCGAACTGGTGTTCCTCGTCGCGCTCGCCGTGCAGCGGTATGAATCCGAGATTCTGCTCCGTCACGTAGTCCAGCAGCGGCCCGGAGGCCGTCACCAGCGGCGGCGGCTGGAAGTACCGCCCGTAGAATGCGCGTAACACCCAATGCAGGCGCGGGAGGCGCAGCGCCGCGCCCACGCGGGGACTGGTCGCGTTCTCGACCACCCCGCCCGAAAAGTGCGTCTGGCGAACGCCGCCGATCAACGTCAGCCACGACGTGGGCGCGAACTTGTCGCTCACAAAGATGGCTTCCTCCGAGCCGGACGTACGCTCCAGCCGCTGCACCGGCGGATTCCCGCTGGCGTCGTTGAAGATCAGACCGAAGAATTGGCGGTCGCGCTGCGCGAAGGCGTAGACCCCGGCCTGCCCGTCGTTTTTCGGCAAGTGGAAGACGAGCGTCGCCTGCCCCCCTCCATAGTGGGAGGCGCGGTCGTCGGTCGTGCTGAGCGGCTTCTCGATGGGAGAACTGCCGTAGTTGGCGCTGTTGTAATGGTAGAAGGGCGAGACCGTCAGCACCGCGTTGGGATCGATCGTCCGCACCCAGGAGAAATTCACAAACGCGTCGGCCTCCCGCTCGGTGTCGAGGACGCCGCACGTTGTCGCCACGGGCGTGCACGCCGTCTGCTGCTCGGGCGTATTGGGAATCTGATAGAAATCCCGCCGCGCGGAGGTCACCAGGCGCAACTGGTCCTTCGGATCGGCGTTGAAGATCAGCGAGCCGAAGCCTCCGAAGCCGTTCTCCGCGTCGTGGAGAATGTTTCCCACCGGGGTATCGAGGCCCAGGTCGCTGCGGTTGCCGTTCGCGCTCGCGTAATAGGCCAGGCGGCTGGTATGGCCTCCGAAATTAATCTCATCGTTGGTCTGAAAGAGGTTGCCCGCGCTCAGGACGACTTCGGCTTCATTGTTTCGTTCAAAACCCGTCCGCGGGACCACGTTGAACACCGCGTAGGTGCGGTCGCCGTACTCGGCGTCGTAGCTGCCGCGTTCCACTTCGAGGTAGTCGATGTCCTTGGGGTCGAATTGCGGGCCGACGTTGCTGGCGATATTCGTATTCGGAACCGGCACGCCGTCCACCAGCCAGCTCACCTGATGGCCTCCGCGCACGTGCAATTGATCGTGCGTCAGGTACGCTCCGGGAACGAGATTCGTGATCATCGCCAGGCTGTTGGTGCGGTCCGCGCCGGGGGTCCGTTCAATGTCCGCACGGTCTACCAGGGTTGTGGGCGTGGCCGAACTCGCGCTGGCGGCTTCGGTTTGCGCGGAAACGGTGGTCGTCTGGCTCACCGTGGCGAGGCGCAGCAGGAAGTGCAGCACCGGCGAGGAATCCGCAACCACCGTGACGTGCTGCTCCGATTTCTCGAATCCCGGCACGGCGACCGTGACGACGTAGTCGCCAATCGGCACGCTCGTGAACGCAAACTCGCCGTCCGGATTGGTCTGCGCCGCCTGCGACCAGTACGACGTCGCCGCCTTCAGCTGCACCGCCGCCCCGGGAATCGGACGGTGCTGCGGATCGTGCACGATTCCGCGCACGTTCCCAAAAATCGTCGCTCGCGCGGGCTGCCCAAGAGCCAAGACAGCCGCCGCGACCAGAAACACAATCGCCTTCCGCATGAATGCCTCCATTCCAGATTGAATCTTGAACTGCGGTGGAAGGAAGCTAGGCCCGGGGAGGTTCAAACGGTATGGAAGTAAATCCCGCAACGTCCGATTGCACGAAAGACAAGACGACTCGCCGCTTGGCGCCGGGCAAAGGTAACGCGGCAAGAGCCGCCGGCGCCGTGGGCGCCATCAGAGCGTTCAAGCCGTAGTCCGGCATGGCGGCGCCGATCCCGCATTTGTTCCCGCTGCAGCTGGCGGCACGACATGCTATTGCCGTGCTGTGCCTTCGCGCCGTGCAGCAGGCAGCACATGCACTGCGCCTGTTCGCACGAACCGCTGCGGGCGAGCAGCGCCAGCGGGATCGCCAGCAGCGCGATGATGACGACAATGGCCTCGGCTCGGCGCATCGAATTCACGCTAACACACAGGTATCCCACAAATCCATCGCGTGGCGCGAGAACCGAGCCGGATCAAGCCCTTTCTGTGCATTTGCGTTCGCAAAAACTTCGCGGTAGGCTAGCGCCATCGTGCTGCCGTTCAAGCTGGTCTACCACGACGCCTACGATCTTCACCTCGGCGCGCACGTCTTCCCGTCGCAGAAGTATCGCCTGATCCACGACCGCCTGCTGGCGGACGCAATCGCCTCGCCCGAGGATTTCCTCGCGCCGGAGCCCGCCTCGGACGCAGACGTTCTGCTCGTCCATTCGCAGGACTACGTGCGCAAGCTCAAGACCGGCTCGCTCTCGCTCACCGAGATCCTGCGCATGGAGGTGCCCTACTCGCAGAAGCTGGTCGAGGCCTGCTGGCTGGCGGCCGGCGGTTCGATTCTGGCGGCGCGCCGCGCGCTGGCCGACGGCTGGGCGGCGAACATCGGCGGAGGCTTTCATCACGCCTGCCAGGACCACGGCGAAGGCTTCTGCGTCATCCACGACGTAGCTATCGCCATCCGGCGCCTGCAATTCGACGGCGCGATCGAGCGCGCCATGGTGGTGGATACGGATGTGCATCAGGGAAACGGCACGGCGGATATCTTCGGCGGCGACGGCACGGTGTTCACGCTCTCGATCCACCAGGAGAACAACTATCCGTACCCCAAGCCGCCTTCCACGATGGATGTCAACTTACCCGACGGCATCGGCGATGAAAACTATCTCGCCATTCTCGAAAAACATCTGCACCAGGCGTTCCACGATTTCAATCCGCAACTTCTGTTCTATGTGGCGGGCGCCGATCCCTACCGCGACGACCTGCTGGGCGGTCTGGCGCTGACGATGGAAGGGCTGGCGCGCCGCGATGCGCTGGTGTTCGATTACGCGCGGCGCCACGGTGTCCCGGTGGCGATCGCACTCGCCGGAGGCTACGCGCGCCAACTGGCCGACACGGTCACCATTCACATCAACACCATTCTCGCGGCCCGCGATGCGGCTCAACAGACTGCCGGACGCGCGCCCGCCCGCTGAAACATCCGGCAACGAATCGGCATTATCGCGCAGCGCCGCGCGCCGATTGGATTGCCGCGGTGAGCGCTTGCGAAAATCCCTCGGGCTCAAAACCCGTGGCGCGGTAGACGATTTCCCCGCCCCGCCCCAGAACCAGCACCGTGGGCAGCGAGTCCACGTCCAGCAAACCGTCCAGCCCGTCGGCGTAGACCACGGGAAAATTCCAGCTCTTGTGCTCCAGAAACGGGGGGACGCGCGACTCATCGTCGTCCGTATTGACCGCCAGGAAAGTGACGTCGGAACTCCCCGCGTAGGCCGCCGCCACCTGCTGAAACAACGGCTCCAGCTCGCGGCACGGGCCGCACCACGTGGCCCAGAAACTCATCACCACAATCTTTCCTTTGAGCGGCGCCAGCGGCAGCGGCGTCCCGTCCGGGCGCCGCACCACAAACGCAAACGGTTCCTTGGCATCCTTGTTGCGGGCCGCCGGACGCGGCTGGGCATCGGCGGACATCCGGTCGTAGGCGGCGAGAATGGCCTCCCCCAGGCCCTGCTCGCTTCCGTGCGCCTGCCGCCATACATTGCCGAGCTTCCGCCGCAGTTCCCGGCGGTCGGCCTTCCCCGCGGGACCCTCTTCCGGCAGCGCGAAGGCGCGCGTGTATTCCTCGATGGCTTTGGCGGGATTGCTTTGCGTCTCCGCGATTTCGCCAAGCATCTGGGCCGCCAGGGCGTTGGGCCGCGCGGAATCGCTGGCCTGCAAGTCCCGCGCCGCCTCGTCGAAGCGGCGCTGGGATTTCTCCACGCGCCCGCGCACGTAGTAAAGCGCGGAGCGAAGATCTCCCTGGCTCTTCTGCCATTCCTCCAGGGACTCGCGGGCCGGCTTTTCCTCGGGGGATGCCTTCTCCACGCGGTCCAGCACGCGGGAAACGTAGCCGGCGGCGTGCGTCAGGCTTGCGTCGTCGCCCTGCTGTTCGAGCAGATGCACCGCCAGCAGCATCATTTGCGAATCGTCGGGACGAACGGCGATGAGCCGCTCCGCGTACTCCAGCGCGCAGGGGTTGTTGCGAAGCTGCTCGCACGCTTCCACCAGCGCGCGGAAGACGCCCGCTTTGCGCGGCGCGTCGGGAAACCGGTCGAGATAGCTTTTCAGATTGCGGACCAGCGCGGCGCTGTCGTTGCCCGCGTTGGCCACGGATTTTTCCAGCTCCGCCTCGGCGTCTTTCCGGGCGGCCGCGTCCGCGGAACTCTTCGCCGGCGAAGCAGTGGGCGGGGACTGTTGCGCGGCGCGCACAAAACCGCCTGCGAGCAGCAGGCCGGCGCAAACCATCAGGCGGGCGGTCATTGTTTCACAGGCAACAACGCGTTGAGCGAGCCCTGGCGGTAGCCTTCCAGATCCAGCGTCACAAACGCGAAGCCGAGCGGCTTCAACCGCGCCGCGAGTTCCTTCGCCACTCCCGGATCAAGCCCCCGCGGCAATTCCGCCGTTGCCAACTCGATGCGCGCGAGTTCGCCGTGCGCCCGGACGCGGAATTGGAGGAATCCCAGAGAGCGCAGCACCGCTTCGGCGCGGTCAATCTTGCCCAGCAACTCCGGCGTCACCGGCGTTCCATAGGGCACGCGCGACGCCAGGCAGGCCGAGGCAGGGCGGTCCCAGGTGGGCAGGCCGGCGCGGCGCGAGAGCAGGCGGATTTCCTGCTTGCCCAGGGCCGCGTCGAGCAGCGGCGCGAGCACGCGGTGCTCCTGGGCGGCGCGATGCCCGGGACGAAAGTCGTTCGTGTCGTCCGCATTGATGCCGTAGGCGACGGCGCGAAAGCCGCGGTCGCGCGCCAGCGCGTCCAGGCAGTCAAACAGTTCGTCCTTGCAGTGGTAGCAGCGGTCGGCGTTGTTGGCCACGTACAGAGGATTGGCGAATTCCTTGGTCTGGATGAATTCGTGGCGCAGGCGCGTCGCTTGCACAAATCCTTCCACCTGCTCCCGGTCGTGCAGCGAGAAACTGGGGGAGAGCGCGGTCACCGCGAGCGCGCTTTCGCCCAGCGCTTGCTGCGCCGCCCATGCCAGATAGGCCGAATCGGCGCCGCCGGAAAGCGCCACCAGCAGCGGCCCGGCGCCGCGCAAGGCATCCAGCAGATGCCCCTGCTTCTGGAGGGCGAGGGCTTCGCCCGCGTCCGGCTGCGCGGCCATGGAAGGAAAACTCATCGGTATGCCCGGACAGTATAGCCCGCGCCTTGCTTCATTGAAAATCCAGCATCACGTCCACGCTGCCGGTTTTCGCATCCTGTTGGAGGAAGCGCCCGATGCGCTCGTAGTGGAAGGGTAATCCCAGGAAGGCCTGTTTGACTCCGGCGTCGAGAAATTCCTCGAAGACGCTTTTATCGAAGACGGCGCCCGGAGGAATTTTCCACGCAGCGCGGATGCGGCGTTCGCCCTCGGCCGAAAGCCCGGTGAGAACGAGTTTGCCCATGCGGTACTGCGGCCCCTCGGTGACGGAAACGGCGTAACGCACACTTCTTGCGGCGTCGTCAAACTGGGCGACGGGATTCACCTGCGCGTCCAGGTATCCGCGGCGGGTGTATGCGTCGCGCACATTCTGCCAGGCGCGCTCGATCTTCATGCCGTCGGCGAGATCGCCCGGCTTCAGGGGCGCGAGCGCGGCGAGTTCCGCCGGAGGGATGGCCGCGTTTCCGCCCCACGTCGCGCCGTTCCACAGGTACGCGGGCCCCGGCTCGACCGCCGCGACCACCGTGACGCGTGTGCTGCCGGGAGCGCCCGCCACCTTGGCGGCGGGAGGGCCGAAGCGCACGCGCAGAAACGCGTGCTCAAGATAGATGGGTCGCACCTGCTCGAATTCAAACAGCTCGATGGCGCGCCGGGAAAACGGTTTGCCGATCAGATCGGCGAGCCGCGTCTGGATGGCGCGGTCGGTTTGCGCCAGGGCGTCGGTGAATTCCACGCCGGCGATGTTCGCATTCGCGCCCTCGGCGCGAAACTCCTGCACCGGCGCGCCGCCCGGCGCGGCCGCGAGTTCATGGGACACGCTCGCCAAAACGCCCCGCTTGACCAGCAGCGTGGCAATCGCATCGGCCATGGCGTCGAGGATGGTTCCGTGCTCCGGCGCGGTGCCGTCAAACAGCACCACGGAGCCCTTCACCGCGGCGCTGAGTTCGCTATCGGTGAACCACGGGAAATTGTCGAACGCGACCGGCACGGCCGGCGCGTCCGTCACGCGAAATTCCGCTTCCACGCCCTGGCCGCCGCTCGCAAAGCGATACTGCACGCCCGTGAACCATCCCAACTGCGCCAGCGTATCGGCTGCCTTCTGCAAATCCTCCCGCGTGATATCGCTTCCCACACGCAAGCCGGTGGCGGCCGCAATCTCCTCGGAGCGAAAGCGCGACGACCCCACCACAGCAATCGCCGCGAGATGATCCTTGCCGCCGCCCTGTAGCGCGACTTGTGCAGCGCGTGCTGGCAACAAAATGGCGAGCAACAGAGCCAGGGAGCAAGCGCGCCGAACAATCCCGGCCATCCGCGGGGAGCAAGGTGAGGCGGTGCGCATGGGGCGGCTACTCGACGGTGACGGATTTGGCCAGATTGCGGGGCTGGTCGACGTCGCAGCCGCGCCGCACGGCAATGTGATAGGCCAGCAGCTGCAGCGGGACGATTTCGAGAATCGGAGAAAGCAGGTCGGGCGCGGCGGGTACTTCCAGCACATGGTTGGCCGTCTCGCGCGCCATGGTGTCGCCTTCGGTGACGACGGCGATCACGATGCCGTCGCGCGCCTTCACCTCCTGCAGGTTCGAGATGGTCTTTTCGTAGCGCGTCATGGACGCGGGATCGGACTCGTCCCGCGTGGCGATCACCACCACGGGCAGGTTTTCGTCGATCAGGGCGTTGGGGCCGTGCTTCATCTCCCCGGCGGGATATCCTTCCGCGTGGATGTAGGAGATTTCCTTGAGCTTGAGCGCGCCTTCCAGCGCGATGGGATAGTGAATCCCGCGGCCGAGATAGAGGAAATCGGTGTAGCGGAAAAATTGCCGGGCGAGATCTTCAATCTGCGCGTCGTGTTCGAGGATCGTCGCGATCTTGTTGGGGATGCGGGTCAGCTCCTGCATCAGGTTCTGGGAAGCGGCATTTTCCAGCTTGCCGCGCACCTGCGCCAGGTACAGCGCGGTGAGCAGCAGCGCGGTGAGCTGCCCGGTGAAGGCCTTGGTGGAAGCCACCCCGATTTCCGGGCCGGCGTGCGTGTAGATGGTGCCCTGCGCTTCGCGCGTCAGCATGGCGCCCACCACGTTGCAGATGGCCAGTACTTTGGCGCCTTTCTGGCGCGCTTCGCGCTCGGCCGCCAGCGTATCGGCGGTCTCGCCCGACTGGCTGATGGCGATAATCAGGCTGTGCTTGCCGACGATGGGGTCGCGATAGCGGAACTCACTGCCGTAATCCACTTCCACCGGAATCTGCGCCAGCTGCTCGATCATGAATTTTCCGGCCAGGCCGGCGTGCCAACTCGTGCCGCAGGCGACGATCTTGACGTCGCGGATCGCGCGGAGCTCGTCCTCGCTGATGTCCATGGGATCGAGGAAGACTTTCCCGGTCTGCTGCGAAATGCGGCCCAGCAGCGTATCGCGCACCGCGCGCGGCTGCTCGAAGATTTCCTTCTGCATGAAATGCTTGAAGCCGCCCTTCTCGGCCATGATGGGGTCCCAGGTGATCTGCTGGGCCGGGCGGCTGATCGGATGGCTTTCGAAGTCGCACAGGCGCACGCCCTGCGGCGTGAGAATGGCCATTTCGCCGTCGCCGAGGAAGAAGACGCTGCGCGTGTGCTGCAGGATGGCGGGAATATCGCTGGCGACGAAAAATTCGTGTTCGCCGAGTCCCACCACGATCGGCGGGCCCAGCCGCGCGGCCACGATCTTGTTGGGATCTTTCGCGGACAGCGCCACCAGGGCGTACGCGCCGGTCATGACCTTGACGGCCTTTTGCACCGCTACTTCCAGCGAAGCGTCCTTCGAGAATTTTTCAATCAGGTGGGCGATGACTTCGGTGTCGGTCTCGGTGACGAACTTGTGGCCCTCGGCGATCAGCTGGCGCTTCAGCTCGATGTAATTTTCGATGATGCCGTTGTGGACCACGACTATCTGGCCGGTGCAGTCGCGGTGCGGGTGGGCGTTTTCCTCCGTGGGGCGTCCATGCGTGGCCCAGCGGGTGTGCCCGATGCCGTAGAGGCCCTCCATCGGCGTGGCGCGAATCGATTCTTCCAGGTTGCGGAGCTTGCCGGGGGCGCGGCGAATCTCGAGCTTTCCGTTCTCACCGACGACGGCGATCCCCGCCGAGTCGTAGCCCCGGTACTCCAGGCGCCGCAGCCCGTCCAGGATCAGAGGCACAACCCGCTTGGGCCCGATATAACCGACTATCCCGCACATGTGAGGTCACTCCGGGCCGCCCGATGGTGATGTGGGCGGCGCTGAATTACAGGCTAACACAATGCTTGGATGCGCCTGGCCGGCTTGCAGATGTTGTGTCAGTTTCGTAATCCCGGCCGGGCAGCGCACCGAGGGAGCGCGGAAAGTGTTGCGATTAGACACGACCGCCCTCCTTTGTTTTCAACAAGTTGTGTCGATTTCTGTTTCCGGGTGTGTTGCGATTAGAAATGGCACGGCGCAGGCTGAAAAACGGTCTACTCGCATGCGCGTGCCAGCGCCAAGGCTCAGGTGTTGTCAGCGATGCAGCAGGTTGCGAATCCCTCGCCATGGCGCGGCGCCTCACTCCTTCCCATTCCTAACTCGACTGCCAATTTTCAGGCTGGCACAAAGGGGGGAGGATTTTCAACTGGTTGTTGGTGTAAACAATTTTGCGGCGCGTGGAACAAGACGTATCAGGGAATTTCAGGAACTAAGGCCTGCGTGGCAACGGGCCACGGGGAACTTCACCGGCGGCCGCTGGAGCGAGGCTACTTCCAGGGTGTCGGCATGTAATACGGAACGGTCGTGAGGACCGCCTCGATTTGCCGGATTTTTCCGTTCTTGATTTTGAAGAGCTCGAAGATCAGGAAGGTGAAGGGGCGATCGAAGGGCGGTCCGATGGTGCGTACGGAGCCGTCCACCAAGGTGTTTTTGCGCAACGTGCCGTTGTGATCGAAAAATGTGGCCGCGAAAACCATCTGGCGCTGCTCATCCACGAGATAGCGGCGATCGCGACAACGGGTGACCATCTTGAGCATCCCGGTCTCCAGCTGCGCCTGGCATCCCATCCGGGCGACGGGGTTGCCACTCGGGATTGGGATTATTCGCCGTGATGGAACCGTTCTCCATGCGCTGGCAATCGGGATCGAACGTCGTATAGAGCTTGCCGGTGTTCAGCTGAATCGTGTCAAAGTAGCCATTGGCCAGAGCGATCAGCTTCTCGCGGGAAACGCGCTGATCGGCGGGTTCGTCCTCGGAGAAAAGAGGTTTGTCCTTCAAGTTCTCGGGGCCGCCGGTCAAATTTCCAGAACCCGAGGCAGGGCCCGGGCGGTCGGGACGCGCGACGATGACCTCGATTTCCGTGACTTTCTGGTTGACGACCTTGAGGCGTGCGGCGAATACGGACAGGTGCGTATCCTCGTTTGCGACGCCCAGAAATCCGACCTGTCCGGTTTGTGGATCGTCGGTGTAAACCTTGTAGGAGCCCCAGCCGTCCGAGGTCTGCCACAAACCCTCGCCGAGCGGCATTTCGACGTTGTTCTCCGAGTACCGGGCATTGGCAGAGTGCGGCAGTTTCGAGGGATCGTGCGCGGCCACCGCGGCCATATATTGGTCGACAAAGCCATTCAGGCAGGCGCGGTCGCACTTGTTCGCAGCCGAGGGGCCCGGAGGCGTTGCCGCTGCTGTTGCTCCGGCGAGAAGGACAAAGAGAGCTCCGAAGATCCAAGCCGCTACGAACCCGGTTACGAACTGCGCTCGGCGCATGATTCCCCCCGTGGCTATGAAATGCGTGCGTGACATCTATATCAAAACGGATGCCGGGTAGCAATGCCGGTGCGGTGCCGGCCCCGGGGCGACGACTCTGTCCGTTCCTCGCGCGCGAGCCAAGAGAGATTCTTCGCGGAGTTTATCCCGGCCCCTTGCCAGGGCTCACAATGGCGAAGCCAGCAGGCCATTCGCAACTTGCCCACAAAACCCGGAGGATACCCGGTAGAATGGGCGGCGAAAACGCCCTGTTCCCTGCCCTGGCAAGCTTACCGGCGGAGTGAGCGGGCCGACCGAGGAAGCCGGGTGATGACGCGAGACGAGCGCAGAGTTTCTTCCACGCAGATCGTCAACATCGCGGACGTGCGGCGCGTGGCCCAACACCGGCTGCCGCGTGTCGCGTTCGACTACGTGGACGGCGGAGCCGACGGGGAAGTGACGCTGCGGGCCAACGCGCGCGCCTTCGAGGAAGTGACCTTCCGGCCGCGCAACGCGGTGGCGCCGGACGGCTGCGGATTGCGCACTACCGTGCTGGGAAGCGAACTGGCCATGCCCCTGCTGCTGGCACCGTGCGGGTTCAGCCGATTGATTCATCCCCAAGGCGAAGTGGCGGCGGCACGCGCGGCGGGCAAGGCGGGGGTGGGGTTTGTTCTCTCGACGATTTCCGCCTACCGGCTCGAAGATGTGGCGGCCGCTTCTTCCGGGCCGCGGTGGTATCAGCTCTATCTGGTGGGCGGGCGCGCGGCGGCGGAGCCCGCGCTGGAACGGGCGTGGCGCGCAGGGTTCACCGTGCTGGCCATCACCGTGGATACCGCGACGTTCGGAATGCGGGAGCGGGACGTGCGCAACGGCGCCGCCGTGCTGGTCGGCAGCAAGCAGTTGGCGAAGCTCCACTTTTTGCCGCAGTTGCTCGCCCATCCAGGATGGCTGGCGGGCTTTCTGCGCGACAGGGGCCTACTGGAGCTGCCAAACGTCATCGTGCCCGGCCGGGGACCGATGCCGCTGGCCGAGGCGCCCAGCGCGCTGACGCGATCGGTAGTCACCTGGGAGGACCTGCGCTGGCTGCGGAAGGCGTGGCCGGGGCCGCTGGTCGTCAAGGGCATCTTGACCGGCGACGACGCGCGGCGCGCGGTCGATGAGGGTGCCGCGGGCGTGATCGTGTCGAATCACGGCGGGCGGCAGCTCGACGGAGTCGCGGCTTCCCTGCGCGCGCTGCCGGAGGTGGTGGCCGCGGTCAACGGGAAGGCCGAGGTCCTGATGGACGGAGGCGTCCAGCGCGGGGGCGACATCGCCAAGGCACTGTGCCTGGGAGCACGAGCCGTGCTGGCGGGCCGCGCCTACATGTATGGACTGGGAGCCGCGGGAGAAGCCGGCGTGGCGAGAGTGCTCGCCATTTTGCGCGCGGACCTGGAGCGCGCCGTCACCCTGCTGGGCTGCTCGTCGATTGGCGAACTGAACCGGTCGTACGTCGATACTCCGGCGGGCTGGCCCATCCAGCCGTCGTGACGCCCGTGGCGCGGTTTGCGCTCACCTCCGTGCCTCACCTGTGTTATATATGCCGGACACGGCGGGAGTGCTGGGTGGACAGCGAACTGAACTGATATCGAGGCGGGCACCAAAGCTTGTACCGACGCCTCCCGCGCGACAATTCAACCTTCCCAGAGAGGATAGATCCCATGACCATGGACCGCAGAAAGTTCCTGGAGAGTTCCTCGGCCTTGCTTTCGGCTGCGGCGTTGGGCGCGGCGGCTGCACCGGCGGCCGACGCCGCACCGGCGCCCGGCCGCAAGTACCGGCTGGTAGCCACCGAAGAAGCCTTCTCCATCCCCGAACAGGTGGAAGTATTCACAAGGGCCAAGCAGACGCTTTGGCATGACCCAGACGTCGAGCAGTGGGCAATATTTCTGGGTATAAAGCCGTTGATGGGGCGGCTGCTCGACGTGGACCACGAACGGCTCAGCATCATGGATACGGCGGGCGTCGACATGCACGTGCTGTCGCTGACCTCGCCCGGAGTGCAGCTCCCGGACGCCGATACGGCGACGTCGCTGGCCACGATTGCCAACGACCGCCTGGCGGAGATGATCCAGCGCCATCCGACGCGCTACGCCGGCCTCGCCAGCTTCGCGCCGCAGGACCCCGCGCGCGCCGCGAAAGAAATCGACCGGGCCATCAACAAGCTGAAGCTGAACGGCCTGATCGTCAATTCCCACACCAACGCCGAATACCTGGACGACCGGAAATTCTGGCCGATCTTCGAAGCGGCCACGGCCGTGGACGCGGCCATCTACATCCATCCCCGCAATCCGCCCGCGCCGGCCGCGCAATACCTGAAGGCCGACGTGAATCTGTGGGCCGCGATCTGGGGTTACCAGCAGGAGACCGGACTGCATGCCATGCGGCTGATCATCAGCGGGATTTTCGACGAGTTCCCGAAGCTGAAGATCGTGCTGGGGCACGCGGGCGAAGCGGTTCCCTACTGGCTCTACCGCATGGATTACATGTACGCCAACGCCGCCGCGGGAATCTACTCGAGCAGAAGCGGACGCAAGCTGAAGCGGAAACCCAGCGACTACGTGAAGGAGAACTTCTACATCACCACCAGCGGAATGAACGACCACGCGGTGCTGCGGTATAACCACGGCGTGCTCGGCCCCGATCACATCCTGTTCGCCATCGATTATCCGTACCAGGAATCGGTGGAAGCGGCCAACTTCATGAACTCCGCGCCGTTGCCGGAAGCGGATGTCGAGAAGATCGCCCACGGAAACGCGGAGAAAATATTCCGCATCAAGCCGGCGGGCTAGCAGACGACGAAGGCATCCGCGGGCGCCGCGCGCGGCATACGGCGCGACGCCCGCGGGTGTGAATGTGCCAGCAGTGGTACGCGAATCGCCCGCCTTCGCCTGACATAACCTCCTGACCGTCTGCAGAAGGGCAAAGCATGCCCGGTCCGATACACCCGGACCGGCCGCTACCAAGACCGGTTTCCTCCGTGAACTCTGTGCTCGCTCTGCGTCCTCTGTGTTAAGCCGGTGAAGCTCACCGGCAAACATGCAACACGGAGGAAAGCACGGAAATATCGGTGAGCAATTCGGGTTAGAGCGGGTGCGGGTCAACCATTTTGCCGGGGTTCATGCGGTTGGCGGGGTCGAGGGCCTGCTTGATCGCGCGCATGACGTCGAGCGCCGGGCCGTGCTCGTCGGGAAGGTACTGCATGCGCCCGGTGCCGACGCCGTGCTCGCCCGAGCAGGTGCCGCCCATGGCCAGCGCGCGCTGGATGACGCCATCCTCGATCCGCCGCGCCTGTTCAAATTCGGCCGGATTGGCGGGATCGAGCATGAAAGTCATATGGAAATTGCCGTCTCCCACGTGCCCCACCACGGTGCAGGGGAACGGCGCGCCGGCCGCGTCCTTCTTCGATTCGACGATGCACTCCGCCAGGCGGGAAATCGGAACGCAGATGTCGGTGGCGAGGGCCTTGGAGCCGGGGCGAAGCGCCAGCGAGGCGAACAGTGCGTTGTGCCGCATTTTCCACAGCGCTTCGCGCTCCTCGGGAGTGGTAAACCATTCGAATCCGCGGCCGCCGTGCTCCGCGGCGAGCTGGCGCACGGTTTCCGCCTGCTCGGTGACGCCGCGCACCGTGTCGCCATGGAATTCGAACAGCAGCGCGGGCGCGACGGCGTAGTTGGTTTTCGAGTAGCGATTGCAGGCGTCGATCTGCACTTCGTCCATCAGTTCGATGCGGGCCACGGCCACGCCGAGCTGGATGGTTTGGATGGCGGTTTCCACGGCGTCCCGGATGGTGGGAAAGGCGCAGCGGGCCGCGGAAATGGCTTCGGGCTGGGGATAAAGGCGCAGCGTGACTTCGGTAATCACGCCCAGCGTGCCTTCGGCGCCGACGAACAGCCGGGTCAGGTCGTAGCCGGCCGCGGACTTGCGCGCGCGCGTGCCGGTGCGGATGACGCGCCCGTCGGCCAGCACCACGGTGAGGGCCATCACGTTCTCGCGCATGGTGCCGTAGCGCACCGTGGTCGTGCCGGACGCGCGCGTCGAGGCCATGCCGCCGATGGTGGCGTCGGCGCCGGGATCGACAAAAAACGCCAGGCCCGTGTTGGCCAGCGCGCGGTTCAATTGCAGCCGCGTCACGCCGGCTTCTACGGTGGCCTGCAGGTCCTCGGGGCTGATGCGCAGGATTTTGTTCATCTGGTGCATGTCGATGGTGATGCCGCCGTGGATCGCGTTCACCTGCGCTTCCAGAGAGCTGCCGGCGCCGAAGGGAATCACGGGCACGTCGTGGCGCGCGCTGATTTTCAGGATTTCGCTGACTTCCTCGGTGGTCTGAGGAAAGCAAACCACGTCGGGCAGAGCGGGCGGATGGTAGGACTCCCCGTGGCTGTGGTGCTCGCGCACCACCTCCGCATCGGTGGCGCGCGAACCCAGCAGGGCTTTCAGTTCGCCCAGGGCCCTCTGGATGCGGTCGGGAGCGGAAGTGGAATGCGCGCTGGCCACGAGGACGCCTCTTTCTGAATCCGGCCTACTGGTGGATCGTGACGTCGTAAAACATCACCGCGCCGTCCTTCGCAAGCACCGGATCGATGCGCCGCACCTGGAAGGTGCGCTCCTTCAGATCGTCGACGGTCCGGCCGAGAATGTCGTGGGTTTCGCGCTCCAGTTCCGGCGTGGCCTTCGGAGTGCGTTTTTCAGGAGAAAGGGCCTTGGCATCGAGGCGGTAGGTGCGGGTCTGGCTGGCGGAGTCCTCCGAGAGGAGCTCGACGTTCGCTCCGGCCAGGGTGACGGACAGGGGGCGGTCGTGAAACCACGAGCGCGGCGTGAGCAGGACGAACAGCACGATGGCCACGACCATCACGTCGTAGGGCCAGCTCCCGCGTTCGTAGGACCAGAACAGCGTGCGAACCACGGCTCGCCAGATTGTGCGCATCTCGATGTCCTGCCTATCCGCTCACGACCATGCCGTCGCGCATGTGCAGGACGCGATTCCCGTAGGTGGCTGCCTCGGGATTGTGCGTGATCATCACGATGGTCTGGCCGAGGTCCTGGTTGAGCTGGCGCAGCAGGGCCAGCACGCTCTCCGAGGTTTTGGTGTCGAGGTTGCCGGTGGGCTCATCGGCCAGGACGATTTTGGGCTCGCTGATGATGGCGCGCGCCAGCGCCACGCGCTGCTGTTCGCCCCCGGACAATTCCGAAGGCTTGTGGTGCAGGCGCTCGCCCAGGCCGAGCAGTTTGGTCACCACGTCGAAGCGGTGGGGATCGAAGCCGTTTCCATGGATGTGTTGCGCGAGCGTAATGTTGTGATGGGCGTCGAGCGTCGGCAGGAGGTTGAAGCGTTGGAAGACGAAACCGACTTTGTGGCGGCGCAGCAGCGTCCGCGCGGCATCACTCATCTCGGTGAGATCGTTTCCGTCGAGCAGCACGCGTCCGCGGCTGGCCTGCGCCAGGCCGCCAATCACGTGCAGCAGCGTCGATTTTCCGCAACCCGACGGCCCCATGATCGAAACGAACTCGCCCGGAAAGACTTCGACGTTGATCCCCCGCAGCGCCGGGACTTCCACCTTTCCCAGCCGGTAGACCTTCCAGAGATTTTCCGTTTTGAGTATCGGCTCCAAAGCCGGCTCCCGAGCGAGCAAATGCCTATCTGAGGATAAAAATATTCTAGCCGTGTTTCGCGTTCCTGCCTAGGGGCGTTCCCGGCGAACGGCCTTTTGCAACGCGCGCTGAAAATCCGGGCGGGAGAGGCCCTCGAAGGGTTCCGCCCGCTTACTCATAAGCCAGCGCTTCGACCGGATCCTTGCGGCTGGCCAGCCATGCGGGATAGGAGGCGCCCAGCAAACCACCCGCGGCGGCAATGAGCCCGGCCAAGAAGATCCACTTCACGGTGATCAGGATGGGGAGCGAAGGAAACACCTTGAGCAAGATCAGACGGGTCAGGTAGCTGAGCCCAATTCCGACCGCCACCCCGGCCAGACAGAGAAGACCCGTTTCGCTGAGGATGATCTGGACGATGTAGGCCTTCGACGCGCCCAACGATTTCAGCACGCCGATCTCCCGGGTGCGCTCGATGATCGTGGTGTACATGGAGAGAAAAATCACCAGGAAGCCGATGGCGACGGCGATGCCGATCATCACGTTGATAAAAGCCGCGAGGCCGGGCAGGTTCGACGAGGTCATCAGCGAAAGGTAGTCCTTGAGGGCGCGGACCTCGTAGCGCGGCAGGAGCATCCGGACGCTGTCCATGACCGCAGGCGTATGATCGGTGCGGTCGCACTTGATAAAGAAGACCGAGGCCTTGTCATGCGCGCCGGACATTTCCTGCAGCGTGGACATCAGGACGAACAGCCGCGCCCCCTTGCCGTGCTCCACAATGCCCGCCACGTGAAAATCATGCTCCAGGATATGAAGGTTCTGCCCGAGCTGGACCTTCTTGGCGCGGGCGTACACGTCGTCGACCAGAATGTCGTTGGCGTCCTGCAGCTCGTGGCCTTCGTGCAGGACGAAACCGCCGGAGACGGCACGAAAGCTGTCTTGCTGGATTCCGTAGACCAAGTCCAGCCCGTTGACCGAATTGAACTGCACCAGCACGGGCGCCACCGCCTGGACGTATTCTATCTGCTGCAATTTACCCTCGATGGCGATGGGCATGGGAGCGCCGCTGAAGGCCATGAAAATTGAGGCCGAAGGGGGCTGCACCATGACGTCGGCGCCGATGCCCTCGGTGCGCTTGGCCGAATCGACGAGCAAGCCGCTGGTGAGTCCCACCACCATGATGACCAGCATCACCTCCACGGCCACGGCGATCACAGTAATCGCCGTGCGTACCGGCCGGTGCAGCGTATTCCGCACAATCATGTGTCCGATCAAGGATTGGTCCCCTGCGTCTCTTCCCCGACGCGCACCAGTTCGCTTCCCGGCGGCTGCTCCAATCGGAAGCGGTCGGGCGCAATCACCTCGCCCAGCGTCAGCCGGGTGACGCTGATCTCCAGTTTATAATCATTGCCGGGCCGCGCCAGAGAAATGTGGCGGGGGTATTTCCCGGAGCCAAACTGGTCCCAGCCGCTATAGCGAACGTCGGAGACAAGCTTGCCGCCCGGCTCGTAGGTTTGCAGGCGCGCCACATTCAAATCGGCGCGGTCGAACCAGATCTTGCTGGTGATTTCCCAGTCGCCCGGCGCCGCTGCGTCTGCTCCGGGCGCGCCGGGCGCGGCGGCGGCCAGGGCCCGCGCCACCGTCAACACGTAGTATTGCGACGCCGCGTCGCTCGCTTCCTCGAACAGCACCAGCGCTTGCGCCGGGACCGGCTCCCAGAAGATCGCGCGCGTCAGGTGCTGCGGCCGAAGGTTCTCGATCGGCTTGGCCGACTGGCGCTCGATGTTGGCCGGACCGGTGAGGAATTTGTGCCGCGAGGGAATGAACATGTGAAACGTTTCCCCGTCGCTTTCCATGTCGAAGATATTCGTGCCCACGACGGGCGCCTGGCCGATCACGCGGATACTCGCGGGCTTTTGCGCCAGGATGAATCCGTTCACCTCGTGATATTGCTCGATCACGCCGGTGTAGGCCGAACCCGCGGTCAACAGCAGCTTCACCGCGGCGTTGAGCGAGGTCACCGATTCCGCTTGCCGGTTGTACGCCGCGAGAAGTTCTTGTTTAGTCGCCGTCAGGCGCGGGACGGGCGGCCCGGACGGCTTCACCACCGTCTTCTGGCTTACCGCACAGCCCCACACCAAGGCCATGGAAAGGGCCATCGACACGATGAGCGGGAAGCCGGGGAATATCGGTTTGCGTCGCATTACTTGCACACGCCAAGAAATCTAGCAGCCGACCTGATGAGTGTCAAACCAACCGCTGGCCGGCGGCGTACCAGACGCCTTGTGATCCGGCCCAATTCCCGCTCCTACTCCGGCAGCTTGCCCCCGGCGGAGATCCAGGCGGCGATGTCGGTAATCACCGGTTCATCGACATGGCCGGGCTGCTGATACTCCAGCGGAACGGAGGGCCGCGTGCCGGTGATGAACAGGTGGTTCAGATCCGGGTACAGCTTCAGGGTCACGTTCTTGTGGCCGGCCAGGGCTGCCTGCCACTCCGCAAAATTCGTGGCGGGAGGCACCTGAAAATCGCGGCCGCCCTGGAGAATCAGAATCGGAATCTTCAGTTCCCCGGCCAAGGCCACGGGGTGGTAGCTGCGCAGGTCGAGCCAATAGGAGGCGGGCATGGTGCCTCCGAGAACAGCAACGGTGTCGCCGGGCTTGAGGTCGGGGCTTTCGATCTTGCGGGCGCTTTCCTCGAGGTCCGCGAGCTGCTTCTGGTCGGCAGCGCTGGGCGTGCCGCCGGCCGAGAGAGCGTAGCGCAACTCGTCCACCATCAACTGCTCCATCGGGCGGGTGTTGGCCGCCAGCATGACGATTCCGGTAATGCGGGGCTCGCGCGCGGCAATCCACGGCGCTAGATAGCGCGCCCAGGCTGTGCCCCACGACAAAGATGCGCCGCGGATCGATCTTCTTGTCCTTGACGAGAAGCCCGACGGCGGCGCGCGCGTCGCTCATGGTTTCGTCTTCCACCGTCAGCCTGGCCGGGTCGTCGTTGCTCTGCGCGCCGTACTTCTGCGTGCGCTTGGTGTAGCGGAAGACGGCGATGCCGCGGCTGGCGAGTCCCCAGGCGAGGTCCTTGAGAGGCGCGTTGGGGCCGATGGTTTCGTCCTGATCGTGCGGGCCCGAGCCGTGCACCAATACCACGGCGGGAAACGGTCCGGCGCCCTTGGGCACGCTCAGCGTGCCCGGCAGCTGGAACTTCCCGTTGACCAGCGCGAGCGGCTGCTCGGTGAATGACTCGGGCTTGGCGTAGGCCGGGGCCGCCCAGGGTGGGGGCAGATCCTGATGCGGGCGGAAGTGCAGGCCGGCGATCTTGCCGTCCGGGCCGAAGGCGATCTCCGCGTCCAGGACGATCTGCTGAAATTTGCACACCACCACGACGACGTCGTAAATGCGCACCCGGTCGCTCCGGGCCCCGGTGATTGACTCGAACGATCCCGCGTGATCGAGCACGTTCGCCCAGGACGCCGCGAGCCTTCCGGCGGGCAGCGCCGCGGACATTTGCGCGTTGTACTGCGCCTCGACTTTGTCGAACTGGCCGGCGGCGATCTGCTGCACCACCTGCTTCCCCGCTCCGACCACGGCCGATTCCCCACCCGATTGCCGCGCAGCCACCGGGAGGAGTACCAGAGACAGCAGCAGCGCCAGCACGCAACTTTTCATTTCGTAATCCTTTCGACCAGAGAAATTCAGACCCTCCGCCGCGGCAGCGATCCTCCTCACTGCACGGTGGAGCGCGGCGGAATCAGCAGCGGCGAGGCGTGATGCACCACCAGCAGCCAGCGGCCGTCGCGCTGGACGAAGACATTGGTGGCCTGCACCGTGGCTTCGTCGAAGCCATCGGCGAACGCCGTGGTGATGCGCGCGGCGCACGCCACCCACCCCACGCCGCCCTCGACGCGCACGCGGACGCCGCTCAGCGCCACGCGCACCCGCTGGATATTCTTGAAAATTCGCGCCCACCGTTCGCGAATCTCATCCCAGCCCAGGAGAAGTTCCCAGCCCGGCTGGACGCACTGCACATCCTCTTCGTGCGCCCACACCGCGTCCATCTCCGCCAGATCGAGAGATTCAAACGCGGCGTAGAAACGCTGATTGGCGGCGCGAACGGCTTCTTCGGGGGTCGTTTTTTCGTGCGTGGCTGGTGTCGACATAGTGGCGTTGACCGCAAGCGCAGACCGTCCGGCTGCATTATACCCGAGGGCGCGCCGCCGCCGGATGCCTGCTTCGGTCCGCGCGATCCTCAGGGGATCGTGGGATCGTCCGCCGTCGCCGCCGCGCCACCCTTATCGGCGCCGTACAGCTGGCCGGCCGCGTCGAGAAAAAAGAGCGCCGGGCGGTCTTGCCGTAGGCCTCGGGCATCGCCGCCAGTTCGAAGGCCAGGGTGTCTTCCTGCGCCGCGGGAACGATGCGGTAGCGGAATTGGTAGACGCCGTCGTTGCCCGCCGCCAGAGGCCCGTTCACCAGGGAGGCCTGCTCGGGCGAAATTTCGTTCTTGGGCGCCGGACCGAGCTGCGCCAGCGAGTCCGGCAGCTTGCCGTAGACGCGGCGATAGGTCTTGAGGGCCTCCGCCAACTCGCGCACCGCGGCGATGGCGGAATTTTCGCGCGCCGTGAGTTCCTCTTCCGCCCACTGCCGGGAAAGCTGCGGAATATCCAGCAGCATCAGGCCGAGCGAAAGCAGCCGCCATTCGCCGCGCTCCAGCACCAGGCCGAACTCGGCCTGCGCGCCGTCCGTCACGCTCACCGGGATAAACGCGAGATTCTCGCGCGTGCGCGCAGCGCCCAGGCGAAATTCCGACGTGCCGCCCGGAGCCGAACACCGCACGACCGTGTGGTTCTGCGCGTCCGAGGAGAGCAGCGGATTGCCGGGATCGTCGGCGAGCGAGAAGCGCCGGAGAAAGGCCGCGCGCCGGTCCGCGGAGAGCGCGCGAAAGGCCGCCGCATTGTCGGCGGTGAGATAGTTGGCGAACTGCGTTTCGTTCGCCCGGCACGCGGCCGTAAGCGCCGCCGCCAGCGCCGCGGCGGGACCGGATTCGGGTCCTTCCTGCGCCGCGAGCGCCGCGGGAAGAAGGAGCGCCAGAAACATGGCCGGGGCAGCCAGCCGGAAAATGGAAACCTTCATCACAGCTCGGATTTCACCTGCCGGAGAATGGTTGCCAAGTCGCGCGTGAACTGCGACCGCGGCATGACGTCGCGGCATCCCGCCGCGCGGGCCCGCGCAGCCAGGTCCACCTGCACGTGCGAGAGGAAAGCGATCAGGGGAATCCCGCCGCCGGATGCCTGCACGCGCTCGATGGCATCGATGGGATTTCCCCGCGCGTTCAGGTCCACGACGATGAGCTTCGGGCTTTCGCGGGCGATCTCGGCCACGAGCGCCTCGGGGGTTGCGCACGTGCGGAGTTCCACGCTGAGTTGCTTCGCCGTCTCGACAAGCTTCGCCTGAAAAAACAGGTCGTCCACCAACGCCACCACAGCCGCCATCGCGTGTGCCTCCTCCCTTCGTGTAGCACGCGCGCCGACGCAACACAAGGACGGCTCTGGTGGCAGGCCGGTTTCCGCTCGCCGCTGTCAGCTCAACCGGTCGATGCAACACCATCTGGTATAAAGCTGTTTTCAAGGGTGGTGTTTATGAAACAAGGGAGACGGTTTGGGCTCTCTGCGGCGCAGAAGAGCGACGTGTGGCGTCGTTGGAAAGCAGGGCAGACGTTGCATGAGATTGGGCGCGCCTTCGGCAAGGAGCATTCGTCCATTCGTTGCCTGGTGTTGCGTCACGGTGGGTTTGTTCCGGCAGTCCGGCGGCGATCGCTCCTCGCGCTCACGCTGCGTGAGCGCGAGGAAATCTCTCGAGGGCTCGCTTCCGGTTCGTCGATTCGCGAGATCGCTAGACGCCTGGATCGCGTTGCGTCGACCGTGAGCCGGGAGGTCGCACGTCATGGTGGCCGTCCTGCGTATCGAGCCAATGAAGCCGATTCCCAGGCCTGGGAATCGGCTTCGCGCCCCAAGCCATGCCGGCTTGCGATCCATGTGGGGTTGCAGAAGGTCGTTGCGAGTAAACTGATGTTGGATTGGTCGCCGGAGCAGATTTCCGGATGGCTGAAGATACAGTATCCCGACGACGAGAGTATGCGCGTGTCCCACGAAACCATTTACCGTAGCCTATTCATTCAAGCGCGAGGAGTGCTGAAAAAGGAGCTGATGGGGCACCTGCGGTCCAAGCGCCGCATCCGCCGGTCGCAGCACTCTCGCATCTTTAAAGACGCTCGCGGTCAAATCGTAGATGCCATCTCCATCCGGGAAAGACCCGCTGAAATTGAAGATCGCGCCATACCGGGCCATTGGGAGGGCGATCTTCTGTGCGGCGCAAGGAACAGTCACATCGCGACGTTGGTGGAACGCCATTCGCGTTTCACCGCGCTCGTAAAGGTCTCCAGCAAAGACACGGCGGTTGTCGTCGCCGCACTGAGTTGGCACGTTCGCAAACTCCCAGCTTCACTGCGGCGCTCCTTGACGTGGGACCGCGGGCTGGAGATGGCGAAACACAAGACCTTTACGGTAGCCACGGATGTGAAAGTCTACTTCTGTGATCCGCAGAGTCCCTGGCAACGCGGCTCGAACGAAAACACGAACGGGTTACTGCGACAATACTTCCCGAAAAGAACCGATCTGTCCGGCTTTACGCAAGCAGAACTCGACAAGGTAGCGCTGCGACTAAATCAACGTCCGCGAAAGACTTTGGGCTTTGAGACTCCGGCAAGTAGACTTCGAGCAAGTGTTGCAACGACCCATTGAGACCGCCGCGTTTATCAGGCATTTGAACCTAGGAGCACGGAGGCGCGTGAGGTTTGAGCCGATAGGTGCCGTGACTGTCCTGTTCATATTTCTTACGCGGTAGAATCGTCTGAGATTGGTCTGTGACCCTTCCAGTCTTGTCGATATGAGCGCACTTGCCGCCCAAAAGAGCGGGTGCGATACCTCTCGAGAAGTTCCCAGCCCAATCAAATTGCGGACGGATGACAATCTTTCCCATCCTGTCCATGTAACCCCACTTGCTGAACTGCTCCCGAAAAGGTACAACTCCCTCCGAAAAATTGTCGAAGAAGTAGTACTGAAAACGGGAATGGATTACCCAACGACCGGTCGCATTGATGTAACCCATTTTCACGAAGGACGTTACGATGGGGTCGGTCAATGGAGCACCACCGGTCCAAACGAGAGCCAAACCTTCCGAAAATCGCCCTGCATGGCTAAACTGAGGCTTAATTACGACGGTTCCAGCCCTGTCGACGTAGCCCCATTTTCCGTTCTGTTGAATCGGAGTGAGTTCGTCCGAAGACTCTCGGTTTTCGTTCGGCTGAGCATTCTGGGCAAAACTTCCTGGTCCCGCTTCAACGAAAGTAATGAGCCCAGCAAGAACAACTCGTCTCGCCATCCGTTTCATAGTTGCAGTTGCTCCTGACATAAAGGACAGGCGCTAAGTCTACAACTGATAGGAGTCCATGACACAGGTGCCTTATAGTTTCACCCGGAGCCTTCGTTCCAAGTGGCCTTATAGTTGGGTCATCGGAAACTGATCTCCTGCCGCAGCTCTCGCAGAATAATCGCGGAGCCCTGCGTGGAACGGCCTGAGCAGCAGGCGCGCCGGGTGCTGGAAGTATTCCGGCAACGACCAGCTTTTTTGAATAGCCGATACGCTGCACGCTTGGCATTTTGTATGATGTGGCGCAGCCGGAATGCACCGGATCACAAATCCAACGACGAGGGGAAACCGAAATGCGGAAGACGGCGATCATTTTACTGTGTGGGATTGCGGCTCTATTCCTGACATCCGCTGTTTCGTCGCGATCGACGCAGAGCAGCTACGGCGAGGATCGGGCTCAGATCGAGGACCTGGAGGCCCGCTACCTGTTCGCCCTGGATTTTCGGGATGCCGACACCTACGCCAAGACGTTCACGCCGGATGGCGTGCTCGATTACGGCCCGGTGATAACCGGCCGCGATGCGATCCGCAATTTCATCGGCGGGATGGCTAAAACCGACGCGGACCGGGCGGCCAAGGATACTTCGGGGCTGCGTCCCGCCGCCGGGCGCCACAACATCACCAACGTCGTCCTGAAAATCGAGGGCAACAAGGCCGTCGGGCGATCCTATTGGTTCCATTACAGCAACAACAATGACAAACGCACGGCCGGTCTCGACTCGTTCGGCCATTACGAAGATGAAATGGTCAAAGTGGATGGCAAGTGGCTGTTCAGCAAGCGCAAAATCTACAACGAGCAGGTCGCTGCGTGGGCTGCCAAACCCGGGAATCCGGCCTGGTGACGACGTACGGCGATAATCTGCGAGGCCGGCGAATATAAGGCCCGTGCGCCCGCCTAAAGGCGGCCGCTACAAGACCTCTGGGCTTCCGCCAGCGGCGTGCTACCGCGTGCGGGAGACCGAGTAATGCCCGCTGTCGAGCGCCTCCTGGGAAACCCACATGCCGTGAAAGGTGGTGCGCACGCGCACCGGCAGCTTCACCATGGCCACGGGCCCGGCGTCGAGGTTTTTCGCGTCGAGGATGGCGAGGTCGCTGCGGTTTTCGGCCATGCGGTTCACCAGCGCCAGCAGGTAGCCGTCTCCCTCGGGCGAATTCGGCTTGCGCGGGGCGAAGCAGGGTTCCTGCACGCCGGAGTTGGGACCGGGACTCCACGAGTTGGCCGCGCCAGTCTTGAGATCGTAGTGCCCCACCGAGCTGAAGCCGGCCATCCCGGCCCACACGCGGCTCGGGTCGTGGCAGACCACGTAGCCCTCCCGATAGGTGCCGTTGCCCTGATAGCGGTCGTCGGTGCGCGGCATTTCGCACAGCCACTCGAACATCCGCTCGCTCTTGATCTCCTCGGTCTGGCCCGCGAGGTCCAAGGTCAAGCGCGTGAGGTAGGGAGCGCCCTGCGTGGGATCGGGGGGCGCGCCGTCGTGATTGGGGAAGAACGCGAAGGAATTTCCGCGCGACAGGCATATATCCACGCTCACCTTCGAGCCATTCGAGCTCCCGTTCATCATGTGCCCGGCAAAGCTCGTCGGGCCGCGGAACCAGCGAATCTGGTCCGCCGTGCCGTAGCGCGGCACGACCGCCACCATGGTCTCCTTGTCGCGGTGCCACTGGTAGAACGGGCCGCCCTTCTTGAGCACCTCGACATCGGTCAGCAGCGGAAAAAACGGGAAGATCACGTATTTGTCGCAGATGGCGAAATCGTGCAGCATGCCCGGCCACGGGGCGTTGAACCAGACCTCGTGCTTCACCTTGCCGTTCGGCCCGATGACGTAATAGGCCATGTCGGTGGTGCCGTCGCCCTTGGCCTGGTAGGCGAAGGTCAACAGTTCGTTGGTGGTCTGGTCGATGTGCGGGTGGGCGGAGAGCCACACGGACTTGATGCCGCCGTCGAAATCGTAGCGGCGGATAGTTTCCAGCGTGTAGGGATCAATCTCGATGGGCAGGTCGTCCTCTTTGAGCGCCAGCAGCTTGCCGGCGTGCCACACGACGTTGGTATTGGCGGTGCCGGGATTGCAGCCCTTGGCGATCGGGTCATGGGTGTAACGGTTGCGGTAGCGTCCGAAGAGCCCTCGGCGATGCTTTTCCTGCAATAGAAAACGCTCGGTGCGGACGTAGCGCGTCTTGAAATCCACGTGGCCGTTCTCGAAGCGGAACATCACCACCAAACCCTCGCCGTCGATGAAGATGTCGTCGCCAATCAGCGGCGGATACTGCCGGTCGGGACCGCAGCGGTAGAGCGCGCCGTTGAGATCCTTGGGAACCTCGCCGTAGGAAATTTCGCAGTCGCGCAGATCCGACTCCAGACGCACCGGCGCGCCAAAGCCCTCATAGAGTGGAATCTTGGGAAAGCGCACCGCGTTCAGCGTGGCAAGCTCCTGCTCCGTCAGGTTCTCCATCGAAACCCTCCCGTTCGCCTGCTGCACTGTGTGGCCCGATCTTGCGGGCTATGCTAATCAGGTACGGTTAGGGTGTCAACACAGATGGCCGGTGGAACTGAAGATGAATGGTGAGTCCGCGGAAGTCCCGCGTGGAAGCTGGTGGAAACGACTAGTGCCCGGCTTCTTCCTGCGCGCCGACGCTCTGGTCGGGCACGTCGCCGGCGCGGCCCTTGACCCGGTCGTAGACGCTGTAGTGGCAGGTCGAGCCGAGGGCTTCGTTGTAGTAGGTGATCACGCCCAGCGCCGTGCGCAGCTCTTCATTGAAGCGGCGCAGGTCGGCGAGCTGCTTCGCCCGGGCGGGCTGCTTATGGCCGTCATGGGTCAGGAGAAACTTCTGGTAGCCGGCATCCCACAGGTGCGTGAATTGGCCCTGGGACATGATGGACGGAATGACCGTCGTGTAGAAAAGCCCCTCCGGGGACTTCCGCAGTTCGGCTCCGCAGCCGTGCTTTTCAATGCGCACGACCCCGCCGGAACTGCGCACGAGAAAGCCTTTGGTCGAAAGAGCTTCCACCTGAGCCTGGCTGAACAGCTGGTTGATGTACCACATAGTGGTTCAGAATATGGATTCTACCCCGCCCCTGTAAAGCTAAAAATCCGCTGGGCCGCGCCAGGGTCACCCATAGGAGCCAGACCCTGCCATCTGCTAAACTGCTCTGACTTCGATGGCCACCAACACACGAACTCCGGCGGGCCGGGAGGCGGGCCAGCCTGACGCGGCGCTTTCGCCCGACGAACTGCTGCGTTACTCCCGCCACGTCGTCATGCCCGAAGTGGGCCTCGAGGGACAGCTCAAGCTCAAGCAGGCCAAGGTGCTGTGCATCGGGGCGGGCGGACTGGGCGCGCCGCTGAGCCTCTACCTGGCGGCGGCAGGAGTGGGCCGCATCGGCATCGTGGACTTCGATTCCGTGGAAGCCACCAATCTCCAGCGGCAAGTCCTCTTCAGCACGCGCGATGTCGGCCGGCCGAAGACCGAAGCGGCCGCCGCACGCCTGCGCGGCCTGAATCCGCATGTCCAAATCGATGCCCTGCAGATCCGGCTGACCAGCGAAAACGCGCTCGACATCCTGAAGGAGTACGACATTATCGTGGACGGCACGGACAATTTTCCGGCGCGCTATCTGGTGAATGATGCCTGCGTGCTGCTGGGAAAACCCAATGTCTACGGGTCGATCTTCCGCTTCGAGGGCCAGGTTTCCGTGTTCGGCGCGCCGGGCGGGCCATGCTACCGCTGCGTCTATCCCGAGCCGCCTCCGCCGGGGCTTGTGCCCTCCTGCGCCGAGGGCGGAGTGCTCGGCGTGCTGCCCGGCATCGTGGGCGCGATGCAGGCGGCGGAAACGCTCAAGCTGATTCTCGGCACGGGCGATTCGCTGGCGGGCCGCCTGCTGCTGCTCGATGTGCTGACCATGACGTTTCGCGAGCTGAAGCTGCGGAAGAACCCCGCCTGCCCGGTCTGCGGCGAGCATCGCACCGTCACCAAGCTGATCGATTACACCGAATTCTGTGGCCTTCGCGGAGAGGAGAGTTCCAGCATGGCAGCCAATGTTCCCGAAATGACCCCGCGCGAGTTGAAAGCACGGCTCGACCGCGGCGACGATCTTTTCATTCTTGACGTGCGCGAGCCGCAGGAATACCGGATTTGCCACCTGAACGGCCGGCTGATCCCGCTCGGCGAGCTTCCGCAGCGCGTGGGCGAGCTCGATCGCTCGCGCGAGGTGGTCGTGCATTGCCGCTCGGGGAAACGCTCGAGCCGATGCCGTCGAATTTTTGCAGCGGGCCGGCTTTCAGAAGATATGGAACCTGAAAGGTGGTATCCTCGCGTGGTCGGATGAAGTGGACCCGAGCGTCCCAAAGTACTGAGTCCACCCGCCGGGCAACAACCTGAGTCACCATCGCCGAATTGATTCTCACAACTTCCCAGGAGGAGTGCATGGCCGGAACAACACTGAAGATTCGCAATGACGGGTCCATCAAGGTCGAGGGCGACTTCGAAATTCTGGACCAGGACGGCAAGAAATTCGGACTCGGCGGACGCGCCAACGTGGCCATCTGCCGCTGCGGGCATTCGCAGAACGCCCCGTTTTGCGATGGCTCGCACGCCAAAAATGCGTTCAAGAGCGCGGTGCAGGCGTTCGATCTTCCGCCGGCAACTCCCAAGCCGTAGATTTGAGTACTGGGCAAGGATTGCTCAACTATGTAACATTTCTACTCGCGCTCTCGTGAACCCAGGTGGGTTGGCCCCACCGGGTGCAGACGGCGGCCAGAATCTCCCGTGAAAACAATCCAGTTACGCCGTGGCGGGGACTGCCTTCCGAACGGCACGGCAATTGCTCCGGAGACGGGGGGATAGTGTTTCTTCCACGGGGGGACAACGCGGAGCATCCCGGCAAATCCCGGGCTGCCTTCCGCGTTTGCCATCAACGCCACACCAGATCATACGGTCACGGGAAATAAGAAGGGGGTAAGTACGATGCCGCTTGGGATGGGGGTCCCAAAAGGTTCAGCCATCACGCGCCGCGAAGCGCGCATTCCGATGGAAGTCGGAGTTCACATCAGCGGTCACGCCGTGCAGTCGGGGACCGAGACCACTTTTACCGAAAATGTCAGTACTTATGGCGCGTGCATCTTGAGCACGCGGCGATGGAAAATCAACGACCGCTTGATCGTCACCACCATGGCCGGGGCGTTTCGCGCCGCCGCGCGCGTGGCCTATTGCCGTTCGGTCCCAGGCATGGGATTCGCGGTCGGCGTAGAGTTTCCGGAAGCGCGCGAAAACTGGTTCGTCGCCGGCGGATCGTTCCACTAGCCCGCGGGCGCGGCGGCGGCTTTGCCGTGCGGCGCGCTACTGCACGAATCCCACGTTGGGCACCGGACCCGGGCCCGGCCCTTCCGGCAACGGCCCGAATTGCGCCTCGTACCGCGCCACGTTCTCCTGCAGCGCGCGCAGCAACCGTTTGGCGTGCACCGGGCTCACGATCAGGCTGGCCACAAGTTTTCCTTGCGGCACGGTGGGGAACAAATAGATAAAATTCAGCGTGAACTCTTCGGCATTGTGATGAATGACGGCCAGATTGGAATACTGGCCGAGCAATTCCTTCTCATCGGCTTTGATCTGCACCTGCTGTTGCGGCGTTTCCGGCATTTCCTTCTCCTGGCCTTTCCTCCGCTTCGGTTGATCGCCCACTATAGCAGAGCCCGGAAAGTCTCCTGATGCTTTTTTCGCGGCCTCCCTGGCGTCCGGGAATTGACGCGCCCGGAAGTTAAGCGTAGTTTATATAGGAAGTTTAGCTTGGTTAACCTATGGACAGTGTGAAGGACGAGCCCCCCGCGCCCCCTTACCGACCGGCCCATCCCACGACGGAGGCCGCCACCGCATCTCCCCTGGCTCCCGAACTGGCCGGCCTGCTGACTCACGAGGACGTGGATCGCGCGCAAGACCGCTGGCGCGTAACCCGGGCCCGCTGGAGAGAGCGCCGGTCGAAAACCTTTGGTGGACTTTCGGTGCTCTGGCTTCTGGTGGGGCCCGGCGTCCTGGTATTCCTCGGCGAAAACGACGCTCCGAGCATGCTGTCGTACTCGGCCACCGGTGCGCGCTTCGGCATCGGGTTTTTCATCCCCTTTGTCGTACTCACGTTTCTGATGGGCCTGGTCGTGCAGGAGATGACGGTGCGCCTGGGCTCCGTCACGCACCGGGGCCACGCGGAACTGATCTTCGACCGGTTCGGAAAGTTCTGGGGATTCTTCTCGATGGGCGATCTGGTCCTGGGAAATTTTCTGACCCTGGTAACGGAATTCATTGGCATTCGAGCCGGCTTGGGCTTCTTTGGCGTTCGACCCGTGATTGCCGTGGGCATAGGGGTCGCCGTCGTATTTCTCGCGATCACGACCGGACGCTACTGGACGTGGGAACGCATCACGCTGGGGCTCGCCGTATTCAATGGTCTTTTTGTGCCGGCTGCGATTTTGTCGCATCCGAATTGGTCGTCCGTGGGCCATGCCCTGCTGACGTGGACTCCCCTGCCGAAGGGAAACGGATACGAGATTCTCGTGTTAGTTCTCGCGGATATCGGCGCGACCGTTACACCGTGGATGCTTTTCTTTCAGCAAAGCGCCGTCGTGGACAAGGGCATGCAGCCGCGAGACATCCTCGCCGGACGCTTCGACACGCTGCTCGGCGCGCTGCTCGCCTCCGTGTTTGCCATCGCCACGATTCTGGCCACGGCGCCGCTGTTTCATCACGGAATTGATGCGTCCCAATTCCAAGCGGCTCAATTCGCGCAAGCGCTCGAGCCATGGATCGGCCACATGGGCGCGGCGCTTTTTGCTCTCGGCATCTTTGAAGCCGGCATCGTTGCCGCGATTGCGATTTCCACCTCTTCGGCCTACGCTTTTGGGGAGGTCCTGCATACCGGGCACAGCTTGAACCGTCCGCTGCGCGAGGCATGGCCGTTTTACCTGGTTTTGCTCGGCTCCACCTGTGCGGCAGCAGGACTCGTGCTCATTCCCGGCACGCCACTGGAATTCGTGGTGCTGACGGTCAACGTGATTGCCGTTCTGGCCATGCCTCCGGCCCTCGCCTTCCTGTTGCTTCTGGTAAACGACCGGGACGTGATGGGAGAGCATGTGAATGGTTTCTGGGAGAACGCCGCGGGCATCACCGTCACCGTGCTGCTGGTTTTCGCGGGGCTCGGATTCGGCCTCGCGACCGTCTTCCCCAATTCGCTGGGACCTTAGATTCGAGCACGAGTCGGTGCCACCGTCTGGGCACTACGTGCAGTCATTCGGAGGTAATCGCATGAAGCCTAACGATGCGCATCTCGCCGGGGCTCCGGAACGCGGCGGATCCGCTGAAGAGAGCACGGCCAAACCGGATCTGAAGGATCCGCGCGTCGTGCTGTCGCTACTGGAAGCCGACCAGGTAGTGGCCGCCAAACAGCGGACGCGCTTCGGCCAGCGGAAGCTTTCGGCCGGTGTGCGGCTCTTGCTCTGGGGCCTGCGCATCTATGTGGTGGTCATGCTGGTTCTGGTGCTGATTTCCGTGCTGCGCGCAATTCATCCAGTCCACTGAGTTTCACGACGTCCGCAAGAAGCCCGGCCCCCGGCAACAGCTGGGTGATCTTTGCTGGGAAATCCTGAGTGGCCGTGCGAAACTTTTCAGGGGGAAGCCGCTGACGGCGGGCTTTCAATCGGAATATGGCGGGTCAACCCGTGCACACCACCCAAACCAAAAAACGTTTTCACCTGGTGACGATTCTGGCCCTGCTGGCGATTCTCGTGGCAGGTACGGCGGGAGCCATCTATTGGGCCATGAACTGGAGCGCCTCGGCCCGGGCGCGGAAACTGGTCAATCCAGTGCCGCCCACTCCCCGCGACATCGCCGCGGGAACGCAGATCTACCGAAATCATTGCCAGAAATGCCACGGCGCGAATGGGGACGGCAAGGGTGAAAAAGCCGCCGAGCTATTCGTCGCACCGCGGGATTTTTCCGACGCCCGCGAGATGCGCGCCTGGACCGACGGCGAGCTATTCTGGAGCATCACCAAGGGCCACCGGCCCATGCCCGCCTTCGCGGACAAGCTGACCGAGACGGAGCGCTGGCAGGCCGTGGACTATATCCGCACGTTTGTGGACAACCCGGCACCCTCGGCCGCCGCGCCCGCCAACGGTCTGACATCCCCATAAATAACGGTCGGCGCGAATGGTCCCGCCGGCACGGCGCTTACTTCACTTTGGACAGCGCTTCGGCGACTTCCTTGATGTCCGGCAGCGTGGGGAGATCGTAGTTCTTCACCCAGGCCAACTTGCCGTGGCGGTCCACGATGAAGATGGCGCGCCCGGTGATGCCCCGGTCCGCCATGTAGACCCCGAACAGATCTCCGGCAGCGCCGCGGGGCTGGAAATCCGCCAGCAGCGGATAGGAAATGCCCATTTTTTCGGCGAACGCCTTGTGCGACCACGCGCTATCCACGCTGATGCCCAGCACCTGCGCGTCCAGCTCTTGGAAGCGCTTCAGGTCGTTCACAAAGCAGGCGTGCTCGTTGGTGCACACCGGGCTCCAGTCCAGCGGATAGAACACGATCACGACGTTCTTCTTGTCCCGGTAATCCGACAGCTTCACGTCCTTCTGATTCTGGTCTTTCAACGCAAAATCGGGGGCCGCAGCTCCCACGGAAAGCGCCATGCCAGTCCTCCTGGTTCGCTTGCGCGAATAAGTTTCGACAGTGGAATTCCTTCGCCGAGCCCCCATGATAACCGAAGGGTCCGCGAGGCATCAAATGGCCGCCCGAGGGCGGGCCGATTGCGTGGCAGAAAAAAGGCCTTTCGGGCTTGCGCCGGAAAGGCCTTCGGAAAATTCCAGAATCGGATGTCAGACAGTCACGTTAGGGCTTGGGAGCTGGCTTGGGCGCGGCCGGCTTGGGTGCGGCCGGCTTGGTCGTGACCGACGCCTTGACCGGATAGCTCTGATCGTAGAGCCGCACGATCTCCTGCGTGACGTCAATCTGGCTGGCCCAGAACAGCACGGTGCTCTGCTGCCCCGAGCTGTCCAGCATGACGGTGTAGCCGTTCTCTTTGGCGTACTTTTCCAGCACGTCCATCAGCTTCCGCCCGATCCGGCCGACGACATCCTGCTGCGCGGCCGTGTAATCATCCTGCGCATCCTGGGACCTGCGCTGGAAGGTGCGGCCCAGCACTTCCGCTTCGCGGGACAGGCGCGCCTTTTCGTCGTCGCTCAGCGTGCTCTGGCCGGTACGCAGACGCGTTTGGTCGTCCTCGATCTGCCGCTGCATGTTCTGGAGCTCGCTCTGCCGCGGGGCGAACTGCGACTGCAATTCGGCCGCCGCCAGCTTGCCCTCCGCCGTGTTCGCAATCGCCGCCTGGACGTTGATCACTCCGACCTTCGCGGACGCTTGCGCGCTTGCCGCACCCGCTTGGGCCCAGACCGCGGGCGTCGCCAGGAAGGTTGCCAACACCGCCACTGCCATTCGCATCTTCATTCTCACTCCTCGTCAAGATGTCCGAAATTTTTCCCAAACACAAATTCGGGATTATAGCGTTGAACCGCGCGCACGGTCAATCGGATTCGCTCCGCTGCGGCTGGAGCTTCTCGATCCTCGCCTCTCCCACTCCGATGCTTCGCCGCCAGGCTGGGTTGGCCCCCGGGTGCTAGTGGGGCAGCGGCACCAGCAGGACGCGATTATTATCGGGATCCACCAGCACCGCCAAATTCAGCTTCGGATCAATGGCCACGGCGTTGGGACCCAGCACCGGGGCGGAGGTCATCGTTCCCCCCAACCCGATCACCGTGCGCACGCCCGGACCCGGGCACGCCGGCGCGGCGATCAGCGGCGGGCAAACATAATCGACCACCGACATGGTGTGGCTGGGCGGGTTGACCGTCACCAGCGTGCTGGTCTGGAAATCGTAGTCCAGCGACATCGGAGCGATGCCTACCCGCACCGGCGTCTGCAGGAACGTCAGCGGATCGATGATGACCACGCTGTTCAACAAGCTGTTCGCCGCCACAAACATTTGGTTGACCGGATCGAACACGACCCCGGTCGCATTCTGGATTCCCGACCCGGAGGCGCGTCCCGCAATCACTTGCGTCGTCAGGTTGATCAAATCCACGCTGCTCGTTGGCGAGGCCGTGGCCACCGCGGCGTAGTTGATTGTGGGATCGATGGCGACCGCCACGGGGTTTTGGTCCACCGCGGTAGTACCCGTCAGCGTCGGAGCCCCCGCTACGCTCAGCTGGGCCACACTGCCCGAGCTGAACAAGCTGTTCCCGTTCGTGTTGGTAATGGCGGCGACGGCCGTATCCGGATTGAATGCCACGCCCGTCGGACCCGTGCAGTTCGCTCCGCAAAGCGCGATGTTCGTCGGCACCTGCGTCGCGAGGTTTATCACCGTTGCATTGTTGCTTCCAAAGTTGGCCACCACCGCCAGTCCGAGCCGCGGGAGCACCGCCACGCCGCCTGGGGTTGTCCCTGTGAGGATTGCACTGCCGATAATTCCGATGGGCCACAGCGATTCCGGCGAATTCGCACTCGGGGGCGCCAAGGATACCAGCGAAGCCGTGCCCGCCGAGGAGTTGGTCACCACCGCCAGGTCGCGATCCGTATCCACGGCGACCCCGATGGGCGAGGTGCCCACCGCCACCGCCTGCACGACGCTGAGGTCGGTCACATTCGAGACGGCCGCGCCGTTCTGCACCTGCACGATATAGCGGCGCGGGGCATCCAGCATGGGGCCCGGCACCGTCGCCAGAATCTTCCGCGCGCTCACCACGGTCACATTTCCTGGCGCAAGAGCCGTGCCGTCCAGCAGCACCTGCGAGGTTCCGCCCACAAAACCGCTTCCATTGATCGTGAGCGTCAAATCCGCACTCGGCGTCTGCGGAATGGTAACCGTCATGGCCGGGCTGGACTCGACAATCTGCAGCGGATTGACGGCCGGGCCGAGCGCCACCAGGTACGCGCCCCCCGAGTCCACCACCACGGCCTGATTGCTTACTGGATCGATGGCCACCGCCTGCGGCGAGCTTCCCAAGCCGCTCACGGTTTGCAGCACCACCGCGTTCTGCAGGTCCACGATGTCCGCCGTCGCGCCGGTGGCGTTGACGGCAATGCCCACATTTGCCAGCGGCGTCGCCGCGGCGGCGACGAATCCTTTCTGATTCACAGCCACGCCGCCGGAACGCACGGTGTCCACGACATTATTCAGCATGCTGAAGGTCATGAGGCTGCCCGTCTGCGGGTCGGTCAACAGCGCCTGATGCGTCTCGGGATTGACGCCCACCCCCTGCATGCTGGTCGAAATCGCCAGGCTCCCGACGAGCTGCGGAGCGCGTCCAGTGGGTTCCGTGCCGCCCGGGGCCACGCCGAGATCCACCAGGCTGATGGCTCCGCCGCCACCCGGCGTGACCACGGCCCAGTTCAAGCGCGGGTCCACCGACACGGCGGGATTGGCTCCCGTGCTGTAGAAGGTCGAACTCCCCCCGATTTGCTGGACGATGGAAAGCGCGGGCGTTCCCCCGGAGACGGAAACATTCAGGATCGTGGCCTCGTTGGTCGATTGGTAGGTCACAATCGCGCGGTGCGTCAGTGGATTCACGCCGACCGAAAAAGGCAGCGGCGGCGTGGGGCCGGACGAAATCGAAACGTTCAGCGGCGGTGTGGTCTGATTCAGGGTAACCAGATCCACCGCGGTGACCGTTTGATCGGCGCTATTCACCACCAGCGCCACGGGGTCCGCCAGAAAATCGTCCACCGCCACGCCGGTCGGCTGGTTGCCGACTATGACAGTAGTCACACTCAAGGAGGAAAGCGTCAACAGCGAAATGGAATTGCTGCCCTTGTTCGCGATCACGGCAACCCCGCGGGATTCGTCCATCGCCACGGCGGAGGGGTTTGTTCCAACGGCAATCGGTCCGGCCACGGGACCCGTGGGGATCAACGACGGGTCCGGCGTGACGCCCAGATTCACCGCGGAAATCGACGGCTGGCCCAGGGCGATGCCCGCGTTCTGCACGACGATGGGATACAGCCCCGGCACGGCCACCCCGCCCGCTGGGACCGTGACCGTGAGTTGGCGGCTGTTGGTAAACGTCGTCACGGCGGCTTGCGCGTTGAACGTCGTAGTGGTCGCCGCGGGCGAAAAGAATCCTCCGGTCAAATTCACACTGGGGCTCGACGCGTTGCTTTGCGCCACGCTGTCGGGGTAGGAAGCCACCAGCGCAGGCCGCACCGCGAACACGCTGAGGTTCACCGGTCCGGGAGTGTTCAGCGTCCCGTTCTGCATCTTCACGACGACCGATGCGACTCCGGCCTGGGTCAACTGCGTGGCCGGAATTGTGGCGCGCAGCAAGGTTGTGTTGATGAAGGTGGTGGGCACCGGGGTCGCGGGCTGCGCCGGCGGCGTCACCACCACGGTCTCCGTGCTGGTAAAATTCGAGCCGATCACATAGATGTCCTGCTGGGCCGAACCCTGCGCCGCCACTGTGGGCTCGATACTGCTCACTGCGGGCGCTGTCGCCGTGATGACGTTGACCGTCGCCGTCCCTCTTTGCGTGGGATCGGCCGCCGACGTGGCCGTCACTGTAACCGCGACCGGAGCCGCCGGCGCCGTGTAAAACCCGCTCCCGGTGATGTTGCCCAGCGGCGGAGGGCTCAGCAGGGAGCTGCTCAACGCCCAGGAAACGCCTTGATTGCTGGTGCCGGTAACGATGGTCGTAAATTGCAGGGTTTCCAACGAGCCGATCGTGGCCGTCGCCGGAAGCACTTGGACGCGAATGCCCGAGTCGATGACCACGACGAAGGCGGCGAAGGCGGTGGATTTCACGCAACTGGTCGCCACCACCCAGGCGCTGTTGGGCGTCGGAACCGTGGAAGGCGCGGTGTACAGGCCATTGGCGGTGATCGTTCCATATCCAATCAGAGGACTCGCCACGGCTGGAATGGTGCAGCCCGTCGAGGGCCCTTGCCCTGCCGTGCAGTTGGTCGGCTGCGTGGTGGGCGTGGCCGCGGGCATGCAGATCTGCCAGAACACGGTGGTGGTGGAGCCGCCGGTAACCTGCGCGCCGAGCTGCACCGACTGGCTCACCAGAACGGTCATGGGGGACGTGTGGGGTCCGGCGACGGTCACGCCAATCACCGTACTGCCGCCGCCGCAGCCCGCCGCCACCAGGGCCAGGAGTATCACCGCGCCCAATCCCCACGCTCTCATCTGCTTGCCTCCGGCCGTTTCCACTCGATTCTCCACCGGCGCCACGCTGCGGCCGCGGGGCGGCGTACTGCTCCGCGTTCGGCGCCGTTCCATTAGAATGTCCGGCTCACTGCGAACTGCAACGTTGTCTTGGGCTCAAACAGCCCCGGCGGAATGGTCTGCCCCGACCGAATATGCGCCAGGTTATTCTGAAGCGTCGGGACCACCTGGGTGTCGTACACGCCCAATTGCTGCAAATACTGCCGCTCGACAGGGGCGATGTAGAAAGCGCCCGCGGGCGGCGCAATCGTGCTGGTCAAGCGCAGGTAATTGTACGCGTAAAAGATGCGAAACGGAGCCTGAATAATGGGTATCTGGAAGTCGAATTCGATGCCCGCCGACGTGTGCGGCCGAAAGTTCGTGCCCGAGAACGCCTTGGGGCTGGAGGATATGGTCATGTTCGGAAAATCCGGATTCGGATATTGCTGCTGCAAGGCCGTGCTGTTGGCCAGATGCAAGTGGTAAGCCCGCATGTTTCCGGCCAGGCCGAAATCATTGAACAGGCTCATGCTCACGTACGACTTCACCAGCGGAATCCGGTATTCGGCGTTGGCCACCGATTGGAGATCGCCGCCGGGCCGCGTCGGGACATACTCCAGCACATTCACATTCAGCGGCACGGTGATGGGTTGGCCCTGTGAGTTCAGCAACTGCGGATTGCTGTAGTAAATCGTCGTCGTCGTCGCATACGGCATCGCGATGAAGGGCGAGATGGTATACGACTGAAAGCCTCGCACATCCTGCTCGCCGCCCAGATAGAAACGGTTGTTGGGCGGAACGTCCAAGCCGCCATACCCGGAGATCACCGCGCCCTGCACGCGCAGCGCGATGACGTTCCGATGGTGATAGGTCGGATGGTAGTAGGACATCGTGAACGTGTTGCCGATCGTCTTGATGTTCCCGCCCAGCGGCCCGCCCGAAAAACTGGCCGAGTAGTTATAGCTCTTGCCGGCGGTGGGAAACATCGGGCTGTTGACCGTGCTGTAGGAAATCGTCGGCGTAATCTGGCTCACCTTGATGCCATTCAGCGCCGACGGCCCCGCCAGGCTGGTGTACTGGCTTTCCTCAAACAGAATCGTGGCCGACTGGCTGTACGGGTTGATGTCCGTGGTGGACCAGCCGTATTGCAGCCCCACGCGCGTGAACGAAAACTTGCGCAGCGGATAGCTGGCGAACGCCGTGAAGCCTTTCGAGTTGGTACTATAATTTTCCTGCAGCGCCGGATTGATCGCCACCGCCGACCCCAGCAGCAAGCCCTGCTGCCGCGCCGTGTTGTAATCGTACTTGTCCAGGAAGATGGTGAATCCGGTGGCGATCGGCCGGTCGAACAGATATGGCTCGGTGAAGCCGAAGCGGACGTCCTTCTGGATGTTGCCGACTTGCGCGGAAAGCGTGAGCGTCTCTCCCAAACCCAGGAAGTTGTTGGTCTGATAGGAAAAGCCGATGAAGCTGCCGGCCAATCCGCTCATGCCGCCCGAAAAACTGATGGACTGCTTGCCCTTTTCCTTCACCTTCAGCTTGATGTCCACCGTGCCGGCCTTGACGTTGCGCTTCAGCTCCGCGTTATCGGGCTTGATCGTATCGAAATAGCCGAGCTGGTTCAGCCGCAGCAGGCTCATTTCCCAGGCGCGGTTGTTGAAGATCTGCCCTTCGTCGAGCAGCAGTTCGCGGCGGATCACCTTGTCGCGCGTCGTCGTGTTGCCGGTGAACTCGATGCGGCGGACGAAGAACTGCTTCTGCTGGTCAAAGACCAGCGTGAGGTTGACCACCTTCTTCGCGTCGTTCACCTCGAAACTAGGCTCCGCCGTGAAATCGATGTAACCGTAGTCGCCGTACAGCTTGCGGAAGTCGTCCAGCGATTTGCGGATCTTGTCGGCGGAAAACAGATCGCCTTCCTTCAGCGGAAAAACCCGCTGCAGGAAATCGGGCTTGAAGATCATCCCCTGGTCCGGGTCCGCGCTGCGGAAGACCAGCTTGCCCATGCGGTATTGCTGGCCCTCGTCGATCGAAATGGTGATGTCGGTGGCCTTGCCGTGCTTGGCGCCAAACCCCGGCCACGGCCCGGGAACGCCGGGGCGGTTCACGTCAACCGTCTTCAGCTCCTTCACGTCCACGACGACCTTGAAATATCCGTGGTCCTGATACAGCCCGCGCACGCCCACCTCGAGATCCTCGTCCAGCTTGGGCCGGTCGAACGTCTTGCTCATGATGGGGATGTCGGTAAATCCCAGCGGAATGGAAATTGGCCGGTCGTGGCGCATCGTGCGGATGATCTTCCGGCTCGAGAACGCCTTGTTTCCGACGATCAAGATCTTCCCGACCTTGACCTTGGGCCCTTCGTTCATATTGAAGACGATCTTCACCGAATTGGTGGCGCTGATGCGTTCGTAGGTCGGCTTCACCGTGGCGAACTGGTGGCCGTGCGCCGCCAGCAATTCCTTCAGCACCACTTCGGCGCGCTTGATCTTGGTCGGATCGAACTGGCTTTCCACCGAGAGCCCCACCTTCTTCTGCTTGAAGGCGTCGAGGATGTCCGATTCGGTGATCGACTTGTTTCCCTTGTACTCGATCCGGCGGATGATGGGCCGCTCCTGCACGTGGAAAATCAGGATCTTCCCGTTGGCCTGTTCGGGGTCGTCCTCCACCTCCAGGCGCACGTCCTCGAAAAACTGCGTGTTCCACAACGCCTGAAAATCGCGGCGGGCTGCCTCCACGGTGTACGGATCGCCGGGACGCGAAAAGATGCGCGCCAGCAGCGTGCCGCGCTGAATGCGGCGGTTTCCTTCGAAGAAGATCTTGGAAATGACGGGCGGATTGGCAGCCGTCTCCTGCCCCGGTTGCCCCGCCGCGGCCGCCCACGGCAGCAGGCACACCCCGGCGGCCAACGAGTACGCACAGAAAGATTTTCCTGCCGGCGGCCATGGTTCTGGTCAAGGCCGCAGTCCCACGCCCAATTTTTTATGCTCCCCCGCCGGATCGGTTTTCCCCGGCTCGCGCGTGTAGGATTCTTAGTGGGCCACTGGGGTTGCTTCCGCCACTGGGCGGAACCCGAGGCCTTCGCCGGACAGGAAAATCTCCAGCGTTGCCGGCCTCTGCAAGCCGCCCTGGATGAGAGCTTCCGACAGCGGATCTTCGACGTATTTCTGCAACGCACGCCGCAGTGGCCGCGCGCCGTAACTTCGGTCGCCGCAGGTCTTCTCCAGAATCCACTGGCGCGCCTCGGGCGTCACGGAAATCTGCACTTCCCGGTGCACCAGCGTCTCGTTGATCTGACCTACCAGCAAGTCGATGATCTGAAGCAGATCGTCGTCCGTGAGCGCGTTGAACAAAATCACTTCGTCCAAGCGGTTCAGGAACTCCGGATTGAATACCCGTTTCACTTCGCCCATCACCATGTCGTCCTGGCTCTTGGCCACCGTCAGCTGATCGACCGACTGGAATCCCAGCCCGGACTGCTTCTGCAATTGCCGCGCGCCCAGGTTCGAGGTCAGGATGATGATGGTGTTGCGGAAATCCACGGTATTGCCGAGGCCGTCGGTCAACTGCCCGTCCTCGAAGACCTGCAGCAGGATGTTGTACACATCCGGATGAGCCTTCTCGATTTCGTCCAGCAGAATCACCGAGTACGGCGTGCGGCGCACCCGCTCGGTCAACTGCCCGCCCTCTTCATATCCCACGTATCCCGGAGGGGCGCCGATCAGCTTCGACACCGAATGCTTCTCCATGTACTCGGACATGTCGAAGCGGACCAGCGATTTCTCGCTGCCGAACAGGAACTCGGCCAGCCGCCGCGCCACTTCGGTCTTGCCCACGCCGGTCGGCCCCAGGAACAGGAAGCAGCCCACCGGACGGCCCGGCGCCTTCAGGCCCGCGCGGCTCCGGCGGATGGCCCGCGCCAGCGCGGTGATGGCCTTGTCCTGGCTGATGACCCGGCGGTGCAGCTCCTCCTCGATGCGCAGCAGTTTCTGCTGCTCGTCTTCCTTGATCGCGCTCACGGTGATTCCCGTCCACCGCGCCACCACTTCCTCGATGTCCTCGCGCGTGACCACGCCGGTGGACGAATCGTCGATCTTCAGCTTTTCCCGCAGCGCCCGCAGGTGCTCCTTTTCCTTGCGCTCTTCCTCGGAGTAGAACCGCGCCTTTTCAAACTCGTGGTTGGCGATGGCCGTCTCCATCCGGTGGGTGATGAACTTCACGCGCTTCTGCACTTCGGCCACTTCATCGGGCAGCATGGCCTGGCGCAGCTTCACGCGCGCGCCCGCTTCGTCCAGCAGATCGATGGCCTTGTCCGGCAGAAAGCGGTCCGGAATGTACCGGTTCGACAGGTAGACGGCGTAGCGGATGGCTTCGTCGGTGTAGCTGACCGCGTGGAACTTCTCGTAGCGGTCGCGCACGCCCTGCAGGATGCCGATGGCGTCGTCCTCGCCCGGCGCGGGCACCTTGATCGACTGGAAGCGCCGCTCCAACGAGCGGTCCTTTTCCACCGACTTGCGGTACTCGCCCGGCGTCGTCGCGCCGATGCACTGAATCTCTCCGCGGCTCAGCGCCGGCTTCAGGATGTTGGCGGCGTCCAGCGAGCCTTCCGCCGACCCCGCGCCCACCAGCGTGTGCAGCTCGTCGATGAAGACGATGGCGTTCTGGCTCTCCATCAACTCCTTCATGATGGTCTTGAGCCGCTCCTCGAACTGCCCGCGATACTTGGTCCCCGCCACGATCAGCGAAAGGTCCAGCGACAGAATGCGTTTGTCGGCCAGAAACGGCGGCACGTCGCCATCGGCGATCCGCTGGGCCAGGCCTTCCACGATGGCCGTCTTGCCCACGCCCGGTTCGCCGATCAGCACCGGATTGTTCTTGGTGCGGCGGCAGAGAATCTGGATGGCCCGCTCGAGTTCCCGCTCGCGACCCACGAGCGGATCGAGTTGCCCTTCCATCGCCGCCTGCGTCAGATCCCGGCTAAACTCCGCCAGCAAGGAAGCTTCTTTTGGCCGATTCACAGGCACCTTCTCTCCCGCGCTGCGCGCCAACTCCTCGCGCACCGTGGACAGCCGCAATCCCCGCTCCAACAGGATTTCCGCGCCAAACGATTTTTCTTCCCGCAACACGCCCAGCAGCAAGTGCTCGGTTCCCACGTGCTTGTGCCCGAGCCGTTCCGCCTCCTCGGCGGCGAAGTTCAGGATGCGCTTGCACTCCTGGCTCAGCGGCACTTCCACCGAAGTGGAAATGCGCTCCCGCACCGTGATGCGCGACTCGATTTCCTTGCGAATCGACTCGATCGATCCGTGCGCGCGCAAAAAGCGGTTCGCCAGCGCCTTGTCCTCGCGCAACAGGCCGAGCAGCAAGTGCTCCGTCTCGATGTACGGGCTTCCATACTGGCTGGCCTCGTACCGCGCAAAAAAGATCACCCGCCGGGCCTTCTCTGTATAACGTTCAAACACGGTTCACCCACGCTCTCCCAGGGACGTTCCCCCACCGCCCGCCGGCCGCGCTGCACCAGCCGCGGTTCCTGCGAGCCGTTCTGTGCCCGGCGCCAGCCTGCCGTGTTCCAGAGCCAGAACCCGGTCGGCGCGCCGCGCCAAGGACAAGTTATGTGTGGCTACAATTGAAGTCAGACGGTGAGTCCGGTGCAGGCGCTGCATCAATTCGAAAATTCCCTCGGCATTGCGCTCGTCCAGATCCCCGGTCGGCTCATCCGCCAGGAGCAGCACCGGGTGATTCACCAGCGCGCGCGCGATGGCCACGCGCTGCTGCTCCCCGCCTGAAAGCTCCCCGGCGCATTGCCCCGCCCGGCCGGCCAGCCCCACTTCCTCCAGCCAGTCCCCCGCCACGCGGATCGCCTCATCCTGCCCAATGCCCTGAATCAGCAAGGGCATAGCCACGTTTTCCGCCGCCGTGAAATCCGTCAGCACATGATGCCGCTGCCAGACGAAACCCACCGCCCGGTTGTGATATTCCGCCAGTTCCGCCTCTTGCAAAGAATGGAGCGCATTCCCGGCGAAGTATACTGCACCGCTCGTCGGAGTGTCCAGCGCCGCCAGCAGGTGCAGCAGCGTGCTCTTCCCCGTCCCCGACGGCCCCACGATCGCGATCATCTCGCCGCGCTCCACCGAAAGCTCCACGCCATCAAACGGCGTGATTTCCTGCGGGCCCGGACAGAATGTTTTGCGCAGATGTTCGGCGCGCAGGATCTCACCCGTCACCGGCACCTCGACCATCCGAAAGCCCTCCAGCACCATACCCGCACTCGCGTGGCTATTCACAACAATATCTATGACACGTTAGATGCCGAACTCCACCACAAGTATGTCCTTTTATTCCAAGCAGCTAAGCCGTCTTGGCCCAGCCGCCATGTCTACTTAATTTCACTTTGTTCCCCGAATGTTCCGTTCGCCAGCCCGCCGCGCCTGACACTTTTTGGCACTTTTTCATTTTAGCATGCCTCCCAATGGCTGCAACCAATTCAGACGACACGAATGAGAGTCCTTATTCGAAGCGGAGAATCTCGACGGGCAGGATGCGCGCAGCCGAGCGCGCGGGCAGAATCGTGGCCGCAACGCTGATGGCCAGCGCCGCCGCCGCAATCCAGATGGCGTCCAGGCCGTTGGCGTGGAACGGAACGTAGGGTATGGCGTACACCTCGGGATTCAGCGGAATCCACCGCCACCGGTCCGCCATCCACGCAAAGCTGTAGCCGGCCGCCAGCCCGGCCACGGTTCCGGCGAGGCTCACGGCCAAACCTTGCAGGATGAAGATCCGGCGAATCTGCCGGCGGCGCGCCCCCATGGCCATCAGCACGGCGATGTCCCGCGCGTGGTCGGTGACGGTCATGGTCAGCACCACCAGGATGTTGAGTCCGGCGACGAACGTAATCAGCCCGATGAACAGCGCGGTGACTAGTTTTTCCAGACTCAGCGCGCGGAACAGCGCGCGGTTCTCGTCCATCCAGGTGGTGGCCGTAAACCCGGCCCCGGCGCGGTCCAGCAACGCGCCGGCCACGGCGCGCGCGTCATCCAAACGCGTCACCCGCACTTCGAGCAGGCTCACCACATCGCCGACTCCGGCCAATCCCTGCGCCGACTGGAGAGTCACAAATCCCCAGTTGGCGTCGTAATCGTAGAAGCCCGAATCGAAAATGCCCGCCACGCGAAACCGCCGCGAGCGCGGCAGCAGGCCGAACGGCGTCAGATTTCCCTGCGGGCTGGTCAGCGTGACGTAATCCCCGGCGGAAATTTTCAGGTCCTCGGCGAGCAGGCGGCCCACCATCAGCGCCGGGACGCCGTCCTCGCCCGCCGAAAAGTCATCCGCTCCCGAAGCGAGATGCCGCAGCGCTCCGCTACCTTCGCGGGCCGGATCGATCCCCTTGAGGACAATCCCGCGCGCCCGGCCGCCGATCGACAACAAAACGGTATTGTAAATGGCCGGCTCGATCGAGCGCACTCCGGGAACGTCGCGCAGGCGCGCCATCAATTCCGTGTAGTTGTGGATCCCTTCGGGATTCGCGGGTTTCAGGTTGACGTGCGCGGTCACGCCCAGCAGGCGGTCCCGCAGCGCCTCGCGGAAGCCGGTGTTCATGGCGAGCGCGATCACCAGCGTGGTCACGCCCGCCGCCACGCCCAGCACCGCCAGCAGCGTCACCAGCCGCAACACCGCCGGCCGGTTGGGCGAACGCAAATACCGCAGCGCCACCAGCCATTCGAAGGTCATTTCGATTTCTTGTCCGGCGAAACACTTGCTGGCCCGCCCGCCTCGGTTGCGCTACCCGAAGGCGCGTCGTGCTCTTCCGCTGCGGCCCTCAGCAACGGAAACAGGATGACCTCGCGGATGGCGTGCGAATTCGTCAGCAGCATCACCAGCCGGTCGATGCCGATGCCTTCGCCGGCGGTGGGCGGCAGGCCGTGGCTGAGCGCGCGAATGTAGTCGACATCAACCTCTTTGGGCGCGTCCAACCCGCCCTTTTCCACCTGCGCGCGGAACCTCCGCTCCTGATCGGCGGGATCGTTCAGCTCGGAAAAGCCGTTGGCGACCTCCATGCCGGCGATAAACAGTTCGAAGCGCTCGGTCAGCGACGGGTCGTCTTCGCGGCACTTCGCCAGCGGCGAGATCTCGGTCGGAAAATCGAAGATGAACGTCGGCTGGAGGAGATGGCCTTCGGCAATGGCCTCGAATAGCTCTCCGGTGAGTTCCCCGCCGGATTTTCCGGCCACGCCGGCGATAGGCTCGGCGGCGTGCGCGCGCGCAAACGCGTTGTACCGCTCGGCCACGGCTTGCGGGCCGCCCGGGCTCGCCAACTCGGCCGGGCTAGGGGCCGCGCCGGCCGCGGCGGGCCAATACTTCCCGACGGCCCCGCGCATGGAAAGCCGCTCGAAGCGGCCGAAATCGATTTCGTGTTCGCCGTACGGAATCTTCGTGGCGCCGCAGACGCTCTCGACCAACCCGCGCAGCAACTCCTCGGTCAGCGTCATTAAGTCCGCGGCGTTGCTGTACGCCTGGTAGAACTCGAGCATGGTGAACTCGGGTTGGTGGATCGCGTCGATCCCCTCGTTGCGGAAATTGCGGTTCATTTCATACACGCGGTCGAACCCGCCGACCACCAGCCTCTTCAGGTACAGCTCCGGCGCGATGCGGAGGTAGAGGTCCATGTCGAAGGTGTTGTGATGGGTGACGAACGGCCGCGCCGTGGCCCCGCCGAGAATCGGGTGCATCATGGGCGTCTCGACTTCCACGTAGCCGCGCCGGTCGAAAAACGCGCGCACTTCGCGGATGATCTGCGCGCGGCGCTGAAAAATTTCCCGCGCCCGCTCGTTGACGATCAGGTCCAGATAGCGGTGGCGGTAGCGCTGCTCGATGTCGGTGAGCCCGTGCCACTTTTCCGGCAGCGGCAGCAGCGCCTTGCTCAGCAGCTCGATCCGCTCGACCCAGATGGTGAGCTCCTGGGTCTTGGTGCGGAACAGATGGCCGGAAACGCCGATGATGTCGCCCAAGTCGAGCAGCTGAAACAGCCGGAAGGCCTGTTCGCCCACGACGTCCAGCCGCACGTAGATCTGCAGGCGCCCGCCATCGCCCGCCAGATGCGCGAATCCCGCCTTGCCGTGCGGACGCAGCGCCACGAGGCGCCCGGCCACGCGCACATTCACCGGCTCGGCGGTCAGCTGCTCGCCGGTGCGGCCGCCGAACTCGGAGGCAATCTGCCGGGGCGTGTGCGTCCAGTCGAACTTGTGGGGATAGGGCGCGTGGCCCAGGGATTCGATTTCGCTGAGTTTCTTGCGGCGTTGCAGGAACTGATCGAGCGGCTCAAATTCCAACGGGACGATCCTTTCACGACTCGCGGCTGCGGGCCTTTCCGGAGGGCCGGGCGGCAGTATAGCGGCCTGCGGAACATAGCGTCAAGAAACGGCGTGTCGGGCGGAACACCGATGGTATACTGCGGCTGCAACTTGGGGGCGTCGGTGTTTACCAAGCGCAACGCACAATCCCCTTCCGTGCGTCGCGGGGTATCGGACGATTGGTTGCGGGCCCTGCCACGGGAGAAGAACGAGCTGTTCGACTCGGTGGTTCGCCGCTGGGAATGCACCTACGCCATGATGAGCGTGGCGCTGGATGAATCGCTATCGCTGCGAGCCCGCGGAGAGTTGGTTTGCGGCCGCCAGCAGGTGGGCATCGCCGCGGACCTGTTCGTGCGCTTGACTGGCTCGCTGATTTCCTTCTGCGACACGCTGACCGCTCGCGGCCGGCTCCTGCACAAGCTGCCCGCCGTCGAGCCGCTTAACTCGGAGTTCTTCCGCAGCGACACGGGACAGAGCGCCGCTTCGTGGAACGCCCTACTCCACCGCGTGTTGTTCGGCAACCGCTCGCGCTTCTTCCACAAACTGCGGATTCTTTCCGAAACAATCGAACGGCTCGAAGGCGAATTCAGCGAGGCCGCCAATGACCTCTCGAAGGGCCTTTCCATACAGCCGCGGGAGTGCTGGGAGCAGCTCGACGTTCTCCACTACGACTTCAACACCTGCCTGCGCGAAGCCGAAGTGGTGTTCAAATCTTTTCTGCGCGCGCTGCCCGCCGAACAATTGCCCGCTCTGGCCGGCGCCCTGGACGCTCCTCCGACGCGCCTGCGCATGAACCCGCGCCTGTCCGGCGCCTCCATTTAATCCCGCGACCTGCGCTCCACCACACATGCTCGCCCCCGTCAGACTGCGGCCATACGACCTTTTCCGGCGTGGGCGCATCTGCTCTGGACGAACCACGGGATTGCGACGAAAATGGGACTTGCCAATTACATGTTGCAGCCAGCCGGGCCCGCCGCGCGGGTCCGCCCGCGGCCGGCCGGTACGCGTACCATTGCGCGGGACGAACAGCAAGGACAACTTCTAAAGGGGACGGCGCATCGCATTGAAGGATGCGTCCCAACGGCTAGCGTGGCGCGATCGAGAGCAATCGACACCGGGGACGTACCGGAAGCGGAATCGATCCGGCGGGCGCAGCAGGGCGACAGCGCCGCGTTCGAGCGGCTGTACCGCCAGCACAGCCGCCGGGTTTATTCGCTGTGCCTGCGGATGGTGGGAAATACGGCCGAGGCGGAAGACCTGACGCAGGAAGCGTTCCTGCAGCTGTTCCGCAAGATCAGCACGTTCCGGGGCGAATCGGCGTTTTCGACCTGGCTGCACCGCATGGCGGTGAACGTGGTGCTGATGAAGCTGCGGAAGAAGTCGGGCAAGGAAGCCTCGCTCGAGCAGCTGACCGATCCGGACGAGGAATCGGGAACGCCGCGGCGGGATTTCGGCACGCTGGACCTGAAGCTGAGCGGGTCGATCGACCGGGTGCACCTGGAGCGGGCCGTGGAACAACTGCCGCCGGGTTACAAGACGGTGTTCGTCCTGCACGACGTACAAGGGTACGAGCACAACGAGATCGCGGAAATTATGGGATGTTCGATCGGCAACTCGAAATCACAGCTGCACAAGGCGCGCATGCGCTTGCGGGACCTGCTGCAGGAAGAGCTGCGCGCCAAGGCCCGCGAGGCGCGGCGCGAGGCGGGCATCGCAGCGGCCGCCGGCGATGAGGATGGAACACCATGAGCACGACGGGATGCAACGAATTCGTGAGTCAACTCGAGGGGTGGATGGAGGGCGAGCGTCCCTCGGGCGCGCAGGCGCATTGGCGCGATTGCGCGAACTGCCGCGCGCTGGCGGGCGATCTGGAGGCCATCCGGGAGGCGGCGCTGGCCTCGGCCGCGCCCGAGGCGGAACCTCCGGCGCACATTTGGGTTTCGCTGCGCGCGCAACTGGAACAGGAAGGCGTGATTCGCAACGGCCGGGCCGGCTGGCTGGAAAGCCTGAAGGCGTATTTCGGCGGAACGTTCGCGATCCTGCCGCGGCCCGCGCTGGCCGGCGCCTACCTCGCCGCAGTGATCGCCGTGGCGGCGGCGCTGGTGGCCCCGGGCGTGCGGCAGCCGGACGAGAGCCGCTGGATCGCCGGGAATCAGAGCGCGACCCAGCCGCTGAGCGCGCAGCTGGCTTCGGCCGAACAGGACACGATTTCCAGCTGGGCGGATTCGAATCCGGCCGTGACTGCTTCCCTGCACCAGAACCTCGCGATTGTTGACAACTACATTGTATTGTGTGAAAAAAGCGTACGCGAAGAGCCGGAGAACGAATTCGCGCGCGATTATCTTTACGACGCCTATCAGCAAAAGGCGGCGCTGCTCGCGCAGATGACGGAACGCGGAGAATAATGCCCATGATGACCCAGCCCTCACTACCAGCCCGCTCTCATTGGAAAGCCGCCGCGCTGCTCGCGCCGGCGCTGTTCCTGCTCGGCGCCGCATCCGCATCGGCCGACCGAATGGAACGGCATTTCAAGGTCGAAGCGCACCCGGTGGTCACGATTCACAATCCCAACGGCACGATCGTCGTGCGGGCGTGGACGAAATCGGAAGTCATGGTGGTGGCGACGCGGGCAACGCCGCAGATCGAGGTGTTCGTCGAGCAGACCGGAAACCGCGTGGACATTCTGACGCACCAGGTGTCCGGGGCGGCCGCGCCGGAAGACCTGCGCGCCGACTACGAGATCAGCGTGCCGGAAAACGCGGAACTGGAGATCCACGACGATTCCGGGGGCGTGAACGTCTCGAACGTGTTGGGCGACATGAACGTCGAAACCATCGCGGCGGACGTGGCCCTGCAGGACGCCGCGGGCTATCTGACGGTCAAGACCGTGGGCGGGGCGTTCCAATGCCTGCGCTGCGCGGGCCGGCTGGAAGTGAGTTCGATCAGCGGCAGCTTCCGGCTGATCGATCTGCGCAGCTACAGCGTGCGCGCCCAGACTTCCACGGGCAACATCCTGTTCAACGGCGCGTTTCTTCCCAATGCCAGCTACCATCTGAAGAATTACAGCGGGGTGATCGAGGTGCGCTTCTCGCCCGGCGATTCGTTCGACATCAGCGCCACGTCGCTCAAGGGCAAGGTGCACAACGAGGCCAGCCTGACGCCGTCCTCGCACCGCCACTTCATCCCGCGCTTCGGCAACGCGCTGTTCGGGACGTTCAACTCCGGGCGCGCCAAGGTCGAGCTGAGCTCCTTCGATGGTACAATCAACATCCTGAAGCGGGATTGATTGCGGCGTCTCCCGCCGGCAACAGTTCGCATCCGATGATACCCGAAACACGCACGCGCAAGCTGGTCTGCCTGACCGGCTTTATGGGCAGCGGCAAATCCACGATCGCCCGCCTGCTGGCCAGCCAGCTGGGCTGGCCGAACGTGGATCTGGACAGGCGCATCGTGGAGGCGGCTGGGCTGAGCATCCCGGAGATTTTCGCGCGCCAGGGCGAGCCGGAATTCCGCCGGCTGGAACACGAGCAACTGGAGCGGATCGTGGCCGAATTCGCCCAGACGCAGAAGCCGCGCATCGTCTCGCTGGGTGGAGGAACGATCATGCAACCGCAGAATTTCGCGCTGCTGCGCGACCACGGCGCCATCCTGATCTGGCTGCGCTGCCCGGTCGAGGAACTGTTGCACCGCTGCGCTCAGATCACCGACCGCCCGCTGTTCCGCGACGAGGCCAGCTTCCGGCGCCTCTACGAAGAGCGCCTGCCCACCTACCAGATGGCCGATTACCGCGTGGACAGCGATGCCGAACCCGCCCGCGTGGTCGAGCAGATTCTGGCGCTGGGCATTTTTGTGCAGGTGACCGCGTGAGCGCGCCGAACCATCGCCGCGTGCCGCGCGCGGCAACGGCCGGAGCGTGCGCGCTGCTGCTGGCGGCCGCGGCCATCGGTTTGGCCGCGCGCGCGCACGCGGCGCCGCATTCCAGCCCATCTTCGCGGAATGCGAAGGCGCCGGCGCTGTTTGCCGCGGACAAGGGAAAGTTCCGCATCCTGGTAAACGGCCAGCAAGTGGGCAAGGAAGATTTCGAGATCAGCCCGAAGGGCGACCACTGGGTGGCGCGCGGAAACACCGAAATCCAGGGCGCGGAGGGCGGGACGCACGTTACCGGAACGCTGGAATTCGCCGCCGACGGCGCTCCGCTGCACTACGAATGGGCCACGCAGGGAGCGAAGAAGGCCGGCGCCACTATCGCGTTCAGCGGCGCCACAGCCAACATCGAGGTCCAGATGGAAGGCTCGCGGCCGTTCACGCAGCAGTTCACCTTTGCGTCTTCGCGGGTCGCCATCCTCGACGACAATCTGTACCACCAGTACACGCTGCTCGCCCGGCTCTACGATTGGGACAAGAAGGGCGCGCAGACCTTCTCCGTGCTCGTACCGCAGGAGATGACGCCCGGCACGGTGACCGTCGAGTCGCTGGGCAGCCAGGAGTTCGGCGGGAAAAAGGTGGAAGAGCTGCGCGTGCAGACCGAAGACCTCGAAGTGGACCTGTTCCTCGACGGGCGGCGCGTCGTGCGCATCGTGGCGCCGTCCTCGAACGCCGAAATCATCCGTGAATAGTTTTCCCCTCCGATGGTGCACGCAATCCGCTGAGTCACAACCGCACAGGCAGGAGTGCCAGTGCCACACAAGCTAGACCCGCCCAGTCTCGTCCGTTCAATCAGTCGCCGCATTTCCGCCCGCCTTCCCGATACAACCCATCGGGAGGTAACGCGCCCGCCTGAAGCCGGCCGCTACAAAGGCAAATCCAGATTTCTTGCGTCATCAGCGCGCATCGGGGGGCGAGGCGAGGGCGCGGAGGGCGGCGGCGGTTTGGAGGCGGACGGCGGCGCTGGGATCTTTTTGCATGCGGTCGCGGAGGAGGGCAAGGACGCGATCGTCGGAGAGCATCTGGCCGCGCGCGGCCATCCCGCGCAGGAGGCTGACGGCCTCGATGCGGACGCCGGGATCTTGATCCGCGGCGAGGGCGTCGAGCAGGGTGTCGCGCACCAGCTCCTGCGGCTCGGCGCCATCCAGCGCTTCGAGCGCCTTGCGGCGGACGGCGGCGTTGCGGTCGGAGTGCACGGCGCGGCAAAGGACCGCTTGGACATCGGGATCGTTGTGGCGGGCGCGGAGCAGGCTGACGGCGTCCAGCCGCACATCGGGATCGGGACAGAAGCGGTCGCTATCGCGCAGGACGTTGAGCAGCACGCTCCTGACGTCGTCATCGTCGATGGTGCCCTGCACGGTGACGGGTTGCTGGGCGCGCAGGCGGAGTTCGACGCGCGGAGAGCCTTGATCGCCCGAGGGAAACACGTTGATTCCGGCGACGTCCGCAGTGTGCAGATCGAGCGCCGTGGGAGCGGACGAAGCGGGGTTCGGGTTCGCACTCGCCGCCACGGATGGACTTCCGTTCCCTGCTGAAACCGCCGGGGCCGCGGCACTCCCCGATACGGTCCCTGTGGCCGGACGATGCAGCAAAAGCCGCGGCGCCAACATTCCCACGCTGAATCCAATCAGCAAGAGCACGGCGCCGCTCCACGCGGGGCGGGGCGAAATCCAACTGGAGGGAAGCAGCACGGCAAAGGTGCGGCGCAGCCATCCGCGCTCTTCCTGGCGGTCGAGCGCATCCTCGAGGCTGGCGCGGCAGCTGGCGAGCAGATTTGCGTCCGGCTCGCTGTGATGCTCGGCAAGAAGCGCGAGCAGGGCCTTCTCGCGGCCCAGCGCCGCGGAGCAGGCCGCGCAGTGCGCGAGATGTCCGGCGATGCGCGCCTGTTGGGCGGGATCGAGTTCCTCACCGGCCGCCAGGAGCGTCCGCAACGGCTGCCATTCGCCGCAAGGCTGGCTGGCGTTGCGATCGTCGTGTGTGTCTGGGCTCATGTTGGAATCGAAGTTCTGCGGCATGCGCCGCGTCCTCACCGAATCGCGTCCAGGCTCTCGCGCAGCTTGCGCGTCGCCCGGAAGAGCGAATTCTTCACCGTATCCTCGGAAGTGCCGAGCAGATCGCCGATGGCGCGTAACCGCAGACCGTGGTGATGCTTCATCTCGAAAACGATGCGTTCGCGGGGCGAAAGGCGCTTCATGGCTTGCTCGATGTGCCGGCCCAGTTGCTGGCCGAGCAGCTGCTTTTCCGGGTTGGCCGCGGCGCTGGTTTGCGGCTGCCGGTCGAAGAAATCATGCGTGCCGCCGTCGTCTTCCACATACACGGGTGCTTGATCCTCATGGTGGCTGGCGCGGCGGCGCAAATGGTCGAGCGCGACGTTGGTCACGATCCGGTAGAGCCAGGTGTAGAAGCTGCACTCAAAGCGGAAGCGTGGCAAGTTGCGGTACGCTTTGAGGAAGCTTTCCTGGTAAATGTCACGCGCGTCCTCGGGGCGGTGGACCAGATTCAGGGCCAGGCGCAGAACGTCCCGATCGTAGCGCCGGACCAAATCGTCGAACGCAAGGCGGTCTCCCGCCTGGGCCTTGCGGACGAGCGCCTGTTCCTCGGCGAGCTTTGCCGCCGCAGCCTGGCGCGCATCTGCATCGAGCGCGACGCTCATCGCCACTGGGCCCATCGTGTGTGCCGCCGGTGGCGGTCCGGCTCGGGGGAGATCATCGACTCCCGAACCGCGCGACTCGCCTGCCCCGGCATCCAGCCTTTCCGCTGCCTTCGAGAGGATAGACGGACCCGACCGCCGTTGGTTAGCATTCCGAGGCGTCATTTTAGCGCTGTTGTCCAGTTTCGGGACTCCGGGATTCTCCTGATGGGATGCGGCGCCCGGCTGCGGCGTTGCAACGCCGCGGATTGGCGCCAAAGACGGGCACCGCGTGCCGTGCCCCTACGGAAAGACGGCACGAGACATTCTCCGCAACCGCTGAGCGGTCTTTTGTAACGCCTTCGCGTCTTTGCGATGAGAAAATCGGTCTAAAGGCGCGAGCCGAGGCGAATCAAACCGTAGACCGCGACGCACACAGCGAAGTCCACGAGCATGCCCCAGTCGAACTGGGATCGCTGATGGCGCAGTGCTTCCGGGAGATGCGGTACCAGTGAGAAGAAATAGATGGCGTTGCCGAGCAGGATGGCCGCCAGGTATTCCAGCCACCGCCGGGGAGTGACGCCCAGGAATTGCCGTGCCATGTTTCAGTCGCCCGTCCGGGGAGCAGATACCGTCCATAGTAGGCTTGGCCCCACCGGGTGTCACCACTTATTGTGAACGCGTTCCGAGCAAGCCGGCGCGCGCCGCGCGCAAACAGGCGCGTGGACTGGCGGAGCGATGATATAAGAGTTCGGGCCGCGCAGGTGTATTGTGTTTTGGGATGAAGCACGAGCGGTGAAATGACCATCACGCTGGCCAATCCGGTGAAGTACCTGAAAGGCGTGGGGCCGCAGCGCGCGGCGGCGCTGGAGGAGCGCGGGCTGGCGACGGTCGGCGATCTGCTGAGCTATCTGCCGTTCCGCTACGAAGACCGCATCCGGTTCACACCCATTGCGGAGATTGTTCCCGGGCAAGTGCACACGGTTCTGGCCGAGGTGACCGGCGGAGGAGGCGGGACGGTGCGGTTTGCGCGCAGCCGCGGGCCCGTGTTTCACGTCACGGTGCGGGACACCTCGGGGATGCTGCACGCACGGTTCTTTCACGGCGCGTATCTCCAGGGGCGGCTGAAAGAAGGGCAGCGGCTGGTCCTGCACGGCAAGGCGGAAGTGGACGCCTATCGCCCCGGCCGGATCGAGATGGTGAATCCGCAGATCGAGCTGGTGGGCGCCGGCGATCAGCCCTCCGGCGATTCGACCGAAGTGGGCCGCATCGTGCCGATCTACGAAGCGATCGGGTCGATCAGCTCGCGGATGCTGCGGCGGATCATCTACAACATACTGCTGCAATTCGACGGCAGCGTGCCCGACGCGCTGCCCGACGAAATTCGCGAGCGATATCGCTTCCCCACGAGGCGCGAAGCCCTGCTCTACGCCCATTTCCCTCCCAAGGACGAAAGCCTGGAGCTGCTGAACAGCTTCCGCAGCCCGGCGCAGCTCCGGCTGATCTTCGAGGAGTTCTTCTATTACCAGCTGGCGCTGGCGTTGCGGCGGCGGAACGAGCGCCGCGAGGCCGGGATGGCCATGCGCGTCCGGGAAGAGAAAATCCGCGCGGCGCTGAAGCGCATACTCCCGTTCAAGCCGACCGTCGCGCAGAAGCGCGTGCTGGGAGAAATCGCGGCGGATCTCGAGCAGCCGCACCCGATGCACCGGCTGCTGGAAGGCGACGTCGGCAGCGGCAAGACGATCGTGGCGCTGGAGGCGGCGGCGATCGTCATCGAGAACGGGTGCCAGGTGGCGCTGATGGCGCCGACCGAGATTCTGGCGGCGCAGCACTTTCTGTCCGCGCGGCGGATTTTCGCGCCCGCCGGATACGGCGTGGAGTTGATTGTGAGCGGGCGCAAGCGCGCCGAACGCGAGGCGACGCTCGCGCGCATCGAGAGCGGCGAAGCGCAATTCGTGGTGGGCACGCATGCGCTGATTGAAAACCCGGTGAAATTCCGGCGGCTGGGGCTGGTGATCGTGGACGAGCAGCACCGCTTCGGCGTGCTGCAGCGCAAGCGGCTGATCGAGAAAGGGGCTTCGCCGCACGTGCTGGTGATGACGGCCACGCCCATTCCCCGCACGCTGGCGCTGACGCTGTATGGCGACCTCGACCTGTCGGTGATTGACGAGATGCCGCCGGGGCGCACGCCGGTCGAAACGCGATGGACGGCCGACGCGCAGTTGCCGGGCGTGTGGGAATTCCTGCGGCGCGAGATCGGCCAGGGCCGCCAGGCGTTTGTGATCTACCCGGTGATCGAAGAGTCCAAGCAGGAGCTGAAGGCGGCCACGGCCGAATACGAGCGGCTGGCCAGCGGCGTCTTCCCGAATCTGCGGGTGGGCCTGCTGCACGGGCGGCTGAAGAACGAGGAAAAGGACGCGGTGATGGAGCAATTCCGCCGCGGCGAGCTGCACATCCTCGTGGCGACGACGGTGGTCGAAGTCGGCGTGGACGTGCCCAATGCGACGGTAATGGTGATCGAACACGCCGGGCGCTTCGGGCTGGCGCAGCTCCACCAGCTGCGCGGGCGGATCGGCCGGGGCAAAGAAAAGTCCTACTGCATCCTGGTGGCGCCGAAAACGATCACGGGAGAGGCGCGGGAACGGCTGGAGGCGATGGTGGCGACTTCGGACGGCTTCGAAATCGCCGAGCGCGACTTGAAACAGCGGGGCCCGGGCGAATTCTTCGGCACGCGCCAGCACGGCGACGCGGCGTTTTCGTTCGCGCAGCCGCTGCGCGACCACGAACTGCTCGAGCTGGCGCGCCGCGAGGCGTTCGCGCTGGCCGAGAATCCACAGCGGGCGGACGACGTGGCGGCGCGCCTGGCGGCGCTGAACCCGGCGTGGCAGAAGCGATATCAACTCGCCTCGGTAGGATGAAATCATGCGCGTGATCGGCGGGACATTTCGGAGCCGTCGGTTGAAGGGGCCGGGTAAGTTGGGCCTGCGGCCGACGAGCGACCGTCTGCGCGAAACGCTGTTCAACGTCCTCGGGCCCGCGGTGCGCGATGCGCTGTTCGTTGACCTGTACGCCGGCACGGGCGCCATTGGGATCGAGGCGCTGAGCCGGGGGGCGCGCGAGGTGGTGTTCGTCGAAGCGCATGCGGCGACGGCGCGGCTGGTGCGGGAAAATCTCGCGGGGCTGGGAATCTCTCCCGGCGCGCAGAAGGGCGTCGAGCTGATCGAAGCAACCGCGTTGAAGGGTCTGGAAAAGCTGGCGGCGCGGCACCGCGTGGCCGACTTCATTTTTCTCGATCCGCCGTACGAAGAGGAAGAGGAACATCTGCGCATCCTCGAGTTTCTCGACGCGTCGCATCTGGTGGCGCCCCGCGGCCTGGTGATTGCCGAGCATTCCCGGAAGACGGAATTGCCGGAGCGGCTGGACCGGCTCGAACGCGTGCGCCTGCTCGAACAGGGCGATGCGGCCCTGAGCTTTTATTGCCTGGCAGCCGCCGCCTGATCCCGGCGCATCGAACCGATCGAGTATAATTGCTGCCAGCATGCAATCGGCCGCCCAACGCGCGCGCGAACCCGTCGACGACTCGCTGATCGAACTGCCGCCGCACGCGCGCCTGCCGCGACTCGATCTGGCCATCGAGTGGGAGTCACCCGGCGAGGAATTCCGCACGAGCGTGCGGGATTTTTTCTGGGGGCCGCGGCCGGCGAAAGACGCCGACGCCGGGAGCGAGCGGGTCCTGCGCGTGGACTGGATTGGCGGGCGCGTGCCGGGGCTGGCGCTGGCGGCGTCGTGCCTGTGGCACATGGCCGCGGTGTGGATTTTGATTTTGCCGATCTGGGGCTTTCTGCCGAGCGTGCGGCCCACGATCGCGCCGGTGCAGATCGAGTTGACGTGGTACGCCGAACCGGCGGATCTGCCGGCCATATTGGCACCAATGGCCCGCGCAAACCCCAGCCCGAAAGCCGACCACCCGGCGAGGTTGCCGGCCGAATCCCCAAACGGCGGAGCGGAGGCGCATCATCCCCGGCAGACGATTCTCTCGATTCCCGTGCGTGTGACGCATCCGCGGCAAACGCTGATGCAACCCAGCGCGCCACCCGCCCCGCCGAAAATTGCTCCGGCGCTGCCGAACATCGTGCAATGGGCCGCGCACGAGCCGCCCAAGCTTCGCATGCCGCTCTCCCAAGCAACCTCCGCGCCGGTGCTCCGGCAACGCGCCGCCGGAGATGTTGCCGCGCCGGAGATTGCGAATCCTGACAAGAATTCCCGCCCGGTGAACCTCGCGGCGGCACCCGAGCCGAAACTCAAGCCGCCCATGCTCGCGAACACTCTGTCCGCGCCGGCCCAGCGACGCCAGGCGCACGCCGATGCCGGAGCCGCGCCAGAACTGGGCGCACCCGGCGGGGAACGCGACGCCAGCTTGCCTCGGTTGATTGCGCTCTCGGCAACGCCCGCGCCACCGGCTCCCGAGGTGCGCGTGCCGGAGGGAAACCTCGCGGCGCGCATTTCCATGTCTCCGGAAGGGCCCAAGACCGCCGCCGCAGGCGGGCCATCTGCCAGCAGCGGAACGAGAGGTTCGCCGGCGATAGCCAGCACAGCGGCGTCACCGGGCGGGAAAGGCGGCGTCGGCGCAGGCGGCGCGGAATCGCTGCCGGCGGCTGTAAGCGTCAGCGGAGGAAATTTCCGAGCAGCACGGGGTGGGATCGTACCGGCGGGCCGGATGATTCTGAAACCCGCGGAACCGGCCAGCGTCGCCCGGCGAGGCCCGGCGGACGTCAGCGCACTGGATCCCGGCCTGCCGCCGGAGAAAATTCTTGCCAGCAGCGAGGTGCACACGCTGCACATCAACCTGCCGAACCTGACCAGCGCCAGCGGCAGCTGGATTTTGAGTTTTGCGCAACTCGACGAGGACACCCGGAGCCCGTGGCGGCCCCGGGGCGAACTCTCCGGGCCGGTTCCCATCGAGAAGGCCGACCCGGAATACCCGCCGGACATGATCCACGCGCACGTCACCGGCGAGGTGGTGCTTTACGCCATCATCCGCAAGGACGGTTCGGTGGACAGCATTCAGGTCGTGCGGGGCCTGGAGCCGGAACTGGATCGCAACGCGATCCAGGCGCTGGCGCAGTGGAAGTTCCGTCCCGGCAGGCGCGCCGGCGTGGCGGTGGATCTCGAGGCGGTGGTGCACATTCCGTTCAATTACCGCAACCCGCGGGAGTAGGCGGGTTCGGGGCGGAAACGGACGATGGGTGGACGAATTTGCAGCGGCGCATCGGTGAATTTGCCGACGCGGCATCGGCCCGGCCGGCATAACCTCCGCGAGAAAAAGATTCAACACAGAGGTCGCGGAGAAGAGCACAGAGCGAACGGAGAGGCACCGCCACGGCGGAGCGGGCACGGCGTGCCGTGCCCCTACGGGAAGACGGCGAGCAAGAGGTCCCCGGTCAAATACAACCGGACCGGCCTCCACAAAACCGTTTTCGTGGCGAACGCGAGTGATGGGTGCAGGATGGGCCGCTCTTCGATGTGGTGGTCTGCGGGCTAGGAATACGGGTTAGAAATGGGTGCGGAGTTCGCGGAAGGCGGCCAGGATCAGTAGCTTTCCGCCGCCGCTTTCGAGCTCGGCCTTCTCCAGCTCCCAGGTGGCCGAATGGGGGATGAAAACGGCGTTGAGGCCCGATTGCAGGGCCGGATTGATGTCGCTGCGGGGACTATTGCCGATCATCCAGCCGTGCGACTTCACGATCTTGAACTGCTCGATCATCCGCCCGTAGGTTTCCGACTGCTTCTCGATCACGATTTCGATGGCGTCGAAATAGGATTGCAGGCCGGAGCGCTCGACCTTGGCGGCCTGCTCGGCGGGCTCCCCCTTGGTCAGCAGGATCAAGCGGTGGTGGCGGGACAAGTAAGCGAGCGTTTCGGGGACGCCATCGAGAATGTGTGGCGGAGTGCTTTCCAGCTCGCGGACCATCCCCTCGATCTCCTGCACGACTTCATTGCGCGCGGAATTTCCGGCGAGCTTCGAATAGGTCTCCTCGAGCGAGCGGCCAAAGCTGCGGACGCCGTAGCCGTGTTGGCGGATGTTGCGGCTCTCGGTCTCGTTCAGGATGTGGCGGACGTATTCGCGGGTGTAGCCGAGATGCTCGAGCTGGGTGACAAAGTTATCGATGGTCTTCTGGAAGAAGACGTTGTTTTCCCAAAGCGTGTCATCGGCGTCTATGAGCAGAGTTTGGCGAGCCATGCGGAGTCCCTACATTCAATCTTGCGTCAGCGGGAACCAGAAGAAAAGGAGATTCTGGGCGCCGGCGTTTGGGAACTGCACCCCCCGCCGGGCGTTCGGGGAATCAAGCGGTAGCGGGCAGGAACTCGTAGCGGTCGATGCGCGCGGCCACGCCGTGGCGGCCATTGTGCGGCTCGACGCGCAGGACGCGGGCATAGCAGCGGATATTGACGTCTCCCGCCTGGGTGATCTGCCGCGGCAGGGTGAGCACAAACTCGATGGAACTGCCCGCGTCGGGATTTCCTTCGATCAGGAAGTAGAGACCCCGGAAGCTGACGTCGCGCGTCTCGCCCTGCTTCTCCGCCATATCCCCGCCCGCGGGGAAGCGGACCTTCACGGGAAGCGACATCGAAAAGCGCCGCGCACCGCGGCGTTCCACGCCCTTGTCCATAGCTCCTCTGTGATGTCCGCTCGATTCCTTCGACGGCCAACGCTATCATCGCCTCCGCTTCGGCGCAATAAATTTCGGATCGGGCGGGCCGGACCACGGACGCGCGGGGGACTTGGTAAGGCCGGTACCAGGCGTCGCGGAACGCCACGGAGGGGACGCGGGGCCTTTGACCTGGAGTGCGTCTGCCGTTAGGATGGAGCCTGATGCATCGCTCCGCGACACTTACGGAACTCCGCCGACATCCGCGGGCGCAACTTCGGCGTCCCGCGCGGATCCGCTGGCACGGGCCGCTGGGCATGCGCCTGGAAGAGACGCAGACGATCGATGTGTCGCGCGAAGGCTTGCTGTTTCATCGGGAAGAGCCCTGTGACGCGCTGGCCCGCGCCTGGGTGGCCTTCCCGTACGACCCGGCGGCAGCCGGCACCGTGCAGCCGGAAACTCCGGCGCGCGTCGTCCGCGTGGAGCGCGACCCGGCCGGCGGCTTTCGCGTCGGCCTGCGCTTGCAATTGCGGCCGAGGCAGACGGCACAACGTCTCGCTTTCGAGCGGCGCAGTTCCCCGCGCTGGCCCTTTGCACTTCCCATCTTCGTGCGTCCGGCGGGAACGCCGTGGCCGGAGGAATCGATGACCCAGGACGTTTCGCGGACCGGCGTGCGGTTTGAAACTTCCCAGGTCTACGCGGCGGGCGACCTGGTGCTGGCCAAGATTCCCTGGGGCGAATGGGAGCGCGCGGGAGAATGGGCGGGGCGCGTGGTTCGCGTCGAAACCCGGGAGCAGACGACAGGTCCCTCGGTCCTGGGCGGACGGAAAAGCGGCGCGGAAGCGGCGCTCTCTCAGGTCGCCGTGCAGTGGATCAAGAGCGCGAAAAAGTGAGATACGTAAACCTGGCGCGCGCACCGGCGTCCGCGAACGAAATATCCGTCGTCACAGTTTTCCTTCTACCTCTTCATGGCTGAAGTCCTGCATCGCAATTTCTTTCTGGAGGGGCCCGCGGGCCGGCTCGAAGCGATGCTGTGGACCACGGCAGCGGCGCATCCACCGCGGGTGGCCGTGATCTGCCATCCCCATCCGCTCTACGGCGGGACCATGCACAACAAGGTCGTGTACCAAGCCGCCAAGGCGCTGCATCGCCGGGGCGTGCCGGTGCTGCGCTTCAATTTTCGCGGCACGGGGCTAAGCGAGGGGGAACACGACGGCGGGCGGGGCGAGCAAGAGGACGTCCGCGCGGCGCTCGATTACCTGGCGGCCGAGTTTCCCGGCCGGCCGATTCTGCTGGCGGGATTCAGCTTCGGTTCCTGGGTGGGCTTGCGCGTGGGATGCCAGGACGCGCGCGTGGCGGAACTGATCGGCCTCGGGCTGCCCGTGGATCACTCGGACATGAGCTACCTGCGCCGGTGCGCCAAACCAAAACTCATGGTGCAAGGCGGGAACGATCAGTATGGGTCGCGGGTAAACGTCGAGGCACTGTTTCAGACGCTGGCGGAGCCGAAGCGGCTGGTCGTCGTCGAGGGCGCCGACCATTTTTTCACCGGGCGCCTGGATGAGGTGCGCGCCGCCATCGGCGCGTGGCTCGACGAACAGGATCTGCGGAGTGCAGGCCCCGCGCCAGCCTGAAGGCGGGCGCTACAAAACCTTCTCGAGATACGAATCCCACCCACGCGATCGGCTGCCGGGACTCGCGGAAGACGAATCATGAGCCGATGCGCGGGGGCACTTCCTCGGGGGGTTCGTCGAGGGCGATGCCCTGCGCGACGATCAGTTCCCGCGCCTCGACGCGGATCTTCGGCAGGTGGCGGGCAAAGACGATGGCGCCGGCCACCGCCAGCGCCCCGCCGATGGCAACGGTCCACGGCGCGCCGATGCGGTCCGCGACCACCCCGGCCAGCAGCGCCCCGAACGGGGCCATGCCCATGAACATCATCGAATAGACGGCCATGGTCCGCCCCCGCAGCCGGTCGGGCACCATGGCCTGAATCAGCGTGTTCGAGGAAGTCATCTGCGTCATCATCGAAAAGCCCACCGGAACCAGCATCAGCACCGAGAGCAAATACCAGCGCGAGAACGCGAACAGGATCAGGAACGCGCCGAAGCAACCGCACGCGACGGCCACCCACTTCCCGAGGCCGTGAACGCCCCGGCGGCTGGCCAGCATGAGCGCGCCGGCCACGGCGCCGACGCCCGTCGCCGCGCCCAGCACGCCGAGCGTCCGGGCATTGCCGTGCAGGATCTTCGCGGCAAACACGGGCATGAGCACTGTGTAGGGCATGCCCACCAGACTGATCAGCCCCAGCAGCAGCAGCACGGCCCGAATCGGCGCCGTCTGGCGCACGAAGCGGAATCCCTCGGCAATGCGCTGCAGGGGCGAAGCCATTTCATGCTCGGGCTGCCGGGCCGGCATGCGCATCAGGATCAACCCGATGATGACGGCGATGTAGCTGGCGCCGTTGGCGAAAAAGCACCAGCCCTCGCCGATGCTGGCGACGAGAATCCCGGCCAGCGACGGCCCGATGATTCGTGCGCCATTGAACATCGATGAGTTCAGCGCGATGGCGTTCATCAAATCTTCGCGCCCGACCATCTCGACCAGGAAGGCCTGGCGCGCGGGAAGGTCGAAGGCGTTCACCACTCCCAGCAAGGCCGCGAGCAGAATCACTTCGCTGACGGTGACGCGGTGCAGCAGCGTGAGAATCGCAAGAATGAAGGCGAGGATCAGCGCCGCGGTCTGCGTGGTGATGACGATCTTGCGCCGGTTCCAGCGGTCGGCCGTCATGCCACCCAGCGGGCCGAACATGAAGACGGGAAATTGGCCGGCGAAGCCGGTGAGCCCGAGCAGGAGCGACGACCCCGTCATGCGGTAGACGAGCCAGGCCTGGGCGATATTCTGCATCCAGGTGCCCACCAGCGAAATCAACTGGCCGCTGAAGAAGAGCTGGAAATTGCGGTGCCGCAGCGAGCGCCCCATGTCCCGCAAACGCGAGCGCTCCTCCACCCCCACCCCTGTGCCCGTTCCTCCCATGTCCCCAATTGTACGATGCAATGCCGCGCGGCGCAGACGGCGATTCGCGGGGAATTACTTCGGCGCCGCGGGCGGCGGTGGCGCTCCGCCGGGCGAGGAAGCCTCCGGCGCGAGCAGCCTGGAGCACGCCCGCAGGAGCCGGCGATAGGGCCATTCGCCTTCGCGGAAGAAGATTTCGCCCTCGCGCGGCTTCGAGTAGAACCATCGCGCCACCAACGCCAAGTGCTCGGCCAGTTCCCCCGGTGCCGCCCGCAAGCCGTATGCGCCGCGCAGGTTCCCACCTCGCTGCTCGGAAGCCTCGAAGTCCCCGGCGCCTTCGCTTGGTTTTTCAGATCTGTGTTTATCTGTGTCCATCTGTGGATGCAACGCATTTCGCAAGATCGCTTCCACCGAGCGCGGCTGGCTGGAGATTTCGCCGAAGCGCAGGAAGAGCGGCTCGGCCAGCAGGCCGCCGAGCAGCGGAAACACCGCCACGGCCTTTTCCTCGGCGGCGCGCTGGAGGATGACGGCGTCGAGATGTTCGACGCGCCGGACCAGTCTCGGGCAATCCCCGCAGGGCGGCGGAAACTTTTTCCAGGCGCTTGTGGAGCGCGGCGGCGCGCTCGAAGTCCAGCGCCTCGCTGGCGGCTTCGCGCTCCTGCTCGACCCGCGCGGTCAGCGCGTCGCCGCGGGTGGCGAGCGTTTCGAGCACGCGGCCGACTTCCGCGGCGTAATCCTCTTTCGTGCAACCGCCGAAACACGGCGCCAGGCACATTTTCATCTCCGAGTAGATGCAGCCGGGAAATTGCGGGTCGCGCCGAATCTTGATCTGGCAACGGCGAATCTTGAAAAGATCGAGAAAACCCTCGGCGAAGGACTGGGCGGCGCGGCGCGAAGCGAATGGCCCGAAGTAGAAGCCCTCGTCGCCGCGAATGCCGCGCGCGACGTAGCAGCGCGGGTAGGCGTTGCGCAGATTCACTTTCAACACCACGGGCGGACGCAAACGCAGCAGCGCGCGATAGCGCCCCGGCAGAACCTGCCGGGCGTGGTGGTAAAGCGCGAGCGACTGCTCGAATTTCGAGCCGGTGGCGCGATAGCGGATGCGCGCGGCC
>CAWBTO010000006.1:0-382917 GCA_963791705.1 Terriglobia bacterium | reverse complement strand
GGTCCTGTTCCAGTCCCTGACTGGGGGCATGGCGCTGGGGGTCTGGGCCGTTTTGGCCCTGTCTCTGTCCTTTCTGACTTTGTCCCTGATGCTGCTTTTCAGCCTTCTGGCATATGGAAAGGATTCCTTGGCAAAATTATGGAGGTTGGGTAAATGAAAATTGAATTGGTCAACATCAACAAAACCTATCTGGAGACCATCGCGGTGAATGAAGTTTCCCTGACCATCAACGATGGTGAACTGATGGTCCTCCTGGGACCCTCCGGCTGCGGTAAAAGCACCCTCTTGAGGATCATCGCCGGCCTCATCGACGCCACCTCCGGACGGCTGTTTTTCGATGGCGTAAACGTGACGGAGCAGCCTGCGCAGCAGCGGAAAACTGCCATGGTATTTCAAAACTATGCCCTGTTCCCCCATTTGAACGTCTTTGACAATATTGGCTTTGGCCTGAAGGTGCGGGGCGCCGGCAAAGCTGCTATGGCAGAGCGGGTGGCCGAAATGACCAAAATCGTCGAGCTCCAGGGGTTGGAAAAACGCAGAGTCGGAGCTGTCCGGCGGACAGCGCCAGCGGGTGGCCTTAGCCCGGGCACTCATCACCCGTCCGGATATTTTACTGTTTGATGAGCCCCTCTCAAATCTGGATGAAAAGCTCAGAGTCACCATGCGGCAAAATATCCGGCAGCTGCAAAAGCAGTTTGGGATAACCACCATCTATGTCACCCATGACCAGGAGGAGGCCATGTCCATCGCCGACCGGATCACTGTTATGCAGGCAGGGGATATCCTGCAGACGGACACTCCGGAGCAAGTTTATGGCAATCCCCGGAATCGGTTTGTTGCCGAATTTGTCGGCCAGGCCAACTTTTTTGAGATCAGGGATGAACAGGCCGAGATCCTCCAGGTAAAAGTCCCCTTTCCCGGGGTGGACAGCTCCCATTATGTCATGCTCCGACCGGAACGGGTGGTTTTTTCGGAAACCGGGGTCAGCGGTGTGATCACCTTCAAGGAAAACCTGGGCTTGCTCACCCGATATGTGGTGTTGGTCCAGGGCAGGGAGATTAAGGTAGATGCATTGAGCTCCCTCCTGCAAAAGAACTATGAAGCTGGCAGCCCCGTCCATCTCCAATGGGATATCAGCTCGTTAGTGCTGACGCAAAAATATGTTCCCCGTATATGAAAGGCAACGGCGCAAGCCGCTTATCCCTGACCTGACAGAAACTTCCCGGAACTTGCCAGCCGTAGTTAACGCCAAGCTCGGGGAAATCCTGCCACATCTTTACCTTGTAATGGTTCATGAAACCATTCGGCCGCCTTGGGCTGCTTTTTCTTTTTTGTGTGTACCTTCAAGGAGAATCATGTAGAATGGGAGGGATGAGAAATTTTTGATGGTGATCCGTTGGATGGTTTATCCAAATCAAGATCATGATGGGAATATCAATGAGTAATGATAAGTTTTCTAAGAATGAGCAGGCGGTTAAAATCGCCGAAAAGGAACTCCAGGGAATAAAATCCCTTGATTTTCAGGAAGCCGAAGCAATTTCTTTTGCCGGCGGTCTCCTCGTCCCCACGGTCTTTGATGTTCCCTTTGAAGGAACCACTCCTGGTGGACGATAACATTTTAGGCAAGGTCAGAACGATCATGGGCAGTGCCATGCGCACAGCCGAGTTTGATGAAAAGTATGCCTACGACGGGCAGCTGGGAGCAATCTACGACCCTGCCAAAACAATCCTTAAACTATGGGCGCCCACCGCAGTGGAGGTGGAACTGGAGGTTTATCCGGATACTGATCCGGCCAGTGAGGTGGCTGAAAGGCTGGCAATGCGTGAAACGGACCGGGGCGTACAGAGAGTTGCTCCCCGGCGACCATAAAAACCTGGTCTACACCTATCGCCTGACATTTGCCAACGGCCTGGTCGATCCCGCCTGTGATCCCTATTGCCGGGCGGTCATTGCCAATGGGGGAAGATCCGTGGTGCTGGACCCGGAGGATGTTCGGATCGATGATTTTCACAGACTGCCCCGGTTTTCTTCCCTCCTGGACGCGGTGATTTATGAGCTGCACATTCGGGATCTATCCATTTCCCCTGATTCCGGGATCACCCACAAAGGCAAGTTTCTTGGCGTGGTGGAGGCGGGCACGAAATTCGGGGAGTTTTCCCACCGGGCTTGACTACCTGAAATCCCTGGGGATCACCCATCTCCAGATCCTTCCCATGTTTGACTATACGTCCGTGGATGAGCTGCATTCAGACAATGCCTATAACTGGGGCTACGATCCACTGAATTTCAACGTCCCGGAGGGCTCTTACTCCACAGATCCCGAGGGATCCGGTGAACAGATGTTTGAATTGAAGACCATGATCAAGCAGCTCCACAAGGCGGGGATCCGGGTCATCATGGATGTGGTGTATAACCATGTGTTTGATGTGAAGCTGCAAAACCTGAATTTAACAGTCCCCGGGTACTTCTTCCGCTACGACGACCAAGGGCAGCTGAGCAATGGCACGGGGGTGGGCAATGATACGGCTCAGAGCGAGCCATGATGCGCCAATTCATCCTCCGATCGATTGTTTACTGGCTGACAGAATATCATCTGGATGGCTTCCGCTTCGACCTCATGGGGATCCACGATATCGACCTCATGAATGAGATCCGGCACGTGGTCGATCAAACCGACCCATCGGCGATCCTCCTGGGGGAAGGCTGGGACTTGCCCACGCCCATCCCGGGAAATCGCAAGGCCAATCAGAAAAATGCCTATAAAATGCCGGGGATCGCCCACTTCAATGATTCAATGAGAGATCTGGTCAAGGGCAGCGTTTTCAATTTTGAAGAAACCGGCTTCATAACCGGCCGGCGCAAGCTGGAACATCTGCTGTATTTGAACATCATTGGCGGCGGCAATTGCCGGGACACCTGCCCAAGTATAATTCTCCGATAAGATCATCCAGTATGTGGAAGCCCACGACAATTTGACAATGTATGACAAGCTGATGAAAACCAACCCCTTCGAGTCCATGGGGAGGACCATCCGCCGCCATACTCTGGGAACAGCCATCGTCCTCCTGTCCAGGGGATCCCCTTCCTCCATGGGGGCCAGGAATTTTTGAGGACTAAATTCGGAGATGAGAACTCCTACAAATCACCTGACAAGATCAATCAATTCGACTGGAAGCGGGCAGCGCAAATGACCAGTCCGTCGACTACGTGAAAGGCTTGATCCAGCTGAGGAAAAACCACCATCTGTTCCGCTTGCAGACCAATCTGGAGATCAGAGCGGCGGTTACCCTTTTAAAAGCCCGGCGCAGAGTCGTGGCCTTTGAACTGAAAGATGGGACCGAAACCCTCATCGTCATGTTCAATGCTTCCTTGCGGATGGCCAAGGTCAAAGTCCCCAGGGGGATTTACCAGGTACTGTCAGGAGATGCAGGTTTTCGAGAAACCAACGGTGATTACCCTGAAAAACGGCCACGCCAGAGTCTACCCCCTGTCCGTTTCGGTGTATAAGCTCCTTCCCCCGGCAGCCCAGGGTGAATAAGGTGAAACTGCGGGAATGGTGTTTTGATCCTGGGGATCCTGCTGATTCTCTCTTCCCAGTTTGTCATGAAGGATGCGGTCCATATCGCCAGCATCCTGGCCATCATGGCCTATATCCTATTGCTGAGACGGGCCAATGGCGAAGACGGCCCTGATGGTGGTTTTTTGGGTGCTGCTGCTCTACCTGGGCCTCTATTTCATCGCCTTTTCCTCAGGCTACCGGTTATTCGACTGACCATTCATTTGACCGGATTTTACAAAATTTTAACATTATTACCAAACAATATTGCTATGTAGCAGTAGTGCTAACAAGCGGAATGGTTTATAATGAATGCAGGAGAGTGATGTCATGAAAAAATATATGAGAGAACCGGTCAATTCACTGACCCACCTCGCAGGCGCATTATTATCATTATTAGGACTATTCTTACTGGTCTATAAATCGGTCAGGGAAAGCTCGGATGGCCGCATCCTGGCAGGGGGGATCATCTTTGGTATCAGCTTGATTGCCTTGTATACCACCAGCGGAGTCTATCATATGGTTCATGCCGGCCAACAGGCTATTTTAAATTTAAAAAAACTGGATCATTCCATGATCTATGTTTTGATCGCCGGATCCTACGCCCCATCCTGTTGAAAGTTGTGGAAGGCAACCTGAGAGTCGGCTTATTGTTCACCATTTGGCTCATGGCCTTGGCAGGGGTAGTCTTCCGGGTCTTTTCGATAGATGCCCCCAGGTGGCTCTGCACAGTGACCTATATCTTCATGGGCTGGATCTCCGTTTTCCTGATCGGCTATGTCTATCGCTATTCTGGAGCCGGGGGCTTAAGCCTCCTTGTCCTGGGCGGCGTATCCTACACCATCGGCGGAGTGATCTACGGATTTAAAAAGCCCAATTTTTCAAAGAGCTTCGGCTTCCACGAGCTGTTTCACTGTTTTGTTCTGGGAGGCTCTCTGTTCCACTATTTATTCATTTATTTCTTCATGATATAGGCGGAACAGAAAAAGACCAGGAGGCGGAACAAATTAAGAATCAGACCCGTCAACACTAAAATTCACAACCAAATCCACAATAAAATTCACAACAAAATAATTTCCCGGAATAAGACTTCAGGAACCAGATGGTTCCTGAAGCTCTTATTCGGGAATGGGTGTAAGGCTACTTTTTTAAAATTGATCCATGTAAGAGTTAAAGGTCAGATCACCATGTGGCGGCTTACTTATCCATGGCTGGCGTGATGTCAGACAGGAGAAATTCCAGGGCATAGGAAACATAGGTGCCGGCAGCATAATACAGGGAATCCTCATCCACATCGAAGGATGGATGATGGTGGGGGAAGGTCTCCAGTTTGGAGGGATTGGCTGAACCGACAAAGGCGAAGGCAATGGGCAGTTTTTTGGCATAGAAGGAAAAATCTTCGCCGCCCATGACAGGGGGCATGGCGATCAGGGCTTCCTGGCCGAAGGTCTTGGCAATGCCTTTGATACCGATTTCTGCCATTTGCGGGTTATTGATGGTGGGAAGGACCAGGTCTTTGTAATCAAGGACGCCGGTGGGCGCGGTTAACATGGCTGCTGTTTGTCGATCATCCGCTCATAACGCCTCAAAGCTGTTCCATTGATTTCATGGGAGGAAACGTCTGGTAATGTACTTGCCTTTCGGCTTCCTGGGCAATGATGTTGAAGCGGCTGCCGGCTTTGAAGGAGCCTACGGTAAGAACGGCTGGTTCATAGGGCGACAATTCCCTGGAGACGGCTGACTGGAGAGCCATGACCACTGCGCTTCCGGCCAGGACTGCGTCCACTCCCTGATGGGGCGGGGCGTTGTGGCCGCCCTTGCCGGTGACGGTTATTTTGAAGATGCCTGCCAAGGCCATCCTGGTGCCCGGTGCCATATCGATTTTCCCCACCGGGGTCTCATTCCACAGATGGAGACCGAAAATTCCCGTCACAGCCGTCCAGGCTACGGCAGCCATCAGTCGTTTGGCGCCTTCGGCGACTTCCTCCGCCGGCTGGAAGAGCAGGCGGACGGTGCCGTCGAACTCACCCTTCAGTTCATTTAAAACCTGGGCTGCCTGCAGCAGTGAGGCGGCATGTCCGTCATGGCCGCAGCCGTGCTTCATGCCGTCAATTTTGGAGCAGTAGTCCTTATCGATGGTATCGTTAAGCTCCAGCGCGTCGATATCGGCCCGCAGGGCAATGGTTTTTCCGGGATTTTTTCCCTTGATGTCGCAGATGATGCCGGTTTCGATGATCCTGACCGGCTCCAGGCCCATTTTTTTGAGTTCTTCCTCAATCCTGGCGCTGGTCTTGTATTCCTTCAAGGCTGCTTCGGGTACATGTGGAAATGGCGGCGCAGTTCGATCCCATAGTCCTTATACTTGGTCAATAATTCCTTAATTTCCATTTTTCTCCTTTAAATACTCATAGGCAAATTTTGCGTAGAGGGCTGATGAATAGTATAAACCATCTTCGTCGATGTCGAAATTGGCATGGTGATGGGGATAATAGGGTAATTTTTCCGGGTTTTTCGTACCGACCAGGGCCAGCACGGAAGGGACTTCCAATCCGAAAAAGGCAAAATCTTCACCGATGGAGCTGACGCCAAAGTCGGACACCACATCCTCGCCAAACATTTCGATCATGGCCTTTTTTCCAAGGTTAGCCAGTTTTTTGTCGTTTACCGTTGGCCCCATGGCCACCCGGTATTCCAGCTCGGCGGTGGCTCGGTAAGCGGCTGCCGTATCTTCAACGATCCGCCGCATGGCCGGTTCAAATATTTCGTTGGTCTCCAGGTTGAAGCATCGGGTGGTGCCGGTGATTTTGGCGGTATCCGCCAGGATATTGAACCGGGAGCCGGAATTGAAGGTGCCGCAGGTCACCACGGCGGCCTTCTGCGGGTCGATCTCCCGGGATACGATGGATTGCAGGTTCATGATGATATTGGAAGCAACCAGGACTGAATCGATGCCCTGATGGGGCAGGGATCCGTGGCCGCCCTTGCCCTGGACCCTGATGGTGAACTCAGTGGCGGAAGAAAGCCTTCGTACAGGCTGCCGGGAGATCTGGCCCACGTTGATGTCGTTCCATAAATGGATGCCGAAGACAGCATCACAGTCCTTGATCTCGCCGGCGGCAATGAGGGCTTTCGCCCCCCAGGCGGTCTCCTCCGCCGGCTGGAAGATCAGCTTGACCCGGCCGCTGAATTGATCCTTGAGATCGTTGAGGATCCTGGCGGCAGTCAACAGACCGGCCATGTGGCCGTCATGGCCGCAGGCATGCATTAAGCCCTGTTCGGTGCTCTTATAGGTGCATTCGTTGAGTTCGGTTACTTCCAGGGCATCCATATCAGCCCTTAAGCCAATGGTTTTACCTGGGGTTTCACTGTCGATATAGGCAACTACCCCGGTTTCCAGCACTCGCCGCGGCTCCAGACCGAGTCCTCGTAATTCAGCCTCGACCTTGGCAGCCGTATTAAACTCCTGTCTTGACCGTTCCGGATTTTGATGAAACCACCGTCTGGTTTCAACTGCATATTGATGATATTTTTTTGCCAGATCTTTAATTTCCAATTTGATTGTCTCCTGTCCTCACTGACTTGATTAATAATAAGTTTTTTTAACAAAATCTTACTATAAATATACACTTTAATAATCCCTTTGTGAAGTAACTCGTATGCACCAATCGGGGCGCTCTCTAATCATGTTGCTCATTCGAGCCTCGCCCCAAGCCGGAGTCCATTTGACTTTCTGAATTTCGAACAAGGCCCGCGTCCTTAGAGTGCGAGCCTCATCGCCTGAAACCGAAACCATCCGCGGGTCAGGCTCCCCACACGGCTTGTCCAAGGAAACGAACCACTGCTCGGTGGCGCGGAAGATCACTGGGTTGTGGCACCGCCAGCAATGCGGATAGCTGTGGGACAGCTTGTGCTCTGCCAGCAATGCCCCTTGATCGCGCAAAAGCTGAGTGATCGAAGGATTCGCTTCAAAAACGGTCTTACCCTTGTAAGCTGGCAACCCTTCGATAAATCGCCCGTCATCGTCAATGGGCGCGTACGTCTCAAGTCCATACTCCTGACCGGTGCGGAAGTCGTCCGCGCCATGGCCGGGAGCCGTGTGAACAATTCCGCTGCCTTGCTCAAGAGTGACGTGATCTCCCAAAACGCCCGGTATAATTCGATCTAGGAAAGGGTGTTTGAATTTCGCTCCTGCGAAGGTAATGCCTGGGAAGGGGCCAGCCTTAGAAGTGAATCGAAGCCCTGTCGCCGCGGCGACGCTGTCGATCAACTGCTCGGCGACGATGTACACGTCCCCATTGGCGTCCCCGGCGAGAACGTACTGAAGGTGGCCGTTGAATGCCAAGGCCATGCTCGCCGGTAACGTCCACGGAGTCGTCGTCCAGACAACCGCGTAGAATCCGCCCTTTGCAGTTGGAGACTCGGGGCACTCAACAACAGGGTAGCGCACCCAGATGGAAGGGCTGGTGTGATCTTCGTATTCGACTTCGGCCTCGGCCAGGGCAGTGCGGTCGGATATGCACCAGTAGACGGGCTTCAGGCCGCGATAGACGTAGCCCTTTTCCAGAAAGTCGATGAAGGCCCCCGCGATGCTGGCTTCGTGGCTCGGGTCCATGGTGAGGTAGGGCTTGTCCCACTGGCCGAAGACGCCCAGGCGCTTGAAATCCCGCTTGTGGGCCTCGACGAAGCGCGCGGCAAATTCGCGGCAGGTCCGCCGGAACTGCGCGGCGGTGACCTTGCTCGTCTTGCCTCCCAGTTCCTTTTCCACTTTCGTTTCGATCGGCAGACCGTGGCAATCCCAGCCCGGGATGTACGGCGAACGGAAGCCGGCCATGGTCTTCGACTTCACGATCATGTCCTTCAGGATCTTGTTGAGCCCGGTGCCGAGATGGATTTCGCCGGTGGGATAGGGCGGGCCGTCGTGCAGCACGAACAGAGGCGCGTGGGCGCGCGATTCCAGAATGCGGCGGTACAGCCCCGCCTGCTCCCAGGCGGCCAGTTGCTCGGGCTCGCGCTCGGGCAGGCGAGCCTTCATCGGGAAGTCGGTCTTCGGCAGATTCAGCGTGCTTTTCAGGTCGATGGTCTTTTCCATCTTGCGGGGTCGAGAAGCCCTTTCTTGGACGCGCCACGGCAGCGTGCAGCGCGCACACCGTTGTGGCGACGCATGTTGGCGCGGTGGAAACTCGGATTTCCGGTTGCAGACCGTATGTTACAATGAATTCTGAAGCGTGTCAGCCGCGCCCGGACCCGGACATCCTTTTTTGCGGAAAAGCATCGAATAAGGGAAGGGTTATGGGGGCAAGCTTACTGGTATGTCAGATTTCGGCGCCAGATTGAACGACGCGGGCCACTCAACGATGGAACCCACACTCCGGCTGGATCGCCTGGCGAAGCCCGTACACGGCTCCAGCCTGAAGAGCCTGTTCTCGAACCTGCGAGACTTCCTCGCCGAACGCCCCGTGAAAATTCGCGGCGGGGCCCCGGAAGTGTTTGCGTCGCAGGGGTTTGGCGGGGGCCTGGGCGAAAACCTGAAGGAACTTTTCCACTCCGGGCCGCGCGGTCGCGTCAATTCCGCGCTGCTGGTCCAGTGGGAGGAGGAGACCGGGTTCTGGCAAAACCTGCGCGATTTGATCGCTCCCCCGAAACGGCCGCCGCTGCAGACCACCAGCCAGCCGGTTCCCGTGCCCGAGATTTGGTCGAAGAACGCGGGGTTGCCGCGCGCGCAGGCGCTTTCGATCGCCGTTCATGTCGTGATGCTGCTGCTCTTGCTGGTCGTCATTCCCTTGCTGCCGGAGCTGATGTCTCCCCCCACGACGAAAGCAAGCAACATGTCGGCGACCTCCATCGAGGTCTCGCCGTATCTGCCCAAGATGGCGCCCGCAGCCAAGAAAGCCGGCGGAGGTGGCGGACAGCACGATTTGGCTCCGGCCAACAAGGGCCGCGCGCCGAAATTCTCGTGGACGCAAGTCTCCCGGCCCATGGTGAAACCACCGGAGCACCCCGAGATTGCCGTGACGCCCACGGTGCTGGGCAATCCGGCCATCGTTCCGCCGAACATCAATGCGTCGACCTGGGGCGATCCCCTGGGCAAGACTTCCAGTGACTCGATGGGGCAGGGACGCGGCACCGGCCTGGGGAATGGAAACGGCGCCGGCCTGGGCCCAGGCGAGGGATGGAATACCGGCGGAGGACTCCCGAATGCCGGGACGGGCGGCTACGGCTCGGCAACGTGCCTTTATTGCCCGAAACCGGACTACACCACCGAAGCCATGAAGGTGAAGATTCAGGGCGTGGTCGAACTGGTGGCCGTGATTACGGCCGATGGCCGGGTGACGGACATTCATGTGGCCAAGGGTCTCGGCTACGGACTGGATGAGAGGGCCATCGCAGCGGTGCGTACGTGGCGCGTCACCCCGGCGCGGGGTCCCGATGGCAGACCGGCCGCGGTGCGGCAGCCCATTGAAGTCACGTTCAATTTGTACTGAGGTTCCGCCTCGCCTTACCGTGCTCGCCGGTCCCGCGCGCCGCGCTTCGAAAAGAAAGACACCGGCTCCGCGCTCTGGTGTCGCCGCGCGCTCCCTTCTGCTACGATGAACGGCATGAAAACGGCAATCCGCACGGCTGTGCTTCCGCTGTTGGCTCTGCTCCTGGCCCTGGTGCCACGCGCCTTCGCGCAAGAAGGCTCGATTGAATTTGTGGCGCGCGCCACTCCTTCGGGAGGGCTCGACGAGCCCGTGCGCGGGTTTCCCTTCTATTTGCTGAGCCAGAGCTACGAGGCGATCGGCCACGAAGCGGACGCCTCGTATCCGAAGCCGGACCTGGACGCGTTCGTCGATCGTCTGGATGTCTCGCCGCAACTCAAGGCCTGGATGAAAAAACGCCGCTGGACTTCCCTTTCCGGCGAGGCGTTCACGCGCCAGCTGCACGCGGACGACATCATGGACGTTCCGGAGTTTTACAAGGCGTATAGCGAGCGCGTCGCCGGCGACCGCACCGTACGATGGCCCAAGCCGAAGTTCAAGCCGTCGGATAAGACGAAGGACCCGGCAAAATACAAGAGGCTTTCGGACGAGTACACCGCGACGGTCCACCAATTCATCGAGCAGAATCCGCAGACCATCGATGGCATCGACATCAGCCTCCAGGAAATCGATCCCGGCCACCGATGGAACGTCCTGGAGGCCACGCGACTTTCGGACGTGCACCGGCGGACCCTCGATCTGGCGCAATCCAAATACCTGGTGGGGCGCATCGAAACCGACCTGCAAGGAGAGGGGGCATTCCACGGCCTCGCGGCGGGAAATTACTGGCTCAGCACGCTCGATGTGGCTGCCTCGGTCGGCGACGTGCGGCCCCGGTGGGATGTTCCCGTGACGGTGCGCGCGGGCCAAACCAGCCGCCTCACGCTTTCCAACATCAACGCCGTGCCGCCCGACCGCTCTTCCCCTTGACGTTCCGCGCATGGCTGAAACCAGCGACATCGTTCGATGGATCAGCGGCCTGGCCGATCGCGACGCGGGCCAGCGCGCGGCGGCCGCGCAGCAACTCTATCGCGCGGGCACCGGTCTGTGCGACGCTCCGCTCCGCCGGTTCTCAACTGATCCCGAATTCCGCAGCCTGATCTGCACGCACCGCGGCGGTTCGGCGCAAATCGAAAGCCGGCCCGCCGTGATCGTCGTCGGGATTGCGGTACCGCCGGACGATTTCGAGCGGATTCGCGCCGCGCATGGCTCGCCGCCGCTCGCCGAGGTCCCGCCGGACCAGGACGCCAGGGAATTCGAGCTGCAATTCGAGGATCACGCCGCGCTGGATATCCTCACGGCGCGCGACCCCGGCGGAACGGGCGCCATCGCGCGCTATCTCCAGAAATTTGCGCGGGGGATTCAGCAGGTCGAGCTTTCCGTGCGCAACGTAGACCGCGCCACCGAGATTCTGCGCGCTCGCTTCGGCGTCGAACCGGTGTATCCGGCGACGCGCCCTGGCGCCGGCGGCACGCGCGTCAATTTTTTTCTGGTGCCCACGCACGCCAACCAGAAGGTCCTGATGGAACTCGTGGAAATGCCCGCGCAGGGCAAGTCGCAGGGACGGCTGTAACGGCGCACGCCGGCCGCACCGTGCCGGCCCGCTGTTATTCCCCGCTTTGCTCAAGGAGCTTGGCCACGAGTGCCGTCCACCCGGTCTGGTGGCTGGCGCCCAGCCCGACGCCCGTCTCCCCGTGGAAGTATTCGTAAAAGGAAATAAGGTCGCGCCAGTAGGGATCGTTCTGAAATAGCGCCACATCGCCGTAGACCGGGCGCCGCCCGTCGCGCTGGAGGAAAAGGCGGGAGAGGCGGCGGGAAATTTCGCACGCAGCTTCCCAAAGCGTCTTCTCCTGGCCTGACCTGGACGGGAATTCCACTCGGAAGTCGTCGCCGTAGTAGAAGTGAACGCGCTGCATGGACTCGATGAGAAGGATGTTCATCGGAAACCAGATGGGCCCGCGCCAGTTCGAGTTCCCGCCGAACAGTTCGGTGACGGATTCGCCGGGCTCGTAGTCCACCTTTTGGGAATGGCCATCGAAGTTCAGTTCGAACGGGTGGTCCTGATGAAACTTCGAGAGCGCCCGGATGCCGTGGGGAGAGAGAAATTCATTTTCGTCCAGGACGTAGCGGTAGATGCGTTCGAGCTTGCGGCGGTTCGCAATCGTGAGGAGATATCGAATTCCGCCGGGCGACTGGCGGCTCATGTCCAAATGGTCGGCGACGTGGGGATGATGATCGAGAAACCATTGCGCCCGGCGCCGGAAGTCCTTCAGGCCTGCCACGTCTTCCGGCTCGAACGTTTCCACGGCAAACAGGGGGATCAGACCAACCATCGAGCGCACTTTCATGGGGAGGCGCCGGTTGTCGCCCATGTGCAGCACGTCATAATAGAAGCCGTCCTGCTCGTCCCACAGGCCGACCCCTTCGCCACCCATGTTGTTCATCGCTTCCGAGATATAGACAAAATGCTCGAAAAACTTGCTGGCCACATCCTCATACGCCGGGTCCTCGCGGGCCAGTTCCACGGCAATTGCCAGCATGTCCAGGCAGTACATAGCCATCCAACTCGTTCCGTCGGATTGCTCGATACTGGCGCCGGGGCCCAGTGGCAGCGAGCGGTCGAAGACGCCGATGTTGTCGAGGCCGAGGAGCCCTCCCTGAAAAACGTTCTTGCCATCCGGATCCTTGCGATTCACCCACCAGGTAAAATTGAGCAGGAGCTTCTGAAAAACGCGTTCGAGAAAAACGCGGTCCGTTTTCCCCGTGATGCGCCCCTCGATGCGATAGACGCGCCACGCCGCCCACGCGTGCACGGGGGGATTCACGCTTGAGAAATTCCATTCGTAGGCCGGGATCTGGCCGTTCGGGTGCATGTACCATTCGCGCAGGAGCAGGATGAGCTGCTCCTTGGCGAAACCGGGGTCGATCAGCGCCATGGCCACGCAATGAAATCCCAGGTCCCAGGCCGCGTACCAGGGATACTCCCACTTGTCCGGCATGGAGATGACTTCGGAATTGCGGAGGTGCGTCCAATCGCGATTCCGGCCCGTCCGTCGAGCCGGATCGGGTGCGGGCTGGGAGGAATCGCCGTCCAGCCATCGCCGCACATCGTAGTGGTAACTCTGCTTACTCCAGAGTAGCCCGGCAAACGCCTGGCGCTGGACGCGGCGCGCATCGTCCCCTAACCGCGAGCAAGCGCGCGCGTAGAACGCATCGGCGTCTTTCTGGCGCTCGGCGAAAACGGCGTCAAACGCGGGACCGAATAAGACCTGCGAGGACGCCGAACCCGCGGAAGGATTCCGATCGGCCAGGCGGAGACGGATTGTCCAGCTCTCGCCGGGGGCAATTGGAGAAACATAATGCGCGGCCGCCTTCGTGCCGTGGAGCGCGGGATTCACGGCGGCGCGCTCGCCGCCAATCAGGTAACGGTGAAACGCATCCTTGACGTACGGGGTGCGGTTGTTCACCTGGTACAAACGCTCGGTATTCGTTTCATTGCCGGTGAACAACAAATCCGGCGCGCCCTCCGCGGACAGCCACCGCTGGCCGTAGTGAGGATCGGTCACCTCGATGAGCCCTGTCCCTGCAGGCCCTTCGATTCGCGCCGCTCGGAGCAGGTCGCACGGGTCGCCCCACGCCCACCGATTCCGGAACCAGACCGTGGGAAGAATGTGCAGGCGCGCCGGTTCCGGCCCTCGATTCCAGGCCGTGACGCGAATGAGGATATCCTCTGCATCCGCCTTCGCGTACTCGACGAACACGTCGAAATAACGGTTCTCGCGAAACACGCCGGTATCGAGCAGCTCGTACTCCGGATCATGCCGCGTGCGCTTCGCATTTTCCGTGATGAGCTGGTTATAGGGAAAAGCCGCGTGTGGATACTTGTAGAGGAATTTCAAATAGGAACTGGTCGGCGTGGCATCCAGATAATAGTAGTACTCCTTGACGTCTTCTCCGTGGTTGCCCTGGTGATTCGTCAGGCCGAAAAGCCGCTCCTTGAGAATGGGGTCCTGCTCGTTCCACAGCGCGAAGGCAAAACAGATGTGCTGGTGGCGATCGCAAATTCCGCCCAGGCCGTCCTCGCCCCAGCGATACGCGCGCGACCGCGCGTGGTCATGCGGGAAATATTCCCAAGCATCGCCCTCGGCGCTGTAATCTTCGCGCACCGTACCCCACTGGCGCTCGGAAAGATACGGTCCCCAGCGCTTCCAAGGGGCTTGGCCATCCACACTGGCCGCGAGTCTTTGTTCCTCGTTCGTCATCCGTGCTCACTCGGGCCGCAGAAATTGCAAAGAGCCTTGTGGAGCGCACTCTATGCGCGGCTGTCGCGATTCTACCTCACTGCAGCCGCTCGGTCCGAGTCTCCCGAGATACGCCGGCCTCGATGCGTCCGTGGGTGGCACGAGTCGCAGTCACAAGTAGCGCGAACGCCGCCTTATTCTGTATTCTCGTGGGTCTACATCCTCACAGACGAGGCCCTATCCTGACCGAGCCGACACCACAGGTTGCGCCGCCCGCCCTTTCCAGGGCGGCCTCTTCGCTCCGCACGGCTCTGCTGTGCGTTTTTCTCGCGGCCACCGCCGTGATCACGCCCCTGTGCTTTCGCGGCGACGCGTCGGGCCACGACTTCCTGTTTCATCTGGCGTCCTGGATGGACGTTTCCAGCCAATGGCACGAGGGCATCGTCTATCCGCGCTGGGCGGAATGGGCCAACTGGGGATTTGGCGAGCCGCGCTTCGTCTTCTACCCGCCTGCGTCGTGGACGCTGGGCGCGGCACTGGGCTCCCTGCTGCCGTGGAGGATGGCGCCGGGCGCGTTCATTTGGCTGGCACTCGCGATCGGCGGGATGTCCATGTGGAAGCTGGCGCGCGAATGGCTTCCCGGTCCGCCGGCCACCGCCGCGGCCGTGCTGTTTGCCGTGAATCCGTACAACCTGGTGATCGTCTATTACCGCAGCGATTTTTCAGAACTGCTGGCGGTGGCGCTCTTGCCGCTCGCGGTCTGGGGCGCCCTCCGCTGCGCGCGCCAGGAGTGGCGCTGCGTTCCCCCGCTGGCGGCCGCGTTCGCGGCTATCTGGCTGGCGAACGCGCCGGCCGCCGTCATTGCGACGTATTCCCTGGCGTTGATCCTCGTCACCGCGTGCGCCGTGCGCCGCAGCCTGCGGCCGCTGCTGCCCGGCGGAATCGCCATGGCCGGGGGTTTCGGCCTGGCCGCATTCTACATCCTGCCGGCGGCGTGGGAGCAGCGGTGGGTGCAGATCGCAGACGTGGTCGCGGACAATGTTCAGCCCGCTCGCAATTTCCTGTTCACGCGGTCGAACGATCCCGAATTCATGTTCTTCAACTGGAAGGTATCGTGGGTGGCGCTCAGCATGATACTCGTAACCGGAATCGCGGGAGTCTGGGCCGCGAGAAAACGCCGGGAGTTCGGAGAAATCTGGTGGACGCTCACCGCCCTGGGAGCCGCATCCGTTCTCCTGATGTTCCGGCCGAGCGATTTCGTGTGGCGCCATCTCCCGAAGCTGCAATTTCTCCAGTTTCCGTGGAGATGGCTAGACGTGCTGGCCCTGGTTTTCGCCTGCTCCCTCGCCACGGCGATGAACGGCATGCGAAAACGGGCCGCCTGGGTTGTGGGCGTGTTGCTGCTGGCGATGACCGGTGCAGCCGCCACGGCCATGATCGAAGACGCCTGGTGGGATAGCGCGGGAGCTCCGGTCCTGTCAGAGGCCATCGGTTCCCAACGCGGCTATGAGGGCACCGATGAATACATGCCCACGGGCTGCGATCGCTCTGAATTGCCGGGCAATCCCGATGACGAGACGCGCCAGCCCTATGTGTCCTCCACACCCGCAGCGCCCATCGAGAAGTTCGACGCGGCATCCGGCAGTCTCGTCCCGGCGAAAGGCGTGCGGCTGCACATCGAACAGTGGTCCGCCGAGCACAAAGCGTTCCGAGCGGACACGGAGGCGCCCGTGACGCTCGCCCTGCGGCTGCTCGCCTATCCTGCCTGGGAGGTTCGCGTGGACGGGCGGAACGCCCGCTTCGAGGAACACCCGGTAACGACGCAACTGCTTTTGCCGCTCGGCCCGGGCACCCACCGCGTCGAGGTTCGCTTCCGTCGGACGTGGGACCGCACCGCGGGCGGCATCCTCTCCGCCCTCACCGCGATGGCACTTCTTGTATTCGCGGGCGCGCTGCGCAGGCGGTGCCGCACTCGCGCGGCGTGACTTTGGCGATCGAATGGAGCAAATGAGGGAAGCGCGGCGCTATTGCAGCCGGCGGTGCTTGAACTTCTTCTCGCCCCTGCTGTACGGGGCGACGGTATGGCCGTCGCCGAACAGCTTGTATTTGTAAGTGGTCAGGCCCTCGAGTCCCATGGGGCCTCGCGCGTGGAGTTTGCTGGTGCTGATGCCCACCTCGGCCCCCAGGCCGTAGCGGTAGCCGTCGGCGAAACGCGTCGAGGCATTCTGATACACGCCCGCGGAATCCACCTCGCTCATGAATCGCTGCGCGGCTTCGGCGTCTTCGGTCACAATCGCGTCGGTGTGGCGCGAGCCGTAGCGGTTGATGTGGTCGATGGCCTCGTCGAGATCGGCGACAATCTTGACGGAAAGAATCAAGTCGCCGTATTCCGTGGCCCAGTCGCTCTCCGTGGCAGGTACGATTGCGGCGGCCGGCAACAGCGCCAGGGTCTTCGCGCAGCCGCGAATCTCGACCCCCGCTTCTTCCAATTTCGCAACCATCTGCGGCAGGAACGTTTCCGCGATGGCCTCGTGCACCAGGAGCGTCTCCGCGGCATTGCACACCGCGGGATACTGTACCTTTGAGTCGTAGGCGATCTCGATGGCCTTCCGGATATCGGCGGCGCGGTCCACGTAGACGTGGCAGATTCCTTCGCTGTGCCCCAGCACGGGAATCCGGCTGTGCTTCATGATGAACTGGACGAGTTCATACGATCCGCGCGGAATGATCAAATCCACGTCGCGGTCCAGCGCCAGCAGCTCCAGGACGTCCGCGCGCGTCTGCAATAAATTGATCGCATCCACCGGAACGGACGGAAAGCGGCCCAGACACTCGCGCCAGATGGCGACCAGCACTTCGTTGGTCTGCGCCGACTCCGTTCCGCCCTTCATAATGACGGCGTTGCCCGACTTCAGGCCCAGCGAAGCGAGCTGCGGAACCACGTCCGGCCGGGACTCGAAGACCACGCCCACCACGCCGAACGGGCAGGTTTCCTTGTAGAGCACGAGATGGTCGTCCAGCTCCATGGCCGACAGCCGGCGGCCCAGAGGATCTTCCAGCCGGGCCACCTCGCGCACCTGCGTGGCCATTTGGGCGATGCCGCGCTCGGTCACGCGCAACCGGGCCAGCATCGCAGAAGTCATTTTTCCCGCCGCGACGGCGCCCTCGGCGGCGCGGCAATCGCGCTCGTTGGCTTCCAGGATCCTCGCCGCCCCCTGCTCGAGGGCCTGCGCGGCGGCCATCAGAACTTCGTTGCGCGTTTCCGCGGAAAGCTTGGCGAGCGGCCGCGAGGCCGCCCTCGCCCGCCGGGCTATGGCCGCCACTGTGGCGGCGCTCTCCTGCAACTGCGCGCTGGTCTGCTGGCTCATGGCTTCTCGAATAGCACAATATTATCGCGCGTGACAAGCACCGGGGAGGGCGCCCCGGCCCGACCACGGCGGGTTCCCTTCTTCCGCGAAAACTTTTCCGCGGCCTCGCTGTCACAGTTGGCGATGCCGCGCGCGATTTCCCGGCCCTCCGCGTCGACGATGCTCACCACGTCCGCGGATTCAAAGGAATGCTCCACGCGCGTGATCCCCGATGCCAGCAGGCTGGCTTTCCCTTGCGTGATGGCCCGGTGCGCTCCGGCATCCACCACCACACGGCCCCGCACCCCCGCCGCATAGGCGATCCAGCGCCGCTTCCCGCGCATCCGCTTGACCGGGAGAAAGGCCGTGCCGATGCTCTCCCCGGCGAAGAGGCGATCGAGTGTGTCCGGACGGCTGCCGTTGGCGATCACGGCCGTTGCCCCGCAATTCATGGCGATTTCCGCGGCTTCCAGTTTCGTGCGCATCCCGCCGCGCCCGCTCTCCGAAGGCCCCGCGCCCAGCGCCTTCAGTTCCGGAGTGATTTCACCCACCAAGGGAATCACCTCGGTGAGATCTCCATTGCGGGCGCCCTCGGGCGCTCGCAGCAAACCATCCACGTTGGTCAATAGCACCAGCGCGTCGGCTTCGAGTCCGCTCATCACCAGCGCGGCCAGGCGATCGTTGTCGCTGAAGACGGCTGCGCGCGGCCCCTGGCCCACGGATTCGAGTTCCGCCGTCGAAACCGTGTCGTTTTCATTGACGATGGGCAAAACTCCGAATCCGGTCAGCTTCTCCATGGTGCGCCGCAGATTCGAATAGCGGCGCCAGTTGGTGAAATCGTCTTCGGTGAGCAGCACCTGGGCGATCTTGATCTCCCATTTCGAGAACAGCCCCTTATACGCATCCATCAGCAGGCTCTGGCCGACCGCGGCACAGGCCTGCTTGGTCACCAGATCGTCCAACCGCGAGCGGTGCAATCCCAGCCATCCCCGGCCGAGCCCCACTGCGCCCGAAGACACCAGCACCACCTGGCGGCCCGCCTTCATCAACGCGGCAATGGACCTCGCAATCGGTTCCACGCGCTCGGGGTAAAATTCGCCCTCGGCCCCGGTGACCGTGCTCGTGCCCACTTTGATGACAACGCGTCGCGCCGCCCGCAGCAGCCTGCCGCGTTCGGCGTCCATGTGGCGGTCTTCTTGCACTCGAAATACCTCGGGAACCCCTATGCAGAGCGATCGAACTGGACTACCTTGCTCTCCGCCTGCCTCCGATTGTACCGAATTCACCGAATCGGGCAGGGATCTTTTCCGCCGGGCCATCCCGCGGGCCACCGCCGGGAGGGGGAAGAGTGATACCCGGCCAGAAAACTCCATTTGGAGTCCAAGCGCAATTGTGTTACTCTTCAATTGCGTTTGTCGCTCTTGTAACACCTTTAGATTCGTTCGAAGGGGCTGCAAGTTCACACTTGCCGCCCTTTTTCGCTTTACGGCTGGAGGCGGTCGAGAAGCACAAATAGCTTACAAAGAAGGAAGTACATCAGTGAGAGAACAAGGAACAGTAAAGTGGTTCAATGCCAGCAAGGGATTTGGGTTCATCCAGCGCCAGTCCGGCGAGGACGTTTTCGTCCATTTCTCCGCCATCCAAGCGGAGGGGTACAAATCGCTGAACGAAGGTCAGGCGGTTGAATTCGAAGTCACCCGCGGCCCCAAGGGCCTGCAGGCGGCGAACGTCACCAGCCTCTAGTCGAAGAAGGCGGACCGGCGATCCCCGGTCCGCCTTTTTTCTGTCTTACGCGCTGCTCACCGCGCCATCGGTCCGAAAGAAGTAGTTCCAGGCAGCACGTGAGCTCAAACGTCATCGTCCAATTCGTCGGATTCCAGGCTACCCTCCGCGGCCGTGAGTACACTTTTGCCGTCCGGGAGCCCGCCGCCGAGCCGATCGATTACGTTCTCATCATTCCCAGCTCAGCCTTTGATTCCCGCCGCATCCGTTACCAGGATGCACCCGACATCTGCTCCCACAAACTGCACCACGAACTGGCCGCATCGGGCAACCACCCCTTGGAAACCGAATTCTGCCTCAGCGATCAGGAATTGGAAGAGTATCGCGCCGCTCACGCCCCCAAAACCCTGAAATACCCCTACGCCCCCAAGCCATCTCGCGACGACTGAAGCTCCCTTCCGCCACAAAACAGGTAATGAGAATGGGAATTGGTCCGATTGTTTTAAGTGAACTGTTCCGGTCCCAGGAACCGGCGTGAGCCGCCGGCCAAGCGCATTCTTCAGCCTCCCAAGTCCATGTGCCGAAACGGTGCGCCAATTTGGCGCAGGAGCCGTGCCACCGGCGCGGTTCACTGGCCCGCGAGCTGAGCGCCACAGCATCCCTATGGCCGACGAAAAGACCTCGGTGCCCGGAAATCCCACCGACCATCCTCAGGACCAGCGGCGCTCCCTACGCCTGCACCTGGCCATGCCGGTGATTGTCCGCGGGATGGTTGCATCTCAACCGTTCGAGGAAAAGACACAGACGATCACGGTGAGCGCCTATGGCTGCATGCTGCGCGTGTCGGAGCAAGTGGTGCGCGGGCAGGGCGTGACGATCGTCAATCCGAAAACCGCCGAGGAAATGTCCTGCCGGGTCACTTCTCTCCTGCCCAGTGAGGGCGAGCGCAGGGAAATCGGCCTGGAATTCACCGAGCCGTCGCCGGTGTTCTGGCGCATCGCCTTCCCGCCGGAAGACTGGGACTCCTCCGAGCGCAAGCTCCCGGCCCCCGTGCCTCCGCGCCCCACGCCGCAGCGTTAAACGCTCGACTCATGGTATGTTGGCTCCCGGCAACGAAGCGACCATTGCCCCGGGATGCACGCGTTGACGCTGGGATCGAACGGCAACCCCCTCCACACCGGCAATCGAACGACGGGGCACGCCCCTTTGGCGCCGCCGCACGCGCGCGTCCTCGCGGAATCCGCCTCGTTTGCGCGCCGGCACTCGCTGAGGCTTCTCGCAATTTCCTGCGTGCTCCTGATTCCCTGCTTCTGGCACCGGCGGATCGTGGCCACCGATCTGGGAAGCCATCTGTATAACGCCTGGCTGGTGCAATTGATCCGCCACGGACAAGCGCCCGGCCTGTGGATCGCGCGCCAGTGGACCAACGTGCTGTTCGATCTCCTGTTGAGCGGCCTGAGTTCGGTCTTCGGGTTTCAAGTGGCCGAAAAGGCGGCGGTCTCGCTTGCCGTCCTGATCTTCTTCTGGGGAGCGTTCGCGCTGGTCTCGGCGGCCACGCGGCGCGCTCCGTGGTTTCTTGTGCCCTGCATCGCCCTGGTGACGTACGGCTACACGTTTCACATGGCCTTTTTCAACTACTACCTCTCTCTCGGCCTGTCCTTTTTCAGCCTGGCGATATTCTGGCGCGGCAGGGGCTGGGAGCGGTTGCTGGGCTTCGCCCTGGCTCCGCTGATCGTGCTGGCGCACCCCCTGGGGTTGATGTGGCTGGTGGGCGCGTCGGCCTATGTGCTGATAGCGGAACGGCTGCCGGCGCGCTATCAATGGCTGCTGCTGGCGCCGGCCGCCGCGGCGCTCGTCGGCGCGCATTACTATCTCTGGCACCACTTCATCGTCGAGGCCGCGCCGCCCCCGCTCTACCTGTTCAACGGCGCCGATCAGCTGCTGCTGTTCGGCGAGCGTTACCACCTGATCGAAAGGGCGGCTTTGGCTTTTGGCGTGGTCGCGTGCGGGACGGATTTCGTGCGCCGCCGGCGCGAACCGGAGATGTGGAGAAATTACGCCATCCCCCTGCAACTCTACATGCTCGTGGCTCTGGCCGTTCCCCTGCTGCCCCGCGGAATCCAGTTTTCGCCACACAACTCGGCCATCGCCCTGCTGACCGAACGCATGACCTCGGTCTCCGCCGCCCTGGTCTGCTGCATCCTGGGCGCGATGCGGCCCCGCAAGTGGCACCTGGCCGGTTGGGCGGCCATCGCCGCGGTCTTTTTTTCCTTCGTCTACCAGGACACCGCCGTGTTCAACCGCATGGAGCAACAGGCCGAGCAACTCGTCAGCACGCTGCCGCCGAACCAGCGCGTCCTGGCGACCATCCTGGCGCCCTCCGGTTCGCGCATCGCCATCCAGCACATGATCGACCGCGCCTGCATCGGCCGCTGCTTCAGCTATGGCAACTATGAACCAGCCTCCTCCGATTTCCGCGTCCGCGCCTTGCCGGGCAATCCCTACGTCATGAGCCGCTCGGAGGACACCGACGCAATGGAGGACGGTTCTTACGTCGTCAAGCCGGAAGATCTGCCCGCCTATCAGGTCTATCAATGCGACGAGAGCGGCACGGTTCTGTGCATCACCCCGCTCCAAGCCGGCGAGGAAAACGATGACCTCGGCGTTCACCCCGACCAGTAGCCGCTCGACCAAGAAGTTGTCTCTTGCCGTTCTTCCGTAGGGGCACGGCACGCTGTGCCCGCTCGGCTGCGGCGACACCTCTCCTGCAATTCTTGGCCGCCGCTGTCACCACGCTTCAGCCTGTTTAGGAGTGGGGCGAGAAAACCGGGTTTACGCCGTTTCCGCGGTGGTCGGTTCGTTGCGCTCGACGCGGCCGCCGCCGGAGCGACGCTGTCGCCGCGCCACTAGCCACGCGCCGAGCCTCCATGTCAGCAGAATGCCCACCGCGCAGGCGTATTGCAGCGGCTTGCGGACGTCGGACTTCACCAGCCAGTAGTAATGAATGACGCCGGCGATCGCCGTCAGGTAGATCGCGCGATGCAGCAACTGCCAGCGCCGTCCGCCCAGCCGGCGAATCCATCCCGCCGTGGACGTGATGGCGAGAGGGATGAGGAGGACGAACCCCGTAAATCCCACGGTGATGAATCGCCGCTTCTGCACGTCCTTCCACATCTCGGCCCAGTCGAAAAACTTGTCCAGACCGATCCACGTGCCGAAGTGCAGGCAGCCGTAGAAGAACGCAAACAGCCCCAGCATGCGCCGGAACCGGATGAGCTGCCCCAGGTGAGGAATCCTGCGCAGCGGCGTGATGGCCAGCGTAATAACCACGAAGCGCAGCGTCCAATCCCCGGTTCGGTGGGTGATGAACTCGATGGGATTGGCGGTCAGATCCCCGTGCGACCGCCCGCCAGATAAGGTTTGCAAGCGGCACGAGGCAGAGCAAGAAGACGGCGCGCTTCGTCCACTTGCTGTTCAAAACCCGGTTCAACGCGGCGGCTCCGATCAATAATTCTTGCGCAGGTCCATGCCCGCGTAGAGGCTCGCGACCTGGTCGCCATAGCCGTTGAACATCAGCGTGGGGCGTTTCAGAAATTCGCCCAGGCGGCGTTCCTTGGCCTGGCTCCAGCGCGGGTGATCGACCGTCGGATTCACATTGGAGTAGAAGCCGTACTCCCCCGAGTTCGCGAGATTCCACGTCGTGGCCGGCTGCTTTTTGACGAAGCGAATCTTCACAATCGACTTGATGCTTTTGAACCCGTACTTCCAGGGAATCACCATGCGCACCGGCGCGCCGTCCTGATTGGGAAGCGTTTCGCCGTACATCCCCACGCAGAGCAGCGTGAGCGGGTGCATGGCCTCGTCGAGCCGCAGCCCTTCCACATAGGGCAGCTCAATCCCCGAGCCCGCGCCCCACGGCATCTGCCGGGGATCGTAATAGCTCTCGAACGCCACGTAGCGCGCCTTGGGAGGTCGGCTCGACCAGCTTGGCCAGCGCGCTGAACGAATAGCCGATCCAGGGCACCACGATCGACCAGGCCTCCACGCAGCGATGCCGGTAGATGCGCTCCTCCAGCGGCGCCAGCTTCATGATTTCTTCCATCGTGAACTTGCGCGGCTTCGCCACTTCGCCTTCGACCGAAACCGTCCACGGCGAGGCCTTGAAATTGCCCGCGTTGGCGGCCGGGTCCGACTTATCCGTTCCGAACTCGTAAAAGTTGTTGTAGTGGGTCACGTCGTTGTAGGACGTCGGTTTCTCATCGGTGTTATACGGACCCTTGATCACGTCGTTCAGCTTCACCGGCACCGACCCAGTGCCCGCCGCCGCCACCAGATACCGCAGTTTCTTCCACCCGAGCACAGCCCCGCCGGCGGCCACAAGCCCCAACAGGAAATTCCGGCGGACCCTGAAGAGCCCCCGGGGCGTGACGTCCGCATAGGTCAAATCCGAGGCTCGTTTGATGAGCATGTCCCTCCTCCGGCTACGCTGAACCCCTTGCACCGATCATACGCGGTGCGCTCCCAATTGGATGCGCGAACTTGCCGCCGGGAACCTAAGAGCAATAGAGCCGGGCTATCCGCCTGCTGACCGGCCATGCCATTGGCGCACCGCACGATCTCAGTACGTCGTCGAAGTCCGCCGAACAATGCCTGCAACCAGAATCAGGCGTTGATCGAAATACAGATCGTATATCACTCGGTAGTTCCCCACGCGCCGGCGCCAACCCGAGGGATGTCCCTTCAGGCGCTGGACATCGCCTTGGAAGGGATCCCGTTCCATGGCGAGCAAAGCGGCCCTAACGCGCGCCTGATCTCTTGGCGGAAGTTTTCGGAACTCTTTTTGGGCGGGACCGGCGAGTTGCAGGCTCCAGTTCATCGAGGAATCGCTGCAAGGATACAACATCCCCGCGGCGGAAGGCAGCGCGGCCGCGGCGGAGCGCGGCGAGTTCCGCCTTGGCCGGCGGGACGGCTGGATACCGCTGCTCGAAATAGGCGCGCAGGGCCTCGCGGACCAGCTCCGAGCGGGTCCGGGACTCCGCTTTTCGCACCTGTTCGAATTGCCGCACCATCGCGGGCGGCAGGGAAATGGTCATCGTTTGCGTGGTTCTCATCGGTTTTCAGAGAGTGTTATCTAGTAACACTTGTTCTTATCCTAGGCCCGTACCGCTCCCGTGTCAAGAGTTGGGCCCCGCGAGTTCGGCGAGCAAGGCGGCGCGCAGGCGGTTCTGGTGCTCGGGCGTGAGCTTGGCGCCACCCGAGGTGAGGTAGAAGACGTCGATGGCCATCTGGCCCTCGGTTTCAATCAGCGCGATCTCGATGTTGCACTTCTCCCGCGCGAACTGCGAACTGATGCGGTAGAGCAGGCCGGGCAGGTCCTGGGTGATGATCTCGACCAGCGTGCTGTGCGCCGAGCAGGTGTCGTCGATTTCGACCTGCGTCTCCACCTTCACCTTGGGCGCCACGTTCTTCTGCGACCGCAGGCGGTCGCGGAGCATGCGTTCGAGATCCACCTTATCGAGCAGCACGTCGCGAATGCTTTTCTTGAACCGCTCCCATTCCGGCAGGTTCAACTCCAGCGTCTGAAAACGGTCGGTGAAGAAGAACGTGTCCACAACCACGCCCGCGCTGGTTCGAAAAGGCCCCGGCCTTGACGATGTTCATCCCCCAGGCGGCCAGCGCGCCGGCCACCTTGGCGAACAGGAAGGGCCGGTCCGGAGTGACGAGCGTCAGCTCGTACCAGTGGCGCCCGCGCGTCAGCGACACTTGCACGGGATCTTCGCCCAGATGTTCCGCCATTTCCATGTGGTGGATGACGTCGTTGGCCGTGTGCGTCCCCAGATAGCGCCGCGGCAAGCCTTCCAGAAAAGTCTGGAGCCTTTTCCCGGCGGCCGGCGCCAGCGTGCGGAGGTGGGTCATCACCTCGTTGTCCGCGCTCACGTGCAGCCGCTCGTCCACGCTGCGCATCATGAAATTGGCCGCGCCGATGTAAAGCTGCCAGATGTTCTCCGCCTTCCACGGCGTGAGGGCCTCGGGATTCACCGCCTTGATATCGGCGTAGGTGAGCAGGCAGAGCATCTTCAGGCGCTCGGGCGTCCCCACCTTCTCCGCAAGCTGGCGGATCGTTTCCAGGATCGAAGATATCGCGGCGCATGGCGGCACTCAGATCGAGATGGTGGCCGATCAGGAAGAGCACCGTCTCGCGGTCGGGCGGGTCGAGCTCCAGCCGGTCGAGGCACCGCTCTGCAATCTCCAGGCTCGCGGTGACGTGACTATCCGATTTCGCGCCCTTGCCCGTGTCGTGCAGCAGCAGCGCCAGATAGAGAAGATCGGGCTGCTCGAGTTCATCCAGTATTTCGGCGTACCGCTGGTCCCATTTCGAAGCGGATTTCCGCAGGTCGTGGAGATTTTCGATGGTGACGAAGCTGTGCTCGTCCACCGTGAAGCGGTGGGAATAGTCGCGAATCACGAGCGAGTCGATGGCCTCGAATTCCGGCACCAGCGCCGTCAGCAGGCGCAGCAGGTGCATCGTGCGCAGCGCCTCGGCCGCATGGGGCGCCAGCAGAATGTCCTGGAGGTAATGCCACAGTTCCGCGCCCTGGGGCGGCGCCGCCGCCAGAGCCGGGAGCGATTCCTCCATCTGGTGTTCGGTGGCCGAGCTGAGGTGCAGGCCGTGGCGCGCCATGAAGCGGAACATCCGCAGAGGCAGCTCGGGATCCTCGAGCGATTCCGCTCGCTGCAGAAATATCCTTCCATCCACCACGGCAAACTCGGAGTTGGAAAGCCGCGACCGCAGATTCTGAAATTGGCGGTAGAGCGACGGCCGCGCCGCGGGAAACTCCTCGAGCAGCTGCGTGGCGACCCGATGGATCAGCCGCGCATGGCCGAAATAAAAGCGCATCCAGTCCGAGGCCGTGAGCGGGCCGGCGCCGGGCGCTCCAACTTTTTCCGCGGCGGCCTCGTCCTGCGCCACCCAGGCCAGCGTGTTGTCGTCGCGCCCGTGGCGGAAGTGGAGAAAGCAGCGCACGGACATCAGGAAATCGAGCGCGGCGCCCATTTTCGCGCGCAGCCACGGCGGCAGGAGCGTCTGTTCGTCGGGCCACCCCGCCTTTTCTTCCATGGCCGCGATCAGCGCCAGCCAGCACGCCAGGTTGTAATCGCGCAGCCCGCCGGGACCATCCTTGATGTTGGGTTCGAGATGGAAGACGGTGTTGCCGAATTTGTTGTAGCGGCCGCGCGTCAGATCGGTGAGCCGCTGCACGATGGCCCGCGCTTCGCGCGCCACCAGCTTGGGAATCACCTGGTCGTGCAGCCGCGCGAAGAGGTTGGGGTCGCCGGCCAGATACCGGCAATCGAGCAGCGAGATGGTGAACTCCACGTTGTTGGGATCGAACTTCTCGCACTCCCCCAGCGTCCGCGTCGCGGGACTCAGCTTCAGCCGCAGATCCCACATCTCCTGCGAGAAGCTGCGAATGCGGCTCTTATATTCCTGCTCCGTCCCGCCGCCGTGCAGAAGCAAAATGTCGATGTCCGAATACGGGAAAAGCCACCGGCGGCCGAACCCGCCCAGCGCGACCAGCGCAAAATTGCGCGGGCCGTCGGCCTCGGGCGAGATCAGTTCCTTCCACAGACGCAACGCGAGCGATTCGACCAGCGCGGTGCGGCCCTGGACGGCGGCGCGGCCGTCCCCCGTGGCGGAGAACTCCCGCTGCAGGCGAGCCGATTCCGCGGCATACAACGCGCGCAGTTCGTTCCCCAGTGCGGCATTTGTGGACATGCGTGTATTATCGCAAAAAAGCTGGTCCGGGACCGGGCCTCGCTCGGCCATTTTCGTGCCCGGTTCGCGATGCGGGGCGGGGACGGGCCGGGTGCGCGTCAGAGAGCGCTGTCGCCGCGTTCGTCGTTGCGAATGCGGATGGCGTCTTCGACCTTGGAAAGGAAAATCTTGCCATCGCCGATTTTCCCGGTGCGCGCAGCCGTCACGATCGCCTGGATCGCCTTTTCCACCATGTCGTCCGCCAGGACCATCTCCAACTTGATCTTGGGGATCAGATCGACGGTGTACTCGCGGCCGCGGTAGAACTCGGTGTGGCCCTTCTGCCGGCCGTGCCCGCGCGCCTCGAGCACGGTCATGCCCTCCACGCCGATTTCGTGCAGCGCGTCTTTCACTGCGTCCAGTTTCGAGGTTTGAATCACCGCTTCGACTTTTGTCATGGTTGTTCGTCTCGATTCTTATCTTGCCTCTCCACGAGTTCCCCTGCCACAAGGAGCCGGAAGGGGACAGATCGCTACGCCGATTGCTCCCAGTAGTAGCCCTCTTCCCCGTGCTGCGAAAGATCGAGGCCCTGAGCTTCATGTTCCTCGGAAACCCGCAGGCCAATCACCATATCCACGAACTTGAGAAGGATCAGCGTGCCCACAATAGCCAGAACCCAGGCAATCGCCACTCCCGTGAGCTGATACAAAATCTGGCGCACGTTGCCTTCGAGGACGCCCGAAGGCAGCACATGCCCGCTGGCGTCCTTGAAAATCGGATTGATGGCACTCGAGGCAAAAATCCCCGTCAGCAACGCGCCAATCGTGCCTCCCGCCCCGTGCACGCCGAAAGCGTCCAGCGAATCGTCGTAGCCGAAGCGCGCTTTCACCGTGGTCACCATCCAGAAGCAGAAGACCCCCGCAATCAACCCGATCGCCAGCGCCGACATCGGACTCACGAAGCCCGCCGCCGGCGTAATCGCCACCAGTCCCGCCACGGACCCCGAGATCGCGCCCAGCGCGCTCGGCTTGCCGTTGCGAAGCCACTCGGCCGCGCTCCAGCCCACCACTGCCGCCGCCGCGCCGAAGTGCGTGGCCACGAAAGCCTGCGTCGCCAGTGTCCCGGCCGCCAGCGCGCTGCCCGCGTTGAAGCCGAACCAGCCCACCCACAGCAGGCAGGCGCCGATGAAGCTCAGTCACCACGCTGTGCGGCGGCATCGATTGCTTCGGATATCCCAGCCGCTTGCCCAGATACAGCGCGCAGACCAGCGCCGAAACGCCCGACGTCACGTGCACCACCGTGCCGCCCGCGAAATCCAGCGTCGGGAACCGCCCACCGAGTGCCGCATTCAGCAGCCCGCCCTTGCCCCACACCATGTGCGCCATCGGGTCGTACACCAACAGCGACCACAGCGTCAGGAACAACAGCATGGCGCTGAATTTCATCCGCTCCGCAAACGCCCCGGTGATCAACGCCGGCGTGATGATGGCAAACATCAGCTGGTAGATCATGAACGTCTGGTTGGGAATGGTGGCCGCGTAATCGGCGTCCGGCTGCAACCCGACGCCCTGCAGGAAGAGGTGGTGGAAACCGCCAATGAAGCTATGCCCCTGGCCAAAGGCCAGGCTGTATCCGACCAGGGCCCACAGGACGGTGATCACCGCCATCATGGCGAAACTCTGCATCATCGTGCTCAGAACATTCTTCTTGCGCACCAGGCCGCCATAGAACAGCGCCAGCCCCGGCCCCGTCATGAACAGCACCAGCGCCGCGCTCACCAGCATCCAGGCGTTGTCGGCCGAGCCCTTGGCCTCCGCGGCCGCCTGCTCGACCGCGGCCAGGCGGTCGACGTGAATATCAGGAGCCACCACAACGGCGGACGCCACCGGGAAGATGCCCCCGGCAGCCAACGCAAAAGTCATCTGTGGAACACAGCAGAGCAAACAGAACACCATAAGAAGCCGTTGGATCAGATGTTTTCCCATCGCGTGCCAGCCATCTCCTTCGGCAAACCGAAAACGTTACGCCACACTTTACCGCCTCGCCCTGCCGCACGGTAGTGCTTATCTAATGCGAATCCAAGGGGTCCGGTTTTCGGCCCACCAATCAATCGCCGCGCATTATACACAATCTGACGCGAATGTGATGGCCTGAGCCCGAAGCCCCTCCGCCCTCTCCCTACCCGCTTGGGCCGGACCTCCCGACAACATCGTCCCTACACATACTGCTGATAGCGCGCCACGCGGATCCGCTTGAACTTTCCGTCCGCCAGATCGTAGTGCACGAAATTCAGCATGCGCCGCACCTCGCCTTTCTTGAAGGGCAGCGCGGGATTGGCATAGTCCCGCAAGCAGTCGAATTCCGTGTACATTTCGGCGGCCACTCCGGCGTCGTCCGCCACCAGAAACTTCACGTCCACAAACTCGCGGACGTAGGTGTGAAAATCGGTGTAGAAGCTGATGATGCCTTGCGGCCCCTTGAGCGTAATGCTGCTCAGGTTGACCTCCACGTCCTCGGCGTAGTACGCCGCGAACTTCTCGTATTGCTTGTTATTGAAGTGATTGATGTAACGAAGGTAGTCCTCTTTAGTCACGGCCAAAACCTCCCGCTTTGATTTCCGCGAGCCGCCGTCCACCTGGCAGGATGAGCGCCCGACGCGGAGTATCCCGCAGCGCCCGCCGAGCCCGCCGATTATAGCCGAGTGCCGGAGAATGGGAAGCGCCTGCCGCACGGCCGGGCGGCCGGCGACGGATCTCTTCCCGCCCTCGCTCTCTCAGGTATACTCGCTTGCCCGTCCATCCCGGCGGCCGGTTGACATCGGGAGAATCGCGGAAGTACTACGAGGCAGGGCATGAAACTTCCTCTCACTCCAATCCGCTTCCTGCGCTATGCAGAGGCGCAGTTCCCGCAAGCCACGGCGGTCGTTTGCGGCGAGGAGCGTTTTTCCTACGCGCAATTTGCGGAGCGCGCCGGGCGCCTGGCCGGCGCGCTGCGCGCGGCGGGACTCCAGCCGGGTGACCGCGTCGCTTTCCTGAGCGCGAATTGCCACCGGTTGCTTGAAGCGTATTACGGCGTTATCGAAGCGGGCGGCATCCTGCTTCCCCTGAATATCCGGCTCTCGCCCGGCGAGCTTTCCTACATCCTGAACGATTCAGGCGCTCGCTTTCTATTCCTGGAAAGCCAATTCCTCGACATGGCCGCATCATTTCCGTCATCCGTTCGCTCGCTGGAGTCCTGCATCTTGCTGGATCGCGCCCCGGAAGCGAGTTGGCTTGCGCCGCGCAACTACGAAAGCCTTTTGGCCGGGGCCACGCCCTCGCGGCGCGACATCACGGAATTTGACGAGGACTCCGTAGCCGAACTCTTTTACACCAGCGGCACCAGCGCTCACCCCAAGGGCGTCATGCTCACGCATCGCAATGTCTACCTGCACGCCTTCACGGTGATCCTGGGCCTGCAGTTCGCGCACGAGCCCACGCAGCATCCTCGGATTGAACTGCACACGATTCCGCTGTTCCACGCCAACGGCTGGGGCGTCGCGCACCGGCTCACCGTGATCGGCGGCACGCACGTGATCGTCCGCCGCTTCGAGCCCGCCGAAGTCTTCCGGCTGATCGAGCGCGAACGCGCGCACGCCTGTTCCCTGGTTCCCACCATGGCGGCGGCCCTGGTCCATTCGCCCGAGCGGACGAAATACGATCTGAGCAGCCTGCAACGAATCATGCTGGGGGGAGCCGCATCGTCTCCCACGCTGGTGCGCGAGATCGAGGAAAAACTGGGCTGCGCTTGCTTTGCCTCCTACGGGCTCACGGAAACTTCTCCGGCGCTCTCGGTGTCGCCGAGCAAGCCCGGCCTGGTCTGGGAGGGCGAACGCCGCTACGCGGGCCAGGCCATGACCGGATTTGCCATGCCCGGCGTCGAGCTCCGCGTGGTTGATTCCGAAGGACACGACGTGCCCCACGACGGGAAATCCATCGGCGAAATCATCGCCCGCGGCGACGGCATCATGGAAGGCTACTGGCGACAGCCCGAAGCCACCCGAGAGGCCTTCCGCGGCGGGTGGTTCCATACCGGCGACTTGGCCACGATGGACGAAAACGGCTACGTCCTCATCGCCGACCGCAAGAAGGACATCATCGTCAGCGGCGGTGAAAACATTTCCTCGGTCGAAGTCGAAACCGTCCTCCTGGCCCATCCCAGCGTCTACGAGATCGCCGTCATTCCCGTCCCCGACGAGACGTGGGGCGAAGTGCCGAAGGCGCTGGTGGTGTTGAAACCGGGAGCCACGGCGAGCGAATCCGAGTTGCTGGATTTCTGCCGCTCCCGCCTGGCTCACTACAAAGCGCCCCGCTCGGTGGAATTCCTCGAGAGCTTGCCCAAGACCGGCACGGGAAAGATCCTGAAAAGAGATCTGCGCAACAACTACTGGCCAGCGGAGAAACCCCGGGGGAGTTAGAGCACAGTTTCAAAGCCGCGCTGGCCGCGGGACTCGCGCGAAGAATTATTCAACGAGAAAAATCAGGAGTCTCCATGCCACCACTCATCGTGGAAACGCCGCAATCCTTGCAAGAGTACGCTGGCCGCGAAATCGGCGTATCGGACTGGTTCGCGGTGACGCAAAATCGCATCGAGCAATTCGCCGAAGCCACCGAAGACCGCCAGTGGATTCATGTCGACCGCGAGCGCGCCGCGCGCGAATCGCCCTATCGCGCCACCATCGCCCACGGCTTCCTGACGCTTTCCCTGCTGAGCCACCTGGTAAAGCAGGTGTTTCAAATCCGTGGCGGGCTGCGCATGACGGTCAACTATGGACTGAACCGTGTACGCTTCCCCGCCCCGGTGCGCGCGGATTCCCAAATTCGGGTCCGCGTCACCTTGCAATCCCTGAAGCAACTCCCCGATTCCGTCGAAGCCGTGTTCCTGCTGTCGGCGGAAGTCCGCGATTCGGACAAGCCGTGCTGCGTGGCGGAGTGGGTGGTTCGCTACTTGACCTAGTGTTCTGAGCGGTAAGTTCGTGGCATGGTTCTTCGGAGGCCGGGGCCTCGGCCCTGGCGTTAAGGCATCTTTTCTCTCGGGGCTTTAGCCCCTGAAGCTGGGTATGGTGATGCCACGAACTTCCGTTCCGCACGCTAGCCGGGAAGTTGTTGTTTTCCCCGCCAGTTCTCCCACGCATCCGATTCCTGCGAGAAGTGCCCGTCAGTCGGCGGCCTGGCCGGTTTCGCGCTGATACTCGGCAAACGTCTTGCCGGCTTCCGCCAATTGCTTCAACAGCGGAGCCGGTTCCCATAAAGCGCCATGCTGGCCGTGCAACTTGCAGATGCGGTCGTAAACCCTTTTCAACTCCACGGTGTCGGCGTACCACATCGGCCCCCCGCGATAATTCGGGAAGCCGTATCCATTCAAATAGACGGTGTCGATATCGCCCGCCCGCAAGGCGTAGCCTTCCTCGAGGATTTGCGCGCCCACATTCACGAGCGTGTAAACGCAGCGCTCCACGATCTCGTCGGCGGAAATCTGCCGCTGCGGTGTCCCCGCCTCGGCATTCCACTTCCGGATCAGCTCCGCGACTTCCGGGTTGGGCGTCGCCCGCCGCTCGGCATCGTACTTGAACCAGCCCGAGCCGGTCTTCTGTCCCAGGCGTCCCGATTCGACCAGATGATCTTCCAGATAGGCCCGCCGCAGGCCCGGCTTCTCCTGGCTGCGGTGCTCCCGCCAGACGCGGTACGATACGTCGAGCCCTCCCAGGTCGCTCACCGCCAGCGGGCCCATGGCCATGCCGAAGTCGGTGAGGGCCTTGTCCACGGCTTCCGGCGCCGCGCCCTCCTCCACCAGAAACTGCGCCTCGCGAATATACGGCAGGAACATGCGGTTGCCGACGAACCCCCAGCAGTTCCCCACGAGCACGCCGATCTTGCCCAGTTTCTTCGCCAGCTGCATGCACGTGGCGATCACTTCCTTGCCGCTCCTTCTCCCGCGCACGATCTCGAGCAATCGCATCACATTCGCGGGGCTGAAGAAGTGCAACCCGATCACCGACTCCGGCCGCGAGGTGGTCGCAGCGATTTCGTCCAGATTGAGCGTGGAGGTATTGCTGGCGATAATCGCCCCGCGTTTTGCCGCCCGGTCGATTTCGGCGAAGACCTCTTTCTTCAGCGCCATGTTCTCGAACACGGCTTCGATCACCAGGTCGGCGCTGCCGATCTCCTCGTACCGCAGCGTGGTCTTGATCAGCTTCATCCGCTCGTCGACGTACTCCTGGGTGAACCGCCCGCGCTTCACCGAAACGGCGTAGTTCTTCTTGATGTTCGCGATGCCCCGGTCCAGCGCGTCGCGGTCCACGTCCTTCAGCACCACCGGAATGCCCGCGTTGGCGAACACCATGGCGATTGCCGCGCCCATGGTCCCCGCGCCGATGATCGCCGCCGAGTTCACCGGAATTACCGGTGTCTCCTTGGGGACATCCGGGATCTTGGACACCTCGCGCTCGGCGAAAAACGCATGAATGAGCGCCTTGGACTGATCCGAGAAGAGGCACTCGTCGAACAGTCTCTGCTCGTTCTGGCAGCCGTCCTCGAACGGAAGTCTCGTGGCCGCCTCGATGGCATCGATGGCGACCAGCGGCGCCATCAGCCCGCGCTGTTTCTTGCGCACCGTCTCGCGCGCCGCCGCAACCACCGGCGCGTTCTGCTCCGGCGTCCCCAGCTTTTCATTTCGCTCACGGGTTTTGCGCGTCGGTTTTCCGGCCACTTCCCGAGCAAACGCCACGGCCCCGGCCAGCAGGTCGCCTTCGATCACCCGGTCCACGATCCCGAACTTCAGCGCTTCCGGCGCCTTCACCGGCTTGCCGCTCGTGCACATCTCGATGGCCTTTTCGACCCCCGCCAGGCGCGGCAGACGTTGCGTCCCACCCGCGCCGGGAATAATGCCCAGATTGACTTCCGGCTGCCCCACCTGCGCGGCCGCAACGGCCACGCGGTAATGGCCCGACATCGCCAGCTCCAGCCCGCCCCCCAGGGCATTCCCGTGAATCGCCACCACCACGGGCTTGCTGCAATCCTCGATCTCCAGCAGCAGCGGAAGCAATCCCACGCCGCGCTTGATCTTGCCCGAGGTCATCTTCACGAACTCGTTGATGTCCGCCCCGGCCACGAACGTTCGTCCCCCGCCGATCAGCACGGCGGCCTTCACGCTGTCGTCCTGCTGGATTTTCTTGATGGATTCGCCGATCCCCTGGGGCACGCCCGGACTCAGCGCGTTCACCGGCGGGTTATTGATGGTAATGATGGCGATATCGTTGTCCTTCGTCAGTTGAACCAGGTCGCTCATGTTCGTTGTTTCTCCGATCGAGTGCGTGTGATCATTCGCCGTCCGCCAGCGGACGCCCGGCATCCCGCGCCGGCGCCGCCCGCCAGCATTTGCAAATGCTGCCAACCTTTCTCAGAAAGAACCTTCCGAAGGCCGCACCACCGCAGCGGCCCCGGTTATCTCACAGAATCTGCACCAGCGGCGCCGACGCAGACAAATTTACCACTGAAAGCCGCGCCGCAACGCTCCGCGCCATCGCGTACATGCTGCGCGCGCCCGGCGCATCCTCCCCAAGCGAAGCCACCGGCTTCCCCGTATCGCCCCCGATGCGGATCTGCGGGTCGATTTCGATCGCGCCCAGAAACGGCACGCCAAACTCCTGCGCCATTCGCTCGCCTTCGCCGTTGCCGAAGACGTCGATCCGCTCCTGGCAATGCGGGCAGGCAAAGTAGCTCATGTTTTCGACCACGCCCAGAACCTCGACGTTCACCTGCCGGAACATCTCCACCGCCTTGCGCACGTCCGCCAGCGCGACGACCGACGGCGTGGTCACGATCACCGCCCCGCTCACCGGCGCCGTCTGGATCAGGCTTAACTGCACGTCTCCGGTGCCCGGCGGCAAGTCCACAATCAAATAGTCGAGCTCTCCCCAGCGCACGCTGCGCAGGAACTGCTGAATCACGCTGTGCAGCATCGGCCCGCGCCAGACCAAAGGCTTGTCTCCGGGGCTCAGCAGACCCATCGAAATCATCTTCACGCCGTAAGCCTGCACGGGGATGATGGTGCGCTCGTCGAGCGCCCGCGGCTGCTCGTTCGTCCCCAGCATCACCGGGACGTTCGGGCCATACACGTCGGCATCCATCAGCCCCACCGACGCGCCCAGGTTCTTCAGCGCGATCGCCAGATTCACAGCCACGGTCGTCTTTCCCACGCCGCCCTTGCCGCTTCCCACCGCGATCAGGTTCTTCACTCCGGGAATGGACGCCTTGTCCTGCATCCGCTTGCCCTCCGGCACTGAAGCGTCGAATTTCACCTCCACCGCCGTCACCCCCGGCAGTTTGCCAACCGCCGCGCGCACATCCTTCTCGATCGTTTCGCGCAACGGACACGCCGGCGTCGTCAGCGTGACGCCCAGCGACACCACCCCGCCGTCGCTCACCCGTACGTCTTTCGCCATCCCCAGCGTCACGAGGTCCTTGTGCAGCTCCGGGTCCATCACCCCGCGCAACGCTTCCAGCACCGCCTGTTCATTCGGTCCGCTTGCCATCACGTTCCTTTCCAGTTGCTGCCAGCTTGCCAGAGATGCCTTTCGCGCGTTGCCGAAAACTACCCCTCTGAATAGGCTGCTCAAAATCCCTGCACGCTGTCTGGGACGCGGCCTCAGCGCGCCGTTTGCGTCCCGGACGGCCGTCGGGACCTCGACGTAAGACCCCCACGAATGAGAACGGCCCGACTGTTTGGGTCGGGAGCCCCCAAAATTACCGCTCCATGATAGACCCCCGTCCCTCGCCCGGCAACCGGCACGAAAAAATGAGCCTGTCAGCTTTGTTGTGGGAACTGCCTTATCGTGAGTGCACTTCGAAGAGGACCGCCGCGCCCGCCCTTTCCTTTGTAGCGGCGCCCTTTCGCGCCACTTGGCCCCCATGGTCTGTGTCGGGAAGGTGGCCCTTCATGCTAGTTCGTTCTTTATCGCCGGAGTCAGGCCGGCTCGCGCTCTCCGCAGTCCCGGCAGAAACGCGCCCAAGGCACCACATCGAGCCGCGCTTTGGCAATGGGCTGGCTACACGCCTCGCACACGCCGAACGACCCCGCCCGTATCCGCCCAAGCGCATCTTCGATTTCCTTGAGCACCAAGCGGTCGGCCTCGCGAAATCGCACTTGAAGATCGGCTTCGACGTCGGCGCTGGCGACGTCCATGATGTCTCCCTTGGTGCCACCGGCCGGAGGCAGCGTCACTCCACGCGCCCACAGCTCGTCCCGCTTGGCGAACAGCAGCGTCGTGTATCGCTCCAGATCCTTGCTCTTGGTCATCGACCCTCCGCCAGCCATACGCTTGCCCTGCCTTCGCCCGCCGCCCGCACCGCCTGCCCGCGCACCTTTGGCCTCAGTTCCTCTCCGAGGCTCCCTTCTAACCCCATCCCGGCCAACCCACAGTGACCTTGGTCACACGAGGCGGTGATCCGCGTCGACTCCCACCCCGCGCAGCCCACTTAGTCAATCGTATGAAGGGCTCGGATCTTCAGCGACCCGAAGAGGATGCTACTCCGGGCCAAACGGCGGGACGCCCCGCAACCCCATTCGATCCAGAAGCCAATCCGAGAAACTCGCCAAAACATGAGTGAAGGGAAATGTTTCCTTCTGAAAAACGGAGCGGTATCGGCGGGCGCGGCCCCCCACTCAGGTCTGCGGAGCGCCTTCCTCGTGCAGAGGATTGTTGGATTCGTGCTCGTCCCGGCACTCCGAGCATACGAAGGCCTGGCACCAGCTGCACAGCTCCACGTGCTGGTCGCAGAAGTACTCCTCGCACTCGGAGCACTGCTTCGGTGCCTTCTGCGAACACCCTGCGGTCGCGCATCTCATCGACGGATACCTCTGCATGGAGTTGAGGCCTGGATCGCGGCGGTGACGCATCGATGCTGCGTGATGCGAAGCGCCGGATTTTGCCGATCCCGGCGTTCAAAATTGGACGTTGGCATCTTGTCTAAATCCCTTGGCCTCTTGGCCGAACTCAATGATCGCCTCTTTGAGTGAATTGATCGCGGCTTCTCGCTGCTTGCGAGCTTTTTCGCCGTATTTCTCGCGCTCCGCCAGGGTAGTGGCTTGAATCGCGGATTCCTCCCATTCGATGGCCTTCTTCACATGTTCCAGCGCTTCCAGGTCGCGCTGTTCCGCCAACTGCAGTCTCGAAACCGGCTGTGGCATGTCCTTGCTCCTTTCCGCGTATCTTGACTCGGTCCACCCTCCGCTCAGCACCACCAAGCCCGGTTAATCCTTCGCCCCAGACTTGAGACCTAACTGACCATAACCCCGTCGGCGGCGCCCGGCTGTGACACAGGTCACACCAGGAAGCCCGCCCCGCCGCACTGCTGTGCCGCGCGGCAACACCCTTGGCCCTCTCCTCAACGCCATGTGAAGTTGAACACAGGACCGGCGCACGGCTTCACCCGCCGTGGTGCTTCCTGCTATATTTGGTTTTTGGCCATTCTTTGACCGCGCCGCAATATCCGGCCGGGACAATCGCACAAGAGGAACGCGAATGAGCGCAGAGCGCAAGCCGGAGTTTTTTGCAGGAAAGGGCATCCACATTGGAATCATCGGATGCGGTTACGTCGGGCTTCCCCTGGCGCTGCGCTTTGCTGATGTGGGTCAGCGGGTCACCGGGTTCGATCTGGACAAGTCCAAGGTGGACAAGCTAAACGCCGGCGAATCGTACATCCAGCACATTCCCGCCGCCAGAATCCGCGAGCATGTGCAGGCCAAACACTTCGACGCGACCGCGGACTTCACGCGACTCCGCCAAATGGATGCGGTTCTAATCTGCGTGCCCACGCCTCTGGACGAGCGGCGCGAGCCGGACCTCAGCTACGTCGAGCAGACCGCGCTGGCCATCGCGCCTAACCTCCAGCGCAACCAGCTCATCATCCTCGAGAGCACCACCTATCCCGGCACCACCGAGGAACTGGTTCTGCCCATCCTGGAGAAGGGTGGCCTGCGCTGCCCCATCGTGGCCGATCAGTCCGCACAAAACACCGCCTGCGATTTCTATCTGGCGTTCTCACCCGAGCGCGAGGACCCCGGCAACAAGCAATACGGCCTGGCGCAGATTCCCAAGGTTGTCGGCGGCATCAATCCGCCGAGCGGGCGCGCCGCCGCCGGACTTTATGCCCAGATCGTGTCGCGGGTTGTGCCGGTCAGTTCCACCCGCGCCGCGGAAATGGTCAAGCTGCTGGAAAACATCTTCCGCTGCGTGAATATCGCCCTCGTCAACGAGCTCAAGCAGCTCTGCCTGCGGATGGGTCTCGACGTCTGGGAGATCATCGACAGCGCCGCCACCAAGCCCTTCGGATTCATGCCCTTCTATCCCGGCCCCGGCCTTGGCGGCCACTGTATTCCCGTCGATCCCTACTACCTGTCCTGGAAAGCGCGCGAATACGACTTCTCCACCCGGTTTATCGAGCTGGCCGGCGAAATCAATACCGAGATGCCGTATCACGTGGTGAACGCGGTGGCTGCCGCGCTCAATGACCACCAGAAGAGCATCAAGGGCTCGAAAATTCTGCTGCTGGGCGTCGCCTACAAGAAGGACGTCGACGACCTGCGCGAATCGCCATCCCTGAAACTGTTGGAACTGCTCGCCGCGCGCGGCGCCGACATCGACTACAACGATCCTTATTTCCCGGCGCTTTTCAAAATGCGCCACTACGACTTTTCCAACAAACGGTCGGTCGAGCTCTCCCCCGCCAACCTGGCCCGTTACGACTGCGTCCTGATCGCCACCGATCATACCAGCTACGACTACGAGGCCATCGTTCGCCACGCCCGGTTGGTCGTGGACACGCGCCACGCCACGCACCGCGTCACACAAGGCCGCGAGAAGGTCGTATCCTGTTGACCTGCCGCGGGGTAGCGGCCATCCCTCTCATGCATCAAGGGCCCTGGACGCCCGCATAGCCCGAGTGAGGCCGTGCTCTGATGATGTTTACTGAAACACCCCCGGGCCACCACAGTTTCATTGCAGAACATCCCGCTTCGCGTTAGCGTATCCTCATATGGCTGGACCTACCTCCACGCCGCAACCTAAGGGCGGCTTGAACGTGGAATCGGCACGCCGCCGGAGCATGCGTGTGCTCCTGAGCGTCCCGGTCATTGTCAGCGGAAAAACCACCAGTAAAGAAGACTTCCAGGAAGAGACCCGGACACTTGTCGTGAACGCCCACGGGGCCATGATCGCTCTGGCGGCGCGTCTGGGTTCGGGCCAGGAAATCATGGTCTCGAACCGGGCTACGCAGGAAAGCTGCGCCTGCCGCATCGTCTACGTCGGCAATATGCAAGGTGGCAAAACGCAGATCGGCATCGAATTCATAAAACCCAGCCCGGCGTTCTGGCGCATCGATTTCCCGCCCGACGACTGGGTCGTCCCCGAGAACTGACCGTCCCGCCCCGGAAAACCATTCCGCGATTAATGCGGCGCGGAAGCCAGCTCGGCATGAAGGCTTCCAAACGGCAACTGCGCTTGGATCACCACCGGCGTGCGCACCGCATCGTTTGTAAACCACACCGAAAAGTGGATCGCGGGCAATTCCTTGCCATGCTGGAAGACGCGGATGGTGACGCGCGAGGCGGACACCGGGCCTCCGGCAACCGTGACGGTCTCGCCGGCGCTCTCGCGCTTCGCCTTCATCTCGTAGACGTCGCGCCCATCGTACACAGAAGCCAGCCATTCGGGGGTGCGCTCCCAATCGACGCCCCGCAGCGCATAAAGCGCGCCCAGCGGGTCACGCGTCCCGGCGAGCACCTCCACGCTGGGCCCGGGGGCCCGGGAGGTCTGCCCGGCGGAAACCAGATGCAGCACCTGATCCTCTTTGCGGCCCATTTCGCTCAGATGCGTTTCGTACTGGCGGCTGGCGAGCGTCGCCTCATCGGAATACGAGTCGAATTGGTCATCCACCGCGAAGAGAGAGCGCACCGGGCTGAGCGTGTGGGCGGTGGCGCGGAAATGCCATGTCTTCCATCCGAAAAGGTCGCGCTGCTCGGGTACCGTCAACTGCACCGTGGCCGCACTGGAAAACGCCGCCCACGCGACCCGGTAGCTCAGCGTCTCGCCGGTGTGAAACCCCATCCCTACCCCTCGGCTGGATGCGGCCGTTTTCAGTTTTCCCGCAGGACGCTGCCCGGCTGCTTCGATTTCCGCGGCCGCGCCTCCAAAACCACGCGCCACTGGAAACACCAGAACCACCCCCGCGAGCAGGGCCCCCAGCGCGAATCGCATGTTCCTTGGCAACGTCGTCATCCCCCCATCAGTGCGAATCGGACAAGCGCGTCGATCCGCAATCTTGTTTGGATGCGGTCCGCCGGGCTATAGTCAAGCGTACCTGAAATGCGGGACGCCGTCATCCCGGCGCCCCGGAAGATCGCCATTCGAGGGGACATGCCTGGCGCAAACCGGCGCAGGCCCCCCGCGCGCTTCAGGAGAGGACATATCGAATGCGTTATCTGGTGACAGGCGGCGCCGGGTTCATTGGATCGCACATCGTGAATGAACTCGTCCGCCGCGGCCACGAAGTGGTGGTACTGGACGATCTGTCGACAGGCAAGGAAGCGAACCTCGCCGGCGTCGGCGGCAAGATTGATTTTCGCGTCGCAAGCATCACCGATCTTCCCGCGGTGCACGCGGCCTGCCGCGGTGCGGACTACGTGCTCCATCTGGCGGCGCGAACCTCGGTCCCCAAATCCGTGGCCGATCCCCTGGAATCCAATCGCATCAATATCGACGGGACACTCAACGTGCTGGTGGCGGCGCGCGACGCCCGCGTGCGGCGGTTTGTGTTCGCCGCGTCGTCCTCGGCCTATGGCGAAACTCCCACCTTGCCCAAAGTCGAAACCATGCCGCCCGAGCCCATTTCACCCTACGGCGTCACGAAATATGTGGGCGAACTCTACGCGCAGGTATTCGGGCGCGTCTACGGCCTGGAAAACGCCTGCCTGCGCTACTTCAATGTTTTCGGCCCGCGCCAGGACCCCACTTCGCAGTACTCGGGCGTGCTCTCCCGCTTCATGCTCGCGATTCTGCAAGGCCAGCCTCCGGTGATCTATGGCGATGGCCGGCAGTCCCGCGACTTCACCTACGTCGACAACGTCGTGGACGTGACGCTGCGGGCCTGCGAAGCCGGCGGCGCTTCCGGAAAGGTTTTCAATGGCGGCACCGGCGCGCGCATCACGCTGAATGAAGTTGTGAAACTGCTCGAAAAGATCACCGGCCGGACGGTCGCGGCCCGCTACGATCCGCCGCGCACCGGCGATATCCTCGATTCGCAGGCCGATGTTTCGCTCGCCGGCAAAGTCCTCGGCTACCGCCCTCTGGTTCTCTTTGAAGAAGGCCTCCGGCGCACCTGGGATTGGTACCAGATCGCCTACGGCAAGCCGTAGCCGGTGGCCGGGCGCGGCACGGCGCGCGGCCCAAGACATTCGGAGAAAATCGCTGATGCACTTGGCATTGATTCTGCTCTTGGGGTTGGTGACGGGGATTCTGGTCGGGCTGATGGGCATCGGTGGCGGAATCGTTATCATTCCGGCGCTGGTCTACCTGCTGGGCATGGATCAGCACATGGCCCAGGGCACTTCCCTGTTCATCCTCCTTCCGCCGCTCGGACTGGGTGCGCTCTGGATGTATTGGAAGCGAGGTCAGGTCGACCTCCGGGCGGGAGTCGCCTGTGCGGCCGGCTTCCTCATCGGCGGGTACGGCGGGGGGCTGATCGCCATTGAAATTCCCTCGCGCACGCTGCACGCGTTGTTCGGACTGTTCCTGATGTTCTCCGCGATCATACTGTGGAAGCAGACGCGCAAGGCCTCCGGGAAGGAAGGCGCCCGTGCTTGAGGGCCCCGCGCGGTTCGGGAGCATCTTCGGGATGGCCTGCGTGGTGGGCGTGATGAGCGGGCTATTCGGCGTGGGCGGCGGCGTGTTGCTGGTGCCTCTGCTCGTGCTGCTTTTCGGTTTCGAGCAGCACCGCGCGCAGGGAACCAGCCTGATTGCCCTGGTGCCGCCCAGCGGCCTGCTGGCGTTTCTGGTGTACTACCGCGCGCACGAAGTGGATGTCCAGGTGGGACTCCTGATTATTCCCGGCGTCTTCCTGGGCGGCCTGCTGGGCGGGAAGCTGGCGGCGCGACTCTCGCCGCAGCGAATGCGGATTGTTTTCGCCACCCTGCTGTTCGCGGCGGGAATCTGGCAAGTGCTGTCCGCGTGGGCGAAGTAAACAGGGAAACCCGCCAGCCCGGCGCGCGGCAACCATTGAGCCGTTGTGATCGCTTCCCGCGTGCGTTATTCTGCCATCCCTGATGGTCGACATTCACTGCCACATCTTGCCGGGGCTCGACGACGGCGCCGACTCGCTGGAAACCGCGCGCGCGATGGGAGAAATGGCCATCGCCGACGGAATCACCCACGTCATCGGAACCCCGCATGCCAGCCCGGATTACGCCTTCGATCCCCGGCGCGTGAAGGAGCGCCGGGATGAACTCCAGGCGCTGTTCGAGGGGCGCCTGGTCCTCGCCACCGGCTGCGATTTCCATCTCAGCTTTGAGAACCTGCAGGATATCCGCCAGGACGCTCACCGCTTTACCCTGAACCAGAAGAACTATTTGCTCGTCGAGTTCGCCGATTTTTCGATTCCGCCCTCGATTGATCAATCGCTGCACGAACTCCATCTGGCGGGACTCCGCCCCATCATCACGCATCCGGAACGCAATCCGCTGATCCGCGCGCGCCCCGAACGCTTCTATCGCTGGCTGCGCCAGGGCTGCTACGCGCAGGTGACCGCGCAGTCGCTGCTCGGACGATTCGGGAAGGCGGCGCAGGAAATGGCTTTGAAATGGCTGGCCGCCGGTGCCGTGCATTTCCTGGCCAGCGACGCGCACAACGTCACCTCGCGCCCGCTCAAGCTGAAGGAAGCCTTCGATTGGGTGGCGCAAACGCACGGCGCCCACGTCGCCCAGGCGCTCCTGGTGGATAACCCGCTGGCCGCATTCGACGGGCGCCCCCTGCCCTTCATCCCCGACCTCGCCGAGGAACTCCAGGAACATTCTCAGTCCCCCGGCAGAAGCCGCCGCAAGCGTTTCTGGTTCTTCTAACAGGACGCTGAAAAATCCGGACAGCTTTGTGCGTCGCGGCTTTACAGCTTGCGGAAAAAATGCGCCTTTTAGGGGGTCGGAGCTTCAGCTCCGACATAAACCACGTCTTATCATCAGGGGTTTTAACCCCTAAGGCCCGTTTTTCACTACCCTGCTAAAAATTTCGCCACCGATCCGACGGTCGAATTGCGTCGAGGTGGCCCCCGGTCACGTCGCGCGGACCGCCGCACTTTTCTCCGGCGCACCCTCCCAGATGCTCGTCGGAATTAGCGCGTGGCCGCGAAACAACGGGCGTGCCGTGCGTATCAGGCTCGAACGCATGACCTTCAATTCCGCCGCGGATTGATCCACTTCGATTTCCAGGGAAAATTCACCGGTCGGATGCTCCACCGACAGCCGCTTCACGTTGCCCGGCGGCACGGCCACGATGCCCGTGGCCACCGACCCCGGCAGCACGCACGCCGTTCCCACGGTGACCGCGCCCAGCACTCCAATCGCCGCATGGCACTTGTGGGGAATAAACGTCCGCGTGGCCACGTGTCCTCCCTCGCGCGGCGGCGCGATCAACGTCATCTTGGGCACCACTTTCGACCGCACATCGCCCAGTTTCATCAGGCTGCCGGCCGCAAGGCGAACTTCTTCCAGGCGCGCCTTGAAACTTTTGTCTGCGTCGAGATCGGCGGGAGCTTCGTAACCCGATTTTCCGAAATCGCTCGCCCGCAGCACCACGACGGGCATGCCGTTGTCGATCAGTGTCGCGGCCATGCCCGCGACCACGTCCAGGGCGCGCCCGGTCGGCAACAGGGCCCCGCACGACGATCCCGCCGTGTCGCGGAAGTCGATGCGAATGGCGGCGGCCGTTCCCGGCACACCCGCGATAGCCGTGTCCCCTTCGTAACCAACCTGGCCGCCCGGCGTGGGAACGTGCGCCACGGCGATGTTCGCGGTGTTGACCATGTAGATCGTCACCGGCGTCATGGGATCGTGCGCTTCGATCAGGCCCTGCTCAATCGCAAACGGGCCGACACCCGCCAGTATGTTCCCGCACGTGGGCGACACATCCACCAAAGCCTTGTCGACCGAGACTTGGGCGAAAAGGTAATCAACGTCAATGCCCGGCCGCGACGACCGGGAAACGATGGCGACCTTGCTGGTCAACGGATCGGCGCCGCCCACGCCATTGATCTGGCGCGAGTCGGGAGATCCCATCACCGCCAGCAACACGCGGTCGCGCAGCGCGGCATCGGCGGGCAGATCGCTGGCCAGAAAGAAAGGACCCTTGGAGGTTCCTCCGCGCATCAGCGTGGAAGGGATGGCGGTTTGAGATGGACGTCCCATGCGATCCTCCGGCCAACCGGCGTTCTTCACGACAATTCTCAAATGAGATTCACATACTGCATCGACGCTCATCTTCGCGCGCCAATTCCGTCCCCCAACACCGGCAATACTCCGCCGCCTCCGTCCGACCCGTAGGGGCACGGCACGCCGTGCCCGCTCCGCTGTGGCGATCCCTCTCCTGCGACTTCTGGTCGCAGCCTCCGTCACGCTGGGCGGCGCGGCGGCGCGGCTTCCTCGTGCGCCAGCGACGCGAACCATTCCTGCATCGCCGCCGTCACTTCCTCGGGCCGCTCCATGGGCGCCATGTGGCCGCAGTTTTCGATCACCACCAGTTTGCTCCCCGGAATCAGCGCGGCCATTTCGCGATGGGTGGCCAGCACGCTCCAGGCATCCTCGCGTCCGCACAGCAGCATCGCGGGACACCGGATTGCCTGCAGCACGGGCGTCGCGTCGGGCCGGTTCAGCAGGGCCTGTATCTGCGCGGCGAAGATTTCCGGCGTCTTGCGGCCGAACATCTCGACGATCGCGCTGGTCAGCGACTCGTCGGCCAGGCGCGCCGGGTGCACCATCCGCTGCAGCCAGCTGCGCGCCATCGCGCGCATGCCCTGCCTGCGCGCCAGTTCGACGAACGCCATCCGCTCGGCGCGCTCGCGCTCCCCGGCTTCGCCGGGCACCCAGCCGCGATGCCCCGTATCGAGCAGCGCCACGCCCACCACGCGCTCCGGCACGCGGCGCAGAATCTCGAAGGCCACGCGACCGCCCATCGAATGCCCGCCCAGGGCGAAACGCTCCGGCGCGCCATCGAGCACCTTTTGCGCCATCGCCGGCAGTGAATCGCTGCTCCCGTAATCCGCCACCGTCACCGTGGTGCTCTCGGCCAGGCTGCGGGCCTGGTGCTTCCACACCTCGGCGTCACACGCCAGTCCGGGAAGCAGCAAGATGTGCGGTGGCGGGAGGCTCATCGGGCAGGCGTAGCTCTCTGCGCGGACTCGCGCTCCCCTTCCGCGGGATCTAACATCCGGGGCAGCTCCGTTTCGGAAATCTCTGAAGAGTACACCGCCCCGCCAACATAGATCAGGCCCCGCAAACTTGTCAACTTTGCCGCGACGCTGGGAGAGCCTACTCACATCGTATCCCCCTGGCAAAGCTGACTGCTGGTTGCACCCGTTCCAACCAGAAACAGGTCTGTCGTCGAAAGCCACTGCATGTCCCGAGTTTCACCAAATCCGAACTCAGCCTTAACCGTGCGGTAATGAGCCTCCCCTAAGGTTCCCCTAGTCGAGGCAGAGCTAAGCGAGCATCACGACCCCCGACACTCCCTCCTGAAAAAAACAGAAAGGTGAAACACATGAAGAATCTGAAAAAGATGGCCGTAACTCTAAGTCTGCTGGCCACTGCACTGGTGGGCACGGCGTCGGCTCAAGAGGGCCCCGTTCCCCAAGGCGTACCGCAGTTGAACCACGTGTTTGTGGTCATGATGGAGAACCACGGCTACGGCGAGATTCTGAACAACCCGAACGCGCCCTTCATCAACCAGTATGCAAAAGAGGCCAATCTGGCGACGAATTACTTCGCCGTTGCCCATCCCAGCTTGACCAACTACCTGGAAGTGGTCGGCGGCTCGAACTTCGGCGTGCTCAGCGACAACAGCCCGGATTGGCACAACACCACCTGCACTACCAACCTCGCCTCCGGGACAACCAATTCGGATAACCCGGCCAGCCCCACGATTTGCCCGATCTGGGGCAGCGGCAAGGACGCGGCGACCGTGGCCGTCGACACGGCGAATGAGGTCCAGGGGACTCCTGGCGAAAACAACATCGACGGCATTCAGTCCATCCCCGCCGCCAACAACATCGCCGGCAAGACCATCGCGGATCAATTGGTCGCCCTGCGACGCCGGTGGAAGAGCTACCAGGAAGACCTGCCCCTGGGCGGTCCCGACACGGTGAATTACAGCGACGGATTCTTCACCAACAACACGGACTTCAGCGCGATTAAGCCGGCGCTCACCCCGGCGCTTTCGCAAAGCGGCATCGTCTCGCTGTATGCGGCCAAGCACAACCCGTTCGTCTACTTCCGCAACGTGCAGGAAGGCTACGACGAGGACAACAGCCTGAACAATGTGGCCGGTTTTGAAGGTGCGGACGGCCTGTTTGCCGATCTGCGCTCCGGCCACGTCCCGGCGTTCTCGTTTATCGCGCCGAATCAGTGCAACGACCAGCACGGCCGCGGCAACGCCGGCCCCTTCTGCAACTACGATCCGACGAGCGACGGTACTCAAGCGGGACTCAACCCGGCACTGATCTTCCGGGGCGACGTGACCGTGCAGCGCATCGTGACCGCGATCAAGAAATCCCAGGCCTGGCATGAAGGCAACAGCGCTATCGTCGTCATGTGGGACGAAAACGACTACAGCGTGGCGCCGAACACCAACCAGGTAATGGTGATCGTCGACACCAACTACGGCGTCCATGGCGTACAGAGCGCGCGACGTTACACCCACTTCTCCCTGCTCAAGTCGCTCGAGGCTGGTTTCGGACTGCCGTGCCTCAACCATGCCTGCGACACGGGCACCAACGTAATGTCTGACCTGTTCGCCCGCGGAGGGCGATAGGGCTCCAGAAGTTCGGTACACAGGCTGGGCCCCAGGCCACCCGCATCGGTGGTCTGTGGCCCGGCGCTGACCGAGGCCACTACCTGCCGCACTCCTTTCTCCGGTTCTCGATCAGACCTGGCAATTCCTTCCGCGATTGTGCGTGTTGTTCGCGATCGATGTGCAAGCGGCCCCCTACGCAGAAGTTCCTCTCCCGTTTGAACACGCCCGATAAGATCCGCGCCGGTGTCGCCCCACATCCGCTGGGGGAGCCGCGCTGGTCACTTACCCGGAGGGCAGGCCGAATTCGAGGTTGCTGCGCGAGACCTGCGGGCGTATGGTCTTCTACGGAAATCGGTACGGTCGATTGTTCCGGAGGACCAGAGATGAGGACGCGAGCGCTGAAGATCGCTGCCATCCCAACGTTGATCGTAGGGACATGGGTAGCCCCTGCCGCCGAGGCCGCGAATCAAAGCAGTCAGCAACCGAGTGCATCTTCCTGCGATTACGCCTGCCTGACGGGCTTCGTCGATCAGTACCTGAAGGCCCTGGTCGCGCACGATCCCGGCCAACTCCCTGCCGCCCCACACGTCCGCTTCACCGAGAACACCATCCCGCTGAAGCTCGGCGACGCGCTGTGGGGCACCATCAGCGGCCTGGGCTCCTACAAAATCTACTTTGCCGATCCACAAGCCGGCCAGGTTGGTTTTGAGGGCACCATTCGGGAAAACGGCACGCCGGCTATCCTGGTGCTGCGCCTCAAGGTGGAAAACCGAAAAATCACGGAGGTGGAGACGGTTGTACGCCGCGGCGCCGAGCCCGCTGAAAATCTCGAGAAAATGGGCCACCCCAATCCCGTCTGGCTGCAGCCTCTGGCCCCGGCGGAGCGCTCCTCGCGCCAGGAGATGCTCCAGCACACCAACCAGTACTTCGAGGGCATCGTGCACCTGTCCGGCGACATCGTTCCGTTCGACGAGAACTGCAACCGCATCCTGGACGGCATCCAGGACACCAACAATCCCTCGTACAACGAAGGATGGGGGCACGGCTCGTTCAATCCGGCGGCCATGGGTTGCCGGGAGAACATGAACACCAAGATTTGGGCGTACATCAAATCGGTTAATCCACGGCGGTTCATGGTCGTGGACGAGAAGATGGGCATCGTGTTCGGCTTCTTTATGTTCAACCATCCCGGGACCGTGAAGGACGCGGACGTCCCGGGCGTCGGCAAGATTCCCATGCCGGCGGCCGCCCGGCGGCCCTTCGCGGTCGAGGTGGCTGAATTCTTCAAGATCCAGAACGGCAAAATACGCCAAGTCGAAGGAGTGCAACTCGCGCTCCCCTACGGATCGCCGACCGGCTGGTAAGAAAACCGCCGCACGACGACCGGCGGGCCGCCGTTACCGGCACATTTTTGCTGCACCGATCGGGAGGAGAAAGTATGGCCAGGATTTCGGTTGTTGCGCTGTCTCTTATTTTTGCCGTCATGATGCCGGCTGCCGCCCAAGTCCAGAACTACACACCGGTCACGCAAGAAATGCTTTTAAACCCCAGCCCGAATGACTGGCTGATGTACAGCCGAACCTACGACGCCTGGCGCTACAGCCCCCTCCAGCAGATCAACCAGAAGAACGTAAAGCAGCTCCGCATGGCGTGGGTCCGCGGCCTGGGCCCCGGCACCACCGAAACGATCCCCATCGTCCACGACGGCGTGATGTACGTGATCGCGCCCGGCGGAATCGTCGACGCCCTCAACGCCACCAACGGCGACCTCATCTGGGAGTACAAGCGCGAATACAAGACCCCCCAGATAGGTTCGCTGGAAAGGACGAAGGCGCTGGCGATGTATGAAGACATGGTCTACTTCACCGCGCCCGACGGCTACGTCGTCGCGCTGGACGCGCGCACCGGCAAGGTTCGCTGGGAGACGTACAAGACCGACACGCAAAATACCTCCGGCGCCCTTGTCGTGGACGGCAAGGTCATCTCCGGCGGCACGTGCGGCAAGGGCCGCGACACCTGCTTCATCGAGGCGGACAACGCGGAGACCGGGGAAAAGGTCTGGAGATTTTACACCGTGGCGCGCCCCGACGATCCGGGCTTCGCCTCCTGGCACGAAGCCGACAACTCGCAGGACATGGCCTCCACTTGGGGCCTGCCCGGCAGCTTCGACCCGGTTCGCAACGTGATTTACTGGGGCGTCGCCAATCCCATGCCGGACCAGCGCATCTTGCGCCACAACGGCAATCCCGACGGCACCTCGCGCTCCAGCCCGGCCGACCTCTATAGCAACTGCACCCTCGCGCTCGATCCCGCGACCGGCAAGCTGATCTGGTATTACCAGCATCTGCCGGGCGACGACTGGGACACCGACCACACTCACGAGCGCACGCTGGCGCGCGTGGCCTTCAATCCCGATCCCAAGTTCGTCAAATGGATCAATCCCACGATTCCCCGCGGATCGATGCACGACATCGCGGCAATGGTGGCCGAAGGCGGCTCGGTGTTCGTCCTCGACCGCAACAATGGCCAGTTTCTGTGGGCCACGCCGTTCCCCTACGACGATCCGAACTTTGTGATGTCCGACATCGACGTCAAGACGGGACAAACCACGCTCAATTGGAATTTGGTCTTCAAGCAGCCGGGCGATCACCACATCATGTGTTACTGGAACACGCGAAGTTACTGGCCCACCGCGTACTACCCGGGCACGAACTCTCTGTACGTCCCCTATATCGACAACTGCCGCGATCTGACCACCCCGGGCCCGAACGGGCGGGGAGGCTGGAAGGTGATCCCGCGCCCCGGCTCCGACCCCAATGCCCTCACCGGCCTCGCCAAAATCAATATGTCCACCGGAGAGATCCTGCGGTTTGACGTCGGCCGCGCTCCCGGCAATGGCGCCATGCTGACGACCGCCGGAGGACTGGTGTTTCACGGGGACATGAGCCGCAGGTTCCGCGCGTTCGATGTCACCACGGGCAAAATGCTCTGGGAATCCATTCTCGGAGGCAATATTTCCGTCAGCACCATCGCCTACGCGGTCAACGGCAAGCAGTACATCTGCGTCATGACCGGAGACAACCTCAAGGTGCCCGAACTCAGCGCCGAGGTCCCGGACATGCACACTCCGCTCGGCCACAACGCGATCTATGTCTTCGCGTTGCCCTAGCGGCGGCATGAGCATCTCCACCCAGTCACGAGGGGCATTGAAATTCTCGGTGGCCGCCACGTCGATGCTCTGCTTTCTTTCGCTCAGTTCGTTGGCGCATGCTCGGATTGCTGCAGGGATCGTGGCAACTGGCCAACCTAACCCATGTTTCCGAGTCGGTAACCGAAATCACCGGAGAGGCGTCAATATACCGAGACGGATGTTATGATGCGGCTCCGTAATCCGGTCGAACATTTGAGGGTACAGAGGAGCGGCGGAAAATCATGAAAATCAACAGGCGCAAACTGTTGTCCTTGATCGGCGTTTCTCCGGCGGTTCTGGCCGGCTCTCCCGTTCTGGCGGACCAGCCGAAGAAGAAGGGCGCCGCAGCCGGCGGCGAATCCAAGATCACGGCCCTCAATCCCAAGGGCGTGCCGCCTCCGATCCAGCTCATCCCCATGGCGCCCCGCCTCTCAAGCCTCGATGGCAAGACCATTTTCCTGGTTTCCGACGGCTTCGCTGGCGCGGACCGCTTCCTGAACCAAATCGCGATCTGGTTCCACAAGAACATGCCCAGCGTAACCACCATCTACCGCTTGAAGGCGGGGTCGTACTTTGATGATGACCCGAAGCTCATGGCGGAGATCAAGGCCAAAGGCAACGCCATGATCATGGCGTACGGGCATTGAAGCACGTGCACCCCAGCGACCGTGAGTCACTGCGCACAAGTGGAAAAGATGGGTTTCCCGACAGCTCCCCTAGTCACCATCGCCTTCAAGGATCTCGCGAAAACAAATGCGGCCAACCGGGGCATGCCGGGCGAGCGTATCACCTTCCTTCCGCACCCGATGACCAACAAGACCGACGAGCAAATGTACGCGGTGCTCGAAGGGAACGATCCGGTCACTGGCAAGAACGTAATGAAGGAAATGATCGACGCGCTCACCCAACCGCTGACGGCGGAGGAAAAGAAAACCGGAACCGTCACTCCGAACGTCGGCCCGGCGACCTACACGGACACAGAGGACAACCTCCAGCGCTTTTACTGCGACAACAACCTTACGGATTTCATGCCGATCATCCTGCCCACCGAGGAAAAAGTCGAAGCGATGCTCAAGGGCACGAGCCACAAGCCCGACGAGGTCGTCGGAGAGCTGAGCGCCGCCCGCGGAGCCCAGCCCTCGTGGTCATTTACGGTCAGGCACGTGGCCATCAATGCGGTCATGGCCGGCGCGCGGCCGGAATACTTCCCCGTGATTCTCGCCATCGCCTCGACGGGTCAGCCCGCGCTGTTCAGTTCCACGTCCTCATTCTCCCGCATGCTGCTGCTGAATGGTCCCATCTCCGACCAGATCAAGATGAACTACGGCATTGGCGCGATGGGGCCCTTTGCCGAGCCCAATGCCACCATCGGCCGCGCGTGGACGATCCTTTCGAAGAATCTTGGCGGCTGCGGCATGCCCGGACTCAGCTATATGGGCAGCCTGGGAACCAACTTCAACTACAACAACATCTGCATCGCGGAAACGGAAAACAAGCTTCCGGACGGCTGGAAGCCGCTCCACGTGCAAAAGGGCTTCAAGCCGGACGAGAGCGTCGTCAGCATCTTCAGCGGCTGGAGCCTGAACAATGTCGCCTGGTTCAGCCGCCCTGCCCATCCACGATGTCATCAAGAACTGGCTGACGCATTTCTTCTCGTTCGGCACCAGCGCCGCGACGCTGCTGCTCGATCCGACCGTCGCCCGCGATGCCAAGGACCACGGCTACAACTCGAAGGAAGAGTTAAGCGACTACTGGTCCAAGAACTCGAAGACGCCGGCTTGGCTCTATTGGGACACGCACCGGAACGAGCTGAAGCAGGCCCAGGCGGGCGTCGAGCCATACGCTTCCTATCTGAAGATGGGGGACGCCGACATTCCGTTCCAGCGCTTCTATCGCCGCGGCCGTCCGGGCGCGCCGCCCGATCCCAACCCAAAATCTTCGATCGAGGTCATCGTGCTCGGAGGCGAGACCAACACCTACTGGGCCGGCGGCGACTTCAGCCACGTCGCAAGCGCCTCCGTGGATAAATGGCGTTAATCAAATCGCGTTAAGCGCGGCCAGAAACCGGCGCTCCCGGGCCCGCGTCTTGCGTGGCACAGCCACTCCTGCCTGTGCTCTCCCCCGCTACGCCGAACGGGGTTGGTAGCGCCGGCGTCCCGCCGGCTCTCTTCCCCTGCTCCCTAGAGCATTCCCATGAACGACGTAGCTTTGCTGAACCGAGGCGATCTCCCGCAAAGCTCCTTTCTTAGGCCCAGGACGCTACATAATTGATGGGAGTGCTCTAGCCACACGAAATCGCCGGCCAGAGGCCCGCGCTACAAAACCGGCCTCCTCCGTGAACTCTGTGCCCGCTGTGTGTTCTCTGTGTGAACCCTTTGAAATGTGCCCGCAGGAAGTTTTCGCACGGAGATGGTCCAGAGGGGCACGGAGAACGCGGAGAAACATCGCCCCGCCGCGAGCGCCACGCTTATCGCGGCGCGTCGGGTGCGGAACCAACAGAGGGCCGGCGGCCGCGGGCGCTTCCAGGGCGAGATAGGCGCGGCCAAAAGCGGATTGCTGCGTTCCGGCGGCGATGGCGACGGCCTGCACCGTGTATCGTCCGGCGGGCAGCTTGGCCAGCGGCAGGCTGATGCGAAACGACGCGCTGCGCGCCTTCGCATCGCTCTCTGTCGGCGCCAGCAGCGGCGTCGCATTCATCTGCACGCCCCCGCGGAAAAAGACCAGCGCTGCGCGCATCGCGCCGCCGTCAAACGGCCCGGGCTTCTCCGGGGCATAGGCCTGGAAGAACACGTAGAGCGTCTGCTGCGGCGTGAAAAAACGCGTCACGCTCGGGACGATCTTTTCTGCCCCCATTTCCAGCGGCGACGCGGCGATCGGGGCGCGCAGGCCCTGCCCCTTCGTTTCCACCTCGGATGACTTCTCCACGGGCACTAGCTGGCTGGACAACAACACCGAGCTGAGCGTCATCCGCGCGGCCGCCCGCGCCGGGATGATAAGCGGCTGCTCGAACGTGCCGATCTTCCCGGACTCGTTTTCCCGCGCCAGGAATTTCAGCCGGTACGTTCCCGGCGCCAGCACCACGCCTCCCTGGTAGACCAGATTGCTGCGGCGTACCTGCGCGAAGCGCTGCTCGTCCAGACGCACGCGGATCGTGTCGCGCAGCTCCGCCACGCTCCTCCCGGATGGCGCGGCGCGCACCTCCGCCGCAAAATCGAATTCCGCCTCGCGCCGGCCGTGCTTCTGCGCCCAATCCAGCGCGCTCGACGAGAGTTTCGCGGAGATGGGAACGTACACTTGCTGATCGCTCAGGCGGAACATCGCCGTCTCGACCGCGATCGGGAGATCCACCTCGGGACGTTCCGACCGCATGGCCTCGGCCAGTTGCTGCTCGCGGTCTTCCCTCTGGAGGTGCTGAAAATCGCGCGGCGCGTAATAGCCGTTGCGATAGCGAACGTGCGCGCCCGGCGCGTTGACCTTCACCGTCACGGCGCGCCAACGCCCATCGCGCTTCATGTCGGGCGGTAAATTGTAGCCGACCAGGTAGTAGCCGGCGTTGTCTTCCTGGATTTTCGGAAACGCGTCGCTCAGATCGCCCAGATCGAAGAACGCCCGCCCGCCGGTGTCGGTCGAAAGCGTTGCCAACGTGTCGCGCGAGTCCTCCCGCTGATCGCTCTGGTGATACACCGACGCGCCGCTGAACACCGACGTGCCGCCGGCGGCCGCCGTGGTTGCGTCGCCGCCCGGCGGCGTGGCAAACATCCCGCGCGCGTCGATCGAATAGACGGAGACGTTGGCGCGATTGGCGGCATCCGTGGCGGCGCGCAGCTCCGCGCGGTTCTCCTCGCCCGTCTGCGTGATCCCGCCGGTGAATTCGACCACGGCCTTGCGTCCCGGAATTCCCGCCAGGACGTTCGCGAGGTCCTCAAGCGCGATCAGCTTCTGGTCCGTGTTGAACACGTTGAACTCGGTCTCGTCGGGCGTGTAGGCGGCGCCCAGATCTTGCTGCACGTCGGATTCGCCGTTCTGCGCCGCGGCGTACAGCGGATTGGCAAGCTGCGAGGCCGCGCCCGGCACCACCTGCGCCACGGCTTTGCCGAGCGCCGCGCGATCGTTGGTGAAATTCGCGAGCACGGAAAGCCGCGTGCTGAACACCACGACGGCGACCAGGTCGGCCGGACTCATCTGCTGCTTCAGGAATTTCACGGCGGCGTCGTGCGCGCGGAGGATGTCGTCGGTCTCCATCGACGTCAGATCGAAGAACAGCACGATCATCCGGCGGTCGTGAACCTGTTCGGCGGCCTCGGCCGCTCCCGGCCCTTCATGATCGACTGCCACGACGACCGGCTTCGCATCCTGCCCGTCGGCGGTCTCCACTCTCTCGATGTCCGCATAGGAAAACGCCGTGACGTTCTGCGCTTTGCCGTCATCGGTGATCGTGAACTGTTCCCGCTTCAATCCCCGGATCGCTTTCCCACTGCGGTCGGTAACCTCCACATCGATGCGCACAACGCTCGTTTGCGCGCGCAGGGCGCTGGACGCTTGCGGAGGACGTGGCTGCGGATTCTCCGGCACGGGAGCCTGCGAAGCCGCGGGGGATGACTCTTGTTGCCCGGACGTGGCGAGGGGCGCCGCGACCAGTCCCGCAACAAGCCAGCAGGACACCACGGCGCGAAGAACGCAACATCGCACCATTCCCGCTTCCTTCCGGCTTTGTACCAAAGTCATCCTACAACTCCCTCTCGCAGCCCCTCATAAGTTGAATCGAACCATCAACGACATCGTGCGCATGGAGCCCGCGCTGGTCACCCGGCCGAAGAACGACGAACTCGGTCCCAGAGACGATCCGTTGCCGGCGGGAATGAACTGCGTCCCAATCCCCGTGAAGTTCGGCGTGTTCGTCAGATTCTGGACCTGCCAGCTCACGTTTATCACCCGCCGCTGTTCCGGGCCGAACCGGAAGGACTTCCCCAGCGACGCATTCCAGCTGAACTGGCACGGCCCTTCGACCGAGCCCCGCGCTTCATTGCCGTAGGTGAGATTTCCGCCCGCGTCCGTGGGCAGCGCGAATACCTTCGTATTGAAAAATGCGGCCGGAGAGCCGCCGCAGATTCCGAGGTTCGGATTCCCGGTCATATCGGGACGCAGGGAGAAATTGGCGCCGGTCCCGTTGTCCGAGGCGACGCCGCCCAGCAGCACGGTGAAGGGAGTGCCGGTCTGCCACGTGAAGATGTTCTGAAGCCTCCAGTTGCCGAACACCTTCTCCTGCCATCCGTGGTTCGCACGGCGGCTCCGCTGGCCGAAGGGCAACTCCCACATCGAGATCGCGCGGAACTGGTGGCGAATGTCGAACGTGGAAAGCCCATATTCCGCGTGCAGGTTGCCGTCCTGCTGCTCAACCGTAGCCGCACCGCCGCCGATGGAACTCGCGTCATCGAGCGACTTGCCCCACGTATAGATCCCCATCAGCATGAATCCGCGCGTGAAACGGTGCACGACGCGCACCTGGAGCGCGTTGTAAATCGAGTTGGCGCCGGATTGGTCGAACGTGAAGCCCGTCGCGAACCGATCGATGCGGTTCTGCTGGATCTGGTCCTGCGGCGTCCCCAGCGGCGCGCGGTTGGGCGCGCGCAGCACGTCGAGATGAGTTCCCTTCGTGCCCGTGTAGGTCAGGTCCAGAATCCAATTCTGCGAGAACGACGTTTCCGTCCCCAGGTTCCAGACCTGCCCGTAGCCGTTCTTGTAAAACGGATCGACGGCCTGCGTGTTCGGCACCGCGATCGAACTCGACTGGCCGCCCGTAAAGCCGTCTTGCGAGCGTGAGCGGCTCGGTGGAAGTCGTGGTCAACGTTTGCGCGACCGCCACCGGCGCCTGATAGGCCATCTCCTTCGCCAGCGTGTTGTAGATCGACTCGTTGTAAAAAATCGAATAGCCCGCGCGCACGACCGTCTTCGGCTTGAGAAACTTCGGCTGCCAGGCGATGCCCGATGCGCGGCTCCCAATTGTGGTAGTTGCCGTGAACCAGCGCGCGAGGCAGGCCCGGAGCCGACGAGATTCGGCTGCCCGTGCGCCACCTGAACGACCTGTGCAAGATTCGTGATGTCGAGGTTCACAATGTTGTTGAACAGCTCGACCGGCGGCGTCACCGCGTCGTAACGGATGCCGTACTGCAACGAAAGCGTCTTGGTGATCCGCCAGTCATCCTGCGCGTAGGCCGAAAAGCCCCAGCTCGCGGAAATACGTGTTCGGATTTCCCACCTGTTCCGACGTGTTGTACGGCATCCCGATCAGGAAGTCGGCGAAGTCGTTGCCCGTTCCGGCGATGGGGGTGCCGCTGGCATCCAACTGGCTCGTCAGAAAACCGGTGAATGCAAATCCGCCCCGTGGATTGGGATTCGCGTCGGTGTTGAGCTGGACGCGGCGAATCTCCCCTCCGAAACGCATCGTGTGATTCGCATGGACCCACGTGAGGCTATCATCGAACCGGAACGTCTGATTCCGAACGAGCGATGGAATCGGGTCGTTCAAGCCCGAAAGATTGGAAAAGCTGATCTGCGGCAGGCCGTCGTCGACGGCGCGCAACGCGCTCGCGGGAATGTTCAGGTTGATCCCCAGCGCCGCGGGCGTGAACGCGCTGTTGAAGGAGTTGTCGCTCAGGGTTTGAGCGCGATTGCGGCTCCAATTGATGCTCGTGTTCTCCACCAGGCGCGGCGACCAGTTGTGCGAAAGCGCCAGGCTGACGTTCTGGCTGCGCGTGGACTGGCGGCCGCCGATCCCCGCGAAGTTGCTCAGCATGTCCGAACGCCTCGAACTGAAGTTGTAGCCCCCGTTGACGTTGAATTTCGCGTTGATCGTGTGCAGCACGTGGATGTTCGCCGAGTCCGTGTTCTGCGGTGTGGTGGCTTGCAGCAGATAATTCTGCACGGTGCTCGCTAGGCTCGTCGGCTGCGGGATGTACTGCAACAACCCTTGCGCCACGCCGCTCACAGGGACCTGCTGCGCGCTGCCGCTCGCGCAGTTCGCATCGCTGACCGTGGGATACGCCGCCGCGCTGAAGGGCACGAAGAGCGTCGGCGTGCTCGCGTTCGCCAGGCAGAAGAACCCGTTGCGCTGGTCCAGCGTGGGAACCGTCGAGTACGCGTTCACCGGATTGGTGGCCGTCTCGTGCTGATAGTTCGCGAAAAAATAGGTCTTGTCGCTACCGTTATAGATGTGCGGGATCTTGAGCGGCCCCCCCAGGATGCCGCCCACGCGCTCGTCATAGTGGCCGATCTTGGACGCCGGCTTGCCCGTGATGGCAAACGGGCGGGCGTCGAACCCGGAGTTCTGGTAGCTATCGTAAAAGCTCACACGCATGCGGTTGGCCTGTTGCCGAAACAGGCGGCCCATGGCTCCGCCGGGGCCGCCGGGGCCGCCGGGCCCTCCCCGGCCGCCGCCGAATCTTCCCCCTCCGCCACCCCCAGGTCCGCCACCGCCCGGGGGACCAAATCCCTGCCCCGGCCCGCCTCCCGGAACATTCTCGCCCCCCGGCCCGCCGGGTTCCATTCCTCCCGGCCCAAATCCTCCCGGCCCGCCAAAACCATTGGGCGATAGCCCTTGTCCCACAGTTCCTTGCAGCAGAAACGAGTCGGAGGACGATCCCGCGCCCGAGGCAATCGCCGCGCTTCCCGGCGCACCCGCGTTGGCTTCCCCGGCAGTCTCTTCGCCTAACCCATTGGGACCGGCCTCACCCGTCAAATCGGTCTGCTGAAACCCGCCGGCAGCCATTCCCTGGCGAACGGCGTTGAGGATGCCCGGAGGAAGCTGTCCGCGGGCTCCATTTCTGCCGCCGGGCTGGGGCGCATTTGGTCCGGGCGCAGGTTTCGCGGCGCCGGGCTCGCCTCCCCCTGGCGGCGCGCCCGGTGTCCGGCGTCCCGCGCGCGTTGCCCCCGAGGATTCGGGTGGCGCCGCAAGTTCGGCGAGCGTCGCCACTCGCAGCACCAGTACAAGAGGCGGGGGCGGAGGTCCGGGCCCGAGCTGCACGTCGATCGACGCATGGACAAAACCAAGCTGCGTGGCCTCGGCCGTGTAATGCCCCGCGGGCAGCGCCGGAAATTCAAACTTGCCCGATTCGTCTGTCCAACTGACCCACACCTTCCCCGTCTCGGCGTGGGTCAATCGCAACATGGCTCCAGGGATCGCATCTCCATCCGCAGTGCGCACGAATCCGCGCGCCCGGGCGCTCGCGGAGGTTTCCTGGGGCGGCGACGCGGGAGCCGAAGGCTGTTGCGCGAAACTCGGAAGCGAAGCAACCAGGACCGCGAGAACCACGCCCCGGCCAAGCCGGGCGGCTCTGTGGCCGATAGCTCTTCGGTGGCGCATCTGCTTTCGGATTGTTCGTGGGCACATGAACTGGAAGAACACAGCTCTCTCAGTGGACGGCTTCAAAGGGCCGCCGTGCATCGTTGGACGGTGTCGCGCGGAAGCCGGTTACCCGCCTGATTTGACCGCGTCGTACACGAAGCGCATGGTGCTTCCCGGCGCTTTGCCGCACAACAGGCATTCCGTTTCAGGAAGGCGGAAGTTCCAAAATCTCAGCGGAAACTTTTCTCGCCCAGGCCTGGGCATATCGGCCATAGATTGGCTTCCCTGTTGGGCCGAGCTTGTGGCATGATCGACCCGGCCCGCGCGGCCAGCACGGCGACGGTCGCGGCAAGGGACGGAGGAGTGTTCATGAAGAAGCTGACGGCAGTACGTTCTTCTTTTTCGAGTAATCTCAGCGTCATTGTAGCGGCGGCTGTTCTGATCGTCGCGTTGGCCGCCGGTCTGTGGACGGGTCCGCAGAAGACCGCGGCGGCGGGCAAGGAAGGCAAAGTTCTCGGCATTGCCTTTGACGGGCACCAGGTCTCGAACCTGGACCAGTCCATCAAATATTACGAAGCGATCGACTTTCACTTGTCCGGCAAGCCCACCGGTTGGGCCGTCGACAAAGTCGCGAACCTGCTGGGCGGCACCAAGGGCGCCGAATCCCGCACCGCCATTATGAACATTCAGAGCTCCGTTTCCGATAAGCCCTTCCCGCTGATCCTGCGCGAATACCGCGGCATCGACCGCAAAAACTGGAGCGGTCTCTCCTCCTCAGACCTTCTCTCGGGTCACATGGATCTGACCGTGCAGGACGACTGCACCCCGTCGATGGACAGGCTCAAGGCCATCAATATGCTCAAACAGCCCCCGATGAATCTTCCGGGCGGAGCCGCTGCCCCCAACGGGCCGCGCCGCTTCGTCTTCGTGCAGGATCCCGATGGCTGGTTCATTGAATTGTTCGCCATCATGCCGCCGCCTCCCGGCGCGCCTCCGGAAGGACCCAAGGTTTCCAATTCCACCGCCACCAACGCCAACATCGACCGGCTCGGCAAGCAGACCGGCTTCAACCACATCGGCTTGAACGTTGTGGATCCGAAAAAGGCCCTCGCGTTTTACCAGGACGTCCTCGGCGGAGACTACCCGCCCCTGGCCCCGCCGCCTAGCGCTCCCCCGGCTCCCGGCGCCCCGCCGCGAATGAACATGATGAACGGCTGGTTTCCCCAAGCCACCACCAACGGAAACGTGCGCCTCGAGCTGATCGCCTTCCCGCAACCGCCGGGAAAACAGCAGCCCCCCGACGAGCACTTTGCCGATATCGGCGTCAACTACGTCGGCTTTCAGGTGACTGATATCGACGCGGTGTACGCCAAAGCCAAGGCCGCCGGCGCCATCACCGTGTCCGAGGGCGGCATTGTGAAGGTCAAGGACGGCCGCGCCGTCATCCTGCGCGACCCCGATGTCGGTGGATTCGTCGAACTGTGGGAGCCGTCCAAGTAGCCCGCATCTTCGCTGCGCGTCAGCAGACTCGTCATTCTGAGCGAAGCGTCCCGGAGGCATTTTCTTCCGGAAATCGGTGTTCCAGCGATTTCCGGCCGGGACGCGCAGTCGAAAAATCCCTCTTGCGGTACGCAAGATAGAACGAAGTCAACGCAGCCAACCCTTCCCGCCGACTTCGCGGCCGCTGTGCAACGGCTGGAGTTCCCGGAGGGGCTGAGTCTTCAGCCCCGCTCGGAACGCCTGGAGGTACTTCTCCGGCGGCGCTACTTCCCCGCCGGGTCCTTCTTCACGTCGTGGTCCATGAACTCCAGCCAGAACCCTTGCGGATCGGTCACGAAGAACATGCGCGTCGTGGGCGCGATAAACACCGGCGCGTTGGACGGGCTCGTCGTATGCAAGTTCGCAGCCTTCACCCGCTCGATCATCACGTCGTCGTCTTTCGCCATGAACAGAAAATGCGCGGCGCCGGGATCCTGAAAGTGCGGCCGTCGAAACTGCTTGCCGTGATTCTGGTATTCGATCAGCTCCATGACCACCGGAGAGCCGGGCACCATCGCCTCCGCCAGCCGGAACTGGCCGTGCGTGCCGGTCAACTTCTCGTAGCTCTCGTCGCCCATGAGCGCGGGATTCAGCCAGAACTTGAAATCGGCGCCCACCAGCCTCTGGTAGAGACGGCATGTCTTTTCCAGATTGTCCACCACCACGGCGACGCGCGCGCCGAGCACCTTGCTGCCAAGCTCGGCGGTTGTGGCGGGCGCGGGTGTCTGCTCGATCAATTCCACCGGGTATCCATCGGGGTCGCGCACGAAGACCGCGCGGATTTTTCCCGTCATGCCCGGCCAGCCAGAAAGCTCGACCGGGCTTCCCCCCGCCGTGATCACCTCAAAGCGCTCATCTTTCAGTAGGGCCAGGGTCTTATCCACGTCCCGGACGATCAGCTTCAGGTACGACGCGCCCGGATCGGTCAATCGCGGACGGAACGGCTGCGATGCGATGCCCTTGATTTCGATGGCCTCAATCGTCATCTCCGGCCCACCCGGCGCCGCGGCCGTCCCGGGAATCGGTAGCAGCGCGACGCGGCTGACCTGGTCGTAGGGGTTCGGCACTCCTTGGACGAGCATCGCGACTTCCTGCAACCCGCGATTCCTGCCAAACGGACGCGGTTGGTCGCGCGTGCCGCGCAGCTCGAGCCCGATCAGATCGTGATAGAAATGCATGATCGCTTCCACTTCGGCGATCTCCCGGCCCAGGTGGCCCGGGTGAAGAACATCTCCGGCAGGCGCGATGCCCGATGGAGGCGCCTCCAGCGTCGCCCAGTTCGTCTGCGCCCAGGCCATCGGGACAAAGATCACCAGCGTCAGGATGATCGCAACGACTCCGCGCGCCATGTTCTCGAATGATCGCAACACGTGGCCCTCTCTAATCTGAACCGCAATTCCGGATTTCGTCCTCGGGCTCACGCGCATCATACACTTCCCCTGCCCGCCTTTGTAGCACCCGTCCCGCAGTCGCGGACCACGCGCTTCCTGGCCCTCTTTGGTAGCGGCCGGTTTGAGGCGGGCGCTGAGCGTGCGAGTCTTCCCATCTTCTGCCTCGGGAACGTAACGCGCCCACCGCACAAGTTGGTACTGGCCCCATGATGTCCGCCAAATCGACTCATCAGGACTTGACGACATCAAGTCGACGTGCAGAGACCAGAATGATCTGGAGCACAAACGCCAGCGCGGCTACCAGAACGCAGTACGCACCCGGCTCCCAATCTCCCAAGAACGCGATGAGGCATAGCGCAGCATGAGCAAGATAGGCTATCTGGATCGCCATCACTGGGTTGAACGTTCTGGATGGGTCCGTCCTTGAATTCCGAATCAGAAGATAGACACCCAAAGCGATAACTGGAATTGGAGTGACGATCGCGAGCCAGTCCCGAAGGGTTCCTGGCCCGCCATCATGAGGGAACCACAGGGAGAGGGTCACACCCGCCACCGAGACACTCGCCATGTAGGCTATGCCCCGCTCACGCCCCGAAAACGAGCCCGAGACGACCCAGCGAATGGAGGCAGCAGAAATGAGAACGGCAAGGAAGAATGGGAGGGCCAATCGCCACACTTCTTTCTGCGAGATCGCGTCCACCGGCGATGTGCTAAAAGTGAATGGCAGGAACAGGCCCGCAATTCCAGTCATTCCCACAACCGTGAGCAACAGATGAACAATCGACCGATGCGCGTGTTGCCTCGTTGTGTTCACAACGATCTGTGCCCCCGAACTCTTGTAGGACTTTTCTCAGCGAATGCGTGACAGCTTTGCCACACAGCGAGTCCCCTGCCGGATTGAGCCTGTAGCCTGTCCGGCAAGAGGAAGTCTCGCTAGGATTTCCCTGCGCGTGCGGTTTCCGAATGTTTGCGGTTCCATCGCTGCGCTTGCACATTCACCTCGTGCCGGATGAACGCCATCTTCCAATGATATCTCGCTCCGAAACCGCCGACGCCACCGGCCCAGCCTGCGCTATCCCTTCATCCCGCGCTGCCAGAGCGCGCACAACGCCGTGTTGTAGAGCGCCAGCGCGGTTGTAATCTGCCCCAGGTGATTGTCGTGGGTCGATAGATAGGCGGCCTTCTGCAGCACGTCCGCATGCAAGTTTCCTTCGGTCGAACAGTCGATGATCACGGCGCCATCTTTCACGTTGCGCACCAAGTCCGCCTCGGACTGCGCCGGGAATGCCGTCACGATGATGTCCGCGGTCTGGAGATACGCTTCCCGGTCTTCCGGCCGGGTCTGCGGATGGATCATGAGCGCGGTGGCTCCGATCCGCATCAGCATGCTTTGCAGCGGAATGCCGATGCGCGGCGAGCTATTGCAGATCGCCACCGTCGGACCGCTCTGCCGGGCGTCGCGCGGAAACATGTTCTTGATCTCTCCGTGCTGGTGCAGCAGAGTGAGGATCGCTTTGGCCGTGCAGGGCACCACGCCTTCATACTTCTCTTCTTCGTCGACCGTCTTGATGTTCAGCGCCATGCGGCCGGTGTTCTCGACCGTGAGCCCTTCGATGTCCTTCTCCGCCCGCACCCGCCGCAGAAAATAATCCTCCGTCTTGCCGAACGGCGCCGGGAAGAAGATGAATGTCCCGTAGATCTTGTCGTGGATTTGCGCGCCCATCAGAAGCAGTTCCAGGGCGTCGGCGCTGTGCGCTTCCTCGACGCGAAAATCCAGGCCGCGCCTGCGGAACTGCTTTCCCATATAGCTGGCGTACCGCCGGGAGCCGCGCTCGACTTCCACGTTCGGCAGCCGCGGCATAAACGCCGCGACGCGGATCTCCGCCCGGTCGAGGCCGGTCTCCTCGACCTGCGCCAGTTTCTGTTCCGCCTGAGCAAACACTTCCTCGGCCGCCGCAATGCAATTCAATCGCTTGCTCGGCGGAACTTGCTGTGTCCAGCTCATGTCAGGCGCGAACGAACTCTTTGGCGCCTGCGGCATGTCGAGTGTGTCCATATCCGGAGTCGATTATCGCGCGGCGGGCTCCCGATGACAAAGCCCTTATCACGATTCCGCGATCACGGCCATTCCGATACCGTTGCGCCTGCGTTTGCTGCGGGCGAATGTTTGAAGGTTTGAAGGTTTGAAACTAAGGCCGCGGTCTTCAGTGCGCTTTTTGCATCCCGGACAGCAGTCGGGACGCGGCAGGTACGCCGCGCCTCGGCGACGCCATCGTGCCAGGCTGAAGAGTCTGTGTGGCCACCTCAGTTTTGCGTCAGGGCACGGCTTCAGCCATGCCGCAACTGCCGCAAAATGAACGCGGCTTTGCTGCCGCGGAAAAGAGGGCGACTCTTAGGAGGTCGGAGCTTCAGCTCCGACATAAACCACGCCTTTTCATCAGGGGTTTTAACCCCTGAGGCGCGGTTTTGACTTTTACCGCTGCCTCTGAAGTCGCTTCCATTACGAACGGCAGGGGCCGCGCGAGGGTTTTCGCATATACTGCGCACGCTATACGGTTCCAGTTGAAGCGCCCGTGCGGTGTGCCGGATCCGGGATACGAGAAGGACGCTGAAAAAATTTGCGAGCTTTGTGGGTCGCGGCTTCAGCCGCGATGCAAGCACTCCATGATCAAATGGGGCTTTAGCCCCTGAAGCTCCCTGAAACGTGTTTTTCAGCACCCTGCTCGAGACGCCGCACTGCTCGGGACGGCCCAATTCGCAGCGCGCCAAAGGAGAGGAACACATGAATGCCATTGGTCTTCCGATGAATGAAACGAAGGGGAAGCGTTGGCTGGTGTGGGCCGGCTGGGTTGTTTCGCTCTGGCCCGTTTTCGTTGTGGGGATGAGCGCTCACTGGAAGGTGACCCGAAACCCCGCTTATCTCGGGATGTTTGCACAAATCGGCTGGCCGAATAGCGCCTTGACGCTCCTCGCATGCCTCCAACTCGGCTGCATCATCCTGTTCATCATTCCGCCCACCGCGGTTCTGGGTGCGGTGCTGCTCACTGGCTATCTCGGCGGAGCCGTCGCTGCCTATACCCGCATTGGGCACCCATATCCAATACTCGTCCCCTTTTCTACCAGCGTGATTGCTTGGTTGGGAATCTGGCTGCGGGACGAACGCCTTCGAGCACTGCTCCCCATCCGGCGCCAGGTAGCGAAGCAATAGCGCCGTCTGCGATCACTTTCCATCGTCTCGGCTCGCACGCCTTTCAGGCTAACGCCCGATTAACGGGTTACCGGACAATTGGTCCCTGGCAGGACCTTTGGTTCGAAATGAATATAAGGGTACTTTTGGCAGTGATTGAAGAGAAACCTCTAAAGAAGTGGCGCGCCCGGAGGGATTCGAACCCCCGACCCTCTGCTTAGAAGGTTTGGGGTTCGAAAATCTAAATGCCTTATCGTCTGTTGCTTACGGGCACAAATAATTCTGAAACCTGTCCTCAGTTGGGCTACATGGGCTACAACTTGAAAGCTCGTGCTTGATGATGCTAGGCAGAGGCTGAGCGCCTCACAGGAAGGGAGAACAACAGCCTCTGGCGCGTGTGGAATTTGAGCCCACTGCCGCTATTAAAGCCACACAACTTCCTCATTTTACGTTGCGCCCAATACGCCAAAAACGCCAAAAATGCCAGTCGGGGGTACACGGCAGGTACACGAGACATCGTTCCGGGAAGAACTTCCAGCCTGTTCTCAAGATAGCCAAAGCCCACAACTGGCCGCCGATCTTCGGCGCCTCCGACGTTTCATAGAAGGTCCTAACAGACGCGGAGATGAACGTAAATTCCAAACCGGCCAGAGGTAGTCGGTCAAGAAACGACCGAAACTTCAAGCGATTGACGATCAAAAGAGCTTCCAAGAAACACAGAAGTGAGATACCAAACCTGGCACCCACGAACGTACCTAGTTTTGAGCAATTTTCAGCCCTCCCCGCAACGTCGGCAATTTCGCAAACTGAGCGGTTTCCTCCTGTTTTCCGGTTCTTGATCGTCAAAGAGGGTTAGTCCCAGGAACTGCCATTTTCGGGTGGCTCAACCAGACTCCCACGCGGCCTCGTTTCCAGGTTCCGAAACCGCTTCCATGTACGCAGGACGTCTAGAAGGCCATGGGAGTCACATCGTCCTCGACAACAACGGCCACGCCTAGTCGAGCATCGCTCACGGGAGGGCTGCTTGATAAGATTAAGATAGTAGATTAAAGTGGCAGATGCCGATTGGTTTACTACCGCCTTTGCTGCGCGGGCAAAGAAACTTCATAACTTTCGGTCGGCTGTTTATGCCTCAGGTTCTCCTGAGACGCTCAAGTTAACGCGGACGCTTGAGGAGAAAAGGCGCGTGGCTGAGTTGAATCCTCGTCCGCTCCAGGTGGTAAGTCTATTCTCGGGTTGCGGCGGCATGGACTTTGGGTTCATGTCAGCTGGATTTGAACCTATTCTTGCAATTGATGTCGATGAAGCAGCGTGTCGTTCATACAGTCGGAACCTGCCTTTCGTGCGTGTTCTCCGCCGTGACCTCGCATCAGCGCCTCACGGTTACGTTACCGAGCGCCTTCACGAACTACCGACACATGCCGATCCTGTCGGAGTAATTGGGGGGCCTCCATGCCAAGCCTTTTCACGCGGCAATGGTCACAAACGAATAGATGATCCCCGTGCTTATCTCCCGCGTTGCTATGCAAGCATTCTGCGAGAACTGAACAATGCGTTCGAAGTCGACTTCTTCGTCTTCGAAAACGTCTTAGGGCTGCGGCACCGCCAGCATGATGCGCTGTTCAGGGAATTCAAAGATCTCTTCACGAATGCGGGCTTCCGGATTTTCGAAGGTGAGCTTAATGCGTTGGATTTCGGGGTACCGCAGGTGCGTCGTCGCGTGTTTATTGTCGGTTTTAACCAGCGAAAGTACGGGGCTCTTGAATTTCTCTTTCCCGCCAGACATGCCAACAAACCTCGATGCGTAGGTGACTTGCTGGAGGAACTCCCGGAACCGACATTTTTCCGCCGGGGATTGGACCCCGAGAAGATTGCGTTTCACCCGAACCATTGGTGCATGAACCCTCGCTCGCCGCGATTTAAGAATGGGTCGCTGCGCCACAGCAAGATACATGGAAGGCCGTTCCGACTTCTCAAATGGGACGCTCCGAGCTGGACGGTCGCCTACGGGCACCGGGAAATGCACGTCCACCCAAGCGGAAAACGGCGCGTGAGTATTTTTGAGGCGATGTTGTTGCAAGGATTTCCTGAAAAGTATCAGCTGCACGGAACATTGAGCGACCAAGTACGACAAGTCTCCGACGCCGTGCCTCCCCCTCTGGCGCGGGGGCTTGCCCGAGCAATCCGAAAAGCTCTCGGATATGACGATGCGAAGCGACCATAATGCGCCGCGAGTCGATAGCGAACACCGCGCCTACTGGAGCGGCAAGCGAAACGCCGCCCTGCCGGAGAGCCTTCACGAACTGAACTCTTTCTTTTGTCGTTACGCTCGCAGACATCTTCGAACATTTCCGTGGAGGCGGGCCGAAACCAAGCCATTTCACTTGCTTGTGGCCGAGTTGCTGCTTGTCCAAACTAAGGCAGAAGACGTCGCTCGCGCATGGTTGCCGCTGATGCGGCGCTATCCCGATGCGCTGCACCTTGCCCGCGCGCGGCGGAACACATTGATTCGTCTTCTGGAGCCGTTGGGACTTCACCGACAGCGGTCGCGTGCGCTGAAATCTGTCTCACGTGCATTGATGGATTTGTACGGCGGAGAAGTACCTAAAACCGTGGACAAATTGTTAACACTACCCCATGTGGGACTCTATGTCGCTACCGCTGTGGCGTGCTTTGGCTTCGGCAGGCGCGTGCCGATTGTTGATGCCAATGTAATACGGGTCCTCGACCGAATTACTGGGACCCACGGTATCCGCGAATTACGCCGGCGATTCGACGTGTGGCAGCTCGCATGGGCGGCGCTGCCTCGCGCCCACGCAAAGTCGCACAATTATGGCTTGTTAGATTTTGCAGCTCAAACTTGCACCTCCAGAGCGCCGTGCTGCGCTGGCTGTGGTCTAGTTTCAATATGTGCTTTTGGCCAGAAACAACTTCGCTTAGAAACTTGATGCGGGATGGAATAAATACTTGGACTACGTTACCTGGAATGATCGAATCACGGCACATTTCTTCAGGCCCGAGCACGAGGGCCTGAGAATTTTTCTTTACGTGACGCCGGACGTCCTTGGAGAGATCGCCGGTAGCGACGCTGCGGTAGACGACTTTGTGACAGCCGTAAAGAGCGGCCCGCCAGGGACCACTCGACAGGGTCTGTGCCAACGAGCGCTGCAGACGTTTGAACAATGGCGCAACCGAGGCGGAGCCTTTCCGCCCTATGTCGGTTATCTGGCCTTGTTCGTCTTGGCGGCGGGCATTGAGGGCGACTTTGCTCCCCACGCATATTATCCGCGCCTCCGCCAATTGCTAGGTGAGGAGCCGGCAGTCGGCCAATACCCGTCGTTTCAGCGAATGTTGACGCTGTGGGACGACTTGGAACGGTGGGCAAACGAAGATCAGAAAGGTAAATTCGGTACCTTCAGGGCCGACATCGCCGGGAACTGGATGTACGTCGGGCTGCCCATAGCGCAGACAATCTTAACGGAGCACGAAAGGGAGTGCTTGCACTCCATTTTTGCGGACGTCGGTTTGGAACCAGGAAGCGCGCCGACGGACGCACAACTGGCGCAAACACTCTTAGCGTACGGACAACATCGTCTGAGGCCTCGAACGCTTCGGCTCGTTGAGGCGAATGGAGATCGAGATACCAGCCTCCGCGACCTTCTCCTGGAAACGGTCCTTGAGGAGCTGCAAGACTGGGATGGATACTGCGTTCAGGAAGAGAACAGCCAGCAGTGTATCTCTGGCGCGCTCCGGCTGTGTTGCCATCTTGATCGAGTGGCGGCTCGCCTAGAGATCACGCTGCGATGCAAGAGCTCGCAGGAATTTCCAGAGGGGGGTCTCGCATTACAGTGCGATTCGCTCGGAGGGAGTGTGGTTTGCGAGGAACACGGTTTTGGTTGGTCAACCGAAATCACCGATACCGGGCGGATGAATGTTGTCCATGCAAATGGAGTTGATCTAACACAAGGCGTTGTTGCGCGCACGGAGGACAGGTCGTGGTTGTTTCGCTTGCCTGGTTCCGAACTAAGAATCTTTGAGGCAGGCGGTAACCACGGAATGCCGGGACTGGTGGAGTGCGTTCGGCTACCAAGCCAAGGCACCTTCTACTTGTTGTGCAGTGATCGCGTCGTTGGTGAAATTAGGGCGTGGGGACAAGTAGACTGCGCGAAATTCGAAGAAATCGTTATTGATGAGGGTATACCGGGAGGATGGAAAATGTTCGCCGGCAGCGAGCCGAAGAATGACGAACGGATACGGGACGCCTTTCCGGCGCTAACGGTGAACGAAGGTGTTCGCCTTCGTTGCGAAGGAGGCATCCAACATTCCCGCAATCGCTATTTCACATTCACACCGCCACGCATCTGGCTGGACGGCGGCGATGCGCTAACGACCGTATGGGCGAACGCGACACTTCTTGGAGCGAAGAAAGACGTGCCAGGATTGTTTGAACTGCCCGTAGAGCTCGCGCGTTCCGGCAAGCTTTCCATTGAGGCGAAACGTGGCGACGAAGTTGTAGCCCGGCGAAGCATATATTTCTCGGACGATTCTCTGCCGACAAGGTTTGAAGCGCTGTGGTGCGACAGGTTTGGAAGATGCATTGAGCAAGATGAATCTGGAGCCGTCGTTTGCGGGTCTTCGGTACATGAAGCTGCTCCGCCCTTCGCTGCCTTCTTTCTCCCAGATCTGTCGGCCACTGAGCGCGTCATACTCTTGGGTCCGAAGCCAGGTCAGATCGTGAGCCTCCCGAGTGAGTCACTGCCCACTGATTGGGAGCCGGTTTGGGCTGTCCCGATTAAGCGCCGGGGTGCGGCGCTGTTCTGCGGCACAGGTATTACTGGAGCCGAGCCAGAAGCTACCAAAGTTGACGATCAGCGCCGCGTCAAGCGTTGGAGGGAAGTCTTGTGGCGTTGGCGGCACCGAATTTCTCCTCCACGTCACAGTAAGCTCGCGCGCCTCTGGGCGAGCTATCAACAAAGGGCAAGAGAACTATGAGTGTGGGAGACCGACTGCTGTATGCGATATCTGCGCGCGGTGCAATGTCTTGGGTCTCGGTCAAGCGCGCTTTTGATTGCCTCCACGAGGCAGACAACGACCTGCACAATGAAGAATTGTGGAGGTATCGCAGGAGGGATGCGGTCAGCGTGCTCGAGAATCTGGCACATGTCGAATTCGATACCAGGCCGCAGCGCATGATCGTAGCGGTCACATCGCCAGCTATTGCCGTTCTTCCAGGGCTTGGACTCGCACTTGGTGTCCTTGTTGGAGCCCGCTCCCCGGCGGGCATCGACCACCTGTCAGGAGCAGCGAAGCAAGCTGGCATCACTTGGGAGGTTCGTTCGCAGCATGGGGATTCAAACTTTTATCCCACTTGTATCAGCTTAATCGCGGAAACGATCAATGACCTGACGGCTTTCGCGGCTTCGGAGAGGCTCGATTGTGCTGAGATTCCACCTGCGTGGTCGATACTGCATTTCGCCGGCTCTCTAGATGACTATATAGGGCCGCTCCTGCCGGAAGACCTAACGAGCCTGAACTGGGATCGGGAAGACTTCGATCCAGACTCACTATTCTTTCGGAACACTCTTCGACAAGATACGGCAGTGCTCAGTAGATACACGCACCCAGCGCGCAGAACACGGTTGCACGTACTCCGCCAGGCAGGTGCAACAACCCGTGTGGAAGCGGACTGGGGACGATTTGCGCTGATGCGTACTTTGTCGCACGATGTTCTCCTTTATGATCCACAAGCGTTTGCATTGGCGGTTCCGATTACTATGCCTTTACCAAAACTTTTGGCGCGCTCCTTGTGCCTCTGTTCAGGATTGTTGCCCTCAGAGGTAGCCGGCGTCCACTGGGCTAGATCGCGGGTGAAAGCCAGAGTCTATCGTCGCGTGCCCCTAGCGATCGCGGAACTTATTGCCAAGAAGCTGCAACAGCAACTCGTGTTTCGCGGTCTTGGCAATGCTGATTTACGGAAGGCACAACATGAATGACCCGGTTGGAGCGTTTGAACAAATTAGAGACGGCGTTCTCCTGTACTTGAAAACCGCATTCGCTACGCAGTATCCCTCTGTGGAAATCGAGCGAGAGCGCTTGCTTCGAACGCTGCGGACGTTCTATCAAGAGCCGTGGATTGAGCCTCTCGCACGTTACCTTGCGGTGAGACCGATTTCGAATCTTACTGCTGAAGACACGCCTGGTCTCGATGAAGCGACTCGCCAAGAGTTTGCGTCGCTCGCAACGTGTGGCCTTGTCGGAAATTACCGTCTGTTTTCCCACCAATTGGAGATGCTTCGGCGCGCTCTCGGCGGTGAGAGCCTCGTAGTGACAGCGGGAACCGGCTCCGGCAAGACCGAAGCTTTTCTGTTGCCCCTGTTAGCTTATCTTGTAAACGAATCTCGCAATTGGCCCGCCGCCGGCGTGCGTGACCCGTATGCCGGGGAGTGGTGGCGAAATACGGATTGGCGAGCGCAATGCGTAGGCGGACGAGGCCAGTTGACTCGTTCCTTGCGTATTCCTCAACGCGGGCACGAATCCCGTCCAGCGGCACTACGCGCGCTTGTCGTGTATCCGATGAATGCGTTGGTCGAAGACCAATTGACGCGACTTCGAAGAGCACTTGACTCCCCGGCGAGCAGGCAATGGTTTGCAACGAGGGGCGGGGATAATCGCTTCTACTTCGGACGGTACAACAGTAGCACCCCGATTCCCGGCTATGAGTTCCGGGAAAACGGACGACCAAACCGCGACAAGATTGAGGACCTGGTGGGCAGTCTAAGCGCGCTTGAACAATCTGCTCTGGCGGCAGAACAACACGCTGCACAGAATCCAGACGACGCCGACGTTGTGTATTTCTTCCCACGGCTTGACGGTGCCGAGATGAGATCCCGGTGGGATATGCAGGACCATCCACCGGACATCCTGATAACTAACTTCAGTATGTTGAGCGTGATGTTGATGCGCGAAGGTGATGGGGCCATCTTCGAGCGCACCCGTGATTGGCTGCAGCGCGAAGGCAGTATTTTTCACCTTGTTGTAGACGAATTACATCTATACCGAGGCACCGAAGGAACCGAGGTTGCATATCTCCTTAGGCTGCTACTCGAAAGGCTTGGCTTGTCGCCCGACCACCCGAAATTGCGCGTACTGGCTTCCAGCGCGTCTCTCGAACCAGACGATCCCGCTAGCCGCACATTTCTTTCTGAGTTCTTTGGTAGAAGTTGGTCACCGACACAGATCATTCAGGGGACAACGCGCCCCATACCAGAGGTTGGGGGCGATCCGTATCTTCCGCCTGGGCCGTTTGCGGCAATGGCCGACGAGCAAGAAAGGCCCGCACTCGAAGCCGCCTTCAACGCAGTGGCTGACAATCTGGGTGGCGCAACGGTGCCGGGCACGCCAAGAGAGAGAATGAAACAAGTGCTGGAATCAGGCCCGGCGTCGATGGAGGCGCGCCTACTTCGTGCGTCTTCAGTTGACGGTCAGATCCGCGCGGTGTCTCTCGGACAATTTGGACGAGACTTGTTTGGGCCTGACGTGGAACCGTCGCTTGTTGCGCGTGCGTCGCGAGGATTGATGCGAGCACGAGCTGTGTGTGAGGACGGCGGAGGTTCATCCCTACCGTCGTTCAGGTTCCACTGGTTTTTTCGGAATATCGAAGGTTTATGGGCTTGCACCGCCCCTGGTTGTCAATGCGAGGATGGCGAAAGGCCAATCGGCAAACTCTACGCGAACAGTCGAATCCTCTGCGAGAACTCGGCTGATCTCCATCGCGTGCTGGAGACTTTATATTGCGAGCAGTGTGGCGTGGTGTTTGTGGGCGGTAGCAGGTTGACACTGCGTGATAACACCGGTTGGGAGCTGCTGGCGACAGATCCAGATGTTGAAGGAATCCCAGATCGGCAGGCTGCGCGATTCGTAGATCGACGGAATTACGCCGAGTTTGCTGTCTTCTGGTCCGCTCAACAAACTCCGTTGCACCAAGACGCGCAGGGGCAATGGCGACATCCTGCTTCGGACGGTGGCCAAAGCGTCGTCGCCCGGTGGGATCGCGCCTCAATGGACGTAAAAAGCGGACGCGTGGTTCTAGGAGAACAGCAGCCTTCATATCCGAATAGTCGTTGGGTGCACGGTTTCATTTTTCACTTGCCGACCACTGCTCCTGCAGACCAGGAGCGGTACTTTGCTTTGCCGGCCTTATGCCCCGCGTGCGGCAGTGACTATTCGCGCCGTAAGTACAGAAAATCTCCAGTGCGCGGGTTTCGGACCGGTTTCTCGAAGCTCAGCCAGCTCTTGGCTAAGGAACTGTTCTACTCCCTGCCTGAAGGTGACGCTCGAAAACTCGTGGTTTTTTCGGACAGCCGCGAAGACGCAGCGGCAATTGCAAATGGCATGGAGCGTACACATTACCTGGACCTCGTCCGCGAGGCTATGTACGACGAGCTTAGTACCGCCGTCATGGGTGAGGGATCGCTCCTCGACGACCTCGAACGTCAGGGAGCGCCTCTTCAACCAACAGCACAACGTTTTGCATCAAGGTGGCCTGCCGCAACCGCACGCCTCCGCCGCTTGATCGCTGATGCCGGTCGAGAAATTCCCGGCGGGCTTGACGAAGACCTCCAAACAGAGCTGACGAATAGGCGCGAACGTGGAAGGCAGGAAACTGCGCAAATTCGGGATCGTGCAACGCGACGGTTGATTGCACTCCGCGTCCTGTTCGAAGGTCCAGACGCTCAAGACCCAGCGGGACCCGGGTTACTTATTCACCGCCTCAAGCGACTTGGCGTAAATCCCGCCGGTGGTGACGTCCTGTATCAGGAGTATTTCTACGACGGCAGCTTCGAGAATCATTGGACTTCTTTTTTCGACTTCTCTGACCAGGATCGTTGCTGGCGCGAAGATATCTCGCCTGCTGCGCGGCAGCGACGGGAAGACAAACTTCGCGCCAAAGTCGTGTCAGAAGTATGCGATGTCCTCTTCAGTAGGCTGTATTTTGGTTTTGAGTCCGCCGGATTAGGATTTCCATCTGTCGACTTGTCGCCTGCCGCTGCCCGTGCCGGTGCTCTGGCATGCGGTGTCAACGACGAAGTATTCGTCGACATTTGCAATGGTACGATCCGCGTGTTGGGGGACCTTTATCGATATCGACAAGAACCACAAGAGTATCCCGTTGACGCATGGCCAGACTGGAGCAATGCTCGCGCGTTGTTACGAAACTATGCGCGAGAGTGCGCCGCTCGCAATAACAGCAGTCCCCAGCAACTACTGACAGCTTTATGGCAAGCCATATGCGGCGATGCCGGGCATTCGACACTAATCTTGAATCCGCGACGGCTCCTGGTGCGAATCGCATTGCCGACTGATCCGGTCTGGAGATGTCCATCGTGTCGGCGACCACATCTTCACCAAGCAGGCGGAGTCTGCACTCGTTGCTTGACATCTTTGGCGGCGGAGCCAGACGGCACCTGTGCAGACTTACATCTGCAAAACTACTACGCAGAAGAAGCGGTGCAGTTTCGCACACCGATGAGACTGCATTGCGAGGAACTGACTGCGCAAACGGACGATCAAGCTGAACGCCAGCGACACTTTCGTAATGTGGTTGTTAACCTTGGAGGGGGACCACGTCCCTTCTACTCGCAGGTCGATGAGATCGATGTTCTAAGCGTGACCACCACTATGGAGGTGGGCGTCGACATCGGAAGTCTCCAATCCGTCATGCTTGCGAACATGCCCCCAATGCGCTTTAACTACCAGCAGCGCGCGGGGCGCGCAGGGCGGCGCGGCCAAGCATTTGCTGTTGTGCTAACGCTCTGCCGCGGGCGAAGCCACGATGAGTTCTATTTCAATTTTCCAGGGCGAATTACCGGTGATCGCCCCCCGGTTCCATTTCTTTCGCTTTCACGCCCAGAAATTCCACTTCGATTGCTATCGAAGGAATGCCTTCGGCGGGCATTTCGGGCTGCGGGTGTGCGCTGGTGGCACAGTCCGACACCGCCCGATAGTCACGGCGAGTTTGGAACCGTGGTGGGCTGGTTGCAAGACCAACCCCGGCGCACTGCAGTTGAAGCCTGGCTACAAACGAGTCCTGACGTGGCAGCGGTCGCGGCAGCTCTCCTCGTTGGCGATTTCAGTCCCGTGTCTGCTGCGGACTTGGAGATGCGAATTCGCAGAGACTTAGTAAACCGGATCGATGATTGCGCACAAAACCCAGAACTCACCGGAGATGGAGTTGGTGAGCGGCTCGCTGAAGGTGCCGTGTTGCCGATGTTCGGTATGCCTTCTCGTGTGCGCAACCTATTTCACGGAATTCGCAATCGGACCGTATTTAGTGTCGACCGAGATCTCGACCTCGCGATCACTGAGTTTGCGCCCGGATCTCAAAAAACCAAAGACAAGCGCATATATACAAGCATCGGTTTCACTGCCCCCTACATTCTAGTTGGTAACCGTTTAGCCCCTGCCGAACCAAACCCTATCGCATGGCGGCGTTGGATGTCCCGATGCGAGCGGTGCCACGACACGCAAGTATCAGATCAAAGGCCCGCTGCTGTGGCTTGCGGAGAATGCGGCACGACCAGCGGCGTTACACCAGGCTTTAGGGTGTTTGAAATTGTTGTGCCCCTCGGTTTTCGGACTGAGCTCGGCTCAGGAGAGGACGCGAAAGAAGACGTCGAGATCTTGGTAAGTGGTTCGGGTATCGTCACTCAGTCTGATTCGGCCATTCCTCAAGCTCTTGCCGGCACAAATACTCAACTGGCTTTTACTCCCGCTGGCCGGGTTTTCCGGTTAAACACTCGCCGTGGACGGCTATTCCGGGGTGCGGTCGGTAGGGCGTCCCTTTCCAATGGTCGGAACCGGTTCGATGGCCAATGGATCGATGACCGTTATCAGAATACCCAGATTGGCGTTCAGTTCACCGGCCCAGGTGCAAACGAAGAGGTAGCACTAGCGGCACCGAAGACGACAGATGTCGCACGTGTTAGCCCTAGTGCCCCGCCGGTCGGTCTGTGCGTTGACCCATTGGTCGGGCGCATTCAAAGTGCAGCAATAAGGGCAGCCTACTTCTCTGCAGCTTTCATGTTGCGGTCAGTGGTCGGCGAAGAGCTTGATATCGATCCCGAGGAAATTGATATCAGCAACTTGCGTCGTATAGCGACTCCGCAGAACCAGTTCGTGGGCGAAATCGTTTTTAGCGACCACCTGGCAAACGGTGCCGGATTCACACAATGGCTGGCCGAAAACCTGGGAAGCGTTCTTGCGGGAGCGACCGCTCCCGATCCGCCCAACGACTCTTTTATCGGCGCCATAGTTGCGGCTGAGCATCGTTCAAGATGCGATTCCTCTTGTTATGACTGTCTCCGCCAATATCGCAACATGAATTACCACGGCTTACTCGACTGGCGTCTCGGGCTGGCCGCACTGAGGATTCTCGCATCCGTCACAGCTCGGTGCGGTATTGACGGTCGGTTCGCATTGCCGGAAATCGAAGGTTGGCCTGAGTGGGGGAGTTCCCTCCGGGATTCGTTCGCGCTCTCCTTTGGTGGAAGGAGTCGCGAATTCGCACGCCTGCCCGGATGTATCATTGGGCGCAAGCAAATAATCTTTGTGCATCCGCTATGGGACTGTCATCGTCCTACTCAAATACTTGCAGAAGCGGTTGAGGATGCGGACCGAAATGGTGAAATTCGATTTCTTGATACTTTCAATGTTGTGCGGCGACCCAGCTTCGCGTATCAAGCGCTAGCTTAAGACAAAATAGATCCGCAACACGTGGTCGCAGACGAGCGGCTCCGAGGACTATGCGCCTAGTGTGGTGGTGTGGCACCGAGCAGACGCCTTCGGCCCTTTCAGTCGTTCCTAATAGTTCAAGTTCAAATGTCTACGTGACCTCATAAACGTTTCATCAGTTCGTTGAATCAAACTCGGAAGATTTCCTGTGCTCACGAATCTGGGTGAAACTGACGGCAAGTTCGGTGCCAAGTTTCAGCTTGCCGCTTTGATCATTGATGGGCGCATCGTCCAAAGTTCCGAAGACGATCTGTCGGGCATCATCGCAGTGATCGACGCGCACCCACATCCATTCGCCAACGCCAGTGGTTTCGTCAGAAAATTCAACCTTGATGTAATCGCCCGGCTCGTACGCAGGCATTCGTAGCCCTCGAAGCTGATTTTACGCCGGAAACTTACAACAACCGAACACATTCCATCTGGCTCTCCCCAGGGGCCTCATTTCCAGATTCTGGAATTGGTCCCGTATACGCAGGACAGCTAGAACGCCGGGGTGTCCTCATCATGGAAGCCTAAAAACGGTGCATTCCATCACTACCAATCCACGCTTAAGGACACAGTTCCGTATGACGCATCGGTTTCCGCCTGATCTCGCACATCTCCGTTCTGAATGATCTCCATCTTCAGAGTGCCCTGGACGTATTTCTTAACGAACGAACAAAGAACGCCTCGGCCTGCCGTCGCTATGTGTTGGGCCGGGAGCACGTCGTTCGAAACTTTCCGCCTTACCTGCAAACGAACATGTGCCCGTGACAGGGAGGCCAGTAGTCCCTGTAAGTGAGATCACGTAATCACCTGGCATTGCAGATGCTGGATTCATTCCCGGACTTTGAGTTGCCGCTTGGGATCTCAGGGCCGTTTCTAACTCGCCTTCTGCCTTAGCGCATTCAAGAACCTCAGTAGGCTTTGCCGATGCGCCGTAGTTACAAGCCTTCTGTGCTCGGTATCGGGCAGCGGATACTGAATCCGTAGGAGCCGTCTGGGCGGTCAGAGATTCACTGGCCCACGAATTATCACTATCCCGCAGGCGCTTAGCATTTTCTGCCTCGGTTTCTTTAAGATTCTTCAGTGCAGAGTCAAATACGACCTGAACTAGCGCAGGCTTGTCCTTGCACTTTTCCTGAAGCTTCGGATACTTCTGTTGCATTTGTGGATCATCTGCCTTCGAGCAGAATTGATTGACCGTGTTTTCGATGACTTTTCTTAAACGAGCCTCGCGATACTCTCTTGCCGCATCCCCAAGGCTTTTGTCCGACGGTTCCTGGGCAACCGTGGAATATGATAGCGCCACGATAACCAGCGCAGCCCAAAGGTATGGCCTCATCGGAATTTCCTTTCGTCGAGGGCTATGAATGCCCCAGTTCCGAGGCAATATTCACTTGCCCGACCGCATGAATTTCGGGGGAGCAATGTACTTCGACGTTCTGTTTGCTCGCTTTTGGTCCGTGGACCTGACTCCCTGGAAGTGCCCGCGCTGGCGGGTGAGGTAGCGGAGGTAGAGGGGGAGTATTCGGATTAGCAGCACTTCCACATCGTGGATCAGGCTTTTGTCCTTGACCACATACCAACTGAAGTGGTCCCAGGACTTTCTCCGCCGCTTGTCCTTGTCCGCGTCTAGGAGACGCGCTCGAATATTCCCCTTCCCAATGTAGACCGGGGTCGAGCCGTCATACAGGATGTAGACGCCCTGCCCGCCCTTCCTTCTTCCGGGCAAACGCTTATCTTTTATGTTCTCAGTGTTGCGTGCCCACCGCTCACCGAACTTGTCGATCAGCGCCATCTGGCCTTCCCTGTTGTTTTTGGGAGCCACAATTCCCGCCTGATGCCAGGATACTCATAGTCCGTGGACATATAAACCGTGAGGCTCAAATATGACGCGCAAGGGTAAATGGAAGACATTCGCGTCAGGTTCGGCAAGGCGATACGCCACAAACGGCACAAGCTGGGGGTGTCTCAGGAGGCGTTCGCCGACATGTGCGGCATGGACCGGACCTACCTGGGCGGGATCGAGCGGGGGGAGCGGAACGTGGCGCTGGTTAACATCGAGAAGATTGCGAAGACACTCAGGTTGACGATGGCGGAGTTGTTCCGGGGCGTGTGACAGGTTCCCTTACGATACGGTCGCTGTAAATCCTGGCGGTAGATTTCCCTTCGTCGTCTGTAGTGCTGCTTGCTCTATTTCCCGGAGTCGTTTTCTGGACAGCATTTTGTTAATAGCCCGGCGCTGACTCTTCATCCTGTACCTTGGACCAACGATGTCGATGGAAAACTCCCAGTACGTTACGGTCTGCTGACGTTTCATGGCGCCGCTCCTGATCAGGATTTGCTGCGCTTGATGATCTGCTGCATCATGTGAAGGGATAGAAAGTTTTCGCCCGACTCCCGGTACGCTGGAACCACGCGGGCGCGTCGTCTGGCTTTGAGGACTGTGCTCTTGGCTCTCGTGGGACTAAGGCCATCGGCCCGCAGCAGAAAATAAGTGAGCGATGCGCTTCGGCAAACGCCGTGATGGCACATGCAAAGGACTTTGGATTTCGGCCTACGCATGCCTTTCTGGTAGAAGAGCAACGCACGACGATGGAACCAATTCGGACGTGGTTTCATATCGTCCTTGAACGGCAGCCACAGACTCTCAAACTCGCGGATTTTCTTCCCGTGCTTGCCGTGCCGCAGGTTGATGACGTGGGTGATGCCTAGGGTTTGGAGTTTTTCCACGTGGCCCCAGGTGGTTACCGCGCTGCCAAACGCCAGCCGCTTGCTTACCCAAAACAGCTTCATGCTGGTGCCCCCTTTGTGCGTACCTAACCCGTTTACAAAACATGTGTTTTACAAACAACTTTTTAAGCCCCATTGGCCCTGCTAAATGAGCAACTTGCCGCCCCCTGGCCACTAGGGTTTTACAAACGCCCCTTGGCGGCGGCGTAGGCTGTGGCCGGGCTTACCCCTAGCTGTGCCCCTATGCGCCGCCAGGTAACGCCCTGGGCGCGCAGGGCGGCTATTTGGGCCGCGTTTACCTGTTTGGTGGGCCTGCCTAGCGTTTTGCCTTTGGCGCGGGCGTTGCGTAGGCCAGCGCGCACCCGTTTGGCAATTAGGCTGCGCTCCAGTTCCGCTACAGCGCCAAGCACGGTGAAGATCATTTTTCCGGTGGGTGTGGAGGTGTCGATCTGTTCGGATAGAGAAACAAACTCGATCCCCAGGGCGCGGAAGTTCTCCAATGCTCTTAGCAGGTGGGATACAGAGCGGGCAAAGCGGTCAAACTTCCAGACAACGATAACCTCGAATTTTCGCTTGTGGGCGTCGGCGTTTAGGCGGTCCAGGTCAGGACGCCGCTCCTTTGCGCCGGATATGCCCAGGTCTACGTACTCACCGACAACCGGCCATCCGCGACGTAGGCAGTATTCGCGCAGCTCCCGTAGCTGCATTTCGGGGTCCTGGCCGTTGTGGGTGCTGACTCGGGCATACAACACAGCCCGCCGGTCCAGATCTGGTCCGTTGATAACTTGAGGGAATGCTGCGTGGGTGCTACGGTTTACTCCAGCCATGTTGACCTCCTCTTTAGGTCGATGTGGTTAGGGGCGTCGCGGTGCTGATTACACCGTGGCGTCCCGCTTTCTTACTTTCGCGTGTAGCCCTTCTTCCGGCCCCTCCCTTTGCAGTAAATCCGCTGCTTAAGCGCACGGAGCCGGTCCAAATCCGCTTGGTGCCACAGCCGCACGGCCCTGCCGTTGCGTATGCGCAGCTTGGGGGCCTTAAGCCTTTTGGCCACAATCCAGCGGTGCAGGGTCATCATCGATATGCCTGCGGCCCTGGCCGCCTGCTGCGTATTACAGGGCTTTGCCATACAGTGATATATATACCATATTTAGGCAGGCTTGTAAAGCTTTTTGTTTCGGCCACTTAAGCCCGGTAAACTGCGGTGTTTTTACCGCGTGCGGTGCTGGCCAACCCCCCGCAAGTTGGGTCGCATTTCAGAGCCTTACGCCACAGATTATCCGCGCCGGACGGAGCTGCCCGCATCCACAGCACCGGCAAACATTTGCGCAGATCGCGAGTGGAAATATTTCACTCAGTAGCGCCTCGGAACTACTGACGCGAACTATCCATGCGGAATGTCGCTCGGCACGCAGGCTTGACAAGCAAAGCTAACATGGAGTTAACTTGCGCGGTAATGAACTACAGCACTTGCAAGTCGGGCGTGCTTCGTCCTTATCTGAACCGAGACAAGGAAGCGGTTTTTCGACTTCTTAGTGTTCTGCCACGAATGTATCCGAGGGGCTTTGAGTGGTTAGATAGACGCCTGCGCGACGTGCTTGATAGACGTGCGAGATGTACGCTCGCAATATCCAACTCCGATTTGGCCGGACTTACGATCGAAACTCCGAAGGGCCCCCACATAATGAAACTGTCGACGATTTGGGTAGCTCCCGGTTGTCGTCACACAGGCTTTGGTTCCAGTCTCCTTGTTACTTGTTGTCGAAGGTGGCACCAGAGCGGTATCAGGTTTGTCTATGTCACTGCTGACTCGAAGATTGTGTGGATGCTCTGGCCTCTTTTGAGAGGGAGCGGCTTTCGCTTCTTAAACACTCAAGTGAATCGTTACGGTGAAGGTCGGGACGAAAGCGTATTTGGTTGGGGTTCCGGGTGAATTCCCCAACAATCTTGTGGCCGGAAAGGCTTTATGGGATTCTTCGCTGTTCTAAAGAATGACAAGGACGATCCCGCTCTTGAAATTAGTGAGTGTCACCTAAACCTCTGGGTATTGACAGGGTTGCTTGGAAGACCACGCTTCTTGTTGGATATCGGACTGCATGTCAAATCTGGAGAGACACCCGTTCGAGAGTTTCAGATCGCCATACCTGCAGGTGCAGAAAGATATGGCTTCGAGGATTTGGGTGGGCGGTTGCTGTCGCAACAGACAGCACAATTGATTTTCGGAAAGCCCGTTAAGTATCCCACTGCTGAGGTCATCGACTATGGCAAGGGAAGTCTGAGCATTTCGCGAGTTCCGTCGGCAAATGTCGTTCTTGATGAAGAGAGAAGCGGCGCCGACTTTACGCTGTTTAAGATTCGCACTGCCGATCCACTGCCCAGCAATTCCGAAGCATATCTTCGAATAAGATTTTCATTGTCGCGAGTTGGACGAATTTGGCGCTGGAAAAGATTTTTGCTAACCCGGTATGGTGCTTTGATGGACATCAGGTTCTGCGATCTTCGGGAAGCGTGGAACGTTAAGGATGGTGACTCACTTCGCAATTTGATTCTTCCCATCAAGTCTTTAAACTTCTTTGTCGTAGTTTCTTCCTTTTTGAATCTAGTCGCTACCAGTCCGGCGCTTCACTATACGCGCATCCTTGAAGGAAAGCCCTGGGAAGGGTACCTAGGACGAAAAGTTAGTCTGTGGGGAAACAAGAAACTTTCTATCTACCAATGGAGAAACGAAGCGAAAGCAGTAGACCCGGACGAGCCTATGCGCGTATACCTTCAACTTGGAAGTGACTTGCGAGATGTATCGAGATTCAATTGGGTATTGGGGGATCCTTCATTTTTGTGCTTTTAACCTATGCCACCCTGTTATCCAACGACATTCCAAGTGTAATCGACGATTCCCTGGTCAAGAATGTTATCTGGGCTAGAGAACACCTTTGGCAAGTCCTCACACCTGTAGCGCCATTCGTTCTCTTGGCTCTCTTGTGGCGCATCGAAACAGTCCAGAAGCGGGCACGACAGCTAAAGGAAGGTCTATGGAAGATAGAGAAGTGGGTATTCGCAACAAGAGCCGATTGATGTGGCAGTGTTGCATTTGCCATCTCGCTCGATAGGTGTATCGGCCGTTCTGCGGAATTTCCTCCAGTTTTTGGAGTTTCTGCAGGATTCGCCATTTGGCTGATTTTGCTGACCTGCAGAAAGCCATAGCCTCGTCCTGCAAGACTAAAATCAACCCACTCAAACGTGGACTATGCGCGTCTTCTGCCCCGAAGGGGCAGATATTACGTCAACGTGGGCGGTTTTGCTGTTTTGCCTGCCCGTCTCTTTCTGGATAATTCGCAATATAGCAAGCCCTTCCTCATACTAGATTGTTGTCCATCGCGCTTTAGCGACAAGAGGAGCCAATGCATCGAGCAAAAAATAACCAAGATACGAAAACGCAAGTATTTGAACTGTTCTTAGAATTCTTGCGCTACGCGCTGGCGAACAAAATACACCCTTTGCGCGTGGTCAAGAGCGAGCCTGTGTCCCTGCCTGGAACTGGGGTTTCATTTGCTCGGGTATTGATCGAGATAGACGGGATACCCGTCATGGAGCGTGAAAACGGTCGACCACTATCAGCACGCAGGGTAACGGAGTTTTTCGAGAGTTGGGAACTTCAGGAGCATTTTTTGCGATGGCTGGGGCGCCGGATAGCGAAGGTAACTCCACGGAGCGCTCGCGGCGCGAAGCTACGCAAGAGCTTTGCCCACCTGACGGGGCGGATGGGAAAGCTTCCGCCACGTATCTTCCTACGAGCCCAATACGACCGACTGGTTTGGGAGATCAAGTCCATGCGGTCGCAATTTCCATCATCAGCTGTGCCCACTGACAAACAACGAGAGGCGATTCTTGAGTTTGGGCGCAAAACGTCTGCTCACTGGCTTCCTTTTGTTAAAGGCAAACTTGATCTGGACCAAATAGTCCGAGAAACTCCGGGGACTGCGGCTGAGCTAATACTCGGAGAACAATACGGTTGCAGCGAAGCTAACATTCGCTCTTGGGCTTTCTCGGAGAGGCTGATTTGTGAAGAACTGGCCCGTCCTCGTTTTTGACCACTCCCAGTGAATACCTGTAATTTCTGCCGCGCGGAATAAGTCGCCTGCAGTCTCACCGAAAAGGTCACGTCTGACGGCGACCCTAGTAAATACAAGTAAGGATCGCTACGGCGTGCTGCTTGGATTTGTCCAACTGGCACCCGCCAGCCTCTTCGCCGAGGCAGCCGCCGTAGTGACCGAGTTGGCGAAGGGGGTCCAATGAGCCGCTTAAGAACGCTACGCAAAGCTGCAAAAAGATTTCTGGAGAAGGGATGGAGGTTCGTACCCGTACCTCCAAAGGAAAAGGGACCAAGAACAAAGGGCTGGCAAAATCTACGTATCGAAGAATCTGAGTTTGACAAGTATTTTTCTGGGGACAGCAATATCGGTCTTCTGACGGGGGAACCCAGCGGCGGCTTGATCGATACAGACCTCGACTGTCCAGAGGCCATCGAACTGGCCGATAGATTTCTGCCTTATACCGGACGAATTCACGGCCGGAAATCCAAGCCGAAGTCACACCGCTGGCAAATTGCTGATCCTATTCCTACCTCTGAGAAATTTTGCGATCTCGATGGGACGTGTTTGCTTGAACTGCGATCCACCGGCCTAGCAACGGTCGTCCCGCCCTCGATCCATCTGTCTGGAGAACCCATTGAATGGGACAGCAGAAAGCCTCCAGCCAAGGTCGATGGTGGTGAGCTTCGAAAGGCCATAGCGTATCTTGCCGGTTTAACTCTTATCGCCCGGCATTGGCCTAATAAAAAGGGAACCCGGAACGAACTCGCCTTGGCGCTTGCGGGAACGTTGCTCCGCGCCGGATGGGACGACATTGAGGTCGGCGATTGCGTTGGTGCTGTCGCCCGAACCGCTGGCGACGAGGAATGGGTCTACCGAAAGATTGCCGCTCGCACGACTCGGAAGCGACTCGACAGGGATGCAACGGCTACTGGAAGGCCAAAACTGGCGGAACTTTTGGGTGCCGCCGTTGTCGATCGCGCTTGTCAATGGCTCGGCATTGAATCCATCCGTGCATGGTCACCACGTCTTGGTCAAAACAAAGTGCCCTGGCCGGAGCCCCTCACGGACGAAGCGTTTTACGGCTTAGCATGCGATGCTGTCCGTACAATTGCCCCCGAAACCGAAGGGGACCCAGCAGCCCTTCTTGTCCAACTTCTTGTCGGGTTCGGGAACTTGATCGGTAGGAATCCATACTTCGAAATCGGGGCGACCCGCCACTACACAAATCTTTTTTCAGGAATCGTCGGCAAGACCAGCAAATCGCGGAAGGGGACAAGCTGGAATGAAGTCTTCAGATTGCTTCGGGACATTGACCCAGACTGGGCACGCGAACGCAAAATGCCGGGGGGACTAAGCTCAGGAGAAGGTCTGATCTGGGCAGTTCGTGATCCGAAGGATGAAACCAGAGAAGGAGTTGGAACTGATCCCCAGCAGGCGACCGATACGGCCGTCGAAGACATTGTCGCGGCCACAAAAGCGGAATCAAAAGACGAAGATCAAGGCGTTGATGACAAGAGGTTGCTCGTTGTGGAGCCGGAATTTGCCTCAACCCTTCGCGTCATGCGGCGAGAGTCAAACATCCTCTCTGGTGTGATTCGCAGTGCTTGGGATAGCGGAGATCTGAATAATTTAACGAAGAATTCCCCTGCACGTGCGACTGGCGCACACATCTCTCTCATCGTTCACATCACCCAAGACGAGTTGCGTCGGGAATTGACGGCCACCGACACGGCAAATGGATTTGCCAACCGTTTCTTGTGGGTGTGCGCTCGCCGTTCCCAACTTTTACCTTTCGGCGGCAACGTTGATGGGAAAGTGCTCGAAGAGTTAGGCCGCAAACTGCGCTCGGCGGCGACATTTGCGCGAAACGTGCAGCAGATGCGGATGTCGAAACGGGCCAGGAAGCTTTGGAAAAGAACTTATCCGGTCCTAGCAGCCGAAGTGCCCGGCCTCCTCGGGGCAGTCACATCAAGAGCCGAGCCCCAAGTCATTCGGCTCGCAATGGTTTATGCACTTCTTGATTGCTCCAGGTTCATTCAGAAGCGCCATCTATCTGCTGCTCTTGCCGTCTGGCGATACTGTGATGCCTCAGCACGGTACATCTTTGGTGACGCACTTGGAGATCCAACGGCAGACTCCATTCTCCGCGAACTACGACACCAACCAAACGGACTAACTCGAAACGAGATTCGCGAAGTGTTTGGGCGCAATCGATCCGAAGCAGAAATATCTCGCGCGCTCAGTTTTCTGCTGGAGAACGGATGGGTCAGCTGCACGCAAGAACAGACGGGTGGACGCCCGGCGGAACGCTGGGTTGCTACACGGTAGGGCACGCGGTAAACGCGGTAAGTAGGTCTAGGGGTTGCTAGCACTGCGGAGCGGCACGTTTATGGCGTTTACCGCGTACCGCTGTAGTTAGGCAAACTTATGGGTTGCGAAACCATGCACTGGATACGCGCGGAATGTACAAGGCCGCAGTCCGGGAACACGACACGGCGAATAATTGGGCTTCCGAAGACGGGACCGAGCCATGCTCCCGCGGAATTGCGCCCTTTCTTTATCGTGACGTTTGGGAATACCCTTCTAAATGCAACGGCGATAAGGCGGAAACGAGGACCATCCTTGTCCCGCCGAATTGGACAGACAGGAAACGTGTTCCAGCACGGACATACTAAGGAGTGGAATCCAGCGGCCCAGGCGTACGGACGCTACTGGATTGACACCCCTGAGCGGAGAAAGCGCCGAACGGTTACGCTGGGCATTTGCCCTTCGCGCAGCCTCGCAAGGCGGAAGCTCCGTGAACATATCGAACGAGAAGGCATCAATGGCAAAGAAGCCTTCACAACCAACACAACACCGGCGACTACATTTCGTGCCCACGCAGCAAAGTGGATTGCATCACTCGGCACGCGGCAACGAAAGCCGGTAAAACCCGCTACCATTTGCGGCTGGCAGCACTCACTCGACAAGTGGATTCTTCCGAACCTTGGCGACAAGTTGCTGGCCGACGTTTCCAATGGCGCATTGCGAGAGCTGGTGAAGCAAATGGTTGCGGCGGGGCTTTCCCCACAAACAATAGTCACTCATTCAAGGGTCGTGAAGATGGTCGTGGCTTCCGCCGTCGATTCAGACGGAGATCAGCTTTATCCGCGCAAGTGGAACCACGATTTCATCGGCCTACCGATCATCCGAAAGGAACTCCAACGCAGGCCAACTCTAACCGAAGCGGAGGTTATGGAAGTCCTCGCCAGTGCCAAACAGCAGCGGTACGCCATGCTCTTTGCTCTGCTGGCGGGGACGGGACTTCGTATCGGTGAGGCGTTGGCGGTGAAATCGACTGATCTTGTCATCAGATTGCCGCGTGCTTCACGTACGGCGTAGCATCTGGAATGGTCAGGAACAGGAACCGAAGACGCCTAATGCCGTGCGCGAGGTTGATATACCGGAACCGCTGGCCCGGTTGTTGCGAGGTTACGTGGCCGGAAGAACTGGGTATCTCTTCGCGACGCGGACTGGTCGTCCGTTGGGACAACGCAACGTGCTTCGTGCATTGCACGGTACAGGCAAGAAAGTAGGTTTCCATGCCTTCCGGCGATTCCGCACGGAAACATTGCGACGGGCGCAAGTACCAGAGGACCTAACTAAACTGTGGCTCGGACACTCGAAGAAGCCGTGACCGATTTGTACGCGGGCGGGTTGAACAAAGACCTCGCTTGGCGTCGGGAATGGTGCGACCGAGTTGGCCTCGGCTTTTCATTTGGGCTACATGGGCTACAAAATGGCGTGACGATTGATTCTCGGAAAGTTGCGTAAACCCAATATGAGGATAGGTTTTAGAATGGCGCGCCCGGAGGGATTCGAACCCCCGACCCTCTGCTTAGAAGGCAGACGCTCTTTCCAACTGAGCTACGGGCGCGCTGTTCCTAATTTCTCACAATCCAAACCCCCGCGCCACAACCTCGTCGGCGATGTGCACCCGCCGGACGGAAATACGACTAGAGGACACGGAGCCGGTACCGAACACACCGAGAAACAGGCAGGTCCTTCGACTTCGAACCGGGAGCAACGCCGGGACACCACAGCAGCACGGGACACAAGCAATGGCGGGAAGCGTTGGTAGCGGTACGGGGAATCGAACCCCGGTTTCGAGGTTGAGAACCTCGCGTCCTAACCCCTAGACGATACCGCCGAATCGGAAAGCAGCCCCGCACAGGGGCTGCCCCGATTTTCGCATGGTCGCATTGGCGGTGCAAGCGCGCGTGCGCGCCGTGCTAGAATACGGGTTCCCATGGAAAAGGCAGCAGACTTCCTCGGACGCGCGGTGCGCCGGCTCGACCAGCCGGAAGCGGCGCTGGCCTGGCTGGTGGGTGCATGGCCGGCGGTCGCCGGAAAGGCCATTGCGGACCACACCACGCCCCTGCGATGCGAACAGGGCCACCTCGAACTGGCTGCCGACGGCAAGGCCTGGCAGCAGCAGCTCGAACCCATGCAGCGCGAAATCCGTGACCGCATCAACCGGGCCTGGGGTGCCACGCTGGTGCGTGAAGTGCAGTTCGTCGTCCCCACTGCCCCCAGCGGCACAACCCAATTCCCCGCCCCGGACTCGCCGCACGCTGCTCGCGCCGCCGATAACACTCACACTCCCTTCATTCGCCGCCGTCGCTCCTGAGCGCGGGCGTGCCGCACGGCGTCTAGCAGGCTGCTGAAAAACGCCGAGAGCTTTGCGGGTCGCGGCTTTATACCTTCGCGGAAACAACGCGATTTTTAGGGGGTCGGAGCTTCAGCTCCGACATAAGCCACGCCTTATCATCAGGGGTTTTAACCCCTGAGGCACGAATTTGACTTTTTCCGCAAGCTGGTTAGACGCGAATCACGCACTCTAAGATCAGTGGAGCTTTCGCGCCCTTTGCGTCCCGACGCTTTGAGTCGGGAAGCCCCTGAATCTCCTTGATTGGTTTCTAGGAGGCCGGGGCTTCAGCCCCGGCGTGAACGCATTCATCTTCACGGGGCTTTAGCCCCTGAAGCTCCCTGGGACGTGTTCTTCAGCACCTTGTTAGGGCTGCCCCATTTTGCCGCCCGCAGCACTTGAATTGCCTGTCGTTTCTACTAAGATGGTTCGCATGAAACCGTACACCGAAATTGGCCGCCCGTGCGCCGAACGCGTGGCAGAACGCCTGCGCCACCCATGAAGATCAGCCGGGAGGAAGTGCTGCGCGTGGCCGAACTGGCCCATCTGGGATTGTCCCCCGAGGAGATCGACACCTACGGCCGCCAGCTCGACGAAATCCTCGCCTACGTGGACAAACTCAAAGCGCTCGACGTGACCAATGTCGAACCGATGACGCAGGTGCTCTACCCGGCAGCTGGCGCCGAAGGCGCGGAAAGCCACCCCGAGCTGCGCGAGGACACCTTGCGGCCCTCCGATGTGGCCGACACCGTCCTCGCCAGAGCGCCCGACGCCGAAAAGCCGTTCTTCCGCGTCCCCAAGGTGATCGACCGGTAAGGTCGAGGAAAAATGGCCGGTAAGGTCGAAGGAGAATAGCCGGTGAGGTCGAAGGACAGAACAATCCGATGAGCGGGGCAGTGCCCTGGACAATTGCCGGAGTGCGAGCCGCGCTGGCGGCCAAGAAGATTTCCGCCCGCGAGCTGGCTGCCGAATTCTACAGCCGCATCGACCGGCGCAACCCGGAGCTGAACGCCTATCTCACGCTTTCCCCCGAGCGCGCCTACGCCCAGGCGGACCGCGTCGACGCCGCCGTGGCCCGTGGAGAAACCCTGCCCCCGCTGGCTGGCGTCCCCATGGCCATCAAGGACGTCATCAGCACGCGCGGCGTCCGCACCACCTGCGCATCCAAGATGCTCGAGGATTACATCCCGCCTTATGATGCCACCGCGGCCGAACGCCTCGAACGGGCCGGCGCCGTCTTCCTGGGCAAAACGAATTGCGATGAATTCGCCATGGGCGGCTCGAATGAGAACTCCGCATACGGCCCGGTGCGCAATCCCGTCGCCCTGGACCATGTTCCCGGAGGCTCCAGCGGCGGGTCCGCCGCCGCCGTGGCCGCGGGTCTGGCCGTGGCGGCGCTCGGTACCGACACGGGCGGCTCGATTCGCCAGCCGGGCGCGTTTTGCGGGATTCCGGCTTTGATGCCGACCTATGGCCGCGTTTCCCGGTACGGGCTGGTGGCGTTTGCCTCTTCTCTCGACAAAATCGGTCCCTTCGCTGGCAACGTGGCCGATATCGCCGCGGTGACTGCGGCCATCGCCGGTCACGACACCTATGACTCCACCTCGGCGGCCGTGCCCGTGCCCGACTACTCGGCCGAGCTCGAAAAACCCATTCAGGGACTGCGGATCGGCGTGCCCGAGGACTACTTCGGCAAGGGGCTCGATCCCGAAGTGCAGGAAAAGATTCACGCAGGCATCGCGCTGCTCGAGCGGCTGGGTTGCCGGCGCATCCCCTTGCGCATGCCGCACACCGATTACGCCATTGCCACCTATTACATCATCGCCACGGCGGAGGCGAGTTCCAACCTGGCCCGTTACGACGGCGTGCGCTACGGCCTCCGAGCGCCCGGCGCCACCCTCACGGAAATGTACCGTCAGACCCGCGTTCGCGGCTTCGGCTCCGAGGTAAAGCGCCGCATCATGCTGGGCACTTACGTCCTCTCCGCCGGGTATTACGATGCCTACTATCTGCGCGCCCAGCGGGTGCGCGCCCTGATCGCCCGGGATTTCTCCGACGCGTTTCAGAAAGTGGACGCCATCATCACCCCCACGGCTCCCACGCCCGCCTTCCGCCTGGGCGAGAAGACCGCCGATCCGCTGCAAATGTATCTGGCCGACGTGTACACCGTCACGGGATCGCTCGCCGGCGTGCCCGGCATCTCCGTGCCCTGCGGGAAGACTCGTGCGGGGCTCCCCGTGGGCATGCAGATCTTCGGTCCGCACTTTAGCGAGGACCGCGTCCTGCAAATCGCGCATGCATTTGAAAACTCCGGCGGCTTTTCTCTGTAAGCGGCAGCCACTTCCTGCGCTCGATCGCTGCCCCAAGGCCGCAGGGCATATCCGCAAAATTGTAAGAAATATTCCAACCTTGGACTTTTTTTCCGCGTCTGGAACGTCCGGCCCCTGAGCGGCGCTGGCCCTCCAACCGGGCACCAGTGCCTATCTGATAGACACCACAACAGTTACCCATCTCTCAAAATCCAAAAGTTTTAGCCTGATGGTACGGAACGACTATTGCAGGGGAACTGTGTGCAGTTTAGTTTGATATGTACATCGCGCCCATTTCTTCATCCGTTGTTAGCCTGAGTGAAATGGACGGAGTATAGGCTGGCATCAACATTCGACGGATTGCGAGGCCCGCACATGGTCCGAGTCAAGCTGAGCCAGAAATTCTTCACCGAAGATGAAGTCACGACCTTGACGGGCATCTGCCAGGAGCACCTACAAGGCTTGGCCCGTAACAAGCATCTCGGAAAGGTGGCGCGCGCGGCGGAAGCGGCGGGCACGGAAGCCGGAAAGTGGCTCTTCACCAATGCGGACCTGATGATTTTGACCGCCATCCAGCCCCGTTGTGAGCACTAACTGAAGCTGTCTGCGATCTCCCCGCCGCCACGGCACACGCACTGTCTTCCTCCGCTTCCCGTTACTTCCAGAAAGCTGAAACCCCCACTCCTCAAGTTACCCGGGGCGTCCGGGAAGCGCGGGCGTCGCGAACCACTGTCGAAAATTGCAGCAATGGGAGCAAAGTGCATGCTCCCATACGGCCCCCGATATGTCCGTTTTTGCCACCTTACAGAGGCTAAGATCGCGCTTCCCAGGGTCCCAAATGCTTCTTTTCTTGCCTGACCCGTTGTGACTCGGCATCGGCCGGTCTATTCTGGAGCCGCAGCCGCTTGACCGGAGGGCGGCAGGACGCATCCTACTTCTTCGGGGGCTCAGCGCGGATGGCTTACCAACGCGGAACGATGGGGTGGGTGCTGGCGGCAGGATCTGGCTTCCTGGGGCTGCTGCTCGCTGCCGATTGTCTTCCCCTGGCCGCCCAAACCCAGGACTCCGCAGCCGCTCCTGTCGCATCCGCTCCGAACGCCACGCCGGCAACACCGGCCGGCGCCGCGGCGCTGCCGCGGGGGAAGAAGCTGTTCCTGAAGGACGGAAGCTTCCAACTGGTGCGCGAATACCGGATCGAGGGAGACCGGGTGCGCTATTACAGCCTCGACAGCTCGCAATGGGAGCAGATGCCCGAGGCGCTGGTGGATTGGGAGGCGACCAAGAAGATCGAGGAGCAGGAAGCACGGCGGGATGCGGCGATCGTCGCGAAGGCGCAGGCGCGCGAAGCGGAGCGCCACGCCGAGCCGCTGGATATCGACGCCAGCCTCGAAGTAGCCCCGGGGATTTTCCTGCCGCCGGGCGAAGGATTATTTCTATACGATGGCCGGGCACTGCAGCGGCTGGCGCAGGCGGAGACGGCCTCGAAGCTGGCCAAGCGGCGCCTGCTCGAACAGGTGCTCGTGCCGGTTCCCATTGTTCCTTCGAGCCACACGGTTTCGATTCACGGGCCGCGGGCCAAATTGCGGCTGGGCAATCCGGTGCCGGAGTTTTACATGCGCACGGTGGATGCCCGCGAACCCGATATCGAGCTGCTGCGCGCCAAGCTGAAGGGAGAAAACCGGCAAATCGAAAACACCGATGAACTGTTCGGCCAGCGGCGCGCCAATCGCGACACCATCCCCATCCAACGCTGGCAGGTAGCGCGCGGGGTGTACCGCTTCACGCTGGGCCAGCCTCTGCCGCCGGGGGAATATGCGGTTGCGGAGATCGTGCAAGGCGAGGCGTTGAGCGTCTACGTCTGGGACTTCGGCGTGGAGGGCGCGCCGGGCGGAAGCAAATGAGGGAAGACCTGCCAGTCTACCGGGGCTGGACGGACTTGGGACGGTCCAGGGCAACGACCAAAGCCGCCAGCGCGGAAATGTGAAAGGGTTTTTGCACGACCGAGGCGCCGTTTTCGCGCATGCGCTCGGAAACGTCCGGATCGACCAGGTCGCCGGTCATGAAGATGAAGCGGGGGAGCTGATTGCCCAGCTTGGCGTGCGCCGTATTGAACAACTGCTCGCCGTTGAGACCGGGAAGATTGAAATCGCACACCACCACGTCGAAGGAGTTCTTGGCCAACTGAGACAGCGCCGCTTCGGAGTCGGCTGCGGTGGCGACCTTCATGCCCCTGGCGGAAAGGCCTTCGCGGACGATTTCCAGAATACTTTCCTCATCATCCACCACGAGCACGGCATGGCGTTGTAAGCCTCCGAATCTGGGTTCGGCCACCGGAGTGGAAGCGGCAGTCCCGGGTTCGGCGGATTCCTGCGCCACAACCGGCAAGAAGACGCGGAACGTGGCGCCTCCACCGGGGGTGGGCTCCACATGGATCTTCCCGCCATGGTCCTTCACGATGACGGAGCAGATGGTGAGACCGAGCCCGCTGCCGCCGCCGGGACGCTTGGTGGTGAAGAAGGGATCGAAAATTTTGCCCAGGTTCTCGGGAGGAATGCCGGGGCCATCATCGGCGAACGTCACGCAAACGCCGGCCTCCTGGCGCGCCACCGAAATGTCCAATAGGCCGTGGTCGCGCCCGGCGCCGGAAATGGATTGTTCGGCGTTGACGATCAAGTTCTGAAAGACCTGCGTGAGCAGCTTGGGGTCGCCCTCGACCGGAGGAAGGCCGCTAGCCGCAGTGAAATTGACGCGGATATTCTTCTCGCCGAGCGCCGCGAACTCGTGTTGCACGACGTGTTGGACAATTTCGGCGATATTGAGCGGCGTGCGCTTCTCGATCGGGGGGCGCGACAGCGCCAGCAGATCCCGGACGATGCCCGCGGCGCGGCGCGCCTGTTGCAGGACGATCTCGGCATGGCGGCGCATGGTGTCGTCCGCGGCGCGTTCCCGCAGCAGGTCGGCGATGCCCAGGATGGCCGTGAGCGGGTTATTCAGCTCATGGGCCGCGCCGGCCAGCATCTGCCCCATGGCCGCGAACTTTTCGGCGCGGGCCAACTGCTGCTCCATCTGCTTGGAATCGGTCACATCCCGGCTGGTCACGACGGCCCCGGCGATGTTCCCCTCGTCGTCAAACAAAGGGCCGAAACTGCTCAGCAGGGTATGCCAAGCGCCATCGGTGTGCAGCAAGCGATGCTCGATTTCTGCGTAGCGTTTATCGCCCACAAGAATGCTCTGCAGGGTTCCGGCGAGGTGCATTTGATCGTCGGGGTGGGTTCGCTGTCCGACGCGCTTACCCACCAGATCCTGCGGCGCGATGCCCGCGACGGCGCGCACGCGCTCGTTGACGAAGGTGAAGCACCCCTGGCGATCGATCACGGCAACGATGTCCGGCAGGCTCTCCATCAGGGGGCGGACAAATTTTTGCTCCGCGCGCAGTTTTTTCTGCGTTTCGCGGAGTTCGCTGACGTCCTCGACCATGCCCTGAAAGCGGACGTGCCCGGTGGAATCGCGGACGGCGGAAGCCGACACCAGGCATTGAATGCGCCGGCCGTCCTTGCGGCGGTAGACCACCTCGCAATCGCGAACAGCGCCCTTCTCAATCGTCTCGCGGATCAACCCATCCCGCTGCATCGGGGTGTCGTGGAGTTCGCGGACGTCGCAGGCCAGCAGCTCTTCCTTTGTGTCGTACCCCAGCATGCGCACAAGCGCGGGATTGGCATCCAGGATGCGGCCTTCGGGCGTGGAGAAGAAGATGCCCTCGCGCAGGGATTCGAACAAGTCCGTGAAGCGGACTTCGGATTCGAGTTGCACGGTGATGTCGCGGGCCCAGCCAAACACGGCGGTGACGCGTTTGCCTTCGACCACCGCTTGAAGCCAGCAGTCGAAGTAGCGGAGGGCTCCGTCCCGCTTTAGACGGACCGGCACGACTCCGGTCCACATCCCCTCCTTGGCCAGCAAAGGGAGCGAGGGCCGGACTTTCTCCAAGATGGGCGAATCGACGAACTCGCTCAAGCGATGGCCGATCAGCTCCTGGAAGGTGACACCGAGGATTTCCTGCAGGCAGCGGTTGGCGACGCGGACTTCGCCCTCGGTGGAGAGAGTGAAGACGGCCTGATTGAGGTTATCAATCAGCTCGCGGTAGTTATTCTGCGAGCGGGAGATAACCCCGACGAGATCCTCGAATTGTTCGCGGGAGAAGGGTGCGGAGTCTGCCGGGTCTCCGCTCTTATCCGCTGAATGCGCGCGCATGGAAGTCATTCCCATTTTACAGCCTGGGTGCCGCCAGCAAGGAAATAAAGCGGGCGGTGATGCTCACTAGTTCATCAGGCACCAAACAAAAGGGTTCCGGAAGTGGTGCAACAGGAGAGGGATGTCGGGGCGGCCCTAGGAAAAAAGCCGCCCCGTGTACCGGAGTGTTTCTAGCCTTCGGCGATGGCGTCGGTATCCTTGCGAAGGAAGTCGAGCGCCGCGGCTTCCTCGGGCGTGAGCTCGGGCTCGGCCGCCTGGGGCTCTTCCTTGGGCACTTCGGTGAGGAGCTGGATATTGCGGTAGCGCTCCAGGCCGGTGCCGGCGGGAATCAGTCGCCCCATGATGACGTTTTCCTTCAGGCCGCGGAGATAATCGACCTTCCCGGAAATGGCCGCTTCGGTGAGGACGCGGGTGGTCTCCTGGAAGCTGGCCGCGGAGATGAAGGAATCGGTCGAGAGCGACGCCTTGGTGATCCCGAGGAGCAGCGGGCGCCCGGTGGCCGGACGTCCTCCATCGCGGATGACCTGGTTGTTCTCCTCGCGGAAGCGGAACTTGTCGATCTGCTCCTCGAGCAGGAACGTGGTGTCGCCGACGTCCTCGACCTTCACCCAGCGCATCATCTGCCGGACGATGGTTTCGATGTGCTTGTCGTTGATGTTGACGCCCTGCAGGCGGTAGACCTCCTGAATGGAGTTCACCAGGTAGGCCTGCGTGTATTTTTCGCCCAGCACGGCCAGCAGGTCGTGCGGGTTGAGCGGGCCGTCGATCAACGGCTCGCCCGCCTGGACGTGCTCGCCTTCCTGCACGTTGATGTGCACGCCGCGGGGGATGGAGTATTCCTTGATGGTGCGTCCATCCTCGCTCTCGACGTAGACCTTGCGCTGGCCCTTGGCGATTTCTCCGTACTTCACCACGCCGTCGATTTCGCTGATGACCGCGGGATCGCGGGGCTTGCGCGTTTCGAACAGTTCGACGACGCGTGGCAGACCGCCGGTGATGTCCTTGGTCTTGGTGGTCTCGCGCGGGATCTTGGCCAGAACGTCGCCCGGCTGCACCTCGTCGCCATCGGCCACCATCAAGTGGGCGCGGGACGGCATGAGGTACTTCTTGCGGACGCGGCCGGACGATTCGCGGACCAGGATGGTGGGCTGGTGCTTTTCATCCCCCAGCGGCAGGGTGACGACGAGCTGGGACAACCCGGTGACTTCGTCCACCTGCTCTTCGATGGTGATGCCGGGCTGCAGGTCCTTGAACTCGACGGTGCCGCCGGTTTCCGTGAGGATGGAGAAGGTGTACGGGTCCCACTCGACCATGGTCTGGCCGAGGGTGACGGGCTGGCCGTCCTCGACCTTGAAGCGGGCACCATAGACGACGTGGTGGCGCTCTTTTTCGCGGCCCTTTTCATCGACGACGGCGATGAGGCCCGAGCGGTTCATGGCAATCAGAACCTTGCCGCGGCCCTCGACGATCTTCAGGTCGATGAATTTCACGAAGCCGTTGTTGCGCGCTTCCACCTTGGACTGCTCGGTGACGCGGGTCGCCGTGCCGCCGATGTGGAACGTGCGCATGGTAAGCTGCGTGCCGGGCTCGCCGATCGACTGCGCGGCGATCACGCCCACCGCTTCGCCCATCTCGACGAAGCGTCCGGTGGCGAGGTTGCGGCCATAGCAGCGGCCGCAAACGCCGCGGCGGGATTCGCAGGTCAGCACGGAGCGGATCTTCACCCGCTCGATGCCGGCGGCCTGGATGGCGTTGGCCAGTTCCTCGGTGATCTCCTGGTTGATCTCGACGATGACGTTGCCTTCGTAGTCCTTGATCTTTTCGAGCGAGACGCGGCCCACGACGCGGTCGCGCAACGGCTCGACTTCGACGCCGGCTTCGAGAATGGGCTCGACGTAGATGCCGTCGGCCGTGCCGCAGTCGAATTCGTTGATGATGACGTCCTGGGCCACGTCGACCAGGCGCCGCGTCAGGTAGCCGGAATCGGCGGTTTTCAGCGCCGTGTCGGCCAGACCCTTGCGGGCGCCGTGCGTCGAAATGAAGTACTGCAGCACGGTCAAGCCTTCGCGGAAGTTCGAGGTGATGGGGGTCTCGATGACTTCGCCCGACGGCTTGGCCATCAGTCCGCGCATGCCGGAAAGCTGCCGGATCTGCTGCTTGGAACCGCGGGCGCCGGAATCGGCCATGACGTAGACCGGATTGATCACGCCTTCCTTATCCTGACGCTCGAGCGCCTTGAACATCTCGTCGGCGACCTTCTCGGTGACGTCGCTCCAGATGGCGATGACCTTGTTGTAGCGCTCGCCGTTGGTGATGGCGCCGTCGAGGTATTGCTGCTGGACCTTGACGACCTCGTGCTCGGCCGTGTCCACCAGCTTGGTCTTGACGCTGGGGATGACCATGTCGTGAATGCCGATCGACACGCCGGACTTGGTGGCGTACAGGAAGCCAAGTTCCTTGAGCTTGTCGAGCGCCACGACCGTCTTCTCGAGTCCGAACCGCAAGTAGCAATACTGCACCAGGGCCTGCACGCCCTTCTTCTTGAGCAAGCCGTTGACGAACGGCATGTCGTGCGGCAGCGTGTCGTTGAAGATCACGCGGCCGACCGTGGTGTGCAGGAACTGGCGTTTCAGGTTCACCGGCTCGGTGTGCGAGACGTCCTGATCGTCATAGGCGGTGGTCAGATCGATCACTTCGCCGGTGTAGCGCATGCGGATCGGCGTGAGCAATTCGACCTCGCCGGCATCCAGCGCCATGATCACTTCCTCGCTCGACCCGAAGGCGCGGCCTTCGCCCTTGGCCTTGGGCTTGGCCTTGGTCATGTAATAGATGCCCAGCACCATGTCCTGCGTGGGCACGGCGAGGGGATAGCCGTTGGCCGGGGACAGGATGTTGTGCGAGCTGAGCATCAGCACCGAGGCTTCCACCTGCGCTTCGGGCGATAGCGGGATGTGCACGGCCATCTGGTCGCCGTCGAAGTCGGCGTTGAACGCCGTGCAGACCAGCGGATGAATGCGGATGGCCTTGCCCTCGACCAGCACGGGCTCGAAGGCCTGGATGCCCAGGCGGTGCAGCGTGGGAGCGCGATTGAGCAGGACCGGGTGCTCGCGGATCACGTCCTCGAGAATGTCCCACACGATCGATTCCTGCGCCTCGACCAGTTCCTTGGCCTGCTTGATGGTGGTGCAATGCCCCGCGGCTTCCAGCTTGTGGTAGATGAAGGGCTTGAACAGTTCCAGGGCCATCTTCTTCGGCAGGCCGCACTGGTGCAGCTTGAGTTCGGGGCCGACCACGATGACGGAGCGGCCGGAATAGTCCACGCGCTTGCCCAGCAGGTTCTGGCGGAACCGCCCCTGCTTGCCCTTGAGGGTATCGGAGAGCGACTTGAGCGGGCGGTTGTTGGTGCCGCGCAACACGCGGCCGCGGCGGCCGTTGTCGAACAGCGCGTCGACGGCCTCCTGCAGCATGCGCTTTTCGTTGCGCACGATCACGTCGGGCGCGTGCAGCTCCATCAACTTCTTCAGCCGGTTGTTCCGGTTGATGACGCGGCGGTACAGGTCGTTCAAATCGGAGGTGGCAAAGCGGCCACCGTCGAGAGGCACCAGCGGGCGCAGCTCGGGCGGCAGCACCGGAATCACGTCGAGAATCATCCACTCCGGCTTGTTGCCGCTCTTGCGGAACGCTTCGACCACTTTCAGGCGCTTGGCGTATTTGATCCGCTTCTGCAGGCTGGGATCGACCTTCATCTTCTCGCGCAGCTCTTCGGACAGCTTCTCGATGTCCAGGCGCCGCAGCAGTTCCTTGATGGCCTCGGCGCCCATGGCGGCGCGGAATTTTCCGGGGTTGTCGCGCTGGAGTTCGCGGTACTTATCCTCGGGCAGGATGTCCTTTTCCTCGAGGCTCGCGACTTCGCCGGGGTCCACGCACACGAAGGTCTCGAAATACAGGATGTGTTCGAGATCGCGCATGGTGATGTCGAGCAGGTAGCCGATGCGGCTGGGCAGCCCCTTGAAAAACCAGACGTGCGAACACGGGGAGGCCAGCTCGATATGTCCGAGGCGCTCGCGGCGGACCTTGCTGAGCGTCACTTCGACGCCGCACTTGTCGCAGATGACGCCGCGGTGCTTCATGCGCTTGTATTTTCCGCACAGGCATTCCCAGTCGGTGACGGGGCCGAAAATCTTGGCGCAGAACAGGCCGTCGCGCTCCGGCTTGAAGGTGCGGTAGTTGATGGTCTCCGGCTTGGTTACCTCGCCGTGCGACCACGAGCGGATTTTTTCCGGGCTCGCCAGACTGATGCGAATCGAATCAAAATCAGCGATCTGGCTGGCACGGTCATACGGGCTCGATCGGTACAAGGGCTGATCCTCCTGTCCGGCAGCGCCGGACTATAAAACCAAGCAAGAATCTTCGCGAACCTCCCGGGAACTTCCCCGGGCCGCGCCTCAATCGGCCGCTTCCGCCTTCTCCGTCTGCGGCTTCTGGCGCTTCATGAGCTCGACATCCAGGCACAGCGACTGCAATTCGCGCACGAGCACGTTGAACGATTCAGGCACGCCCGGCTCGATGCCCGGCTCGCCCTTCACGATGGCCTCGTAAATCTTGGCGCGGCCGTAGACGTCGTCGGACTTGGCCGTCAACAGTTCCTGGAGAATGTGCGCGGCGCCGTACGCCTCCAGCGCCCACACTTCCATTTCCCCGAAGCGCTGGCCGCCGAATTGCGCCTTGCCGCCCAGCGGCTGCTGGGTAATCAGCGAGTAGGGCCCGATGGACCGCGCGTGAATCTTGTCGTCCACCAGGTGCGACAGCTTCAGCATGTAGATGTAGCCGACGGTGACTTCCTGCGCGAACGTGTCGCCGGTCATGCCGTCGTACAGCGTGATCTTGCCGCTCTCCGGCAGTTCGGTGAATTTGAGCAGGTGGCGGATGTCCCCTTCGCGCGCGCCGTCGAACACCGGCGTCGCAAACGGGACGCCGTCGCGGAAGCCGTGCGCCATGTCGAGCAACTCCTCGTCGTCCAGATCGGTGATCGTCTTCCACACCGACGTGGGGCCGAAGGCGTCCTTGAACCACTTGCGCACCACCTCGGCACGCGACTCCGCATCCAGCAGCTTGGCGACGCGCTCGCCCAGGCCCTTGGCAGCCCAGCCCAGGTGCGTCTCGAGAATCTGCCCGACGTTCATGCGCGACGGGACGCCGAGCGGGTTCAGCACGATCTCCACCGGGGTGCCATCGGGCATGTAGGGCATGTCCTCGGCCGGAACGATGCGCGCGATCACGCCCTTGTTGCCGTGCCGCCCGGCCATTTTGTCGCCGACGGAAAGCTTGCGCTTCATGGCGATGTACGCCTTGACCAGCTTGATGACGCCCGGCGGCAATTCGTCGCCCTTCTTGAGCTTTCCGATGCGCTCGTCGGTGATCTTCCGCAGCACGTCGATCTGCCGCGAAGTCATTTCCTCGACCTCGTCGATCTTTTCGATTAGCAGGGGGTCCTTGTCGCTCAGGCGCAGCCGCTTCAGGTTGCGCGTGGAAATCTTTTCCAGGATCTCGGCGGTCAGCTCGGTGCCCTTGGTGAGCAGGCGCTTGTTGGTGCGCTCGTCGTGCAGGTCGGCCACCAGCGTCTGTCCGCCCAGCAGGTCGCCCAGGCGCTTCAGGCGCTCGTCGGTGAGAATGCGGATTTCATCGCCGAGGTTCTTTTCCAGCTTGGCCACTTGCCCGGCTTCGATGGCCTTGTGGCGTTCGTCCTTTTCCGCGCCCTTGCGGCAGAAGATTTTGACGTCGACGATGGTGCCTTCGATGCCCGGCGGGCAGTACAGCGATGCGTCGCGGACGTCGCCGGCCTTCTCGCCGAAAATCGCCCGCAGCAGCTTTTCTTCCGGGGTCAGCGTGGTTTCGCCCTTGGGGGTCACTTTGCCGACCAGGATATCGCCCGGCTTCACCGTGGCGCCGATGCGGATCACGCCGCTTTCGTCGAGATTGCGCAGAAAGCTCTCGTTGATGTTGGGAATGTCGCGCGTGATTTCTTCGGGACCCAGCTTGGTATCGCGCGCCTCGATTTCATATTCCTCGATGTGAATCGAGGTGTAGTAGTCCTCCTGGACCAGCTTTTCGCTGACCAGGATGGCGTCTTCAAAGTTGTACCCGCGCCAGGGCACGAAGGCCACCAGCACGTTGCGGCCCAGCGCCAGCTCGCCGCGGTCGGTGCAGGGCCCGTCGGCCAGCACCTGCCCCTGCTTGACGCGGTCGCCCGCGCGCACCAGCGGCTTCTGGCTGATGCAGGTGTTCTGGTTCGAGCGCTTGAACTTGGTCAGCAGGTAGATGTCCGAGCCGACCTCGCGGCTGAGCACGCCGGACTGGTCGGATTCCACGCGCACGATCACGCGTTCGGAGTCCACCTGGTCGACGATGCCGTCGCGGCGGCACACGATCACCGCGCCGGAATCCCGCGCCGTGACCCGCTCCATGCCCGTGCCCACCAGCGGGGCTTCGCCCTTGATGAGCGGCACGGCCTGGCGCTGCATGTTCGAACCCATCAGCGCGCGGTTGGCGTCGTCGTTCTCGAGGAACGGAATCAAGCTCGCGGCCACGGAGACCAGCTGCTTGGGCGAGACGTCGATGTAATCCACTTCCTCGCGGCCCTTCAGGACGAAGTTGCCGGCCTGGCGGCAATTGACGAGTTCGGTGGTGATTTTTCCGCGCTCGTCGAGCGAGGCGTTGGCCTGCGCCACGACGTAGCGGTCCTCTTCCCACGCCGAGAGGTAGAAGCAGTGCGGCTCGACCACGATGCGCCGCCGCTTCAACTCCTCGTTGGTGACCTCGACCTTTTCCTGCTCGACGACTTCGCCGGCCTTGAATTCGCTGTCGCCCGAATTGACGATCTGCACGAAGTCGATCACTCGCCCGCCCTTCACCTTGCGGTAGGGCGATTCGATGAACCCGAATTCGTTGATGCGGGCGTAGCTGGAAAGCGAGCTGATCAGCCCGATGTTCGGGCCTTCCGGCGTCTCGATGGGGCAGATGCGCCCGTAGTGCGTGGGATGGACGTCGCGAACTTCGAATCCCGCGCGCTCGCGCGAAAGCCCGCCGGGACCCAGCGCCGAAAGCCGCCGCTTGTGGGTGATTTCGCTGAGCGGGTTGGTCTGGTCCATGAACTGCGAGAGCTGCGAACTGCCGAAGAACTCGCGAATCGCGGCCATCACCGGCTTGGCGTTCACCAGATCGTGCGGCATGGCCGTGGACATTTCCTGGTACACGGACATCTTTTCCTTGATGGCGCGCTCCATGCGGACCAGGCCGATGCGGAACTGGTTTTCGAGCAATTCGCCCACCGCGCGGACGCGGCGGTTGCCCAGATGGTCGATGTCGTCCACCGAGCCGACGTTCTTGCGCAGCTTCAGCAGGTACTTGATCGCGGCCACAAAGTCCGACGGATCGAGCGTGCGCTTCTCCAGCGGGGTCTCCAGACCCAGCTTGATGTTGAACTTCAGGCGGCCCACCTTGCTGAAGTCGTACTTGCGCGCGTCGAAGAACATTCCGTTGAACAGCGCCGTGGCCGTCTCGACGGTCGGCGGATCTCCGGGGCGCAGCTTGCGGTAGATTTCGATCAGCGCTTCCTTGGGCGAATGGATGGTGTCCTTTTCCAGCGTGCGGCCGACGATGCTGCCGACGTCGTCGCGCTCCGGGAAGCAGATGTCCACTTCGGTGATGCCCGCTTCGGCCAGGCTGGTCCACATCTCGGCGGTGAGCGGCTTATTGGCCTCGAGCAGAACCTCGCCCGTCTGGCGGTTGACCAACTCGCCCACGGTGAGGGCGCCTTCGACATCCACAACGGCCACTTCGGTGGACGTGACGCGCGCCTTGACCAGCTCCTTGTAGAGCGCCTCGGTGATGCGCTTGTGCGCGCCCACCAGCGTCTCCCCCGATTTCGGATGGCGGATCTCGCGCGACAGCTTGCGGTCCACCAGGCCCTCGGACACGTTCCAGTGCAGGCCGCCCTCGCGCAGCGAGATGCGCTCGACCTGGTAGAAGGTGCGCAGAATTTCCTCGTTGGTCTTCATCCCCAGGGCGCGCAGGAAGATCGAGCCCAGAAATTTGCGCTTGCGGTCAATGCGGACATACAAGATGTTCTTCGAGTCGTATTCGAATTCGACCCACGATCCGCGATAGGGAATGATCTTGCCCAGGAAGTAGCTGCGGTTGTTGGCGGTCTCGAAGAAGACGCCGGGCGAGCGGTGCAACTGGCTGACGATCACGCGCTCGGTGCCGTTGATGATGAACGTTCCGTTCTCGGTCATCAGCGGAATGTCGCCGAAGAAAACTTCCTGTTCCTTGATGTCGCGGATGGACTTGGCCCCCGTGTCGGGGTCCTTGTCGTAAATGGTGAGCCGGATGGTGACCTTGAGCGGCGCCGAGTAGGTCATGCCGCGTTCCTGGCATTCGTTCACGTCGTACTTGAGCTGCAGGGTGACCGGATCGCCGCACTTGTTGCAGAACGTGGGCGTGTTCTTGTTGAACGTGCCGCACTTGCTGCACAGCACGTCGCCCATTTTGTACGGATTGGTGACCACCGAGGCGCCGCAACTCCGGCAGGTGGCGCGCAGGTGGTGCAGCCCGCGCAGATGGCTGCACTTGCACTCCCAGTTGCCGATGGCGTAATCGACGAAGTCCAACTGCGACACCCCGCGGAAATCCTGGATGGGGAACACGGAGGTAAAGACGGACTGCAACCCGCCGTCCTCGCGCTCGCTGGGCAGCAGATCCATCTGCAGGAATCGCTGGTAGGACTTCTTCTGAACGTCAATCAGGTTGGGGATCTGGACGGCCGTCTTGATCTTGGCGAAATCCAGGCGTGCCCGCTCACGAATGACGCGATTACCGTTCCGATGACTCATGGACGATCCTTTTTAGACCAACGCCGGAACCGGCGCGGATACACACCCGCCCGCCGGTCCGCATAGGACATTTTTTGAGGTTCTGAATTCAAAAGGAGCACGCGCGTACGCGAATTCCTTTGCGGCCCGCCCGGGGGCCGCCGACGCGGACTGCCACTACTTGATCTCGACCTTGGCTCCGACGTCCTCGAACTTCTTCTTGATCGTGGCGGCTTCTTCCTTGTTCACGCCCTCTTTCACCGTCTTGGGCGCGCCGTCGACCAGGTCCTTGGCTTCCTTCAGCCCCAGGCTGGTGACTTCCCGGACCGCCTTGATCACGTTGATTTTGTTGGCGCCGACTTCGGACAAGACCACGGAAAATTCCGTCTTCTCCTCCGCCGCCGCGCCGCCCGCCGCGCCCGCCGCGCCGGCCATCATGACCGGAGCCGCCGCAGCCGCCGACACGCCGAAGGCTTCTTCCATCTTCTTCACCAGTTCGGACGCCTCGAGCAACGAAAGACCCTTGATTTCTTCCAGAATTGTTTCGACTTTGCTAGCCATTGCCGTTTCCTATCCTCCTCCGAGAGAGAAACCGTTTTCTACAAAACCGACTGCATCAAAAAAACCGGACTAGGCAGCGGACTCCGGTGCCGGAGCGCTCGCTCCCTGCCCAAACTTGTTGGCCTTCACCGCTTCGCTGGTCACCACGGCGAGATTGCGCGGCACGGCGGCCAGCGCCGACGCCACGCGTTGCGCCGGAGCGTTCAGCATGAACATGATCTTGCTGATCAACTCTTCCTTGCTCGGCAGCACCGCCAGCTGGTTGATCTCCTCGATCGAGACCACCCGGCCCTCGACCCATCCGGCGCGAAACTTGAACGCCGGAACTTCCTTGGCCACCTTGGTCAGAACCTTGGCGAGCGCCACCGCGTCGGCAGCCGTATAGGCGATGGAATTCGTTCCCTTCAAATTCTTGAGCAGCGGCGCGCTCGGCGTGCCTTCGGCGGCGTGTTCCACGACGGTGTTCTTCACCACCTCGTAGCGTCCGCCCGACGGCCTCGACCGAGCGCCGCAGCTTGGTGTCCTGCTCGACCGTGATCCCCTGAAACGTCGAGAGAATGACGGTGGAAACATTCGCGAGCTGCTTGCGCAACTCGTCGGCCTGCGTTTTCTTTTCGGCCTTCTTCTTCATGCCGAACTCCCTTTCTTCCGCGTCCCGCCTGCTACGCCGCCACGGCCGTGGCCGCTTCCGCCTCGGCGTGATCGATCAAGATGCCCGGCCCCATCGTCGAGGTCAGCGTGATCTTCTTGATGAATTTTCCCTTGGCCGACGCGGGCTTGGCCTTCACCACCGCGCCCAGCAAGGCCTGCGCGTTTTCCGCCAGGCTCTTGGCCGCAAAGCTGATTTTGCCCACCGGCGAATGGATGATGCCGGTCTTATCGAGCCGGAATTCCACCTTGCCGGCCTTGATTTCCTGCACCGCTTTTGCCACGTCGAAGGTGACCGTGCCGGTCTTGGGGTTGGGCATCAGGCCGCGCGGGCCGAGCACTTTGCCCAGGCGCCCGGCGGACTTCATCATGTCCGGCGTGGCGATCACGGCTTCGTAATCGGTCCAGCCCTCGGTGATCTTCTGGACCATGTCCTCGCCGCCCACGAAATCGGCGCCCGCTTCCTGCGCCTCGCGGACTTTTTCTCCGCTGGCGATCACCAGGACGCGCTTGGATTTGCCCAGCCCGTGCGGCAGCACCACCGTGCCGCGCACCATCTGGTCGGACTGCTTGGGGTCCACCCCCAGATTCAGCACCAGCTCCACCGTCTCATCGAACTTGACGAAGTGCGCCTTGCGGAGGAGTTCGGCGGCTTCCTCGAGATGGTACGGGCGCGCCTCGACGAGTTTGCGGGCGCGATCAATGTTCTTTCCACCGTTCTTTGCGCTGCGGCCCATGGCTGTGTCTCCTGCTCCCTTAGTCCGTGACTTCGATGCCCATGTTGCGGGCCGTGCCCAGGATCGAGCGCACGGCGGAATCCAGCTTCGTCGTGTTCAGATCGGGCAGCTTGGTCTTGGCGATTTCTTCCACTTGCTTGCGCGTCACCTTGGCCACCTTGTTGCGGTTCGGCTCGGGCGAACCCTTGACGATGCCCGCGGCGCGCTTCAGCAGCTCGGACGCCGGGGGCGTCTTCAGAATGAACGTGAAGGTGCGGTCGCTGTAGATCGTCACCAGCACGGGAATGATCATCCCGTCCGGCTCCTTGGACGTCTTGGCGTTGAACTGCTTGCAGAAATCCATGATGTTGACGCCGTGCGGCCCCAGGGCCGTGCCCACGGGCGGCGCCGGGGTTGCCTTGGTCGCCGGCAACTGCAGCTTCACCGTTGATTGAACTTTCTTGGCCATTTCGTTTCCTCTGTCCCGGCTGTCATTTTCGGCGCGGCGAAGAATCTCGGTTCGCTACGCCACGGGATTGCAATGTCTTACGCGACTTTCTCCACCTGCGCGAAATCCAGCTCCACCGGCGTCGACCGGCCGAAAATCGTGACGGAAACCTTCAGGGTGCTGCGGTCCGCGTTCACTTCTTCCACCACGCCGGTGAAATTCGCGAACGGCCCTTCCCCGATACGCACTTTTTCCCCGCGCTCGAACGAAAGCCGCGGCTTGGGCTTTTCCGCCGTGGTCGTGGCGCGGTTCAGGATGTTCTGCACTTCCTCTTCGGTCAGCGGCGAGGGCATCTGCCCGGAGCCCACGAAACCCGTGACCTTGGGAGTGGAGCGGACCACGTGCCAGGTGTAGTCGTCCAGATCCATCTCGACCAGCACGTAGCCCGGATAGCACATGCGCGGGGAAATCACCTTCTTGCCGCCGCGCACCTCGACCACCGATTCGGTCGGGATGATGATCTGGCCGATCTTCTCCCCCAGACCGAACGCCGTCACGCGTCCTTCGAGGCTCTCCTTCACCTTCTTCTCAAACCCCGAGTAGGTGTGGACGATGTACCACTGCTTCGCCATTTCGGTACCTTCAGTGATGCTTTCCATAGTCAATCAGCCAGCCTACAGCCCTTTGCGCGGTCGCGTCGGTCAGCAGAAAATAAACGCCGAAGAAAGCCACGGTCACCGCCACCACGATCGTCGTCGACACGACATCGGAGCGCGTCGGCCAGTTCACGGCCTTCAGTTCGATCCGGACCTCGTGCAGGTATTGTCGCAGCCGGCGCGGGTATTCGCCGACCCTGCGCGGGAATTCGCCAAAGCTCCCCAGCGCCGTGGTGAGGCCGTTGCCGTTGCCGCCCCCGCCGCGTATTCCCTCGTCCTTCACCTTGAGCGCGTCCGCCATGAGTCCCCGTTCAATCCTTGCCTTCGGCCCGCCGCAGGTCCCGCCGCCAGAAAGCTGGCAGGGGAGGAGGGATTTGAACCCCCACATCCGGTTTTGGAGACCGGCGGTCTACCGTTGAACCTACTCCCCTGAATTCGGAGCCGGTCTACTTTACTTCCTTGTGCGCGGTGTGCTTCCGGCACGAGTTGCAGAACTTCTGCAGCTCCAGGCGATCCTGATGCTTCTTCCGGTTCTTGGTGGTCGTGTAGTTCCGGTTTTTGCACTCGTTGCACTGTAATGTGATGATTTCTCGCATGGGTTACTCGATGATCTCGGAGACGGCGCCGGCGCCCACGGTGTGGCCGCCTTCGCGAATCGCGAAGCGCAGACCCTTCTCCAGCGCCACCGGCGTGATCAGCGTGATCTCCATCGCAATGTTGTCTCCCGGCATCACCATCTCCACTCCCGCCGGCAACTTCACGTCCCCGGTCACGTCCGTCGTCCGAAAATAAAACTGCGGCCGGTACCCCGTGAAAAACGGCGTGTGCCGCCCGCCTTCTTCCTTCGTCAGCACGTACGCCTCCGCCTTGAACTTCGTGTGCGGCGTGATCGAACCCGGCTTGCACAGCACCTGCCCGCGCTCCACTTCGTCCTTCTCCGTCCCGCGCAGCAGCAAGCCCACGTTGTCTCCCGCCATCCCCTCGTCCAGCAGCTTCCGGAACATCTCCACGCCCGTCACCGTCTTCTTCATCGTCGGCCGGAAGCCCACAATCTCAATCTCTTCCCCCACCTTCACCTTGCCGCGCTCGATCCGCCCCGTCACCACCGTCCCGCGCCCGGAAATCGAAAATATGTCCTCGATCGGCATCGCAAACGGCTTGTCCACATCCCGCGGCGGCAGCGGGATGTGCTTGTCCACCGCTTCCATCAAATCCAGAATCGACTTCTCCCACTTCGCGTCGCCCTCCAGCGCCTTCAGCGCCGACCCGCGCACCACCGGAATCGTGTCGCCCGGAAACTGGTAGGTCTTCAGCAGCTCCCGCACTTCCAACTCCACCAACTCCAAAAGCTCCGGGTCTTCCACCATGTCGCACTTGTTCAAAAACACCACGATCGCCGGCACCCCCACCTGCCGCGCCAGCAAAATGTGCTCCCGCGTCTGCGGCATCGGCCCGTCGGTCGCCGCCACCACCAAAATCGCCCCGTCCATCTGCGCCGCGCCCGTGATCATGTTCTTCACGTAGTCGGCGTGCCCCGGACAGTCGATGTGCGCGTAGTGACGGTTCGCCGTCTCGTACTCCACGTGCGACACCGCGATCGTGATCCCGCGCTCCCGCTCTTCCGGCGCGTTGTCGATCGAATCAAACGCCCGAAACGATACCTTCGGGTTGTTCTTGCTCAGCACCTTCGTGATCGCCGCCGTCAGCGTCGTCTTCCCGTGGTCGATGTGCCCAATCGTCCCCACGTTTACGTGCGGCTTCACCCTCTCGAACTTCTCCTTCGCCATATCGCGCCCCTCGTATCAAGGCTTCGCGGCCGCGGCCGCGCTGCGTGGTTGTACTGAGCCCGCGTCCCGCTGGCCGGCTCGCCTGCCCTGCTCGCAACCTGAACTCTAAAATTGCTGCCCGCTATCTGTCTTCCAGAGGCCCGATGGAGCGGGGGACGGGATTCGAACCCGCGACCATCTGCTTGGAAGGCAGAGACTCTACCCCTGAGTTACCCCCGCTCGATGCAACCGCGCACGTCCTCGCACCGAGCGCCGCCTGCAGTTCGCCGCACTAGGTGCAATCTGGAGCCTGGGACCGGGATTGAACCGGTGACCTCGTCCTTACCAAGGACGCGCTCTACCAACTGAGCTACCCAGGCCCAAACCGGTTTCCCATCCAACCTGCCGCCCGTACTTCTCACGTGCAGCCAGGGCCGCCTTGCTTCCAAAACTTTTTCTACTTCCGCACCAACCTACGATCCACAGGTCCGATGAGACGCTGGTGGACGGGGGAGGATTCGAACCTCCGTAGCCCGCAAGGAGCGGCAGATTTACAGTCTGCTGGTTTTAGCCACTCACCCACCCGTCCCGCGAAATCGTCCGGAACGAACACTCGGCGTCTGCACACGCAGCCGGACACAGCAATCGTCTTCTGCGAACTCCGCCAGAGCTGTACCGGACTGCTGTACGGGGTACTCCGCAATGCAGATAGGGCAGGTGCCCAGAGACACCAGCCCTCTTCGCTTTTGTCGCGAGGAATCCGTCCGCATCCCTACCCGAGAATTTCCGGTCCTCAATAAAATCAGCTGGCGGAGGGACTTGAACCCCCGACCCTCTGATTACAAATCAGATGCTCTACCAACTGAGCTACGCCAGCCCAGCACAAACCAAGGAAAATTATCACACAGGCAATCGAATTGCAAGCGGGTTGTGCCCGGCTAGCCGGACCAACTCCTCAGCGCTGCGTATCCGGCTACCCTTCCAATTTCTGGAACTTTCATTCTACCGCAGGTCGGGCAAATTGGCTATCGTCAATTGGGACGTTATGGCGGGCCTCGGAGATCTGGATGGTCACCGGCGCCTGGGCGCCACTCTGGTGAATCGTGAATGGCAACTTCACGCCGTCCACCTCGCGATAGTCCTCGAATTCCTCCTGGAACTCCCCGCTGCCCTCAGGCCCGTGGCGGCGGCTGGTCATCCGCAGCAGAAGGCCGCTCTGCGCGTCGAAATAGAGTTTGTCGGGTTCGCCGCCCTCCGGCGCCGTGGCCTCGATCAGGTAGGCATCCCGGTCTCCAACTTTTTCCCGGCCGCGCACCGTGAACTTGGCATACAGACTTCGTAAATTCAACGGGCGGTAAAAATCCGCATCGCGGCGCGTTTCGGCCAACTCCGGCCCGGCCTGTTCGCGCAGGCCGTTCTGCGGATCATCGCTCCAGCCCGCTGCTCCGTCAAACCCCTGGCGAAACTGCGCCCCCGCCATGACGACCACCACCAGCACCCGGTTGGGCGCCTTCTCGTAGACCTCAATCGTGCCGGACATGTTCATGGACGGCGCGTTGATCGTGCCGCGCGAAACCCGGGAAGTCAGCTTCTGCCACGCGGCGCGCCCTCCGGCGGCTTCCACGTACCGATTGAGAATCTGGTCGGCGCTGGGACTGGGCGCTGGGGCCGATGCCGCGGGCTTCGCCGTGGTTGTGGCCGCCGACTGCGCGTACGACGGCGCGCTCAGCATCAGCCAGGCGCCGGCAACGGCCACGAACCCTTTCCGCATTGGTCGCATGCTTCCCTTCTTCACGCGCGCTCCCCGGCCAAGATGCTCAATTACACTACAGCAAACACCGCTAAGATTTCGAGGTCAACTCTGCCTTTCGGGTTGCCCGGGCCCGCGGGCGGAAAGCCGAAGCGCCCGCCTGAAGGCGGCCGCTACAAAGCGTGCCAGAACCATCGGGGCGTAAGGGTATCCCGTCATTATTTCTGATACGCAATTGCCGGGCGGCGCATTACACTGGAGCCCGAAGCGCCCGCCGCGCCTGAAGGCGGCCGCTACAAAAACGAGCGACGATAGCCACAAAGCAGCAAACGCCACCACGCGCATGCCCATCATCTATCACAAAGCGCGCCCTGATCGGTACGGCTGCATTGGCCTGCATGGCCACCGCCGCCAGCGCCGGATTCTATCTCTATCGCCTGCGCCATCCGCTTCCGGCCTTCAGCGCGGGGCGCGCTCCCGACATGCTCGGCCAGCTCCCGCCCACAGCGCCCGCGATTGTCTACGTCGACCTGGCCGCGCTGCGCGCCCTCGGGAACTCGCCCTGGGCGGCGGTGTTCGGCCCGGCCGTCAACGGCTCGCGCCAGGACCGCGACTACGCGAACTTCGTGCGCGCCACGGGCTTCGACTACCAGCGCGATCTCGACCGGGTCGCCATCGCGCTCTGGCCCGCCGGTCTGATGGCGCCCGGCGCGACGGGCGGAGAGCGCGTCCTCGCCATCGCCGACGGGCGCTTCGACCAGCAGAAAATCGAGGCCTACGCGCTGCGACTCGGCAAGCTCACCACGCGCGGGGCGCATTCCATCTACGAAGTTCCCGGGAGCCCGCCCGTCTCGCTGGAATTTCTTTCTCCGACGCGCATCGCTCTGGCCAGCGGAAAGGACGGCGACGACCTCCTGGCTCCGCCGAGCACGCTCGCGCGCGATCCCGCCGTGCAGGCGCGCATTGACCGCGTGGGCGGCGCGCCGGTGTTTGCGGTCGCGCGCACCGATTCGCTGCCGCCGGATTTCTATGCGAATTTCCGGAATTCGCCGCAGGCCGAGCGCCTGCTGCGCAGCGTCGAAGGGCTGACGCTGGCGGGCGTGCCCGATGGCGACCACATCCGCATGGCCCTGGACGCCGAATGCGATTCGATGAAAAACGCCATCGAACTCGCCACGCTCCTCGACGGCCTGCGCGTGCTTGGATCGATGGCGCTGGCCGATCCCAAAACGCGCCACCAGATGCCGCCGCAGCAAACCGCCTTCCTCGATGCGCTGGTCCGCGACGCCAAGGTTTCGCACCAGGACCGCTGGGTCCGCCTCACCCTCGACGTCACCCCGGCCATGCTCGGCTCGGCTACTCCCGCACGCTGAAAGAGTTGCACGTGGCACAGCCACTCCTGGCTGCACCCTTCTCACACAGATTGCACGAACCACAACGCGTGTGATAGTGATAATCCGTGATTAACTTCCGCCGCAATCTCCCACATTGTTTTCCTCAAGGACAGGCTGTGTGTTTGAGTTGGCGGCTCTACGGTTCCTTTCCCGAACACAGACTCCTCGTTGCCACCTGCGTCGAAAGGACGGAGCCTGCGGCCGACAAGTTTCACTCTCCGCGCGTTTTGACTGACGAGAAAGAAATGTCCCATTCACAACACCAACTTCGATTTCGCGACTGCGGGGATTGCAATGTCTACATTCTGTAATTGGTTCAAGAGCCCACCGATCCTGACGGCCTGTTCGAGGTTCCTGATGATTGCGTCACTGGTGACCATCGCAGCTAGTTGGTCGTTCGCAGAGGGCCGGATGTACTGCTATCACCCAAACTACATGCGGTCTGAGGCTACTGGCGGCGGAAAGGTCAACGTGGACGGTTTCACTGTGGAGGTGACGCCAGTCCCAGATTTAGATGATCCCGACTCTATGACGTGCCAGGCGACGATTCGGTCGCCAGAGGGAAAGACAATTTTCGAACAGGATGAATGGGGCATGGAAATCGACCCCGTCACGGGAAAAGACATCAATGGAGACGGCCACCCAGATGTCGTAATTGTCAGCTATTCGGGCGGAGCCCACTGCTGCTGGACATACTACTTCGTTTCACTCGCCAAGAACCCTGGTGTGGTTGGGCAGTTCGAGAACCGGTCCACAGCGTCATTTGCAGATTTGAATAAGGATGGGAGGATTGAAATCTTGATCCGCGACGGAACATTCGATTTTGCTTTTGGGAGTCATGTCGAGTCTCCCTTTCCACTTCTTATCGTTCGTCTGAACGAAACTAAGTTTGTGGACGTGAGCTCTGCATTCCGGGGGGTCTACGATAAGGGGATTCAGGAAGAGCGGAGCAAATTGAAGGAGGGCTATGTCCGCAAGCTTCTCAACTCAAATCCCGACGAAGGGCTACCAGACGATGATTCAGAGGATCTGTCTACAAGGTACCGAGTCCTCACGGTTGTTCTCGAATATCTTTACTCGGGGCGGCCCGGAAAAGCGCGGGAGGCCCTTGGCGAATTGTGGCCGATGAAATCTCGCGAACAAACCTGGGAAAAGATGGTGGACGGATATTGCTCCGGCCTTCGAGCCGAATTGAAACTCGACGCAAGCGCTGTTTGCAAGGGTCGTTAAGCTGCGTCCAACGGTAGCCGAGGCCTCAAGGCAGTGCAAACGCAATGATGCTGTCGCCGGGGGCGTCGTTGAAGAAGCCCTGCATGGCGACGATGCCGGGGCCGCCGAATGCTTCCACCACGACGTACTGCTTGCCGTTGCGGCCCTGGTACGTGACCGGGATGGTGTGCGCGCTGGCGTCGATCTTTCTCGGTCCACAGCTCTTTTCCGGTGCGCGAATCGAAGGCGCGGAAGCGGCCGTCATTCGTGGCGCCGATGAAGATGAGGCCGCCGGCGGTGACGACCATGCGATCCGGTGTTAGGCGCGCCGGTATGCGGAAAGCCCTTTTCGGCGAGCGCATCGACGGTGCCGAACGGCACGCGCCAGGCGATGTCGCCGGTCTTCGCGTTTACGGCGATCAATTCGGCCCACGGCGGCTGGATGCACGGCCAGCCGGTCTTGCGATCCCAGAAGCGCGAGTAGTAGTTCGAGCCGCCGCCGGGAAACACCTTGTCATAGGGCCCGCCGCGCGGATTTTCGCGCTCGCCCTTCACCAGCCGCCCGACTTGCCCGGCATGAAACACCGTGGTGCCGAAGAGGTAGCCGAGCTTGGGATCAAACGCCACGCCGCCCCAATTGCCCGAGCCTTCGCGCCCCGGAAAAATCACCGCCATTTTTTTCGGGTCGATGCTGTAGGGCGTGAACGGCCCGTTGTTGTAGAGATTGTTCTTGTCCCAGAACTCCCGGCAGAAGGCGGCGTGTTCCGGCGTCAGATTGTAGATGTCGTCCCGCGTGATGCTCATGGGCGCGAGCGGAGGCGGCTTCAAAGGAAAGGGCTGCGTGGGAGAAAGCTCTTCGCCCGGCACATCCGACGGCGGCACCGGACGCTCTTCCATGCCGAAGACCGGCTTGCCGTTGGTGCGGTCGAAAATGAAGAGCAGCCCCTGCTTGCTGAATTCGGCCGACCGCCGGAATCGTCTTGCCGCCGCGCCGGATGTCGAACAGCGTCGGCGGCGCCGGCACGTCGTAGTCCCAGATGTCGTGATGCACCAGCTGCTGATACCAGACGAGCTTGCCCGTGGCGGCATCGAGCGCGACCACGCTATCGGAGTAGAGGCCGTTCCCCAGACGCAGGCCGCCGTAATATTCGTTGCCGCCGGAGGGAGCGATGGGGACGTATACCAAGCCGCGCTCGGCGTCGAGCGTCAGGAAGCTCCACACATCGGTGCCGTTCTTGATGTTCCAGCTATCGCCCTTCCACGTCTCGTAGCCGGGCTCACCCGGCTGCGCCTTGGTGTAGAACGTCCAGACCAGCTTGCCGGTGCGCGCATTCCAAGCGCGCACCATGGGCATTCCGTTGTCGCCGGTGATGACCAGATCCTTGTAGATCACCGGAGCGGACGACGGAGCGTCGCCGGCGACAAATCCCGCGTCGCCAAATTCCGTAGCCGGCTGGCCGGTCCTGTGCATCGAGCGCCAGCATCTGCTTGCCGGTCACGCCGAGGAAAAGGCGCGGCGGCGTCGCGGAGTCGCCGGGCCAGTAGGCCAGGCCGCGCCGCTGCGTTCCCTTGGTCTCGTACTTCCAGATCTGCTTGCCGGTTTCCGGGTTCGAGGGCGTAGACGTTCTTGCCTGCCGCGAGATACATCACTCCGCCGACGACAATGGGAGCGCCCTCGGAATTGACGTCGCCGGCGGGATCGCCGGTGTGGAAGGTCCAGGCCCGTTCGAAGCCGGGTGACATTGTGGCGGTTGATCTGCGCGAGCGGGGAGTAGCGGGCCGCGCCGGGATCGTGACCCGGATGCGGCCAATCGTTCTGCGCGCCGAGCGCCGCCGGAAACAACAAACTTGCCAGGATGCTCAGACAGGCCGTCGTCGCTCGCATGGCGCTCCTCGGCGGTTGTGTGGATTTTCGCGGCGGCCTGGGCGGGTGACCGCGCCGATGTTATTTCGAAGGCGCTGCCGCCAGCAGCGGCGCGACGTCCTTCTCGAACTGCGCCAGATTCTTGCCTTCCTCGTAGAAGTTGCGCACCTTGCCGTCGCGGTCGAAGATCAGGGTCATGGGCAGGGCGGTATCCCAGCGCGAGTCGACGGCCTTGTAAAAATCATCGTCGGTCGACGACGCCAGATAGACCGGGAACGGAGGCTTCTGCTCGGTCAGGAACTTCTGCATCTCGTCCTTTTCGGAGACGTCGTTCATCGAGACTTCGATCACCTGCAAGCCCTGCGACTTGTACTTGTTCTGCAGCTTGACGATGTCGGGAAATTCGGTGTGGCACGGCACGCACCAGGTGGCGAAAAAGTTGAGCAGGACAACCTTGCCCTTGTTCTTGGCCACCAAGTCCTTGATGTCCTTGCGGCGCAACCGTCTTCAGCTCGGGCGCGCCGGAAGCTTGCGCCAGCGCCGGCTGCCGACTCACGCCGACGAGGAACAGCGCGGCCAGCGCCACGCACGCCACCTTGCACACCGGAAAACCAGTTTTCGTTTTCATGGACGGATCCTATTGGCCTCCGAGCATTTTGGACGAGGCGTCGGCCACTTCCTGGAAGGTGTTGTCATTGATGTTGGCGAAGTTGGCGATCACGGCGCGCTTGTTGTTCACCAAAAACGTGTTGTCCGCGTCCGTATTGATCTTGTACAGGCGAACGCCCAGATCCTTCGGCCCATTCACCAGCACCACCAGCGGGATTTTGATGGACTTGTCCTGCGCCAGCTTCTCCAGCCATGCCCTGGAGTCCGGGCCTTCCACCAGGATCGCCACCGCCTTCAGATTCTTCTGCGCCATCTGCTCGGCGAGTTGGTTCAGCTTGACGATCAAGTCGGCCGTCTGGTCGCCGGTCTGGCGGAAGAACGCCAGGATCGTCGGCGCGGTGCCGTACTCGCAGACGTAACAGGTCGACTGCCCCTTGTATTTTCCGGTCACGTCGAGCACGCGGAACGACGGCGTGGGCGCGCCCACGGGGCGGCCCGACTGGATGGCCGGGGCCTGCGCCGTCGGCGGCGGCTCGGTCGTCTTGGTCGCGCTGGGGACAGACGCGGTGGCGCCCGCGACATCGTCGCCCACGACCGGATATTTCAGCTCCACCCACTTGTACCAGCCGCCTTCGAGCACCTTCGTATTCATGTACCCGAACATCCGCAGCTTCTTGGTCATGTCGATGGAATCTTCGTCATGGTTGCACGGGCAATACAGAATCAGCATCTTGTTGCGCGGAAGCGTGATGGGGGGCTTGACCTGGTCCACCCACGGAAAATTGATGGCGCCGGGAACGTGCGCTGCCTGGTAGGCTTCCTCGGGCTGCGTATCCACGAGCGCGAAATTCGTGGCCTTTTCCTCGATCATCTTCTTCACTTCGGCGGGCGCGATAAACTCGATCGGCGCCTGATCCGCCATGGCGGCGTCGGGATCCATCATCGCGCCGTCGTCTTGTGCCGTCGCCTTTGGGGCCCACGCCGCCAGCGCCAAAGCCAAACCGGCCACTGCAATCCATTTGTTCATAAAAGCCTCTCCTGCACCCCGTCCGCCGGGGTGTTCCCTCTCTCTATTATAAGACTATTGCCGCCCCAAGAAGGTTTCGTTTGTTTCCGGACAGGAACCGGCCAGTACTAGGAAGAGGAGGCGCCCATCGGCCTCCGACAGGGCCGGGGCTTAGGTCCTGGTGGCAATGACCGGGCGGTTCCCCCGGCAACCCGCGGCTCAGCGGGCCGGCAGAGCCCAGGCGTAAATCACACCTTCGACGGGGGTCACGACGTATTGCCGGCCATCCAATTCGTACGTCATGGGCGCCGAACCCATGGCCGCGCCGGGGTAGGTGTGCCAGAGCGTCTTGCCGGTGGCCGGATCGAGCGCCACCAGGTTTCCGGAAGTATCGGCGGTGAACAGCAGGTGGCCGGCGGTCGTCAGAATACCGCTCGACCCGCCGCCGCGCCCTGTGCCTTCCTTGCTCCATTTGATCTTTCCGGTCTGGTAATCGAGAGCCTTCAGGAAAGGTGTCCCGATGACGGTAAAATCCCGGCCCGCCCAGCCTTGCGCCTTCTTCCCGGGAATCGTCAGATAATAGACATTGATCCAGTCGCGCTCGTTGACATAGAACAGGCCGGTCTGGGGATCGAAGCTGGGTGCGTTCCACAGGGTGATCGAGGAATGCACCAACGCGCCATCGGGTTGCGGCTCGGCTTCTTTCCTGGGAATGGGCTGCCCGCGTTCGTCCCATCCCGAATACCAATCGGCATCGCCCAAGGGCGCCGAGACCAAGGCCTTCCCGTTGGTCCGGTCAAGCACGAAAAACAAACCTTCTTTTCCGGCCTGGGCCAGCAGTTTGCGCGGTTTGCCCTTGAAGTTGGCGTCGAAAAGGACCGGGGTCATGTTGGTGTCCCAGTCGTGCGTATCGTGCGGCGAAGGCTGGAAATACCAGACGAGCTTTCCGGTGTCGGGATTGAGCGCCACGATCGAGCAGGTGTACAAGTTCGCCCCGGGACGCGCTTCGCCGTTCTCGACCGGGTGCGGATTGCCCGTTCCCCAGTACGTGAGATTCAGTTCCGGGTCGTAGGTTCCCGTGATCCAGAGCATGCCGCCGCCCCGGCTCATCACGTCGCTATCCTGCGGCCAGGTCTCCGAACCGGGCTCGCCGGGTTTGGGTTCGCTATCCCAGCGCCACTGGGTGCTGCCCGTCATCGGATCGAGGGACAGCAGAAATCCGGGCAGATCGGCGGCGTCGCCCGAGCCCGCCACCAGCACGTGGTCGCGAATCACCAGAGGGGCCATGCTGGCGAAGGCCTTGAAGGCCGGATCGGCAATCTGGACCTGCCAGAGCAGCTTGCCGTCGCGCGCGCTGATGCAGATCACAGAGCGCGTCCGGCGTGGTGAAGATCAGGCGATCCTTCCACATCGCCACGCCGCGGTTTCCGCCGCCATGCGATGGGCGCTGGAAATGCCAAATCTGCCGCCCCGTGCGGGCGTCGATGGCAAACACCTGGTCGGGAAGCGTCGCGTACATGATGCCGTTGACCACCAGCGGCATCGACGTAAACGATCCCTGCGAGCGCGACTGAAACGCCCAGGCCAGCGTGAGCGAACCCACGTTGGTCTGGTTGATTTGCGCGAGCGTGCTGTAGCGGCGCCCGGAATAATCGCCGTTAAACGACGTCCAGGAATCGGTGCCCGGATTGATCAGCTTGCGGGCGTCCAACTCTTGCGCGGGCAGCGCGGCCGCGAACGCAAGAAGTATGAGGGCCAGTTTCTTCACTTGAGTGTCTCCAGATACGTGAACAGGTTATGCATCTCGGCGTTGGTGTATTTGGAGGCCTGCTTGAAATGCCAGGTGAGCGGGTCCTGCACCTCCACCTTGACCGAGTGCACCGGCCAGGAGTGATACCAGCCGTCGGCATCGCGAATCGCGACGTTGAATTCGTCCTTCAGCAGGAGCGTCCCGGAGAATTTCTTGCCGGAAGGCAAGGTAACCGTCGCGGTCGAAGGCTTTCCCGCGGGATACAGGAATCGCTGCTGCAAATCCGGCGCCGAATACTTCTTGGCGATGCCGGCCAGGTCGCCCGTCGGCGAGTGGCACTTCGAGCATCCGCCCGCGCCGTAAAAATAGGCCTTGCCGGCCTCGGCGCTGCCGGTCGCCAGCCGCGACGCGGGAATATCGTCGGGGTAGCCGCCGGGCACGCGCGTGTGCATGTCGTAGAGGTCGATCTGCGCGTGGAGAAACGCGTCGATATCCGACAACTCCTTCTCGCCGAGGGGAAACCCCGGCATGCCGCGGTCGGGACGTCCGGCGGTGATGACCGGGTTGAGAAGGTCGCCGTTCTTGTCGTGGCGCACCAGCGCGGAGCGGATGAGATCGGAACCGCGGCCGCCCGTGGCATCCTCGCCGTGGCATCCCGCGCAGGTCGCCACGAATGTCTTGCGCCCGCGCTCGGCCGCTTCGGCCTGCGCCTGCTTCTGGGCGCGAGCGCCCGCGCCGCCTCGCTGCGCGCCGCCCTGCGGAGGTCCCTCTTGAGCCCGGAGTACGGAAACAGCGGCCAACGCGATCAGGAAAGACAAACGTAAGTTTTCTCATTTGAGGGTCACCAGATACGTAAAGAGGTTGTGCATGTCGGCGTTCGAGAATTTATGCAGCAGCTCGACGTGGGCGGCGAGCGGATCCTCCACCTTCAAATCTTTCAGCGCGCCTCGCGGCCAAGAGTGATACCACCCGTCCTTGTCCTTGATGGCGACATAGGACCCGTCGTTCAGCTGCAGCACTCCCGTCAGCTTTTCACCCGACGCCAGCGTCACGGTGGCGTTAGGCAGCTTCCCGGCAGGGTACAGAAGCCGCGTCTGCAAATCCGCGGGAGTGTACCGGCTGGCGACGCCGGCCAGATCCCCCGTCGGCGAATGGCACTTCGCGCAACCGCCCGCGCCGTAAAAATAGGCTTTGCCCGCTTCGGCGCTTCCGGAGGCCAGCCGCTCGGCGGGAATGTCGTTCGGATAGGCGCCCGGTGTCCGCGTGTGCAAATCAAACAGCGCAATCTGCGCCTTGATGAAAGCCACCAGATCGCCCACCTGGGAATCGTTCAACGGGAATCCCGGCATGCCGCGGTCGGGGCGTCCTCCGGTGATGACCGGACCGAGCAGGTCGCCGCCCTTATCGTGGCGCGCAATGGAGGAACGGATCAGATCGGGCCCGCGCCCCCCGGTGGCATCCTCGCCGTGGCAGCCCGCACAGGTCCCCAGGAACTGCTTGCGGCCCCGCTCGACGGCCTCCGCCTGCGCCTGTTTCTGAGCGTCGGCGCCGCCGCGCGCCGCCTCGCCCTGCGGGGCATCGTCCTGCGCCCGCACGACGAAGGCCGCGGAAAAAACCACCAGAAGCACCAAGGAAAGCTTTCTCACGTCAACCCCCTGCGTGGAACCTATTCCATCCTGAGGAAACTGTTTCGTCGCCGCTGGTGCTCGTGCTCCGCATGTGTGGCAAGTCGATGGTCTTTGCGGGCCGCGGCTCCAGCGCGCCCTTTGAGTCCCGGAAAGCAGCCGGGACCGCCGCCCACACAGCCTTCCGTATTTTTCAGCGCCCGCCTAGCGCCCGGCCTTGGTGAGCGTCGCCCCGCTGATCTTCTTGGTCTGATGCGCCCAGTTGGGGCCCGGATAGGTGAAGAACAGGTCGTAGCCGGGCGATCCGCCCGCCACAACGATATGGAAATCGTCAACCGTCTGCACCACCGGCACGCTGCCGCCCGGTTTCAGATTGTCCTCGAAGACCTTCGCGTTCTCCGGACGAAATCGCCCGTCGGCAATCGCTTCCTGGATCAGCTTGATGGTCCCCGGCCTCAGCTTCTCGAATGGCACACGCGTCTTCTCATAGAAATACTCCTGCAACTTCTTCCGCGTGTAGCCGTTGCTCGCGAGGTCGGTAGCGCAATCCGGGATCAGGACGATCACGAACGTTTGCGCCCAATACCAGCCGAAACCCTGGTTGGCGTTGATCCGCCCGATCATCTGATCCACCACGCCCTGCCCAGTCCACGGAGCCACCGCCCCGCCGCCGAAGATCATGGGATTCCCCGACGTAGCCACGGTGACGGTGCTGTCCTCGGGCTTGTAACCGAGGCTCACGTTGTAGGGTTCCCACGGGCTTTTCGCCGTGTCTTCGGCAAACGTGAAAAATGTGTAGGACTCCAGCCGGCCGGTGAGCGCCATGTCGTTCACCTGCGGCCAGGTCTGGCCGATGTTGAGCAACGAAAGCCGCAACGCGCGGCCCACCGTGCTATTGGCGCGCCAGCCGTGACCCAGCATGCCGATGCCGGAATTGAAGTTCAATTCCTGCGCCAGCGGGCCATCCACCATCACGATGGGAGTGAACGAACCGGTCGACGCCTGCACGTGCGTCAGGTCGTAGTGCTTGTCGGTAAAGCCGTCCATGGCCGCGAGAATCACCGGAAAATATTCCGGCTTCGCGCCCGCCATGACGGCGTTGATCGCGATCTTCTCCACCGTCGCCGTGCCTTGCTTGGGCGCCGCCGAGCCCACCACTTCGCTCGGGGAACGCTTGGTGCCGGCCAACATGGCCTTCACCAGTTCGGGCGTCGGCGGGATGATCGGCAAGCCATCGGCCCAGTGGTTATCCAGGAACAGCTCGTTCACCTTTTCGGCCGCGTCCTGATAGTTCTTGCCGGTAACCTTGATGTTGGCCCGTTCCAGCTGCTTCTGCGCTTGCGACGGCTTGGCCTCTTCGGCGGTCAGCGGGCGGACCAGATCGTCCACGATGGCCGCAAAGGCTTTGGCCGCGACGGGCTTCAGTTCCTCGCGGCTCGCGCGCGACCGGTAATAGGTATCGGCGGGCAGCGCCACGGCCCGCAGCCCGGGCATCCCGCGGTCCCTGGCCGCGGACATGGCATCGTCGAAAAACTCGGTGGTGGTCAGATAAACGCCCGGCATTCCAGCTTTTTCGATTTCAATTGAGTCGTGGGAACCCCACCACGTGCAGCTCCCTCAATCACCCACACCGAAGATGTACAGATCGCCCTGCTGGGCGACCGTGGGGTACCACTTGGGCATGTCCGTGATGGTCTGCGCCGCCGGCTTGGGATACATCACGATCGTCGCCGTCGGATACTTTTCCTTCAGCATCTGCGCGACCACATCGAGAAAATTGTTGGCCCCGAACTTGCCGTTGTCCACCAGCACGATCTTCTTGCCGGCCAAATTCGACGCCCGCGGGTTGATCCCCCGCGTCGGCGGCGGTGGAATTTCACCCCGCGGATTCATCACTTCCAGCGTCACCTGCGCCGCGGCCGTGCCCGCGAGAACCAGGCTCGCGAAAACAAACCCCGCCGCCAGCAGCCAATTCCTTCGTCGATTCATCACGTGGCCTCCCCGAACCGGACCCGTCCAAGAGTGCTTCTTCTAGAAATACGGCCTCAAGATAGACACGAACTACCGGAATGTCAATTCGATTGCGCGCCCGGGTTGCAGGCCCGTTCGTCACTGCAGTGATTCCGTCCAGCCGGAAGTTCCGCCAAAGGGCAATCCGGTCATCACCGCCACAATGGCGGTGATCTTGCCGTCCTTGATCTTGAACAGTTCGGCCACTTCTTCGCTGAACGGCCGCAGAGCGGCGGGCGATTCATCCACTTTCCCGACTCCCGGCACGTCCACCGATTTCACCGTCCCGGGCGTGTTGAACATGAAGACGCCCAGGACCAGCCCCCGCTGCCGGTCCACCACCGTGTACCGCCGCGGGCGAATCGGGAAGATGTAGCTGAAAAGATGCGTGTTCAATTGCGCCCGGCAATCCAGCGGACCCAGCTTCGACCCTCCAAACGACGACGGGCAGGTCTGCGTGCCGTTCTCCACCCGGATCACGTCCTTGGCAAACGGCACGATATCCCCGTTGCTCTGCTCGATCCCGTCAAAATACGGGTCCGTCGCCGCGATCAAATCCTTGCGCGAAGCGCGCGCGGACTCCGGAATATCTTCGAACAATCCCGCCAGGGCCGGCCGCGGTTCTGCCAGGCCTTCCGGGCGTGTAAAGCCCGCGGGAGTTTCCTTGCGCGTGATGATCGCCTCGATCTCGCTGATCTTCCGATTCACCACTCTCAGCCGGACGCAGAGCAGCCCCGGCATCCCGGCCTCGTCGGTGATGCCTATGAACCCGGCCTGCCCGTCTTCCGGGTCGTCAATGTACAGCTTGTAGGAACCCCAGCCGGTCAGCGTGCCCCACAGGCCGTCTCCCCAGTGGAGATCCTGAGCGTTTTCGGTGTAGCGCGCCGTTTTCGCGAGCGGCAGGCGCGACGGATCATGCTCGATCAGCGCGGCCCGGTATTTGTCCACCAGGCCGTTCAAGCATGCGCGGTCGCAATCGCCCGCCGCTCCGCTTTGCGCAGCCTGCACCGATGTAGCCGGCGCCGCACTGGCGCTGGAACCCCAGCCCGACTGCTTCCCATATTGCGCCTGCGTAAGCACTGCCTGAATGAACCGGATCTTGCCCTTTTCGATCTTGAATACCTCACCGACCTCCCAGGTGAACGGGTGGCGCAGAGATTCCGGGAACGTTGTTCCGTCGGTCAGCGTGACGCTTTTCACCGTGCCGGCATGGTCGAAGAAGGCAAACGCGAACGCCAATCCCCGCTCGCGGTCGACGACGAGAAAACGCCGGTCCCGGATCCGCGTGACGACGCGGAAGAATCCGGTCTTGAATTGCGCCGCACATCCCATCCCGAAAATCGGATAGCCGCTGCCGCTGATCGAGCCCTTGTCCAGAGCCGCATTGTTCGTGGTCTGCGTGCCGTTTTCGATGCGGTTGCAGTCATCGGTGAAAGGATAGATCCCCTTGCCGTCGTTGTTCTGCAAGCCGGAGAAATACATGTTCGCGGTCTTGACCAGTTCCTCGCGCGAAGCGCGCTCCGCCGCGGGAATGGTTTCCAGCAAAATCGGGTTGGGCTTGCCCATCGCGTCCAGATTCTTCGCCGCATTGGCATCGCGGACCACGAAGTCTTCGACCTCGGCGATCTTCCCGCCGCTGACCTTCAGGCGCAGGCAAAGGATCACCGGGTTGTCCCACTCCTTCACGACGCCGATGAAGCCCGCCTGTTCCGCCTCGGGCTCCGCGAAGTAAAGTTTGAAGGTTCCCAGACCATTCGCCGTGCCCCAGAATCCCTCGCCGAGCTTCAGCGCCTGGCCGTTTTCTGTGAACTTGACCGTGCTCGCCACGGGCAGGCGCGCCGCATCATGCGCCACCAGCGCCGCCAGATATTGATCGACGAAACCGTTCAAACATTCCCGGCCGCACGCTGCGGCCGCCGCGCCCTTTGCCCGGCTCTGCTGTGTGGCGCCCCAACTCGCGGGGCACGCCGTTATTCCCGCCAGCGCCAAGCCCAACGCCGCGAACGCGCAAAACCGTAGAAATCGCACGAGCATGGTTCCGCCTTTCCTCATCTTCGTCTCTCGCATCACCGGACGCGCGCCGGCGCCCCGCGGTTTCAGATATTTTCCCGGTGGCCGGCTCCGGCCGAAGCGGCCCGCGCCAACCCGAATGGCTCAGCAGGCAGGCCTTGTCCGACGCGGGCATCCCGCGCTTTCGTTATCGGAGACCGTGTGCTATATCCCAGGCGTGAATTGGAAGCGGAGCCTGCCGCCGATCGCCTTTGCCATCGCGCTCGCGTGGTGTTGGCCGCGCCTGCAGCCCTTGCCGCCGGCGGCATTTATCATCGAGCGCCCCACATCGCCTCCGGCAATCGGGACGCCTCCTGCCGAACTCCTGCCGCGCGCCGGAGCCATGGCGCATGCCGCGACCCTCGCCCAGCGCGCCGACGGCCGGCTGATCGCGGCATGGTTCGCCGGCAGCCGCGAAGGGGCCGGCGACGTTGCCATATTCAGTTCCGTGTACGACCAGGGCGCCTGGAGCGCTCCGCAAGCGATCGTCGATCGGCGGCGCGTCGAACACGACACGCAACGCCTGATTCGCAAGCTGGGCAACCCGGTGTTGTGGCGCGATGCGCACAACGTCCTGCATCTGTGGTTCGTGAGCGCGTCCTACGGCGGCTGGAGCGGCAGCGCCATCAACCACATGCAATCGAGCGACGACGGCCGGCACTGGAGCGCCGCGGCGCGCATCGTGACTTCCCCGTTCTGGAATCTCTCGACGCTGGTGCGCAATCCGCCCGTGGCGCTGGCCGACGGCGGAATGGCCCTGCCCGCCTACCACGAGTTTCTCTGCAAGCGCCCGGAGTGGCTGCGCTTCGACCGGAACTTGCGGCTCATCGACAAGACACGCATTCCCGACAGCGCGGGCACGCTGCAACCCGCTGTCGCGGCGTTGGACCGCGCATCGCGCCCTGGCATTGATGCGCGACTCCGGGCCGCCGCACCGCATTCACGCGGCGTACACCGATGACGCGGGCGGCCGGTGGCAGCCCGCCGCGGCAACTTCGATTCCCAACCCGGATTCCGCCCTGGCCCTGCTGCACCTGGCCGATGGCACGCTGCTGCTGGCCTGCAATCCGTCCGAGACCAACCGCAGCCATCTCGTTCTGCTGCGCTCGCGTGACCAGGGCCGCTCGTGGTCCGCGCCCTTGACCGTTGAACAAGGCGCGGCGGAGGAGGAGTTTTCCTATCCCGCGCTGCTCCAGGACAGCGCCGGCACCGTCCATCTCGCCTATACCTGGAAGCGCCAGACGATCAAACACGTCGAGTTTTCGCCGGCGCAAATCGAGGCTCTGCGATGATTGCGGCGCAAGTGCTGATCGTCGCCGGGCTGCTGGTGTTGATCGGAGTCCGCTCGCGCATCGCGGCGGTGCTGCTGGCCTTGTTGGTGCTGGTGCCCGTGCATGGAGGTGTGTCGCCGGCCATGGCGCTGCGCGGCCTGTGGGGCGACCCGAGCGTCACGACGCTGCAACTGCTGGTGCTGGCCCTGGCGGGCAGAACGCCGTCGGCCTTGCGCTCCGGCTGGCGCGCACCCGCCTTCCTCGCGATGGTGGCCGCGGCGCTCTACGCCAGCGCGCTCGGACCGTGGAATTTCGATTTGTATCGTTTCGGCTATCAGCCCGCCGCGCTGGTCGCCGCGTTCGGCGCCCTCGCGCTGATCGCCTGGTGGCGGGGACAGCCGCTCTATCTCTGGCTGCTCGCGATCGACCTGCTGGTCTGGCGTACCGGCTGGCTCGAATCCACCAACCTCTGGGATGCTCTGCTCGATCCGCTGCTGATGTTCGCCCTGGCGGCCCTGGCGATTCGTCACGGGTATCGTCACTGCCAAAATCGAAAAATGGTTCTGGCCTGATCCACAGCCGCCCACCGCATCGCCGAGACATGCGCGCGCCTTCCGCGATGCGCCTGTTTCTTGCAAACGGCTAGGGCAAACTGAACGCGAAGAACGTAGTGCCGGCCGAGACGATCACGTACTGCTGGCCGCCGGCTTCATAGGTGACAGGGTTGGACCGCAGCGAAGCGCCCAGATACATCTCCCACAGAGGTTTCCCGGTCGTGGCGTCGAGCGCGAAGAAATTGCCCTCGTCGCTGCCGGAAAACACCAGGTTGCCGGCCGTGGCGAGCGTGCCCACCCAGGCGGGTGAGAACAGCCGGAACTCCCACTTGTTTTTTCCCGTGACCGCATCGAGTGCGCGGATCGCGCCGTAGGCATCGTCGCCGCTCAGCGGGCGTTCCCCGCCGCCGCCCTGGCTCAGCATGGGCTTGCCGGCCTGCACTTTGTCCGGATGGCTCTTCACGAAGTAGGAGCCCATCTCGCGCGCGCTCACATAGAAAAGCTTCGTCAGCGGGCTGTACGACGGGCTGGTCCAGTTCACGGCTCCGGTGATGCTCGGATAGACCAGCGATCCCTCGTCGCTCGGGTCCGAGCCGGGGATCACGATGGGCCTCCCGTTCGCGTCGAATCCTTTGGCCCACGTCTGCTTGGTAAACGGGACCGCGGAAATAAACTGCCCGGTCACGCGGTCCAGCACATAATAAAACCCGTTGCGATTGGCCAGGCCGAGAAGCTTGCGCGGCTTGCCGCCGACCGGGGCATCAAACAGAATCGGCGGCTCGGCCGCGTCCCAGTCGTGCGTCTCGTGCGGCGAAAACTGGAAATGCCATTTCATTTTCCCCGTGTCGGCATCCACCGCAATCAGGGCGCAGGTGTAGAGGTTATCGCCCGGCCGGTCGTCTCCATTCCAATCGGGCGCGGGATTGCCCGTGCCCCAGTACAGCAGGTTCAGTTCCGGGTCGTACGATCCCGCGTTCCACGTAGTGCCGCCGGCGGGCACCGCGTCGCCCCAGGTTTCCGACCCGGGCTCGCCCGGCGTGGGAACCGTCCACAGCCTCCAGACCTGTTTTCCCGTCTTGGCGTCGTAGGCATCCAGAAATCCTCGAACGGCTCCTTCGGAACCGCCGCTCCCGATGATGATTTTCCCGTTGATGGCTACCGGCGCCGCCGTGATGGCGTAGCCTTTCGCATTCTCCTCGACGTGCGCGTTCCAGCGGACCGCGCCGGTCTTGGCGTCGAGCGCCACCAGGTGCGCGTCAATCGTCGCCACGTACACGGTGTCGCCGAGCACGGCCACGCCGCGGTTGGTCTGAAACAGCCCGAGCGCGAGCACCTGCTTCGGCAGGATCGGCGACCAAGTCCAGATTCGGGCGCCCGTGCGCGCGTCCATCGCGGTGACGGTGCTCGGCGGTTCGGTGAGGTACATGATTCCGTCCACCACCACGGGCGACGATTCCACGTTCGTCGCGGGCCGGCTGGTTTGGTAAGCCCACGCCAGACGCAGCGTGCCCACATTCGCGCTATTGATCTGCTTCAGCCCCGAGAATCGTTGGGAATAGAAGTTGCCGCCGTAGGTCAGCCAGTTCTGCGGCTCGCGGTCGGAGCGCACCATGCGTTCGTAGGACACCTGCGCAAACGACGAAAGCGGAATCGCCAGCGCCACCACCGCCAGGACGTACTTGCTCGCCTTCATTGCGTCCCCTTCAAGCTCGCCAGGTAGGCCACCAGATTGTCGAGCTGCCCCGCGGACAATCGGTCCTTGAAGCTGGGCATCAAGCTTTTCCCCGGCTCCTTTTTCAACTCGCGCAGTTCGAGTTTCCGCAAGGCGTGGAAGCGGCCGGCGGAATCCTGCAGCACGATGGTGAACGAATTTTCGCTCACGCGCATGCCGTCGATCGCGCGCCCGTCCTTCGTCACCGCGTGCATGAACAGATACAGCGTGAAGCGTCCGCGCTCCATCGCGCCGGCCTCGTGCGGCAATTCCGCGCCGGGCGTGAGCAGCGTCGTGCGCAAATAGCCCGGCCCGCGCATCGCGCCGACGCGCGTCAGCTCCGGGCCGATGCCGCCTCCCTCGCCGCTGATGATGTGGCACGCCGCGCAACCGCTCTGTTGGTATGCTTCCTTCCCCTTCGCAGGGTCGCCCGTGACCGTTCCCGTCGCCGACGCTCCCAGCGTCTTGACGTAGCCGAGCACCTGCCCGGCCTCCTCGAGCGTCAGCGACCAGAACGCGCCCATCGCCGTGCCCGGAATCCCCGCGCGGATGATGCTCCCCGTCGGCTGATCGCCCAGCCGCATCGCCACGCCCTGAATGTCCGGGCCCCTTCCGCCCGCGCCGTCGAGCCCGTGGCACGTCGAGCAGTTCGCTTCAAAGAGCTTTTTGCCCACGGCCAGATCCGCCGGCGAACTCCGCGCCACCACCGGACTCATGTCGCGGATGACTTGCGGCTTGGGCGCGGCCACGAGCGGAGCCACTCCGCATCCCCACGCCATCGCCGCCAGCGCACCTACACAGGAAGACCGGATCGCATTCATAAAGCTCCCCCGCGCTACATCTCGATACGCCGCGAAGTATCACCACCGGCCCCGTTCCTGTCAAGGTACGCCGCATCGGTGGCGATTCGGTTTGGCGGTGCCACAGGCTCCCGAAGCTCGGCACCTTGCGTGCGCACTTTTGCAGAAACTCCCGCCCATGTATAACTCCGCGCCCGCTCCGTCTCGCTTTTGTAGCGGCCGCCCGATTCCTGGGCGGGCAGCTCCTTGGCTCACAACAACGCACGCCGCTGGAACACCCGCGCCGTCGTATCGAAGTTCATCCAAGGCTTGGACCAAAGGGACTACAGCGACGAGAGGTAGCGGGCCAGTTCCCGATAGCGTTTTACATGCCGCGCTAAAGACCGCGGCGCTACATTTACACCTAGACCACACCACCGCGCACAGATGTTCATGTAGCGCCGGGGCCTTCAGCCCGGCACGGTGGCATCGCCGAGACGTTAATTATCGAAAACCGACCTACCAGCTAGCGAGAGCAATGCAGGGCACATCGAGGGAACCGAAGAAGTAAGAATTTGGTCGAGCCGACCACTTTGTGGAACGCGGGGAGCGGCGAGGAATGCGCGGCGGGCTTCACCCAAGATGCACGGGCAGCTCGACCAGGCTGGCCAGCATGATGTCAGGCGGATGCGCGCGCATGCCTTCGACGCCGAGACCGTAGGTCACCCCGCAGGCCCACGCGCCGGAATTCCGCGCCGTTAGCACATCCACATCCGAGTCGCCGACCATCATGGCTTCGCGCGGCGCCACATCGAGGTCGCGCAGCAGCACGTTCACGCCGATCGGGTCGGGCTTCTTGGTGGGAAAACTGTTCCCGCCGTAGACAAACCGAAAATACTTCGCCAGCCCCAGCCCGGCTAGAATCCCCTCGCTGAACCGCACCGGCTTGTTTGTCAGCACGGCCATGGAATGCCGGCTCAGCAGCTCGAGCCCTTCGCGCACGCCGGGATACGGGACGGTGTGGTCCAGCATGTGCGCGCGGTAGTAAGAAAGGAAGAACGCCAGCCCCTTGTCCACCTCTTCGTCCGTCACGTCTTCGCCGAGCGCCTGCCGCACCAGCATGGGAGCGCCCCGCCCCACGTAGCTGTAGATCGTCTCGTGCTCGAGCGCTGGGCGGCCCATGTACTCGATCGTCGCGTTCACCGACAGCGCCAAGTCGAGCTTCGAATCGATCAGCGTGCCGTCCAAATCGAAGATCAGCAGCCGCACGCCCCCAAATTTTCCGTTCGTCCCGCTCATGCTTCCTGTGGCCCTCGCTTCCACCTTCACCCTTCTATTCTATCCTACGCACCGCCGGGTGTACCGCCCCAAGCGCAAAGGCACGGTCCGAATCCTTTACCTCCTCAATCGGGGTGCTGAAAGAAGCGCCTCAAGAGCTTCAGGGGCTAGAGCCACGTAATAAAAATGCGCTAACGCCGGGGCTGAAGCCCCGGCCTCCTAAAAACCAGGCAATGAACTTACGACTCAGGACACCAACTCTCGATGGAGCCTTTCCTCTGCTTCCTTTGCCTCCTCCACCTCCTTTGCTTCCTTTTCTCTCTCGCTGCTACAATGGGCGTTTTCCGGAAGTCTCACAATTCCATACCGAGGCCCGCATGGCTGACATTCAACCGTTTCGCGCTTACCGCTACGACACCACTCGCGTCGCCCTGAAGGACGTTCTCACGCAGCCCTACGACAAGATCACTCCGGCGATGCAGGAGCGCTACTACGCCGCCAGCCCCTCGAACCTGATCCCCGTGGAAAAGGGCCGCGTGCTGCCCGGCGATTCGCCCGCCGCGAACGTCTACACGCGCGCGGCGCAGAAAGTGGACGAATGGATCGCCCAGAAAATCCTCGTCCAGGACGCCGCGCCCGGCATCTACGTCTATTCCCAGGATTTCGAGGTCCCCGGAACGCACACGCGCCGCACGCGCATCGGCTTCATCGCCCTGGCGCGCGTCGAGGATTACGACGCGCACGTTGTATTCCGCCACGAGCGCACGCTTTCGGCTCCCAAGGCCGACCGCATCGAATTGCTGCGACACACGCGCGCGCAGACCGGCCAGCTGTTTCTCCTTTACGACGATCCGGGCCGCCAGATCGACCACTGGCTCGAGGAAACCGCCCGGCACGCTCCCACCGCCGAGATGCTCGACGAATACGGCGTGGCGCACCGCCTGTGGGCCGTCTCCGATCCGGCGTTCGTCCGGCGCATTCACAACTCGATGTCGGCGAAGAAACTGGTCATCGCCGACGGCCATCATCGCTACGAAACGGCGCTCAACTACCGCAACGAATGCCGCGCCCGCGGGGGAAAAACCGATCCGCAGGCGGCATCCGAATTCGCCATGGCCACCTTCGTCAACACGCATTCCAAGGGGCTGCTCATCCTGCCCACGCACCGCCTGGTCTCGCAGCTCGCGGGCTTCGACTTCGACCGCTTCCGCCGCGACCTCACGCCGTACTTCGACTGGTACTCCTATCCGTTCGCCAACGCCGCCGAGCGCGCCGAAAGCTACGCCGAATTCCGCAAGGACCTCACCGGCGAGCACAAAGGCATGCGAACGCTTGGCGTCTACCCGGGAACCACGGGTGGAAACGGCGCGTTTTACCTTTTCGTCCTGCGGCGCGACGCCGACCTGGAAACGCTGCTCCCGGATGTTTCCGCGGCGCAACGCGGGCTCGACGTCGTGCTGCTGCACCGCCTGGTTCTCGAAAAAGGGCTGGGCATCACCGCCGAAGCCGTGGCCGCGGAAAAAAACGTCGGCTACGAGCGCGAGATGGACGCCGCGCTCGCGGCCGTGGACCAGGGAAAGGCGCAACTGGCGTTTCTCCTGAATCCCGTGCGCGTCGCGCAAGTCACCGACATCGCGCTGGCCGGCGACGTCCTGCCCCAAAAATCCACGGACTTCTACCCCAAGCTGCTCAGCGGCATCACGGTCTTTCGGGTGGAGGGGCAAATCTAAAAGGGCAGGTGTTCATGTAGCGCCGGGGCCTTCAGCCCGGCACCGTGGCATTACCGTGCAGCTGTAACTCTTGCTGATCTGTGTTGATCTGTGTTCATCTGTGGTTTCCCCTCTGCGTCTCTGCGGCGCGGATCGCGACTTCCTCCGCCACCTCTAAAAACACGAACGCGCGGCCCCGCGGGAATGCGGAGCCGCGCTTCGAGGATTTCCTCGCCGCTCGCGGAAGGCCCGTGCGAGCCTCGCCCGCGAACGAAAAACCTACTTGCTGAAGCTTTGGATCGCCGCCGCTTCGTTGTCGTACGTGTCGAAGACGGTGATCAGCTTGGTCACCTGCAGCAGTTCCTTGAACTTGCTGCCCAGGTTCGCGAGCTTCAGGGTGCTGCCCTGCCCGCGCGCGCTGTGGAAAATCGCCACCAGCGTGCCCAGCCCCGCGCTGTCGATGTAAGTGACGTTGGCCAGATTCAGCACGATCTTCTTGTGTCCTGCCGCCAGCAGGCTCTTCACTTTCTCGCGGAACGAGTTGCTCTCCTCGCCCAGCACGATGCGCCCTTCGATGTCCAGCACGTTCACGCCGTTCACATCCCGATCGGTCATTCGCAGTGCCACCTTCACACCTCCTCGAAAATATCGCGAGCGCCCTTCCGCGGCCGCTCGAAAAATCTCGCCGGCGGGCCTTCGCCCGGGCGTTCTCCCCGCTCAGTAAAAGTCCGAGCAGGACATATAGTAGCCGCAACTCGGACAGATCAGCTTGCAACTTCGCGCCGCCAGCCGCGCCGAGCACCGCGGGCAGTACGCCGACGCGTATTCCACTTTCCCGCCGGCCGTCGTCCCGGGCTCGACCGCCAAACTCGCAGGTTCGGCCAATCGATCCGCGCTTTCCGGTTGCGCCATCTCCGGCTCCTTCGGGAGGAAGTTTATAGCATATCCGCGCCTGCGGAGAAAGAAACTAACTGCGGAACGGGGTTCCCGGCCCGGCCCGGTCCGCCCCGCCCGTCAGCGCCAGCGATCGATCAGCACGGCGCCCATCATCGAAAAAATTCCCGCGTACAAAAATCCCGCCGCCGGACTCACCCCCGACCACAGCGCGCCCACCACCACGCTCGACACCAGATCGCCCACCCCGTTCACCGTGGCCAGCACGCCGAAGCCCGAGCCGCGAACCTCCGGCGGCAAGATATCCGCCGCCAGCGATTTCTCCAGCGCCTGCTGAAACGCTCCGTGAACGCCGGCCAACCCGAACAGCGCCACCAGCACCGGAATCGTCGGCGTTTCCAAAATAAAACCCGCGCAGAAGATCGCGGCGATCACGTATCCCGCCGCCAGCAGCCTCCGCTTCCCGATGCGGTCGCCCAGCGCGCCCGCCGGATACGCCACCGCCGCGTTCACGAAGTTGTAGAACGTATAAAGCGCGACGGAAACCGTCGCCGCGCGCCCCATGCCCAGCCGCGGCGCCAGAATCTGGCTGGCCCGCAAAATCAACAGCGTCGGAGCAAAATCTCCCATGCCGTGCGCGAAAACCCCCGCAAGAAAATGCCAGTAGGGCCGGGGCAGCTGCCTCAACCGCGCCGCAAAACTCGCTGGCGCGCCCGCCGCGCGATGTTCCTCTGTTCGGTGGCCCGCCGGAGCAAGAAATGCAAAGGCCAGCGCGGCGGTCAGCCCGGGCACGAGCGTCCAACGCAGCACGCCGCGAATCCCCAGCACTCCCAGCAGAGCCGTGGCGCACAGCGGTCCCATCACCGCGCCCAGCGTATCCATGGCCCGCTCGAATCCGAAGGCGCGCCCGGCCTGGCCCGGCGCCACCGCATCGGCCAGCAGCGTGTCCCGCGAAGGCCCGCGGCTCCCCCGCCCCATCCATCCGGCGGCGCGCAGCGCCAGGACCCAGGGCCAGCTCCCCGCGAACGCGTAGCAGAACGTCGTAATGGCCGTCGCAAAATAGCCGATGATTCCCGTGGGCTTGCGCCAGCGGGGATGATCCGCCAGAAAACCGCCCGCGAGCTTCGCGAAGCTCGATAGGCCGTCCGCCACGCCTTCGATCACGCCCAGCGCGAACGCCGGCGCACCCAGGCTGGCCAGAAACACGGGCAGAATGGCCGTGGCCGCCTCGTGCCCCCAATCCGAGAACAGGCTCGCCAGGCCGATGCCGAGAACGCCGCGGGTGAGCCAGCGTTTCGGTGGCGCGGATGTGGTGGCTGGTTCGCTCATGGGGCAATTGGCAGCTCCATCCTATGCGACCCCTTGCGTGGATACAACCGGCGGCGCGCCGGGGTAGAATCAGACCGCCGGGAAGATTTCGAGGTCTCCTCACAGCGCGCCGCACCAGGCCGGCGCGAGACGGGACAGGGCAGGAAGACCATGCGAGCGGTCGTTCAAAGAGTAAGCCGTGCGCGCGTGATCGTCGACGGCCGCGTCACCGGCGAGATCGAAGCCGGCCTCGTGGTGCTGGTCGCCGTGGGACGCAACGACTCGGCCGCCACGCCGGCCTCGATGGCCGAAAAAATCGCGCACCTGCGCATTTTCAACGACGACCAGGGGAAAATGAACCGCTCGGTTCTCGATACCGGCGGCGCCGTCCTGGCCGTGTCGCAGTTCACCCTCTATGGCGACGCGCGCGGCCAGCGCCGCCCCAGTTTCGTCCAAGCCGCTCCGCCCGATCAGGGCAAGGCCGGCTACGACGAGTTCGTGCGCGCCCTCCAATCGCTCGGCGTGCGCGTGGAAACCGGCGTCTTTCAGGCTCACATGTCCGTGGAGCTGACCAACGATGGACCCGTCACGATTCTGCTCGATTCCGAAAAGCTCTTCTGAGCACCGGCGCGCTTGCCATGTCCGGGCTTACGCCTCCGGACAGCTTGCCATTTGGGTCGGAGCTTCAGCTCCGACTGCCTTACGCTATTTGATTTTCCGCAAGCGGGGAGCCCGGCCATGAATGAAATCTATCGAGTCCTCGATCAAATGGACCGCGCATTTTCCGGCGAGGCCTGGCACGGCCCTTCCCTGATTCGCCTGCTCGACGGCCTGTCCCCCGAAGAGGCTTCCCGGCATCCCATCCCCGGGGCCCATTCGATCTGGGAACTCGTGCATCACATCACCGCGTGGAAGACCATCGTGGACCAGCGCCTGAAAGGAGAATCCGGCGAGGTCAGCCCGCGGCGCGACTGGCCGCCCGTCTGGGAAGTGAGCCAGGCCGAGTGGAAACGCGCGCTCGAGGACTTGGCGGAAAGCCATGCTCGTCTACGCCAAACTGCCGGGACACTGAAAGACGCCGAGTTGGACCAGAAACCCGCGGGAGCCCGCGAATCCCGCTACGTCCTCTTGCACGGCGTCCTGCAGCACGACCTGTATCACACCGGGCAAGTCGCCGTGTTGAAAAAAGCGCTGGGCAAGGGCGCCGCTTGAAGCGCGAATCCCCCTAGGATTCCCGCCTCGAGGCGCAATTGAGTCTTTCCCCTTTCCCCGCCAGCCGTGATAGTGTTCGCATGATCGTCGCCGGGCGAATGTAGTCTGCCGTCCTCGCCGGCGGTGAAGGAACTGATACGCATACATTCGCTACATTGCGCGGCACAAGAGCGGGAGCGCCGCGCGGATTTTCAGGAGGAACTCAATTCATGCATTCCATGTGGAGAAAGATCCGTGGGGGGATGATTCTGGCCGGCGCATTGGCCGTGGCGTTTCTGGCGCCGGCGGGCCAGGCGCAGCGCGGGGCCGCCGACTGGCCGTACTATCGAGGCACGCTGGCCGGCACCGGCTTATTCCCAGCTGAAGCAAATCAACACCGACAACGTCGCGCAAGCTGACGCAGGCCTGGACCTTTCGCCTCGCCGAACGCGGCGGCTTTTTTGAAGTCACACCCATCGTCGTCAAAGGCGTGATGTACCTGCCCGCGGGCAAGCGAGTCCTGGCGCTGGACGCCGTCACCGGCAAGGAAATCTGGACCTACGCCTTCGAGGGCGCCCAGGCATCCACGCGCGGCGTGGCCTACTGGCCGGGCGATAAGCAAACTCCGCGCGCGCATCATCTTCACCACCTTCGACCGCAAACTGATCGCGCTCAACGCCGCCACCGGCAAGATCGAGCCCGCCTTCGGCAAGGACGGCACCGTGCGAGCTCGACGTCGGCTACAACGGCGTCCCCACCATCTTCAAGAACGTCGTCCTGCTCGGAGCCAGCGTGGGCGAACTGCCCGTCGGCCCGCCGGGCGACTCGCGCGCCTACGATGCGCGCACCGGCCAAAAACTCTGGGAATTTCACTCCGTCGCGCAACCCGGCGAAGTCGGCCACGAAACCTGGCTCGACGACGGCTGGAAGGGCCGCTCCGGCACCAACGTCTGGGGCTGGTACATGACCGTCGACGAAAAAACCGGCACGCTCTACATGCCCATCGGCGGACCTTCGCCCAATTACTACGGCGGAGACCGCCCCGGCGCGAACCTGTTCGGCAATTCCGTCGTCGCCGTGGACGCCGAAACCGGAAAGCTGAAGTGGTATTTTCAAACCATCCATCACGACCTGTGGGATCAGGATCTGCCCCCCGGCCCGAGCCTGATCGACATCGTGCAAAACGGTAAGAAGGTTCCCGCGCTGCGCAATCATCGGCAAGACCGGCTGGATGTTCATCCTCAACCGCGACACCGGCAAGCCGGTGTTCGGCGTCGAGGAGCGTCCCGTCCCCAAGGGCGACGTGCCCGGCGAATGGTATTCGCCCACGCAGCCCTTTCCCGCTGAAGCCGCCGCCGCTCGCGCGCAACACGTTCAAGCCCGAGGACATCGTCACCGCCGACGACACCACGCCCGAACACGCCAAGGCCTGCCGCGATCTGTATGAGAAGTGCGGCGGCTTCTACAACGCCGGACCCTTCACGCGGATGGCTCTACCACGAAGAGGGCACGCCGCCGAAGAGCACCATCCAATTCCCCGGCGGCACCGGCGGCGCCAACTGGGGCGGCACGGCGGTCGATCCGAAGACCGGATACGTCTTCGTGCAAACGCATGACATGTCGCTGGTCGGCTGGATCGAGAAGAAACAAGAACCGGCAGCTTACGGCCGCGGCACGGAAGGCTCGACGCAGGTTTACGACCGCGCCAGCATCGTCGGCCCCGGCCCCTACGCCGGCTTCAGCGCTCACGGTGAAGGACGCGGCCGGCAAGGTCATCGGCAACTGGCCCTGCCAGAAACCACCCTGGGGCCGCCTGACCGCCGTCAACGCCAACACCGGCGACATCGCCTGGCAAATGCCGCTCGGAATCACCGAAGGTCTTCCGGAAGGCAAGCAGAACACCGGAAGCGGCGGCAGCGCCGGCCCCATCGCCACCGCGGGCGGGCTCGTCTTCATCGGCGCCACCACGGACCATCGCTTCCGCGCCTTCGATTCGAAGACGGGCAAGGAACTGTGGGTCGCCAAGCTCGACGCCGAGGCCAACGCAAATCCCATGACCTTCGCAGGCAAGAACGGCAAGCAGTACGTGGCCATCGTCGCCGCGGACACCGTGTACGTGTTCTCCCTGCCGTAAATCTCGCGGTGCTGCGGCCGGCATTCGCTCCGGCCGCGGCGCCTTTCCTTGCTGGGTTCCCCTGTCTGCTCCCTGCCTTCTGTGCGTCTCTCGCGGTGTGTCCCTGTATCTTCTCGGTGTTCTATTGCCTTTCTCCGCGCCCTCGGTGTTTAGATGGGGTTCGGAATCATCCGCACGTTCAAATGCAACAAGCACTCATTTCCAGCTTCCCACGATCATTTATATCGTAATACGATATACTTGAAAGGATGGGACAAGATGCGCTGCCAACGATCGACTACGGGGCCCTTGCGGACTTCCGTTATGAAATTCGCCGCTTCTTGAATTTCAGCGAAGGCGTCGCGCGCGCAGCGGGAATCAAGCCGCAACAGCACCAGGCGCTGCTCGCCATCAAAGGGCGGCCGCCCGCATTAGAAACGACCGTGGGCGTTTTGGCCGAGCGGCTTCAGATCCGGCATCACAGCGCGGTTGAATTGAGCCGCCGCCTGGAAGCGAACGGCTGGCTTCGGCGTTCGCGCAACGGTGCCGATCGGCGCGAGGTGCAGCTCCGCCTCACTCCCCGCGGCGAAAGGCTGCTCGCGAAACTCTCTTTGTCGCACCGCAACGAGCTGCGCACGGCCGAGCCGAGGTTGATTCAAGCGCTCCTGCTGGCAATCGCGCGGCGGAAAAATCCCCGGCGCCGGCGCTGACATTTCCGCTGGCATCGCTCGGAAAAAATAAATCGAGAGGAGTCTCCGCTTGGCGTCACCGGCAATCATGAAGAGAACTTCCCAACCTGCACCCACCGGGAGCTTCCGCATCGGCTGGATGTCGCTGCTGGCCGCGCTGGTGGGCATCCTCGCCGGGCTCATTGCCTACGTCCTGTACGACTTGATCGCGCTGTTCACGAATCTAACCTTCTATCACTTGGTTCCCCTCCACTTCCGCAGCCCAGAGAAAACAACCATCGGCCCATGGATCATCCTGATGCCGGTAATCGGCGGCGTCATCATCGGGTTCATGGCCAAATACGGCACCTCAAAAATCAAAGGCCACGGCATCCCCGAGGCGATGGAAGCCGTGTTGACATCCCGCAGCCGTATCGAAGCCAAGGTCGCCATTCTGAAACCGCTCTCGGCCGCGATCGCCATCGGCACAGGCGGCCCGTTCGGCGCCGAAGGTCCGATCATTCAGACGGGCGGCGCCTTCGGCTCTCTCGTCGGCCAGTTGATTTCCACGACCGCCTCCGAGCGCAAGGTGCTGCTCGCATGCGGCGCGGGCGCGGGCATGGCCGCGACGTTCAACACCCCGATCGCCGGCGTGATCCTGGCGATCGAACTTTTGCTCTTCGAATTCCGGGCACGCTCGTTCATTCCGCTCGTGATCGCCTGCACGCTCGCGACCAGCGTCCGGGCCGTTCTGTTCGGCCAGCATTCCATGTTCACCATGGGCAATGTGGACTTCGACGTTCCGCGCGGCCTGCCTTTCTATTTGCTGCTCGGCGTGATCTGCGGCGGCGCGGCGATTGGGTTCACGAAGTTGCTCTACTGGGTGGAAGATCAATTCGACCGCCTGCCGATTGACGATCTGTGGCATCCGGCGATCGGGGCGCTCGGGCTGGGCGTGATCGGGTTCTTCGTCCCGCGCGTTCTGGGCGTGGGCTACGACACCATTTCCGACATCCTGAACAACAATCTCACCCTGCAGCTGCTGATCCTGATCGCGGTCTTCAAGGCGCTGGCGCTGGTGATCTCGCTCGGCTCGGGAACTTCCGGCGGCTTGCTCGCGCCGATGTTCATGTCCAGCGCCGCTATGGGCGGCGTTTTCGCCATGGGCGTGAATTACATTTTCCCCGCCGCCCATCTGTCGCCCGGCGCCTACGCCCTGGTGGCGATGGCGGCGGTTTTCGGCGCGGCCTCGCGCGCCACGTTCGCGTTTCATCGTTTTCGCGTTCGAGATCACGCACGACTACAACGCGATCCTTCCGCTGATGCTCTGCTGCGTGATCGCCGATCTGATCGCCCTTCGCTATCTGCCCACTTCCATCATGACCGAGAAGCTCGCGCGCCGCGGCTTGCACGTTCCCGGTGAATACGAAGCCAACGTGCTGCACATGGTCCGCGTCAGCGAGGTGATGCGGACAGACGTGCGGCCGATCTCCGCGGAAATGACCGTGTCGAGACCTCGCCGCACGCATGGCTCGAGGCGAGCCGGGCTTCAATTTATCCAGTTGGCTTGCCGATCGCAGGGGAAGACGGCGGCCTGGTCGGCGTGGTCACTCAGGGCGACTCTGCTGCGCGCGCTCGAAAACGATCCGGAAGGCCGCGCAACCGTGCTCGAGGCAGGTTCCGATTCGCCTATCGTGGCGTACGCGGACGAATTCGTTCACGACGCGATTCATCGCATGGTGCGGCACAACATCGGCCGCCTCCCCGTGGTCAGCCGCGAAAATCCGCGGCAGATGACGGGCTATTTCGACCGGTCAAATATCTTGGGCGCCTGGACACGACAGATGGAGGACGAAGGCGTGCAGGAACACGGCTGGCTCAAGCAGTGGAGTACGGCCAATTCGGCCGCGCGCGTCGTTCGGAGCAGCACGCTTGAGGAAGTCAGCAAGGCGACCGGCGCCTCCGAGCGCGGGCTCGCCGCCATCATGAACCTCCTGGTGGCCATCGATTTTCTCGCGACGGGCTCGGACGGCCGCTATTCGCTGACACCGGAAAGCTCCGCATTCCTCGTAAGCAACAAGCCCGGCTTCCATGGCGGCTTTGTTCACCAGATTGTGTCGGCTCTGATGTCGGACTTTTCGCAGTTGACCGACATCGTGCGCTCAGGAGTGCCGATTGCGAATCGAGTTGACACAGGCGCCGCGGGCGACTTCTTCGAACAACTCGTAGGAAACATCATGCCGATTGCGTTTCCGGGTGCGCGAGTTCTGGCGGAGACGCTGGGCGTATCGAAAGCTGTCCAGCCGGTACCGGTGCTGGATCTCGGCGCGGGATCGGGAGTGTGGGGCATCGCACTGGCGCAGGCTTCTCCGCAGGTTCGCGTCACTGCGGTTGACATGCCCGTCGTGCTCGAAGTCACGCGCAAGTTCGCGCACCAGCTCGACGCAGATCCCCCGCCGCCGCCGCCGCCGAATCCGCCGCCCGACCCGCCGCCGCCTCCGAATCCCGACCCGCCCGCGCTCCGCGGCGACGACGTCATGATGTTTCCCGCCTGCGCCGACATCACGTTGAGGTCATTCACCAGCAGATACGCCTGGAAGCCGGTGCCATAGCTGCCCTGATACCACTGCGGCGGCTGCATCGCGATGCCGGCGAACGCCTGCACCCATTTCTTCTCCACGTGCAGCGCCATGGCGTAGGGCAGATATTTCTCGAAAAGCTCCGGCGCATTTTCCATGCGCGCGATGTGGTCGCCTTCCACGCGGCCCAGAAAATCCTCAAACCCCAGCACCCGGGCCAGCGTCTGCGCGCCCGCGCGCGTGCGCGCCGGCATGAACCACCCGAATCCGCTGATGACCGCCGCCGGTCGCCATGCCCGTGAGGACCCAGGTCAGCGGCACAATCCCCGTGGATTGCGCCAGCGCCCCGGAACCCGCCGCCAGGAAGAATCCGATGAAAAACCCCGCCCCGACATACGCGTTGCGCACCGTGTCGGGCCGGTGCAGATAGTAGCCGTCGCCCACCAGCGCGTCGAAGATGGCGCTGCGAATGGCCGGAAGGTGCGTATAGAAATGATTCTGCAGGTCCGAGAGCTTGACGTCGGTCGTCATGCCGTCATCGAAGAGCGCCGCCAGCATCTGCTGCTCGTGCGGCCGCGCGCCCGCCCATTCCGCCAGCGGGTTTCTTCAGGTGAAAGACGTACTCCTTGTGGTGCACCAGCGCCAGCAGCCCGCTATCCTCCTTCTGCTCGATGGTCAGATAGCCCTTCACGGCCAGATCCACCAGCGTCGCCGTGATGTCGCGCATCGCGCCTTCGTTGTCCACCAGCGCGCCGCACTCGGCCGGGCGTCAGCTTGTCCGGCGGCTCGTACTGCACCGTCACCGCGTCGCGCTCGGGATCGCGCCCGCGCGTCCACCACAGCCAGAACATCGCGAAAAATACGCCGATCGGGAAGAAAGAACGGCCAGTTGCTCCGCAGCACGAGCCAGGCATTGCGCGAGCGCCGTGGGCTGGCTTACGTATCCCTTGTCCCATCCTGCGACGGCCGTCAGCCCTTCATGCGAATCCCAGCGGGCGCGTGGTCGGAGTTCGACGATGTTGTCTTTCATCTCCACCTGCGCGTCCGCGGCGCGCGAGCCAAACGCGCCGGTGTAGGCGATGGCGTGCAGGCCCGTGACGCCCGGGGGAAGCTCGATCTTGGCGCTCGCGGATTCGATGGGCACGTCCCATTCGTCGCCGGTCACGTTCCAGTAGAGCTCGTCGTGGTCGTCGAAGAAGCGCAGCGCATTCCGCACGCGATAGTGCAGCATGATCGTGCGCGTGGCATCGTCCGCGCCGGGAACGTACACCTTGAATTTGATGTAGCGCCCCTGGCGGCTCTGCTCGTACTTGAGCGGGCGCGCGTCGTCGTCGGTGACCGACAGCGGCTCCAGAAACAGCGTGTAGTTCAGGCCCTGCGGCGTGGTGTATTCCACCGGGATGGTCCGGTAGAGGCCGTTCCACTTGCCGGTGAAGTGCGCTTCGATGAACTCGATGACTTCGATCGTTCCGTCGGGGTTGACGGTCACCTGCTCGTTGAAATTCCGGATGACCAGCTGGCGCGCCGCCGCGGGCATCGCCGCGAGCAGCGCGAGCAGGACAACGGCAATAGCGCGGCGCAGGGCGGCGCATGGCGGAGTCCGCCTAGGAAGCGCCGCCGAAGCTGACCTTGGGAACTTCGCGCTCGGCCGGCGCGCTGATCTCGAAAAATTCGCGCGTCTTGAAGTTGAACATCCCGGCGATGAGGTTCGAGGGAAACTGCGCGATCTTGGTGTTGAAGTCGCGCACCACGGCGTTGTAGTAGCGCCGCGCGTTCTGCACGGTGTCCTCGATCTGGTTCAGGGTCTGCTGGAGCTGCGTGAAACTCTCCACCGCGCGCAGCTGCGGATAGGCTTCGGCCAGCGCAAACACCTGGCGCAGCGCGGCCGTCAGCGCCGTTTCCGCGCCGGCCTTGTCGGCCGGGCCCTGCGCGCTCATGGCGCGGTTCCGCGCCGCCACCACGCCTTCCAGCGTATCCTTTTCATGCGCGGCATACCCCTTCACCGTTTCCACGATGTTGGGAATCAGGTCGTAGCGCCGCTTCAGCTGCACGTCGATGTCCGACCAGGCGTTGTCGCACTGCACCCGCAGGCGCACCAGCCCGTTGTACATCCCAATCACCAGGGCGATCAACACAACAACGACGATCGCGAGTATCAGCATCAGGCGCCTCCCCAACCAGTCTCGGCCGGGTCTGATCCCGGCTGGAATTACCGCTAGGATACGGGCGTCGCGCAGGCGTGTAAAGCTCGGTGGAAGGCAATCTGGCCCCTGCTGCCCGGAGAGTCAACAGGGCGCCCCAGCAAGGAGTCTTCGTGGGTCGCGGCTTCAGGCGGCAAGGAATATCGCGCGCTTGCAGGACCGTGTAGCGGTTCGGCAGATGCGAAGAGTAGAGAGTTCAGCGAATGCCGAGCTTCCCGATGATGCGGAGGACGTCAGCGGCGGCCACATCGTAGAGCGCGTGCTCGTCTTCCTGCTCGAGCCGCTCGCGCAGATATTCGGCGGCGATGTAGCTGGCCTCGCGGTCCGACAGGTTCCGCCCCGCCTTCTCGCGAAACGCCACGAACCCCGGATGCGCCAGCCCCAGCACCACGCCCTTGCCGTCCACGAAGAACTTGCAATCCATCGTGTCGCTGTGCCGCGTGGCGATGCCGTTCCAGCAGTGCGAGAACCGGCACCGGTATATGAAATCGGTCACCTTCGACGGCACGTCGAAGGCGCTGATGAATTCGCTCATCGCGCCGGCGTTGGGGATCGTGGGATAAACAGCCGCTTTTGCCATGGGTGACTCCCTACTTCTTCGCGCCCGCAGCCGCGGGCTGCGGCAGCTTGCTGGTAGCTGTGAATGGCCGCGGCCACGCCCGCCCCGGCGGAAAGGCGCAGGCCCTGATCGAGAAGCGTCTTTTCCAGCGCCGCCAGGAACAGCAGCACGTTGCCCTTCTGGCTCGAATAGCCCATCAGCCCCACCCGCCAGATCTTCCCCTTCAGGGCCCCGAAACCGCCCGAAATCTCGATGTTGAATTCATTCAGCAGTTGCTGGCGAACCTTGCCGTCGTTAATCCCCTCGGGAATCTTCACGGCGGTGACGGTCACCAGGCGGTCGGCCGGATTCGAAACCAGCGGCATCAAACCCATCGCCTCCAGACCGGCGATCATCGCCTGCTGATTCCGCGCGTGCCGCTCCCAGCGCGCTTCGAGCCCTTCTTCCAGCACCAGGCGCAGGGCTTCCCGCAGCGCGTAGATCAGGGAAACCGGCGGCGTATGGTGATACGTCCGCTCGTGGCCCCAATAGCTCATCGTGGGCGTCAAATCGAAATACCAGCTCCGCACCGGTTCCTTGCGCGCGTGCATCAATTCTTCCACGCGAGTATTCACCGTGATCGGCGCCATGCCCGGCGGCGCGCTGATGGCCTTCTGCGTGCCGCTGAAACAAATATCGATGCGCTGCCGGTCGACATCCAGCGGAACTCCCGCCAGCGTCGCCACCGTGTCCACCACCAGCAGCGCGCCGAGTTCATCGGCCACTTTCCGGTAGTCGTCAATCCGCTGCACCACGCCGGTCGACGTCTCGCCGTGCGCCAGCCCCACGAACTTGATCTTCCGGCCCTTGCCCGCGCGCAGCACGTCTTGCGGATCCACCGTGCGCCCCATCGGCGCTTCCACGCGAATCACCTTCGCCGGAATGCGCTCGGCGATAATGGCCATGCGCTCGGAAAACGCGCCGTTGACGCACACGATGCATTCGTCGCCCGCCTCCAGCGGATTCATCACCGCCGCCTCGATGCCGCCCGAGCCCGAGGCGGAAATGGGAAACGTGATGCGGTTCTGCGTCTGAAACACCCGCCGCAGCAGAATCTGCACGTCGCTCATCATTTCCGTAAACCACGGGTCCACATGTCCCACCAGCGGCGCGGCCAGCGCGCGATACACGCGCGGGTCCATGCAGGAGGGGCCCGGCGTCAGCATCAATCGCTGCGGCGGCGTCAACTCGCCAATCACGTCACTCATGTCATTCATCCTCGCACTCTATGATTTTTCCGGCTTCGCGCCCCGGCGCTGTCTTCCCGCGTCCCGCCAGACAGTTGCAAAATGCCAACCACCCTTCGTGGCGCAAACAGATTCGCGGTGCTCCGAGCCAGCTTACAATTCCGCTTCTAGTTTCCCTAATGGAACCACTGTGGTCAACCTCCAAAATGGCTGCCCCTGTCGTCCCTCCGGCCTCCGCGAGTCGAAAAACCCGGCGAAAAATGCGCTCTCGGCTTCCCGACACCCCCGGCGGGAGGGGGTAGCGGTTTCGCAACTGCGCTCACGTCGTGTTGAAAGGCCTATACCCGTGTGCTAGATTTGCAAATTGACCCTCGGTGACGATCATGGACGATAAGAACTCGGCTGCGGCCAAGGCAAAAGTCGGGCGTGTGGAGGTGTATTGGCACACGGTGCAGTATCGCACCGTCTTGCTGTTCGTCGTCGTCATCCTCGCCATCATCCTCGCCTCGTTTTATTTGGTGTTTCCGGAAACGGCCGGCAGCCTGCTGCGCAAATTCACCGACGCCGTGAGCCCACACGACACCGGCGTGGCCGTGATCACCGACCGGCAGGCGCGTTTCGTCAATCTCGACGGCAAGGTGCAGGTAAAAAAGGTCAATTCGGTGCAATGGGTGACGGCCGATTACCAGGTCACGCTGGATAAAGGCGACTTGATCCAGACCAGCTCGGAAGGCGTGGCGCGCATCGCCTTCGCCGACGGAACCACCTACACCGTGAAGGGCGACACGCTCGTCACCGTCGAGGAAAACATCGTCGAGCAGGACCGCGCTTCCCAGGTCGGCGTGCACATTACCTCCGGCCAGGTCGACCTGACCACCGGCTCCTGGTCCGTCCCGGGCTCGAAGGCCGAGGTTTCCTTCGAGAATGCCGTGGCCTCGCTGCGCTCCAACAGCCGCGCCGCTGTGACCACCGATCCGACGACCAAGGAACAGGCCATCACCGTCGACGCCGGAAGCGCCCAACTGAACCGCGGCAACGAACACGTGGATATCGGACAGTATGAGCGCGCCACCTTCACGGAGGGCACCGCGGGCATTACCAAAACGCAAGTCCTGGCTCCGCCCGAACTGGTCGAGCCGCTCAACCTCCAGCCCATTATCGCCGCCGACCCCAAACACGATACGATTCACTTCTCCTGGAAATCCTCGAACACCGCCAAGCTCTACGATTTCCAGGTCAGCACCACCGCGATGTTCAACCGCATCGTCGCGGAACGGAAAACCGCCGCGACGACCGTGGACATTTCCGGACTCGATCCCGGCGACTATTTCTGGCGCGTCCACGCCATTGATGACAAAAACGGCGTCAGCGACGCCAGCGAGACGTACAAGTTCATCCTCGCCGCTCAGGGCAAGGCCCAGGAGATGCTCCTGGAAGTGGACGCCACCCAGTTGCAGGGCAGCGTCGTCGAGGTCATTGGCCGCACCGAGCCCGGCGCGGCCCTCATTATTAACGGGGAGCAAGTCGCCGACATCCAGGGCAACGGACATTTCCGATATTTTTCCCAGCCGATGACTCGGGGGAGCCACACCATCGTCATCACTGGACAGAACCGCCGGGGCGGAATGGCCATCAAGCGCGTCGATGTCATAATTCCGTAGCGCGGCCGATTCGTCCAACTGCGTCAGGCGCCCCGAAATCTTCGGGGCGCCCAATTGGGACCTTAGGGGGAAGCACTTCGTGACCAAGAACGGCTTTAATATGCGGTCGGTGTTCAGTCTGTTTTCTTCCGACCTCGCCATTGATCTGGGTACCGCCAACACGCTGGTTTTTGCCCGCAACAAGGGGATCGTCGTCAACGAACCCTCCATCGTGGCCATCAACAAGAATACCGCCGAGGTCGTGGCCGTAGGCCGCGAGGCCAAGGAGATGCTCGGCCGGACACCGGGAAACGTCGTGGCCATCAAGCCGATGAAGGACGGCGTCATCGCCGACTTCAAGGTGACCGAAAAGATGCTCACCTACTTCATCCAGAAGGCCCACAACCGCCGCGTGCTCGTCCATCCGCGCATCGTCATCGGCGTCCCCAGCGAAATCACGCCCGTGGAAAAACGCGCCGTGCAGGACTCCGCCTATCGCGCCCGCGCCAGCGAAGTCTATCTGGTCGAACAAGCCATGGCCGCCGCCATCGGGGCGGGCCTGCCCATCGAGGAACCCTCGGGAAACATGGTCGTGGATATCGGCGGCGGCACCACCGATATCGCCGTCATCTCCATGAGCGGCATCGTCTACTCGCGCTCGGTCCGCGTCGCCGGAAACGAAATGGACGAGTCGGTGATGCACTACCTCAAGCGCAAGTACAACCTCCTGGTCGGAGAACGCACCGCCGAACAGATCAAGATCGAAATCGGCTCCGCCTACCCGCTGGAAAAGCCGCTCACCCTGGAAGTCAAGGGCCGCAATCTGATCGAGGGCGTTCCGCGCACGGTCACCATCGACGACAGCGAAATCCGCGAAGCCCTCTCGGAAAACATCTCCACCATCGTCAACGCCATCCGCGTGGCGCTCGAGCGCACCCCGCCCGAACTCTCCGCCGACATCAGCGACCGCGGCATCGTGCTCACCGGCGGCGGCGCGCTGATCAAGAACCTCGACAAGCGCATCCGCGAGGAAACCGGCTTGCCCGTTTCCATCGCCGACGATCCGCTGGCTTCGGTCGTGCTCGGCACCGGAAAAATGCTCAGCGATTTCCGGCTCCTGCGCATGGTCTCGATCGATTGAATCATGCTGATGGCCGCCCGTTCCAAGTCGCACGCGCACACCCGCGGCGCCGGCCGGAGCCGCCGCCCCGGACTCGGCGGCCTCGCTTGTTCGCTCATCCCGTCCCGGCCCTCGAGTCTCGATCATGCTTGATATCTTCTCTCGCCATCGCACCCTGAGCCTGCTGGCCGTGGTCGTGCTCGCCCAGATCCTGCTGCTCGCCTTTCAGATCAAGCGCGAACACGACGTGCGCCTGATCCGCTATTGGGCCGCCGAACTCGTCACCCCGGGCGAACGCGCCGCCAACTGGTCGATCTCCAAGACCGGCAGCATCTGGAGCGGCTACATCGCCCTGCATCGCGCGCGCGTGGAAAACGAGCGCCTGCGCGCCGAACTCGATCGCTTGCGCATCCACAACCGCGAACTCGAGGCCGAGGCCGGCGAAGCGCAGCGCCTGCGCGCGCTGCTCGGCCTCCATGACGCTCAGGCCGAAGCGCCCATGCTTGCCGCGCAGGTGATTGGCGCCAGCGCCGACGCCTCCTCGCACACCCTGTTCATCAACCGCGGCGAACGCGACCACATCCGCCGCAACATGGCCGTCATCACGCCCGACGGCATCGTCGGAAAAATCGTCGAGGTGCTCGCCAACAACACCTCGCAGGTCCTGCTCCTGAGCGACAAGGATAGCGGCGTGGGCGCCCTGTTTGCCGAGACCCGCACCCACGGCGTGCTCAAGGGCACCGGCGATCCCGACCCTCGCCTGGAGTACGTCGTCAACGACGAACCCGTTCATCCCGGCGAACTGGTTCTGACTTCCGGCGACGACCGTATCTTTCCCAAGGGTTTGGTTATCGGCACGGTCGCCGATGCCGCTCCGGGAAATCCTTTTCAGGTGATTCACGTGCGCCCCGCCGCGCGCCTGGACCGCCTTGAGGATGTCCTCATCCTGCTGTCGCAGCATGAACTCATTCCCCAGCAGGCCGAGGAATCCACCGATACGCCTGAAGCTCGGCCCGTTGCACCGGGCGTAGTGCCGCCGCTTCCTGCCCCACCGAAGCCCGCGCCGGCCGCTTCCACCGGTGCGCCGTTCGTGGGCCCCAAGCCGCCGGCCCGGCCCGCCGGCCAAACTTCCGGCGCCACCGGGCCAGCCGCGAGCACGCCCAAGCCACCGGCGACCACGCGGACACCATCAACCCCTGGCCCCAAGCCTGAGACCGTGACTCCCGCTCCCACTCCGGTGCCGGCCGCTCAGCCCGCTCCCCAGCCATGAAATGAGCCGACTCTCATGCTGAACGCCGGAGCACAATCCGATTCCAAAGTTGAGGTCCACAAGTATTACGGCGGCGCCGTGATCCTTGTCTGCTTTCTCGCGCTCCTGCTCCAGGCCTTTCTGCACAAGTACGGACATTTCGCCGAACTGCTCGATCTGCCCCTGCTCGTGACCTTCTATTTCGGCATGAGCCGCCGCAAGCCCGTCAGCGGATTGTTCCTCGGAGCGGCCATCGGCCTTCTCCAGGACGCGCTGAGCCACGGCAGCCCCATCGGCCTCTACGGCATCGCCAAGACGCTGGTCGGCTACGTCGGCTCCTCCATCGGCGGGCGCATCGACACCGAGCATCCCGTCAGCCGCTTGGTCCTGGTTTTCCTCTGCTTTCATTTTCATCAGGCCGTGCTGGCCACCACCGAGCGCCTCCTGCTCAACCGCGCCGCGCCCTACTTCACCCTGCACCTCCTGCTCGCTTCCCTGGTCACCGCCGCCTTCGGCGTCGTCCTCTTCGCCCTCCTCGACCGCCTCCGCAAACCCTAGTGAGCCCCGTCGGCTCCCCTGCATCCTTATCCCATCCCTTCCGTCCGCAACCCATCTGGCTCTGCCCTGCCACGGAACGGTGTTGGTAGCGCCGGCGTCCCGCCGTATCTTGCCTTTGTAGCGGCCGCCCGCTTTGTGGGCGGGCATCTTGCTCTTGGCGGGTGCCCCACCCTTCGGGCGCCTTTGATTTTGCGGCTGCCCGTCACTCGGCGTTGACGTACAGGAGTGGTACCATTCAACCGTGAGCGTTCCTCAACAGAAGAATTGCAAAAGGGTTGGCCATCCGCCCGGACGAGATTGTCCCCTTAGATGACCCAATCATCATAGACTTTATCCCTTTCCCTTGAGGTAATCGCAATGAAGCCACACCAAACGTTAGAGATTCAGCTTGTGAACGGCGACGGCGAATGCGTTCGGCTCGCGAATATCCTCATGGCAGTTACTCTTTTCAGCGGAGGGCACCGCCGCTATGTCTTTGATCTCAGACCAACGTCAGCTATGGGGCAGTCCATCATCACGTTCGAGGACCTCAATACGCGTCGATTGGAAATGGGTTTGACTAGCCTAATGGACTACAATGCGCCACTGACAGCCTGCGATCCAACGGTGGAGATTTCCATGCCCTCGGAACTTGAGCTACGAAAGCGATCGCAGGCGATAAACGAATGGGATGCATGGTCGCATCCGGCCTGGACTCTTGAAATGGCCTGCCAACGTTTGCCTTGCACCGATTCAGCCGAAGTCGGTGATTCTGAAGGGTCCTCTCACTCACGTGGACATTGCTGTGAGGCTTCCTACGGACAGTCCGCAGCAGTAGTACGGCCGTCTAGATGGTCCCCAAAATCCGCATGAGAATGATCGTATTGTTTGCAAGCCGTGGGGGTTTAGTTTCGGTGGCCCATCCTTCGCGTCTCGTGCGAAGGATGGGACTTTGGGTGCCGCCGTTATGCCGCAGCGACTGAAGCGCGGCCCGAGCCAAGGCTAAAGCCCGGACCACCGCCTCCGGGATCCCTACGCGCTCAAGCCGGCTTGATGTGGAAGACGCGCTCGGCGTTGCCGTGGTAAAGCTTTTCTCTTTCGGCAGGCGAGACGGGCGCGGAATCCATGAACGCTACGGCGGGCGTGGTCGGCTGATAGGGATAGTCGATCGCCCACAGGACGTTGTCGATGCCGAGCTGCTTGATCGAGAAGTCCAGCGCCAGGTGTGACTCCTGGCCGCTGGTGGTGATGACGAAATTGCGCCGGAAGTATTCGCTGGGCTTCAGCTGGGTCTTCGGCGCGGCGCCTCTCTGCTGGGCGGCCGTGTTCATGAAGTCGAGACGCCACAGCCAGAAATGCACGGCCTCGCCCATGTGGCCGATGCAGATCTTGAGCTTGGGGAAGCGGTCGAACACGCCCGCCGCCATCATGCGCACGGCGTGGGTCGAGACCTCGATGCCGTAGCCCCACTCCGCGCTGTCCATGCCATACTCCCGGAACGGCACCGCCATGCCGTCCGAAGGCGCGCGCGGGTGGATGTAGATGCAGGCGTCGAGAGCCTCGGCGGCCTCGAGGATGGGAAAATATTTTGGATTGTCGAGGTATTCGCTGTTGGTGTGCGAGTTCAGGATGAACCCGTTGAGCTTCAGCGTCTTGATCGCGCGCTCCATCTCCTTGGCCGCGCGCTTGGGCGACTGCGGAGCAAAGGACGCGAGGCCCGCGAAGCGCGTCGGATGACGGCTGATGACCGCGGCCAGACGGTCGTTGGCGAGCTCGGCAAGCGCGGTGCCCGTGTCGGCGTCGAACATCTGGACGCCGGGCGCGGTCAGCGATAGCAGATGCATCGTGACGCCGTTGGCGTCCATGACGCGAAGGCGCTCGTCCTCGAGATCCAGCAACTGCCGCAGCAGCGCCAAGGGCGGGTCGCTCGGCTTCGCATCGTAAATTCGCGACACGAGAATCAGGTCAAGGCTATTGCCGCCTGCGCGCGAGACGCCCTTCAAGCCCGCGGCAACTTCGGGAATCGAAAAAGCTTCTTCCGTTGCGATGCGGCGCATCCCCTTCAGATCGGCAGGCATTGCGGGCGCTTCGCCGGCGAAAAGTTCGGGAACCAGACCTCCGGCAAGGAGCGCGCTGCCTCCCAGTACGGAACCCTTCAACATGGAGCGGCGGTCTATGCCGAGTTTCGCTGAGGAATGATCGTGTTCTTCTTTCATCGAAATCTCCTGGCCGGGATTTACGGTTGCAACTTCATCTTTGCGCCGGACTCTATACCTGCCGCCCTCTCGTGTCAAACTTACTTAGATCGCACTACAGCTTGCGGAAAGAAGGAGCATTTTAGGGGGTCGGAGCTTCAGCTCCGACATGACGCCCGCCTTTTCTTCAGGGGTTTTAACCCCTGAGGCTCGATTTCGACTTTTTCCGCAAGCTCTCTAGCCGCGCTGGGGTGCATCGCCGCTCGCTTTGCATTTCCCGGTGGTTCGTCTGGCATGTTTCCTGGCAGTGGCCCCGGCTCTCGCTTTTGATCCTTCTGAAAGATCTTGACATCCCCTCGCCGAACGCCATGGCACTAACGCTGGATTGTTTCCTCAAAGGTTCTAATGTAGCGCCGCGGTCTTCAGCGCGGCAGATTTCGCTTCCAAGGCGGCGTCCATGTGCCTGCTGCTGCCCCTTTCAGCAGCCTCGCGCCCAACTCCGTAAACGATCCCACAACCGGATAATCCGCTGGAAAGCGGTGCTTTGCGGCCATCCTCAGATCCCCAGACCATGCCGCGCTGAAGACCGCGGCGCTACGTTTAAACCTGATGCGGCTAACCCTGCCGCACTTTCCGGGCGGGTGCCCCCAGCTTTCGCCTTTGAGTTTTGCGGGCACCCCGAAAAGCCAAACCAGTCACTCGGCCTTGACGTACCGCAGTGGTATAATCCGCATGTGAGCTACCATCAAGCAGATTTTTAACAGCGCGAAAGCGTTGGCCACCGGCCTGGTCCGTATTCGAAAGGTGGGCTACTGAGAAGGAAGCTATCGTGGACTTTCGGAGTTGGGCTCGTGGGCTTACTCTTGGCGACCAAGGGAACCTACTGGTTTCCCGGCACTTACTTCCACGATGCCGAGAGCTTGGCACTTGGAGTCCTAGCGGGAGCGGTAATCGGGTTCCTGATTGGTTGGGTCGTTGACCTAAAGCACTGCGCACGAGCGGCGCGAGGCGCGTCAAGATCCTGGGGCTACTGGCGTGTCTGCGATGGAAGTCCTGCTGCTTGTCTATCTCGGATTCGGAAAGGTAGTTCCGACCCCACGATTTGGATGGTAATTTGGCACAGCAGCCTTGGGATGGCGGTCGCAGTGGGATTTCTTCAGTACTTCCTGTCAGTCAAGAAAACCGAATCAGGAAGGGCCGGGTGGGCCAGCCTTTGGGTGCCTTTGATCTTTCGGGTGCCGCATCTCTTTGCGTGAAGACGAGCGGTGTTTGCAAGGGTGCGATGCCTGCGCCTACGACACGGATTACAATCTACTGAGCATCACCGACGCGGGGCTGTAGACGGCCGTTTTTAGTCACGCCACGCTGAACCACCGGACACACTGCAACAGCCAGTTCTAGTACCGCAAAACCCGCGTTGACCAAATGGGCATGCACGGGTTGCGGTCCGCGCGTCGCAAGTGATAGGTTGAAGGAGACTTCGAGTCCAGGCCGGGTTCGGGGGGCAGGGCTCAACCGGACCCAGCAGGTCCGGTGAAGCAGGAGTTCCGTTGGCAGCGTGGGGCATTAGCGACCAGAAAATTCCGCAGGGCCGATTGGCACTCTTCTCCTACGTGTCGGTGGCCGTGGTGGTGTCTCTTGCTCGTCGGCTTCTGGAAGCTGCAAGTCGTGCAGTCCGGGCACTACGCCGACCTCGCCGAACGCAACCGCATCCGCTACATTCCCATCATCGCCCCGCGCGGCGCCATGCTCGACCGCGAGGGCCGCGTCCTCGCGGATAGCTATCCTTCCTTCAGCATTCTCCTGCTGCGCGACGATCCCAAGGCGCTCCAGAAGAGCCTTCCGCAAATCGAAGAGGGCCTCGCAATTTCCAAGGATGACCTGCACCAGCAATTGGAAGCCGCGCGCAACGAGCCGAAATTCCAACCCATTGTGATCAAGCCGGCGGCCACCGAAGCCGACCTCGCCTTTGTCGAATCGCACCGCGCCGATCTTCCCCTGCTCGAACTGATGATGGTCCAGCGCCGCCGCTACCCGCACGGCGAGATGCTCGCCAATACCATCGGCTACGTCGGTGAAGTGTCGCCGCAGGAAATGGAAAAGAATCCCGACCGCTACCGTCCCGGCGACATCGTGGGCAAAGCGGGCCTGGAGAAGCAATACAACGACCAGATCGTCGGCACCGACGGCATGCGCCGCGTGGTCGTCAATAGCGTGGGCAAGGTCATCCGCACTCTCGACAACGTCGAGGCGATTCCCGGCAAGCCCATCCAGCTCACCATCGACGAGGATCTGCAACAAATTGCGGAAGCGGACTTCGCGAATAAGGAAGGCGCGCTGATCGCCATGGACGCGCGCACCGGCGAAGTGCTCGCCATGGTCAGCCGGCCTACGTTCGACCCCAACGATTTCGCGATTCGCATTCCCCAGGCCGAGTGGACGGAGTTGAACACTGACCCGCACACGCCGCTGCTGAATCGCGCCATCCAGGCGCAACTGGCGCCCGGTTCGGTCTTCAAGATCGTGATGAGCACCGCCATGCTGGAATCGAAGGCCATCTCGCCCAATTACACGGCCTATTGCCCGGGCTCCGCGGTCTTCTACGGGCGCGTCTTCCACTGCGATCACGCGCACGGCGTGGTCAATCTCCACAAAGGCATCGTGGCCTCCTGCGACGTCTTCTTTTACAACGTGGGCAAGCTCCTCGGCATCGACCGCATTTCCTACTACGCCCGCGGCCTGGGACTCGGCCAGCGAACCGGGATCGACTTGCCCGGCGAACAGGCGGGATTGGTCCCCTCCGAAGATTGGTCGGAGCGCGTCAACCATCACAAGTGGTATCCCGGATCAACGATCTCGGTGGCCATTGGGCAAGGCGCCGTGATGACCACGCCCATACAACTGGCCCGCATGATCGTGGCGGTGGCCAGCGGCGGCACCCTGATCCAACCGCATCTGTTGAAAAACGCCCCCGAATTGAAGTCCGGTTCATTCCCGCTTTCCGACGACACCGTCCAACAAGTAACCGACGGCATGTGGGGGGTCGTCAACGAGCCTGATGGCACTACTTCGGGCCTCGTGAAACTGCAGAACATTGACTTCTCCGGCAAGACGGGCACCGCTCAGGTCGAAGGTTTCGAGCTCCAGAACAAGCTGGGCAAGAAGCTGAAGGAAAACGGCTGGTTCGTCGGATACGCGCCGCGGCGCAATCCGGAGATTGTGGTGGCCGCGCTGGTTCAGGCTGGAGGCTGGGGAAGCACGTCGGCCGCTCCCATCGTCCGCGATGTGGTCAAAGCGTACTACGACAAGAAGGCCGGCCATTTCCTGCCGCCTCCGGCCACGGCGCAGAATGTGGCGCTGCCGGGCCCCGCGCGTCCGCTCGCGCCCGCCGCCGGAGTGCAACGTCCATGAGAGATCGCCCGCAAACGCAGGATTTCGATTGGGTCCTGCTCGGCATTGTCGCCGCCATTAGCGGCATGGGACTTCTGGAAATTTACTCCGCCACGCACGCCAGCCCCATGGCTGGCATGCAGTGGAAACAGCTCACCTGGATCGGCATCGGACTCGTGGGTATGTTCGTGATCTCGCGCATCGACTACCACACGTTGCTCGACCAGGCCCCGGTGCTGTACGTATTCGGAATCGCCTGCCTGGTGATCGTGCTGGTGATGGGCTACTCCCGCCTCGGGGCCAGGCGCTGGATTTCGCTCGGAGGCGCCAACCTCCAAGTCTCCGAACTGATGAAGTTGATCATCATTCTTGCGCTGGCGCGCTACTTCACCGAAGTGCACACCGAGCGGCTCACGCTGGCGGATATGGTCAAGGTTGGCATTTTGACTCTGGTTCCTGTAGGCTTGATATTGAAGCAGCCCGATTTGGGGACGGCGATGGTTTTGATCCCCGTCGCCGTGATCGGAGCGATACTCGCCGGCGTCGAATGGAAGCATTTGGCGGTCGGCGTGATCTTGGTGGCGTTGCTGGTTCCCTTTGGCTGGCATATGCGGCATCATCTGAAGCCGTACCAGCAGCAGCGTATCCAGACGTTTCTGCATCCCGAGGAAGACCAGCGCGGCGCGGGCTATCAGATTCTGCAGTCGGAAATCGCCGTCGGTTCCGGGGGCTTTTGGGGAAAGGGATTTGGCAAGGGTAGCCAAAACCAGCTGGGCTTCGTGCCCGTGCGGTATTCCGATTTCATACTCGCGGCCATGGCCGAAGAACAAGGCTTTATCGGAGTCTGTTTCGTCTTACTTTTATATTTGGGCTTGATTCTGCGGCTGGTGGATAACGCGCAGAAGGCGAAAGACAAGGCCGGAATGTTCATTGTGATGGGAGTCACCGCGATCCTCGGCTTCCATGTTCTGGTCAATGCTTCCATGGTGATCGGGTACATGCCCGTCACCGGCATTCCGTTGCCGCTGATGAGCTATGGAGGATCGGCAACTGCTTTTGTGTTTTTGGCTCTGGGCCTGGTGATGAACGTCCGCATGCGGCGTTTCGTCAACTGAGACCCGCCGAGCCAGCACCGAGTCCCGCCTGATCGGGACCGGAAATCCAGTCTTTGACTGAGGAACGCATCGGGTGAGGAAAGAAACCCCGCACGATCGAAGGACTTTCCTGAGCGGCCCGCGGAACAAGCCAGATGGCTCTGCCTTCCCCCACGTGGGCCAGGTGCGCGCACAAGTGTGCGCAGCCGCGAGAATGGCCGCAACCCGGTGCTCCATGAGGAGTATCCATGCCGAAGGAAATGGTCATATCGGCGAACCCGCACGAGACGCGGGTCGCCATCATCGAAGAAGGACAGCTGTGTGAGTACTACGTCGAGCGGGAAAAAGAGTTTGCGTTAGTCGGAAGCATCTACAAAGGCCGCGTGACGCGCGTGCTGCCCGGCATGCAGTCGGCCTTCGTGCAGATCGGCCTCGACAGCGACGCGTTTCTCTACGTCAGCGACTTCCTGGAAGGCATCGAGGAATTTGACGCCGTCGTCCACACCGTCGAGGAAAAAGTCGAGAAGATGGAAGCGCAGGGCGGCGAGGTGTTCCCCGCCACCGGCGCGGTGACGCCGGCGCTGGAACCCACCGACGTCGAGGCGATGGCCGCCGCGCCAGGCGGCGAAGGCGCGGCACCACCCTACGCGGCTCCCGCCGTCAGCCCCGCGCCAGTGCCCGCGAGCCACGCTCCGGCGCCCGGCCGCGACCGTTTTGAAAATCGCCCGCGCGAAGGGCGGCGCGACTTTGGACGCCGCGGCGGACGGGGGGCGGACGCTTCGGCCGGCGCGGCGGACGCGGTGGTGATCGCCATGCCCCGCGTGAACTCCCGCCGTCGAAATACGCTTCGCCCCGCCCGTACGAAGAAAGCGCGGCCGAACCGGTTTTCTCCGGAGACTCCACTCCGATTATTCTGCCGGGAGAGTCGTTGGCGAAATACCGGGAAAAACCCGCGTCCGCCGCTCCGGCGGCCCGATTGGTTGAAGAAACTCTGTACACGCCGGCACCGAGCCCCGCTCCCGAGCCCGTGCGCGAGACAGTTGCTCCGGCGGCGGCACCCGAGTTCCGTGCGCAAACCGCAGCGGGCCTCGAGCCCCTGCCCGGCGAGACGCTGTCCAAATGGCGTCACGAACCTCCCGCTCAGCCCGTCGTCGAATCGGCGGCGCCCGCGGTGATTCCTGAAGAGCGCGAGCAGGAAGAACACGAAGCCGAACCGGTGCACGAAGCGATGCACGCCGAAAGCGCGCACGAGGATCATGGCGTCGAAGAGCTGACCGAAGACGAAGCCGCCGCCCTGGCCGAGCGCGTCGCCGAAATTCAGAAGGAGGAGGAGGCGCTCGAGGCGGAAGCCGAAGCCCTGGCCGCTTCCGGGGAATCCTCCGAGGAAGAAGGCGAAGGCCACGAAGAACCCATGGCCGGCGAAGACGAGACCCACCACGAAGACGAGCATGAAGAGGAGCACGCCGAGGAAGGCACTCTGCAGTCGTTTGAGGAAGCCGGACACGGCGAAGCGGCTGAGGCGGAGTCCGCACTCGGCGAGCAAGCCGAATCCCTGGGGGGCGAGAATCTGCCGCCGCAGGAGCGGCAACCGTCCGAAGCGCGCGTGCGCCACGACTTCCGCGCGCGCATGCAGCATCCGGCGCGCCGGGGAGGGCGCGGCCGGCGCGAGGAGCGCGGCCGGCGTCCGGGTGGGCGCAGCGGCGGGCATCGCCCGCAGCCCCGGCGTCCGCAGTTGATCTCCGAACTGCTGAAGCAGGGCCAGGAGATCATCGTCCAAATCGCCAAGGAGCCGCTGGGCAAGAAGGGCGCGCGCATCACCAGCCACATCGCGCTGCCGGGCCGTTTCCTGGTGTACATGCCCACGCTGAATCACACCGGCGTATCGCGCAAGATCGCGTCGGCGGAAGACCGCGCGCGCCTGCGCCACCTGGTGAACGACGCCAAGGGCACGGCGAGCGGCGGCTTCATCGTGCGCACGGCGGCGGGCAGCGCCGCGCCCGAGGAAGTGCGCGCCGACGTGGAATTCCTGACGCGGACCTGGACGGAAATCCGCGAGCGCTCCGAGCAGCGCAAGGCTCCGTCGATTCTGCACCGCGACCTCAATCTGGTCGAGCGCATCCTGCGCGACTACCTGAACTCCGATTACACCGCCATCTGGGTGGACACCGAGGAGGAGTACACCAAGGTGGTGGACTTCATGAGCCGCTTCCAGCCGGCGCTGGTGAACCGCGTGAAGCTCTACACGAAGGAAACTCCGGTCTTCGAGGAATTCGGCATCCAGCAGGAAATCGACAAGGGGCTGCGGCCGAAGGTGTGGCTGAAGTCGGGCGGCTACATCGTCATCAACCACACCGAGGCGCTGGTGGCGATCGACGTGAACACCGGGAAATTCGTGGGCAAGGGTTCGACCCGCCTGGAAGACACGATTGTCCGCACCAACCTCGAAGCGGCGAAGGAAATCGTCCGGCAGATGCGGCTGCGCGATTTGGGCGGCATCATCGTGATCGACTTCATCGACATGGAGGAGCGGCGGAACCGCGACAAGGTGATGGCCGCGCTCGAAGACGCGCTGCGGGCCGATCGCGCGCCGTCGAAGGTGCTGCGCTTCAACGAATTCGGCCTGGTGGCCATCACGCGCAAGCGCACCAAGCAGGCCCTGGAGCGCACGCTGTGCCAGCCGTGCCCGTACTGCACCGGCTCGGGCATGGTGAAGTCGATTCCCACGCTGTGCTACGAAATTCAAACCGAAGCGCGCAAGATGGCGCCGGAAATGGATTCCGGCAGCATCACGCTGCGCGTCCATCCGGAGATCGGCAAGGCGCTCAAGACGCGCGAATCGGCGCTGGTCGAGGAACTGGAACGCTGGGTGAAGAAGAGCATCATCATCCAGACCGACCCGGCGCTGCACTGGGAGCAGTACGACATCTACTAGACGGCTGGAAAGATCGAAACATCGAAACTCGAAATAAGAACGCCCCGACTTGTCGGGGCGTTTTTTTTGCGCCAGTCCACAGACAAAAGTCCCACCACTACGAACCAATTTATGCTTTTATGGTAATGGCACTTTCGGACACTTTTGCGCACGGAATTGGGCGCTTTGGGGCGCGATTGGGAGGGGGATATATGGCGGAATCGCAGCGGGACAAGAAAGCACGGGCCCTGGCGACGTATACGAGCCTGGCGCGGGCGGTTCACTCGCTCGACCGGCTGCTGGACGGCCAGTGCGAAGTGTTCGGGCTGAGTCCGAGCCAATTCCGCGTGCTGGAACATCTGCAGCTGCACGGCCCGATGGCGACCGGCGAGCTGGCGGGAAGAGTGATGTTCGGCGACAGCACGATCAGTGTCGTAAGCCGGAATCTGGAGAGGGCAGGATTGTTGACGCGTCGCGCGGATGCAAGCGACGGACGCAAGGCGATCGTTCATCTGACGCCCGCGGGGCGGGAGTTAGTGGAGAAGATTCTGCCGAAGCGCGGGAAGGTGCTGCGGGCGAAGATGTGCGTCCTCGGGAAGCGCGAGCAGGAAAACCTGGATCGATTGTGCCAAAAGCTGACGGAGGGCGACGCGTTGAAATTCGTGCGGGAGATAACGCTCGCCGACGAGGAAGAGGATAGTTGACCGTCAAGAGTTGAGGCCCCGACAAGAGACGCCCGCGGTTGCATACCCCGCAAGCATGGGGCGCTTCCCAACATACTCCCGAGTGAAGTGCCGCGATGGTATCATGCGCTGTGCAGGTCAGGAGCGAACCGAATGTCCAGAGGCGGGAACACCTGGGCCACCCATTATCGCTCACTAATTTGCGCACTATGGATCTACAGCGCGAGTATTTATGGCTTTGCTCCTTGTGCTCAGGCCCAAGCCGTGAGCCCAGAGCCCATTCGCGTTGAGTCCAATGAAGTTCTGGTCCCCGTGTTGGTGCTGGACAAACGACGCCTCGACCAGGTTCTCGGCATGGAGTGGTCGGTGTATCTCAGGGAAGCGAACGCCCCGAACTCTCACCTACTTGAGGACATTGCTGTGCGGAGTCTATCCGCTGCGGATTTTCAAGTTTTCGAAGACGGCAAGGAACAGAAGATTGAACGAATCACGCTTGCATCTGGGCCCGGGCTGGGTGAGCTGTCAGGGGCCGGCGAAGGAAAGTGGAAACGGGTTGGCCCCAATACGATTGATCCCAGCCTGTTCGTTGTTCACTTGCCGCCCTGGCCTGACTATTTGATTGCGTGCCCGCGCTCGACTTCGGAGGATCGGAACTGCCATCAGGTCATTGTGAAGGTCAACCGTCCCGATTCGCTCGTTTATAACCGGGGTGGGTACTGCGATGAGAAGTACTCGATGGCTGACCCACTGAAAGGGACCAAGCTCGGCGGTCAGATGGAGGCCGAAATGAACTCGGGCAAAGCGGGAAACATCAGCTTGTCGCTCGCTGCATTCACCCTTTTCGGCGGCACAAACGCGGTTGCCACCGAGGTTGTGCTCGGATTCACTGTAAAGTCTAGGTCTGAGGATTGCGGCAAATCCATCGGCGTCTTGGGAATGGTCCATGCCAGAGATGGAACCCTGGTAAGGCGCTTCAGTGACCTCAGGTCTCTAGGCCTTAATTTTCGCGGCGACTCCCTGCCCGTTCCGGTACCGTGGCCCCCGGGTTCGAGCCCATGCCGCGTTTACGACCTCCCCGATCAGTACGAGACGCGAATCGATCTGGCTCCCGGCGAGTACGACCTGAGAGTGGTCTTCCGGGACGGGAAACGGTTCGGTCGAGCTGAAACCGGCATCAACGTGGAGAGTCACGACGGACAACATCTGGCCACGAGCAGCATAATGCTAGCCAGAAGATACGGCAAAGTTTCGGGCGAATCGCACGGCCGTTCCGCACAGCCGGAAGGCTACGAGCCCCTGGTAAGCCGGGGATTTGAGGTCACTCCTACGGCGAACACGCGTTTCAAGAAAGGCGACTCATTCTATTTCTATCTCGAGATATGACCCGCAGCAGCCGCAACGCCCGCCAGGTACCGCCGAGGCACTTCTCCGAATTCTAGATGCGAAAACTGGCCAGGTCGCGAAGGAACTCGATCCGGTGGACGCGGCCCCTTACGCCAAGCCGGACGATCCAGTGATTTCGATCGGCGGCGGAATCGACGTTAGCGGGTTGTCGAAAGGTTTTTATATGCTTGAGGCACAAGCGACTGATTCGGCTGGTGACAGCACTCCTTGGAGGGCGGTTAACTTCAGCATTAAATGAATTGAAATCTGGGTTGGCTGGTGGAGCGGTGGAGCATCGCTATTGTGTCCCCTCTTGCGGAACTAATCGGAAAATATAGTTCGTGCTCCCCTTGATTTTCTTCCCGCCCACCTTCACCTTTTTCGCGGCGGTGAAGTAGTAAACCATTAGCTTTTTTCCGACCAAATTTTGGGCAGGCGGGGCAACCCAAACCGTTCTGGTCGCATAATTGTAATGCCCGTTCACAACATCGACGAAAGGCACATCGTAGGAGGGGACGACGTGGCCGGTGAACGCCTCGATTTCCCCCTTCTTATCGGTCCAGACGAGCGAGATTTCCCGTTCCTGAATTGCCGTGACCGTTCCGGTCCAGACATCGCCTGGATACCACAAGGGATAAAGATTCTCGCCATAAAAATTACGGAGGTCTGGGTCATCTTCAATCGAAAAGTCATAGTTGCGGGCCGGCACGAAAAAAAACGGCGCAGTTCCATGTCCCTGAGCCAATGCACCGACCGAAAACAACGTGATGGCCACAACCAGAGTAATTGTCCTCATCACTCCCCCAGCGATTTCGTCCCTTTGCAATTGCTTCACGTTCCCGCTAACATCCACAACCCCTTCCAAGCGATAGCGAGAACCGGACACCGTTTTCCCCAACTTATGGCTCCGCTGTCGATAAGAAGCCACCGCGTCCATCAATTCGTCGCAGAAGGCCGACGCCGCCCAAAGAGAAGGTAAGAATCAATTACCAAACCTTTACATCATACTATACCGGCACGGGGAGCCTGATAGTTGGCGGTTTCTGAGCCGCCAGCGCTATTGGACGCGCGAGAATGCCGGTGACCGTAACGTCGGGGACGGACCCACGCCATTCGTCACCGCTGCCGTGGGACGACTACTATCCCTTCGGCGAGCGCATTCCCTGCGGCGCAAACCGAACCATGCAGCTGGAAACGCCGCGGAACTGATCCGCGACGCTTTTCGTTTTTGGCTTGCGCCCATAGGCAACCGTCCCGCCCGTCTGAACCGACTTGTGCTTCCCTGGGCACGGGAAATGCCGCGCTGAAGGCCGCGGCGCTACATGAAAACCGGCTCGCGTGGCATCGGGTGAAGAAGCGGGCACGGCGGTGCCGTGCCCCTTCGGGAAAACGGCAAGAGCAAGATGCCCGCCCACAATACGGGCGGCCGCTACGAAGGCAGGAGGGTGGAGGGTTGCATTGTTGCCCTACGGCGTTGTTCATTAGCGGATTCAGACAAAAAAAACCAAGATGCCCGCCCACAAACCGGGCGGCCGCTACAACGGCGAGACGGCGGCGTGCCGCGCTGAAGGCCGCGGCGCTACATTCAAACCTTGGAGAAATGACATATACTGCGGGGCGCATTGGGAGAATCACGATGAGCGCTGAAAAGAAAAGCACGTTTCTGCTGATCCACGGGGCGTGGCATGGGGCGTGGTGCTGGGAGCGGGTGATACCGCTGCTGGCGCGGGCGGGGCATGCGGCGGTGGCCATCGACATGCCGGGACACGGATTGAACGTGCGGTTTCCGCGTTCGTTTCTGGCGCGGCCGATCAACCTGAATGATTTCACGGCCGAGGTATCGCCGCTGGCGCAGCTCACGCTGGCGGATTTTGCCGGGCAGGCGATGAAGGCGATTGACGGGCTCCTCAAGGGAGGCAGCGGGCCGGTGGTGCTGGTGGGGCACAGCGCGGGCGGGGTGCCGCTCACGGCGGTGGGCGAAGCGGCGCCGGAGAAGATCAAGAAGCTCGTGTACCTCACGGCGTTCATGCCGGCGCCGGGCGTGCCGGCGGGGCGCTACACGCGTTTGCCCGAAAATGAAGGCGACCGGCTCTCGCCGCTGTTTGTGGGCGATGCCGGGAAGATTGGCGCAGCGCGGATCGACCCCCGCTCGACCGATGCGCGCTATCGAACGCAGTTCAAAAAGGCGCTCTACGGCGACGTGAACGACGCGGAGTTCGAAGCCACCTGCAACCTGCTGACTCCCGATTATCCCGGCGCGCCGCTGGGCACGCCCATCGTCACCACGGCCGCGCGCTGGGGAAGCGTCCCACGTGCGTACATCAAGTGCCTGGGCGACATGGCGCTGCGTCCCCGGCTGCAGCAGCATTTCATCGATTTGGCCGACGCGTTTGCGCCCGGGAACAAGACCGAGGTGGCGACGGTGGACCGCAGCCATTCGCCGTTTCTCTCCGCGCCGGAGGAGTTGGCGGAAATTCTGATTCGGCTGGCCCGCTGAGCGAGGCCGAAAGACGGCTGTAGCGGCGCGGTGGCGGCCTTCGGCGCTGTTCATCGGCTGATTCGGACGAAAGCCCCACCCTTCGCGGACGGCGCGAAGGATTGGGCAGAACGAAGCCCTGAAAACCTTCTCGCGCGGCGACGCGGGAGCCCACCCTGGGCGCAACCGGCCACGCCGCAGCCGCAAGCAGGGAAAAACAGCGTGCCATCGGATCGCGTGGCCGCTAGCCTTCGCTTTTTGTTATGATGGCTGTTTCAGATACGTAAAATACCCCTCACAAGGAGTTCTCTTGGCAGCGCAAATACTGAGTGGCATCACCATCCGCGATCAAATCTACGCCGATCTGGCGGGCGACATCGTGAAGCTGACGTCGGCGGGCATCCGCCCCGGCCTGGCGGCCGTGCTGGTGGGCGAAAACCCGGCGTCGAAGGTCTACGTGAAGAGCAAGATCGCGGCGTGCGAAAAGCTGGGGCTGGCCAGCTTCCACATCACGCCGCCCGCTTCGATGACGACCGAGGAACTCCTCGGCCTCATCAACGAGCTGAACCATCGCGATGAAGTGGACGGCATCCTAGTGCAACTCCCGCTGCCGCCGCAGATCGACGCGAAGAGAATTCTCGAGGCCATCGATCCGGCCAAGGACGTGGACGGATTCCACCCGGTGAGCGTCGGGCACCTGGTGGCGGGAAGGCCCGCGCTGGTGGCGTGCACGCCGGCGGGGGTGATGGAAATCTTCAAGCGCAGCGGCATCAAGCTGGAAGGCGCGAACGCCGTGGTGCTGGGGCGGAGCGACATCGTGGGCAAACCGATGGCGCTGCTGCTGATCCACGCCAACGCGACGGTGACGGTGTGCCACTCGAAGACGCGCAACCTGCCGGAAGTGGTGCGGCGCGCCGACATCGTGGTGGCGGCGCTGGGCCGCGCGTGCATGGTGACGCCGGAGTACGTGCGGCCGGGGGCGACGGTGATCGACGTGGGCATCAACCGCGTGACCGACGCCGCGCAGGCGGAAAACTTCTTCGCGCACTTCCCCGAGCGGCTCGCGGAATTCCGGGCCAAGGGCCACGCGCTGGTCGGCGACGTGCATCCGGACGTCGCGAATGTGGCCGGCGCGCTCACGCCGGTGCCGGGAGGCGTCGGCCCGCTGACCATCGCCATGCTGATGAGCAACACGGTGAAGGCCGCACGGCTGCGGCGCGGATCACGCGCGGCCGGCGGATCCGCCCGCCCCTGATGCTGCGCGTCGCGCTCACCGGCGGGATCGCCTCGGGCAAGTCGACGGTGGCGGCCATGCTGCGCGAGCGCGGCTGCGCGGTGCTCGATGCCGACACGCTCGGCCACGATCTGCTCCAGCCCGGCGAGGCAGCGTACGAGGAAGTGGTGCGCGCGTTCGGCCGAGAGATCCTCGCGGCGGACGGCTCGGTGGACCGGGGGAAACTAGGCGCGATTGTCTTCGCGGATGGCGGCAAGCGCGCGCGGCTGGAGCATATCCTGCACCCGCGCATCCTCGAGGCCGCGGCAAAATGGTTCGCGGAGACCGGCGGCTCGGGCGGGCGGGAGTTCGCGTTTCTCGAAGCGACGCTGATCTACGAAGCAGGCTACAAGCCGAATTTCGACCGAGTGGTGGTGTGCTGGTGCCGCCGCGAGCAGCAGGTCGAGCGGCTGCGGCAGCGCGGGCTAACGCCCGAGGACGCCGAGCGGCGCCTGGCCGCGCAGATGCCGCTGGATGAAAAACGGCGCCTCGCCGATGACGTGATTGATTGTTCGCGCTCGATCGAGGAGACCGCGCAGCAAGTGGACGAGCTCGTCGCGAAATTGAAGCAGGCGGCCGGCTCGCGAAAGAGCGCTTCCTAACAGGGTGCTGAAAAAGACGCCTCAGGGAGCTTCAGGGGCTAAAGCCCCATCGATTTTACGGCACCTATGTCGCGGCTAAAGCCGCGACCCACAAAGCTCTGGGGGTTTTCAGCAACCTGCTAAAGCGAATGTCTAGTTTAGTGTCCTGGACATAGTTCGCACATCTGGCAGCGCGACAGGGCGCAGCCAGCAGCGCCCCTACAGCGGATCACGAGCTGCGAATTATTGGCAGTTATTGGCGGGACGCAACAGTAGAAAGGAGCCTTCCATGTCACCATCGGCAAACACGCGGCGGGCGATGCGCTTGCTGGTCCTGGGATTGATCGCGGGGCTGGGGGCATATTGGCTGGGGTCGCGGTACGGGCAGCACGCGCCCGTCTCGGTGAACGCGGTGCCGCTGCCAGCTCCGGGGGGCGACACCACGCTCGATCCGACGGAAGCGGAAAACGTGCGCATCTACAAGCAGGCGTCGCCGGCGGTGGCCAATATCGTGACGCGGACGGTGCAGTACGATTTCTTTTTCAATCCCGTGCCGGTGGAAGGAGCGGGGTCGGGGTTCGTGATCGACACCGCCGGGCACATCCTGACGAACTACCACGTGGTGGAGGGCGCGCAGACGATCGAGGTGACGCTGGGCGACCAGTCGCGGTACAAGGCGAAATACATCGGGGCGGACACGCGCAACGACATCGCGCTGCTGCAAATCGATCCGCGGGGGCGCAAGCTCGTGCCGCTCACGCTGGGCGATTCGCGGAATCTGTTGGTGGGCCAGCGCGTGCTGGCCATCGGAAATCCCTTCGGATTTCAGAGCACGCTGACGACGGGGATCGTGAGTTCGCTGGGGCGCACCGTGCAGACGCGCGAGAACACGTTCATCGACGAAGCCATCCAGACCGACGCGGCCATCAATCGCGGCAATTCCGGCGGGCCGCTGCTGAATTCGCACGGCGAGGTGATCGGGATCAACAGCGCGATCTTTGCGCCGACGGGAACCACGGCGGGGATCGGCTTCGCCATTCCCATCAACACGGCGCGGCGGGTGGCCGAGGACTTGATCACGCAGGGCCGCGTGCGGCGCGCGACGCTGGGCATCGCGGGCCGCGCGATCTGGCCGGAGCTGGCCGAGGCGCTGAATCTCGGCGTGGACGAAGGCGTTCTGGTCGAGGACGTCGTCGCGGGAGGCGCGGCGGCGCAGGCGGGCATTCGCGGAGGGCACGCGCGCGGTCCTGGTGGACTTGCAGGAGTGGCGCATCGGCGGCGACGTGGTGGTCGCCGTGGACGGGAAGGAAGTCAAGAACCCGATGGATCTGAATCTTCTGCTGAATCGCGCGCGGCCGGGAGACACCATCACGGTGACGATCGTGCGCGGCGGCAAGAAGATGAATGTGCCGGTGAAGCTGGGCGAATCCTAACCGGCGGCTGAGTTTGACAGCGACGCAGGCGCGGGCCTGCGGGAGCCTGGCGCGCTCCACTGGTCGCGCAAGTGGTCGCGCTCCGCATCCGTCAAGCGAAACCACGATTCGGCCAGGTCGCGCACGCGCTCGAGCGCGGCCTGCATTTCCGCCTGTTTTTGCTGGATGGTTTCGGTGTCCGCATGCGTGGAGACGCGGATCGGCGGGGCGACGAACATCACGGCGCGCGAAAACGGGTAGGGCAGCTGAAACAGGTCCCAGGCCTTTTGGAAGGTGTAGGCGCGCTGGAGCCCGATGTGGAACACGGAGATGGGTCTTCCGGTGCGCCGCGCGAGAATGATGGGGCCGGGCTTGGCGACGTAGCGCGGGCCGCGCGGGCCGTCTATGGTGAAGGCGACGTGGCGGCCCGCTTCCAGCTGGCGGGCCATGGCCGTCAGACCTTCGATCGCTCCGCGCGTCGAACTTCCCTGCGCCGTGCCGAAACCCAGCCGCTCGATGACCCGGCGCGTCCACTGCCCGTCGAAGTTGACGGTGTTGAGCACGACGATGCCGCGATTCCGCCAGATCCACACCGCCGGAAAAATGCAGCGGTGCCAGAACGCGCCGATGCACGGCTCGCCGTTGTCGCGGATCTGCGCGGCATTTTGCACGCCGACGATTTCCACGCGCAGCGTCGGACCAATCAGCCGGATCAGCCAGTAGGCCGCCCAGGCGATCACGGGAATCTGCATCCGGCGCCAGCGCGAAAGGTGCGGCTGCGGGATGCCGGAGGGCGCCGCCGGAACCTGTGCGGCGGGCGGCGGTTCGGATTTTGAGCCGTTTTGCACTGCTGTATAGTATAGAAGGTTCAATGCACCGTCGGCTCCAAATCGTTCGTGGGATCCGGGCCGTTACGCCGGGTGCGCTCCGCCTGCTTACCGGTCTTTTGCTGGGGATCCTTCTGCTGGGCCCAGGAGTTGCGCAGGCGCAACAACCGCCGCCGCCCAGCGCGGTGGCGCGCGTGGAAGGCAGCGACATTTCCATCGAAAGCGGGACGGCGGCGGCGAACGGCACGGCGACGGCCGCGCCGAGCATCTATGTCGCAAATGGCGGCGTGGTGACGGTTCATTCGGGGCCGGCGCGGATGACGCTGTTTGCCGGGGGCGAAGTGGACATCTGCGGCCCGGCGAAGTTGACGGTGCTGCAATCGAGCGGCGCGATCACCCTGGCGCTCAACTTCGGGCGCGTGCGCGTGCAATTGCCCGCAAATGTTTCGCTGCGGGTGTTCACACCCAGCATGGTGGCCACTCCGCTCGAAATCACGGGCGGGACGCGGGACATATCCGTGGGCCTGAGCCTGGACGATTCGCTGTGCGTGCTGGCCACCAGCGGAGCCATCCAGATCGAGCAGCAGTTCAGCGGCGAGAAGTTGATTGTTCCGCAGGCGGGAGAATTTTTCCTGGGCGCGGGGAAGCTCCTTCCCGTGGCCGGCGCGTCGGGAAGCTGCCGGTGCGACATCCAGCAACCGCAGCAGGCGCCGAGTGCCAGCCCGCCCCCCGAATTCGCGACCACGCCCGTGCTGCAGGCTTTGCCGCAGGCGCTGCCTCCTCCTGCATCGGCAGCCGCCGCGGAGAAACCACCCGAGCAGCCGGACAACCAGCGAAGCCTCGAGTACAGCGTGCTGGCGCGCGCGAACGAAGCGCATCCGGTGGAACCGCCCGCGAGGGCCGCGACGCCGGCGGTTCCACCCTCGGAGGCGCCGGTCTATACCATGGTTGCGCCGCTGGTCTTTTCGGCCTCGGCGCCGGTGCCGCCCGACGATCCGACGCCGGATATGGTCCTGCTGATCCGCGAGGCGCGGGTGACGCCGGAATGGGAGTTTTCCGGGCGCGTGGAGGCGCCGGAACTGGCGCGGGAGGTGCAGCGCGCGCTGGGAGAAGCTCCATCGGCGCCGGCGTCCATACACCGGGAAACGATGCGGCGCGCGCCGGGAAGAAGAAGAAGGGCGGTTTCTGGGCGGCGCTGAAAAGAGCGTTTGCGGGAAGCGGCGCCGAGAACTGAGTCGCGGGCCGGGCGGCCCGTTTCGATACGGATGGAAGGTTGGCCTTCCCTGCCTAGGAATGGAGCGGTTGGGGGAGAAGGTCGTAGGTGGTAGGTCGTAGGTCGTGCGTGGTTGGTCGTGGCTCGCAAAGCCTTTGAGCGTGAGAAGAGAAAAAGCCGAAACCCCGACCCTTCCAGAAACCAGAAGGATCGGCCACCCTGAAAACCTAAATCAGTCACTCGGAATTGACGTACCGCAGTGGTACCATTCCGCCGTGAGCGTTCGGCAACAGAACAAACGAAGACGGGTTGGCCAGCCGCCCAATAGATGAGGGAAGTTATGCAGAGTAAGCTCTCAACTTTTTGGAGAGGACTTGCTATTTGGGAAGCTGTCGTGTTTCTATCGACAACTTTCATGTTTAAAAGTGTTGGCAGCCAGTGGCGAATCGAAGACGTCAAGTTACTGGCTCCAGTCGCGCTTTTCGGAGTGTTAATCGTCACTGTTTGCATTTTTCTCACACGCAGAGCGGGATCAGTTGCGTCTATCTTTCTGGGAACCCTTATAGGTGGAGTCTTCATGGTTGCGGGCGGGATGTTGTCGGCCCAGATGATGAGAGGCTTTGAAGCCCCGGCCGCCATTTTCATGGGGTCGCTAATGCTTTCGGTTCCCAGCAGTATTGCAGGCCGGATTATCGGTTGGCTCAATCACCGGAGATTCGCAACAATTCGGTGAGTAGTCCTCGCCGACTGCAGCGGACCAAGAATTTCCTCTCTCGCCAGTGTGCTGTCCCGGAAACAACTTGCAAATATTAGCGCACGGCAGGGCGCAGCAAGCAGCGCCCCTACGGCGGATTACGAGCTGCGAACTATTGGCAGTGATTTACGGTACGCGACACTAGCAGGTTGCGGAAAAAGTCAGAATCGTACCTCAGGGGTTAAAACCCCTGATGAAAAGGCGTGGCTCATGTCGGAGCTGAAGCTCCGACCCCCTAAAATGCGGCTTTTCTCAGCAACGTGCTAAGCCGAAGGAAAAGCAGATCCCTCACCCCCATCCGCAAAAGACGCGGCTGGGTTCGGGATGACAGCGCAAGATGACAGCGCGAGTCACAAGCGCCCGCCTGAAGGCGGCCGCTACAAATTCCGGCACGAATCACATGTTCGGGATGACAGCGCAAGTCACAAGCGCCCGCCTAAAGGCGGCCGCTACAAATTCCGGCCCAAATCGCGAGCCACTAACACCATGGGGCGCGGCAGAGAGATCCTTCGGCGGGCAGAAATCAGAGGCCCCGCCTCAGGATGACGATGCTGGTCGCATCGTCACATGCCTTCGTAGTTGGGCCCGCCGCCGCCTTCGGGGGGCACCCAATTGACGATCTGGTAGGGATCGGCGATGTCGCAGGTCTTGCAGTGGACGCAGTTGGCGGCGTTGATTTTGAGTTTCGGCACGCCCTTCTCCATCCCCATTTCATACACCGCCGCGGGACAAAAATACTGGCACGGATTTCCGAATTCGCGGACGCAGCGATCGCCGCAAATGTCGGGTTCGAGCACGACGAGGTGGCAGGGCTGGTCTTCGTCGTGGCGCGTTCCGGAGTGGTAGACGTCGGTGAGACGGTCGAAGGTGAGTTTGCCATCGCCCTTGAAGCGCGCCGATTGATCGACCAGGGTGGCGTCGCGGTGGAGATTGGTGTAGGCGCGGTAGCCGGGCTCGGCGCGCATGGGATCGATCAGGCCGCGCCCGCCGGAGATGAATTGCAAGCCCGCGTGGATCAGCCCGGACCACAGGCCGCCGTGAAACGCCTGGTGGAAATTCCGAACGGGCCACAATTCCTTCTTGAGCCAGCTCTGGTCGATGCGTTCGCTGTGTTTGCGCAGCATGGCCGCCGAAGTGTCACCGGCGCACAGAGCTTCGTAAATGGTTTCGGCGGCGAGCATGCCGCTTTTGATCGCGGTGTGAATGCCCTTGAGACGCTGCGAATTCAAAAGGCTCGCCGAATCACCGATGATCAGCCCGCCATCGACGTAGCTCTGCGGCATGGAATACCAGCCGCCGTAAGGGACAGTCTTGGCGCCGTAGCGGACGAGTTTTCCGCCCTCCAGAATTTTCTTCACGAAGGGATGAGTCTTGAACTTTTGAAATGATTCGTGGGGATCGAAGAGGGGGTTCTTGTAGTCGAGCCCGACGATCATGCCGAGCGAGACGCGATTATCGCGCAGGCCGTAAATCCACCCTCCGCCGTAGATCTTCGAGCTCAGCGGCCAGCCCAGCGTGTGGGCCACGTATCCGGTCTCGATCCGGCCGGGCTGGACGTCCCACAACTCCTTGATGCCGGTGCCGTAGATCTGCGGGTTGAGCCCGTCGAGCTTCAGGCGACTGACGAGGTCCTTGGTGAGCGAGCCGCGCGGGCCTTCGGACAGGACGGTGACTTTGGCGCGCAGCTCGTAGCCGGGAGTGAAATTGTCCTTGGGCTTGCCGTCCTTGCCGACGCCTTTATCCTCGGTGAGGACGCCGGCGATGCCGTCTTTTTCGTACAACAGCTCTTTGCCGGCGAATTGCGTAAAGAGGTTGATGCCTTTTTTCTCGACCAGCCCGCCGAGCCATTTCACGAGCTTATTGAGCGAGACCACGTAGTTGCCGTGATTGGCGAGCGGCGGCGGCGTGATGGGTAGCTTGAGGGAGCCGCCCTCGGTGAGGTAGTAGACGGCGTCGCCCGTGACGGGCGTATCGAGCGGCGCGGTCTTTTCGAAATCGGGGACCAGCTCGCGGAGCGCGCGCGGATCGAGGATCGCGCCGGAAAGCTGGTGGGCGCCGATTTCGCGGCCCTTCTCGAGGACGTAGATATTTTCCGCGGAAAGCGCGGGGGATTTCTTCGCCTGGGTGTGCTGCTCGATGAGATTGGCGAGGTGCAGCGCGCAGGAAAGCCCCGCGGGCCCCGCGCCGATAATCAGGACATCTGCTTCCAGTTGTTCGCGTTCGACCGGCATCGTGTCATCTTTCGTAGCCTGGGTTTTTATTGCCCGATCAGGTTAGCAAACTGAGAGCGGGATGCAAGGGGGCGGACAGAGTCTCACGGAGCCGTAGCAGCCTGTTGAAGAAATCGTCTTACGTGTCGCGAGTGCTACGTTGGTGTGCGCCATCCTGCGCAGTTCCTCGTGGGGCTGTCTAATCCTTCTCCATGGGAAGCGCCGGGTCGGCGGTCCATTCCGCCAGCGAGCCGTCATAGACCGCGACATTCTTCTTACCCAGAAGTATCAGAGCCAAAGCGTCGCTGCTGGCGGCGACTCCGGCCCCGCAATAGGTGATGACGCGATCGGCGCTCATCGCACCGGCGGCCTCGAATAGCTCGCGGAGGCGTTCCGCCGGGAGGTATGCGTGGCTTTGCGGATCGACGAGCGACTCGTAATCCACATTCGTACTTCCGGGGATCCGGCCGGCCCGAGCGAAGTGCGACTTCTGACCGCGATGCTCCTCGGGCGATAGCGCGTTCACCAGGCGCACCTCTTTGATGCGAAGTGCATCCAGCACCTCCTGCTTCGTCGCCATCAGGCCCGGGCGATGACGTGGCCGGAAGTTCCCCCGCGGATGGCTTGCAGGTTCCGTGGAGATGCGCCGGCCTTCCGATACCCACTTCTGCCATCCGCCGTTCAGAACGGCCGCCGCGTCGAACCCGCAGACCCGGAGCATCCACCACACCCGCGCCGCCCAGGCATGGTGCGAGCGATCGTAGAGAACGACGCGTGTATTCTCGCCAACGCCGAAGGCCGCCATGGTGTCCGCGAATTCTTCCGCCCGGGGCATCATCATGGGCCATGGGTCATCCCTCGCGGCAAGCTCCGTCAGGACATCGACGAAGACGCTGCCTGGAATGTGGCCATGCTCCCATTCCTCCCGGCCGGCCACGAATGCATAACCGGTGCCGCCAGTTGTCTTCCGGACGACGCTGCAGTCGAGAATGCGCAAATCGCGTTCACGCAGGTGCTCATCGAGCCAGTCGGTCTCGACCAGAGGACTTGGAAGTGTTATGCGGGTGAATTCCTCCGCGCTTTCATCCCATGTCACAGTTGCCTCCGCCATTCAGGACATATTGCCGCACTGCCCATTAGCCACGCACACGACGATACCACGCGGTTCTCGGAAATTGACCTGCTGCCCGGCGTGAAGGCGCTTGCAATCGTTTGGCTGGCCGGGCTATAAAGTGGGCTTTGCCCGAGACGGCGCGCGGCTCACGGGGGGCGTCCATGAAGATAAACAGGCGGAAGATCTTGGCGATGCTGGGGATTTCACCGGCGCTATTGGCGGGATCGTCGGCGGAGGCAGCTCGGGCGGGAACCACCACGGTCGCGGGCGGCGCCGCGGGGACGGGCAAGCTCACGACGCTCAACCCCAAGGGCATGCCGCCACCGATTCACCTGTCGCCGATGGCGCCCCGCCAGGGGGGCCTCGAGGGCAAGACGGTGTATCTGGTGGACACGGGATTTCACGGCGGCGACCACTACCTGCAGCAGGTGCAGGGCTGGTTCCAGCGCAACATGCCCAGCGTGAAGGTGGAATTTCGCCGGAAGGCGGGCGCATACGCCGAGGACGACCCCAAGCTGTGGGCGGAAATCAAGGAGAAGGGCCATGCGGCGATCATGGCCATCGGGCATTGAAGCACCTGCGCCCCAGCGACCGTCGGTCACTGCATAACGGTAGAGAAGATGGGGATTCCCACGGCGCCCATGGTCACGCGGGCGTTCAAGGAACTGGTTACGCTGAACGTGGCCAAGCGCGGAATGCCCCGCTTGCGCATCATCTTTACGCCGCATCCGGTGTGGGGCAAGTCCGCCGAAGAATTGCGGGCGTACGTGGATGGGCCGGACCCGGTCACGGGCAAGCCGCTGATGCCGGAAGCCGTGGAGGCGCTGACCCTCCCGTTGAATGAGGAGGAGAGGAAGACGGGCGAGGTGACGGTGTCGGTGGGGCCGGCCACGTTTGGGCCGGACACGGCGGACAACCTGCAAGAACACTACCTGAACAACGGAATGACGGACTACCTGCCGATCATTTTGCCGACGGAGGAAAAGGTCGAGGCGATGCTGAAGGGCACGAGCCACAAGCCCGACGAGATCGTGGGCAAGATGGCCGCGGGCGCCTATCCGCCGTGGCAGTACACGGTGCGGCAGGTGGCGGTGAATGCGGTGATGGCCGGGGCGCGGCCGGAGTATTTTCCGACGATTTTGGCGATTGCGTCGTCGGGATGGGCGTCGATCTTCAGTTCGACGAATTCATTCGCGTTCGCGGCGGTGGTCAACGGTCCGATCCGCGACAAGCTGGAGATGAATTACGGGATCGGTGCGCTGGGGCCGCTGGCGCAGGCAAACGCCGCGATCGGACGGGCGTGGTTGCTGCTGTCGAAAAACCTCGCCAACGGCGGCATCCCGGGCGACACGTACATGGCCTCGCAGGGCAACAACCTGAACTACAACAACCTGATCATCGCCGAGAACGAGGCGGCCAGCCCGTGGGCGCCGTTTCACGTGCAGAAGGGCTTCAAGGCCGAGGAGAACGTGGTGAGCCTGTTCCGCGGGCTGGGCATCGTGCCGGGACAAGGGGCGCGGGGCACCGGGGTCAACGAGAATCCCCGGTACGAAGAGCAGTTCAGCGACCTGTTCAGCGTGTTCACGGGATTTTTCGGCGCGCTGGTGATACCCGACCCGCTGATCGCGCAAAGTTTGAAGGAGCGGGGCTACGACACCAAGGAAAAGCTTGCGGAATGGCTGCAGAAGAACACCACGCAGACGGTGAAGGATTACAAGGACCGGAACTTTTCCTATTTGTTCGAGTATCCGCGGGCGCTCCGGGGCGAGGAGCCCTACGCGACGTGGTACAAGCTGCCCGATGACGCGGTGATCCCGCGCTGGCCCAAGGCCGACCACATCAACGTCGTGGTGGCCGGAGGGCAGACGAACGCCTACTTTCAGGCGGCGACGATGAGTTACGGAACGAGCATTTCGATCGACAAGTGGGCGTAAGCTGGCCGCAAGAGAGATCCTTCACCCGGCTGACTTCGCCGGGTTCAGGATGACGATCCTCGTCGGATCGTCAGTTACGGAACGAGCATTTCGATCGACAAGTGGGCGTAGCCGCCCACCAAGCTTTCAACGTTTTCAGTACGTGGATTTGCTAGGGAGACTCGCGAGTGAAAAAACTTCTGATGGTTCTCATCGGCACGCTGCTGGGCGCGGGATGCCTGCGGGCGCAGGGGCTGGATGCGGGGAAACTGCTCAAGCCCGCCACGGACACCTGGCCGACGTTCAACGGCGATTATTCGGGGCGGCGCCACAGTCCGCTGACACAGATCAACAAGGACAACGTGGGGTCGCTGACGCTGGCCTGGGCGTTTCAGACGCACGCACAAGCTCCGATATCGGCCACGCCGCTGGAGGTGAACGGCATTCTCTACTTCACGCTCCCCAACGACGTGTGGGCCATCGACGCGCGGACGGGCCGGCAGATCTGGCACATCAACCGTCCCGCGGAGGGAGGCCTGGGCGGAGCGGGCCACCGCGGCGTGGCGATGTACAAGGACCGGCTGTATTACACGACGCCCGACGCCAAGCTGTTGTGCCTGGATGCGCGCACCGGCAAGACGCTGTGGGAAATTCAAATGGCCGATCCGGCGCTGAAGGCGTTCGGCAGCCAGGCGCCGCTGGTCGTCGGGGACCACCTGATCCTGGGGATTTCCGGGGACATTGCCGACCTGCCGGGATTCATCGAATCGGTGGATCCGATGACGGGAAAAGTCGAGTGGCGCTGGGACGCGATGCCTCACCCCGACGATCCCGCGTGGAATACGTGGCCGCATGACACCGACGTGATTGAGCGCGGCGGGGGCATGCCGTGGCTGACCGGAACGTACGATCCGGAACTGAATCTGATCTATTGGGGAACCGGGAATCCGCATCCGGTGGAGGCGGGCGACGCGCGCGTGGGCGCCAACCTTTACACGTGCACGATCGTGGCGCTCAACGCCGACACGGGAAAACTGGTGTGGTATTACCAGCCCACGCCGCACGACACGCACGATTGGGACGCAGTGCAGACACCCGTGCTGTTCGACGGCATCTTTAAGGGGAAGCCGCGCAAAATGCTGGCGCACGCCAGCCGCAACGGCATGTTCTACCTGCTGGACCGCACCAACGGCAAGCCGCTGCTGACGGCGCCGTACGTCCAGACCAACTGGGTGGAAAAATTCGACGAGCGCGGCCAGCCCATTGGAAAAAGAGAGACGGAACCGGCGCTCGATGGGGCGATCGCCATGCCCGGCGCCGGGGGCGGGACGAACTGGATGGCGCCGAGCTTTGATCCCGACACGGGGCTGTTCTTCGTGAACGGGTTTGAGAGCGTGGGCGTCTTCTACGTGACCATGCCGGGAAAACACGCGGAAGGATGGGGCGGGCGGGATTTCATTGTGTGGTCCAAAGCGTACCTGAAGGCCATCGACTACCAAACGGGGAAGGTCCGGTGGGCTCGCGACATGAGCGGCGGCGGGCGCTTCGGGTGGCCCTCGGTGCTGACGACGGCGGGACACCTGGTGTTTACCATCGACACGGCGGGACAAGTGCTGGCGCTCGATCCGGCCACGGGCAAAGTGCTGTGGCACGCCTACGCGGGAGGAAGCACGACGGCTCCGATGACGTATGAACTGGACGGGCGGCAGTACGTGGTGACGCCGGTGGACGGGGTGGTGTACGCCTGGGCGCTCCCGGCGCGTTGAGACGATTGCAAAGCCGAGCGAAGGCCACCCCATCGCAGCCAAATAGCCGCCACACCCGAAAGGGCGCAGCAAGCAGCGCCCCTACGACCTACCTCGAACCGCGAACAGTTGGTAGTTGTGCGCGGGATGCCCGAGCCAGCCACAGCGCGCTCATGATTTTCACCGCTGTAACCTTCGGTACTCGCCGCGCGTCTCACCTCCCGAGGGGTCTGCCCGGCAGGCTGTAAGCTCTTGCGATGCGTCCGACGCAAGGTCTGCCGGGGCGGGCCGAAGCGGTGTATGATGCGGGCCGCGTTGAGATTCGGATCCTTGCGGATGAGGAAAAGGAGCGAGGCGAACTCATGAATATCAATCGGCGAAAAATTCTGACCCTGCTGGGAATGTCTCCCGCCCTTTTGGCGGACGCTCAGAGCAAGCCAGCCAAGGCCGCGAAGGGAGCCGCCGGAGCGCCAACGATTGAGGCGCTCAATCCCCGCGGCATCCCGCCTCCGATCACGCTGGTGCCCATGGCGCCGCGGCTGAGCACGCTGGACGGCAAGACGATTTACCTCGTTTCGGACGGATTCCCGGGCGCCGACGCCTTCCTCAATCAGATCAAAATCTGGTTCAGCAAGAATATGCCCAGCGTCATCACGGAATTCCGGCTGAAGGCGGGCGGGTTCGCCGACGATGACCCGAAGCTGTTTGCCGAGATCAAGGCCAAAGGCAACGCGGTCATCATGGCCATCGGGCATTGAAGCACGTGCACTCCAGCGACCGTGGGTCACTGCATAAGCGTTGAGAAGATGGGCCTCCCCGCAGCGCCGATCGTCACCATCGCGTTCAAGGACCTGGCGCTCACGAACGCCGCCAAGCGAGGCATGCCGCTACAGCGTATTTCGTTCACGCCGCACCCGGTGTGGGGCAAGACGGACGCGCAGATGTACGCGTATCTGGAGGGAAACGATCCGGTCAGCGGCAAGCCGTTGATGAAGGAGATCGTCGATTCGCTGACGCGGCCGCTGACGGAGGACGAGAAGAAATCGGGGACGGTGACGCCGCCGGTGGGCGCGCCCACGTTTACCGGCACGGCGGACAGCCTGCAGCAGTATTACCTGGACAACGGGATGACGGACTTCATGCCCATCATCCTGCCCACGCCGGAAAAAGTGGAGGCGATGCTCAAGGGCACCAGCCACCAGCCGGATGAAGTAGTGGGCAAGATGACGCCGGCGCAGGGCGCGTTTCCTCCGTGGTCCTACACGGTGAAGCAGGTGGCGGTGAACGCGGTGATGGCGGGCGCGACGCCCGACTATTTCCCGACGATTCTGGCCATCGCGTCGACGGGCATTTCGGCGCTGTTCAGCTCGACCAATTCCCTGGTCTCCGCGGCGGTGGTCAACGGCCCGGTGCGCGACAAGCTGCAGATGAATTCCGGCATCGGGGCCATGGGCCCGTTCAACCAGGCCAACGCGGTGATCGGACGCGCCTGGACGCTGATGTCGAAGAATCTGGATGGCGGCGGGATCGCCGGCGAGACCTACATGGGGTCGCAGGGAAACATCATCAACTACAACAACCTGATTATTCCGGAAAACGAGAAGGACAGCCCCTGGCCGGCGTTCCACGTGCAGAAGGGCTTCAAGCCGACCGAGAGCATCATCAGCTTCTTCTTCGGGTTTGGAATCCAGCAGGGGCAGGGCGGCAAGGGGCTGGGGGTAAAGCCGATTCCGCTGTACCACGAGGCGATGCGGCACAACGTGACGGCATTCGCTTCGATGTTCGGCGCGCTCTTCCTGCTCGACCCGCTGGTGGCCAACGGCCTGGGCGATCTGGGCTACAAGACGAAAGAGCAGACCGCCGACTGGCTGCAGAAGAACACGACGGTGGTTTTGAAGGATGTGAAGACCATGCTCTTCAGCATGCCCCCGCGAGGCCCGGAGGCGGCGAATTTGACCGACGACTCCGTGTTTCCGAAGTGGCCGCGGCCGGAGGCCTACAATTTCGTGGTGGTAGGAGGCCAGACCAATCCGTACCACCAGGTGGCGAACATGTCGTACCGGGTGAGCGTGTCGATTGATAAGTGGGTGTAGGTAGAACCAGGGACCGAAAAGCAGATCCCTCACCCCCACCCGCAAAAGACGCGGCTGGGTTCGGGATGACAGCGTTGAGGCATTTGCGGGCGTAGAAACGGTAACGGTGATGCAGCCGCGGGGTTAAAACCCCGCCCTCCCGCGCGAATGAAACAAAGTCTTGAGTTCGGACGTACAGTTTTCAAGAGAGGAAGGTCCTCGAATGCAAATGATAATCGGAAGAAAGTGGATGGTTGTTGGCATGATGGCAGTTCTGTCGGCGTGTGCAGCCGTGGCGCAGCAGTCGCGGCCCGTGGACGAAGCGGCTCTGAAGAACGCGGCGCAGAATGCCGACGAATGGCTGACGCACGGGCGCGATTACTCGGAAACGTACTACAGCCCGCTCAAGCAGATCGACACCAGCAACGCGAAACGGCTGGGCCTGGCGTGGTATTACGACGTGGACAACGCGCCGGGCACGATCGAAGCCACACCCATCGTCTCCAATGGGACGATCTACGGAACGGGAACCTGGAGCGTGGTCTTTGCCGTGGACGCACGCACGGGAAAGCTCAAGTGGCGCTGGGACCCGAAAATCCCGCACCAGAATTTCCCGCCGGGATCGGTGGGCAAGCCGGATAAGGTGCGCACGGGACCGAGCGTCTGCTGCGGTCCGGTGAACCGCGGAGTCGCGGTGTACAACGGCAAAGTGTACCTGGGGCTGCTGGACACGCGGCTGGTGGCGCTGGACGCGGAGACCGGGAAACTGGTGTGGGAGGTGAAGACGGCGGATATCAACGCGGACTACAGCGTGACCGGCGCGCCGCGCATCGTCAACGGCAAGGTCATCATCGGCAATGCGAGCGGCGAGTACGCCACGCGCGGCTACGTCACGGCGTACGACGCCGAGACGGGTAAACAGATCTGGCGGTGGTACACGGTGCCGGGCGACCCCTCGAAGCCGTTCGAAAACAACGCCATGAAGAAGGCGGCCAAGACCTGGACGGGAGAATGGTGGAAGCTGGGCGGCGGCGGCAATGTGTGGGATTCGATGTCCTACGATCCCGAAACCGACCTTCTGTATATCGGCGTCGGACAGGGCGGGCCGTGGGTTCGCAATCTGCGCAGCCCGAAGGATGGAGACAATCTGTACATCTGTTCGATCGTGGCCCTGAAGGCGTCCACCGGGGAATACGTGTGGCACTACCAGACCACACCCGGCGATGAATGGGACTACGATGCCGCGCAGGGAATGATTCTGACGGACTTGCAGATCAACGGCAAAGACGCGGAAGGTGCTGCTGCAAGCTCCCAAGAACGGCTTCTTCTACGTGTTGGACCGCAAGACCGGGAAGTTCATCTCGGCGAAACCCTACGTGGAAACCACCTGGACGACGGGGGTGGATCAGAAGACCGGACGTCCCGTGTACCGGCCCGAGGCGCACTATGGCGACAACGGGAAGACGGTCACGGTGGCGCCCGGCCCGGCGGGCGGGCACGCCTGGATGTCCATGTCGTTCAATCCCAATACGAAGCTTGCCTATATTCCCGCGCTGAACAGCACGTTCCTCTATCAACAGGACCCCAACTTCAAGCCCGAAGTCGGCACGTACAGCTGGGGAATCTCGTTCAAGTTCCCGGCGCCTGCTCCGGGACAAACTCAGGCCACCGCGCCGCAGCCTCCGGGAGGATTCCTTCTCGCGTGGGATCCGGTGACGCAGACGGAGCGCTGGAAGGTTCCTGGGTGGAATGGAGGCGGCACGATGACGACGGCCGGGAACCTGGTCTTTGCCGGATCGAATAGCGGGGAGTTCGGGGCGTTCAGCGCGGACAAGGGCGAAAAGCTGTGGGAGACCAAGCTGGCGGCGAATCTGGCCAACCCGGTCACCTACATGCTCGACGGCAAGCAGTATGTTTCCGTGCTGGCGGGCCGAGCGGGCCGGAGCCGGTTGTATACGTTCGTGCTCGACGGAACCGCGCCGATGCCGGGCGCGCCCGGTGCCGCTGCCGCGCCAGCGCCCGCAGCGGCGCCTGCTGCGGGTGGTGAGCAGCCGCATCACCAGTAAGTGGCGGCCATATGTGGTCTTCCAGAGCCCGGAGGCAAATGCTTCCGGGCTCTTTCTCTTTGCCGTTGAAAGAGGATAGAGTGGCTCTGTTGACATCCCTCATCCCGTAGCAAAAGAGCCGGCGGGACGCCGGCACTACCAAACCCGCTCCATGAGCGGGGTGTAGAGTCTGCCCTGGGTGAGGCAGAATCGGGCGAGCAGCCCACACAAGAGGAGGGTCGTCCATGCGAGCGAGACACGTATGGAAGTGGTGGCTTCTGGGCGCGTTGGCAGCGCTCTCGGCGGGCGCGGCGATGGCGCAGCAGGCCCGGCCGGTGGACGATCGCGCGCTGCGCAACGCCGCGCAGAGCGGCGACGAGTGGCTCACCACGGGCCACGATTACGCCGAGACGCACTACAGCCCCCTCCAGCAGATCGACGCGGGCAACGTGAAGCGCTTGGGACTGGCGTGGTATTACGACACCGACTCCTACCCCGGCCAGCCCGAAGCAACTCCCATCATCTCGAACGGAACACTTTACGGGACGCTGCCGTGGAGCGTGGTCTTTGCGGTGGACGCGCGCACGGGCAAGCCCAAGTGGCGCTGGGACCCGCAGCTCGGCCACCAGAACTTTCCGCCGGGATCGCTGGGAAAGCCGGACCGTGTGCGCACCGGCCCGAGCTTGTGCTGCGGCCCCGGCAACCGAGGCGTGGCGGTCTACCACGGCAAGGTGTACGTGGGGACACTGGATTCGCGGCTGGTCGCACTGGACGCGGAGACGGGCAAGGTGGTGTGGGAAGTGGCGACCGCGGATAAGAACTCCGACTACAGCATCACGGGCGCGCCGCGCATCGTGAAGGGCAAGGTGATTATCGGCAATGGCGGCGGCGAATTTGCGCTGCGCGGCTACGTGACGGCCTACGACGCCGAGACGGGCAAGCAGATCTGGCGGTTCTACACGGTGCCGGGCGACCCGTCGAAGCCGTTCGAAAACAAAGCCATGAAGATGGCCGCGAAGACCTGGAGCGACGACTGGTGGAAGCTGGGCGGCGGCGGCAACGTCTGGCACGGAATTTCCTACGATCCCCAGCTGGATCTGCTGTATATCGGAACCGGTCAAGGCGCACCATGGCCCTCGCAACTTCGCGGCCCGAAGCCTGGCGACAATTTGTTCACCGACTCGATCATCGCCCTCAAGCCCGATACCGGCCGGTACGTCTGGCATTTCCAGACGACGCCGGGGGATGTATGGGACTACGATTCGATCGCGGACATGGTACTGGCGGACATCAAGATCCACGGGAAAGTCCGCCAGGTCCTGATGCAGGCGCCCAAGAACGGGTATTTCTACGTGATTGACCGCAAGACCGGCAAGTTCATTTCCGGCGCGCCTCTGCAGAAGATCACTTGGGCCAAGGGGCTCGATCCCAAGACCGGGCGCCCCATCGTCAATCCGGAAGCGTATTACGACACGAAGGGCACAACGGTGTTCCCGGGTGCGGGCGGAGGACACGTCTGGACGGCGATGTCCTACAACCCCAACACCGGCCTGGTGTACGTGGCCCCCGGGGCCGCCAGCAGCTTCACGTATGTCCAAGACGCAAAGTTCAAGTACCAGGTCGGCGAGTACAACTTCGGAATCACCTTCCGGCGGCCGACGGCGGCGGCCGGCCAACCGCCAACTCCTCCCCCCACATCGGCGGCGGGGGGTTACCTGGTGGCTATGGACCCAGCCACGGAGAAAGAACGCTGGCGGGTGGCGCAGATGGGCGGCGGCGGCACGATGACGACGGCCGGGAACCTGGTGTTCGCGTCATCGCGCGACGGCGAGTTCGCGGCGCTCAGCGCGGATAAGGGCGAGAATCTCTGGCAGGTGAAGCTGGCGCAGGGATTTGCGAATCCGGCGACCTATATGCTGGACGGCAAGCAGTACGTGACCGTCCTCGCGGGCCGCGCCGGAAAGGCACGGCTCTATACGTTCACACTCGACGGGAACATGCCGATTCCTGCCGTGCCGACAGCCGCGCCAACGGCCGGGCCCGGAGCTGGCGCAGCACCCGCGCCCGCGCCGGATGTGCAGCCACCTCATCAATCCAACCAGCCGTAAAACACGGGCGGCGGGGCGGATCAAGAGCCGGCGGGACTCGGGCGCTACGCACGCCGTTCCGCGTAGCGGGATGTCAACACAGGGGCAGAAGTCCACGAGGCAGGGCGTGCAGTCTTCGTAAAAGGGAGATCGCCAGATGCAAGTGACACACGGAAGCAAGCGGTGGTGGGTGGGCGCGGCGGCGGTTCTGTGGGCGTGCACGGCCCTGGCGCAGCAGCCGCGCCGCGTGGACGATAGCGTGCTGAAGGGCGCCGGGCAGATAGGCGAAGAATGGCTGACGCATGGCCACGACTACGCCGAGACGTACTACAGCCCGCTGAAGCAGATCGACGCCACCAACGTGAAGCGCCTGGGACTGGCCTGGTATTACGACACCGACGCCGCTCCCGGCACGGTGGAAACCACGCCCATCATCTCCAACGGGATTCTCTACGGAACGACCACGTGGAGCACGGTCTTCGCCGTGGATGCGCGCACCGGACAGTTGAAGTGGCGCTGGGACCCGAAAATCGGCCACCAGAATTTCCCGCCGGGATCCATGGGCAAAGCCGGATAAAGTGCGCACGGGGCCGAGCCTGTGCTGCGGCCCGGGAAACCGGGGCGTCGCGGTCTACGACGGGAAAGTATACGTCGGGACGCTGGACGCGCGGCTGGTCGCGCTGGATGGGGAAACGGGTAAAGTCGTGTGGGAAGCGCAGACCGCGGATAAGAACGCGGACTACAGCATCACCGGCGCGCCGCGCATCGTGAAGGGCAAGGTGATCATCGGCAACGGCGGCGGTGAATTCGCGGTGCGCGGCTACGTCACGGCCTACGACGCCGAGACCGGCAAGCAGATCTGGCGGTGGTACACGGTGCCGGGCGATCCCTCGAAGCCGTTCGAGAACAAGGCCATGGAGCGCGCCGCCAAGACCTGGACGGGCGAATGGTGGAAGCTGGGCGGAGGCGGCAACGCCTGGGACGCCTTTTCCTACGACCCCGAGCTCGATCTGCTGTACGTGGGGACCGGCCAGGGCGGCCCCTGGGTGGCTGATTTTCGCAGCCCGCAAGGCGGGGACAATCTGTATTTGTGCTCGATCGTGGCGCTGCGGCCGGATACCGGCGAATACGTGTGGCACTTTCAAACCACCCCGGGCGATGAATGGGACTACGACTCGGTGCAGGGGATGATTCTTGCGGATGTGACGATCCAAGGGAAGAAGCGGAAAGTGCTGATGCAGGCTCCCAAGAACGGCTTCTTCTACGTGCTCGACCGCAAGACCGGAAAATTCATCTCCGGCGCGCCGTTCGTCAAGGTGACGTGGGCCAGCGGCCTCGATCCGAAGACTGGGCGGCCGAAGGAAAATCCCGATGCGCATTACGGTCCCGCGGGGATGACCGTTTTCCCCGGCGCGGGCGGCGGACACAACTGGCCGTCCATGTCGTTCAATCCGAGCACGAAACTCGTGTACATTCCCGCGACGGAGGGCAGCTTCCGCTACGTGAAGGCCGATGAGTTCAAGCCCGAACTGGGGCAGTACAACTGGGGCATCGTGTTCCGCATACCCACAAGTACCAACGCCAACGGCGTGCCGCCGCCACCGCCTCCGCCGCCCACTCCTCCCAGAGGATTTCTGGAGGCGTGGGACCCGGCCAAGCAAACAGCCCGCTGGAGCGTTCCCCTGCTGAACGGGGGCGGGACGATGACCACCGCCGGGAATCTGGTCTTTGCCGCGTCGAGCGAAGGCGACTTCGTGGCCCTGAGCGCGGACAAGGGCGAAAAACTCTGGCAGGTCCGGCTGGTGCAGGGATTTGCGAATCCCGCGACGTATATGCTCGATGGGAAGCAGTACGTGACGGTGGCCGCCGGGCGCGCCGGCAAGGGACGCGTCTACACGTTCGCGCTGGACGCCAATGCGCCGATTCCGCCCGCGCCCGTGACCGCGCCTCCCGCAGCGCCCGGCGCGGCGCCCGCACCAGCGCCCACACCGGCGCCCGATCAGCCGCACCAGCCCAACCAACCCTGAGACGCGGGCCGTCGTCCGGCCTATTCCCGAGCCCGGAGGCGCTTGCCTCCGGGCTTTTTTTGTGTTGAGGCGGAGGAGGCTTTGCAAAAAGCGACGGCCAACCGCCGCACTCCACACGCTGTCGAATGTGCAGGGCTTCCCTGCCCCAGGCCACAAGCGCATCCCGCGCCTGGAATCGAATTGCAATTCAGCTCGTGGCAGGGCTATAAAGGTGCGGGCCCGGTTGAGCCAGTTTGTGCGTGCAGCGGAGCGGGCACGGCGTGCCGCACCCCTACGGTCGAGTCGTAGGGCTGCGGTGAGCGTGCCGCAGGTCGCGCGCCATCGTTCGAGAGAGGTGCGGGGATGAAGATCAACAGGCGAAACATTTTGTCGATGCTGGGAATGACGCCGGCGCTGCTGGCGGGGGCATCGGCCGAGGCGCAGCAGGCCAAGCCGCATGCGCAGCCGGGCAAGGCCTCGGCGGGGCACGCCAAGGTCGACGGGCTCAACCCCAAGGGCACGCCGCCGGCGATTCAATTGATTCCCATGGCGCCGCGGCTGGGCTCGCTCGACGGCAAGACGGTCTACCTCATCGATACGGGTTTCCCCGGCGGCGGCTTGCTTCTGCTGCAAATTCAGGGCTGGTTCCAGCGCAACATGCCCAGCGTGAACACGATCTTCAAGAGAAAGGCGGGGCCTTACGCGGAGGACGATCCCGCGCTGTGGAAGGAGATCAAGGAGAAGGGCCACGCGGCGATCATGGCCATCGGGCATTGAAGCACGTGCACGCCAGCGACCGTCGGTCACTGCATAAGCGTGGAAAAGCTGGGCGTTCCGACCACTCCCCTGGTCACCCGGGCCTTCAAGGACCTGGCCATCCTCAACGTCGCCAAGCGCGGCATGCCGCACGAGCGCATCACCTTCACGCCGCATCCCGTCTATGGCAAGAGCCCCGAGCAGCTGCGCGCGTACGTCGAGGGCAACGATCCCGTCAGCGGCAAACCGATGATGAAGGAGATCGTCGACGCGCTGACCGTGCCGCTCAGCGACGAAGAGAAAAAAACCGGGATGGTGCGCCCGGCGTCGGGTCCGGCGAAATTCGGGCCGGATACGCCCGCCAACTTGCAGCAGTATTACCACGACAACGGCATGACCGATTACCTGCCGATCATCGTGCCCACCGAAGAAGCCGTCGCGGAGATGCTGGCGGGCACGAGCCACAAGCCGGACGAGCCGGTGGGCAAAATGGCCGCGGCGACGGGGGCCTATCCGCCGTGGGAATACACGGTGAAGCAGGTGGCCGTCAACGCGGTGATGGCGGGATGCCGGCCGGAGTATTTCCCGATCCTGTTGGCGATCGCGTCGTCGGGGCAGACTTCGCTTTCCAGCTCGACGAACTCGTTCGCGTCCGCCGCGATCCTCAACGGGCCGATCCGCGACAAGCTGCAGATGAATTACGGCATCGGGGCGCTGGGGCCGTTCGCGCATCCCAACGCCACCATCGGGCGCGCCTGGCTGCTGATCTCGAAGAACCTGGCCAACGGCGGCATCCCGGGCGACACCTACATGGGCTCGCTCGGCAACAACCTGAATTACAACAACCTGATCATCGCGGAAAACGAAGCCGCCAGCCCGTGGGCTCCGTTCCACGTGCAGAAGGGTTTTAAGGCCGAGGAGAACGTGGTCAGCCTGTTCCGCGGGCTGGGCATCGTGCCGGGACAGGGCGCGCGCGGCACGAGCACGGACACGCCCAAGTACGAAGAGCAGTTCAGCGACCTGTTCAGCGTCTTAACCGGATTTTTCGGCGGGCTGGTGGTGGCCGATCCGCTCATCGCCCAGAGCCTGAAGGAGCGCGGCTACGACACGAAAGAGAAACTGATCGAATGGCTGCACAAGAACACCGTGCAGTCCGTGAAGGATTACAAGGGCCGGAACTTCGCCAACGGCTTCGACTACCCGCGCGCGCTCAAGGGGCTCGAGCCCTACGCCACGTGGTACAAGATGCCGGACGACGCCATGATTCCCCGCTGGCCCCGCTCGAGCGACATCAACGTCGTCGTGACCGGCGGGCAAACCAACGCCTTCTTCCAGGGCGCGAGCCTGAGTTACGGCGTGAGCATCTCGATCGATAATTGGATGTAGGACGAGCGGAGGACCGAAAAGCAGATCCCTCACCCCCATCCGCAAGAAACGCGGCTGGGTTCGGGATGACAGCTCTCTCTTTTTCGACAGGCTGCTCGTGTGGTGTCCCGGGGATAGCTCGCCGGTCGTGCAGCCCGGCAGGGCGCAGCAAGCAGCGCCCCTACAGCGGATTACGAACCGCGAACTATTGCCAGTTATTTGTGGGGCGCGACACCAGGATGACAATCCTGGTCGTCCCGCAGATTCATCCGGGACGCACACAGCGCGGATCGTCAATTGCAATTTCGCCCGCGACAGGATTATAAATAGACCGCTCCAGGCGGCCGGGGTTGCGGGCTGCGAACCTTGACGAGGTGCATTCATGAAGAGGCGAAAGCTGCTGTCGCTGCTCGGGCTGTCCCCGGCGCTATTGGCCGGCGCGGGCGCTGAAGCGCAACAGCCGAAGGGCGCGAAGGCCGCGGCGGGGGCGGATCAGGTTGAGGCGCTTAACCCGCGCGGCACGCCGCCTCCCATCCAGCTCGCGGCCATGGCGCCCCGGCTGAGCTCGGTCGAGGGCAAGACGATCTATCTGGTGGGCGACGGATTCCCCGGCGCGGACCGCTTTCTCGATCAGGTGGCTCTCTGGTTCAAGAAAAACATGCCCAGCGTGAGCACTCCGTACCGGCTGAAGGCGGGAGCGTTTGCCGATGAAGACCCCAAGCTCTGGGCGGAGATCAAGGACAAGGGCAACGCGATGATCATGGCCATCGGCCATTGAAGCACCTGCACGCCTGCGACCGTCGGTCACAGCATAACTCTCGAGAAGATGGGCATTCCGACCGCTCCGATCGTCACCATTGCGTTCAAGGACCTGGCCATCTCCAACGCCGCGGGGCGCGGCATGCCCCGGCTGCGCACCTGCTTCACGCCGCACCCCGTGTGGGGCAAGACGGACGAACAGATGTACGGTTATCTGGAAGGAAACGATCCGGTCAGCGGGAAACCGTTCATGAAGGAAGTGCTCGACGCGCTGACGCGGCCGCTCACCGACGAGGACAAGAAAACCGGAAGCGTCACGCCACCCGTCGGCCCGCCCACCTATATCGATACCGCGGACAACCTGCAGCAGTATTACATGGACAACGGCATGACCGACTTCATGCAGATTGTCCTGCCCACGCAGGAAAAAGTGGACGCGATGCTCAAGGGCACCAGCCACAAGCCGGATGAACCGGTGGGCAAGATGGCCCCGGCGCGCGGGTCGTATCCGGAGTGGACGTACAACGTGCGGCAGGTGGCCGTCAACGCGGTGATGGCGGGATGCAAGCCGGAATATTTTCCGGTGGTGCTGGCGATCGCCGAAAGCGGGCTGACGTCGATGTCGAGCTCCACCAACTCGTTCTGCACGGCGGCCATCATCAACGGGCCGATCCGCGACAAGCTCAACATGAACTACGGCATCGGCGCGATGGGGCCGTTTTCGCAGCCCAACGCCGCGATTGGCCGCGCCTGGACCATCCTGTCGAGAAACCTGGCCAATTGCGGAGTGCCCGGCCAGACGTATCTGGGCACGCTGGGCAACGGCGTCAACTACAACAATCTGATTATTCCGGAAAACGAGAAGGACAGCCCGTGGACTCCGTTCCACGTGCAGAAGGGTTTTAAGGCCGAGGACAACGTGGTCAGCCTGTTCATGGGTTTCAGCATCTCCCAGGGACAGGGCGGCGTCGGGCTCGGCCTGAAACCGATTCCCCATTATCACGAGGCCATCGCCTACAACTTCACGCCCTTCGCGCCGCTCTTTGGCGCGCTGGTGGTGTGCGACCCGCTGGTCGCCAAGGGCCTGGTGGACCTGGGCTACAAAACGAAGGAACAGCTCGCCGACTGGCTGCAGAAGAATTCGACGATGAGCGTGAAGGACGCCAAGTCCACGCTGTTCGGAGGCCGCTTGGTCCAGGGGGCGCTTCCGGACGATGCCCAGGTGCCGCGCTGGCAGCGCGCCGGCGACATCAACATGGTCGTCGTCGGCGGCCAGACCAACCCGTACCACATGGTCGCCAACATGAGGTACGCGGTGAGCCTCTCGATCGATAAGTGGGCGTGAGCGGGGAGAATGACTCGCCTCGCTCGGTCAATCTCGAGGTCTTTGATCCCGCTGGTCGCATTGACGGCGATCTATGCACTCGACCTCTACGCTCTCATGGCGCGTCACGCGGACGTGCCCGGATCGACCGAATTACTCTGGTCGTTTGCGTTCAGCCTGATGCTGGTGCGGTGGGTTTATGTTGACAGGTGCGCCCGCAGCTTCAGCGTGCCCTTTGAATTTGACGCTTCCGTATTCTTCGCGTGGCCCATCGTCGTTCCATACTACTTGTATCGCACGCGTGGCCGGCGCGGCCTGCTTCTCGGCGTCGGCATCTGGGCGCTGTATGTAGCGCCGCATTTGACCGCCAGGCTCGCTTACGCTGCTAGGCAAGTGAGAGTGATTCGTCAGGATTTTGCGGGGGCGCCGGCGCCTACGGGCTGGGCTTCCGGTGTGGCTGCGGGCGCAGCTGCGGGCGCTGGTGGCTGGCGCGGGAGCCGGTTCAGGGGCGGTGATTTCCCAGTCGCACCCTTCCTTGATGCAGGAGCGGAAATTGCCCTGCTTGGTGCGCTTTTCGACGACGAAGGGCGCGCCGCATTTCGGGCAGGGCTCGGCGATGGGCTCGTGCGGCGTGGTGAAGTCGCAATCGGGGTAGCGGCTGCAGCCGTAGAAGACGCGCGCGCGGCCGCGTCCCTTGGCTGCTGAACCGCGGCGGACAAATTCCCCCTCATTGCACTTCGGGCATTTGATTCCCAGCGTGATGGGGCGCGTGTACTTGCACTTCGGATATTTCTCGCAGCCGATGAATTCGCCGAAGCGGCCGTGGCGGCGCAGGAGCTGCGCGCCGCAGGTGGGGCATTTTTCGTCGAGAACCACGTCGGGCTGGAGCGCTTTGCGCGTGCCCGCGGCGAGGCGGCGCGTGGTCTTGCAATCCGGATAGCCCGTGCAGGCGAGGAAGGTGCCGAAGCGGCCGCGCTTGATGGCCATTTCCTTGCCGCAGTTATCGCAGTAGATCGTCTTGCCTTCTTCTTCCGCGTCCACGTGGCCGTGTTCCGCCAGGTCGCGAATGAAATCGCATTCCGGGTAGCGCGAGCAGCCCAGGAAAAATCCGTGGCGGCTGATGCGTTCGAGCAGCTCTCCCTGGCCGCACTTCTCGCACTTCTCGCCGGTGGGTATGCCGGCCTTGTAGGAATCCATGGCATCGGCGGCCTTGCCGAGATCGACCACAAAGCGATCCCAGAATTCCTTCACGGCCGTGCGCCAGGTGAGTTTTCCTTCTTCGATTTCGTCGAGCTCTTCTTCCATGCGCGCGGTGAAGCCGACGTCGAAAATGTCCTCGAAGGCCTTCACCAGCAGGTCGCTCACTTTTTCGCCGAGCAGGGTGGGCGTGAAGCGGCCCTGGTCCTTGTTGACGTATTCGCGCTCGACGATGGTGGAGATGATCGCGGCGTAGGTGGACGGGCGCCCGATGCCCTTCTCCTCGAGCTCCTTCACCAGCGTCGCTTCGGTGTAACGCGGCGGCGGCTCGGTGAAGTGCTGTTCGGGGCGAATGGTCTCCAGGCGCAACTGCTCGCCCTCGCTGACGCGCGGCAGCGTGCGGCTCTCGGCATCGCCCTCGTCTTCCTTTTCCTCTTCTTCCTTCACGATCTGGTAGACGGCGAGGTAGCCGTCGAACTTGATCACCGATCCGCTGGCGCGGAAGGTGTAGTCGTTGGCGGAAATGTCGATGGTGGTCTGGTCGAAGACCGCCGGAACCATCTGCGAGGCGACGAAGCGCTGCCAGATCATCTGGTAGAGCTTGAACATCTGGTCGTCCAGATATTTGCGGACGCTCTCGGGGGTGCGCGCGACGTCGGTGGGGCGAATGGCCTCGTGGGCATCCTGCGCGTCTTTCTTCGATTTGAAGAAGTTGGGCTTCTCGGGCAGATAGGCCGGGCCGTAACTGGAGCCGATATGGCCGCGCACCTGGTCGAGCGCGTCGCCCGAGACGCGCACGGAATCGGTGCGCATGTAGGTGATCAGCGCGACCGAGCCCTCCGAGCCCAATTCGACGCCTTCATAAAGGCGCTGGGCGAGGGTCATGGTGCGCTTGGCGGTGAAGCGCAGGCGATTGTAAGCGCCCTGCTGGAGTTTCGAGGTGGTGAACGGCGGAGGAGCAAAGCGGCGCTTTTCCTTCTGGGTGACGCCGGCCACCTGCCACGTGGCGCGTTCCAGCTCCGCGAGGATGCGCTGCGATTCGGCTTCGTCCGGAATCTCGATGTCCTGGCCCTTGTATTTGGTGAGCTTGGCTTCAAACGAGGGGGGCTGCCCGGCAGCCAGCAGCGCGTGGATGGTCCAGTATTCCCGGGGCAGGAAGGCGCGAATCTCGCGCTCGCGGTCGACGATCACCCGCAGGGCGACCGTCTGGACGCGCCCGGCGGAAAGCCCGCGGCGAACCTTGTCCCACAGAATGGGGGAAATCTTATAGCCCACCAGGCGGTCGAGAACGCGGCGGGCCTGCTGCGCGTCCACGAGGTTTTCGTTCACCTCGCGTGGGGTTCTCGAACGCGGCTTTGACCGCCTTCTGCGTGATTTCGTTGAACATCACGCGATAAATCTTGGGAGGGGTGGAGCGGGCCTCGGTCACCTTCTTGGCCGGCTTGGCGGCGGGCTTCTCGCCGTCTCCCTCCGCAGCCAGGCCTCGGCGTGCGCCTCGGCCACCACCTTGGTGTATTTCTTGGGCTTGCCCAGGATCTCCGCCAGATGGGCGCAAATCGCCTCGCCTTCGCGGTCCGGGTCGCCCGCCAGGTAGATGGCTGCGGCACCATGCGCGGCTTTCTGCAAATCGCTGATCACCTTCAACTTGCTGGGGATCACTTCGTAGGTCGGCTCGAAGATGTTTTCCGAGGTGACCGGCACGACCTTCACCGGCTTCTTCTCGGCGGCCTTGGCTTTGCCTTTTCCTTTGCCCTTGCCCTTCTTCTTGGCTTTGGCCTTGCCGGTCCCGTTGGCGGGCAGGAGGATGCCGATGGTCTTCTTGGGCAGGTCCATGACGTGCCCGTAGGAGGCCTTGACGATGTAATCCCGGCCGAGATATTTGTTGATGGTCTTGGCCTTGGCCGGCGATTCGACGATGACGAGTGATCTTGCCATGCCTATTCTCTGTTCCTTGTGAAACGAATCCGGGGGAAAGCCGGAACCGCCCGAGCGGTCCCCCCGCTGGAGCGGCAGTACCATCCTACCCTGTAGCCTGCCTGAAGGTTACAACAGGACTTTTAGGAATTGCTTCCCCGGCAACTGGCGTACCACGCCTTTGAGCTCCAAGTCAAATAGCCCGGCCAGAACTTCGGACGAGCTGAGCCCGGACATCTCGACGATTTCGTCCACGTGGCGGGCCTGGTCCACGCTGAGCAGGTCGTAGAGCGGCCTTTCCCCCGGGGCCAGGGTTTGCTGAATCAGGGCCGCCCGCTCGGCCTGGGAAACCGACTCGACGGGCATGAGTTCGGCCCGGACGGGGGTGGGCAGCTCCTCGACCACGTCCTCCCAGCCGGTTACCAGCTTGGCCCCCTGCTTAATCAACTGATTCGGCCCGAAGCTGGAGGGTTGCGTCACATTGCCCGGCACGCCAAAGACCTCGCGGCCAAACTCCATTCCCAGGCGGGCGGTAATCAAGGATCCAGAATACTGCGCTCCCTCGACAACGACAACCCCCAGGGCCATCCCCGCGATGATGCGGTTGCGGATGGGAAAGTTCTGGGGCGCGGGGAAGGTCCCCAGGGGGAACTCGCTGATGATGGCTCCGCGCTGCTCGATTTCCTGAAAGATCTTCTTGTTCTCCTTGGGGTAGACCACGTCGATGCCGCAGCCGAGGACGCCAATGGTGGTGCCCAGGGCGGAGCTGAGCGCCCCTTTGTGGGCGCAGGCGTCGATGCCTCGGGCCAGGCCGCTCGCGATCACGAGGCCCCGGTCCGCCAGGTCGCGGGCCAGGCGCTCCGCCACCTGGTTGCCGTAGGGCGTGGGGCGGCGCGAGCCCACGATGGAAATGACGTGGCGGTTCAGAAGTTCGACGTTTCCGCGGACGTAGAGCAAGGGCGGGGGATCGTAAATCTCGCGCAGCCGTGAGGGATACTCGGGCTCGTCCCAGGTCAGCAGGCGGCAGCCCGCCGCCTGCGCCTGGGCCAGTTCCCTGGCCGCGTCGCTGAGCGGCTGGCGGGAATGCAGGGCCTGGGCCACCGCGGCGGGCAGGCGCTGGGCCTCCAGAGCCGTGAGCGAGGCGCTGAAGATCGCGCCGGGGCTGCCGAATTCGCGCAGCAGTTTGCCGGCCATGCGCGCGCCCAGTCCGGGCGTGAGCGCCAGCGCCAGCCATCCAGCGTAATCGTCAGGCTGCATCGAGAGGGAAACCCGCGCTGAGCCTACCCACCCGCACGCCACATTGTCAAGTTGGGTAAATTACTTACTGAGAGAACCCGCCTGACTCGCGCACGTGCTTTGCTTCCTGGAGTGTCTCTTTTAACTCGATCGATTTGCGAGTCCCGGCTGAGCGCCTTTAACCCCCAGTGCAGCTGCAAACGCCTTCCCCTCGATTTCAGACCGATCCTAACTAGGTCAACGCAACCCGCCGACCAGGTATAGGATGACCAGGATGAGCAGGACCGTCCCGACCACCCCCAGGCCCCCGCGTGGCCCCCATCGGGAATACCCGAAATAGCCGCCGCCTCCGCCGAACAACAGCAGTAGAACAATTATCAGTAGGAGCATCGAAAGTCTCCTTCTAGCTTGTGACTACAGCCCCCGGCGAGCGTGGCTCGAACCGACGCTGGCCGAGCCCTCGCCGCTGGACAGTTTTTCGATGGCATCGCACTCGATGAACCCTTAGTGGATGTAGACGCTGATTGCGATTCGATCCCGGGGATGCCGGCGGTTGTACAGGTAATAGCCGTCATCGGAGTAGACGATATACACATCATCGGTTTCGTACCAGTTGTCTGACCAGTATTCAGGCCAGGGGTCCATGAAACCGAACCAAAAGCCGCCATACTGGAAGCGGGGATATCCGCCATACATCTCCACGGGGTACCTGTAGATGCGGAACCAGTGACTCGGACCAAAGCGCACACGATAACGGTCCTGGGGAATCCGGTAGCCGTTGTAGCCGCCGCGTTGCTGCCAGGTGCGGTGCTCGGCCTGCCAGTTATGTGCGCGACGCTCCTGCCAGACGGCCCGGTGTTCGCTTGCGTGCCCGCGTTGCTCTTGCTGGGAAGGCCTCTTGGCTTGCTGCTGACGTTGTTGCCCCTGCTGCCCCCCGGCCTGCTGCTGTTTCCGTTGCTGCTCCTGCTGGCCCTTGGCCTGCGGCTGTCGCCGTTGCTGCTGCTTTTCAGGTTTGGCTTGCTGCTGTTGTTGTCTTGCGGGCTTGGCCTGTTGCTGCTTCCTTTCAGGCTTGGCTTGCTGCTCCTGTTTCGGGGCCTTAGCCTCTTTTTCATGTTGATCCTGCTGAGCGTACGTGGGAGCAACGGCTCCGAGAAGAAGGAGCAGAACTCCCGTGCTGATCAGTCCAATTGGCTTCATGATGCTGCCTCCATTAGTTCACGTAGACGCTGATTGCGATTCGGTCCCGGGGATACCTGCGGTTGTACATGTAATAGCCGTCCCCGGAGTAGTCGATATACATGTCATCGGTGTCGTACCAGTTGTCTGACCAGTATTCAGGCCACGGGTCAACGACACTAAACCAAAAGCCGCCGTACTGAAACCGGGGATCCCCGCCAACAATTACCAACGGGAGGCTAGAGATGCGGAACCCGTGATTCTGGCCAAAGTAGAGACGGAAACGGTTACCCGGAATGCGGTAGCCCCTATAGCCGCCGCGTTGCCGCCAGGCGCGGTGCTCGGACTGCCAACGATTGGCGCGATGCTGCATCCACACGCCCCGCCGGTCATCTTGCTGCACAAAGTTCAAGTAGACGCTGATTGCGATTCGGTCCCGAGGATACCTACGGTTGTAGAGGTAATAGCCGTCCCCGGAGTAATCGACGTACACATCATCGTTCTCGTACCAATTGTTCGACCAATATTCCGGCCACGGGTCGACGATACTGAAATATGAGCCGCCGTACTGGAAGCCGGGATACCCGCCTGACACGATCACGGGGTTGCTGTAGAGCCGGAACGCGTGATCCGGACCAAAATTGCCACGATAACGGTCCTCTGGAATCCGCTCAGCTTTGTAGCCGCCGCGTTGCTGCCAGGTGCGGTGCTCGGCCTGCCAGTTTTGTGCACGTCGCTGCTGCCAAACGGCTTGTTGCTGCCGTTGCTGGTCCTGCTGGCGCCTCGCCTGTTGCTGCTGCTGCTGTTGCCGTTGTTGCTCCTGCTGCCCCCTGGCCTGTTGCTGCTGCCGCTGCTGCTCCTGTTGACCCTTGGCTTGTTGCTCCTGCTGCCGCTGCTGCTGTTGCTGCTGTCGCTGCTGATCCTGCTGACCCTTGGCTTGCTGCTGCTGTTGTTGCTGCTGTTTCCGTTGCTGATCCTGCTGACCCTTGGCTTGCTGCTGCTGTTGTTGCTGCTGTTTCCGTTGCTGATCCTGCTGGCCCTTGGCCTGCTGCTGCTGTTGTTGCTGCTGTTTCCGTTGCTGCTCCTGCTGGCCCTTGGCCTGCTGCTGCTGTTGTTGCTGCTGTTTCCGTTGCTGCTCCTGCTGACCCTTGGCCTGCTGCTGCTGTTGCTGCTGTTTCCGTTGCTGCTCCTGCTGACCCTTGGCCTGCTGCTGCTGTTGCTGCTGCTGTTTCTGCTGTTGCTGCTGTTCCTGTTTCCGTTGCTGGTCCTGCTGACCCTTGGCTTGTTGCTCCTGTTGCTGCTGCTGCTGTTGCTGACCTCTGGCTTGTTGCTGTTGCTGCTGTTTCTGTTGCTGCTGTTGACCCTTGTCCTGTTTCTGCTTTTCAGGCTTGGCTTGCTCCTCCTGTTTCGGGGCCTTAGCGTCTTGTTGGGGTTGGTCCTGCTGTGCGTAGGTGGGAACAATGGCTCCGAGAAGAAGGAGCAAAACTCCCGTGCTGATAAGTCCAACTGTCTTCATGATGTTGCCTCCATTACGGTGATTCCGCGCGCCACTCGCTCGGCGCGCCGGGCGCGATTATTGTTCCCTTCGTTGTTTTGTAGCCCACAGATATTCCCAATGCCGTTCATTCCGTTTCATTCACGATCCGACTATGACTTGTTCCTCGCCCCCACGGCGAGCAAGACAACCCCTCCAACCAATGCCAGCCCGCCGAGTATTGGAGGAAGGGGAATTCGCTCGTCAGTTTCTGTGGTGACATGGAGCGATCCCACATTGATAACGTCTTTCTGACGCGTGTAGTTGATGCCTTGATAGGCCAGAGCGAGTGCGCCCAGAACGACTAACACAATCCCAACCCAGCTGATCGGTTTCATGTTCGTGTCACCTCAACTTCCGATGTGGATTCTCGAGAGACTGTGGAACAGCCCGAACACGTCCAGAAGCCACAGCACGACGGCAATCACCACGACGGCATTCAAAATGGACTTAATCGTTCCCTGCATCGGTATGAAGCGGTTGACCAGCCAAAGCAGGAGACCTACGACCACCAGAACAATCAGTATTTGCATGAGAGGCATTTGCCTATCTCCTTCCGTTCGCAGGCAGACCCCTCTGCCTTGCTCCACGGTCTTGCGCCACCCAGCCCTACTTGCCGGACTTGTTCCTAGGAGACTTTTTGTTCAGAGTGGCCAGGAGCGATTTCGCCGAGGCGGGCGGGCGAATGGCGCTATTGATTACGATGTCCTTCGCGGTGGTTCCTTTTCCGTAGAGCCTCTCGTTGCCATCGTTATCGGGGCGGAGAGTGGAGCCTTCCAGAGAGATCCCGGCGAACAATCCTCTCGCACGTGAATACGACAGAATTTCCGCCCGCATGGTGACATCGGTCGAGGCTGCCGCGCTGCGGCCCTTCGGTCCGGCTGCAGCAGCCACGTCGCCACCGAGCTTGACCTGGCTCGTGAGAATCGAATCAGCCCCGCGCGGATTCATCACCAACAGGACGAAGTCAGTCGCTTGGCCTCCCAACTGAAAACCGAAGCTTCCCCCTTCGAGCGCCATCATGGAAGGCGCACTCCATGGCCCGCTGAACTCCTTGCCGCTCCGGCAAGTCATCACGCCGCGGCCGTAGCTGCCCCCGAACCCGATTGCAAACTTGATCACCGAAGGCAGAACGATGACGCATTCCGCCTTGTCCAGAATATCCTCCGGAATATCGTCGGGAACATTGAGAATCTCAACCATCACTTTGCCGGCATTCTTAATGCGTTTGTTTTCGTCCTTTTGCGCATACGCAGGCAGGCCAACCAAGACAATCACAACCATTAACGCAAAGATTCTTTTCATTGACGCGCTCCTTCTAATCCTGTCGTGTAATACCTTGAACTTTCCCTGGGGAGATTTGACCAGTCGGGCACTTCGCCCGTCGACACTCCGTCTTTTAGACCTTTACCCCCGTCATCGTCAGTGACGTTCGTCACCTGGCCAAGTCACCTGTATCGTGCATGAATTCGAAAACAAACATGATCACCCCAGCAGCCTAACAAGTTCATTTGGGGGAAGACTGTACACAAACGGACACTTCCTGGGGTGGCCGTGGTTATGTATCCCTGCCTTCGACAAACGTGTCCGGCCGCGCGGAACTTGGGCCGGGCGTGAACGCCAGCGCCAGCCATCCCGCGTATTCGTCGGGCTGCATCGAGAGGGAAACCCGCGCTGGGCCTACCCACCGGCGCGCCAGGCTGTCAAGGTGGGTAAATTATTTACTGAGTGAGCCCGCCTGGATCACACCCTAGCGGATGTTCAATTTGGAAGGGATCGGAGGGACGTCGCTGCTGAAATCGCAGCCGCTGCTTAGCAAGCAGCAGCCTAGCAGCGCAGTACAAACGGAGACGAGAAGTCTGCGTCTCATACCGATCTCCTCTCAGTGAATCGGATGGCTCTTCATATACTCTTTCGCCTGCTGGTGATACCAGTCGTCGCACGCGGTTTTCTGCTTCTCCAGATCCCCCTGAGAGAAACCGTGCGGCAGGAGTTTGACCATGCCACCCGCGTCCGTGATCTTCTTGACGTCGTTGCCGCTGTAGTGTTTCTCTTTCCCTCCCCATATTTCTGGCGGCACCTCTCCCGCAACATAGCGATACGTCTTGCCCTGCTTTTCAAAAATGCCGCACGGTTTCAGCGGGATACTAAAGACCTCGACCCCGCCCCCAGGTCTAGCCTCCCCCCAATTCGGGATCGGGCCGAAATAGTATCCACGGTCTTGATCTGGCGCGCCTGGGGGGGACGGGATGTTTTGTCTCGGGGGCAGTGCCGCCCGAAAATCTGACGGAATTTCGAACATCGCGGCGGAAGCGCTGGTGTTTGGCGTTACTTTAGTGAGCATAAGGTGGTAGCCCGATCCGTCCGTGTAGCGCATCAGAAGCTCGCCCATGAACGTCATGCGCGAGTTCGGAAAGCGGCAAGACCAGTTTTCAATGTACTCGCTCTTTTTGCTGGCACCCCCGTACCCGTGACACGCGAGGCCCTGGATGCTTTTGTCGCCTAGGTCGTTGGAAAGTTCCGTATACGGCTCCGGCGGAGGGCCGGGATGTAGACCCGACACCACATCTAGATAGTAGGTTTTCTTGTCAAGGTCGAGCACGTACATCCCACGTGGCTTCTCTCCAGGTGAAGTTGCTCCGAATAGCTCCACAACATGACGACTGCTCTTGCTCGCTATTTCCTGGCGGATGCGGCCATCGGCGGCCTGATACATGCTCGACGTGCTGGCGGTCTCCGTGATCTTGCCGTCCGGGGCGCGCTCCCGCCAAGTAGTCGAGAATCCATACTGAGTGACCGTCAATTGATCCTCGCCAGCGAAGCAAGCACACGCGAGGACTAAGACAAATGCCACAAGAAGGATATGTGCGATTTTCATCTAGTCTCCTGCGCCGCGCGGGTCTTGTGGGAGTATCAGCCGCCCTACCTTCAGCAGATGGGCAGCAAGCGCGACGCGTATGTCGAGAGATTACTCGCTGAGATAGTAACCACCGGTTGTCACCCTGTCCAGCTCGTATCGTGTTCACTTGTTTGGCAGACCCCGGGGCCTGAGAGCCGTGGAAGGCCGGTGGACAGGCCCGCAAGGATGGCCCGCAATGCCTGTGCACGGCGCGCGGCTCCGGGGCTTCCGACCGAGTGTGCTATGATTTTGGGCGGGCAACCGCGCGAACCATGGCGAAACTGCGCATCTCGATTGTCGAATTCCTGAACACGGCGCCGCTGGTGTGGGGCTTCACCGACGGGCCGCTGGCGGGCAAGTACGACTTGTCCTTTACCGTGCCGTCGCAGTGCGCCGAGGCGCTGCGGCGGGGCGACGCGGACATCGCCATCATCCCGGCCATTGAATACCAGCGCATGGAGAACGTCGTGGCGCTGCCGGGGATGGCCATTGCCTCCAAGCGCGAAGTGCGCAGCCTGCTGGTGGTGGCCAAGAAACCGATCGAGAAGGCCCGGCGGATCGCGCTGGACACGAGTTCGCGCAGCACCGCCGCGCTGGTGCGCATGCTGGCCGCCGAGCGCTGGAAGATTGCGCCGGAATTCGTCGACGCCGCGCCCGAACCCTCCGAAATGCTGAAGCAGGCGGATGCCGCGCTGGTGATCGGCGACCCGGCGCTGCGCATTTCGCTGAAGATGGAAGCGCTCGGCACGAAGACGCCGGGCGACGACGGATGCTGCCAGGGCGACCCGGAAGATATGCCCGTGCCCGGTTGCCAGACGCTGTATGTGTACGACGTGGTGCACCAGTGGCGGGAAATGACCGGACACGCGTGCGTGCTGGCGATTTGGGTGGGGCGGCGCGACGCCGTCACGCCGGAGGTGGTGGCCGATTTTCTGGCCTCGAAGAAGTACGGCCTGGAGCGCATTCGCGAAATTTCCGAGGCCGCCTCGATCAAGCTCGATCTGCCGCCGGGGGCGCTCGAGCGCTACCTGACCGAAAACATCAATTTTGACCTGGACGATGAGAATCTGGCCGGCCTGCGGCTCTATTTTGAAAAGGCGGCCGCCGCCGGGCTGATTCCGCGCGCCCGAGCAATGGAATTTGCAGGGCACGGCAGGGTGATAGGTTTTAGGGCGTAGGGCGATGGATGCAGGGGTTTTGCTCTATACTGTGGACTGTTAACCGTGAACTGTTGACTATGGGCCTGACACCACAAGAAGCGCTCGATCTGTTTAATTCCGACGACCTGATCGGCATCGGGATGGCGGCCAACGAAGTGCGCCGCAAGAAGACCGACCCGCGCGTGGCCACCTACCAGATCGACCGCAACATCAACTACACGAATTTCTGCACCGAATACTGCTCGTTCTGCGCGTTTTACCGGCCGCTGGGGTCGAAAGAGGGCTACATCCTTCCGCTGGAAACGATCTACGAGAAGATCGAGGAGATGATCGCGCTGGGCGGGACGGGCGTGCTGCTGCAAGGGGGCTTGCACCCGGATTTGAAGATCGAGTTTTACGAGAACATGCTGCGGTCGATCCGGGAGCGCTTCCCGCAGGTTCACCTGCACTGCTTTTCCGCGCCCGAGGTGCTGTGCATCGCCGAGGCTTCGGGCCTGACGGTGCGCGAGACGATCGTCCGGTTGCGCGAAGCCGGGCTGCAGTCGATCCCGGGCGCGGGCGCCGAGATTCTGGACGATGAAGTGCGCGCGCGCATCTCGCGGCTGAAGTGCCGGTCCGACGAATGGGAAGCGGTCCATCGCGAGGCGCACGCGCTGGGCATGCGCACCACGGCGACGATGATGTTCGGCTGCGGCGAGGAATACCGCCACCGCGTCAATCACCTCGAACGCCTCCGCCGCATTCAGCAAGACAGCGGCGGGTTCACCGCGTTCATTCCGTGGATGTTCGCGCCCGAAAACACGCCGCTGGGCAAGAAGGTGCCGGAAGCCACGGCGTTCGACTACCTGAAGACGCTGGCCATCAGCCGGCTGTATCTGGACAACATCGACCACATCCAGTCCAGCTGGCTCACGCCGGGTATCAAGATCTGCCAGGTGGGATTGCAGTTCGGCGCCGACGACGTGGGCAGCACGCTGATCGAGGAAAACGTGGTGCACGCCGCGGGCGTCCGCAACCGCACCAACGAGGAAGAACTGCGCCGCATCATCTCCCAGGCCGGCTACACCCCCGCCCAGCGCGACACGCTCTACCGCTCCTACGTTTTGAAGTAGCTCCGCTGGCGTTGTGAGCCGGAATTCTCCCGCAAATGGGAGCGGTCTATGAAGCGCGGCAGCTTGCCGCCGCTTTGCCGCGCGGCAGGATGGTCTTCACGGGTGCCTCGGCGAAGCAAGCTTCGCCGGGTAGAAGCGGAGGCCCATTTCGCCGGCAAAACACAGGAGCAAGCTCCAGCACTCCAAAGATCCGCCAGAATTAGTCCGAGCCATCAGGCCGGGCGCAGCAAGCAGCGCCCCTACAGCGCATGACGAGCCGCGAACTCTTGGCAGTGATTTGCGGGACGCAATACTAGCAGGCGTGGGAGATCACGACGGGCTGGGCGACGGCGGCGGGAAACACGAGGGTGACGCGCGCGCCGCACGGCTGCAGATTCTCGATGGCGATTTCGCCGCCGACGTCCTGCACGATGCCGTAGCAGATGCTGAGTCCCAGCCCGGTCCCCTTTCCGGGGGCCTTGGTGGTGTAGAAGGGATCGAAAGCGCGGTTCAGGTCGGCAAATCCGGTGCCGGAATCCTCGAACTGGACCACGACGCGGCCCGATTTGTGGGAACCGCGCACGTAGATTTCCCGCTGCGCGCTTTCGTTGACCGCGTCCATGGAGTTGCTCAAGATGTTGAGCAGGACCTGCTTCAGTTCGTCCTCGCCCACTCCCACGGGCGGCAACGCGGGATCGATCTGGACATGCAGGGTAATTCCCTGCGCGCGCATGTGGTATTCGCGGAACAGCAGGACGTCCCGCAAGATTTCCTCGAACCGGGACGACCGCACGGTGGAACCGTTCTGGCGGCCGAAGCGGAGCAATCCGTCCAGGATGCGCTTCATGCGCTGCGCCTCGTGGCTGAGTTTCTCGATGCGCCGCGCGGCTTCGGCTTCCTGAATCTGCTGGCCGAGCAGGTCGGCATAGCCGATGATGCCGGTCAGAGGATTGTTGAGTTCGTGGGCCACGCCCGCCACGAGCTGGCCGATGGCCGCCAGCTTCTCCGACCGGATGAGGTGCTGGCGCAACTTCATGTTCTCGATGTTCACGGCCAGATCGGACGCGAAAGACTCGAGCCGCAGGATTTGAGCCGGGTCCAGCGCCCCCGATTCCTTTCCGCCCTCCACGCAGAGGCAGCCCACCGCCGTCCCGCGCCAGGAAACCAGGGGGATCAGCACCAGGTGGTCCTCCGGGCAAAGCACGAAGGATTGGTTGCCAATGCGCTGGCCTTGCGCGGACAGGTATCTTAAGGACGCCGCGAGGTCATTCCCCGCCTGACTCCGCATTTCGGCCAGACTCTCCTCGGTAAACCCATTCGAACCCGCGACGTAGAGCTTTCCCTCGTCGCTCACCAGCAGGAGCGCGGCGCGGATAAAATCGCTCGCTTCGGTGACCGCGAAGGCCACTTCGCCGCACACGGTAACGGTGTCCTTCCCCTCCAGCATGCGCGACTTCAGCTGGGATATCCGGTCGAGCAGACGCGTGATTGCCAGCGCCCGCTCCTGCCCTTGCCCGATGACCGCAAGGTTATCCTCGGTCACCGTGAGCATCATCCCCAGCGCGACAAACAGCCGCGGCACGTTCCAAAAATCCAGCAGGAAGAGATATTTGCTCCCGTGAGCGTACATGAAAACCGTCAGGGGAAATTCCGCCGCCCACACATAGAATCCGGCGGTCACGATCATCACCCCGAGCGAACGCCGCCGGTACAGCCTCCAGAACAGAGGGCCGCACAACCCATAGGCCACGAGGAGTATCAGGCCAATACTCATGGCCCCATTTCCAACCAGCAATTGCCAAATGCCCAAGGTACCGATCGCAACCAGCGCGCCGGCGCCGGCCAATCTGCGCCCAGGTTCGGCGGGAGACCATGAAGAAAAATGCAGCCGCGCCGAAGAACAGACACCCGAACGCGGACGCCTGGAGCCAGGAGTTCTGAGGGAAGCAGTACATCGCGAAACAGTGGACGATGATGGGCACGCTCAGCAGCGCCATCAGCCGATTGCGATTGCTGGCTTCGTCGTCGCCGAACACGAACGAGGCGACGAAGACCACCGCCGCCAGCTCCAGCAACGCGGAATCGCTGGCGACGACGAATTTCATCAGCCTGCCGGCGTGCGGACCGACGAGCCTCGCTCCGAAATGCAAGAAGGTCAGTGCCCAGGCGTAGGCCCACAGGCGGACGCGTCCGGAGCCGCGCTGCCGTTGCACGAAGAAAAACATCCCCACCAGAACTGCGAGGACCGCAGTGACGGAAATCACCTCGCCCAAATTGGGCATCGGCGGTGCGATGGAGCCATTCATAAGGAGGCAGTAAATATGCTAAGCCTTCGCGCCCGCACGGACAATGGCACGTTGGTACTAGGGCGATGATCATTCCTACCAGTTATTGTCTTATAAGAAAATAGATTACGGTTCACTCCGGCAAGGTAAGATGCAGATCCAGAAGGACTTCGGTTTCTTCCGGGAGGTTGAGAGATTCCTGCGGGACCAGCACGCCGTTGACGAACCGGGCGCGGATGCGGGAAGGCCGGGAGGCAGAGGGCGGGGCTGGCGCAGGGCTCGAGCCCGAACCGGAGAAGCGCCGGTCGATGCCGGGCCCATCCGAATCCAGGGCGACGTTGGCCAGATCGTCCGCATCGCGGTTCATTTCGCGCGGCACATGCTCGATGGCGAAATAGTCCAGCTGGCGGGCCAGCTTTCGCGCGCGTTCGTGGAGGGGCTGCAGGTGCGCGCTCTTCACTTTGTAGCGCCCCTGCATCTGGCGGACGAGGAGTTCGGCATCGCAGCGGATGCGCAGAGCGCGGATTCCGTGCGTGGCCGCATAGTCCAGGGCCGCGAGCAGCGCGTAGTATTCGGCGACGTTGTTGGTTTCGCGGCCGATTTTTTTTGCCAGCTTCAGCACGACGTGGCCGTCCGGATCGCGCATCACCACGGCATAGGCCGCCGGCCCCGGATTGCCGCGCGACGCGCCATCCACATTAGCGATGTGCACGCCGGAAGGCGCCGCGGAAGAATGTGCCTCGGTAAACAAGCGGCCGCTTCCCGGTGGTGGAATTTTCGGCATGGGTCTCCTGGCCCGTCCGGACGCCGCGGCGGGCGGTATCAGCTCTCGGCCGGCGAAGACGGCTGCGCGGCCGGCGCGGCGGCGGACGCCGCCGAGGCGCCCGGCTCCAGATAGTAGAGAATGCGCGTGCAGGTCTCGCAGTGAAATAGTTCCGTGCTGCCCGAGCGCCGCATCTCCTGAAAGACGTGCGGCCGGACGATCATGCCGCACGCGCTGCATTTTTCATCACGCACTTCAGCGAGCGCCAGGCCGTCGTGCTTCTTGGCGATGCGGTCGTAGTGGTCGACCATGTCCTCGGGGACTTCCGCGGCCACCCGCGCGCGCTCGGCGTTCAGGCCGGCGAACTCCTTCTCCACCGTGGCTTTGTCCGCGTCGATGTTGGCGCGCTCGACGCGCGCGACGTCTTCGATCTCCTTCAGCGACTTCTCCGCGGCCTTCACCTGGCGGTCGTATTCCTCAGCGGCAACCATTTGCTCGAGCAGGCGGTCTTCGGAGCGCGCCATCTCCTCTTCCGCCAACTGGATTTCGTGCTGCAGGGCCTTATAGGCCTCATTGGTCTTGATTTGGGCGGTCTGGTCCCTGTATTTGCGGGCGCGTTCCTTCCACTGCTCGACGTCGAGTTCGTATTTCTTGCGGTCCTTGATGGTGGCGAGCTGCGCGGCCTTGCTCTGGTCGACGGCGGCCCGGGCCGCGGCGATGCGCGCGTCCACGGCGGCAATCTTTTTGGGAAACGTCGCCAGCCGCGCGCGGAGATCTCTCAGCCGGACATCCACACCCTGCAGATCGAGGAGATTCTGGAGCAGCTTTAGCACGGCCGGGCCATTCTAACACAGTACCGGAAGTGCTTTTCGTTGGCCTCCATTCCCCGTACAATCCACCGGTATTTCGAGGAGAGCAAGATGCCCTACGTGCAGATCACCTGGGTTGCCGGGCGCACGCCCGAGCAAAAGAAGAAACTGGCCGAACGCATCACGCAGGCGTTGGTCGAGGAGGGGCGGGCGCGGCTGGAAAACGTCCACGTGACGTTTGTGGACTTGCCGCCCACCGATTACGCCGAGGCTGGCGTCACCGTCGCGGAACAAAAGCGCACGCCGTAGCGACGTGGACGCTCAACCGTTTGCGGAAAAAGTCAAAATCGGCACCTCAGGGGTTAAAACCCCCGATCGAACGGCGTGTGTGATGTCGGAGCTAAAGCTCCGACCCCCTAAAATTCGCCCTTTTTCCGCAAGCGGTCACGGCGCGGCCTGCACTTCCATCGTCTGGTCGATCACGAAATTGGTGCAGCCGGGACTGGTGGCCGCCGGGCAGCGCGCGGTGATCTGGAAACCTTCGGCGGACGCTTCCACGTCATAGGTGTAACCGTCGCGGCCGGACTTTCTCAGCGTCATGGCCCCGCCGGATATCAGTTCATCGAACGATGCGTAGGACCCGTGTTCGGCCTGATAGTTCCGTTCGGCTTGGGCAATGGACAGCAGATCGCTTTTCACCCCGACCGTGTTGATGGTCTGCATCGGGTGCGCCACCGCCGCAATTCGAACTTTGCGAGAAGTAGAATTTGTACACCAGTCCGGCAATCAACGCGACGACCAGAAGTCCCACCAGCTGTCCCAAACCTCTCATGGTCACCTCGCGATACAGATTTGTGGCGCCCGCTGCTTCCCATACCACCACATCCTCCACATGCCCGCAACCTGGCATCGCGCACGTGTGCCCAGCCCGAAACAACCTCCCGCACAACCCCTTCCCCCGCGGCGGGGGCGGCGCACTCGACATTTGACAGCGGAATCCGGTGCCGGGATACTGGAGGGCGTTCCCCTCCCGGTGGGGCGGCGCGGGCAGCGCACCCGGGGACGATTGGAGCCAGCGATGACGCGGACGAGCAGGAGCAAACGGATGCGGCTTGGCGCGGTGTTGATTTTCGCAGCGGGTCTCGCGGCGTCGTTCGCGGCGCAGCTGGCCGCACAGGAACCCGGAGCGCCAGAACGGGCGTCGCAGAATTCCGCCTCGCCGTGCGCCCGCCGAAGCTGGCCTTCACGACGCACACGCTCACGAACGGCCTGCAGGTGATCCTGCTGGAAGAGCACGCCGTCCCGGTCATCAACGTGCAGGTGTGGTATCACGTGGGCTCGAAGGACGAGCGCGAAGGCCGCACCGGCTTCGCCCACCTGTTCGAGCACCTGATGTTCAAGGGCTCGGCGCACGTCGGTCCCGAGGAACATTCCCGCATCATCGAAGCGGTGGGCGGATACGACAACGCCCAAACCAACGACGACACCACGAATTTCTTCGAAACCTTCCCGAGCCAATACCTGGAGCGCATGTTGTGGCTCGAGGCCGACCGCATGGGCAGCCTCAACGTGGACGAGGCCAACTTCAAGTCCGAGCGCGAGGTCGTGAAGGAAGAACGGCGCGTCCGCGTCGACAATCAGCCCTACGGCTCGATCGAAGAGGATCTGCGCGCCGCAGCCTTCACCGTCCACGGCTACCACCACACCGCCATCGGCAGCATCGCCGATTTGGACCAGGCCACGCTGGCGGATGTCCGCGAGTTCCACGACACCTACTACAAGCCCAACAACGCCACGCTGGTCATCGCCGGCGATTTCGCCTCCGAGCAGGCGCTGGCCTGGGCCCGGAAATACTTCGAGGGCATCCCGCCATCCGCGAAAGCCATTCCGCGCCGGGACACGCCCGAGCCGCCGCAAACCGCCGAGCGCACGGTCGAGAAATCCTATTCCAACACGCCGCTCCCGGCGGTGGTGATCGGCTATAAGATTCCCGCGCGCTACGCCCCCGACGCCTACGCGCTGGATCTGGCCGCGAACATTCTGGCCGGAGGCGAGAGCAGCCGCCTCTATCAGACGCTGGTCTACAAGGAGCAGATCGCCGTGCAGTCGGCCGGATTCGGCAATTTCACCGAAGACCCCAATCTCTTCTGGGCCTACGCCATCATGAATTCGGGCCATGCGGCCGCCGAGGGCGAGAAGGCCGTGGTGGCCGTGCTCGACGGATTGAAGGACAAGCCCGTGGACCCCAAGGAACTCGAAAAGGCCAAGAATCAGGAAATCGCCGGATTCATCCTGGGCCGCGACACCGACGAAGAAAAGGCCGTGGCCTTGGCCGACGCCGCGGTGATCGGGAAGGACCCTGGCCGCGTCAACACCGAGCTGGAACAATATCTCGCCGTCACCCCGGCGGACCTTGAACGGGTGGCGAAGGAATACTTCGTCCCGCAACGCGCCACCGTTTTGATCCTGCAGCCGGCCGCGCCCGCGCCGCCGACACAGCCGTAAAGGAATCTCATGATGGGAGCACGGATGAAACGCTCAATCCAGCACGGGATGCATCTTCTGGCGGTTTTGGCGCTGGCGGCAACGGCCACGCTGGCGCAGCAGCCCGCGGCGCAACCCACGGCCGCGCCGGAGCAGAAGAACGGAACGGGAGTCGTCCCCCCGGGCGTAAAGCTGGTGCCCGAGATGCCGGGGGCGGGTGCGCCGAGGCCCTTCCACTTCCCCGATGCCGCCACGAAGACGCTGGCCAACGGCCTGCGCGTCTTCGTCATCACCGATCACAGCGAGCCGGCGGTAGCCGCGCGCCTGCTGATCCTTTCGGCGGGCAGCATTCAGGATTCCGGCGAAATGCCCGGCGTCGCCCAGATGACGGCGAATCTGCTCACGCAAGGCACGGAAAAACGCACCGCGCGGGATATCGCCGAGGCCATTGATTTTGTCGGCGGCTCGCTCGAGGCCGCCGCCGGCGCCGATGCCACCACGGTGACGCTGAACGTGGTGAAGAAGGACCTGCCCGCGGGCCTCGACCTGATGTCCGACGTCGTGCTGCATCCCGCGTTTCGCGCCGAGGAGCTCGAGCGGCAGCGCCAGCAGCTTCTCTCGAGTTTGACCCTGGAGTATTCCGATCCCGAGTATCTGGCCTCGGCGGTCTTCAGCCGCGCGCTCTACGGCAGCTCCCCCTACGGGCGGCCGGCCGAAGGCACTCCGGAAACGGCCCGCAAACTCACCCGCGAACAACTCGCGACATTTCACGATGCCCGCTACGCGCCCAACCAGTCGCTGCTGGCTTTCGCCGGTGACATCACGCCCGAGGAGGCCTTCGCCGCCGCGGAAAAATATTTCGGCGCGTGGCCCAAGCTCGGCGTGACCCCCGCGGAACCCCCCGCGCCCGCGCCCCTGCACGGCGTGCACATCTGGCTGATCGACAAGCCCGACGCGGTGCAGACCCAAATCCGGGCCGGAAAACTCGGCATTCGCCGCGCCGATCCGGACTTCATTCCCGTGACGGTGATGAATCGCATTTTCGGCGGGGGTTACAACAGCCGGCTCAATACGGAAGTCCGCATCAAGAAGGGCCTCACCTACGGCGCCTTCTCTTCGTTCAACGCGCACCGCTACGCGGGATCGTTCGCCGTCTCGACGTTTACGCGGACCGCGGCCACGCTCGAGGCGACCCAACTCGTGGTCAGCCTGATCGCGCGCATGTCCACCGGCGAAGTGACCCCGCAGGAAATGGATGTGGCGCGGGACTATCTCGCGGGGGTCTATCCCATCCAATCGGAGACGCCGGAACGCGTGGCCGACCGCGTCCTGACCGTGGCGGCCTTCGATCTGCCCGCCGATTACAACCGCACCTATCCGGACCGCATCCGCAGCGTGACACCCGAGCAGGTGCGCGCCATGGCCCAGCAGCACCTGTCGGCCAGCGACCTCGACATCGTGCTCACCGGAAACGCCGCCGCGTTTCGCGACGCCTTGCACAAGGCTTTCCCCACCGCGCAATACGACGAAATTCCCTTCGACCAGGTGGACCTGCTCGCCCCCGGCCTGCGCAAGCCCGCGGCGAAAGCCGCGGCCCCGCCCGCGAAGTAGCAGGTTGCTGAAGGCGCCCTGAGGGCTTTGTGGCTCGCGGTTTTCCAGGTTGCGGAAAAACTCACCATCATGTCATTCCGAACCCCGGTCGCGGTTTGACCGGGGTGAGGAATCTGCTTCTTTATTGAGGTTGGCGCGAAAAGCAGATCCCTCACACCGTCCGCAAACGGCGCGGGCGGGTTCGGGATGACAGGGCAGGTGAGTTGTGCGGTGAACTTCTGACTCAGGACACTAGCGCTACCACGCGCTACTTCACCACCAAAACCACTTTCCCGATGTTTTTCCGGTCGTGGATGTACTGGTGGGCCTCGGCGGCCTGCTCGAGCGGAAAAACGCGGCTGATCAGCGGCTTGATCTTTCGCTCGCCGTACAACCGGAAGATTTCGGCGAGTTCGCCGCGCAGAAGCGCCGGGCGGGAGAGCAGCTTGGTCAGCCGCACGCCGATCACGGCGATGTTTTCGCCCATGAGCTTGACCGGATCGAACCGCGGCGTTTGCAGCCGGGCCTTCAGGCTCGCCAGCCAGCTGCGCGCCAAGCCGGTCCCCGCGCCGGCCGAAAAGCCGTAGAGCACCAGCCGGCCCGTGGGCCCCAGGCATTCGTAGCTGCGCGCGAACGATTTTCCGCCGAACGCGTCCATCACCATTTCGATGCCGTCGGGCGCGTGCTTGCGCACGGCCGCGACAAAGTCGCTGCTCGTATAGTCGATCGCGTGGTGCACGCCGATCTTGCGCAGGTAGGCCTGCTTGGCGGACCCCGCCGTGCCGAAGATCACCAGCTCCCGGACCCGCGCCAGCTGCACCGCGGCGATGCCCACGCCGCCGCCCGCGCCATGGATCAGGATGCGATTGCCCGGCTGCAAATTGCCCATGGTGAACATGGCGTGATACGCCGTCAGGTAGTTCACCGGAATCGCCGCGGCATCCTCGAACGGGATGCCCGGGGGCAGGCGAAAGACGCGCCCGGCCGGGACCGAGGCCCACTCGGCGTAGGCGTTGAACTGCGTCAGCGCGACGACGGCGTCGCCCGCCTGCAGCGCCTCTGCTTCGCCGGGCTTCGCTCCCTCGGCCACCTTCTCCACCACCCCGGCGATCTCGATGCCCGGAATGAACGGCGGCTTCGGCGTCCCGGGGTAGACCCCCATGCGCTGGAGCAGATCGGCGAAGTTGACTCCGACGGCCTTGACGCGGATCAGGACTTCTCCGGGCTTGGGCTGCAGGTCCGGCGCCTGCTGCAACGCAAAAACATTCGGCGGCCCATACCGCCCCACGACCAGCACGCGCATCTAATTCTCCTTTCGCCGGAGAGCGTCCGGCCGGGGCGGCGGTGACGCGGCCCGGGCAGGAACACCATCCCGGCTTTTCACTGGGAATCGCAGGCATCCTATCTTAAACTGGTGCACTTCGCGCAATGATGAAATTCGAACAGAGACGCAGAAAGTTCCTGGCCGGGGCGGCCGTGCTGAGCACGGTCGTGCTGGCCACGGCATGGGTTTGCCGGGCCGCCAACCGCCCCGCCCCGGATCCGGCCGTGCTCACGGCCATGCAGACCGAGCTGGACCGGTCCATGGCTGGTCTTTCCAAGGCCGACCCGCCCGTGTACTTCATCCGCTACACCTTGGCGGACCGGCAATACACGCAGGTCTCGGGCTCGAACGGCGCGCTGCTCTCCAGCAGCGACGATCGCAGCCGCTGGCTCGAGGTGCAGACGCGCACCGGGAGCTATCAGCTCGATAACACCCACAAGCTCGGCGACCGCCCGCCCAGCTGGACCAGCCCCGGAACCACCGTGGCGCTGGATGACGATATTCCCGTCCTGCGCCGCGAAATCTGGCGCGAGACCGACCGGCAGTATCGCGCCGCCGCCCAGGCCCTCATCAAGGTCCTGACCAGCCAGCAGGTGCAGGTGCAAACGGCCGAATCCTCCGCGCCGGATTTTTCGCGCGAGGAGCCGCACACGTTCGAGGGGCCGCTCGTCGAGATTCATGTGGACCGCACGCCGTGGGAAGAGCGCGTGCGCCGCTACACCGCCGCGTTCAGCCAATCCCCCGCGGTGCTGAATTCCATCGCCACGTTCACGGCGCTGGGCGCCAACCAATATCAGGTGAGCAGCGAAGGCTCGCGGCTCGCGTTCGGCCAGGTGCATTACCGGCTGGAGCTGTACGTCCAGAGCAAGGCTCCCGACGGGATGGACATCAACCGGTACGCCAATTTCGACTGGCTCGATCCCAAGGACGCGCCCACCGAAAAGGCCGTGTTCGACGCCATCCACACCATGCTGCGCGAAACCGAAGCGCTCGACCAGGCGCCGCTGGTCGATCCCTACGCCGGGCCCGCGCTCCTCACCGGCCGCGCCGCCGCCGTCTTCTTCCACGAAGTTTTCGGCCATCGCGCCGAAGGCTTCCGCCAAAAGGACATCAGCGAGGGCCAGACGTTCACCAGCAAGGTCGGCGAACAGATCATGCCCGACTTCATCTCCATCAAGGACGATCCCACCGAGGCGAGACTCGGCGGCCAGATGCTGCTGGGAAATTATCCGTTCGACGACGAAGGGACGCCGGCGCAAAACGTCTTGCTGGTGGATCACGGCATTCTGAAGACGTTCCTGATGTCGCGCTCGCCCTTGATCAACCTGCCCCACTCGAATGGGCACGGGCGCCGCCAGCTGGGCTACGCCCCGGTCGCCCGGCAGGGAAACCTGATCGTCTCCAGCTCGCGAATGGTCACCAACGCGCAGCTTCGGCAACAGTTGCTCGACCTGCTCAAGAAAAAGGGCCTGCCCTACGGATTGCTGATCGACGACATCGCCGGAGGCTTCACGTTCACCGGCCGTGGCCAGCCGCAGGCGTTCCAGGTGACGCCCCTGGTGGTGTACAAAGTGTTCGCCGACGGCCGCCCGGATCAACTGGTGCGCGGCGTGGATATCGTGGGCACGCCGCTGGTCTCGCTGGCGAAGATTGTCGCCACGGGGGACACGCCGGAAATTTTTAACGGCTATTGCGGCGCCGAATCCGGCTCCGTGCCGGTCTCCGCCGTCTCCCCGGCCATCCTGATCTCCGAAATGGAGTTTGCCAAGAAAGAAACCGCCACGGACAGGCCGCCGATTCTCCCGCCCCCGGCGCACGATCCCGAGGCCCAGGGAGCAAAACCGTGAGGAGACTTGCCACGCTCGCGCTGCTGGCCGCGTTCGCCTTGCCTCTGGCCGCCGCTCCCAATTCCTCGAAACGCGCCGCAGGGCAGGCGGCTTCCGCGCCGGGCTCGGACAACGACCAGACGCTCCGCGCCATGCGCGACGAGCTGGAGCGCTCGCGCACGCGGCTGGCGCTGCCCGGAGTGGACAAGCCGTTCTACATCGAATACCGGCTGATGGACCTCGACGTGCGCAACGTGACGGCGTCGTTCGGCGCGCTGGTATCGAGTTCGACCTCGCGGGTGCGCTACATGAGCGTGGACGTCCGCGTGGGCAACTATCATCTCGACAGCTCCAATTTCGTCAGCGAGGACGGCTTTGAAGGATTCCTCGGCTCCACCGGCCAGGTCGGCATCGACCGCGATTACAATTCACTCCGCCAGGATCTCTGGCTGGCCACCGACCAGGCCTATAAGTCGGCGGTCACGCAGATGGCCATCAAGGGCGCCTTCCTCCGCAGTTTGACGAAGCCGCCGGAAATTGACGACTTCTCGCAGGCGCCGCCCCTGGTGAAAATAGACGCGCGCATCGATCCCGACTGGACGTCGCGCAACTGGGACAACGAGGCGCGCGTGGCCTCCGCGGCCCTCCGTAAATTTCCCGACCTGATCGGCACGCGCGTCAACTACTACCTGATCTATGCCACGTCGTACCTGATGACGAGCGAAGGCACCACCGTGCGCACCTCGAGCAGCCTCGCCGCCGTCGAAGCCGCGCTGGGCGCCGTAGCCTCCGACGGCATGCCGCTTCACAATTTCTACGCTGCTTACGCCAGCCGGCCCGCGGGCCTGCCCGATCCGGCGGCCGTTTCGAAAGGCCTGGTGCAATCGGCCACCGATTTGATCGCCCTCCGCTCCAGTCCCCTGGTGCCGGATTACACCGGCCCGGTGCTGTTCGACGCGCCGGCCGCCGCCTCGGCCTTGGCGCAGATGCTGGCCCCTTCGCTTTCCGGCGCGCGCCCGCCGCTTTCGGCGACCCAGGATTTTGAAGCGTTCCTGCAGCGTTTCGGAGGACGCAGCGAGTGGTCCGGCCGCATCGGGACGCGCGTGCTCCCGGCAGGCGTCACGCTGGTGGACGATCCCACGTACAAGGAGTTCCAGGGCCAGCCGTTGCTTGGTGGCTACACCGCCGACGACGAAGGCGTGATCGGCCAGCGCGTTTCCCTGGTGGAAAATGGCGTGCTGCGAAACCTGCTGATGTCCCGCCGCCCCGGCCCGGATTTCCAAAGCTCCAACGGCCACGGCCGCTCGGCGATGCTTTCCGACGTGCGCCCGCTCAGCAGCAATCTCTTCTTTCAGTCGTCGGAGGCGCTTGCGCCCGACGCGGTGCGCAAGAAGTTTCTCGACGCCTGCCGCGACGACGGCCACGAATGGTGCCTCGAGATCAAGCAGATGGATAATCCCGCGCTCTCCTCGCTGCACTCGCAGGACTTCTCGGATTTCGTGGGGCAAATGGCCGGGGGAATCGCCAGCGGCGATCGCATGCCGCTGCTGGTCTCCCGCGTCTACGTCGCCGACGGCCGCGAAGAACCGGTGCGCGGCGGCGTGATTGAAGGGCTGACGCTGCGCTCGATCCGCAACATCCTGGCGATCGGCAACGACCCCGGCGTCTACACCTACATGCAGAATCCCGCCGAAGGGCTGGCCGCCACCGCGCTGGGCGCCTTCGGGTCGGCGCAGGGCGGCATTCCCAGCACTCTCATCGCTCCCTCGCTGCTGCTCGACGACGTCGAAATCCGCGGCTTCCACGGCGAACCCCGCCGCCTCCCCGTCGTCTCCGCCCCGCCCTTGCAGTAACGCGTTACTTGATCACCGCGAAGGTGTCTTCGTTGTCGTTCGACACCGCAGGCCCATCTCCCCCACCGAGCCTGGCGCCAACGCACTGCCGCGCTGGAAAAACTACTCCTCCGCAAGATGCACGTATTTCCCGCGCAGCCCGTCGTGCGAATGGCGCAGCGGCAGCGTGACCGGCGGGATGCGCCGCAATTCCTCCGGCACCATCGCGCCTGCCATTCCCTTCGCCGGCGTGACCCCGCCGTCCACCAGCCACAGCGCCCCGGTGACGTAGCTGGCCTCGTCCGACGCCAGAAACGCAAACACGTTGGCGATCTCCTCCGGGCTGCCGCGCCGGCCCAGCGGCACCATCTGATCGATGGACTTCTGAATCTCCAGGCTGAGCGGCCCGCCGGGCCCGCGCGTCCACGCCGTGTCGATCGGGCCGGGACAGACGCAGTTGGCGCGCACGCCGTAACGCGCCTGCTCGAGCGCCACGCCCTTCGCGAACGCGTGCAGAAAGCCCTTGCTCGCGCCGTAGGGCGTGAACATGGCCGACCCGCTGATCCCCGCCTCCGAGCCGGTGAACAGGACGTTGCCGCGCGTCTGCTGCAAGTGCGGCAGGGCGAACTTCGTCATCAGGAACGCCGTGCGGATGTTGCACCGGATGGTGCGCTCGAAGTCCTCGACGCGATAGTCCTGCGTCTCCGCGTTGGCGATGAACACCCCGGCATTGTTCACCAGCACGTCGATTTTGCCGAACCGCCGCGCCGCCGCCTCGACGCACCCGCGCGCCACCGCCTCCTCGGAAAGATCGCCGAGATACACCTCCGCATGTCCCCCGCCGCCGGCGATCGCCTCCGCCACGTCCTTCACCGGATCGTCCGGCAAGCCCGCCAGCAGGACGTGCGCCCCCTCGCGCGCAAATTTGTGTGCCGTCGCCTCCCCGATCCCCGTTCCCGCGCCCGTAACAATTGCCACTTTATCCTTCAGCCGCATGTGCCCCTCCTCGATGCGCCTTCCCGCCCCGATCATACGCCGCGCGCCAAATGCAGAAAAGCTCCCCCAGGCTCTTGGCGCATTTGCACGCCGTTCGTGGCGCCGCCACCCGCCGCGCCCATCCCTCGTCACTGCGCCCTTGCTTGTTCCGCCAACAACAGGGCGGCGGAGGAGATGAAAGACGCGCTGGGGCATGCTCTGGCGGCAAATTCGTTGTGTCCAGGGCAGGAGAAGCGTAGGATGCGCACGTCAGAGGTCCCAATCCGGGATTCCGGACCAGACCTCGGACTTGAGGGGTGAAGATATGCGAAAACAGTCACTGATAGTTTCCGGCATGATGATTCTTGCTTTGGTGTTGACCACGGCGGTGGCCGCCAGAGCCACCGAACCCAGCCTCGGCACCTGGAAACTCAACCTCGCACAGTCGAAATTTCCGCCCAACCAACCGGGCCTGACTGCCCCCAAGGAAGAAACGGTGGTGAAACGAGCGGTCGGCGACGACTTCGAGGTCACCATCACGGGTATTGCGGCCGACGGCTCGCCCATGGCCGCCAAGATCACGCAGCCCCAACAAGGAGGAGTCATCAAGTTTCAGCAGGGTGGTCTTCCCGAAGGAATTTCCGAAGTCGCCACCGTGATCGGCCCGGGCGAGTTCTACGTCACGCAACTCCAAAATGGCAAGCAAGTCCAGGTCGAGCATATCGTCGTCAGCAAAGACGGCAAGACCATGCGCGTCACCCTCCATCGTACCGATGCCCAGGGCCACGCCATCTCAGGCGATCGAGGTGTGGGACAAGCAATAGCGCCGGCGGGCAAGACCACAGCCTGTCTCATAACAACCCCCTTTTCATCGGCTGGCTACGCTGCTAGCGTGATCGGAGAACGGAAGGCGAGACAGGCCCCGGCGCAGGCACGTCGCACCTCGGCGCAGGCGGAAGGCGGCAAGCATCCTTGGGCGAACCGGCACAGATCGAGCTGAGCGACGTCGCTCGCGAGGTTCTCAAGCGGAGGATTCTGCTCGCCGGCGCCCTCCGGGACGCCACTGGAAACCCCGGAGCAGATGTTCTCCCGCGTGGCCTGGGAAGTGGCGCGGGCCGAGAGCCGCTACGCTCCCTCGGCGCAGATTCGCGAGACCGCCGAAGCGTTTTTGCGGATGTTGCAGGCTCTCGACTTTCTTCCCAATTCCCCCACGCTGATCAATGCCGGCCTTCCCGAAGGACAGCTCTCCGCCTGCTTCGTGCTTCCGCTCGAAGACTCGATGACTTCGATTTTCGAGACGCTGCGGGACATGGCCTTGATCCAGAAGACCGGCGGCGGCACCGGGTTTTCCTTCTCGCGCCTCCGGCCGCGCGGCGACGTCGTCGCCACCAGCCGCGGGCGATCGAGCGGGCCGCTATCGTTCATGAAGCTCTACAACTGCGCGTCGGAGGTGACGCGCCTGGGCGGCGCCCGGCGGGGCGCCAACATGGGCGTGATGCGCTGCGATCACCCCGACATCCTCGAATTCATCGCCGCCAAAAGCGAAACCGACACGCTGCACACGTTCAATATCTCCGTGGGCGTGCCCGACGCCTTCATGGAATGCGTCCGGCGGCGCGCCGAATATCCGCTGATCAATCCGCGGACGGGCGCGGAAACGGGACGCCTGAACGCCCGGCAGGTGTTCGACGCCATCGTGGACGCGGCCTGGAAATGCGGCGATCCCGGACTGGTGTTTCTCGACGCCATCAACCGGGGGAATCCCACTCCCGCCGCCGGTTCGATCGAAGCCACCAATCCCTGCGGCGAGCAGCCCCTGCTGCCGTACGAATCCTGCAATCTCGGATCGCTCAACGTGTCGCACTTCGTGCGCGACTCGAAAATCGATTATCAATGCCTGGGGCCGGTGGTCCATCAGGCGGTCCGGTTCCTGGACGACGTGATCGACGCCAACCGCTATCCGCTGCCGCAGATTGAAGAGAAAACGCTCGCCAACCGCAAGATCGGCCTCGGCGTGATGGGCTTTGCCGACCTGCTGCTGCGCATGGGCCTGCCGTACGATTCCGAGGAAGGCCTCGCGGCCGCCGAAGAACTGATGCGCTTCATTCAGGCCGAAGCCAGCGCGGAGTCGTGCCGGCTGGGCGAGGTCCGCGGCGTGTTTCCGAATCATGCGCGAAGCATCTACGCGGCGCAGGGAGCCAGAAGGCGCAACGCCACGGTCACCACCATCGCGCCCACGGGAACGATCAGCCTGATCGCGGGCTGTTCGAGCGGCATCGAGCCGCTGTTCGCCGTCAGCTTTGCCCGGCACGTGCTCGACGAGCGCCGGAAATTCGATATCCACCCGCTGCTGGAAACCATGGCCGCCGGTTATCTCACCGAGAGCGTGCGCCGGTCGATTCACAAAACCGGCAGCGTGCAGCAGATCGCGGAGATTCCCCCGGCCATCCGGCGCCTGTTCGTGACGGCGCACGAAATCGCGCCGGAGTGGCATGTCCGCATGCAGGCCGCCTTTCAGCGGCACGTCGAGAGCGCGGTGAGCAAGACGGTCAACCTGCGCCGCACGGCCACGCGCCAGGACATCGAGCGCGTATTCCTGCTGGCGCACGAGCTCGGCTGCAAAGGCATCACCGTGTTTCGGGACGGCTGCCGGGGAGAGCAGGTCCTGACTCCGGGCGAAGGTGAATCCGAGGCTCCCCTGGGCGTGCAGCCCTGTCCGGAGTGCGGCGGAGCGATGGTCGAGTCCTCGGCCTGCGTTTCCTGCCCTTCGTGCGGCTACGCCTTTTGCGCCATCTGAGGGAGTTCCGGCGTCGTCGAGCGGAAAGAGCAAGAGGGATCGTCCGCCAGGGGTCAACGGGGTCACAGCCTCGGCGGGTTACTCGACCAGTTGCAGCGTGAGATCGATCCGCACACCGTTGACCAGCACCACACCTTGATTGATCAGCTGCTGGTTGGTGATCTCCGCGTTGGCGAACTCGCGCAACGCCTTGAGCGGAAAAATGAACTCAATCGCTTCCGACGAGGGGCGGCCGGCGGAGGACTTGAATTGCGTCAGCACGGAAATGTCAAGGCCTTGGATCAAGGCGTCGTCGGGAGTTTGATCGAGCAGGTCCCTCAATTGCGGGCCGAGAAACAGGTCGAAATCCTTGGCCGCGCGCTTGTAGATCGAGGTGGTGGCGTGGTCAAACAGGGTGGGGTTGCGCAGCGTCAACTGGAGCACGATGCGGTTCTGAAACACGACAAACGATGGCGGCGCGTATCCGACGAAATGAAACTTGGCCTGCCCGAGCTTTTGAAAGGCATCCAGCTTGGGCTGGTATTTCGATTGGAGTTGGTCCACAACCTCGCGCGACGGCGGCGCGGCGGGTGCGGGCGCGGGAGCCGCGGGCGCGGGCTCTGCCCGAGCGGGTTCCGGAACCGGGTTCGCAGGCGCCGGTGGAGCAGGCGCGGCGGTGCCGGGCGCGACCGCGCGTGGGGCGGCGGGCTGCGAGGAGTCACGGGGCAGCAGGCGCGGATCGGCGGCGGCCAACTGGGCCGCGGAGTTGGAAGCGGTGGCCACGGAAACCGGCGGCTCTGCCGGATGCGACGGCACCGAGCGTTCCAGCGCCTCGGGATTGAGCGGGTCTCGCTCGCCGAGCGACAACCCGAAATCTTGACCGTCCACGAAGACCATGGAGCGGTTCAGGACATCCTGGCGGGCGGCATCGTCCGGGGCCATCGCGATTTGGAAGGCCTCGGCGCGATCGAACACCGCCACGAGAATTTCCTTCCCTTCGTATTCGTAACCCTTCTGCTTCGAGCGGACGTGGTAGCCGACCTCGATGCCGATGCCCTCGCACGCCACATCCTGAGGAATCTCCTGGCCAATCAGGCGGAGGACCGGCACAAACACATCGTGGAAGACGCGGGCGGCGCGCTGGTTTCTCGTGAAATCCTCGGCGCTCAAGGCGGCGTTGTAGTTGCCGGTGACCTTGAGCACGATCCGGCCGCGGAAGCGGACGAACTCAATGCCGCGGCTATCCTGCCCGGACTGCCGGCCGGGATCCACGCCCACATAGCGGCTCAGAACGAACGGATAGGGAAACGATGTTGCGGAAATCGATCCGTTCAGGGCCTTGAGCTTTTCCAAGTACGCGGTTTCCAACTGGCGGAGCTGCGGATTCACAACCTCGGCCGGGCTCACCTGGGCGCAGGCCATCCGGGCCGATCCAAGCAGACAGAGACCGAGAGCCAGAGCACCCCCGGCGAGAAAACTCCGAGCGCGAGTCCGGCGGCGCGGCAGTGCAATTCGGTTCATTCCGATTCCTCAGAGTTTCCCCAGCCTACTCCTTGGCCGGATAACCGGACTGCGGCTTCGTCGAAGGCTGATAGGGCGGCTGCGCAATCGCGCGGATGTACGCGATCAACTGGTTGGCTTCTTTTTCTCCGATGGTCTGGCCATAGGGCGGCATCATCGCCGACTTGCCCATGGCGCTGCCTCCAAGCATGATGACGTTCCGCAGGTACTCGTCACTTTCGCCGTTGAGCGTGGCGCCGTCGTTCATCAAGGGCGGCGCGGGAGTGACGTTGGAGCGGTTCGAAGGGCCGGCCGGCGTCGAATCGGCATGGCACCAGACGCAGTCGGCGTAGAACAGGCGCTTGCCCTGAGCTTCCTGATAGTCGAGGGAAATGGTTTTCTGCGGATCGTTCCAGTCGGTCTCGACATCGTAGGCCTTCAGGAGAGGGTCCGGCGGCGGCGCACTCTTCTTGCGGCAGGCGGACATCGCCGTCAAAGCGAACAAACATGCCATCCCCAGAGCAAGACGCGCGTTCATTGGGCTCCCCTTCCCGCTGCCGCTGCAGGACTGCTGTGCCGCAGCGTCATCAGGTAGGCGGTGAGCGCCTGAACTTCCTGCGGCGTGAACGCGCGGCGCGGCTCAATCGTGCCCGGCACCAGCGCCTGCGGATTCTTCAGCCAGGCTTCGATCCAGACGGGCGTGAGCCAGTTCCCGGCGTTGTTCAGGTTGGGGCCCACATAGCCGCCACCGGAACCGATGGTGTGGCACGACTGGCATTGATACTTGACCTCGTAGAGCTGCTTGCCAAGGGCCGCGAGCTGGGGCGTGAAAGCCGGGGGATTGGCTTCGTCCGGATTCACGGCCGGGTGCTGCAGCACCATTTTGAGGTAGTCGGCCACGATGCCCGCTTCCTTGTCGCTCATGTTGAACTCCGGCATGCGCAGCACCAGGGTGGGCCGAAGCGTCTGCGGGTTTTTGAGGAAGGAGACGAGCCAGGCGCGCTGAGCGCGGCTGCCTTCGTAGGAAAGGTCAGGCGCTAGATCGCCACCGTAGCCATTGAACTTGTGGCAGACGTAGCAGCGGTACCGCGCGTAGACCTCTCCGAAAGCACCCGCGGGGGTGAACGTGGGCGTGTCGCGCGGGACCACTTGATGCTGTAGAGCGCTGGTGGCCGGCGGTCCGGTCATGCTCAGCAGGGCCGTGGTGATGGCGTCCAGGTCTCCGGGGGCGAAATTGAACTTCGGCATGCGGGCCGCCGGGTTGACCGAGGACGGATCGGTGAGCTTGGCCTGGATGTAGGAGACCAGGGTCCGAGGAATTTTCGACTGGCCAAACTCGAGCTGGGAGACGTTCTTGGCGCCGAGCGCGGAAAGATCGGGACCGAAGTCCTTCTGCGGCGGGACGCCTTCGATGACGTGGCAGCTCGCGCAACCTTTTTCCAGAAAGAGTTCGCGGCCGCGCTTGATTTCGGCCGGCGAGGCTTCTCCCAACTCGGGAACGCCTTTGAGGAGATCGGGATCGACCAGCTGATCCCGGATGTAGCGCGTGACTTTGTACAGGTCTTCATCGGTCCAGCCGTAGCGCGGCATGCGGGTGTGCGGCAAATAGCCCGCGGGATTCCGCAGCCAGCCCACCAGCCAGTCGGGATTGACCTTGCTGCCGACCTTGGTCAGCTCGGGGCCGATGTTGCCGCCGATCAGCTTGGTCTCGCCGGCGCGCGTAACGGCCAGCGAATGGCACGTGGAGCAAAACATCTGGCGGAAACGCGTTTCCCCTTGCGAGACGGTGTCGGGATTCTTCTCCCACTTGGCCACCACGGCGGGGTTGATGGAAGACGACTCCATGGGATGGCTGCGCAGCGTGCTTAGGTAACCGGAGAGCGCGCGGAGATCGTCTTCACTCAGCTTGAAGAAAGGCATCCGGGGTTCGTCTTCGCTCAGGTAGCCGTTGGTGACGGTGTTGCCGTCGGCATCGACGATCGTGCGGGGTTCCTTGAGCCATTTGTAAATCCACGCGCGGCTCACCTTGGTCCCGACATTGGTGAGGTCGGGGCCCAGCATGGCGGGCCGGTCGATATCCTGCAGGCGATGGCACCCGGTGCAATGGAGCCGGTCAATGAGGGCGCGCCCGCGGTTCAGCTTGGGCGTTTCGGGGCGGTCGGCGAGGTGGCAGGAGCCGCAGGAGCCCTGAATGAAACGCGACGGAAGCATGGGCTGTTCCCAGGCCAGCGTGGTTTGATGCGCTTCGGCCACTTCGGTGGCGGGGCCCTGTCCGCGATGGCAGATCACGCATCCCCAGTTGACGATGGAATGCGGAATGGGAGGATGCGCGCGAAACGGCTGGGGCACGGAAGCATCCGCCAAGCTGGGCTTGGAAATGCCCTGATGGCAGGTGGTGCACCGGTCGATGACATTCATCTCCGGGATCCAGACCTGGTCGATGTCGGGGTTGTAATCGGCGAGCAGGCGCTTGGTATCCGGCCGGGATTCGGCGTAGCGGACGTAGGCGCGCTTGTACTGCTTCCATTCGTGGCGCAGATCCTTCACCGGTGAAATCGCCAGCACCACGACAAACAGGACGCTTGAAATCGCGAACCACAGCCGCAAGCGCCGCGAGACCTTTCCCATTTCCTCAGGCGCCATACGGCCTCCAAGGCCAGACCCACGACCAACCTGGTCCCCTAAAGAATGTACCCACCAGCGTGAGCACTATCGAGACAGCGATAAACCACGTCATGACCCACCAGGAAATCGGGCGCCCGCGCAAATACCCCTTCCAGCCGCCCGCCTTCGGTTCAAAGAAATAGGAATAGACAGCCAGCCCGCCGACCAAGACCGTGGGCACCAGCACCGTCCACGCGTCGTAGATTCCCAGGACCACCACCAGCGCCACGAGCACGGCCACGAATCCCTGCAAGGCGCCGATCCGCTTGGCGGCCCAGAGCGGCGCACCGCTGATATTGACGTTGAAGTAGGGAATGACGATCAGGGCCAGGACCACCAGGGTGGGAATGATGACGCCGGCCACCAGGGGCGGAAAGTAGTGCAGCAGTTCCTGCAAGCCGAGAAAATACCAGGGCGCTTTGGCGGGGTTGGGGGTGAGCAGCGGATTGGCCAGTTGCTCGAGCGGCGCGTCCCAGAGAAGCGAGACCACCACCAGCATCGCGACGATGACCTGAAACACGATGGCCTCGCGCATCAGCAGGTGCGGATAGGACATCACTTTCGGTTCGGCGAGGTCCTGGACCTTGGCGGAGGTCTTCTTGGTGGTGAAGACGATCCGCTGCGGATTCTTCAGCGCGTCGGAGCCGAATCCGGCTTCGTATTTATTCTTTTCGCTCATCGGTGTCCTTCACCGTAAGTCCGCCGTCTTTCTGGATCCGCCAGAAGTGCACGGCGATGAACCAGACTGCAACCAGCGGCAGAATCACGCAGTGCAACACGTAGAAACGCAACAGGGCGTTTTCCCCGACCAGATTGCCGCCCAGGAGCAGGAACCGCACGCGGCCGCCGACCACCGGCATCGAGGAAATGATGTTGGTGCCCACGGTAATGGCCCAAAACGCCAGTTGGTCCCAGGGCAGCAGGTAGCCGGTATAGCTCAGGAAGAGCGTCACCAGCAGGAGGATGACGCCGACGACCCAGTTGAACTCGTGGGGCGGCTTGTAGCCTCCGCGGTAGAAGACGTGAAACATGTGGGCGAACACGAGCAAGACCATCAGGTGGGCCGCCAGGCGGTGGGCGTTGCGGAGGAAGACGCCGTTGGAAACCACAAACTGGAGGTCCTTGATATCCCGGTAGGCCTGCGGCACGGCGGGATGGTAGTAGAACATCAGCAGGACGCCGGTGATCGAAAGCACCAGGAACAGGATGAGGGAGATCGAACCGAGATAGTAGGTGGCGCGCACGCGCAGGGCTCGCTCGCGCACCTTCACCGGCAGGTAGTGCAGGAAGAGATTGCCGAAGACCGCCAGGCTGCGGGTCCGGTTGCTGCGCGCCGGTCCGCGCCGGAACACCGACTTCCAGGCCTGTGTCTGGCGGACGCGTTCGATCAAGGCAGGTAAGGTGGCCATAAGACTCCTCAAACTTTCAAAACTTGGGACGGCTGCACGGTCTCCAGCTTGTCCACGACGAGTTCGCCATCCGGGGAGAGCGTGACGGAAAAGTGCGGCAGGGGGCGCGGAGCCGGGCCCGCCACTTTCACGCCGTCCCGCGTGAACTTGCTGCCGTGGCAGGGACACTGAATCAAATTCGTTTCCGGATGCCAGGCGGTGATGCAGCCCAGGTGGGTGCAGACGGCCGAGACGGCCCAGAAACCGGCGGACGACCGCATGATATACACCAACTGGTCCTGCAGGTACGTCACCGAGTCGACGGGATAGAGATCCGGGCTGCCCGCGCGAAATTTGGTAGGCGGCTCGAACAGGACGTTCGGGGACATGTATTGATAGCTGACCACTGCGGAGCCGAGCCCAGCCACGGCCAGCGCGCCAAACGAGATTTCATTGAGAAAATCGCGGCGGTCGACGTCGCACTTCTCGCACGACTCGGGGGCGTCCGGTTTTCCGGGTGCTTTAGGATTTTCACTCATGATTTCGACAAGGCCTCCAGCGGAATCAAATCGGGGTCGGAATCCAATACCTGAAAAGCTTCCATCGTGATGGTGTGAGCGGGGCAGCGTTCGGCGCACAGGCCGCAACGGATGCAGATGGTCTCATCCTTGACCATTACGGAGCCTTCTCCCGCGGCGAGTTCGTCGGCGGTCAGGTGGTGCAGCATGTTCTGCAGATGGGCTGTTTCTGCGCGCACCGTGTCCTTCACTTCATCGGAAAAGGCGACCTGGCTCAGCGGCACCAGACGCAGGCATTCTTGCGGGCACACATCCACGCAGCCGCCGCAGAGGATGCACTCGGTCCCCTCCGCTTCATTGCCGTCGAAGATCGTGTTGATCCAGCACTGCAGGCAGCGGGAAGCTTCGGCGCGCGCCTGCTCCTCGGTGTAGCCGCTTTCCACCTCGGTCACGCCGGTGCGGCGCTCCAGCGCGATCACCGGGACCGGAAGGCGTGAATACTCGTCGTAGTGGTCCACCATCTGGTGGTGATCGAGCACCGTGATTTGAACGTAGCGATCCTTGGGCTTCCAGGCCGTGCCGCGCAGATACCGGTCGATATTCTCGGCGGCCTTCTTGCCGTCGGCGACGGCACTGATGATCAGGCGCGGGCCGAAGGCGAGGTCGCCTGCGGCAAAAATGCCGGGCGCGGTGGACATCAGCGTCTCGGGATCAATCTTGACGGTCCCCTGACGAGTGGTTTCCACGCCGTCCTCGGGCTTGAGGAAGGAAAGGTCGGAAGACTGTCCGATGGCCAGAATCGCGGTATCGCACGCGATGACGGATTCCGTGCCCTTTTCAAATGTCGGATTGAACCGGTGCTGCGCGTCGAACACGGCGGTGCAACGAATCGTCTCCAGGCCGGCGAGCTTTCCTTTTTCGCCGACGAAGCGTTGGGGGCCGAGCGAGGGATGAATCTTCAAGCCCTCCGCCGATCCCTCCTCGATTTCCTCCTCGAACGCGGGCATTTCCTCGCGCGACTCGAGGCAGACCAGATGAACTTCGCGCGCGCCCATGCGCAGGGCGGCGCGCGAGACGTCCATCAATTCCTTCATGGCCACGCTGAGTTCGCTTTCCGAGAGGCTGTCGGGCAGCAGCGAACTCGCCAGCGTCTCCATCGTCAGGCGCTGTTGCGCCCGCAGGGCCGAACGCGCCACGTCAATCGCCACGTTGCCGCCGCCGATGACGACGACTCTCTTGCCGATGGAAAAGCGATAGCCGAGGTTGACGTTCAGCAGGAAGTCGATGCCCTTGACGACGCCGTCCAGATCGTTGCCCGGAATCGCCAGATCGCGGCTGCGGTGCAGGCCAAAGGCCAGCAGTACGGCTTTGTAGCCCTGCTGGCGGAGGTCGGCCATGCTGAAATCCTTGCCCAGGCGGGAGTTGAGGCGGAGTTCGGGCCCGAGATCGAGAATTTCCCGGACCTGCGCCTGCAGCACGTCGCGCGGCAGGCGGTATTCCGGAATGCCCAGATGCATCATCCCGCCCGGCACCGGGGCGGCTTCAAAAACCGTGACGGCGTAGCCGAGCAGAGCCAGATCGTGCGCCGCGGAAAGCCCGGCCGGGCCCGAGCCGATCACCGCCACTTTCTCGGGGTGCAGAACCTTGGGCTTTTCCGGAAACATATCGACCGGCGTGCGCGACTCCGGGCCGTGTCGCTCGGTGAGGAAGCGCTTCAGCGCGCGGATGGAAATAGGGGCGTCGAGCTGGCCCCGGCGGCAATCGGTCTCGCAGGGATGGCCGCAGACGCGGCCGCACACCGAGGCGAAGGGATTGGGAGCGCGGGCGGTGCGATACGCCTCCTCATAGCGCCCCTGCGCGATCAGAGCTGACGTACCGCCCGGCCTGCGTGTGCACAGGGCACGCCGTCATGCACGGAAAGTTCGATTCGAGCCAGTCGAGGTCGACCAGCTTGGACCGCGTCTTTACACTCACGGCAATGCCTCCCGGCGACGAGTTACTTGCTGACGCTGAGCTTAACGGTGACCGTTCCGGCGGTGACATCAACGTCCTGCGACGCCGGTTTGCCGTCCTCGCTCCACACCTTCAGCGTGTAGTGGCCCGGAGGTACATCCTTGAGCGTGAAGTTCCCTTCCTTGTCGGTCACCGCGAAATACGGCGTGGGAACCACCACGACGTAACCGGACATCTCGGGGTGGACATTGCACAGCAGAGGCACAACGCCAATATCATTGAACTGGAAGGGCTTCTTTTGGCCCTGTGGCCAGGTGCCCAGGTTGTGGGTCAGCTTCTTGTTCCCGCTGATCGACGGCCAGTAAACATTGTGGCCCACGGGATCGCTGTTCAGAAATTCCACGGTCGTCCCTTTCAGAACGGCGGTGACGTGGGGCTGAAACGTCATCTTGATCTGATTGATCACGGGGTGCTGGGCGGGGGCTTCGAACGTCTTGCCGGCCATCGCGTCCACGTAGACTACGATGTGCTCCGCCGAGCGGATGCCGTGGACCTCGACCGTTCCCTTGACTTCGCCGGCCAGAGCCGCTACCGGCAGCATGAGCGCGATCAGTACTCCGAGAATGGCATTCCTTCTTGTCATTTTCATTTGGCTGTCCTTCCCTAGAAATGTGGCGATGCCCGGCTCGAACGAGCCGGGCATCGTTCCTGCAGAGTTAGAATACGTAGTCAAGTCCCGTGACGAAACCGTTCGGCCGGTAGAAACCGTCCGAACCGTTGGGCTGTTCGGGTCGATATTGATATTCGAAGGCGACTTTCAGATTGGCGCGCACTAGCCATTGAAAGCCGGGGCTGAAGCGGTTGCGCGTATCGCGGCGATAGAGACCGAGTTCCAACCGGTCCGTCGGCGAATTGACGAAGTCGTATCGCATGATGCCAATCAGCCACGGATAGAACCAATATTCTGCTTGTCCGAAACCGCCCGTAAACGTGACCGGCGGGGCGGATACAAAAGGAGGATCGCTCTCTGTGAAGTAATGATTCTGATCGCGGCCATACATGCCCAAGCCGTACAACTCGAACTTGCGATATTTGAACCGGAAGTCCCCGCCGGCGCGATAGAAGGGTTCGCGAAGTTCCGGCAACCCCTCGAAGAGGATTCCGTTTTGGTTTTGGACATTCGTGCCGTAGTAATAGAAGGCGCCCACGCGAAGGGACGTGTGATCGCGCGGTCCGGTCGGCCCGGCGGCCTGAATCTCCTTGCGGACATTGGAGTCGCGCTCCAGATTGAATTTCTGGGAGACGCGAACGTAAACGTCCTTCGTGTTGCGTGTCGCCGCGTCGGCATTTGAGCCGTTGACGAGCGCCACCGACCAGGAGAAATTCCCGTCGTTCGGATAGCCGCCAATCTCAATGCCCCGCTGTGGTTCGGCGAAGATGAGCGGATTGTTCGTGGTTCCAAAACCAGACACGTTCGCTTGACCGTACACGTCATAATCAGTCAAGTTTATCGACTTGGCTTGCGTGAAGGGCAAGTCCAGCTCGAATTGGCCGAAGCGGACGTTGAGTGTGTCCTTGGGCAAGCCTAGATAGTGACCCAAGTCGTTGATCTTGAGAAAGCCTTCTCCCAACCCGCCGTCGGCGCCCGAACCTCCGGCCGAAAGATCGTCATCCACCCAGAACGAGAACATCGGGCCCATGCTGCCGGCGGCGATGATGGTGAAGGTGTTGGGCGCGAACAGATCGGTCCGCGGCTGGAAAGCCCCGTTCTGCTGACTGATCGGAGCGGGTTGCTTGCTGTTGTAGTTGAAGAAACCCGAGTAACGGAAGGCGATCGGAATCGTGCCGGGAATTTCGCCCGGGTAGATGGCGTTCGGGAAGGCGTCCTTCTGAGCCTTCGCCCCCAGCATGACCGGAGGCTCCTTCACGAACATGTCGTCATCTTTGGGAAACTTGAAGCCGTTTTTCTTGAAGGCTTCTCCGAAGTCGTTGAGTTCGGGGAAATCGCTGTGGCAGGTCGCGCAAGAAGTTCCATATTTGCGGGAAAACGCCGGGATCGCATTCGCGCGCGGCACGCATACGTACGCTATCCCGACAACCAATCCGAAAACCAGCGCGAAAGTCCAAAATCCTAAACCAATCCGACGAGTCGCCATTATTAAGTTACCTCCTCAGTGATCGATCACCGCACGTGAAATAGGTCCCGGTATTCCACTGCCACGCATGCAAATCTAAAGAAATATGATGGCGCCTACAATAATCCACACGCCTGGCCGTTAACAAGCCCAGTTTTAACATTGTCTCGAATGAAGATTATTCATGGATTGGCACCGGGGTTGGCCGCAGCTCCAGCCGGGACCAACGGCAGAAGGGCAAGGCGGCTAACGCGGTGCTAAAAAGGACGCTTCGGCGAGATTCAGGGCAAAACCCCATAGATCGGGCGGTGCTGAAGTCGCGGCGATAGCCGCGACCCACAAACCTCTCAGAGTTTTTCAGCATCCTGCTAGGTCTTGGACGCGGCGGGCTTGGCCGCCAGCGGCCGCAGGACCGCTGACGTGGTTTCCTGGAGGACCTTGCGGAGCCATTCATGGGCGGGATCAAACCGGTTGCGCGCATGCCAGACCATGAACATGGGGAGCACGGCATGGTGCATTCGCTCGCTAATGGAGGCGGGCACGGGCACCGAGGCAAACTCGCGCATGATCTCGATGCGCAGCAGGCTGGGCACCGTGGCGAGCAGGGGGGTGCCGCGCAAAAACGGCGGGACACCGGAAAAATTCGCCACGGAAACAACCACGTTTCTGTCGATATCCAGCGCGGCCAGCTCCTTGTCAAATTCCAGGCGGTCGAGATTTTCGAACACGACGGTGATGTGGCTGGCGCTAAGGTAATCCTTCTCCGTCTGCGGCGCGGAGCGCGACTTCGCATCGTAGAAACAGACGAAACGGTCCTCGAACAGCCGCTTTTGAATGATGTCGGCGCTCGAAGGCGGCACGGGCGTGAGAAGCAAATCGCACTGCTCTTCCCGCAACAACTGCGCCGAAGGCAGCCCCGAGGGAATCACGCGCAGCTGGATGCCGGGGGCCTGGGTTTTCACGCGTTCCAGGAAGCGCGGCAGGAGCAGGTCGCGCTGAAAATCGTTGGCGGCGACCGTAAAGGTCAGGGCGGCCTTTTTCGGATCGAACTGCGATCCCGCGGCGATGGCTTTCATGTCGTCGAGCAGCGTTCGCGCCTTCTCGGCCAGCGCCTGCGCGTGAGCGGTGGCCACAATGCCGCGCCCCGATTTGACGAACAGCGGGTCGTGCATGAGGGCGCGCAGCTTATCGAGCGTGTGGCTGACGGCGGACTGCGTCAGTCCCAGGCGCTTGGCCGCCACGGTGACCGAACCTTCCTCCAGAACCGCGAGGAAAAGCTTCAAGGTGCGCCCGTCGAGATCCAAATAGTCGATCTTGTTCATAAGGATTCTGGCCGCCGAATCGCTGCCCTGCGGAAAAAGCAGGTCCCTTCCGGGCGCGATTATAGCCGGGTTTAAGCCCGCTGACGATGGTGGAAAGCGCGGCGGAGCAAAAAGAGGCTGGCTTGAGCCTGTTCGCAGAGAGGTGAAAAAGACGCGTGAGGGAACTTCAGCGGCTAAATAGCCTGTGTGGCAACTGTAATTTACGTCCCTCAGCGGCTAAAGCCGCCCTCATCATCGACCGTTGCGGCACGGCTAAAGCCGTGCCCTGACGCACAATTGAGGCTTTCTCTGCTTTTCTCTGCGAACTCTGCGTCTCTGCGGTGGGCGTTTCTTCTGCCCGGCCGCGAGGAACGCTCAATGAAAGTCGTGCGAAGCAATTTCCGCACTGGTGATCCCGAGGGGCTCGACGCGCTCCGCCTTCACCGAGATCACGCGATCCTGATTCTGCAGCCGGCCCTCGATCAGCAGAAACGGATGATGGACGACCACGGTGTGATCCTTCTCGAACAGCTGCGGCGGGATGATGGCGTTGGCGATCCCCGTCTCGTCTTCCAGGCTGAGAAAGACAAAGCCCCGGGCCGTGCCGGGACGCTGCCGGGCGATCACGGCTCCGGCCACGCGCACCCGCGTTCCGTGAGGAAGCCCGGCCAGCTCGGCGGCCGCGCGGATGCCGCGCTGGTTCAATTCCGCGCGGCGATAGGCCATGGGGTGAGGCCCGACCGTCATGCCCGTGCCGCGAAAATCAGCGACTAATCGTTCTTCCGCGGTCATGCGCCGCAACGGCGAATCCGAAGTCAACGCCTGGCTCACCCGCCGGCGCTTCGGCCTCCGCTCGAGCGGAAGCATCCGGCTCTTCGGTAACTTCCCGCGCTTCCAGCAGAGGCCCGGGCCGGCGGGCGGCGCGCTCGACTTGCCAGAGCGCGTCGCGGCGGTGCAAACCGCGCCCGGAGGAAAGCGAATTCAAGGCGCCGATTTCGGCGAGCACCGCCAGTTCGGCCTTTTGTATTTCCGGGACGCGCCGCTTCAGCTCGTCAATGGACGCAAAGCTGCGCTGGTCCCGTTCGCCCACGATGGCCAGCGCAATCCCCTGGCGCAACCCCTTCACGTAGCGCATTCCCAGCCGCACGGCGAATCCCTCGGGCATCGGTTCGAGCGTGCAATCCCAGCCGGAGCGCTGGATATCAATGGGCTTGAATCGCAATCCGTGGCGCTGGGCGTCTTTCACCAGCGTGGCCGGCTGGTAGAAACCCATGGGCTGGTTATTGAGCATCGCGGCGGTAAAGGCCGCCAGATAATGGCATTTCAGCCAGGCGCTGGCGTAGGCGATCAGCGCGAAACTGGCGGCATGCGATTCGGGAAAGCCGTACAGAGCGAACGAGGAAATCGACTGCGCGATCCGGTCCTGCGCTTCCCGCACGATTCCTTTGGCCTCCATGCCGCGCCGCAGCTTGATTTCCACCTCTTTCATGCGCTCCACGGAACGCTTGAATCCCAGCGCCCGCCGCAATTCCTCGGCTTCGCCGCCCGTGAATCCCGCCGCGATCATGGCGATGCGCAGCAACTGCTCCTGGAACAACGGCACTCCCAGCGTGCGCGCCAGGACGGGTTCGAGCGAGGGATGGAGATATTCGGGCGCCTCCTTTCCCTGCCGCCGCCGCAGATACGGATGCACCATTTTCCCCACGATCGGCCCCGGACGAATGATGGCCACCTGCACGACAATGTCGTAAAAACATTTTGGCCGGAGCCGCGGCAGGCAGGACATCTGGGCGCGGCTTTCGATTTGAAACATGCCCACGGTGTCCGCTCGTTGCAGCGCCCCGTAGACGGCCGGGTCGTCCGCCGGCAGCCGGCCGAGATCGATCTCTGTTCCATGGTGCCGGCGAATGAGATCGAGCGAATCTTCCAGCACGGCCATCATCCCCAGCCCGAGCAGGTCCACCTTGACGATGCCCATATCCGCGCAATCTTCCTTGTCCCATTGCACGACCACGCGGCCGGGCATCGCCGCGGGCTCCAGCGGCACGACGGAATCCAGTTGTCCCTGGCACACCACCATGCCGCCGGAATGCTGCCCCAGATGCCGGGGAAGATCCTGCACGGCATGGCACAGCTCGAAAAACTTCCGCACGCGCGGATGCCGCAGGTCGAGGCCGGCGTCGCGGAACTGGCGGCCGAGGGAGTCGCCGGGGTCCTTGTATTCCCACCTTCCGACGAGGCCGGCCAGGCGGCCGAGCGTTTCCGGATCGAACGACAGGGCTTTGCCGATTTCCCGGGCGGCCGAGCGTCCGCGGTAGGTGATCACATTCGCCGTCATCGCCGCGCCCAGTTTTCCGTGGCGTTCGTAGACATACTGAATCGCGCGTTCCCGCTGGCTGCCGCTCGGCAGGTCCAGATCGATGTCCGGCCATTCGCCGCGCTGCTCGGACAAAAACCGCTCGAAGAGCAGGTCCATCCCCACCGGATCGACCGCGGTGATGCCCAGCGCGTAGCAGACGGCGCTATTGGCCGCCGAGCCGCGCCCCTGCACCAGAATCCCCTGCTCGCGGCAGAAGCGGACAATGTCCCACACGATCAGAAAATAGCCCGCCAGATCGAGCCGCTCGATCACCCCGAGTTCGTGATCGATTTGCCGCCGCGCGCGTTCGTTCGCCGATCCGTAGCGGCCGGTCATCCCTTCGTAGGTGCGCTGGCGCAGAAATTGCGCCTGCGACCCGCCGCCGGGAACCGGATAAACGGGAAATTTGTATCCGAGATCGTTCAGAGTGAATTGCAGGCGCGCGGAAAGCGCCTCCGTGCCGGCAACGGCCTCGGGCAGGTCGGCAAACAGGAGCGCCATTTCCGCCGGCGCTTTCAAATAACGCTCCGCATTGCGGCTCAGCAGGCGGCCGGCGGTGGCCAGCGTCCGGTGATGGCGGAGCGAGGTGAACACATCGAGCACTTCCCGCTGCCCCGGCCGGGCATAGCACACGCCGTTGGTGGCCAGCAACGGCACGCGCAGCTTCCGCGCGATTTCGACAACCGCCTGGTTGCGCGCCTCTTCCTCGCGGGACAAATGGCGCTGGAGTTCGGCGTACACATTCCGCGGCCCGAAGATCCGGCAGAGCTGCCGCACGCATTCGGTTCCGGCAGCGGCTCCGCCCTGCGCCAGGGCATGCGCCAGCGGGCCTTCGGAGCCTCCCGTCAGGCAGACGAGCCCGCCGCTCATCTCCGCGACTTCCTCCGGGAGAATGCGGCCCTCGCCTTTCCGCGCGCGGAGATTCATCCGCGTGATCATGCGGCACAGATTCTGGTAACCCTCGCGCGATTCGGCCAGCAAGGCGTAGCGCCATCCCGCCGCGGAGGTGACTTCCGCCCCGATGTGCGCCCGCAGGGAAAGTTTTTTCGCTGCCTGATGGAAGCGAGGCGCGCCGTACACGCCGTCGCGATCCAGCAGCGCCATGGCCGCCATGCCGTGTTCCGCGCACACGCCGGCCAGATCCTCCGGCACGCAGGCGCCTTCCAGAAAGCTGAACGCCGATCGCGCGTGAAGCTCGATGTACATCAATCGTAGATCCCCCGCACAAACCAGCCCCGGCGCAGCGCGTCGTAATAGACGCGGTAAAGCCCACGCTCCGGCGAGGAAGGAAACTCGATTTCCAAATCCCATTCGTCCTGCTGCCAGGGATCTTCCCGCCACCAATCGCCGGACGTCCGCCAGGGACCGGAAGCCGCCCGCACTTCTCCGCGCCGGCCCTGGAACATCACGCGCGTAGGACGCCCCGCATGCAATTCGAGTTTTGCGGGCAGGGGCGGGCGAAAGGCTCGAAAGCTCGCCGGGACTTGCGAACCCGCGCGCGGATTTTCCGGATGCCGGCTGCCGCTCTGGCCGCGATTTTTCTCCGCCGCTTCGAGCAGGGCGCGAAACCGCCGCATCCCGAATTCATCCGGGCGGTGCGTATCGGCCAGCGAGGGCGATCCGACGTTTCCTTCGCCCACGACGCCGGCGATGCGCGCGATGGTGATCTCCAGTTTTTCCGGCTCCGGAAAGCTCGGCAGAAAAAGGCCCCCTTGCGTCGCGCGCGGCCGCGCGGGCTGCGCCGCCAGCGCGATTTTCCGCACCGGCGCTCCGGGCGGATTCGCTTGCAGGCGCAGCCGCAGCAACTTCAAAAGCATTTTTGCGTCGCGCACCGGAAGGGGAAGCACGATCTCCCGTTCGTACAGCCCGGGCGACTTTTTTTCGCGAAACATCTCCCGGCGAATGTCGAAGGCGTTCTCGCCGGAGGGTTCGAGCTCCAAACGCACGCGCAGGGCGGCCGCCGCCAGCGAGCGCGCCGCCAGACGCGCGCAGAGCTGGTCGAGCAGCCGGCCCAGCACAAACGACAGCGGATCGAGTTCCTCGACCGCGTCGTCGAGTTCCATCGTTTCCTCGAACGAGTGCCCCGGCTCCGCTATCGCCAGCGACCGCGAGCCCGAGCCGCGCGCCAGCCCGTGCAGACGGACTCCCTCCTGCCCCAGGCGTTCGGAGAGATCCAAAACGGGCAGGACCGCCAGCGCGGCGCAGGTGTGGATGCCCCAGCGGCCCAGCGTTTCGGCCGTTTCCGCCGATGGCGCGAGAACGCCCACGGGCAAAGGGCCGAGGCGCTGCGATTCCTGCCCGGCCGGAATTACCGTGACTCCTGAAAAACCGCGCGCGGCGATCCGGGCCGTCTCGGCATTCGCGGCGATGGCGACGTTCGACAGCAGGCCGCATTCCGACGCGCGTTGCGCCAGGCACGCCCCGGCCTCTTCTTCCGAGCCGAACAGCTGCGTCAGGCCGGCGAGGTCCAGCACGATGGTGTCCTCCGCCGTGTCTTCGATTTGCGGGGAGACCGACCAGCCGACGTCGAGCAAGGCGGCGTGGGCGGCTTTTTCCTGCGGCCGGGAACGCGGGCGAATTTCCAGGCCGCGCTGCAGTTGCGTTTTTGTCATCCCCGGCGCGATGCCCGCCCGGGCGGCCTTCTCGTTCACGTCCACCACGCGGCACAGCGGCGGGGTTCCCTCAACCAGCGCCAGGGCGCGCCCCCGCAGGGCGGGTTCGGCGCGCACCACCGCCTGCAGCATGAATTGAGGGACGAAAATGGAAGCGAATGCCATAACAGCTCGGCGGAATGACAACGGGATGTGAAAAGTTCCTCACCTTTGCCGTTCTCTGCTCCCTCTGCGCCTCTTGCGCGGTGCATCAGGTTTTCTCGGTGCACGTTTTCTCGGTGCGCTCTGTGCCTTCTCTGTGCCCTCTGTGGTAAGCCTTGCGCGCAGTATCTCCGTTCCGACTCTGCGGCCTCTGCGTCTCTGCGGTGAGTTCTTTCGGCTCCGCATCTTCATGCCTTCCAAATAACCTGCGCGTCGAAATCGGCGCCGCCGCGCGCGTCCACAAAAGCCGCGTCCTGCTGAACCGGCTGCTGATCTTCCAGCTTCCTGTGCGCGCGAATCATTTCCGCGTGGCTCGTCCAGCCGCCGAGCAGGCACCCCGGCGAGTGCGGCACAATTATTTTCCGGGGATTTTCCCGGCGCCTTCCCCGGAGCTTTCTCCGGCGCTGGCCGGCGTTTGCGACCATCGCGTCTCGCGCGTCTGCATCCGCAGAACCAGGGAAGCGCAGGTCTTCGCGTTCGATTCCTGCCCCAGAAGGACGAAGATCGTCGGCGTCGATTCCACGGCCCGGCGGAAGCGAAACCACACCTGGAGCGGAACACCACGGACCACCTGCGGCGGAACGTCGCTCAGATCGAGAGCGATCAGGCCGAAGCCGCCGCCCTGGATGAGCAGATCGGCCGAGCGCAGGGCCTGGTCCGCGTTGCGGCAGCGCACCCAGAGCAGTTGTTGCAGCCGCACGCCCGCGGCCCCGGCGGAATAGGGATCAAAGGCATCGCCCGCGTCCACCAGCGCGCACACTTCGCGAGGCAGCGGTGCGCGAGGCCAGCGTGGAGATCAAAAAACTGGTCCTGCCGGAACACGGCGGGCCGTAAATTTCCGTCAGGCTGCCCCGTGGCAACCCTCCCGTCAGGGCGTCCAGGGAAGGCACACCCGCCGGAACGGTTTCCGCGATGCGGCGGTCGCGATATTCAAAGGGAGTGGCGACGCGGCCGGCGAGCGCCGATTCGACACGGATACGCAAGGCAGCGGCTTTTGAGCTCATGGCGGCGGAGGCGAAGGGCGAAGCGAGGGGTCTCTAGTTTTCGCTTTTTCTTCGCCTACGAAGGATTCTAGGTTCCCCGGCGGGCGGTTGTCAAGCGCGGCTTCGGGGAGGTTGCGGGGCCGTTTCCGATAAGGCGTACGGGAGCCGGCACAATTCGTGTGCGTGACTTGGCCAACAAGGCGTCCCGTGAGAAGGGTCCGAACCGCCGCAACTTCAAAAGAGCCGGCGGGACGCCGGCGCTACCAGCACTGTTCCGCATCGCGGGATGTCAACAGAGCCACTTTCTTTCCAGACAGGAATCATTTGGGGGTACGCGGCCGGCCTGCTACACTTCCGCGCGTCTTCTTGAAGGAGACACCGCGTGAAACGTCCTTCGCTGGGTGCGATTCTCCTGGGCCTGATTCCGTTTGCGGCGACCTGCTTTTCGGTATCTCTCTGGGACCGCGTCGACCCCATGGTGCTCGGCCTTCCCTTTAACTTCTTCTGGCTGATCGCGTGGCTGGTACTCACGCCTCTGTGCATGTGGGGAGCGTACCGGCTGGAAGTGCCGCGCGCGCCGGACGGTCGCGGCGACGAAGGCGGCCCGCCGTGAGCCCCAGCATCGTCGCACTGGCCATCATTTCCACGATTGTGGCGATCGGATCGCTGGTAGGTTTCGTGGCGCGATTCCATCACAAGATGGATCTGGAACAATGGACCGTCGGGGGCCGGGGCTTTGGCCTGGTGCTGGTGTGGCTGCTGATGGCCGGCGAGATCTACACCACCTTCACCTTTCTCGGGGCCAGCGGCTGGGCGTACTCGCGAGGCGGGCCGGTGTTGTACATTCTCGGCTACCTGCCCTTGATGTACGTCGTGTCCTTCTACATCCTTCCGCCCATTTGGGAGGCGGGACGAAGGCACCGGATGCAGACGCAGGCTGATTTCTTCCACGTGCGATACGGCAGCCCCTTGCTGGCGGGATGCGTGGCTTTCGTGGGCGTGGCGTGTCTCATCCCCTACTTGCAGATGCAAATCACGGGCTTGGGGCTCATCGTGGAGGTGGCGAGCTACGGAGCCATTCCTCGCACGCCCGCCATGATCATCGCGTTTGCGCTGGTGGGGGCGTTCGTATTCGCGAGCGGGGTGCGCGGGGTGGCGTGGGCCAGCATCGTGAAGGATCTGCTGCTTCTTTTCGCCGCCGTGTTTATTGGAATCGCCGTGCCGCGTATCTATTACGGCGGGATCGGCCCGATGTTCACGGCCCTGGCGCATGCCAGACCCGGACACCTCACCATGCCGGGAGCCACGAAGGACCTCGGCCACGCGTGGTACATCTCGAGCGTGATGCTGACTTCGCTGGGGTGTTACATGTGGCCGCAATTTTTCGCCGCCAGTTTCACCGCGCGGAGCGGGAAGATTTTGCGGCGCAATGCCGTCCTCATGCCGCTGTACGGCATCACCATGCCGCTGATGTTCATCGTGGGCTTTAGCGCCGTGCTGGTCCTGCCCGGCCTGACCAACGGCGATCTCTCGTTGATGACCATCGTGCGCAAGTCCTTCCCGGCCTGGTTCCTGGGGATTGTCGGCGGCGCGGGAGCTCTGACGGCCATGGTTGCGGCGGCCATTCAACTTCTGACCGGGGCAACGTTGTGCGTCAAGAACCTGTGCCGCCCCATCTTCGCGCCGGACATGGGCGAAGCGCAGGTGGCCAAGCTCGCCAAAATGATGGTGTTGGTCCTCACTTCGGGGGCCCTGCTGTTTGCCATCTACAGCTCGTCCAGTTTCGTCTCACTTCTGCTGGTCGGATATGCCGGGATCGCCCAGATCTTCCCCGGAGTTGCGCTCGGCCTGTTCTCCAAACGGGTGACGACGGCGGGCGTTTTGGCGGGGCTGGTCACCGGCATTTTCTTGGCTGTGCTCCTCATGCTGACGGGGCGGGATCCATATCGGGGCTTGAATGCCGGGTTCGTGGCGCTGTGCCTCAATTTTGCCGTCACCGGAGTGGTCAGCCTGCTCACCCCGGTACGCGTAGCCGGATTTGGCGAAACACTCCCCTCCCTCGCCGCGCCGCAATCCGGCAACGGCGGGGATCTCGCGTAGGCCCATCTGCCGCGCGTTGACCTGCTCGGCATTCGAGCCCGCTAGGTTTTGGCGGCCGCAAACGGCGCGCGCCTCGCGCTCACTGCCTCGCGTGCTCATGCTATAGTTATTGCTGGAACGTGTCCCGGGGCTTGCCGCGCCGGAGGCACGGCGAGGTTCGCGACCTCAAATCACCCCCCGAATGCGTACGCCAAGGAGAGACTATGTACCCTGAAGGATTCGTTCGACCCATGCGCGAGGAACTGACGAACATCGGCTTTCGCGAAATGCGGACAGCCGCGGACGTCGACGCCACTCTGCAACAAGAGAAGCGGACAGTGCTCGTCGTGGTGAACTCCATCTGCGGATGCGCCGCGGGCAAGGCGCGTCCGGCGATTGCCAAGGCGCTCGCTCACGGCGTGCGTCCCGACGTGCTGTGCACCGTCTTCGCCGGGCAGGATGGGGAAGCCACCGACCGGGCGCGCAGTTACTTCACCGGCTATGCGCCCTCTTCCCCTTCGATCGCGTTGCTGCGCGACGGAAAACTCGCGTTCATGATCGAGAGGCGCGACATCGAATCGCGCGACGCCGCCGCCATCGCCCAGACGCTCACCCAGGCCTTCGATCGCTTCTGCGCTCCGGCCAGCATCTGAGCCGGCCCGAGCGGTCGCGGGCGCCGCAAATCTCGCCGCCGGGCAGGGCGCAGCAAGCAGCGCCCCTACGGCAAGTCCCGCAAATACGCTTCAAAAGTCATGTAGCTTCAGGGGCTAAAGCCCCCTGATGCCAGGCGGGTTACGCCGGGGCTGAAGCCCCGGCCTCCTAAAGAGAAATGCTACGAACTTGCGGGACACAACACTAGTCTGACGTGGGCTTGGAGGATTTGACCTCCGAGCCGGCGAGCGGATAGCTCAATTCCTCCCAGCGGGTCAAGCCGCCCTTCAGGGCTTTGACCTTGTCGTGGTCGTAGCCCAACTGCCACATCTCTTTCACCAGTGGGGCGCTATCCTCCTCGCGCGGGCAGTTGCAGTAGAAGATGATCATGCGATCCGAAGGCAGAGCCCCCAACAACCCCTGCCGCTCCTGGGGATCCACGGTCGGGTCGTAGGCCATGTTGACAGCGCCTTTGATGTGCTCGGCCTCGTAGGTGACACTGTCGTCGGTGTCCACCAGGATCACGTTGGCTTTCGAGTTCAACAGTTGTTGCACGTCCTCGGCCATAATTCGCGGAACCTCGGGAAAAGGCTCCGGATCGCTTCTTGGCGGACGCTTGGCTCGGCTCGTCCTTCTTGGGAGCGGCTTCCACCGGCGCTTGGCTCTGTCCGGTTTTCTCGGCAGGAGCTTCGACGATGATCTGGCCAAACACCCAGGGATGCTCCTTGCAGTGGTAGGTATAGGTCCCGGGCTTATCGAAGACGACCGTGCCGATGTCGAGAGGTTTTAGGGGACCCGTGGTCCACGATCCGTCTTCCGCCACCACGGTGTGGGTCACCCGGCCGTTATTTCTGAAGGTCACTCGCGTGCCTGCTTTGACGCGCGCGCGGTAGGGATTGAACTGGTACTCATCGGTGATGAAGTGCGCGCCTGTGATGCCCATATCTCGCATCATCGAGGCGGTCTCGATGGTCGCTGTGTCCGTAATCGCTCCGGTAAACTCCTGCTGAGGAGCAACAGGCGGCGCCGGTTTCTGGGGGAGAGTCCCGCCCAGCTTGAACGCCCACACCGCGCTGCCGACGATCGTCGCGATGTACTGCTCGCCCGCGTTTTCAAACGTGATCGGCGGGCTCCCGTTGGCCGCGCCTGTTTGAAACTGCCATAGCAGAGATCCGTTCGCGGCGTCGTACGCTTGCAGATTGCCGTCGCCGACCATCTGGAACACGAGGCCTCCCGCCGTGGCGAGAGCGCCGCTCGGCCGTCCTCCGCGGAATTCCTTCTGCCAGACGATCTTGTTCGTGCGGCTATCCACCGCGGCCAGAACACCGTAGCCCAGCTGATTCAAGCCTGGCACGCGCCCGTTAAAGCTGAGGCTGAAGAAATCCGGATCCTCCGCACGTCGAAACCACTGCAACCCAGCGCCGCCGGTAACGTAAAAAAACTGCGTCTGCGGATCGAACGCCATGGGTGTGGCACGCATGCCGTAGACCGGCGCCAGAAGATTCGGCTTCTCCACCGATGCGGGCGTGAAGAAACACCCCAATTCGAAACCGTGAGGGAGCGTCTGCTTTTTCCACTCGGCGCAGTCCGGCAGGACGTGATCGGCTCCTACTGGATAGGGCTGCGTGGCGGCGGTCTTCTGGAACGCGTCCTGCGGAACGCGGCGCTCTTCGATGCGCCCGAGTGGCTTACCAGTAGCGCGATCGAACATAAAGAGATACCCATCCGTGCGCATGGCTGCGATGGCCTTGCGAGACTGGCCGTTGCTCTGCGCGTCAAATAGCACGGGCGCTTCGGCGATGTCGGCTTCCCAGATGTCGTGGTGAACCACCTGATAGTGCCAGCGAAGCTTGCCGGTCTTGCTGTCCAGCGCGACCACGGAATCTGTATAAAGGTTGTTGCCCGGCCGATCTTCGCCGCCGTATTGCGGAACCGCATTTCCGGTCGCATAGAACACCAGACCCAGTTCCGGATCTGCCGCTCCGACCAGCCACACGGCGCCCCCGCCATGCTTCCACGCGTTGTTCTTCGGCCACGTCTCCGACCCCGGTTCTCCCGGCGCGGGCACGACAAGAAAGCGCCACGCCTCGCGCCCGGTCTTCGCGTCGACGGCGACGATCCGGCCTCGATATCCGTAGTCCGCATTCAATCCGATGGACACCAATCCGTCGGCGTACAGAGGGGCACCCGAGGCGCCTGCAGTCGGTTCATGCTCCGCATCGCCGAGATAGACTTTCCAGACGAGCTCGCCGGTTTCCTCGCGAAGCGCGATCAGATGCCCGTCGTACAGCCCCACGTACACCAAGCCTCCGCCCACCGCCACGCCTTCCCGAGCGGGGGGCGCGGCGGGGCTCCCGCGGTAGCGCCATGCGATCTTTCCCGTATTGATGTCCACCGCGTATACGTCCGGCGGCGCCGTCAGGAACAGCAAACCGTTGTCGATCACCGGCATCGCGCGGGATGAAGTCACCCCGATCTTCTCCGACACCCAAGCCGCTCCGAGCTTGGTGACGTTTTGTGAATTGATCTGGGCGAGCGAGGAATAACGCGTATTGCCCGCGTCGCCGCCGACCGTGGACCACTGGCCTGCGGCAACCACGGGAGTCGCGACCAGCAGGAACACGAACGCGAGCGCATCAATCCTCTTCATACAGCTTCCTCTCTTCCTGGGCCGCCGCGGAGCTGCGTGTGCCGTCGACGGGAAAGCAGGGCCGTCACCCGGTTCGCTTTTACGCCCAGTTGTCCACCTTCACGCCGCGAACCAGCCGGAAGTCGGTGACGAACCATGTGGTTTGAATTTTCCCTCCGGTCACGACCACGCTGATCGCGTTGGTGTTGATGAAGGGCTTGATCAGCGCGTCCTCCGGCAGCTTCTTCCAGCTCGCGTAAGGCTCGAGGCCTTGCAATGCCAGAGGAACCGCGGTGCTTTGAATGACGCCATTCCCCCAGAAGTTGCCCGCGGTCTTTTCGACGTTCTGCGAAAACCACTCGCTCAACTGCTTCTTGGTCTTGAAACCGTGCGTGTCTTTGAGCAGCGCCGCAACCGTGGGATCCAGCAGAATGGTGGCCGCGGAACCCGATGCCGAAAGCGACCGCATGTAATCGCGCATGAGGTGATGGGTTGGGTAGAGGCTCTGGCTGCCACCCACGCTCGAGATGCTGCTCCAGCCGATCCCCACGGTGATGACGCTGTCGGTGGGCTTGAAACCCATTTGGACGTGCAGAGGATCCCAGCCCTCGGGCAGACCCTCTTCGTTCTCGGCAAAGCACAGGCTGTTGTACTGGAGGTTGCTGCCCAGGCTTTCCCACGCATTGACGTTGTTGCGCAGATCGCCCACCGTCTTGGAGATCATCGCGAACGCGCGTCCGACGACGGCATTCGACCGGTTGTAGGGACCCAAGGCATTGGTCCCGGAATTGAAGTTGAGCTGTTTCCGGATCGGGCCGTTGATCACGACCATATTGGCCATCGAGCTGGTGGAATTGCCGAAGGGAGCTTGCGTCGCCAGCGCCAGAATCACCGGAAAATGCTCGGGCGAGGCCCCGGCCATTACGGCGCTGATGGCCACTTTCTCCACGGTGAGCTGCCGCACACCGCCGGTGATGTCGACGGTTTTGATCACTTCGTCGGGCTTGTGGCTGGTGCCCTTGAGCATCTCCGTCACGCGCTTTTCGGTGGGAAGCTTGATCCAGTTGTAATCGGTCCATCCCTTGTCTTCGAACAGACGCCGCAGGTTCTCCTCGGTGTCGGGTCGCAACAATCCGCCGCTCCTGCGCCTCATCGGACGGACGGCCCGACACCTGTTCCTCGGCCGTCAGCGGACCCGTGAGGGCGTTGATGACCGCGGTCATCAACGGCTGGCCGGTGAGCATGTCCTTGCCGGTGACGTATCCGACGTCGACGGCGCGCGGCTGCCCGGTGAACGGAAACGGCACAGCAACGTAGCGGATCGGCATGCCGTTGTTGTATTTGAAATCGTAGTCCGTGGCGTAACGCACGATGTTGTTGGAGGCGATCCCAATCGCGGGGATTTTGAACTGCATCTGGATTTGCTTCGCCCAGCGGCTCACGGCCGCGCAGCAGCCGTTTCAACCCGCGACGCCGACAATGGCGGCGTCGGCCTTGCTCGTGACGATGTCCTTCAGGATCGCGGCATCGGTGCCAAACATTCCATCCGCCGTCACTTTCACGATCGTCTTGATGCCCGGATACTGCTTATCCAGCCACTCCCGCATCGCTCCGTAGAAATAGTTGCCGGCGTCCGGCCCTTCCCAGGAGAGATTGATCATGTAGAGCGTCTTGTTTTTCAGGTCCGCGAGCGGCGGGGCCAGAGGGTACCGCGTTGCCAGCTTGCCGGGGATCGCCGGGCTCAGAACCGTAATCCGGCCGTCTCCGGCCGCGGAAGAATCTACCGGTTCGGCTTTCGCCGGTGTGCTTGCGTAAGCTGGAGTACCGGCGGCCAGCGCCGGGCTGGCTCCCAATAACGCCAACATCTTTCGTCGATTCATGATCCCCTCCTCCTTCTATTTGACTGCTCGCCTGCCGAACGCACTCGCTCTCAAGCCAACATCTCGCTGCACTATACCAGTACCGCGCCCCATCCTTCCCAATATCCGCTTTGCCTCCCGGCCCGGCACCTACGAAGTGGCCATGGGGCGCAATTCCGTGACCGTTTGGCACCGCCTCCTGTATACTTGCATTGTCATATTGTTGTCAAGACATCGCACCTCCCGAGCGGGTACCGGAAGCGCCAATCCGCGCGGGAGCGGCGAGCGGCAAACTCCGAGTGTTGCGGATGTTTCACGCCGCACTCGGCATCCGTACGTATCGAACGCATGTTTTCGAATTTGGGCCGGCGGCTGGACTCTTCTATACTCGACGGCACAGCAGTCCGGGAGCCAGACAACGATGAGCGCAGACGGCGCGTATTCACTTCGGAGCCGCACCGACGATAGATCTTTCCGAGGCCGGCGAGCCGGCTCGGCAAAGGCGGGACGCCGCCGCGAGCACCCTCCCCACATCGACGCGCTCATCCGGCTGGTGTCGGTTCGTGTCGTCCGTCTCGCGGAAATGATTCTTCGCATCGGCGCGCTTACGTTCAAGGATCGCTTCGGCGTGCGGCCCACGGACTTGCGCATCCTGGTGATGCTGGGCGCCTACCAGCCGATCTCCGTCAATGAAGTGAGCCGCCGAACGCACATCGACAAGGCCTGGATCAGCCGCTCGTTGCGTGGCCTGCTGCACCGCAAGCTGATCACGAAGACCGCACATCCCGTCGACAGCCGCGCTTCGTCGCTTTCCTTGACCAGGAAAGGCGAAGGGCTGTTGCGCCAGATCGCGCCGGTCGCGCAGGAGTATCAGCGCCAGCTTTTGAAGGGACAACGAACCCGCGACGTGGAACGAGTTCTCGATTTGCTCGCCGCTGGCGCGGAAGAGTTGTTTCAGCGCCACAGCACGAAGAAGAAGGGAGCTCGGCGCCGCCGTTAGAGAGTTCATCCGCCGCGGCCGCTCGGAGTTGTCTTGACAACAATGGGAAGCGAGCCTTAACATCAGGCCGCTGTTCATCGCCGCGCCTCACCCGCAAGCAGCGGCAGCAAGGCTGCCGGAATGGGCAGGCCACGTTCTCTGGGGTGTTCCCGGCAACGGGGCAGGCGGCGAATAAAGGGGGCCGGACATGGAGCCAAACGGAAAACTGACGGTGCTGGACCCGCACGGACAGCCTTCCGGCATTTTCGGACGCCGGCTGGATGCGCATTCGAATCCCCGAGCGATCCTCGATCCTTTTGAGCAGCCGAGCGCCGACCTCCGGCCAATCTCCATGGCTCCGCGCCTCGCCGCGCTGGACGGCAAAAGCGTGTACCTCGTAGAGACGGGCTTCGCGGGCAGCTTCGAATTCATGCAGGAACTTCAGGAATGGTTCTCACGAAATATTCCGAGCGTGAAAACCGTCATCCGGCACAAACGGGGCACGATGTTCACCGACGACCCCGAGCTGTGGGCCGAGATGAAATCCAGCGGCGCCGATGCGGCGATTCTCGGTGTTGGTGGTTGAGAGGCCTGCTCGGCGAGTGTCGCCGATTACGCTACGACCTTGGAAGACGAATTTGCCATTCCGACTGCGCCTCTCGTGACCGCACGATTCGCGGATTTCGTGGAACGCAACGCGAGAACTCGCGGAACGCCCCTGCGCTTTGGTTTCCCTCCTTATCCGGTGATGGGGATGTCAAGAGCTGTGCTGCGCCAATACATTGAGGGCAAGGATCCCATAACGTCGCAGCCTCTCATGAAGGAGATTGTCGAGGCGCTCACCTCGCCGCTGTCCGAAAGAGAAAAGCACGCAACGCCCGCCGCCCGGAAGCCGCGGCGCCCGCGCTTGCTCTCTCCCGATACCGCGGAGAATCTCTATCGACGGTTCGTCGAAAACGGATGGACGGATGGCCTGCCGATCGTGCTCCCCACCGAAGAACGGGTTGCAGAGATGCTCACGGGGACGGACCATGCTTCCGATGAGGTCGTGGGCCGGATGTGCGTCCAGACACATCAGGAGCGGATGGAGTACACGGTCGAAAAGGCCGCAGCGATCGCCGTGATGGCGGGAGCGCGCCCGGAACATTTTCCGGTGATCCTCGCGCTTGCCGCTTCGCAGGAACCGTCGATGCCGAGTTCAACCACCTCCTGGGGCCGCATGATGGTGGTGAACGGGCCGATTCGCAACGAGATCGGCATGAACTGCGGCACGGCCGCGCTCAGTCCGTTCAATGTGGCGAATTCGGTGATCGGCAGAGCGTGGACGCTGATGAGCATCAACTTCGGCGACGCTCGCGCGGGTGAGAACTTCATGGCGTCGTTCGGCCACAACCTCAACTACAACAACATGTGCTGCGGCGAAAACGAAGAGCTAAGCGTCTTCGAGCCATTTCACGTGCAGAAAGGGTTCCAACGCGACGAAAGCGTCGTAAGCCTGTTCCGCGGATGGAACGTGCTCAACTTGGGCATGGGTTCCGCGAAGGAGATGGCGCATGTCATCGCCACGTTTGGATCGATGGGGCCGAGCATTACGTTTGTCGTCGATCCGCTCGTGGCCAAGAACCTGCGCGCCGAAGGCTTCAAGACCAAGCAAGAAGCCTGCAAGTGGATCGTGGAAAACTCGACGGTTCCCGCCGGGCACTATTGGGAAGGACAGATGCAATCGGGTTTTGCGGCGGGGTTAGCCGCTCAAGGGATTGAACCGTTTGCATCGTGGGCGAAACTGCCCAAGGACGCGCTCATCACTCCGCGCCATTCGGCCGACGACCTCAATATTCTGGTTGTCGGCGGGGAGATGAACCCGATGTGGATCACCACGGACTTCACGTACACCAGAAGCGTTTCGATTGATGCGTGGCGGCCCAAATGTGGAATTCGCCGCGACGCGCGGCCGCTTCGGCTGCCGGTACCCGTAACCTGCAAAGACGGCACCTGCGGTATTCCCGAGGCCATGCCCACCGCCGCACCACTACCCGTTGGCAGCCGATAACAAGGAGCACGACATGATTGCTGTTACTGGAGCAAGCGGCAAGTTGGGCCGGCTCGTTGTGAACTCGCTTTTGCGGGCCGTTCCTGCCTCGGAAATCGTCGCCGCCGTGAGAACGCCGGAGAAGGTGCGCGACCTCGCGTCCAAGGGTCTTCTCGTTCGCCAAGCCGACTACTCCCGGCCCGACACGCTCGCACCGGCGTTCGCCGGGGTCGACAAGCTGCTCTTGATCTCGGGAAGCGAAGTGGGACGTCGCGTCGAACAGCACAAGGCGGCCATCGCTGCCGCGCGGCAAGCGGGCGTGAAGCTGATCGTCTACACCAGCATCCTGCACGCCGATCGGTCGCCTATCGGACTCGCTGAGGAACATCGCCAGACCGAGGCCGCCATTCGCGCATCGGGCGTTCCTTTTGTCATTCTGCGAAACAGTTGGTATACAGAGAACTATGCGGGCGCCGTTGCGCAGGCGGTCAAGCTTGGCGTGCACTATGGCTGCGCGGGTGCGGGTCGCATTTCAGCTGCATCGCGTGCCGATTACGCCGACGCTGCGGCTGCCGTGCTGACGGCGAAGGATGATCGGAACGGTCGAATCTATGAATTGGCGGGCGACGATGCTTTTACGCTGGCGGAGTTTGCCGCCGAAGTGGCGCGTCAGTCCGGCAAGCCCGTCAGGTACCAGGATTTGCCGGAGCTCGAATACCGGGCCGTGTTAGTGAAAGCGGGATTGCCGGAGCCAATCGCGGCCATGCTGGCCAGTGGCGACGCGGGAATCTCGAAAGGCGCCCTGTTCGACGATAGCCGCCAGTTACATGCGCTGATCGGCCGCCCCACGAATCCGATTTCAGCCACCATCGCGGCCGCTCTCGCTTCCTAGCCGCCGGCGCAAACGGCAACGGCTGTGCAGCCAAGTCCGCGCCGGTCGCACGGGCCGCGTCCCTTCCTCGCACTACCTCCATGCATCGATCGACGCGCCCTTTTCGGGCCTGAAATCGGTCGCGAACCATACGCTCGCCGTCTTCCCACCGACCACCACGGCATTGATGCTCTTGGGGTTGGCGAAGGGCTTGATCGGGGTGTCACCAGGAAGCTTCTTCCAAGTTGCATAGGGCTCCAGCCCTTGGGAAGCAAGCGGACCCAGCATGCTCGATACGATCGAATTTCCCCAATACGATCGGGCGGTTTTCTCGACATTCTGAGAGAGCCAGTCGCCGAGCATGGCCTTGGTCTTGAAACCCTGCACATCCTTGAGCAGATCCGCAACCGAGGGGTCCATGATGAGCGTCGCGCTCATACCGGAGAGCGAGGCCATGTAGTCGCGCATCAACATTTGAGGGGCATAGTGCTGCTCAACCCAGCCCGTGCTGTTAATGAAATTCCAGCCCGTAAAGATCGTCACCACGCTCTCCCCAGGCCTGGTGGCCCATTTGGACATGAAGCGGCAGCCATCCTTCCGGGAGAGATTCCTCATTCTCGGCCATGCAGAGATTGTCGTAGCGCAGAGGGTTGCTGAGAGACGCGAAACCCGTCACGCCCTCCTGATAACCTTGGATCACCTTGTGGATGAGCGTCATGGCGCGCCCAATCACGGAATTCGCCTCGTTGTCCGGACCCAATGCCCCCATACCGGAATTCATCCCGATCTGTTTGCGGATTGGCCCGTTCACCACAATCATCTGGGCGATCGAGGTGGTGGAGTCCTGATACGGCACCAGGCTGGCCAGCGCAAGAATGACGGGAAAATACTCCGGTTTGGCTCCCGCCATGACCGCAAGAATGGCGACCTTTTCCACCGTAAATGGGCGGCGCGTCCCGAAAGTTCCGGCGCCGGTTTTTACGATTTCCTCCGGCTTATGGCTGGTCCCCTTCAGCATCGCCGCTACTCTTTCCTGCGTGGGGAGAATCACCGGATTGTAGTCGGTCCAGCCTTTTTCCTTGAACCGGCGTTGCAGACTGTCTTCCGTATCCGCCGAAAGCAGTCTCGGTTCCGGCGCCGCCTCCGCAGCGGGCCCGGACATCTTTTCCCGATCGGTGAGAGGTTTGGTGAGTCCGTCGACGATGGCCTGCATCATCGGCTTGCCGCTCACCGTGTCTTTCCCTGTGATGTACCCCTTGAGCACGGATCTCGGCTGGCCGGAGAAAGGAAACGGCACGCCCACATAGCGGATCGGCATCCCGGTGTTGTAGGTGGCATTCGGGCCAATCCCGAAGGACACGACGTTCGACCCCGCCAGGGCGACGGTGGGTAAGTTGTACTTTTGCTCGATCTCTCCGGTTTCGAGGCTCACGGCCCCGACACAGCCGTGTCAACCGGCGACGCCGAGGATGACGCCATCACCCTTGTTGTCGGCGATTTCCTTCCACAGCGCAGGATCGTCGGTGACGAAATTTCCTCGTTTGACCTTGATGATCGTCTTGACGCTGGGCATCTGCTCGGCAAACCACGCTTGCATTTCCTGCAGGATGCCGTCGTTCTGCCCCATTCCTCCCCAGTCCGTGTCCACCAGGTAAATCGTTTTGCCGTCCAATTTCTCCAGGCGAGGCGCGAGAGGGATGCGCTTCGCCATGCCGGGCGCGATGGCAGGATTCAGAACGGTGATCGACCGGTCCTCGGTGGAAGCCACGGCTCCCGGCACGGCCTTGGAAGACGTGCCCGCGTAAGACGGTGCACCGGCGACGAGCGCCGGGCTCGCGCCCAGCAACGCCAACATTTTTCGTCGATTCATGATCCCCTCCTCACTTCTACTTGATTGCCCGGCAGACTCGTTGGACAAACGGAGTCACCACGCCGTGACCTTGGGAAGCCACCCTCTGTATACTTGCATTGTCATACTGTTGTCAAGACATCATGATGGCGGGCGCGCACCACCGCGCGGACAAAGATCCACACGGAGAACGATCGAGCGAATCCCATGCTTCAGAGGCGCCCGTAACGCTCTCGGGGCTCTTCAGCATCCTGCTAGCCGCGCCGGATCCTCGGGCACGGATGCCCGGCGCAAAGCTTCGGTGCAAGCTTTGCGCCGGACACTGCTAGGAGATCGGCGTGCACACCGATTTGACCTCGGTGTAGAGATTGAGCATCTCGTGTCCCATTTCGCGGCCCCAGCCGGACTGTTTGTAGCCGCCGAACGGCATCGCCGAATCGAGAACGCCGTAGCAGTTGATCCAAACCGTTCCGGCGCGCAGTTCCGACGCGATGCGATGCGCTTTCTTGATGTCGCGCGTCCAGACCGCTGCGGCCAGCCCGAACGGCGTGTTGTTCGCCTTGGCCACCAGATCGTCGACATCGCTGAACGGCATGACCGTAACGACCGGGCCGAAGATTTCCTCGCGCACGACTTTCATTTTCTCGTTCGTGTTGACGAGAACCGTGGGCTTGACGAAATAGCCCTTCGTCCCCTCGCGACTGCCACCGGTCACGGCCTTGGCCCCCTCGGCGAATCCGGATTCAAGGTAACCGCAAACGCGCTTCATCTGCTCCTCGGAGACAACCGGACCCATTTGCGTGGTGGACTCCATGCCCGGGCCGAGACGGATTTGCGAAGCGATTTGAGAAACACCCGCCACGACCTTGTCGAATTGCTTGTCTTCGACGTAGAGCCGGGATCCCGCGCAGCAGACCTGGCCTTGGTTGAAAAAGATCCCGTTGGCGGCTCCGGGAATGGCGCTGTCGATGTCCGCATCCTGAAAAACGATGTTGGGAGACTTTCCGCCCAGTTCGAGCGATACCTTCTTGAGGTTTCCGGCGGCGGCATGGACAATCAACTTTCCGACCTCCGTCGAGCCGGTGAACGCGATCTTGTCGACGTTCGGGTGCGCCGCCAGCGCCGCGCCGGCCGTTTCGCCGTAGCCCGTGACGATATTCACCACGCCGTCCGGGAAACCGGCTTCCTGCACCAGCTCGCCCAGCATGAGCGCGGTGAGCGGAGTTTGCTCGGCCGGCTTCAGAACCACCGTGCAGCCCGCCGCCAGCGCCGGAGCCAGCTTCAGCGTGGCCATGATCGAGCGGGAAGTTCCACGGAATGATCTGGCCGACCACGCCGATGGGTTCCCGGAGCGTGTAGGCGAGAAATTTCGCGCCGTGCGCGGAAATCGGGATCGTGTTGCCTTCAATCTTGGTGGCCCAGCCGGCATAATAGCGGAGCTGGTCGACTGAAGTCGGCACGTCCACCATGCGGGACATCACAATCGGCTTGCCGTTATCCAGGGACTCCAGCTGCGCGAATTCCTCGGCGTGTTTCTCGAGCAGGTCGCCGAGCTTCCAGACGATGCGCCCGCGCTCCGACGGCGTGAGATTCCTCCACGGCCCTTTGTCGAACGCGGCGCGCGCCGCCGCCACCGCACGGTCGATATCTTCCTTGTCGCCTTCCGCCACCTGGCAAAGAACCTCCCCGGTGGAGGGATTGTAGGTGGGGAACGTCTTGCCCGAGGCCGCCGGCACCCATTTTCCATTGATCAACATGAGGCGCGGTTTCGCGACGTACGCGGCAACACTCTTCTCGATTGGAATCGCCTGTGTAGCAGTAGCCATCTCCATCCTCCTTAACCTGGTGCAACCTATCAATTGTAGGCTGAAAAGTCCAATATCCGGTACAGCCGAAGACATAGCATCTTACCGCGTTCTGAGTTGGCTCGCCTGGGGTACCCGGCAGTGGTACAATCCCCGCTCTGCAATGTCCGCACGAGTAGAAGGGGTTGTGGCCGAAGGCCGCGACGCGATCGGCGTCTGTTTGCATCCGGCGAAGGCGCTCGTGAAGATGGATTCGGGCAACGAGTTGGCTCCGCAGCAAGCGTAGTCCAGGAGGCTCCGTGATGATGGGGATGACGAAATTGAAATTGGCATTCGCGCTTTTGGTCGCGGCCATCGTTTCGGCCAGCGCCGCCAGCGCTCAGGTCACTCTGGAAGTGATGAATCCGCGCGGAGAGATTCCCCCGCCGCCAACGGTGGGGATCAGTCCCCGCGTGCCGAATCTTGACGGCAAGAAAATCGTGCTGGTCGATAACGGCAAATTCGGCGCCGACAATTTTCTCGAGGTCGTGGGAAAGATGCTGAAGGACAAGTATCCGACCGCCACGATCGTGATGTATCCCAAGCCCGCCGCGCAGACCATCACCAGCCTGCCGAAGTGGTACCCCACGGTGAAGCAGCAGGGAGACCTGTTCGTCTTCGGTGTCGGTGATTGAGGGAGCTGCACGTGGTGGGGTTCCCACGACACGATCGAAATTGAAAAGTCCGGCATGCCAGGCGTTTACATCACGACAACCGAGTTCCTTAACGATGCGAAGTCGGCGGCCCGGGATCGCGGCATGCCGGGCATCCGCACCATCGCGCTTCCCGCGGACAAATACTATCGCGCCCGCGCCAGCAACCAGGAACTGGAGCCCATCGCCTCCGCTGTGATCCGCGAATTGGTGGACGATGAAGTGCGGCCCTTGACCGCCGCCGAGGCCAAGCCGCCTCAGACGCTGCGAATGTCAGAAGCCGCGAACATCAAGGTTACGGGCGAGGACTATCAGGATGCCGCCGAAAAGGTCAATGAACTCTTTCTCTCCAATCATTGGGCCGACGGCTTGCCGGTCATTCCGCCGACGCCAAAACTCGTAAAGGCGATGCTGGCAGGGACGACTCGCTCTCCCAAGGACGTCATCGGTCAAGCGGCGCCGAAGAATGGCATTGCGACCGTCGAGAAGATTGCCATTAACGCCGTGATGGCTGGCGCCAAGCCGGAATATTTTCCGGTGATTCTCGCGGCGATGGAAGGCTTCACCGACAAGCACTACGACCTGACGCACGTGATGGCCTCCACGGGATCGTTCACGCCGGTGGTCGTCGTGGACGGCCCCATCGCCGAGGAGCTTGGCTTTAACTCCGGCATCGGAATGCTGGGTCATGGGTGGCGCGCGAATAGCACGGTCGGCCGGGCGCTCCGGCTGTCGCTGCTCAACATCGGCCAGACTTGGCCCCAGGTGAACGACATGGCGCTCACCGGAAGGCTCGAGGCTTACACCTTCTTCACCTTCGCGGAAGACACGGCCAGAAGTCCGTGGGAACCCTACAATGTGAGTCGCGGCTTCAAACCCGGAGAGAGCACGGTCACCGTAGCCAGCTCCGGGAATCCGATCGTGATCGGCGGCGGAGCCGTGGCGCCCTGGACGGGGCAGGGCATCCTCGATTCGGTGGCCGCCCGAATTAGAAACGGCGGAGTCGTTTGGCCCCACGCTCAAACTCATATCCTGGTGCTTCATCCTGACTGCGCCGTCGATCTCGCGAGCCATGGCTACACGCGAAGAAGTATTCAGGAATACCTCTACGAGCACACCCGCGTGCCCTTTGAACAGGTGGTGGCACCGACCTTTTTCGGACACGGCGACGAAATCAGCTTTATCCGGACATCGATCGCCGACGGCCGGATTCGGCCTGACCGGGCTCAGATCTTTCTCGACGCGCTGAAACCCGGCGGGCGCATCCCCGTCGTCCAAAGCCCTGACGATTTTCACATCATCGTGGCGGGCGGCTCACCTGGATACACTCTGCTCTTCACGTATCCGGGAACCAATTGGGCGAATCAGACCAAACGAATTTCCGGAGCCACATTAACCAAAGCCGGACGGTAAAAGGGACAGGGCTCTCGAGCGGCGACGCCGGTCTGCGACGGGAAGTGCCGTGCGCTGGGGTTCGGTTTCTTGTGCGCTTCAGTCCGCGATGCTTCGTACGTTGAGAATACGGCGCCGCCGGAGGCCGCCCCAAATCACGGGTCCCGGCGATGCCCAAAACCACGCTGGAAGGATCGGCAATTTCCGTATAGCATCCAAGGAAAGAGTTGCGCAGACCGAATTCGCCTGGAGGAAGGGTGATCGTGAGCATATCCGATAAGACCAAGGGCTTCCCGCTTCCCAGTTCGCTGAACGTCATCCCGGGTACCGAGCGGGCGCAGGCCGCCTATCCTTACTACATGCAGTTCACCAAGGATGACGACGAGCGCTTTTGGTTCTACAACTCGATGCACTTCCCCGAGCCGATGTACGTCTTCGACACGATTACAGCGGAAGCGGCCTACATCGCGCTCGGCGCGTCGAACACGCGCGTCCAATCCCTGCCGACCACGCTCGGCATCGACTGCCGGATTATCAACGGGCGCTTCTACATCGGCGGAAACGGCGTCACCGATCCGGCGGAGATCGCGCGGCGCACGAAGGAATTCGAGCAGCGCGCCTTCTACTATTACGCGAACTGGGAACGGCTGTTCGCGCAGTGGAAGGAAAAGATGATGAAGCTCATCCGCGACGCGCAGGCCTTTCCGAAACCGATGCTTCCGGAATTCGAACCGCTGGAGAACGTTCACGCGGGCCGCGGCATCGCCTCGAATCACTACATTCTGGACACGTACCAGAAAACACTCGAGGGTTACTTCCGGATGTGGCACCACCACTTCGAGTTTCTGCTGCTCGGGTACGGCGCCTACCTCACCTTTTTCAACTTCTGCAAAAAAGCGTTCCCGGAAATCAGCGACCAGACGATCGCGCGCATGGTGGCCGGCATGGAAGCCGAAATCTTCCGTCCCGACGACGAACTGCGGCGGCTCGCCAAACGCGCCATGGAACTGGGTGTGGATGGCGAGTTCCGCGAAGGCGCGTCGCCCGACGACATCCTGAAGGCCATCGGGAATCGCGGCGCAGCCGGCAAGGCATGGCTCGAAGGATCTGGCGCTCTCGCGCGACCCGTGGTTCAACATCAACGTCGGCGACGGCTTCTACCATTACCATCGTTCCTGGAACGACGACCTCTCGATGCCCTTCGCGGCTCTGCCCGGCTACATCGCCAATCTGAAGGCGGGCAAGACCCTCGAGCGGCCCACGCAGAAGTTGCTCGAAGAGCGCAAGCAGCTGATCGCGGATTACCGCGAACTGCTCGAAACCGAGGAGGAACGCGCCGCCTACGACCAGATGATTCACCTGACGCATCGCGTCTTCCCCTACGTCGAGGGCCACAAATTCTACTGCGAGCATTGGTACACGAACCTGTTCTTCAACAAGATCCGCGAGTTCGGCGAGCTTCTCTCCCAGCACGGCTTCTTTCCGAAGGCCGATGACGTCTTCCACCTCACGCACTACGAGTTGGAGGCGGCGATCGTCGATCTCATGATGTCGTGGTCCAACGGCTCGCCGCCGCGCGGCATTGCCCTGTGGCCCGCGATCGTCCAGGAACGCCAGGCCGCGATCGACGAATGGGCCAAGCACAATACCCCGCCCGCGCTCGGGCCTGTCCCGGACATTATTGACGATCCCTCGATCGTCATGCTGTGGGGCATTACCCGCGAAAATCTCGACAAGTGGCTCGAGGCGGACGCCGAACCGAATTCGAACGAAATCAAGGGCTTCGCCGCGTCCAGGGGTGTGGTCGAAGGCGTGGCGCGCGTGGTACAGTCAGTAGAGGAGATTGACCGCCTGCGTCAGGGCGACATCCTGGTCTGCCATGTAACGAATCCCTCCTGGGCGCCGATCTTTCAGAAGATCTCGGCGGCCGTGTCGGACATCGGTGGCTCGATGAGCCACGCGGCCATCGTGGCGCGGGAATTCGGCCTGCCGGCCGTGGTGGGTACGGGAACCGCCACCCACAGGATCAAGGACGGGCAGCGCATCCGCGTCGATGGCGGCCGGGGCGTGGTGACCATTCTCTCGTAGGACATAGCACGTGAACTCTACCGACATCATTGGCTGGTTTGCCGACGTGGGCCTCGCCGACCGCCCAACCGTCGGCGGCAAGGGCGGATCGCTCGGCGAACTCACCCGCGCGAGCATCCCGGTGCCTCCCGGCTTCGTGGTGCGGACGGTCGCTTTCGAACGATTCATCGGCGCGCTCGAACGCGAAGACCCGATCCGGCCGAAGGTCGAGGCGCTCGCGAGCGAGCAACTCTCCGAAATCACCGCGCTCTCCGAACAGCTGCGGGCGCGCGTCGAAAGCGCGCCGCTGCCGGAGGACGTGCGGGCCGAAATTACCGCGGCGCACGCCGAGCTTTGCGGCGCGGCTCCCAAGGAGCCTCTGGCGGTGCGCTCCTCCGCGACCACCGAGGACGCGGCCGACGCCAGCTTCGCCGGACTGCAGGACACCCAGCTCTGGGTCATGGGCCCCGAAGCCACGCTGCAATACGTGCGGTCGTGCTGGGCAAGCCTCTATTCGGTCCCCTCGATCGCCTATCGCCGCAAGCACGCCATGCCCGAAAGCGGCGTGGCCATGGCCGTGGTGGTGCAGCGCATGGTGGATGCGCGCTCGGCCGGCGTGATGTTCACGCGCAGCCCGCTCACCGGCGACCGCTCGGTGATCACCATCGAAGGCGCCTGGGGCCTGGGTTCGGCCGTCGTCAGCGGAGAAGTGACGCCGGACCGTTTCGTCGTCGCCAAAATCACCGGTGAAATCTCGGTGCGCGACATTTCCGACAAGCACATCCGGCACGTGCCGGCCGAAGGGGGCGGGGTCACCGAAGCGGAGACGCCGGCGGAAATCCGCCAGACGCCCTGCCTCAGCGACGAGGAACTGGACGCGCTCCGGGAGATCGGCCGCAAGGTCGAGCGCCATTACGGGCGGCCGCAGGACATCGAATGGGCGATTGACCGCTCCGGAACAATCTTGCTGTTGCAGAGCCGCCCCGAAACGGTGTGGTCCTCCAAGGAGCGCCCGCCCGTGGCCAAGCCGGCGGAGAATCCGCTGTCGCACGTCATGAACATTTTCGGTGGCCGCCGATGACTCTCACGGCCAAGGACGTCGCGGAGATCATGCGGTTGCTCGAGCAATCGAGTTTCGACAACCTGTCGCTCGAAATGGACGGTGTGAAGCTCAACCTGCAACGTGGCTCGGCCGCCCCGATGCAATCGGCGCCTGCTCCTCCCGCGGCGGCACCGCAGCCGTCCCAGCCTGTGCCGCAGGCTCCACCCAGGGCCCGGCCATCCTCGGAGCCTGGCCTTGCCGAAGTTGCCTCTCCCCTCCTCGGAATTTTCTACCGCGCGCCCAAGCCGGGCGAGCCACCTTTCGTCGAAGTGGGATCGAAGGTGAACAAGGACACGGTCATCGGCATCGTCGAAGTCATGAAACTGATGAACTCCGTGCACGCGGGTGTCACGGGTGAGGTGGTTGAAATCCTGGCCGAGAACGGCGTACTGGTCGAGTATGGCGAAGTTCTGCTGCGCGTACGCCCGGAGGCCTAGTCATCGCTATTCGCCGCATCTTGATCGCCAACCGCGGGGAAATTGCCGCGCGCGTCATTCGCACCTGTAGAAGCCTCGGGATCGAGACGGTCCTGGCGGCCTCCGAGGTCGATCTGGATTCCCTCCCGGCCCGCATGGCGAACCGCACGGTATGCATCGGCCCGGCCCGCCCTTCCGACAGCTATTTGAAAGTCGACACGATTGTCCAGGCGGCCTTGGGCGTCAAGGCGGAGGCCATCCATCCCGGTTACGGCTTCCTGTCCGAGCGCGCGGCACTCGCCCGGCTTTGCGAGGAGGAGGGCGTGATCTTCATCGGCCCGACCTCCGCGCAGATCGATGCCGTGGGCGACAAATTGCGCGCCCGGGCCGAAGCCGAGGCCGCGGGTGTGCCGACGGCGCCGGGCGGGCCTGTGGAGACCGTGGGCGAGGCCATGATCCTGGGCCGGGAAATCGGCCCTCCGTTCCTGATTAAGGCCGTCGGTGGGGGCGGAGGCCGCGGCATGAAGCGCGTCGATCGCCTCGAGGATTTGCCGGATGCGATGAAGCTCGCCGCCGCCGAGGCCGGCGCGGCCTTCGGCGACGCGCGCGTCTACCTCGAACGCTTCGTCGCGCGCGGCCGGCATGTGGAGGTCCAGATCCTGGGGGATGGCGAAGAACACGTGGTCCACGCCGGAGAGCGGGACTGTTCGGTCCAGCGCCGGTACCAAAAGTTGATCGAGGAGACGCCGGCCCCAGGCCTTTCCGCGGACTTTCGCGCCCACATCCATGAAGCAGCCGTGCAGTTTGCCGAACGCCTCTCCTACCGCAGCGCAGGCACGGTTGAATTCCTCGTGGATGTGGAGCGGGATGCTTTCTACTTCCTGGAAATGAACGCCCGAATTCAAGTGGAGCACCCGGTCACCGAAGCGGTAACCGGAATCGACTTGGTGGCCGAGCAGATTGCCATCGCCGACGGGCGCGGCCTGCGTTTCAAGCAGCAGGACATCCGAGCGGAAGGATGCGCCATCGAGTGCCGGATCAATGCGGAAGACCCGGCTCGCGACTTCCATCCCAGCCCGGGCACCGTGCGATCCGCGGTGTGGCCCGCCGGCGATGGCATCCGCGTCGACACGCACATTATGTCCGGCGCGCGCATTTCGCCGTTTTACGACTCGCTCATGGCTAAGATCATCGCGCATGGTCCAAATCGCTCCTCCGCGCTCGCACGCATGCGTCGCGCCATCGCGGAGACTCGGATCGAAGGCGTCGCTACCAATCTGGCCTTTCACGCCGACGTGCTGACCGATCCGGAGTTTGAACGCGGCGGCGTCGACACGTCCTACGTGCCCCGCTTCGTCGAACGGCGCCGCCCGCCTCAGGAGGTCGGGGCGAATGGCTAAGATCCAAATCGTCGAGACTTCCCTGCGGGATGGCAACCAGTGCCTCTGGTCGGCGCTCGGCGTCGACACCGCCAGGACGCTGACCATCGCGCCCGTCATGGACCGCGTCGGTTTCAAGGCCATCGACTTCACCACCTCCACCCACATGGGCGTTGCCGTCCGCTACAAGAAGGAAGACCCCTGGGAACGCATTCGTCTCATGGCCCAAGCCATGCCGAAGACGCCGTTGCAATTCCTCTCGACCGGCTTCCGCTTTATCTCTTGGGAAACCGCCAGCCCCGAATTCATGGCCCTCGCGTTCAAGACGATCGTCAAGAACGGCATTCGTCGCATCGCGCTCGCCGATCCGATGAACGACGCCGATTCGAACGTCGCGTGCGCCCGGATGGCAAAACAAGGCGGCGCCGAATACGTGATTGGCGGGCTGGTGTTCACGCTCAGTCCCATCCACGATGACGCGCACTACGTCGAATGCGCGCGCAAAATGGTCGCAAGCCCCGATATAGACGCTCTCTATATCAAGGACATGGGCGGCCTGCTGACTCCCCTGCGCGCGCGCACGCTCATCCCGGCCATCATGAAGGTGATTGGCGGGAAGCCGCTCGAGCTTCACTCCCACTGCACGATCGGCGTCGGCGAGCTGACCTACATGGACGCGCCCGATTGGGGCGTGAGCGCCGTGCAGTGCGCCTCCGGCGCCGCCTCGGACGGCATCTCCAATCCGCCCATCGGAGCGCGTGGTTGCCAATCTGCGCGCGCTCGGGCATCAAAGTCGATACTCGACGATCGAAGCGCTCGCCGAAGTCGGCCGCTACTTCACGCGGCTGGCCGATGCCGAGGGCCTGCCTTCGGGGCGGCCGCAGGCCTTTGACGCGCAATATCTCCACCACCAGTTGCCCGGCGGAACCATCGGCACCATGCGCCGCCATCTCGCCGAAGGCAGAGTCTCGCATCTGGAGAGCGCGGTGATTGAGGAGTTGGGCCGGGTGCGCCAGGAACTGGGCTGGCCCATCGTGATGACTCCTTTTGCGCAAATGCTGATCACGCAAGCCGTGCTGAACGTCACCGGGAAAGAGCGCTACGCCATCATCCCCGACGAAATCATCCGCTACGCGCTCGGCAGGTTCGGGCGTCCCAACGTTCCGATCGCGGCCGAGGTGATGGACCGCATCGACTCGTTGCCGCGCACGCGGGAGCTTCGCCAGGAACCGGTGATGCCGCCGCTGGCCGAGTTGCGGCGACGCATTGGGCCATCGCTCTGCGACGAGGAGTTTCTTCTTCGAGCGACGATGCCCTCGGGCCAAGTCGATGCCATGAAGGCGGCCGGCCCCGCGCCACGAACCTACGATCCGGCCATGGTTCCCGTGATGAGTCTGGTTCGTCACTTGACTGCCCGGCGCGACCTCACCTACGTATCGATTGAGAAGAACGGTTTCAAACTTGAGCTGCGCGGCCAGGCCGCACCCGTGGAGGCGTGAGCATGAAATCTATTGCCAACGGCTGGAATGAGCCGTTGGGACCTGTCGAAGGATTCATGTTCGACCTCGACGGCACCCTGATCCTTAGCAACCGCTCGCTGGGCGGCTACCGTTTGCTGCCGGGCGCCATCGAGATTCTGAGCGAACTCCAGGCTCGCAGCATACCCTTTGTCGTTCTCACGAACGGAAGCGCCTATCCCGCCGCCCAACAGGCGCCGAAACTGCGCGCGCTGGGCTTGCCCATTGCCGACGAGATTTTGCTCACGCCCTCCTCCGTGGCGGCGGACCTGATGCCGCGGCGTGGCGTGAAGCGCGCCCTCGTGCTGGGCACGCCGGGAGTCGGTCACGCGCTGGCGGAGGCGGGTATCGAGATCGTCTTCACCGGGCAAGATCGCGCTGCGGACGTCCAGGCCGTCTATATCGGCTGGCACCCGGAATGCGGCATGAAGGATATCGAAGCGGCCTGCCACGCGATCTGGAATGGCGCGGAACTGTACGTTGCTTCCGACGTTCCCTTCTTTGCCACCGCCGACGGCAAGACCATGGGATATTCGCATGCCATTGCCGCCGCCGTGCGCAAGATCACCCGCGCTCCCATGATCCTTACCGGCAAGCCTTCGTTGCACGCGCTGAAGCTGGTGGCCAGAAAACTCGGGCTCCCCATGCGCAAGGTGGGCGTCGTCGGCGATGATCCGCTGGTGGAAATGATGATGGCGCGGCGCGGCCGGGCCATCGGCTTCGGCGTGACCACCGGTTTCACAACCGAGCAGGATTGGGCGGCGCAACCGCAGGGCCGGCGCCCGCATCGCGTTCTTCACGACCTCGGCGAGATCCTGCAGATGACGACGGCCCCGAAACGAAAGCGCTGACGCGGAAGCACGGGGCGAGATCAACCGCCGGGCAACGAAATGTCAGGAGTATTAACTCCGCAAGCCTCCGGCAACAGGGTTTTTGACACAGCTTCGATGCCGTAGAGGACAAACAGGGGGTTTTCGGAGTTTGCGAACGCTTGCAAATGCCTTAACATCAATACACGTCAATATACGTTCCCGCTGTGGGCGTGTAGCTCAGCTGGGAGAGCACCTGCTTTGCAAGCAGGGGGTCGCCGGTTCGATCCCGGCCACGTCCACCAATATTTATCAGGATTCTTGAATATTCCATTCCGAATCGTACACACAGAAGTACACAAAGTTGCTCATCCGTGGCGCATCCGCCGTGCCTTTTTCATCTTCGCGTCGAGGGCCTTCTGGACCTTCTTCATTCCGCCGTTCGCCAGGAAATATCGACGGGGAACAAGCGGCCCTGGACGAAGAGGCCATAAACACCGTGGTTTAGCCAATTGCGTGCGAGCTCCTCGTAAAAGTGTGTGTCACCTGCCTCAAATGGAAAATGGACAATGAAGAACAGGCGTAGTGCCAGCCCAGCCAACAAGGAGGCTGCGAGGTGTTTATAAGAGACAGGGAGAGAGGTCATGGATGATTGCGCATGGAGAGTGAGGGGGAGCCGTATGGTACGGGCGCTCAAGAATCCGTTTATCTATCGTGCGCGAAAGTGGAGAGGGTCTCTCAGATTTTGCAGCTCCCGGTAATAATACAGTGGGGTGGGCCGCTTCCCCCGGAACTTCAGTCTTTTCAAGAAATCAATTTCCTCCTGGGTGGCATCGCTGTTGAGAGCGGGATCGTGCAGGAACTGTTTGAAGCCGGGCTCTTCCTTGAGCGACTGGTCCGGTTCCGTTTCAACGAACTCGAATTTCTTAAGATCGCCTGGGGCCAGCTTCTTGTTTAATGCAATTTCGATGCGGAAGGTTGCGAGGTCAATGTCCCAGGACTCAATGAGAGGATCGAGAAAGGAGACGCAGTTTTCCGCGGAAACATTGAAGGTATCCGTGTCCAGGAACTCCAGGATGATCACGCGCATCTCTTCGTAGGGGCGGCCACTCAGCCGAGCTACCAGGTGCAGCCAGTGATCGCTGTCCAATTCGTCTTTCGCGACTCTTCTTACGACATCCAGGAGCTTCTGTGTGACCAGGCGCTCGACTTCACCGAAGGGCTGTTGTTCAAAAATGGCGCGTACTTCCTTCCCTTTTTCGGGTGCACACTTGCGCAGGATCAGCTCCCGAACTTCCCTCAAGAGGGGCTGCGGTGGGTCCCCCAAACTTCTCTTCAGCCCCTCCTTGCGCTGGTGGTCGGCCAGTTCTGAGAGTTTGCCGGCGGGGAGTCTCAAGAACTTGCCCATCTTGTCGTAAATGTCCGTGCGATCCGGTGCAGGAGGCAGTTTCTTCCGCGTCAGTAACTGGGAAACGTAGGAATCCGTCACTCCGGCGGCGGTTGCCAAGTCCTTCTGCTCGAAGCCCAATTCCTCCAGACGCTGTTTGATCACCAGACAAACGTCCACGAAATGCCTCCCGAGACTTAACTAGCTAGAATTAATCCGTGATTGATATTCTCAGAATAAGATTGACAAATCAAGTTAATTAACCCAATATGGTTAACAGACTGAGGAATTTTCCGCAAGCCTAAGAACTGGAGCAATATTATGCCGCCACTCTTCTGGATCATGGATGGCTTGGTTGTCGGTTGGCTAACGGGAAAGATAATGGCCGGAGAGGGAGGCGATTTGATCATGGACGCCATTGTGGGTCTCGCCGGTGCCGTAGCCGGAGGATTCATTGTGAGCGCAGCAGCCCTCCACGCCCCAAGCAAGTTGTTCTACGCGAATCTGGCTGCGATTCAGGGCGCTTTTGTCCTGACCGCGCTCAACCGATTGTTTAGCGGAAAACGTCAATACGCCACGCAACGGTGAAAATCCAACAAACGAAGCCACAGGCCAGGCTTTCCGTTTAGAGAAGGTGGCCCAGTCCGCTCGACGCATTGAATATCGTGATCCCCCCAACTTTGGGACACTGACCGGCGCGGGAACCATCAGTGCCCTGAGCTTTCGGATGCTGGCCAAAACGAAGGCATTGTTGGCCGATTCATGGGTGAGAAGAAACCCGCGGGAGGCTGCTCCAAATGCTGATGGATCACCCAGTGAGAACTCTGCTGTACGAGCTGTTCGTTGAGCCCGTCCTTCAGCTCTTGCAACGACCATTCCGGCAAGAGCTCGATGCGTCTCCGAAAAATACGGCGGCGAAACCGTAGCCGGCCCGAAGCCGGAGAAATCCAATTCCCTGGAAGTCACGCGAGTGGCGCCAGCAGGCTCGGAACGTTTTCCGCTAGTTCGCTAGGTAACTGTCCTCGCCCAGTCGCGACACATTCCGCGAATTAGCAGGGATGGCCCTTTCGTTTTCGAAGAAAGATCACGCGGTCTCCGAAGCATATCGTCCCGCAATTCCGGCGCCCTAAAATGAGTAAGAATTCACCAGCGACCATAATCCTTTCTGAACCGGAAGAGCCGATCCGCGCTGAAGTGTTCAGCCTGGAGCGGCTCGAGCAGCACGCCGAGAGCCTGGCGGCGGCTCAAACGGTCACCAGCGAAGCCAGCCGGGGCCGCCCGCTCCTTCCGCGTGTCCTCAAGAACGGCCGCGTGTTGCTGGATTCCTATCGGGCCATCGGCCGCGCGATTCAGGAGAAACACGCGATCACGCCGGCGGCGGAATGGCTGGTCGATAACTTCCACATCGTCGATGAACAGCTCCGCGAAATCCAGGACGATTTGCCGGTGGGCTACTACCGCAAGCTGCCCAAGCTCGCCTCGGGTCACTTGGAGGGCTATCCGCGCGTATACGGAGTGGCGTGGGCGTTTGTGGCCCATACCGATAGCCGATTCGACCCGGAAACGCTGCGGCGATTTGTTGCGGCCTATCAGCGGGTGCAACCGCTCACAATTGGCGAGCTCTGGGCGGTGGCCATCACACTTCGTGTTGTGCTGGTCGAAAATCTGCGCAGGATGGCGGAGCGCATTGTCCGTAGCCGGGCCGCCCGCCAGGAAGCTGACACGCTGGCCGATAGCCTGCTCGGTTCGGGCCAACAATCCGCGATGCTTCCGGCTCTCCAACGGTTTGAGAAGGCCCCTTTAGACCGAGCGTTTGCCGTGCAGCTTGTCCAGCGCCTCCGGGATCTGGATCCAAAGGTTGGCCCCGTACTGCTTTGGCTCGACCAGCGGCTGGCCGCCGCGGGAACCAGCGCCGATGAAATTGTCCGCGCCGAGCACCAGCAACACGGGGCCACGAGCGTGTCGGTGCGCAACATAATAACCAGCATGCGCTCGATTTCCGCATTTGACTGGCAGGAATTCTTTGAGAGCGTCAGCCTCGTTGATGAAATTCTCCGCAACGACACTCACTTCGCCGAGATCGATTTTGCCACGCGAGACGACTACCGCCACGCCATCGAAGATCTCTCGCGCGGGTCGAGCCATTCGGAAATGGAAGTTGCAAAACGTCTTGTGCGGCATGTAAAGCAGGCGATCCCCGAACCGCGCGAAGGTTCCGACAACGGCAACAAGCCGAACCAGGACCGCCGAACCGAGCCTGGCTACTACCTCATCTCGCGAGGACGCCCGGCCTTCGAGCGGGAACTCGGTTTTCATGTCTCCTGGAAGCGTTGGCTGCTGCGTCTATACCTGCAAGCCGCGGTGCCGGGCTATCTGGGAACCATTGCGATCGTGACCGCGATGATCCTGGCGTTACCGCTGCTTCATGCCCATGGAGCGGGCATGACCCTAAAGGACCTCTTGGTTCTGGGTCTGCTCGCCGCCGTGCCTGCCTCGGACCTGGCGATTGCACTGATCAACCGGGCAGTGGTGGCCTTGCTCGAGCCGCGCAGGATGCCGCGCATGGAGTTGCGCAACGGCATCCCGGAGGACTTGCGAACCATCGTAGTCATGCCCACGCTGCTCACCACTGCGGAAGAAGTTGCAGAGCATGTCGAGCGGCTGGAAGTGCACTACTTGGCAAATCCAGATGGAGATTTGCGCTTCGCGCTGCTCTCGGATTGGTTGGACGCCCCGTGCGAAACTCTGCCGGGTGACGATGATCTGCTCGCCATTGCCGTTGACGGAGTCGCGCGGCTGAACACACGCTATGGTCCTGCTCCAGGAAATGGCGAGCGTTTCTTCGTCTTCCATCGCAAGCGCGTTTGGAACGAGTGCGACGGCAAATGGATGGGATGGGAGCGTAAGCGAGGAAAGCTGCATGAGCTGAACCAGCTTCTACGCGGTTCGACGAGCACGACGTTTATTCCCGTCGGAGGGCGCCCCCTCGTACATCTTGCCGGTGTTCGCTACGTCATCACGCTTGACGCGGATACGCGCCTGCCGCGAGGCGCTGCCTCCCGCTTGGTTGGCACGATGGCGCACCCTCTCAATCGGCCGCAGTTCAGTGCTCGCGACGGCCGTGTGGTGGAAGGCTACGCACTTGTCCAACCACGGATCACTCCTTCCTTGCCTCTCGATCACAAAGGCTCGCTCTGTCAAAAGATATTCTCCGGTCCGGGAGGCATCGATCCATATTCCTCGGCGGTTTCGGACGTTTACCAGGATCTGTTTGAAGAAGGCTCGTACACGGGCAAAGGCATATACGACATCAATGCGTTCGAAGCGGCCCTGGCGGGCAAGGTGCCGGAAAACGCGCTCTTGAGCCACGATCTCTTTGAAGGCATCTTCGCCCGCGTCGCCCTGGCCACCGACATTGAGCTGTTTGAAGAATTCCCCTCGCGTTATGAGGCGGTCGCTACACGCCAACATCGCTGGGCGCGCGGAGACTGGCAACTCCTCCCCTGGCTTTTCGGGCGCGTCCACTTGGGAGCGGGAAAACGGAATCCCGTCATGATCCCGGTGATCGGCCGCTGGAAAATGTTCGACAATCTGCGTCGCACCCTGTCAGCACCCGCGGCCTTCTTGACCTTGATTGTCGGCTGGCTGCTGCCACCGGTATCTCCCTGGGTGTGGACGCAATTCATTCTCGCAACGATTGCGATTCCCGCTCTGCTGCCATTCCTCGTCGGGCTGAATCCGCATCGGAAAGGTATTTCCAAGCGCAGCCATTTTCGCGGCGTGCTCAGCGATCTGGCGCTCGGCGCATCCCAGGTCGGCTTGACGTTAGCGTTCCTGGCATATCAGACGTGGCTTATGTGCGACGCGATTCTGCGGACACTCGCTCGTCTGTCTATCACCCGCAGGAACTTGCTGGAATGGGTGACGGCGGCACAATCCAAGTTTGGAGCTGATTCCAGACTTTCGGCCGTCTATAGACGTATGGCGGGAGGTGTTCTCTTCGTCGTTGTAGCGGTCGTGGCCCTGGCTTTGGGACGACACCAGGCTTGGCTTGCCGCGGGTCCCTTCATCCTGCTTTGGGCTGCCGCTCCTGCCGTGGCACGCTGGATTAGTTTGCCGCCGCGGTACCACGGAGCAAGTCTGTTGTCGCCGGCCGGCGCACGCGCTCTCCGTTTGATTTCGCGCCGCACGTGGCGCTTTTTCGAAACCTTTGTTACTCCCGCGGACCACTCGCTGCCTCCCGATAATTTTCAGGAAACGCCTAAACCCGTTGCCGCTCACCGAACTTCGCCCACAAACATGGGGCTCTATCTTCTTTCGACGGTTGCCGCCCGGGACTTCGGATGGCTGGGCACGTTTCAAACCGTGGAGCGGCTGGAGCCCACGCTGGCGACGATGGACCGGATGGAACTGTTCCGCGGGCACTTTTACAACTGGTATGACACACGCGACCTTCATCCGCTGGAGCCCCGGTACGTGTCCTCCGTGGACAGCGGAAACCTCGCCGGGCACCTGCTGACTCTCGGAAACAGCTGCCGGGAGCTGATAGAGACGTCATCCCTCGGACCTCCGATTCTCGCCGGGATGGAAGATCCCATCCGGTTGTTGCGCGAAGCTCTTGCCGGAATAGCCGACGCACCGCGCACACACATCGTCACCCGGAAGCAGCTCAGCAATGCGATCGATACGATGGCGGCGTCGCTTGACTCGGTTCCTGTCGATGCCGTCGATTGGGCGACTCGCTTTTTGGAGTGGAGGGCCCACGCCCAGACTGTAGCTGATATTGCTCAGGCTCTGGTGCAAGAACTGGGAGACTCTCCCGAAACGGAATTGCGTGTCTGGGCCGATGCGCTCCGGGCTTGCGTCGAGAGCCACGCACTGGATGCAAGAATCCTTATTCCGTGGATGCGCTTGGATTCAACGCAGATCGCCGGCATAGCCCAACTTCGTCGAGACCAGGCGCCCGAGTGGATGGCGATGGAGCCGTTCCTCCACTCCGTTCCCAAGCTCGCGGACGCCCCGGATCGATTCGACGCTGCTCTGCGCGAACTCTCTGCATTACGCGGCCGCCTGCTGGACGCTGTTCCGGGAGACAGAGATGCGATCACGCGGATCGATGCACTCGCCGAAACGCTGAGGCTTTCGGCCGCGGATGCCGCCGCGCTCATTCGCCGTCTTTCAGCCATTGCCCAGACGGCAGCGCGCATGTTTCAAGCGATGGAGTTCCGCTTCTTATTCGACGATCAGCGCAAGCTCTTCTCGATCGGTTATCGCGTCACGGACGGAAGCTTGGATTCCAATTGCTATGACTTGCTGGCTTCCGAGGCGCGCCTGGCAAGCTTCATTGCCATCGCGAAAGGCGAAGTCCCGGCGTCACACTGGTTTCGTCTGGGCCGCGCACTCACGCCTGTAAGCCGCGGCTCCGCGCTCATCTCCTGGTCCGGCTCGATGTTTGAATATCTCATGCCTGCGATTGTGATGCGTTCTCCGGCTGGCAGTCTGCTGAATCAAACGTGCGAGCTGGTGGTGCGCCGTCAAATAGAATACGGCGCGGAGCTCGGCGTGCCCTGGGGAGCTTCGGAGTCGGCCTACAATGTGCGCGACCTCGATTTCACTTACCAATATTCCAGCTTCGGCGTGCCCGGCCTCGGGCTCAAACGAGGCCTGAGCGAAGATGTCGTCGTCGCACCCTACGCCACAGCGCTCGCAGCGATGATGGATCCTGCCTCCGCCACGCAAAACTTTGCGCGACTCGCCGAGGCCGGTGGCATGGGAGCGTACGGCTTCTACGAAGCGCTCGATTACACAAGCACGCGTTTGCCCGAGGGTGAAACGGTCGCCGTCGTCCGCACGTACTTTGCGCATCATCAGGGAATGTCGTTGGTGGCCATGTCGAACGTCCTCAACAACGGCGCGATGCGCGGCCGTTTTCACGCCGAGCCCATGGTGCAGGCTACGGAACTGCTGTTGCAGGAGCGCACTCCGCGCGACGTGCTGGTTGCCCGGCCTCGCGCCGAGGAAGTATCTGCCGCTGCCCAAGTCCGTGAACTCGTGCCACCCGTACTCCGCCGCTTCACGACCCCGCATAGTCCCATCCCCCGGACGCACCTGCTCTCCAATGGGAGGTACGCTGTGATGCTGACCGCCGCGGGCTCAGGCTATAGCCGGTGGCGGGATATCGCCGTAACGCGTTGGAGGGAGGATGCCACACGCGATGGCTGGGGCAGCTATATCTTTCTCCGTGACGCGCAATCGGGGCAAATCTGGTCCGCGGGCTACCAGCCGAGCGGCATCGAACCGGACGCCTACGAGGTTTCCTTCTACGAAGACCGCGCCGACTTTGTCCGGCGCGACCAGGCGCTGACCACGACACTGGAAGTCGTTGTGTCGCCCGAGGACGACGCGGAAATTCGGCGCGTTTCCATCACCAACCTCGGGACACGCACGCGCGACATTCAGGTGACCTCGTACGCCGAGCTGTGCCTGGCATCGCAGGCCGCCGACGTGGCCCATCCGGCGTTTTCGAATCTCTTTGTGCAGACCGAATTTGTGCCCGATGCCGGTGTGCTGCTTGCGACGCGCCGCAGGCAATCCGATAAAGAAACGGGCGTTTGGGCCGCGCATGTGGTCGCCGTGGAAGGGGAAACCCTCGGCGACTCGCAATTCGAGACGGACCGCGCGCGGTTCCTGGGACGCGGCCACGATATCCGCAACCCCGTTTCCATTATCGATGGGCGGCCGCTCTCGAATACAGCGGGCTCTGTACTCGACCCCGTTTTTAGTCTGAGGCGCACCGTACGCATTCTTCCGGGAGCCACGGCGCGCATTTCCTTCTCCACCATCGTCGCTCCGGATCGCGAGCAGGTCCTGGACCTCGCCGACAAGTACCGCGGCGCGAAAACATTTGAGCGCACACTCGCACTGGCCTGGACACAGGCGCAAGTCCAACTGCATCATCTGGGTGTCGGCCTCGACGAAGCCCATGTATTTCAGAGGCTGGCCAACGCCGTGCTGTATTCCGACGCTTCGCTGCGACCCCCTTCCGACGTGCTGAGCCACACCACGCTGGAGCGGTCCGCGTTGTGGGCCCACGGAATCTCCGGCGACGTGCCCATCATACTGGTGCGCATCGATGAAGCGGAGGATCTTGAAATCGTCCGTCAATTGCTGCGCGCGCACGAATACTGGCGCATGAAGCAGTTATCCACCGACCTGGTCATCATCAATGAAAGGTCTTCCTCGTATGCGCAGGATCTGCAGCTCTCTCTGGAAGGACTTGTGCGCGGCAGCCGGTTGCGGCTCTCTCCGGATACGGACAACGTGCGCGGAAACATCTTCCTCCTGCGGGCCGACCTCATCTCCCCGCGGGAACGGACACTTCTTCAAACGGTTGCGCGAGCGGTGCTGCTCAGCCGGCGCGGCACGTTGTCCGAGCAGGTGACTCGATCGCAACGCACGGAAGCCGTCGCGTCTCCGATACCGCGAGCGTCGCACCCGGCCAAACGTCTGGACGTGCCGCTTCCGCAGTTGGCTCTGGAATCTTTCAACGGCCTGGGCGGCTTTGCCGACAAGGGCCGCGAATATGTGACCGTCCTCGGTGAAGGTCTGCGGACTCCCGCGCCCTGGGTCAACGTGATTGCCAATCCTTCGTTTGGTTTCCTCGTTTCGGAATCCGGCTCGGGCCACACCTGGTCACTCAACAGCCGTGAAAACCAGCTCACGCCGTGGTCCAACGATCCCGTCGTGGATCCCCCCGGAGAAGCCATCTACATCCGCGATGAAGGCACGGGGGAAGTGTGGAGCCCCACGGCGCTGCCCATTCGCGACGAAATCGCTCCGTACATGGCGCGCCACGGCCAGGGCTACAGCCGATTCCATCATGGTTCGCACGGCATCCTGCTTGAACTGCTGCAATTCGTACCGCCGGAAGACCCCATTAAGATTTCCCGGCTCATTTTGAAAAACGATTCCGGCCGCCCGCGCCGCCTCTCCGTGACTGCTTATGCCGAGTGGGTGCTGGGCAACTCGCGCGGCGCTTCGGCGCCTTACATCATCACGGAAATCGATGCGCGGACGGGAGCGCTCCTCGCGCGGAACGCGTGGGGCGGTGAGTTCGCCGGACGCATTGCCTTTGCGGATCTGGCCGGGAAACAGACGTCTTTGACGGGCGACCGCACGGAATTTCTGGGACGCAACGGCACGCTCGGGAGCCCCGCGGCACTGCAACGAGGCGGTCCACTTTCGGGCAAGCTGGGAGCAGGTCTCGATCCGTGCGCGGCGCTGCAAACTTCGATCGAATTGCGTCCCGGCGCGACGGCGGAAATCGTGTTCTTCCTGGGCCAGGCGGAAAACAGTGAACAATCGCGTCAATTGCTCGCGCGCTATCGCGCCGCGGACTTGGACGCACATCCTGGCCGAAGTTACGGGCCATTGGGACGACGTGCTCAGCGCCGTGCAGATCACGACCCCCGATCCGGCCATGGATCTGCTCCTGAATCGCTGGCTGCTCTACCAAACGCTGGCGTGCCGTGTTTGGGCCCGGGCGGGATGCTACCAGTTGAGCGGCGCGTATGGATTCCGCGACCAGCTCCAGGACGTAATGGCGCTGTGCGTTGTCAACCGCGCCATCGCGCGCGAGCATCTGCTGCGCGCAGCCGCACGACAGTTTGTCGAAGGCGACGTGCAACACTGGTGGCATCCGCCTTCGGGACGCGGTGTGCGAACGCGTATTTCCGACGACCTCCTCTGGCTGCCTTACACGGTCATCCACTTTATGGAGGCCACTGGCGACACGGCCGTGCTCGAGGAGGCCATACCCTTCCTGGAGGGCGAAACACTGGCGGAGGGTCAGAACGAATCCTATTTCCAGCCGCGTGTGTCCGAGACTCGCGCAACACTATTCGAGCATTGCGCTCGCGCGCTGGACCGCAGCCTTGCCGTTGGCAGCCATGGCCTCCCCCTGATGGGTACAGGCGACTGGAATGACGGCATGAACCGAGTCGGGGAGCAAGGCAAGGGAGAAAGCGTTTGGCTCGGCTGGTTCCTCCACACGATTCTCTGGGAGTTTGCCAAGGTTGCGGATTCGCGCGGCGAACACAAACGCGCGGAGGCTTGGCGTCTCCACGTGAGCGCGCTCAAGGCGGCGCTGGAGCGAGACGGTTGGGACGGAGAATGGTACCGCCGCGCTTTCTTCGATGACGGCACGCCGCTTGGCTCTGCCCACGACACAGAATGCCGCATCGATTCCATCGCCCAGTCCTGGGGCATCATGAGCGGCGCTGCCGAACCGGGCCGCGTGGCTCGCGCCATGGCCGCGGTGGATCAACAATTGGTGCGCCGCCCGGACGGGTTGATCTTGCTCTTGACGCCGCCCTTTGACCGCCCGCCACATGACCCAGGCTACATTCGGGGATACGTCCCGGGCATCCGCGAAAACGGTGGGCAATACACCCATGCTGCCGCGTGGGCGGTCATCGCCTTTGCGGCGCTCGGCGACGGCGACAAGGCCTGCGAACTGTTCCGAATGCTGAATCCCATCTCCCATACCTCTTCGCGTGCGAGCGTGCAGCGCTATAAAGTAGAGCCCTACGTTGTTGCGGGCGATGTGTATGCCGAGCCTCCCCACGTGGGGCGAGGTGGATGGACCTGGTACACCGGCTCAGCCGGCTGGCTCTATCGCGCCGGCATGGAATGGATTCTCGGGTTCCGCGTTCGGGGCGCGATGCTTTCCATCGATCCTTGCATCCCCCGAAACTGGCCCGGCTACTCCATCAATTTCCGGTATCACTCGGCCACCTATCAGATCCGGGTGGACAATCCGTCTGGCGTGTCTCGCGGCGTGGCTCTCATGGAACTGGACGGCAAGTTGTTGCCCGGCCCCGCAAATATTCGGCTTGCCAACGACGGAGCTGTGCATCAAGTCCACATCGTACTGGGGTAAGGGAGGCTGGGACTGCCCTGTTGTTGGCCAGAACCACAAAGGGATATCAAATTGACTCGTTCGCGAGTGTAGATAACTTTGTAGCGGCGAGAGCACTCAGTTTCCGCAGACTTCCATTAACTTCGACAAGTGTGCCGCAAGCGATTCAACAGGAATTACTTAGAAACAACAAGAATCGGCGCACAAATTGGCCCATCAAGTTGTGACGTACTTTGTGACGTCACCCCCCGATGCTAGCCGCTGCAAGTGCCCACGACTGCACAACACTCACGCCAACGACCATCCGGCGCAGCGAGCGCTAACGCGCCTCGCGCTAGCAAGTTGCCTTCAGCTAAAGAGAACAACTTAGATGTCCCCTGCAACGGCGCCTTACGCGCCTCCCTCGCAGGCGCGGAGTTGCTCCGCCACTATTGACAGTCAATGAAGTTATGTACTAGATTCCGCCACGGATGCCAATGCTCTACTGGGTGAGAGAGCAGACTGGCTGGGCCTCCGTCATCGGAGCGATGTAGCTGGAATTCGAATCCGGTCAAGGAGGACGGTGAGTGGTCCGGACGCACGCGCCCTTCTTGCGTGCCCATCTTGAACGAACCTTTCTCCGTACACGGATGAAGGCGCAAACGATGTATCGAAAGGGGTTATTGGTCTGCCAGCATGGTCAGTTCCCTCTCAAGAAATTCTTTTGTTCGCCATCGAGAAAGAGATAGGGCCGGAAGGCGAATTAGCCTGGAGACTCTCGTCTTTCGCGCTCATTCGTCGGAGCTAGCTGGGATGCCAGGCTCCGCTTAACGTCTTCAAAGAGGAGTCATGAAATTGACAAAGCCTAGCTCTTGGTCGGCCGCAATGGCGCTGCTGTTCTGCGCAACAGTACTCTTCGCAGCGATGGCGCCATCCCTCCACGCACAGTCGGCAATCGCAAAAGGGTCCAGCAAGCTCCCATGTGACCGATCTTGTTTGGAAGGGGTCATGAACCGGTATCTCGATGCGATGGTGGCCCACGATCCATCTCGGGCACCTCTCGCACCGGAAGTAAAATATGCGCAGGACAATGTTCCGCTGAAGATCGGGCAGGCGCTGTGGGCCACGGCAAGCGGGTTGGGCCACTACAAACATTTCTTCGCCGATGCTGAGCGTGGCGACGTAGGCGTAATCGCAAACGTCTATGAACACGGCGTGGGTGCGATCCTGATCGTCCGGCTCAAGGTCGTAGGCGGGCTGATCACCGAAGCGGAGCAGTTCGTAGCTCACGATCCCCGTGGCGCCGCCGGTTATGAAAAGCTTGCGAAACCTGATCCGGGCTGGTTGACGCCGGTTCCGATGGACCAGCGCGAAACGCGCGAGGCCCTCGACCAGGCCGCGTACATGTATTACGAGGGCTTGCAGCTCAACGACGGCAAGGGCATCTACGCGTTCACGCCCGATTGCGAGCGTATCGAGGATGCCACGCGCACGACGAATCAGCCGCGTCCGCAGGGTTACGGCCACTCGGATCTGGACATCGGTGACTTCGTCACCATGAATTGCACGGACCAGTACAAGCTCGGATTCCTCGGTTTCACGACCGGTTGCCGGCACCGCCGGTTTCTGGTGACCGATGTGGAACGCGGTGCCGTGCTGGCTTCGGCGTACCTGGACTTCGACGGGACCATCACCGAAGCGCGCTTGACCGACGGGCGCGTCTGGAAAGTGCCGCCCTATTTTATGACGCCCCGCACGAATCAGTCGAACGAAGCGTACCGGATCGAGAAAGGAAGCATACGGCTGATTGAAATGACCATGTACGAAGTCCCTTTCAACATGGAACCCCCGTTTTAGGCAGGGCGAGAACAGACCATGACAAAAATGACGACAATGAAGACGCTCATTCGTACTGCGACGCTTGCTCTGATGGTTGCGGCAGTTTGCTGTATCGCTATTCGCGCGAATGCCGCGCCGGACGAAGGTTCAAACCTCACGCGTGCAACCAATCCGCTGGCGGCCGGAACACCCGGCGAATGCAATCGCGATTGTCTGTACGCGTTTGTCGACAAATTTTTCGATGCGATGCTCTCGCGCTGCGCGTGCAACATCGCGTTGGCGCCGGGCGCCAAGTATACGGAAAACGAAATCGCCGTGAAGCTGGGCGAAGGCATGTGGAAGACGTTTTCCGGGCGCGGGACGTATCGGGTATACCTCGCCGATCCGGCGAGCGGCGAAGCGGGATATTACGGCGACATCACCGAAGACAACGGCCTGCTGCAAGGCGTGATCGTGCTGAGGATGAAGGTGAAGGACCATCGCGTCACCGAGCTCGAAACGATCACGGTGCGCGAGCAAAAGCGGCCCAAGGGCGGCCTGGGAATGAACACGGCAGGGGTCATGACGCCCCGCATGCTGGACGAGCTCGACCCCCGAGGCTTTGTGTCACCGAATGCGTCCCTGCTGGAGCCTCTCGGTGCCGCGGAAACTCGCGAGCAGCTCGTCGGCGCGACCAAGGAATATTTCGACGCGTACGAGCAGAGCAAAGGCTCCGTCGCGCCGTTCGATGCGCAATGCGCGCGCCGGGAGAACGGCATGGCGGCCACGAACAATGCCGAAGGCCCGATCGTGGATCCAGCCCAGCCCGGATTCCGCATCTTCAGTCAGGGGTGTGCAGGAGAACTCGACCGGGGGTTCTTCAGTGCTCTCGCCAAGGTTCGAGACGTGCGCCCGCTGGTCGTCGATCAGAAGCAGGGTTTGGTTCTTGTGCGCAGTTTCTTCGACACCGAAGGGAACGTGGAATCCGTCGCGGTTCCCGGAGTTGGCAAGGTAGTTGTGCCTTCCGAGTTCCTGCGACCCATCTCCTATTTGGCTCCGCAGTTGTTCAAGATTGAGAACGGCAAGATCCGCGAGATCGAAGCCCTTTCGTGGGCTATGCCGTTTGGCATGCCCTCCGGCTGGAACCAGTAGCGTGGCTCACTCGTTCGATTGCGCTCCAGCTCATCCCACTGGCCGCGCACACCGATTAGCCCTGCTTGCTCCAGCCTGCGTTTCTGCATTACCACCTCTACGACCTGGGGGCACGATGCTCCTAGACTGCCCAACGTGATTAAGAAGCGCCCCTGCCGTGCCGAATGGCCGCAAGCGCCGGTACGACAATCAAGGTCGTCACTCCTCGAGGAACGGCGACTGAGGCCGCGAGAGCCGCGAGCGAAAGAGTTGACAGAGATGTTCCGACGAGACTGGTAGCCCTTTGAAAGTCTGCACAAGTTGCGCGAATCCAAAGCAGGCGAAGAAGGATGCGGCTCTGGTCGCCGGCAGTTCATTGCGGGGCCCAGCGGGAAAAGGCTGATCCCTCAGTAACGCAAAGCGCGCATCATGCGTAGTAACATTGAGGGCTGATGATTCCCATGGGTGAAGGTGTCGCTGTCCGCGCCGAACGCGTCTCGCGCCATTATCAGATGGGGGCGGCGCTGATTCGCGCGGTTGACGATATCACGCTCGAAGTCCGCAACGGCGAGTTCCTCGCGCTCCTCGGCACTTCCGGGTCAGGGAAATCCACACTTCTGAACTTGATGGCGGGCCTCGATCGCCCCTCGTCGGGCGCGATCCTCGCGCAAGGCCGCTCGCTTTCCGAGATGAGCCAGCTCGAGTTGGCGCGATATCGCAGCCGCACCGTCGGCATGGTCTTTCAATCCTTCAATTTGCTTCCGCGCATGACCCTCGAGGAAAACGTCGAGCTGCCACTGCGCCTGGCGGAAGTAGAACGCGCGGAACGCCCGGCGCGGGTTCGGGAAGCGCTCGAGCGCGTGCGGCTGGAAACGCGCCTGAGGCATCGCCCGGCGGAGCTTTCCGGAGGAGAACAGCAGCGTGCCGCGCTCGCCCGGGCGCTGGTGAACCGCCCGACGCTGCTTCTCGCCGACGAGCCAACCGGCAATCTCGACAGCGCAACCGGCGAGTCCATCATGCAGCTGTTGCGGAATATCCAGCAATCCCTCGGAATGACGATCGTTATGGTCACCCATGAACGCCCTCTTGCCGAGCGTTTCGCGGACCGAATCGCGAGCCTCGCGGATGGCAAATTGATCAGCGACGGGATGAAATCATGAAAGCCCGCGACCTCGGAGAGCTCGCTTTCCGAAATTTGCGTGAGGCCGTCCTGCGCAACTCGCTGACCACTCTCGGGGTTGCCGTCGGCATCGCTTCGCTTGTCGCCATGCTCTCTCTCGGCGTGGGCCTGCAGGAGTTGGCCACAAAGCGCCTCTCGAATTCCGGGCTGTTCGACAGCGTGCTCGTGACCTCGCGGACGAACCTGCGCGATTTCGGGCGCCCCGCGCAGGCCCGCACGGCCGAGCCGCACGAGTCGCGTGCGCTCGACGACCAGGCCCTCCAGGAGATGCAGCGCCTGCCCAACGTGGTCGAAGTCTATCCGCAGATCCGTTTTCTCACCGAGGTGCGTTTCGTCGGCAATTCGTATTCCACCATGGTCGCGGGCATTCCTGCTTCCGCGCAGGGCGGCGGCTCATTTGATGGAATCCAGGGTAGTTTCTTTTCCGGCTCCGCCGCCGACGAAGCCATCCTGCAAATCGAATTCGCGAAGGAATTGTCCACCGAGCCCGGAGCGCTGCTGGGCAAAGAGCTCGTGCTGCGGTACGCCGAGCGCCAGGCACTCGGCCCATCCGCGGGGCCCGGCGACAAGGCGAATGCCGAAAGCGGCGCCAATTCAGGCGGCGGGTTTTCCGTGATTCCACGCGAGAAGAAGTTGCGCATCGTGGGCATCGTCGAGACCGAGCCGGCAGCCGGATTCGGCGGCTTCGGGAGCGGCCGCCTGCTGATCCCGCTCGCGGTAGCCGAGACGCTGCGGGCCGCCCAGGTGAACGATTTGCGCGACGTCGTCCGGGGAACCCCCGCGAGCCCCACCTACGCGAGCCTGACGGTGCGCGCCAAGGGGCCCTCCCAGGTGGAGGCAATCGAAGCATCGATAAAAGATATGGGCTTTTCTGCGTTCTCGTTGCTCGACGCGACGCGGAATCTCCGCATCTTCTTCACGATCTTCGATCTGCTACTCGCGATTTTCGGCAGCCTCGCGCTCACGGTGGCCACCCTGGGCATCATCAACACCCTGGTCATGGCCATTCTCGAGCGCCGCCGCGAGATCGGAATCCTCAAAGCCCTGGGCGCCGCCGACCGCGACGTCCAACAACTATTTTTCGCCGAAGCCGGTGTGATGGGTTTGCTCGGGGGGATCTTCGGCGTGGGCATCGGTTGGATGATCGGAAAAGGCGTCACCTGGGGCACGAACATTTATCTCCAGCGCCAGAATTTGCCGCCGGCGCATGTTTTCTCCGTGCCGTGGTGGCTTGTGCTGGGAGCGATTGCCTTCGCCATCGTCGTGAGCCTGATGGCCGGCCTGTATCCCGCGTCGCGCGCCGCGCGTCTGGATCCCATCGAAGCGCTGCGCTATGAATAGACTCCTGTGGGGCCGGCTCGCGCCGCTGCTTTTGCTCTGCCTCTTTCTGCCGCGCCTGGCGGGCGCAACGGGGCGCGCCGAGTGCCGTTCCCTCGACAGCCGGATCCTCGGCCACCCGGTCGCGTACTGTATTCTCCTCCCGCCGAGTTATGACGCCGAGAAGGCGCGCCGCTATCCCGTGCTCTACTTTCTCCACGGGCTCGGCGATGACGAGCAGATGTTCCTGCACTCCGGCGGCTTCAACCTTGTGGAAGACCTCTGGGAGCAGCACCAGCTCGGTGAATTCCTGATCGCGACCCCTGCGGCGGGTTCCAGCTTCTACATCAACTCGCGCGATGGAGCCCGGCGCTACGAGGATTTCTTCGTTCAGGAATTTCTCCCCACGATCGAAAAGCGCTATCGCACGCGGGCGGGGCGCGCTTTCCGCGGTGTCGGCGGCATCTCCATGGGCGGGTACGGGGCGTTGCACCTTGCTTTTCGCCATCCGGAGCTTTTCGGATCCGTCAGCGCGCAGAGCGCCGCTCTGATCGAGAAACTTCCGCATATCACTGCCGCCGGTCCGCGGTTGTCGGCGAGAACGCAGGTTCTCGGCGATGTTTTCGGTTCACCGCCTGATCCGCAGTTCTGGGATCGCAACAATCCTCTCGTGCTGGGACGGAAGGCTGAACTTGCGGGGCTGAGGATCTATTTCGATTGCGGCTCGGAGGATGACTACGGCTTCGATGACGGCGCGGAAGCGCTCGACAAGGTGCTCGCATCGCGCCGCATTCCCCACGAATTCCACCTTTACCCCGGCGGCCACAACTGGACCTATTTCAGCGAACACCTGCCCGCGTCCCTCAAGTTCCATTCCCGCGCCTTCGACTCCACGCTGCGCCGATAGGCCTCGCCCCGCTGATTCCCGGTAGAGTCCCGAGCGCGCGAGGTGGATGAGCCGAGGACCAGGTGGAACATCGGTGGGAAAAGCGGGGCGTTCATCAGGACTTAGAAGTGAGAGCCTTTATCAGTGCCCATCGGAATCCTGGGCTTTGTTCCTGTCTAAGTTGACAACAGAGCGATGCCAATATACAAGTGGCAGGCCCAAGCGGACTCAGAGTACGGAGGCAACAAAATGAATTTGCCGCCCGGAGTGAAACCCAGGGACTTTAGCGAGGCCCTCAAGCAATTCGAGGAGGCAGTCGGCAAACAGTGGGTGTTCACGTCGGATGAGGATGTGGCGCTCTATCGGGATGCCTATTCCCCGCTCTGGGGCGAAGCGGAGGAGCGAGTTTCCTCGGCCGCGGTGGCGCCTGACAACGTCGAGCAAGTTCAACAGGTTGTTCGGATCGCGAACCAGTTCTCGATCCCGCTCTACACCATCTCAACGGGACGCAACCTGGCGTACGGCGGCTCTGCACCCGTCTATTCCGGCAGCGTGGTCCTCGATCTCAAACGAATGAACCGCATCCTCGAGGTGAGCGAAAAGAACGCCTTCGCCCTAGTGGAGCCCGGCGTCAGTTACTTCGACCTCTACCGCCATATCCGCGAAAAGGGGCTGAAGCTTTGGATTGACTGCCCCGAACCCGGCTGGGGCAGCGTAATGGGCAACGCGCTCGACCATGGCGCCGGCAGCACGCCCCTGCCCTATCGCGACCACTTCGATGCGCACTGCGGAATGGAAGTCGTGCTGGCCAATGGAGAGGTGGTGCGCACCGGCATGGGTGCTCTGCCGAATTCCCAGACCTGGCAGCAGTTCAAGTACGGGGCCGGGCCGTTTATGGACGGGATCTTCTCCCAGTCGAACTTCGGCGTCGTCACCAAAATGGGTTTCTGGCTCCTCCCGCAACCCGAGGCCTGCCTGGTCGGCCGCGTGCGGGTGCAACATCACGACGACATCATCCCCTTCGTCGAGATCGTCACCAACTTGATGTACTCAGGGGTGATCAACGCCCACTTCGCGATCAAAAGTCCGGTGTTCAACGGCCCGCCGGACGCCGAAAAGGACGCCTTGGGGGTCAAGCCGGACGGCGGTTCGCCCGCAGAGTGGAACCGCTACGCAGCCTCCAAGGGCCTGCACTTCTGGGAAACGGATCTGTACTTCTACGGCCCCGCAAAAGTGGTGGCGGCGCATTGGGAACATGTCAAAGAACGATTCTCCGCGATTGCCGGCGCAACCTTTGAAGAGGGACATGCCTACCGTTTTCCGCTCAGCGACGCGGACATCGAGAAGGTCACAACCCGAGGCGCACTTGGAATCCCCAGCCTTTCCGTCTTCTCCGGCCTCCTCTCCCTGCAATCGGACGCTCCGGTCACAGGTCACCTGGACATCTCTCCCATTATTCCGGCGTCCGGAGAGGCGCTGCTCGAGGCGCGCCGGGTCTTCGCCCGCGCCTTCCAGGAAATGGGCGTGGTGCCACAGATCGGTTGGGCGGAGACCTTTCATTGGCGGTCGTTTATCATGTTCCACGGCCTGCCCGTTACTCGCGATCCCAAGGTGAATGCCAAGACGCGAGCCGCGTACCAACACGCGGTGAAAGTAGCCGCCGAACATGGCTGGGGATTCTACCGCACGCACATCGCCTTCATGGACTTGGTCGTGGACACCTACTCCTACAACGACCATGCGCTCCGGCGCCTGCAGGAAACCGTGAAGGACGCCGTCGATCCGAACGGCATCCTATCGGCCGGCCGCTACGGCATCTGGCCGAAGCACCTCCGGCGGAGTAAGTCATAAGCGGGAATAAAGCGATGCCTTCTGTCTTGCCATTGCAGATGGTTCGGACTCGTCGTATGGCCCGCCAGGATTAGCTTTGGGGCTCGGCTTCCGTGCGCGGGTTTACTTCGAAGCCCAATCCCTCGAGGTCGAGGTCCTGGTCCTGCATTTGGGGCTCGGTGCCCTTGGTGAGCTTGCGTTCGGCACGGCGTTCGGCCTTGGCTCGCTGTTTCTCGAGCCGCTTCATCTCTTTCTGACGCTTCTGGAATGTGATTCTAGCCACAGCCTCTCCTTAATATGGGGCTACCACCGGGGTTCGCGCGGCTGGCGCGCAGCTTCGCTGTAATTTTCGTTGGAGAATCCGCCACGGCCGCGACCGCCCCCGCCGCCACTGCCACTGCCACTGCCACCGCCACGGGGTCCGCTGCTGCGCTCCTTGGGGCGCGCTTCGTTGACCTTGATGTTGCGTCCGCCGACGTCTTTGCCGTCCAGAGCCGCGATCGCCTTGGCGGCTTCCGCGTCATTGGTCATCTCGACAAAACCGAAACCGCGGGCCCGGCCGGTTTCCCGGTCCATGGCCATGTGGACGCGCGTGATGGCTCCGAAAGGCTCGAACAGCGCGCGCAAATCGCTTTCCGTGGTCTGAAAACTCAGATTCCCAACAAATAGATTCTTCATTTCATCCTCGTGTCTGTTCCGCGCGGGCATGAAAATTGCCCGTGTCTAGTGGTTTCCCAAGGGCTTTCGGCCGAACCCCATTCGCCCTTTTCGAGGCGCATGGGCGCTGCGATAATCGTCGAGATCCGCATCCGTAATCCGGTAGTGCGTGCCCGGCGGATGATTGGCATAGGTGGCCAGCTCGCGCCGCAGCTTGGCCGAGCAAACGTCGGGAGCATCCTGATAGCGCACCCGGTGATCGTTAAACGCCTGGTTCGTGATGGTCAGCGTAAATTCCCGGGGGTCGACCAAAGGCTCCCGCACCGTGAAGGTGTACTCGCGAACCAACGTCTTCACTTCAAACCCCACGAACTGCATGAGGATCTCGTGGCTCACTTGGAGCTCGCCACCGGCGCGATTGCCGGAGCCGCTACGACCACTTTCTTGACCCGCTTCGCGCGCCGCCGCTTGGGCGGTGTGCCTTCGGCAGGGGTCACGACCATCAGGCTCGTGACAAACTTCTTCATGCCGTGGAGATCGAAATCGATCGACGTTCGCTCAGAATCCGACTCGGTGACCACACCCAGACCATACTGAAAGTGCTGGATGTATGCTCCTTCTTGAAGAGCTTTCACGAGGCCTCCTTGGAACGATTCCCTCTGGTGCCAAAAAAATGGGCGAGTCCGCCGGTGGCGGACCCGCCCTGCCGATTACAAGCTCGATACGTTCGAGGCCTGCAAGCCCTTGGGGCCTGTGGTCACTTCGAATTCGACCGCCTGGCCTTCGTTCAGCGATTTGTATCCTTCCGACTGAATCGCGGAAAAATGGACGAAAACGTCCTCGCCGGACTGGCGCTGGATGAACCCGAAGCCCTTGCTGGCATTAAACCACTTCACTGTTCCTTGTTCTTTCACTGTAATCCTCTTCTGTTGTTTGAGCTATTTGGTGCTTCTCGACCGCCTCAAGCTGCCAAAAAAAATGGCCTGCAAGTGTGGACTTGCAGGCCTTCAAGAAGTCTAAAGGTTTCACAAGAGCAACAAACGCATATACAGCATAACACACCGGCCGCCCTCCGCCTAATGAAATCCCGCCACAGCTTCGCTATCGCAATGGTAGTTACAGTACCACGGCGATCTTCTGCGGAAATCTCGCAGCGCCAACTAGGACCCTTTATTTCAATCACCTGAAATGGAATATGGCGATTCGATACTTTCCTCTGGGGACACGCAGCAATTCCATCTTCGTCCAAAGACGTCTCATTCCTGAGACGGCCCAGGGCACCCGCAAACGCTTACTTTCTCAAACCAACTCTGGAATTTGAACTTCACGTGTGTATGATCTATCCTCCGGCGGCGGCCGCACGGTCCTTGTGAGTCGGAATAGCGAGCCGGCGGGCAACCCAGCCCGGGAACACCGCACGAGAGGGGGCGCACATGGCAAAGGCGAAGCATGGCTTGGCGGGGGACCGACTTCTCCATCTGAAATACGCGATCGAGGACGACATCCGCCGCGGCCGCTATTACGGCGCCGTCATCCTGGTGGCGCGGCACGGCGTGATCGGCCTGCACGAGGCCATCGGCCACACCAATGCCACCGACCGGCGGCCGGTCACTAAGAAATCGGTCTTCAGCCTGTTCTCGACCACCAAGGCGATCACCAACCTCCTCGTATTCCGCGCCATGGAATTGGGCCAGTTCGCGCTCACCACCAAAGTATCCGAGATCATTCCGGAATTTTCCGGAGGCCGCCGCCAGGACATCACTTTCTATCATCTGCTGACGCACAGTTCGGGATTGCCCAGCATCTTCAGTGTCGGTCCCGGAGGCTACATCGATGTGCTGGACGAAGTCATCGCCTTCATCTGCAAGGAGGTTCACAGCGTCGCGGAGCCCGGAGATCTGGTGACCTACGCTCCCATGGCGGCGCACGCGCTGATGGGTGAGGCCCTGCGGCGGACCGATCCGAAGAAGCGTTCCTACCGCCGGATCGTCGAGGAGGATCTTCTCAAGCCGCTGAAGATGAAGGAAACCTCCGTGGGCGTTCGCGCCGACCTCAAAGCCCGCCACATCGTCCCCATCTTTCTCTCGGAGATGCCAATGGTGCATCCCGGGCACAGCAATTACGGGCCCCATGGCGCGTTCCAGGAAGAGCACGCGGAGATGCCGTGGGTCGGCTGCATCTCCACGGTGTCCGACATGTTCCGATTTGCCGAGATGTTGCGGCGCGGCGGCGAACTCGACGGCGCGCGGATTGTCTCCCCGGCCACGCTCGATGCCGCAACGCGAAACCGGACCGGCGACAAACCCAACGAGCTGTACAAAGCCCTGATGGCGGGGCCCCGAGGCTGGGAGCCCTATCCCGCTTACATCGGCCTGGGCTTCTTTCTCCGGGGAGAAGCCATCTGCCATCACCAGTTCGGCACACTGGCTTCGCCGCGGACCTTCGGCAACTATGGCGCGGGAAGCTCGCTGTTCTGGGTGGACCCCGAGCGCGACATGACGTTCGTCTGCCTCTCCGCCGGCGTCATGAGCGAACCCGACAACGTCGAGCGCTACCAGCGGCTCTCGGATATCGCCATCTCGGCGGCGGTCTGATCCCGTGCGCGCGTCCGGCGCCCCGAATGCTTCTTGACAGGACCGCCCGTTTTTCGACAGAGTATGCGCGCATATCATACAGGGCCAATATAGGTCCCGCCTGATCCTACGTAGAGGAGCCATCATGCGAGTCCCACCGGGCGTGACAGCATCGGATTTTTCCGAGGCGCTCAAGCAATTCGCCGAGGCCATCGGCAAGGAATGGGTCTTCACCTCGGACGAGGATCTGGATCTTTATCGCGACGCGTATTCGCCGTTCTGGCACGAGGAGGAGGACCACGTGGCCTCCGCGGCCGTGGCTCCCGACACCGTGGAGCAGGTTCAGAAGCTCGTGCGGATCGCCAATACCTACAAGATTCCCCTGTGGACCATCTCGACCGGAAGGAACTTGGCGTACGGCGCCACCGCGCCGGCCCTTTCCGGCAGCGTGATTCTCGATCTCAAGCGCATGAACCGCATCCTCGAGGTCAACGACCGCAATCACTACGCGCTCGTCGAGCCCGGCGTCAGTTACTTCGATCTGTACCAATACATTCAGGAACACAAGCTGAAGGTGTGGATCGATCCGGCCGATCCCGGCTGGGGCAGTCCCATGGGCAATGCCCTGGATCGCGGCGGGGGTAGGACGCCGATGCGGGACCACTGGGCGGCCGTGTGCGGTATGGAAATCGTGCTGGCCAATGGCGAAATCATGCGCACGGGGATGGGCGCGCTGCCGGGTTCGAAGACCTGGCAGCAGTACAAGTACGGCTTCGGCCCCTACGTGGACGGCATCTTTTCGCAGTCCAATTTCGGCGTGGTGACGAAAATGGGCATTTGGCTGATGCCCGCCCCGGAAGCCTATTTCGACGGCCGGGTCATGGTGCCCCAGCACGACGACCTGATCCCCTTCGTCGATACGGTTTGCTACCTGATGAACTCCAACATCCTCCGCGGCACGATGATGCTGGAAAGCCCGGTGCTCGATTACCGCGTGTCCCAAGGCGGCACGGCCTTCGACATGCCCGGCGGCCCTTCGGTCGAAGAAATGAATCGCATCGCCAAAGAGAAAGATCTCGCGTATTGGGCCGCCGACCTGCGGTTCTGGGGGCCGAAGAAAGTCATCGAGGCGCAGTGGGAATTCGTGAAGCAGAAGTTTTCGGAAATTCCCGGCGCCACGTTCAAGGACGGCCGCTCCTACGTGTTTCCGGCCGAGATCAAGGAATCCGCCGCCGACGTGCTGGTCTCGCTCGGCATCCCCAATCTCGGTGTGTTTGGGCTGATTCAGGGCGCCGACGGGCACCTGGGCTTCTCGCCCATCCTGCCCATGACCGCCGAAGCCATCTTCGAGGCGCTGAAAGTGTATGGGGAGCTCTATGCGGAGCTCGGTGTCTCGCCGAAGAATCAGTTTGCCGCTCTTCCCTGGTCGTATTACCCGCGCGCGTTCGTCCTGCTCTTCGGCGTGTCCATCTACCGCGACAGGGAAAAGAACAAAAAGAGCCGCGAGATTTTCAAGCGGCTGGTGGAAGTATCCGCCAAGCACGGCTGGGGAGAATATCGCACCCACGTCGCCTTCATGGATACGGTGGCGGACACCTACACCTTTAACAATCACGCGCTGCACCGGTTCCATGAGACGTTGAAGGACGCCGTCGATCCCAACGGCATTCTTTCCCCCGGGAAGTCCGGCATCTGGCCGAAACGCCTGCGGAAGGAAAAAGCCTAGCCTCCGGCGGGCGGGATTCGGAAGTGTTCAGGAGATAGAGTCATGGCGATTGAACACGTCAAGCATTGGCAGGTCGGCAATGTCCGGATTACCCGCATCTTCGAATTGAAAGACCAGTGCGAACTTTCCTTTCTGTTGCCCGACGGCACGGCGGAAACCGTGAAGAAATATCCCTGGTTGAGGCCGCACTTCGCCACGCCGGAGGGACAAATCCTGGTGTGGTTCCAGGCCTTCGTGCTCACGTTCCGCGACCGTCGCATCATGGTGGACACCTGCGTCGGCAACGACAAGATGCGCGAGTTTGAGCTCTTCACCAAGACGCACACGGCGTTCCTGGAAGATCTGACGGCCGCCGGCTGTCCGCCGGAGACGATCGACACCGTCCTGTGCACCCATCTCCATCTCGACCACGTCGGCTGGAACACGCGCCTGGCCAACGGCCGCTGGGTGCCCACCTTCCCGAATGCGCGCTACCTGTTCGGCCGCGCCGAATGGGATTACTGGCAGGGGCGGCTGCCGGAGAAGTCCATACAAACGCAGCATCTCACCGACTCGATTCTGCCGATTATCGACGCGGGGCTGGCCGTCTTCGTCGAACCGCAACATCATGTGTGCGACGAGGTATGGCTCGAGCCCACGCCGGGGCACACGCCGGGCCACGTCAGCGTGCACGTCGCCTCCGAAGGACATCACGCGATCATCAGCGGCGACATCTTCCACAGCCCGATTCAGTTCGCCGAGCCGGATCTCCCCTCGGCCTTCTGCATTGACGCCAAAAAGGCCTGCCAGACCCGCCGCGAGTTCCTCGCGCGCTATCAGGACAAGAAGGTTCTGATTGTCGGCAGTCATTTCTGCGATCCGACGGTGGGATGGATCGTCCGGGACGGAAAGAACTGGCGCTTTGATTACGATTGACCTGCGGGCGCGTCGCCGCGCGATCCATAGGAAACGGATTCATCACCGATCATATCGGGAACGGAGGAAGCAGCAATGATTGCAACGCAAACCGTAGTTCGCAAGGACGGCCGCGACTTCACCATTGACGGCTTTTGTGATCCGAAATTCGCGGCCGTGCGCGAGGCCTTTGAAACCAATTTTCGCGTGGAGGAGGAAGTCGGCTCCTGCGCGTCCGTGGTGGTGGACGGCAAGCCGGTCGTGGATCTCTGGGGCGGGTGGCAGGACCAGGCCTGCACCAAGCCTTGGCAGCGAGACACCATCGTCTGCATGATGTCGGTCGCCAAGGGCGTCTCGGCCATCACCTTCAACGTATTGCTCGATCGCGGGCTGGTCGAACTCGATGCGCCCATCGCGCGCTACTGGCCCGAATTCGCCCAGGCCGGCAAGGAGAAAATCCCCGTCCGCTACGCGCTCGATCACCGCGCTGGACTGGCCGTATGCTCGGAAAATTTGCCGCCCGGCTCGATTTTCGATTGGGACGTGATCGTCAATTCGCTGGCCCGCCAGAAGCCGCTCTGGGAGCCCGGCACGCAATCCGGCTACCACATCCACAACCAGGGTTTCATCCTCGGCGAGATCATTCGCCGCGTCACCGGAAAGACGCTCGGCAATTTCTTCCGCGAGGAAATCGCGCGTCCCCTCGGCCTCGATTATCAGATCGGCGGTCTTTCCCAGGCGGACCAGGACCGCTGCGCCGAGGTGATACCGGCCATCGAAGGCACGCTTTTCGCGTCCACCAGCGATGCCCCGAAAAGCATGCTGGCGCAAGCCTGGAACGAGTGGCCTGTGGCGGACCGCGCCACGGTGCTCAACTCGCGGCAATGGAAAGTCACGGAGATTCCCAGCGGCAATGGCCACGGCAACGCCCGGGCGGTCGCCAAATTGTACGGCGCCATTGCGCGCGGCGGCGAACTGGGCGGCATTCGCGTGATGTCGGAGAAGGGAGTCCGGCAGATGATCACCGAGCAGCACTGCCTGCCCGAAGTCATGATGGGCCGCCCCTATCATCAGGCCCTTGGTCTCATCCTCAATACGCCCACCGTGGTCTGGATGGGCCCGAATCCCAAAGCCTTCGGCCATCATGGCATCGGCGGCTCGCTGGGCATGGGTGATCTGGAAGCCAAGCTCGCCTTCTCCTACGGCATGAACAAATGGCACCCACGGCACGACAATGGGCCGCGCGCCCGCCGCCTGATCGAAGCCATGTACAAGTGTGTGTAACGCCGCGCCACAAATTGGAACCAGGAACTGATCGGGAGGAATTGATGACCAGGCTTGCCATTCTTGCCGGAATCATCGCGCTGCTGGCGGTCGCTCCGGCCCGTGCTCAGCAGAACGCCGGGGCGCAAGCTCCGGGCGGACCCGCCTCTCTCGAGATGCCCTCGGATCTTCCCGGCGTGAGTGGGCTCGAAGGCCAGATCGTCTATGGCCGCAGCTGCGCTTCCTGCCACGTCTACACGGGCGTCTCGGCGCAGCGCGCCCCGGATCTTCCGGCCCTGCGTAAGCTCTCGCCCGAAACCATCTATGAGGTTCTCAACGCCGGCGTGATGCGGGCGCAGGGGCAGGGTTTGACGGACGAGCAGAAGCGTTCCGTTGCCGAATATCTGGCCGGGCGCCCCGTGGGCAGCAGCGATGCCGGCGACGCCAAGAACATGACGAATCATTGCTCCGGCGACGCCGCCCTTACCGGCCCGCTGACCGGGCCCTCGTGGAACGGCTGGGGCGCTGGGTCGGCGAACACCCGCTTTCAACCCGCGGCGCAGGCCGGGCTGACGGCCGGGCAAGTGCCCCACTTGAAACTGAAGTGGGCGTTTGGTTTCCCGGGGTCATCGTCGGTGTGGGGCCAGCCGACCGTGGTGGCCGGACACCTCTTCATCGGCAACGACACGGGCTATGTCTATTCTCTCAACGCGGCGAGCGGCTGCGTCTACTGGTCGTATAAGGCGCAGGCGGCGGTGCGCACGGCCATCAGCGTCGGCCCGGTGCAAGGCCACGGCGCGGCCAAGTACGCCATCTACTTCGGTGATTTGAAGGCCAACGTCTACGCTCTCGACGCGTCCAGCGGAAAACTGTTGTGGACCGTGCATTCCGATGATCACCCCATGTCCCAGATCACCGGCGCGCCCACTCTGGTCGCCGGGCGGCTGTACGTTCCGGCGGCCGGAACCGAAGAAAGCGTCTCCTCCAACGACCTCTATCCCTGCTGCTCCTCACGCGGGTTTGTGCTGGCTCTCGATGCCAACACCGGCCGTCAGCTCTGGAAGACGTATGCAATTCCGGAAACTCCCAAGCCCACGAAGAAGAATTGGAATGGCATGCAGCTCTACGGTCCCGCGGGCGGCTCCATATGGACCGCGCCCACTGTGGACCTCAAAACCCAAACCGTTTACGTGGGTACCGGGGATGCCTTTACGGAGCCTGCCGCCGATACCACCGACTCCGTCCTGGCTCTCGATCTCAACACCGGCAAGATCCGCTGGAGCTTTCAGGGTACGGAAAATGACGTCTGGCTTTCCAATTGTGGACCGGGCGCCAAGACCCTCGCTTGTCCCGAAGGCGTGATGGGCCCGGACTGGGACTTCGGCGCTTCGGCCATGTTGCGGACGTTGCCGGGCGGACGCCGCGTTCTCGTCGTCCCGCAGAAAAGCGGCGTGGTCTGGGCGTTCGATCCGGATCGCAACGGCGCGCTGCTCTGGAAAACCAACCTGGCCACCCGGCGTCCCAATCCCCAGGGTGCGATTGTTTTCGGAGGCGCCGCCGATGAGCAAAATGCCTACATCGCCATCTCCGAAGGAGGCATGGCGGCGCTCGGGCTGAAAGATGGGAAGAAGAAATGGTTCACCCCGATCGTCGCGCCCGGCATGGTCGGCGTGACCAAGGGACAAGCGGCGGCGGTCACGGCCATTCCCGGAGCCGCTTTCGTGGGCGGCTGGGACGGCAAACTGCACGCGCTCTCCACCACCGACGGCCGCATCCTGTGGGAATTCGAAACGGCTCGTGAGTTCCCCACCGTCAACGGGGTTAAAGCAAAAGGCGGCGCCATGGGCGGCCCCGGCCCAGTCGTCGCCGGGGGAATGCTTTACGTGGGCTCGGGATACGCCTCGTTCGGCACCGGGCCGGGAAATGTTCTGCTCGCTTTCGGAGCTGAATGACGCGTCCTGCTTCGAGAAGCCAGTCACGGGGAGCACCGATGAGACTTCCGCCCGGCGTCAGCAGCCAGGATTTCTCCACCGCGCTGCGTCAATTTGAAGAAGCGCTCGGCAAGCAATGGGTGTTCACGTCCGGCGAGGACATGGACACCTATCGCGACTCCTACTCTCCGTTCTGGCACGAAGACGCAGAACCCATTCCCTCCGCGGCGGTCGCTCCCGACGGCGTGGAGCAGGTCCAGCAAGTCGTCAAGATCGCGGGCGCCCACAAGATTCCCCTCTGGACGATCTCCACGGGAAAAAATCTCGGCTACGGCGGCTCCGCGCCGGTGCTTTCCGGCAGCGTGATCCTCGACCTCAAGCGCATGAACCGCATTCTCGAGGTCAACGACAAGAACCACTACGCCTTGGTCGAACCCGGCGTCAGCTACTTCGATCTCTACCGCTACATTCAGGAGCGCGGGCTCCGCGTCATGGTGGACGCGGCCGATCCCGGCTGGGGCAGCGTGCTCGGCAACGCCATTGACCGCGGAGGCGGCCACACGCCCATGCGCGATCACTTCGACGCGCACTGCGGCCTGGAAGTCGTTCTCGGCACGGGCGAAGTCATGCGCACCGGCATGGGCGCGCTCCCCGGCGCGAAAACCTGGCAGCAATACCGCTACGGCTTCGGCCCCTACGTCGACGGCATCTTTTCGCAATCCAATTTCGGCGTGGTCACCAAGATGGGCATGTGGCTCTACCCGCAGCCCGAAGTCCACATGCAGGCCACGGTCACCGTTCCGCGCCACGACGATCTGATTCCCCTCGTGGACATCGTCGCCTATCTCATGAATTCCGGCATCGTCACCAGCACCACGCAGTTCGCCACGCCCCTGTTCGGCGGGCCGCAGGAAGATCCCGAGCTGTCCGCGCTGCGCGCGAGGCCCGACGCCCCTTCGACGCAAGAACTCGAGCAGCTCTTCCAGCGCAAGAATCTCGGCTACTGGAGCGTGGACTTGCCCTTCTACGGGCCCGCCAAGGTCGTCGCGGCGCAATGGGAATATGCCCGCGAGAGATTCTCCGCCATTCCCGGCGCGAAATTTCAGGAAGGCAAGCTGTACCGCTTTCCCCTCGACCCCAAGGAACTCGAACAGGTTCCCAACCCCGTGCTGCTGGGCGTGCCCAACCTGGCCATCTTCGGCATCGGAGGCCCGCGCAGCCAGGGCCACCTGTGGTTCTCGCCCATCATTCCGATGACGGGAGAAGCGGTGTTCGAAGCGCAAAAAGTATTCGCCACCGCCTACCGGGAATTGGACCTGCCCGTCATCGCCGCCGGCCAGACGTTTTTCGGCCCCGCGTCCAATTACCCGCGCTGCTTCCTCATCCTCTTCGGGTTCCCGGTGGAGCACGACATCGAAAAGAACCGCAAGAACCGCGCCGCGTTCAAGCGCCTGGTTCAGATTGCCGCCGAGCACGGCTGGGGAGAGTACCGCACGCACACCGCGTTCATGCAGACCGTTTCCGACGCCTACAGCTTCAACCACCACGCGCTGCGGCGCTTCAACGAAACGATCAAGGACGCCATTGATCCCAACGGCATCCTTTCGCCCGGCAAATGCGGCATCTGGCCCAAACACCTCCGGGAGGCAAAACCATGAAAAACGGGAAAGCCGCTTTGTGGATCGTTCTGAGTTTGATCTTTGCGGGCCGCGCGCTGGCCGCGCCCGATGAATCGGCGGTCGAAAAGGGGCGGCAGGTTTATCAGAAATGGTGCCTGCCGTGTCACGGCGACGGCGTGGGCAAGCCCGGCACCGACGCCCTCGCCGAGCACTATAAGGGCAAGAAACCTGCCGTGCTCGATCAGCGCTCGGACCTGACTCCGCAGATGATCCGGCAGTTCGTCCGCCACGGCGTCCTCTTCATGCCTTCGTTTCGCAAGACCGAAATCAGCGATGCCGAGCTGGCGGCCATCTCCTCCTATCTGACGCGCAACATCAAACCCAAACCGTAGCATCGCCACCCGCCGGGCGCGCAAGCCGGAGCGGCACGCGAAGCTGTGGCGCCGCCCCGCGCACAGCGCGAAAAATCGCCCCGCCCGAAATCGCAACCCTTTGGAGTGCGGCGGCTTGCCGCCGCTTTTTGCAGCTGTGCCCCTGACTCAGCTTCCGATTTCAGGCCACGTGCGTTGCAGCTCTCGAACAGACCCCGGACTTTTTCTGCTGCCCATCCGGCCGCCGTGCTAGCCTGTGATTCCTCAGCCCTGCATCATTTTCCATTTGCAACTTGGCCTGTTCGGTCGGACAGCTGCCTTTAAAACTGCGTGCGGGAAGGCAACCCTTGCGCTCGCCCCAGCCTCTCGGGAGAGAATCAACGTGATGATGCCCAAAGCTGGCTCTTCCACCCCGCGCTCGGTGATTTCTCCGCGGGTGCCGGTTTGGGCGAAGATCGTCTGGCTGGCTCTGGCGTGCTGCTTACCCGCTGTCATGACGGCGCACGCGCAGATATCCCCCGGCCCGCTCGCCCGCGCCCACCAGTCGCTCAGCGGACCCACCCAGTGCACCAGTTGCCACATGCTGGGCAAGGGCGCAGCGGCCCTGAAATGCCAGGAGTGCCACACCGAGATCGCGCACGAACTCGCGCAGGGCCGCGGTCTGCACGCGCGCTTCCAGGAAAAGGAAAACTGCGCCCGCTGCCACTCCGAGCACAACGGAGAAGATTTTGGGCTGATCCACTGGGAGCCCTCGCTCAAGGAGTTCGACCACCGGCAAACCGGCTACGCCCTCGAGGGCAAGCACGCCGGAATCGAATGCGGCAAATGCCACGCGCCTGCGCACATCAGCGCGGCGGTCCGGCCTTCAATCCAGATGAAGGATTTGCGCCGGACGTTCCTCGGGCTTTCGCAGGAGTGCTTCGCTTGCCATGACGATCCGCATCACAGCCAGCTCGGCCAGGATTGCGTGAAATGCCATAACTTCACCGACTGGAAAGCCGCTTCCAAGATCGATCACGATAAAACGCGCTTCCCGCTCACCGGACTCCACGCCAAGGTGGAGTGCGCCAAGTGCCACACCCCGGCCACGCCCAAGGGACCGCCGCGCTTCACCGGCATCCCCTTCGCCAAATGTTCCGATTGCCACACCGATCCCCACCACGGCGCGTTCGCGCAATCCTGCGAGTCGTGCCACACCACGGAGAGCTGGAAGAAGATCACCGCCAGCCGGCAGTTCGATCATTCGAAGACGAAGTACCCCCTGGAGGGGAAACACGCGCAGGTGGATTGCATCAAGTGCCACGCCAGTGCGAATTTCAAAAAGCCCGTGGCCTTTGCCAAGTGTTCCGATTGCCACCAGCCCGATCCGCACGGCGGCCAGTTCGCCGCGCGGAAGGACCGCGGGGAATGCTCCGCGTGCCACACGGTCGCGGGATGGAAGCCGTCTTCGTTCGGCGTGAAGGAACACGCCTCATCGGCCTATCCGCTCGAAGGCAAGCACGCCGGCGTCTCCTGCGACAAATGCCATCTCCCCGCCGGCAAGACCACGAAATACAAAGTTGCGTTCGCCAATTGCCTGGACTGCCACAAGGACGTTCATGCCGACCAGTTCGCGCAGGCGCCCTACAACAACCGTTGCGAGCAATGCCATTCGGTAAAGGGGTTCCGCCCCTCCAGCTACACTCTCGCGCAGCATCAGAAGAGCCGTTTCCCGCTTTCCGGCGGGCATGTCGCCGTCGCCTGCGGGGACTGCCACGCCGGTGGCCGGGCCGGCTATGCGGAAAAAGTCGCCGCGTATCGCTTTGCGGATCGTTCGTGCACCGGCTGCCACAAAGACCCGCACCAGGGCCAGTTCAAGGAACGCATGGCGGAAAAGCGTCCCAACGGCTCCCCGCTCGGCTGCGAGGCGTGCCACACCGTGAAGTCCTGGACCGATTTGCCGGGCTTCGACCATTCCAAGACGTCGTTTCCCCTGCGCGGCGGCCACGCAAAAGTTGCCTGCGAGAAATGCCACAAGTCGGCCGAGCCCAGCGGCAAAATCAGCGAAGCCTCGTTTCGCTCGGCGCCCACGGCCTGCTCCGACTGCCACGACGACGCCCACGCCGGCCAATTCACCAAGGGCGGACAGCCGGTGGCTTGCGAGAAGTGTCACACCGAGGACCACTGGAAGCCATCCCTGTTCGATCACGAGAAGCAGACCGATTTTTCGCTGCGACCCGCCCACAAGACGGTCGCCTGCAATGACTGCCACACGAATTTCCGGTTCCTCGGCGGGAAACAGGTTCTGGTTTACAACCTGGCCCCACGCGAGTGCGCCCGCTGCCACAATTGAAATCGCTGGCGTCGCTGGCAACCCCTCGCCACACGACCGAATCGAAGCTACGCCCGCCCCAAACATCTCCCCTACAGAGCAGCCCGCCTGAATTGGCAGGCTATTGGGGAAAATCGTGTCTCTCGCCCGGAAGTACCATTTGCCTGAACTAAACCTGACCTTCAGGCCAGTTGTTGCGCTCCTGGTACAACGGTACCCTCTCAAAAGCGTAGGTTTTTCAGGGAAGGCAGCCCGTAAACCTAAACGGGATTGGTGTCCCATGTATTCGACAGCACTGATCGAATTCTTGCTCTTGCTGCTGGCCTTCGCGGGTCCCGGGGCTGTGTCCGCGCACGCGCAGAAGGACAAGGACACCAACCGCAATCCGCATGGGATCATCAACATGCCCTGCGAGAATTGCCACACCAATTCGGGCTGGAAACCCATTCGCGGCGTTCCGGAGTTCGACCACAATCGCACGAGCTACCCGCTGCGGGGCATGCATCAGAAGGTCGCCTGCGCGCAGTGCCACACCAATCTCGTCTTCACCCACATTGGCACGCGCTGCGCCGATTGCCATGCCGATCTGCATCGCGGCCAGTTTGGCGCGAAATGCGAGGAGTGCCACACCGTCCAGGGCTGGGAGGTCCGCACTCAGCATCTCAAGGATCATAGGAACCGGTTCCCGCTGCTGGGAGCTCACGCCATGGTGGACTGCGTCGATTGCCACAAGAACGAAGCGGCCGGGCAGTTCACCGGCCTTTCGACGGCCTGCTACTCCTGCCACACCGCCGATTTTCAGAACGCCACCGGGCCCAACCACAAGACGCTCAACTTCCCGGTTACCTGTGATTCGTGCCACACCGCCGACACTTGGTTCGGCGCACAATTCGATCACCTGAAGTACACCGGCTACGCTCTCACCGGAGCCCATGCCACGCTGGACTGCACGGCCTGCCACATCAACGGAAAATTCGCCGGAACTCCGGCCGATTGCTATAGCTGCCACGTCAAGGATTACAACGGGTCCACCAACCCAAACCACGTCAAAGCCGGCATCCCGACGCAATGCTCGAACTGCCACAACACCACCGCCTGGATCCCTGCGTCGTTCGACCACAACCTTACCTCCTTCCCGCTCACCGGCGCGCACGTCACTGTGCTCTGCGCCACCTGCCACGCCGACAACTACGCCGGCACCCTGCCCACCAACTGCTATGGCTGCCACGTCAAGGACTTCAACAACACCGCCACGATCGGCGGAAATGTGCCCAATCATGTCAACGGAGGTTTCTCGCAGAATTGCACGCTCTGCCATACGACCCAGACATGGCTCAATGCCACGTTCGACCACAGCCTCACGGCGTTTCCGCTCACCGGCGCGCATGTCACCGTCGCCTGCACCACCTGCCATACCGACAACTATGCCGGCACGCTGCCCACCAACTGCTATGGCTGCCACACGAAGGATTACAACAACACCGCCACCATGGGCGGAAGCGTCCCGAATCACGTGGCCGCCGGCTTCTCGCAGACGTGCACGCTCTGCCACAGCACCACCAGCTGGTCCGGTGCCGCGTTCGATCACAACACCACGGCTTTCCCGCTCACCGGCGCGCACGTCACCGTCGCCTGCGCCACCTGCCACACCGACAACTATGCCGGCACACTGCCCACCAACTGCTACGGCTGCCACACCAAGGATTACAACAACACCGCCACTATTGCGGGCGTGCCCAACCACGTCACCGCTAACTTCCCGCAGGATTGTTCGCTGTGCCACAGCACTTCGACATGGCTGAACGCGACGTTTAATCACAATACGACTTCGTTCCCACTGACCGGCGCGCACGTCACCGTGCCCTGCGCCACTTGCCATACCGACAACTACGCGGGAACGTTGCCCACCAACTGCTACGGCTGCCACACCAAGGACTACAACAACACTGCCACCATTTCAGGAGTGCCCAATCACGTGTCGGCGGCTTACCCGACCGACTGCACCATCTGCCACAACACGACGAGCTGGCTGGGAGCGGTGTTCAATCACAACAACACTCCCTTCCCGCTCACCGGCGCCCACCTCACGGTTCCCTGCGCCAGTTGCCACATCGGCGGGGTCTATGCCGGAACGCCAACCGACTGCTACTCGTGCCATAAGGCCGACTACGCGGGGACGACCGATCCCAATCACGCCGCGGCGGGTTTCCCGACCACCTGCGCCACCTGTCACACGACCACCAGCTGGCTGGGGGCCACGTTCAACCATACGTGGTTCCCGATGAACCATGGCAGCGCCAAAACGTGCAGCGACTGCCACACCAATCCGTCGAACTACGCGGTCTTCGTCTGCACGACGTGCCATACGCAGTCGCAGACCAATTCAGACCACCAGGGCGTGTCGGGCTACGTCTACAACAGCATCAACTGCTATTCGTGCCACAAGAAATAGGGGCGTGGGGGCGATGATCGAGCAACGAATCCTGCTGGCGCTGGCCGCTCTCCTGGCCGCCTGCGCGGTACTTCCAGCCCTCACCCTGGCGCAGGAATCGTCCGAGCGCCTCACGTTTCACGTCAAGTACATCGCCCAGGACGTCGTCTATCTGGATGGCGGCCGCGCCGCTGGCTTGCAGGAGGGCCAGCAGTTGACCGTCGAGCACGCCGCCACTTCCGCGGCAGCGGGGCCGGATGCCCCCGCTCCGTCACCCTCGGGCGTCATCGCCTCGCTCAAGGTCGTTTCCGTGGCCGCCTCCTCCGCCGTGTGCGAGATCTCCAACGCCACCGATCCGGTGCAGGTCGGCGATCTGGCTCGTTTGTCCTCTCAAGAAGTGCAAGCGAAACGCGCCCAGCAGCAAGAGCAGCAAAGAATCACCGGAGGACGCGCCTACCCGCAGATCATCTCCTTCACCTCCGGCGATCCGGTAGTGGAAGAAGCGCGCGCCGCGGTCCCGCGCCCGCCCTCGCCGGAAATCAACCGCATGCGGGGGCGCATCGGCATGGAATACAGCACGCTGTTCACCCACGCCACGCCCTCGGCCGCCAGTTCGGACGTCGGCATGGTGGCGCGCTTCGACATGACGCGGATCGGCGGCACCTATTGGAATTTCTCCGGCTACTGGCGCGGCCGCTTCCGGTCGCTCTCCGGCGGCTCGCAGGCCGTGACCATCAGCGATCTCATCAATCGCACCTATCACCTCGCGCTCACCTACGACAATCCCAACTCGAGCTGGGTGGCTGGAGGAGGCCGCCTCTACCTGCCCTGGGCCTCCAGCCTGGACACCATCGACGGCGGATATTTCGGCCGGCGAACACGCGACAATACGATCGTCGGAGTTTTCGGCGGCTCGACTCCCGACCCAACCTCCTACGATTACAATCCGAACCAGCACATCGCCGGCGCCTTCGCCAATTTCTCCGGCGGCGATTTCGATAGCACGCGCTACACCGCCACCGTCGGCGTGGCCTTCAGTTCCATCAACTGGCAACCCAGCCGCCAGTTCCTGTTCACCGAAACGGGAATCTTCTTCAAGCGCAATCTCGCTCTCTACCACGCCATGGAAATCGACGCGCCGCATACCGCCATCACCCAGCCCGCCACCGCCACGACGCCGGCAGTGACGGCCAGCACCGGAGGGCTCAACCGCAGCTATCTGACCCTGCGCTACGACCCCAATCCGCGCCTCGAACTCAGCCTGAGCGATGTCTATTTCCGCGATTTCCCCACTTTCGATCCCAATCTCATCGGCACCGGCCTGCTGGACCGCTACCTCTTCCAAGGCCTGAGCGGCGGTGTGCGCGTGAATCTTCCCCGAAAAATCGCCGTGTACACCAACATCGGCCAGAGCTCCCGCACCGGCGACGCCAAAAGCTCGTGGAACCAGTTGTACGGCATCACCCTGGGCGATATCCGCAAGATCGGAATGCGCGTCGACCTGCGCTATTCGAAGTTCAGCAGTTCGTTCGGAAGCGGAGATTACAAAGCCGTGTCGCTGTCGCGCCGGATCGGCCAGTCGCTGGACTGGCAGCTGATCGGCGGCCTGCAGAATTTCAATTCGCCGATGACCAAAACGTCGCAGACGCACTTCATCAACACCTATCTCGACTGGTCGCCGGGAAAGATTCTCTTCTTCAACGCCGGCTACACCTGGCAGCGCGGCGGGACGATGAACTATGACCAGTTTCAGGTCATCGTCGGAAAGCGCTTTTAAGCCATGAAGACCCTGTCGGCGAAAACCCGGCAACGCGGCATCTCGCCATGGATCCCCGGCCTTCTTTTCACTGCCCTGGCACTTCTCGCGTTGCTCGCCCCGCCTCCGGCTCGCGCCGGGTCGCCCAACGCGCCCGATCCCCTGCTCGCGAAAAGCCGCGCCCTGGTCGAGCAATTCAGCCAGAACTTCTCCTCGCTGCGATACGACGAAGACATCGAGCAGCAGAAATTGAAAGCCAACGACCGCGTCGATTACCGCCGCAAGACGCTGTTCGATTCCATCCTGATCATTCGCTGCGAGGAAGGCGAGGTCCGCGTCACCGAGCAGCGCCTCACGGAAAAGAGTCCCACCCACGTGGACGCGCGTCCCCTGCTCGCGACCTACGGCTTTTCGGCGCTGGCCATGGTGCTGCATCCCAGCTACGAATCCAGCTTCCGCTTCACGCGCCTGGGGGACGATGCATCGCAGGGCACAGCGCTCACCCGCTACCGCTTCGAGCATCTTCCCGGCACGCCCTCGCCCATCCTCTACCAGATGATCGTCCAGGACCGGCCCCTGGATCTCAGCGGCACCGCCTGGCTCGACCCGGCCACCGGCGCGATCCACCGCATCGAGGTGGAAGTCGGCTCCACCATGTCCGACCTGGGTGTGAAGTCCCTTCGCGCCGTGCTGGAATACGGGCCCGTCACGCTGCAGGGCGAACCCCAGCCGCAGTGGCTGCCCGTATCCGCGACCATCGATCTGGAAACGCCGCGCCAGCACTGGCGCAATATTCATCGCTTCTCGGAATACCGTAAATTCCGCGTGGATGTGAAACTGTCCGGAGGTGACCAGCCGTGAGCATCAACCTCTCGATTCGAGTTCTCGCAACGCCCGCCGTCGATCGGGAACGCAATCATCGCCGCCGCGTCGCCGCGGCGTGGGCCCTGGCGACGGCCCTGGTGCTCGCCATCGCCGCCTACGGCTTCGATTACTACACCCTGGGTGCCGCCGCCCGCCCGCTTTCGCCCAAGCACGCCCTCCTGCGCCCCAGCGGCGCCATCGGCATCAACCTCGGCATCCTGGGTCTGGGGCTCTTCTTCCTGATCTACCTCTACTATCTTCGCAAGCGCTGGAAGTGGCTGGGCCGCGTGGGCGTCAACCGTCACTGGCTCGACTTTCACGTCGTGCTGGGCGTGAGCGCTCCGGTCATCATCGCGTTTCACTCGGCCTTCAAGTTCCGCGGCATTGCCGGCATGGCCTTCTGGATCATGCTGGCCGTGGCCCTGAGCGGCATCGTGGGCCGCTACCTCTACGCCCAGATTCCCCGCCACATCAACGCCGCGGAATTATCATGGCAGGAGTTGCAGGAAGAACAGTTGGCTCTGGCCAGCCAGATGGCCTCGCAGAAAGTTTTCCCCGCCGGGAAGCTGGTGGCCGCCTTCCATGTTCCCAGCGCGGAGATGGTGAAGCACAAATCCGCCGTTGGCGCCATCGTCTGGATGCTGATGCTCGACATGGTGCGCCCGTTTCGCGTCGCGTCGCTCCGCCGCCAGGTGCTGGGCTTCGGCGGCATCATCTTCAGCCTGGGCGGCCTGTTGCGCAGCACCCACGACGAGCTGGAAACCGTGGTCCGCATCGCCCAGCACCAGGCCGCGCTCTCCAAGCGCATGGTGTTCCTCAGCCGGACGCAGGAAGTCTTCCAGCTCTGGCACGTCATCCACCGGCCCTTCAGCTATGCGTTTATCGTTTTGGCACTCCTGCACATCGGAACTGCCATGTTGCTCGGCTACTTGTAGGATCATCAGTTCATGCCGGGATTCGGGTGCCGAGAATCACGGGCGCGGCATAATTGAATCGCAGCCGCTGGATGCTGCTCTCTCGGGGTAATACCACACAACGAACATGGACACGCTTTTCGCTTTCGTGATCGCGGCGGTCGTTCTTGGATTCTTCATGCTCCGTTACCTCAAGGACTTGAAGAAAAGCGACGCGCGCGCGCGCGCTGCCGCGGAAAAGGCGAAGTTGCGTTCCGATGGCCCGCGCGCCCAGCATCCCCACATCGACGCCGAATACTGCATCGGCTGCGCCGCGTGCACCTCGGTCTGCCCGGAAGGCGACGTTCTCGGCATGCTCGGCGGCAAGGCCGCCATCATCAACCCCTTCAAGTGCATCGGCCACGCGCTGTGCGCCGACATTTGCCCGGTCGGGGCCATCACCATGGTCATGGCCAGTCCCAGCATGAGCGCGGACATGCCCCACCTCACGCCCGAATATGAGACCACCGTGCCCAACCTCTTCATCGCCGGTGAGCTCGGCGGGCTGGCCTTGATCAAAAACGCCGTCTCCCAGGGCCGCGACTCCATCGACCACATCGCCGGCCGCCTGGCCTCGCGACGCACCTCCTCGCCGAGTGCCGGCGTGCACGACGTCTTCATCGTCGGAGCCGGCCCCGCGGGAATCAGCGCCTCCCTGCGCGCCATCGAACGCAAACTCAATTACATCACCGTCGACGAAGGTGAAATCGGCGGCACGGTGGCGAAATATCCCCGCCAGAAACTCGTCCTGACCAGCCCCGTCGAGTTCCCCATGCACGGAAAATTCAGCAAAACGGAGCTTTCCAAGGAAGACCTGCTGGCCTTCTGGAGCAAGGTTCTGGAGCGCGCGGACTTCCAGTATCGCCCGGGCGAAAAGGTCGAGGACATCCGCAAAGGCGAAGACGGCATCTTCACCGCCACCACCACCAAGGGCCAATACCGCGCGCGCGCCGTCGTGCTCGCCATGGGCCGCGCTGGCAGCCCCCGCAAGCTCGGCGTCCCTGGCGAGGAACTCCCCAAGGTGATGTACCGCCTGATCGAAGCCGACCACTATGTCCACAAGCACATTCTCGTCGTCGGCGGCGGAGACAGCGCGGTCGAGGCCGCCATGGGACTCGCGCACCAGGCTGGAAACACCGTCACCCTCTCGTACCGCCAGGATTCCTTCTCCCGCATCAAGGAGCGCAACTCCCAGCGCATCGCCGACTGCATCCGCAAAGGAAAGGTCACCGTGCTGTATAATTCTCAACCGGTGCAGTTCAAGGCGAGTTCCGTCATGCTCGAGGTGAAGGGCGAGACGCGGGAGATTCCCAACGATTTCGTCTGGATCTTCGCCGGCGGCGAGGCCCCCAATGCCTTCCTGAAAAAGATCGGCGTGGGATTTGGCAGCCGCGATCTGACGTCCGAGGCCGGCAACGAGGTCAAGCGCGCCGCTCCCAAACCGGGAGGCTCGCCCGTCCTCGCCGGACAGTGATTACTACGAAGGCGCAAAAACGCTAGACAAGGATTCTCTTATGAAAACATATTTGCCGATGATCGCCCTGTTTCTCGCAGCCGGCTTGGTGTGCGGCTGCAACAAGAATAGCCAGCCCGCGCCCGCTTCCGATAGCGCCATGCCGTCCATGGCAACTCCGGCTGAGGCGACTCCGCCCGCCGCCAGCGCAACGCCGCCGGCTGCGGACAGCGATACCGACGCCATCCGCAAAGCCATCGAAGCGCATCTGCAGGACAACAAGGGTATCAACATGTCCGTGATGGATATGGCCCTCAACAACGTGCAGATTCACGGCGACAAGGCCCAGGCCGACACCGAGTTCCGCCTCAAGCAGGGTGGCGCGAGCATGCATATGACCTACTCCCTCGAGCGTCACGCCGGTGGCTGGCTCGTCGTCCGCAACCAGCCCGCCGCCGGCCAGTTCCAGCACCCGCCCACGGATCAGTCCCACTCCGGCACGGCTCCCAATTCCGCCAGCCCGTCCCTGCCCGATGTCGGCAGCTTCCTCAAGGATCATCCGGCGCCCAGCAAACAGTAATCCCGCGATCCGCGGCGCCCCGGCCACCGGCGGCGAACCGCCGCCGGTGCTGCTGCGCTCGCCTAAATTTCACACGAGGGTTGCGCCGTCATTCTGAGACCATCCGGCCAGGATGGGCGAAGAATCTCAGCGCCGCTCTTTAGCACAACGTATCTTCCTCGCTCCTTCGCGCCGCTACCGAAGACCCAACAATTTGCAGGCGTTCTTGTAGTAGATCTTCTCGCGGTCTTCCTTGGAAATATCCAGCTCGTCGACGCAGCGAATCGTTTCCCGGATGTACATCGACCCGCCTTCCGGATCGAACGGAGAGTCGGAAGCGAACAGCATGTGATCGACGCCGTAAAAACTCAGGGCGCACACCAGCGCGGGCGTCGAGCAGAACGTGGCTGTATCCGCGTAGAACATCTTGAAGTAATCGAACGGGCGCTTCTTCAGTTCCTTCAGCAGCGGCCGGTAATCGTGGTGCGACGTCCGCGTGCCCAGCTGATCCCACCCCGCGCCCACGCGCCCCTCGAAAAACGGCACCATCCCCCCGGCGTGATGGATGATGATCTTGAGGTTTGGCATCTCATCCAGCATTTTGGAAAACACGATCCGTGCCTGCGCCACGCTCGATTCGTAGGGCCATCCAAAGGTCCACCAGATTTCGTACTGCGAAAGTTCTTCCGTCTGATAGTCGGAAAACTTCGCGGTGCGCGCGGGGTGAATCCAGATCGGCTTTCCCAGCGCTTCCAGCCCCTTGAAGATGTGGCGGAATTCCGGTGCGTCCAGCGGCTTCCCGTTGACGTTGGTATAGATCTGCACGCCGCACGCGCCCAGGTCCTGAATCGCGCGCCGCGCTTCCTCCACCGCGCCCTCGGCGTCGTGCATGGCGATCGACGCGAGGAAGCTGGGAAAACGGTCGGGATACTTCCGGCAGAGCTCGGCCATGCTGTCGCTGCCGATGCGGGAGAGTTCCCGCGCGGCCGCGGGTCCGGCCGCGGCGTCCAGCGGCGGAGAGGCCAGCGAAAGGATCTGCTGGTAGCCCTCGAACTTGTCCATCACCCGGAAGCGGTGGTCGAGGTCGGTCATCATAGGAATGGCCTCGCTGCGCCGGTGCATGTCCTTCATCCCGCCGGTCTGCTTCGCCAGCGCTTCATGGAACGCCTTCGGCCAGATATGCGTGAAAATGTCGATCTTCCTCATGCTTCACCCCTGTCTGTGATTTGAATTCGAAGCCTGCGCCCGGCGCGCGCCATCACGCCGCTCTTCGCATCGGCGGCGTCGTGAACAACAAAAGAACCGCCGCGGCAAACGCCAATCCCGAAACACCATAAAATGCCGGCGCGTAACTTCCGGCGCGGTCAAAAACATATCCGGCCAGGGATGCTCCCACGGCCCCGGCCGTAGTTCCGACCGCCATCATCAATCCCACGACCGACGGATAGGCGCGCGCCCCGAAATAGTTGGCCGGCAGCGACATCATGGCCGAAAACCCCACGCCGAACCCGCTTCCCAGGCACACCGCGTAAGCGTATAGCCCGGCCGCGCCGCTCGCCCGCAGCGCCAGAAGCATCCCCGCGCAAAACACCAGCGAAGCGGCCGACCACAGAAACCTCGGCTCGACGCGATCCCCGAACACCGCGAACACCAGCGTGCCCACCAGCGACGCTCCCAGCATGATCGCTATCGAAAACGCCGCCTGGCCCGCCGTGTACCCCAGATCGCGCAGGTGCACCACGCCGTGCGCCAGGAACAGCGGATAGCCCGCGCTGAACCCCAGCAGCGAAATCAGCAGCAGCCATATCGCCGGAGTCCGCAACACTTCCCGGAACGGCCATTCCTCCGCCGTCTTATAAACTTTTCGCCGTACGCCGGAACCCGCGCCAGCCCCCGAAGTCGCGCGCCGTGCCACCGCTCCGCCGTCGGGCAATTGCCCCAGATCGGAAGGCCGCTCCTTGATCAGGAACGCCGAGAGTAGCGTCCCCGTGCCGCTCAGCCCCGCGATCAGCCACCACCCCGCCCGCCAGTTGCCGTGAAAGCCCGCGATCACGCGATTCAGCAGCGGCGCGGCCACGAAACCCCCGATGCTGCTGCCCGTGTGCACCAGCGTAATGGCCCGCGCCTTGCCCTCGATAAACCATCGGCTGATCCCCGACTGCGCCCCCAGCACTCCCCCGGCCAGCGCGCCCAGCCCGATCACCACGCCGTACACCACCACCACCTGCCAACTCGTGTGCACCACCAGCGCCATCAGCATCGCCCCGGCCATCACCGTCATGCACCCGAGCGTCATCGTGAAGCGCACACCCATCTTGTTGATGCACAGCGCCGCCAGGGGCGCCGGCAATCCCGCCATCCACTGGAACATCCCGTAGGCCAAGCCCCAGCTCGCCGCGATTGAAATGCAGATCGGCGGCCATGTAGGCGTTGACCACGCTCGCGCCATACAGAGGAAACGCGAAGTTCGTGAACAGAATCAGCCAGAATGTCCCCAGCAGTTTCCAGCCGTAGAAACCCACTTGCGGCGTCCCCGGCGTATGCTCCGCGGCGCTCACTTCTTCCAGGGCTTTCCACTGACGGGATTCGGATAGTGGTAGGCGAGAACTTCGGTCTCCGGCCAGAGCACGGGCTTGTTGTCCTCCAGCGCGTCCGGCCCTCCCGGATCTTCCGGATAGGTCTCCGTGAAGAACGCCAGGTAGCGGGGCCGCGTGTGCGCCCATCCGCTTTCATAGTCGGCGTTCCACACCAGCCGGTAGTTGAGCGACTTGATTTTCCACACCCCGTCTTCCCGCACGTACTCGTTTTCGTAGACGCCGCCTTCCCACCACTGCTTGGGCAGCGTCAGCGCCTGTCCCGCGGGCGGCTTGGCGCTTTCGTGGAGCCCGGCCTGCATGACGACGCGAAAGCGTCCCTTGGCTGTCTTGCGGTCCGGCGCCACGTCCACCACGTCCTGCATCTGCGGGTGATCGAGCAGGAAGCCGTACATCGGCCCGTCCGTCCCGCCCGTGAAATTTTTACGGAAACGATCGATGTAAAGCCGCCGCACCCCCTCCTTCCCCTTGAAAATCCCGCCCAGAAAGTGGACTTCGCCGTCGCCGGCGAACAGATCCACCACTTCGCCGTACAAACACTTGTCCATGTAATAGCCGTAGGCGTGCTGCACGCGCCGGATGGCGTGAATGTCCTCGAGAACCCCCACGCGCTGCGCGAGCTCCTCGATCTTCTTCTCCAATGCCGCAATCTTCGCGTCGTCTGCCATGGCGATCACATCCTCACCGGCGCCGGAAAAACGGCGCCTCGCATCATTCTCGTGTCGCGCCCCACAAGGAACCGCCCATCGTCCGCGGCTCGCACTCGGTTGTAGAGGCCGCTGCTTGCTGCGCCCTGCCCGCCTGCAAATTGTGCAAGCTGTTTCCGGGACACCACGCTAGCCCGCCTGCGCTTCCCGCAGCAACTTCTCAAAATCATCCTGCGGCAAAAAAAACCGTCCGGACAGCGCATCGTAGCGCCCCGACGCCAGGTCCGCGCACATCTCCACGCAGCGCGCAAACACCGCCGCCCGGTCCTGCTGCCCCTTCAGCCCGCGCAACCGTTCCACCATCCCCGGCAGCCAGCGCTGGGCCTCGGGCGAAGCCATCGTCTGTTCCGCCAGCTCGGTGATGGCCGTGCCCGGCTCGATCGCAAACGCCGCCACGCGGTGCTCCTTGGTTTCCGCGGCCACGTGCTCGGTCAGGCGTATCTGCGCGCTTTTGGCCACGCAGTACGCCGAGAGATTTGGGGCCACCCGTTGCCCCGCAAGCGCCGCGATGGTGATGATGTGGCCCCTCCGCCGCTCGATCATGCCTCGAAGCACCGCATGCATGTACAGCAGCGCGCCCCTCACGTGCACCGCTTCGGCGGCCCACCATTCGTCCGGATCCACCGCCCACACCGGCCCAAACGGCCACGCCACGCCCGCATTGTTCACCAGCACGGTGACCGGACCGAACCGCTTCTGCGCCGCCTCTACAACGCGCGCCACATCGGCGCGATTCGTCACGTCGCCCGCCACCGCCTGCGCGCGCCCTCCGGCCGACTCGATCTGCGCCACGGTGACCGTGATCTCTTCCTTCGACCGCGCCGTCACCGTCACCGCCGCGCCTTCGGCTGCCAGCCCCAGCGCAATCGCACGGCCGAAGCCGCGCCCCGCCCCCGTCACGATCGCCGTCTGCCCCGCCAGCCTGCCTGCCACGCGATTCCCTCTCGTTCCGCCCCCTGAGACGCCGCTTTTGACTTCTTCCGCAAACTGCCGAGCCGCTGATGTACGGAATTCCCGATTACGCCTCGCTGATGAACTTCGTCACCAGACACGCCTCCAGCCCCTCGATGCCCTCTTCCGAGCCGTGGCCGCTCTCCTTCACCCCGCCAAACGGCGATTCCGGCACCGAGATGGCGTACGTGTTGACCCCCACCATGCCCGCTTCGAGCTTCTCGCCCGCAAGCTTGGCGATGCGCGCCGACCCGGTGAACGCAAACGCCGCCAGCCCGTAGGGCAGCCGGTTGGCCTGTTCGATCACGCTGTCGAAATTCGAAAACGGATTCAGAATCGCCACCGGCCCGAACGGCTCCTCGTTCATGATGCGCGCCGTGTTCGGCACGTCCGCCAGCACCGTCGGCGCAAAAAAGTATCCCGGGCTGCGCAACCGCGTCGCCGCCCGCCACCACGCGCCCGCCGCAAGCCACCGCGTCCTGCACGAACCCTTCGATCGCCGCCGAGCCTGCGCGCGTGGATCAGCGGGCCCATCTTGTTCTTTTCGTCCAACCCGTCGCCCACCGGCCACCCCTTCGCGCGCGCCGCAAATCCCTCGACGAATCGCTGGTAAATCGACTCGTGCACGTAGAAGCGCGTCGGCGAGACGCACACCTGCCCTCCATTGCGGTACTTGGCCGTCACCGACATGTCCAGCACGCTCTCCACATCCACATCGCCAAACACCAGCACCGGCCCGTGCCCGCCCAGCTCCATCGTCGTCCGCTTCATTCCCTCGGCGGCCAGTTTCATCAGCTGCTTCCCCACGGGGATCGACCCGGTGAACGAAATCGCGCGAATCGCCGGCGAGGCAAGCAGGTGCGACGACACCTCCGCCGGCACGCCGAACACAATCGACAGCACGCCCTTCGGCAAACCCGCCTCCACCAGCGCCCGCGCCACCGCCAGCCCCGACGCTGGCGTTTCCTCGGCCGGCTTCAGGATGCACGAGCATCCCGCGCCGAGCGCCGCGCCGATCTTCCGCGCCGGATTGCCCAACGGAAAATTCCACGGCGCAAACGCCGCCACCGGCCCCACCGGCTCCTTCACCACGCACAGCCGCGTCCCCGCCGCCCTCTGCGGCAGCACCCGGCCGTAGGCCCGCCGCCCCTCTTCGGCGTACCACTCCAGGATGTTGGCCGACATGCCCAGTTCGACGCGCGTCTCGTGGATCGACTTGCCCGACTCGATCGTCGCCGTCCGCGCAATCTCCTCGGCGCGCGCGCGCAGCAGGTCCGCCGCGCGCTTCAAAATTTTGCCGCGCTGGTCCGGAAAGATCGCGCGCCAGACCTGAAAACCTTCCTGCGCCGCCCCGAGCGCCCGGTCGAGGTCCGCGGGCGTCGCGTGCGGAAGCTGCCCGATCACTTCCTCGTTCGCCGGATTGATCACCGGCGACGACTTCCGCCCGCCCCCCGATACCATCTCCCCGCCGATCAACAGCCCCAACTCCGCGTACGCGGACGCCACTGGTGTCGCCATGCTCTGTTCTCCCGTCTTGAAGTGGCGCAGATTATTTCGCGCCCGTCCAACCCCTGTCAAGCCGCCGCCCAGCCCGCCGCCTGCCTCTGTGCGCTCTGTGTTTCGCTCTACATCCCGGAATCTTTACGAGGCCTGGAACCATCCAATCCCTGTTACCATGTTCCATCCGGGTCGCTATCGTATAATGACCCGGGAGTCACTCCACTACAAGGAGAAGCCGATGAAGCGTATCGCCACCCTGGCGGGTGCCCTGTTGTTGCTGGCCGCGGCCGTGCCCTTCGCCGCCCAGGCCCAGCAGGAAGCCATCGCCCAGACGAAGCTCAAGGTGGGAGACGTTGCCCCCGATTTCACGCTGCCGACCAACCAGATGTCTTCGGTCAAGCTCAGCGATTTCCGGGGCAAGAAGAACGTCATCCTCGCCTTCTACGTTCTCGCGTTCACCCCTGGTTGAAAACAGGAGCTGCAGGCCTATCAGTCTGATTTGGCCAAAATCGAAGCCAGCGACACCGTGGTCTTCGGCATCAGCATTGACAGCCCCCCGGCCAACGGCGCCTTCGCCAAGGAAATCGGCGTCACCTTCCCGTTGCTCAGCGACATGAACCGCAAGGTCCTCACGCAGTACGGCATCCTGCAAACCTACCCCATGGCGCAGGACAAGTACGAATTCGCGCGCCGCACCACCTTCGTGATCGACAAAAGTGGCGTCATCCAGCACGTCGAGTTTGACTCCACCGCCATCGATCCCTCGACCGCCGTCGCCATCTGCACGGACATTCACAAGCACAACGCGAAGTAGCGGCGCCCGCACCCGCATCCCCCGCGCGAGGGCTGAGCACGCAGCTCAGCCCCGCGCGCACTCTTCCCGCCGTAATTCCACTCTCCGACTGCAACAACATCGCGCCGTCTTCCGATCGACCCGTAGGGGCACGGCACGCCCCGCCCCGGACAGCAGTCGGGGCCGTGCCCGCCGGACAATTTCCTCCCCGACCGAAGGCGAACCCTTTGGAGTGCGGCGGCTTGCCGCCGCTTCTTGCGTCTCCCCCGCTGGCAGGAGACTGAAAAACCCTGAGAGCCTTGTGGGTCGCGGCTTCAGCCGCGACATTAGGCCCACGAATGGAGGGCGGCTTTAGCCGCTGAAGCTCTCTGCGGCTGCCCCACCGGCTGAGCTTCCGATTTCAGGCTTAACACCCCGCGGGGAAAAGCGACTTTTAGGGGGTCGGAGCTTCAGCTCCGACATAACACACCCGTCTTCATCAGGGGTTTTAACCCCTGAGGCGCTGTTTTTGCCTTTTTCACAAGCTGTTAAATGAAACCGTTTGAGGTAGAGCCGGAGGGGGGTACTTCTCGATGCGATGCGGTGTGTTTGAAAAACCTACGATGCCATTTCCTGCGCGTACACCACGTATTCCTCGTACGGGCCCTTGAAGTCCTCGATCCGCCCGTCCTGGAAATGCCAGATGCGCGTGGCCACTTCGTCGATCACGTCGTGGTCGTGCGTCACCAGCAGGACCGTCCCGTCGTACTTCTGCAGCGCGATGTTCAGCGCGTTGATCGATTCCAGGTCCAAATGGTTGGTGGGCTCGTCCAGCACCAGGATGTTCGGCTTCTGCAGCATCAGCCGGCAGAAGATCAGCCGCGCCGACTCGCCGCCGGAAAGCGCCCGCGTCGGCTTCAGCGCGTCGTCGCCGCTGAAGAGCATCTGCCCCAGCAGCCCGCGCAGTTCCTCCTGCGTCGCCTGCGGCTTGAACTGGTGCAGCCAGTCGATGGCCGTCGTGCCCTTGACGATCGATTCCGAGTGGTCCTGCGCGAAGTAGCCCGCCAGCGTATTGTGGCCCCACGCCACCGTCCCGCCATCGATCGCGAACTGCTTGTCCGTGTCGTCGATGTAGCCCGTCGCGTTGCGGACGAGCGACTTCAGCAGCGTCGTCTTGCCCGTGCCGTTGCGCCCCATCAGCGCGATCTTCTCGCCGCGCACCACGCTCGCCGAAAACGGCTGAAAAACCTTCACGCCGTCGTACGCCTTCACCACGCTCTTGATCTCCAGCGGATGCCGCCCGGAAGCCTGCTCCAGCTGAAAGCGGATGAACGGCCGCGCGATGTTGGACCGGGCCAGATCGGCGGTCTGCAATCGTTCGACTTCCTTCTTGCGCGACGTCGCTTGCGCCGAACGCGTGCCGGCCGAAAAACGCGCGATGAATTCGTTCAATTGCGCGATCTTCTTCTCGCGCTGCGCGTTTTCCGATTCGATGCGCGAGCGGATCGACGTCTTCGCCAGCACCATGTCGTCGTACCCGCCGTTGTACATGATCACCGTCTCGTAATCGATGTCCGCGGTGTGCGTGCACACGCTGTTCAGGAAGTGACGGTCGTGCGAAATCACGATCAGCACGCCTTCGTACTCGCACAGATAATTCTGCAGCCAGTGGACCGAATCCAGGTCCAGGTGGTTCGTGGGCTCGTCCAGCAGCAGCGCCGGCGGGCTGCCAAACAGCGCCTGCGCCAGCAGCACGCGGACCTTCTGCCCGCCCTGCAATTCGCCCATCTTCCGCTCGTACAGCGGCTCGGGCACGTCCAGCCCGTCGAGCAGCCGGGCGGCATCGGCTTCCGCCGTGTACCCGCCCTCCTCGCCCACAATCCCTTCGAGCTCGCCCAGGCGCATGCCGTCCGCGTCGGTGAGCGTGTCGTGCGGCTTGGCGTAGAGCGCGTCGCGCTCGGCCAGCGCCTTCCACAGCGGCGCGTTGCCCATGATCACCGTGTCGATCACGCGGTACTCGTCGAACGCAAACTGGTCCTGCCGCAAAATCCCCAGCTTCTTCGGCCGGGTGACCGAGCCCTTGGACGGCTCCATCTCCCCGGTCAGAATCTTCATCAAGGTAGACTTGCCCGCGCCGTTCGGCCCGGTGATGGCGTAGCGCCGCCCCGCGAAAAACGAGCAGGTCACGTCCTCGAACAGGATCCGCGCGCCAAACCGCATCGTAATGTTGTTAATAGTGAGCACGAACTTCTAATTATAGCCTAAATGCGCCCTGTTTGCTGGTTTCTCGCGCGGCGGATAATGGTGTCATTTGGTATGCACGGGCAAGCCTTGAGGCGGGAAGGTTCCACTCCGCTCGTTTATAAACTGGTTGTAGTCTTGCTCCAAGACTTCGGTGCTTGGCTGTTTGTCCCAGATGACTTCGCCGTTCCTGCCAATGCGGGCAACAAATCGAAACAAACGATGGGTTCTGTAAAAGGTGAAAGGCCACACGCGATAGTAGATGGCGATTGCCAAGTCGGCATTCTTGAGATTCAAGATGTCTGGAGGATTCGTTGCAAACATATTCTCGCTCACGCAGGGCACGGTGAGGCTCTCTGTGGGACGAAGCCTGTTTTCAGGTGGTATTACAACCTGTGCCATCGAACTACTGACATGCAATCGGCCCTCAGTAACTTTCCACAGGAAACAGGCCGACATCACATCCGTAACCTGAAAATAGCCATCATTCGTTACGGCGAACCGCGATGATGCTAGTTGATTGCCTAGGTCAAGCGGCGATGTGGCTGAGGCCGATAGACGGGGGAACAGTTCAATCAAAGTTATTAGGCCTATTACTGTTAGGAGTAGTCCTAGCCCTGTCCAGACTTGTGTCTGCGAGTTGGAAACAATGGGGACAGTTGGCGGGGACGGTTGCTGCGGCGTTGTGGGCGTTGCTTTTTGTTTACGCCTTTTCTTTCTGCGTTTTGACTTTCTTGACATAGGTTCATCCAACGAGCCGATCTAGGGACCAAATATCGCTTGAAATGCCCACCGCCATCGCACGTGTAACACGTAGCGTCGAATGAACTCGGCAGAAGTTATACCAAGCGAAGTGCAAACACAAGGCTGCTTTCAGGTTTTCCAGCTTTTTAGAGAAGGCATTCGTAAGTCTCGTAAAGCGCCTCAATTGCATGCGAATAGTGAGATTCTGGCGGGTGGCCCGGCCTTTGGCATTTGATCTTGCGGGTGCCCCATCCTTCGCCCGCCGCGGCGGGAAGGGTGGGGCCTTTGAAGTTGATTCCTTCACTGATTCCGCACGGCGCGTTTTCAGGGGCTGCCGCGCGGGGCTCTACTGCTTATCGTAGACGATCACGAAAAGCGGCGGCCCATTCGCGCCGGCGGTTCGGGCGGTGGCGGTCATGGTTTTCCCGTCCTGCGAGACCACGCGGTTCGCCGTCTGAAACGCCTTGCCATCCTTCTGCAAACTTGCTTCGACTCTGCGCGCATTGACGCGCTTCGCGGCAATGGCGTCCGCTCCACCGGGTCCCGATCCGGTGATCGGATAATACTTGCCGTCGAAGCGGACCGTGTAGCCCCACGCCACGCGGCTTCCATCCGCGCCGACGCCGTTGACCGTGAGTTTCTCGCCCTCGCCGGTCACTTCATACGTCCGCACTTCGCTCTTCGGCGGCGTCCCGGCATTGTATTTCGACTTCGCAAGGTTGAGTTTCCAGGTTCCCGCAAAAGGGTCGCCTTGTGCGCGCACGGCGCCCGCCGCAGCCAACCCCAGCACAACAACACTGCCGATTGCGAACACTCGCTTCATGGTGCGTCCTTTCCAAGCCGGAATTTCCTACGGGAACCTCTGGCGTGTGCATCGTAACGCTTCTCCCGCCCCGGACACAACGAATCTGCCAGCAAACAGATCCCGAATTGTCCACAGCACCGCACGCTTGCAATGCCGCTCCCATGTACTAAGATAGTTCCGTGAAGATGCCAGCCACACACGGTGCAAAAGGCAGTTCCCCAGCCGCCTCCGGGGAACCGCGCCGCTCCCTCGCCGGGGCCTTTGATCCTCGATTTTTGGCCGCTCGCTCCCCGGGTCTGCAGCCTTCGGAAGAAAGGCGAATTTTAGGGGGTCGGAGCTTCAGCTCCGACGTACAGCATGCCTTTTCATCAGGGGTTTTAACCCCTGAGGCACGAATTTCAGAGTTTTCGGCAACTCATCTAATCCCTACACCCGCGGATACAGAAGACACGCTAACTTATAGAAAACAAAGGACGGCGACCAGTTCTAATCCCTACACTCAAGGGCCTGGTAATCGCCGCGGCCCATCCCCCTTTTCCATTTTCTCTTTTCCCTTTTCCCTTTTCCGTCTTCGCATTTCCCTTTTCCATTTTCGCTTTTCCATTTTCCGCATTCCCGGAGGAATGACATGACCTTGACCGATTACACCACACTGGGCCGCACCGGCCTGCGCGTCAGCCCGCTCTGCATGGGAGCCATGACCTTTGGCACCGAGTGGGGCTTTGGCGTGGACGAAAAGATTTCCCGGCAGATGTTTGACCGCTACGTGGGCGCGGGCGGCAACTTCATCGACACCGCCGACGGCTACACCAACGGCAACAGCGAGATGATGATCGGCAAGTTCGTCACCGAAGGAAAACTCCGCGACCGCCTGGCCATCGCCACCAAGTTCACCTTCAACGGCCAGCCCGGCAATCCCAACGGCGGCGGCAACGGCCGCAAGAACATTTACCGCGCGCTCGAAGGCTCGCTGCGCCGGCTCCAGACCGATTACGTCGATCTCTACTACATGCACTCCTGGGACGTCGTCACGCCCGTCGAAGAAGTGCTCTCCACGCTCACCGATCTTGTGCGCGCCGGAAAAATCCGATACTTCGGCATGTCGGACGTGCCCGCGTGGTACGTGGCCCGCATGCAAACGCTCGCGGAACAGGAAGGCAAGGAGCGCATCGCCACGCTGCAACTCGAATACTCGCTCGCCGAACGCAGCATCGAACGCGAGCACGTCCCCGCGGCGCAGGAACTCGGCATCGGCATCTGCCCCTGGGGCCCGCTCGCCAGCGGCTTTCTCACCGGCAAGTACAAGCGCGAAGGAAACACGGGCAAGGGCGAAGGCCGCCTGAGCGGAGCCGCGGCGTTCTTCAACCGCTACACCGAGCACAACTGGCGCGTCCTCGACGCCGTGCTCGCCGCCGCCAAGCAGCTGGGCAAGACGCCCGCGCAAATCGCGCTCAACTGGCTCGCCACCCAGCCCGGCGTCACCTCGACGATTCTCGGCGCCACCTCCGTCGCGCAGCTCGACGACAATCTCGGCGCCATCGAATTTGCGATTCCCGCCGACCTGCGCAAGACACTCGACGAATCAAGTGCCCTCGAACCGGTCCATCCCTACAACTTCTTCAGCCCGTTTTTCCAGGGACGCGTCAGCGGAGGAACTAGCCTGCAACCCTGGAAGCGCGCGCATGTCTATCCCGGCGCTGTGGCGGAGAAGAAAGCGACCGCCGCGGAAAAATAGCCGCGAGGCGACGCGCGGCGCTTCACTTGTGGGGCATCACCAACTCGTCGGCGTTCCGAAGTTCGGGGAATGCCCAGGCCCAGATCGCCGTCACCACCAGCGCCCCGGCGCCGCCCAGAATGACCGCCGGCACCGTTCCCAAATACTGCGCCGTCAAGCCCGATTCAAATCCGCCGAGTTCGTTCGAGGCGCCGACAAAAATAACGTCCACGGCGTTCACGCGCCCGCGCATTTCATCGGGCGTGGCCACCTGCACCAGAATGGCGCGGATCACCACGCTGACCATGTCCGCCGCACCCACCAGCACCAGCGCCACCAGCGAAAGCGCGAGGCTGCGCGAAATCCCGAACAGGATCGTGAACACGCCGAAGCCCGCCACGCACCACAACATCGTCGGCCCGGCCCGCGTCCGCAGCGGCCGGTGCGCCATCACGATCGCCGTCATGCCCGCGCCGACTCCCGGGGCGCAGCGCAACAGTCCCAGCGCCCAGGGCCCCGCGCTCAGCACATCGCGCGCGTACACCGGAAGCAGCGCCACTGCGCCTCCCAGCAGCATGGCGAACAGATCCAGCGAGATCGAACCCAGAATCAGCTTGTTCCGCCAGATGTAGTGCAGGCCGGCGAGAGCCGCCGTCCACTTCGCGTTTTCCGGGGCGCGCTGTTTGCTCTGCAGCTTCATGCGCAGCGCCGCCACGAGCGCGCCCAGGGCCGCGGCCGCCGCCATGACGTATACCGCTACCGCCCCCCGGAAGATCGTGTAGGCCAGCCCGCCGAACGCCGGCCCCAGAATCGTCGCGGCCTGAAAGATCGTGGAGTTCCAGGCCACCGCGTTCTGGAAATGCTCGCCGGCCACCAACTGCGGCAGGATCGCGCGGCTCGCCGGCGCGTTGAGCGAGCGGACCACGCCGACCAGCACCATCACGGCGTAGACCAGGTGGACGGAGTGCGTGCCTCTCCAGGCGATCCCCAGCAACAGCGCCGAGCACACCGCAAAGCCGGCGTAGCCCAACATCAGCACCTTGCGGCGATCGTAGCGATCCGCCACGAACCCGGAGACCAGGAACAGCAGGATGCCCGGAAGAAACTGCGCCAGGTTCACCAGACCCAGGTCCAGAGGCCGCCGGGTGATTTCATAGACCTGCCATCCGACCGCCACCGATTGCATCTCCGTGGCCAGCACGATAAAAAAACGGGCCTGCGCGTACAGCCTGAACGCGGGATAGGTGAACGCAACGCGTCCGGCATTTCCGGAATTGGCGGCCGAAGACATGGCGTTAACTGTGCCACAAAATCAAGATTGGTACGAGAATCTGTCCCGACAGATTACAATTGACGGTTCATGGCCTCGGCAACCGCAACCGACTTCGACCCTCTGTATTGGCGGCCGCGTTACAACCCGTGGCTGGTCGCCTTCACCGTCACGCTGGCGACGTTCATGGAAATTCTCGACACGTCCATCGCCAACATCGCCCTGCCCCACATCGCCGGAAGTTTTGGCGCCAGCCCGAACGAGTCCACCTGGGTGCTCACCAGCTATCTGGTGTCCAACGGCATTGTGCTGCCCGTCAGCGCGTGGCTGGCGACGCGGCTCGGACGCAAGCGCTTCTACATGTGGTGCGTGACCATCTTCGCCGCCAGCAGCTTTCTCTGCGGCCTGGCGCCGAGCCTGGGGATGCTGGTGCTGTTCCGCATTTTCCAGGGCGCCGGAGGCGGCGGGCTGCAGCCCAGCGAACAGGCCATCCTCGCCGACGCCTTTCCCGCTTCGCAACGCGGGATGGCGTTTTCGCTTTACGGCATGGCCGTGGTGGCGGCGCCGGCGATCGGCCCGACGTTCGGCGGATGGCTGACGGACAATTTCAGCTGGCGCTGGATTTTCTACATCAACGTGCCCATCACGATTGTCTCGCTCTATATGACGCACCGTTTCGTGGAGGACCCACCGTACCTGCGCGACGAACAGGCCAAGAAGAAAGGCATCAGCATCGATTACGTGGGATTCGGCCTGGTGGCGCTGGGCGTCGGCTGCCTGCAGATGGTGTTGGACAAGGGGCAGGACGCCGACTGGTTCGCCTCGCACTGGATCACGGCGACTCTGGCGCTGGCGATCTTCACCCTGGTGGCGTGGGTGGTCTGGGAGTGGCGCCATCCGCACCCCATCGTCGAATTGAAGCTTTTGAAGCTGTGGAATTTCTCCGCGGCGATTGGCTTCATGTTCATTCTGGGCATGGTGCTGTACGGCACGACCGTGCTGATTCCCGAGTTTCTGCAGCTGCAGATGGGATATCCGGCGGTGGTGGCGGGCGAAGCCATGGCGGGTGGGGGGCTGATCATGATGGTCGCGATGCCCGTGTCGGGTTTCCTCACCGGGAAAATGGATCCCCGGAAGCTGATGGCGTTCGGATTTGCCGCCACCGCTTTCGGCCTCTACAACATCGCCACGCACCTGACGCTGGGAATGGATTTCCGCACCGTGTTCATGATTCGCACGTACCAACTGGCGGGCCTGGCCTTTGTCTTCATTCCCTCCAATGTGCTGTGCTACGTGGGCGTCCCGCGGGAAAAGAACAATCAGATTGCGAGCATGACCAATTTCATCCGCAATATCGGCGGGAGCATCGGCATCGCGCTCACCAGCACGCTGCTGGTCCGGGCCACGCAGGCGCGCCAGAGTTATCTGGCGGCCAATCTGCAGAACGGCAATCCGAAGTATCGCCAGACGGTCGAAGGACTGGCCGGTTTGTTGCATAGCAAGGGACTGAGCGCTGCGCAAGCCGCGCACCAAGCCTACGGACGCGTCGACTTCCTGCTGATGCAGCAGGCCGCCGTGGTGGCCTACAAGGATGTGATTGCGGTGATGGCGATCGTCATCGCCTGTCTGGTTCCGCTGGCGTTCATCATGCGCCGGCCGTCCGCCGGCCGCGTCGAGCCCCCGCCCGCGCATTAGGGACCTTCCCGCGCCGCCGCCGCCCCCCCTAGTGCCCAGGTCTGGACAGCTCGACGGAAATAAGGAAGAAGGCAACGCCAACGCCATAGGAGAGGGCAAAGGCTTTCATGCGCTCGATTCCATCCACTTGTTCGAACACACACATCAGAATCGCCATCAACCAAATGCCGGCGACCAGCGTTCCGACATAGGGGATCATATAGGCACACGTCACAACGGAGCCGAGCAAGGTCGCGCGGAGAACGCCTACGTACGTTCCCCGCGCGCCAAACCACCAGCGTGCCAGGCCGTGGCTGATCGCGTATTGCGCGAGCATGATCGCGAAATCAATGATCGCGTAGATGAAAATGCCCACGCTGGCGCGGCTCAAAGGAACGGTGTAGCCACGCAACGATGCCCTGAGCAAAGGCAACAACGTCATGCCGTAGATCATCAGCCGGCTGATCACCCAGAAGATCGTGCCGTAGGTTAAAGCGGCGTTGCTCCGAGATGCCGCCACGATGGCACGGTCGTCGAATCGCGCGATGGCAACCGCCTGGCGAAGATAGAAGAGCAGCGCGAAGCCCTTCGGCTCGAGCCATTCGTTCGCGGATTCTGAAGACACGGGCGATCCCGGGCAGGTATGAGTGAGCCCGAAACTCTGGCCGCACGCAGAGCACACCTGAACCATGGCGCACCTCTCACTTTGCCTGCAAGATGGATGACTTCGCGGATACTAATCGTGCGGCATGCACGAGTCAAGCAGGGCGCCGAATACCCGGAGGAGAATTCCGCTTCTGCTGCGGAAGCCGGGCGAGGATAATGGGAGCCGCGGCTTTCCCCTGGCGCGCGGAGAGACGCGGGGCGGGAGCGGGGCGGACACGAGGACGCATGGCGGACGTGACGATGTTGTTCTGGGACAACGGCGGGGTGATCCTGACCAACGCGTGGGATCGCGGATCGCGGCAGAAGGCCGTGGAGAAGTTTCATCTCGACTGGGCCGAGATGGAGGACCGCCACGAGCTGATGCTCAACGCTTTCGAATGCGGCGAGGCGAGCATGGAGGAGTACCTGCGGCGGACGGTGTTTTACCGCGACCGGCCGTTCACGCGCGGCGAGTTCCAGCAGTTCATGTTCGAGCAGTCGCAGCCCTTCCCCGAAGCGCTCGAACTTCTGGGGCGCGTGGCGCGGACGCGCCGGTACATGCTGGCGGCGCTGAACAACGAGTCGCGGGAACTCAACGAATACCGCATCCGCAAATTCCGCCTGCGCGATTATTTCCAGGCGTTTTTCAGTTCGTGTTATCTGGGCATGCGCAAGCCGGATCGCGGCATCTACACGCGGGTGCTGCAAATCACGCAGCGCGATCCGGCTGAATGCGTGCTGATCGACGACCGCGGGCTCAACCTCGAGTGCGCGCGGGAGTTGGGCATGCGCACGATTCAATTTCACGATGCGGCGCAGCTTCAGAAGGATCTGGCAGGATTGGGAGTGGCGGTGGATTAGAGCAAGGCCCGGCACGGCAGTGCCGTGCCCCTACGGGAAGCATAGGAGGAAACTCCGAATGGAACTGGGAATCATCGGGCTGGGGAAGATGGGGGCGTTCATGACGGAGCGCCTGGTGCGCGGCGGCCACCGCGTGGCCGGGTTCGACCGGGACGCCGCGGCGGTGGCGCGTGTGCGGGAAAAAGGAGCGGCGGGCGCGGATTCGGCCGAAAAGCTGATCGCGCAGCTCGCGGCGCCGCGGGCCATCTGGCTGATGGTTCCCGCCGGAGCGCCCGTGGATCAGACGATCGACCTGCTCGTGCCGCATCTGGCGGCGGGCGACACGATCATCGACGGCGGGAATTCCTACTACAAGGATTCCGTGCGGCGGGCCGCGGCGCTGGCGCAGAAGAACATTCACTTCATCGATTGCGGCACCAGCGGCGGCGTCTGGGGGCTCGCGGAAGGCTACAGCCTCATGATCGGCGGCGACGCCGCGGCGGTGGAGCGGCTGGCGCCGATTTTTCAGACGCTGGCTCCGGGGCCGGACAAAGGCTGGGGGCGGGTGGGACCGGCCGGCGCGGGTCACTTCGTGAAAATGGTTCACAACGGCATCGAATACGGCATCATGCAGGCGTACGCCGAGGGGCTCGACCTGCTGGGGCACAAGAAGGAGTTCGCGCTCGATCTGCTTCAGGTATCGAAAATCTGGCAATTTGGAAGCGTGATCCGTTCCTGGCTGCTGGATTTGACCGTGGACGCGCTGGGGAAGAACCCCACGCTGGAAGGCGTTGGGGCGTACGTCACCGACTCGGGCGAGGGACGCTGGACGGTAATCGAAGGCGTGGACCTGGGGGTGCCCCTGCCGGTCATTTCCGGGGCGCTCGATGCCCGCTTCCGCTCGCAGGATCCCCAGCCCTTTGCCAACAAGCTGCTGGCCATGATGCGCCATGAATTCGGCGGCCACGCCGTGAAGCCGGCGGCGAAGGAATAGGACTGCATCCGCAACAAGACCCACGACGAATTGAAAACAGTTTCGCCGTGGCTACCGGTGGCGTTGCACCTTGAAACATGGAAATGGATAGCCGCGTATTTCCCGATCTCGACGCCCTGAGCCGGGCGGCGCTTGCAGAATTGCTGCGGATTGTGCAGCAGGCGGTGCGGGAGCGGGGCCGCTTTGCCATCGCGCTGGCCGGGGGACACACGCCCGCCAGCCTGTATGCGCTCTGGGCGGACGCGGATAAGCAGGGCGCGCCCACGCCGTGGGACCGCGTGCACCTGTTCTGGAGCGATGAGCGTTATGTGGGCCACGACGATCCACGTAGCAATTACGGGATGGCGCGGGAACTTTTGATCGCGCGCGTGCCCATTCCCCAGGCCAACGTGCATCCGATGCCCACCCAGTCCGCCCAGCCCACGGAGGCGGCGGACGCATACGAGGCCGAGCTGCGCAAATTCTTCGGCGCGGCTCTCCCGGCCTTCGATTTGCAGCTTCTGGGCCTGGGCACCGAGGGACACACGGCTTCCCTGTTTCCGGGTTCCCCGGCGCTGGACGAGCCGGGGCGCTGGGTGGCGGCTGTCGAGGTCCCTGCGGAACCTCCCCGCCGCTTGACGCTGACGCCCGTGGTTCTGAACCAGGGACGGAATACGTTCTTTCTGGTTGCGGGACGGGAGAAGCGGGAGATCGTGGCGGCGCTGCGGCATGAATCCGAGTCGCAACCCAGCCCCTATCCGGCGGCGCACATCCGGCCCGCGGGCCGCGTCCTGTGGTTTTTGGACGAGGCTGCCAGGGGTTGCTAAGCCCGCACGCCTTGGAAACCTGTGCCCTGCCCGTGCGTCCAATAGTTGAGTAGCCCGATCAGGCTGCAAAGCGCAGCCGACTCGCCCGATGGGATGCGCCGGAGCGCCCGCGCGAGTCCAGTGAGGCACAAGGCGGCGCGCTGCGGTATTATTAAAGTGCGGCGTAACAGAGTGCCTCCGGTCAACTCTCCAGTCGGGTCGCCAGCCGAGTCGCCATCTGAGGACTTGGGAACGAATATCCTAAGTGGAAGGAACAGGGTCAACTTCATCGATGAATAGGAATCATACTCGGCCAGCGATTCTGCTCGGCCTCGCGGTCCTGCTGTTGACCGCCACCGGTTGCAGCACGAAGACGGCGCAGACCGCGCCGCCGATCTTCGCCGCGCCGGTGACGGTTGGGAAAGCCACGCAAAAGACCATCCCGATCAATTTGACGGCGATCGGCTCAGCGGAAGCATACACGTCGGTCTCCATCAAGGCGCAGGTGAATGCCGTCCTCGAGAGCGTGCACATCAAGGAAGGGCAGTTCGTCCGGAAGGGTGATCTGCTGTTCACACTGGACGCACGGCCGTTCGAGGCATCTCTGAGTCAGGCGCAGGCCAACCTCGCGCGCGACAAGGCCCAGGCGGAACTCAACGAGGTCCAGGCACGCCGTTATGCGGAACTGTATAAGGCGGGCGTGGCGCCGAAGGAACAGTTCGACCAGATGCAGGCGAACGCCGAGGCGCAGCGCGCCGCGGTCCAGGCGGACGTCGCCGCGGTGCAGTCGGCGCAGCTTCAACTGGACTACTGCAAGATTTACGCCCCGTTCGACGGGCAAAGCGGTGCCTTGCAGGTTTACCCCGGAAACATCGTCAAGCAGAACGACGTGCCCGTGTTGATCGTGATTAACCAGGTGACGCCTATTTTCCTGGACTTCTCGATTCCGGAACAGTATCTCGGCCCCGTGCAGAAATTCATGGCCAAGGGACGCCTGGCGGTGGAAGCCACGCCCTACGGAGACACGAAGCCCGAGCGGGGTTATCTTACGTTTGTGGACAATACGGTGGACAACACGACCGGCACCATCAAACTCAAGGCGCGATTCGAGAATTCGGATCATCGCCTCTGGCCCGGACAGTTTTCCACCGTCCTGCTGAGTCTGGCGCGGGATGAAAACGCAACGGTTGTCCCTTCGCAGGCCGTGCAGACCGGGACGCGCGGAGATTTCATCTACGTCGTGAAGTCGGATTCGACCGTCGAGCAGAGGCCGGTGAAGGTGGCACGCACAGTAGAGGGAGATTCCGTGATTTCGAGTGGAATTCAGCCTGGCGAAACGGTCGTCACCGACGGGCAGCTCCGGCTGATTCCCGGCATGAAGGTAACAGTTGCCGATTCGGGTTCCGGGAGCTAGAAATTCTTCCATGACGATCGCCGAACCATTTATTCGTCGCCCCATCATGACCACGCTGGTCATGGCCGCGATTCTTCTCTTCGGCGTCCTGGGCTATCGCTCGCTCGCGGTCAGCGACCTTCCCAACGTCGACTTCCCGACGATTCAGGTATCGGCTGAGCTGCCCGGGGCGAATCCGGATACGATGGCCGCGGCGGTTGCCACGCCGCTGGAAAAACAGTTCTCCACGATCGCCGGCATCGATTCGATGACCTCGACGAGCGAGCTCGGGAGCACGGATATCACGCTGCAATTCGACCTGAGCCGCAATATCGACGGCGCCGCTCAGGACGTGCAGGCGGCCATCTCGCGCGTGATGGGGCAGCTTCCACCCAACATGCCGAGCCCGCCGACTTTTCAAAAAGTGAATCCGGCGGACCAGCCCGTCTATTTCATGGCGCTGAGTTCGAGTACGGTGCCGATCTCCACGGTGGATCAATACGCAGAGACGCTCCTCGGCCAACGGATTTCGATGGTGAAGGGCGTGGCGCAGGTGCAGGTCTATGGCGCGCAAAAATACGCCGTGCGGATTCAGCTCGATCCGCGGTCGCTGGCGGCGCGGCAGATTGGAATCGACGAGGCAACGACGGCGGTCCAGACCGCGAACGTAAACATGCCGACCGGGACGCTGTATGGCGCACACCAGGCCTTCACGCTGCAGGCCAATGGCCAGCTCACGCGGGCTTCGCTATATCGCCCACTGATCGTCGCCTACCGGAACGGCTCGCCGGTCCGCCTGGATGAACTCGGGAACGTGTTCGACAGCGTGCAGAACGACAAGATCTCGAATTATTACAACGATGAGCGCGCGGTGATTCTGGCGATACGGCGCCAGCCTGGGACGAACACCGTCGAGGTCGTGGAAGGGGTCAAGCGCATCCTGCCGCAGTTCCAGGCAATCCTTCCGCCTTCGATCTTGATGACAGAAATCTACGATCGATCGGCCCTGATTAGCGAGTCTGTGAACGACGTGAAGTTTACGCTGCTTCTCGCGATTTGCCTGGTCATTCTCGTGATTTTCCTTTTTTTGCGGAATCTCTCGGCTACGGTGATCCCGAGCATCGCGCTTCCGATGTCGATTGTTGGAACGTTTTCCGGGATGTACTTGCTCGGCTACACGCTGGACAACCTGTCGCTGATGGCGCTGACGCTCTCGGTGGGATTCGTGGTGGACGACGCGATCGTCATGCTGGAAAACATTGTGCGCCACATGGAGACGGGGCAAGGAGCGATGGAAGCGGCGCTGAAAGGCTCCAAAGAGATCGGCTTCACGATCGTTTCGATGACGCTTTCGCTGGCGGCCGTGTTCATCCCGGTTCTGTTCATGGGGGGGATCATCGGCCGGCTGCTGCATGAGTTTGCCGTAGTCATCATGATGGCGGTGCTCGTATCCGGATTCGTTTCGCTGACGCTTACGCCCATGTTGTGCAGCCGCTTCATTCAGCCTCAGCACGATCAGAAACACAGCCGAGTGTACATGTCGCTCGAGCGGTTCTTCCAGCGCCTGCTGAAACTATATGACGTCTCGCTGCAACGGGCACTGCGCCATCGAGTTTCCGTGATGGCGGTCGCCGGAGTCATACTTTTCCTGACGGTCTGGCAATTCGTGACCATCCCCAAGGGTTTTCTTCCGGAGGTGGATGCGTCCAACCTGAACGGCTATACGCTGGCGGCACAGGGAACTTCGTTCGATGCGATGAAGGAACATCAGAAGGCGCTGATTCGAGTTCTCATGGCTGATCCGAACCGGAAGGGCTTCTTTTCCAGCATCGGCAGCGGCAACTCGGGTTTCATCTTCGTGCATCTCTTACCTCCTTCCGAGCGGCCTGAAGTACCCAGCCCGACCATGCTGCGGCTGGAGCATCAATTCGGCGGAGTCCCCGTGATGGGAAGCATTTTGCGTGCGGCGGCGCCCCATTTCATGCACCACCCCGACATCAACGAGGTGCTGCAGGAGCTCCGGATGAAGCTCGGAGCGATTCCCGGTATCTCCGTGTATCTGAGGAACCCTCCCCCGATTCAGATCGGCGGTCAGGTTACGAACAGCCCGTATCAGCTAACGCTCCAAAGCCCCGATACCGAGGAAATGTATCGCGTGGCAACCGACTTCGAGAGGAAGATGGAAACACTTCCCGCCCTTCGGGATGTGACGAGCGATTTGCAAATCAAGAACCCGCAGGTCAATGTCAACATCGATCGGGATAAGGCGTCCGCTCTCGGCGTGACGGCCGCACAAGTGGAGGATGCGCTCTACACCGCTTACGGAGAGAGACAGATTTCCACCATCTACGCTCCGAACGACGAATACTGGGTCGTGATGACACTCGCGGACCAGTATCAGAGGGATCCCACGGCTCTTTCTTTGCTTTACATCCGATCGAGCAAGGGCAACCTGATCCCATTGAACGCCGTGGCGAGTCTCGGCAGGAGTCTCGGCCCACTGAGCGTGAATCACCTTGGACAGCTTCCCGCCGTGACGATTTCGTTCAACCTCAAACCGGGCCAAACGATCGGCGCAGCGGTGAGCGAAGTGAATGATCTGGCGCGATCGCTCCCGCCGACGGTCACGTCCCAGTTCCAGGGCACGGCGCAAGCTTTCGAGTCCTCCTTGACCGGACTTGGGATTCTGCTTCTGATCGCAATTCTGGTGATCTACATTCTGCTCGGCATCCTTTATGAGAGCTTCATTCACCCGCTCACGATTCTTTCCGGCCTGCCATCAGCCGCATTTGGCGCGCTGTTGACGCTGCAGGTTTTCGGCTACGGACTGGATCTGTATGGCTTCGTGGGCGTGATCATGCTGATCGGCATCGTGAAGAAGAACGCGATCATGATGGTGGATTTCGCCGTCGCGCGCGAGCGCGAGGGTCACACAACAGCCGCCGAGGCGATCTATCAAGGCTGTCTGGTCCGCTTCCGGCCGATCATGATGACTACGATGGCCGCGCTCATGGGCACGCTGCCGATTGCTCTTGGCACGGGCTCTGGAGCGGATTCGCGGCGGCCACTGGGTCTGGCGGTTGTGGGCGGCCTGGTCTTCTCCCAGTTGGTGACGCTGTTCCTGACGCCGGTGTTTTACACCTATATGGACACGTTCCAGGGATGGCTGGAACGCAATTTCGGAAAAATTGCCGGGTTTGGAAGGCCCCACTTGGCCGACGAATCCGCTTCCTCAGATTAGGCCGCCAGGCCCTGCTGTTGGCCTGGAGCGGCAGGCCAGCTGCCCTTCGCTGCACTCCGGAACAGCTCAAACCTGTCTGTTCGTACCATTGACCGTTTCTGCGGTACTCCCTAGGATTATGACCTGGGCGCACGGTGCGCCCGAAAACTTGTGGCAGCCAAATAACTGCCGTGTTTCCAAGTAGATCAGGAGAACACCGGCCACATGGTATTTGGAGATGACCTACCTCGCGATATTCGGAACAGAAGCAAGCGTCGTGGGCCCCGCATGAATGCGCGCGTGCCTGTGACGATCCAATGGGATGAGAGCGCCGGACCGCTGGGCTTGGCTCCGGGCCACACGCGTGTGGTCAACAATTACGGCTGTTTGCTCGTAAGTCCCAAGGAAATCAATGCCCAGCAGCGCCTCAGCCTGATCAATCTCTCGACGAGGCAGGTGGCGCAGGGCATCGTCGTCTGGAAAGGAACCCAACGGCCTGACGGCTGGGATTTGGGAGTGGAACTGGTAGGAGCCAATCTGGATTTCTGGGGTGTAGAACTTTGACAACCAACTCTCTCAAGGATCCTGCAGGAAGGCCTTACGCAAGGCCAGCGAAAGTGCCCTTGAATCCTGCCAGACTGGATACGCTAAAGGGCCAGAGCGCAGACGGCGCCACGGGCACGCGGGCGGGCGAGCAGGAGCGCCGCCGCGGCCAGAGGGTGATGCTGCGCGTCAAGGTGAAGATTCACGTCGCCGTGCAAGGCAAGGCCACCACGTTTGAAACCGCCACGATGAGCGTGAGTCCGTTTGGCGCACTCGTGGCCATGCAACGAAGCCTCGGGGCGGATACGCGCCTGGTGCTGGAGCATACCGGCACCCGGGAACGGGTCGCCTGCAAGATTGCGCGACCCCCGCGAGAAATGCCCGACGGTTTCCATACCGCCCTCGAATTTGATTCCCCGTCCGGCGATTTCTGGAAGATCGCGTTTCCTCCCGCGGACTGGCGCGCCGAAGACCTTTAACCGGCGCTTTTGCCGGCACACCCGCGCGTGGTCCGGCGACGCAGACGGTATTCCCCCATGCATAATTGGCAGTTGTAGGCGGGCACCTGCGGCTTACTGCGGCCGTGAGGCGGGCACCACGAAGGTCACCTTGGCGGCCGTGGTATTGTCGAAGCGGTCGGTAATCTGCACGGCCAGCGTGTGCTCCCCCGCGGCCAGTCCCGGCAGATCGATGGCGTAGCTTTCCTTGGGTGCATCGGAAAGCTGGCCCGCCGGGAAAACGATCTGCCATTGGCCCGCATCGAGGCTGTATTGCGCTCCGGCCACTGCGCCGGAGGTGCTGATCGCGTCGAAGGAGACCTTCGTGCCGCCGGGCGCGACCGCCGCGCCCAAATTCTCGATGCGCGGCGGAGTATTGGCAATTTCCAGGCGGTCGCTCTCGCGTTCGGAGCGGAGCGATTGGCCGGCGGGATTGGACGGTGAATCCGACGCCACAATCTTCAGGTAGTACGCGCCATCGGGCAGCGCGGCCGTATCCCAGGAATAATAGCGCTGGGCCAGATTGTCCTTCAGCAGGCGCCAATTCTGTTCACCCTCGCCGCGGTAGTAAATCGTGAAGATGAGATCATCTCCGTTGTCGTCGTGCGCACTCCAGAGCACACTCCGATATCCCTTCTGCTCGAATCCCTGCGGGAGCGCCTCGGTCCGGGCCCCGCGTGCGGAAGAGTCCGCGGCCATGGATGCGAACGATGGCCCGCTGCCGACAGGACGCGGGTAGCGCAGCGGGACCGCGGCAGCGTTGCCCGGGCCGTCCGGAGGCGCCGAAAAGCCCGCCACGCGAATGCCCGGCTCCTGCACCGCGATGTCGTCCACCACGGGAGCGACGTTCTTCGGCAGGTAAGGAAGGCTGACCCAGGAAACACTGGGCAGCTGGCCCTGGCTGGCGCCGGCCAACACCACCTTCCACTGCACAAACCGGGCCGGCGGACAGCCGGCGGGCACTTCCCCGGAATTCCTGTAAGGACCCGCCCACGCACTCCAGTCTTCCTGCGTGTTCGAGGTATTGCCCGAGCGGACGTAGAACGCCAACTGGCCCTGGGCCGAGGCATTCTCTCCCCGCCAGGTCAGCCGCCCCCACTGGGAGAAAATCTTCGCGTCAAAGGGCTCAGATTCAAAGCTGCCGCTGGATTGATAGCCGGGGCCAACCACAAAGATCTTTCCGGGATTGGCGGTGGCCACGAAGATTCTGCCGTCCGGCGCCGTCGCCAGACTCATCACCTCGGCCGACGCGGTTTTTGCGATGCGCGCAAACACGCCGTCGCCCTCAAGTTGGACCAGGGTTCCGCTGTTGCCCGTTCCCAGCAGGAGTTTTCCGGCCGGGGAAAGTCCGGCGGCAAACACGAGATCGTCACGAGATGTCCAGATGATTTCCGGCGAGCCATCGGGGGCGATCTTCACCACTTCCGCGCCACCGGCAACGGCAAAAGCCGGAAAGGAAGAAACCATCCCGGGTTGTAGCTGCGGGGGCGCCTGGGAGATGACGATGCTCTGGGACATGCCCGCTGCCGCCGGCGCCTGCGGCGCAGGGCCGGAAATCGAGATGCGCGAAGGGGCCGGAGTACGCGCTTTATCGCCAATTGCGGCGGCGTAGAGAATCCCTCCGGGGCCCTCGACCAGCGAAGTCACTTCCGCCTTGGTGGTCTCGTAGACGGCAAACGGCGCGCCGGCCACGGGAAACGCTTTCGCATCCTTGCGCACAACATCCACGCGGAGAATCAGTCCGTCGGGGTCGGTCCCGATCAGCAGGCGGCCGGCAGCGTCAAAGGCGAGCGACCGTGCATGCCGCTGCTGGCTCTGATAGAACAACTGTCCCTTGCCGTCCGGAGTCACGGCGAAGACTTCGCCCTTGTCACCGGTGGCGACAAAGAGAAAGCCTTGAGAATCCACGGCCAGCGCCCAGATATATTTGGTTTTCGGCTCGAAGAAAACGCTTTGCTGTCCGTCCGGCGCAATCTTGTAGACCTTGCCATCGGGTGAAGTGCCCACGTAGAGATTGTCCTTGGCGTCGAGGGCGATGGCCTGGGCCGCCAGTTCCGAGGATTGGAACACGGTGGTGGCCTTGCCTGCGGCGTCGAAGCGCAGGACCTTGGCATCGGACCCGCCCGCGGCGTAGAGCCGGCCGCGCGAATCGAGCCGCAACGCCCAGACGTGAGCCAGATTGGGGTCGGCAAACGATTCGAAGCGAGGGGCCAGGGTGAGCTTGCCATCGCTGCGCACGGCCACGCCCTGGGCGTTGCCCTTGTCGAAGTCGGAGAAGTCCGTCTGCCGCCAGTAGCGCGTATGTTCGGCGCGCGCCGCCGCCGGCAGCAGCACCGACATCGAAGCCGCCAGGACCATCAGGCACACCCACTTTGCTCGCCGCGTCATCGGTCCAAATCTCCTTTGGAATCGGGGTTCACTTCACCGTAATCGTGAGCATGCGCTGGCCCGCGATCACCTGATGCATGTCCACTGACCACTCCCCTTCGGTGGACTGCCACATCACGCGCGCGTTTCCCGGATTCTGGCGCTGGTCGAGGACGTTGATGGTGGAGATGGGCGCGTTGGGCATTTCCTTGTCTTCGATGAAGATCGTGGGCGTGGACTGGATGAGGGTGGCGTAGAGACGGTCGTTGCGGCGCTCGCGATTGAGCAAGCGGATCAATTCCTCCAGGCCGGGCAGCTGTCCCTGCGACCCGGCGAGGGACGGCACGTTGCGGTTGAGAAAATCGGCGTCGCTGATGACCAGCTGCAGGGTTCCGCGGGCCGATTGTTCCGGGATGGTCACGGGCAATTCCTGAATGAAGGGAGCGCCGCGGTAGGGCCGCAGCAGGACTTTCACGCCGACCGTTTCGCCGGGCCGGACTTCGCTCTTTTCCATCCAGGCGCTGTCGATGATCGCCGAGCGCCGGTCTTCGAGAGCGGCGACGCGCACGTCCACGTGTTCAATCTGCGGCACCTCGTACGGATTCGAGTAAATCCGCGCGAAGGCGGACTGCACCGCCGTGGCCACGGAAAGTCCCGCGGGCGTCGCCTCGTCGGTGGAGGCAAACAGGGACTCCAGTCGCACCGGCGTGTGCCCCTTGATGAAGATGGTCCCGTCGAACTGCACGCTGGTGCCCTGCCCATAGGTCGGAATGTCCATCAGGCCGTTGTAAGTGGCCACCGCGACCAGCACGGGAGCCAATTGCGGGCTTTCGATCACTTCAAAGTGAAATTTCTTTTCGCCGTCCGGCGTGGCCATCGTCAGGTCCACGGGAATCATGGGAGGTCCCCCGCCCAGATGGCCCATCACGGCGCTTTGGCGGTCTTGCGTCAGCGTGCCGATGGTGCCGCCCGTGGTGATGATCTTCGTGGAGGATTGGGCGGACGCCAGCGTCATGACCACGTGGGCGCGCGACAGCGGCATTTCCACGGCGCCGAATCCGAACAGCGGATGGCCGCAGGCCAGCACACGATTGTCCTGGGCGACAGTCACCGTGCAGCCCGAACTCAGGGAGAGGTCTCCTCGAATCAGATCGATGCCGACCATGTCGCCGGGCTTGAGTTGCGCGTCCTGAGCCGACGGCGGTGCCGTTCCCCCGGCCATCGCAGCCATGCCCCAGGCCGCAAAATCCTTGCCGAAAAGGGCCAGTGTTTGGGGATACAGCCCGGCGGCCACCAGCGGCGTCTCGATGGGAACCAGAAACTGCCCGGAACCCGCAGCCACGCGCTGGGCGAATTCTTCCGGCAGGCGAACCCGCGCGGCGCCTGCGCCGGACGCGAACGAACTCGTGGCGGCGCTGCCGCGCGGCGCATCCCCCGCCGCGTTGCTGGACGCCAGACCCGGTTCTTTCGGGGCCGGTGCAACCGGGGGGTTCTCGACTTCCAACATGCTGGCAATGGGAGTGACGCCACCGATGGCTTCTCTGGTGAACGTGCCGAGCTTCAGGGCCAGCGCGCCGGCCAGCTTGCCGTCAAAGTAAACGGGGCTGCCGCTCATGCCCGCCACGACACCGGTCTGCTGCACTTTGTCGCCCAGCAGCCGCACCAGAATGACGTCCTGTTTCGGCCCGATGGCATTGTGCAGGATTCCGATGACCTCCAAATCGACTTTCTCGACCTGGTCGCCCTCGAAAATTGTGTAGGTGACGCCCTTCATGCCCGGCCGCACATCGGCGAGAGGAAACAGCGCCGGATCGTTCGCCGCGCGCACCGGCATGGCCAGGACGAACAGCAGGACCGCGAGAATAGACAGAGGTGCTTTTTGGCGCGCCAGGATCATGGGACAACCATGATACCCGCGCGAACGCCCGGAAGTAAATGAGGCCCGGAATTTCCCACGGATGCGCATCAGGGTTGCGCCGGCGCCGCGAAGAACACCTCGAAGAACATCAGGGGCCGGTTGGACGGCAGGGTGGTGGCTTCGGGCACGTACAGACTGGCTTCCCGGCCGAGCGCGATGTCGCGGCCCAGATTGAAAAACAGAAAGCCGTGAATCGTCGCCTGGGGCGGCACGATATCGGCATCGAGCGACAGGGGAACCAGAATCTCCGCCAACTTGTCCGCCTTGTGGTCCGCGCCGGCCCGCACACCCACGGGAAAACGCGACGCGTGTGGCGTGGGCGAGCCGCCGGGATGAGCCACCAGGGCGGCGACGTCGGCGGCCGCCAGCCGGTCCAGATTCTGATGTTGCCCGTCCGGGAAATGAATCACGAGCTGGATGTCATTCAACGGGATGCGAATCGGTTGCGCCGTTTCGTTGTGGAGGAAGACCTCGACCGGCAGGATTCCGGCGGGCAAGGGATTGGCCTTGCCGAATTTTTCCTTGGCCCGCGCGGCTTCCAGGTAGGGATCGGCGGAGACGGTCAAACCCTCGTGCTGATCGTGGGGCAACGACGCCGCGGTCCGCGGAGCGGCCGGGGGCGGCGAGGAGGTGGCTTGCGCCCCCGCGCACGAGGCAACCAGCAGCACGGCCGCGCCGAGTGAAATTGTTCGCTTCATAGGCTGTCTATGCGATGCCGCGCTCGCGACGGAAGTTGTGCGCGCCCCCGGACGGCTGCCACTATACCCCATTCTTTGCGCCAGACGGGCGCCGGAAGCGCGCCGCCCAGCAATTTCCGCTTGACACTAAAATGGCGGTGTGCAAACTTCGCAGCCACTGGAACCACAGGAGAGTGCCCGATGACGAGCCGGAGAGAATTCCTTCACATGGGTGTGGCGGCTTTGGCGTTGCCGATTTCGGCCGGCGCGGGTTTATCGCTGGCCGGCCCGGCGTCGTCCGGGGAACCCGCAGCGATGCCGTTGTACAAGGTGGTGTTCGACGAGCGGTTCGCCGCCTGCCGCGCCTTTGCGGGCGAAGCGCAGCAGTTGGGATTGCCCACGCACGCGATTCGCGGCGACATCACCAATCTCTGGTTCCACGATCTGTCGGCGCGCTGGAAGCAAGGGCCGGCGCCGATCGCGGGGCTGACGCAGAAGGGGGCGCTATTTTGCCTCGACCTGTTGGCGCGGGATCAGCGCATGCGCCTGGTATACCTCGGCGAGCATGCGCCTCAACCGCAAGACCGCGTGGAGCACGTTCTGGAAGGGTCTCCGGAAGTTCTGCGGCACGCGGCGCGCCTGGACGAGAGCGGGCCGGACTGGGCCCGCCAGATGGCGGCCCTGATGCATCGGTTCCCGGGAAACCAGCCCCAGGCGGGGAGTCCCGCCATCGTCGCGCCTTTGGGAAATCCCGGGGATGATGCGGAGCACCTGGTTTCCTGGGTGATCGCGCCCCGCCGCGCGGCGTAACACAATTTCTAGCCGTCATTCACATGCATCGAGGACTATTCCATGCGCATCCCTCCCGGCTTGACCAGCAAGGATTTCTCCGACGCGCTCGGTGAATTCGCCGCGGCCGTCGGCAAGGAATGGGTGTTTACCAGCGACGAGGACATGGCTCTGTATCGCGACGCCTACTCGCCCATGTGGGGCGAACCGGGCGAACTCGTCGCCTCGGCCGCGGTCGCTCCGGACAACGTCGAGCAGGTGCAGAAGGTGGTCCGCATCGCGAACCGCTACAAGATTCCCATCTACCCGATCTCCACCGGCAAGGATCTCGGCTACGGCGGCTCCGCGCCGGTCTATTCCGGCAGCGTGGTTCTCGACCTGAAGCGCATGAACCGGATTTTGGAGGTCAACGAACGCAACGCCTACGCGCTGGTGGAACCCGGCGTCAGCTACTTCGACCTCTACCGCTACATTCAGGAGAAAGGGCTCAAGCTCTGGGTGGACGTGCCCGACCCCGGCTGGGGCAGCCCCATCGGCAATTCGCTGGATCGCGGGGGCGGCTATTTGATGGCCGAGTATCGCAACCACTTCGACTCGCACTGCGGAATGGAAGTGGTGCTCGCCAACGGAGAGATTATCCGCACCGGGATGGGCGCGATGCCGGGGGCGAAGACCTGGCAAGAGTACAAGACCGGCTTCGGGCCATGGATTGACGGTATCTTCTCGCAGTCCAATTTCGGCGTGGTGACGAAGATGGGCTTTTGGCTGATGCCCGAGCCGGACGCCTATCTTTCGGGCATCGTGCATGTGCCCAAGCACGACGATCTGATTCCGCTCGTGGATACCCTCAACTACCTGGAAAATACCCGCGTCACCAATGGCATGCCGGACCTCGCCAGCCCTCTGCTGGGAATCCCCATGCTCGCCGATTTTGAAGGCCTGTTTGAAAAGGGCTCCAGCCCCTTCACCGTGCCGCGCGATCCGGAGGTTTCGGCCTTGCTGGCCAAGCCCGGGGGCGGCTCGCCGGAAGAGTTGAACGAAGTCGCCCAGCGCAAAGGCATCAGCTATTGGACGTGCAAGCTGAGCTTCTATGGAGCCGCCAAGGCCAACGCCGCCAACTGGGAATTTGCCAAGGAAAAGTTTTCCGTCATTCCGGGGGTGAAGTTTGAGGACAAAGAGTTCTACAAGCTCCCCTTGACCCCCGAGCAGCGGGAGAAGGTCCACAAGCCGCAGTTCGGCATCCCCAGCCTGTCGATGTTCTCGATCGGGGCGCGCGGCCCCACGAATCCGAATCCCACCAGCGGCCACATGTGGTTTTCGCCGATCATTCCGAGAACCGGCGAAGCCATTTTCGAAGCCAACCGCGTGTTTTCCCAGGCCGCGCAGGAGTTTGGGCTGCCCAGCCTGGGGTTCAGCCTCCCGTCGTGTTACTGGGAGCGGGCGTTCATCTACATTTTCGCCTTGCCGGTGACGCGCGACGCCGAGTTCAACAAGAGAAACCGCGCGGTCTTCCAGCGCATGATTCAGCTGGCGGCCGAACGCGGCTGGGGCGAATACCGCACCGCCCCCGCGTATCAGGACGCGATCATGAACACCTACTCCTATAACAATCACGCCCTGCTGCGCTTCCACGAGGTGCTCAAGGACGCCGTGGATCCCAACGGCATACTCTCCGCGGGGCGGTACGGCATCTGGCCCAAGCATCTGAGGAAGGCAAAGCCATGAAGACCATGGGAATCCGTCTGGCGGTCGTGCTGGGTTTGATCCTCGCGGCGCAGGCATGTGCCGCACAAGGGCAACGGGTACCTTCGGCGTGGACTCCCTCGACCCCGTCCGCCCAGGGCCAGCCCCGGGGCTACGTCGAATTCCAGAAGTTCTGCTCGCAGTGCCACGGCGAAGGCGTGGGCAAACCGGGCACGCTGGCGCTGGCGGAAAAATACAAAGGCGAAAAACCCGCGCTGCTGGAACAGCGCACGGACCTGACGCCTGCGATCGTCAAGATTTTCGTGCGCAACGGGATCTCGGTGATGCCGTTCTTCCGCAAGACGGAAATCAGCGACGCCGACCTGGATGCCATCGCCGCCTACCTCGCGCGCAATAACAAGAAGCCGTAGGGCCAAGCCGGATCGTTGGCCGGAAAGGCGGGCGGGATGCGGGTTCCCCCAGGTGTGAGCAGCACGGATTTTTCCAGCGCGCTCAGGGAATTTGAAGCCGTGGTGGGAAAGCCATGGGTGTTCACGTCCGACGAAGACGTGGACCTTTATCGCGACTCCTACTCGCCCTTCTGGCACGAAGCGCAGGACCCCGTTCCCTCCGCCGCGGTCGCTCCCGACGGAGTCGAGCAGGTGCAGCAGGTCGTCCGGATCGCCAACGCCTATAAGATTCCCCTGTGGACCATCTCGACCGGAAAAAATCTCGGCTATGGCGGCTCCGCGCCACTGTTGTCCGGCAGCGTCGTCCTCGATCTGAAGCGCATGAACCGCATTCTGGAGGTCGACGACAAGAACCACTACGCGCTGGTCGAGCCGGGCGTCAGCTACTTCGATCTGTACGAGTACATTCAAGAGCGCAAGCTGAAAGTGTGGATCGATGTTCCCGATCCCGGCTGGGGCAGTCTGATCGGCAACGCCCTCGAGCGCGGGGGAGGATATACGCCGATGCGCGATCACTTCGACGCGCATTGCGGCATGGAAGTGGTGCTGGCGAGCGGCGAGATCCTGCGCACGGGCATGGGCGCGCTGCCCGGCTCCAAGACGTGGCAGCAGTATCGCTACGGATTCGGCCCCTACGTCGACGGCATCTTTTCGCAATCCAATTTCGGCGTGGTCACGAAAATGGGATTCTGGCTGCTGCCGGAGCCCGAAGCCTGCCTTTTGGGCACGGTCTCGGTGCCGCGGCACGATGACCTGATTGCTCTGGTCGATACACTCGCGTATCTCATGAACTCGAACATCGTCACCGGCACGGTCGGCGTGCAAAGCCCGGTGCTCAACTACATGGCGGCGCAGGGTGGAGGCGGAGCCGCCCGGCTCACAACCTCCAAGAGTCCTTCGAAAGAAGAAATCGAGCGCCTCGGAGGCGAGAAACAGATTCCCTACTGGAGCACGGAAGTGCAATTCTACGGGCCGGCCAAGGTCGTGCGAGCCCAATGGGAGTACGCGCAAGAGAAGTTCTCCGCCATCCCCGGCGTGAAGTTTCAGGAGGGCAAGGAATACCGCTCTCCGTTGAACATCCAGGAAAACGAGAACGCGCCCCGAGCGCGCCTCGGAATTCCCAGCCTGACCATCTTCGGCGTGATGGGGCCGACGCAAGGGCATATGTGGTTTTCGCCGATGATCCCCATGACGGGCGAGGCGGTCTTCGAAGTGCAGAAGGTGTTCGGCCAGGCCTACGAAGAATTGGGCGTGCCGTTCACGGCGCAGAACTTCGTCTTTCCCGTATCTTATTTTCCGAGATCGTTCCTGGTGCTATTCGGCTTCCCGATCGAGCACGACGTGGAAAAGAACAAGAAGAACCGCGAGATTTTCAAGCGCCTGGTCAAGGTGGCCGCCGAACACGGCTGGGGCGAATACCGCACCCACACGGCGTTCATGGAAACGATCATGGACGTCTATTCCTACAACAATCACGCGCTCCTGCACTTCCACGAAACGCTGAAGGACGCGGTCGATCCCAACGGGATCCTTTCGCCCGGCAAGTGCGGCATCTGGCCCAAACACATCCGGGAACAAAAGACATGAATCGCCTTCGACCCGCCCCGTCTCGCCAGACCGTGTTTTCACAGCAGAAGAGGAGCGCCTAATGCGGGTTCCCCCAGGTGTGAGCAGCACGGATTTTTCCAGCGCGCTCCAGGAATTTGAAGCGGCCGTCGGAAAACAATGGCTGTTCACGTCCGACGAGGACGTGGACCTCTATCGCGATTCCTACTCGCCGGTGTGGAACGAGGACGAGGAGCCCATACCCTCCGCGGCGGTCGCGCCGGACGGAGTTGAGCAGATCCAGGCCATCGTACGCACCGCAAACAAGTACAAAATCCCCCTCTGGACGATTTCCACCGGCAAGAATCTGGGCTACGGCGGCTCGGCCCCGCGGCTGCGCGGCAGCGTCGTGCTGGACCTGAAGCGCATGAATCGCGTGCTGGAGATAAACGAAAAGAACCACTACGCGCTGCTGGAGCCGGGCGTCAGCTACTTCGATCTTTACCAATACATTCAAGAGCACAAGCTGAACGTCTGGATCGATCCGCCCGACCCCGGCTGGGGCAGCCCGGTGGGCAATTCGCTGGAGAGGGGCGGCGGCTACACGCCCATGCACGATCATTTCGACGCCGTCTGCGGACTCGAAGTCGTGCTGCCCAGCGGCGAGGTGATGCGCACGGGAATGGGAGCGCTGCCCGGCGCGAAGACTTGGCAGCAATACAAGTACGGTTTCGGCCCGTACGTGACGCCGATTTTTTCTCAATCGAGCCTCGGAATCGTCACGAAGATGGGAATCTGGCTGCTTCCGCCGCCCGAAGCCTATTTCTCGGGAACCGTGATGGTCTGGAAGCATCATGACCTGATTCCTCTCGTTGACATTTTCGCCGAGCTGCAGGACTCCGGAATTATTCGCGGCACCACGTCGTTCGCGAGCCCTTTCTGGCTCGGCCCGCCCAATCCGGAGCTGGACTCGTTGCGCGCCAGCGGGTCGGTGAAGCCGCTGGAGGACTACGCCGAGCGGAAGAAGATACCGTACTGGAGTGTTGCTCTCCCATTCTACGGCCCGGCCAAAGTGGTCGCCGCGCAGTGGGAATACGCCAAAGAGAAGTTCTCTTCGATTCCGGGAGTCACATTCCAGGAGGGCCCTTCCCACCGTTTTCCGCTGGGCGCGGAGGAGCTGGCGAAAATCACAGACACCGTTCCGCTCGGCATTCCGAGCCTGCACATTTTCTCGTTGCTCCCACCGGGGAGCCAGGGGCATATTGGGTTTTCGCCCATCCTCCCCATGTCGGGCGAAGCACTGCTGGAGGCGATGACGCTGTTCGACCGCGTTCACAGCGAGTTGGGTGCGGGTCGCGCCGCGCTGGTCGTCCTCACATCTTTCCCGCGGGCCCTGGTGATCATCGACCTTTTCCCGGTCGAGCGGAACGTGGAACGCAACCGCAAGACGCGCGAGATCTACCGGCGGCTGATCAAAGAGGCGGCGGCTCGCGGCTGGGGCGAGTACCGGACGCACACAACGTTCATGGGCGATATTTCCGACACCTACTCCTTCAACAACCATGCGCTGCGGCGCTTTCATGAAACGATCAAGGATGCGGTCGATCCGAACGGGATATTGTCGCCCGGCAAGTGCGGTATCTGGCCTAAACACCTGAGAGAGGAAAAGGCATGAAAAACGCGAGGGTTGGTCTGATCGTCGTGCTGAGCATGATTTTTGCGGCGCAGGCATTCGCCGCGCCGGACGAATTGGCGGTGGAGAAAGGGCAGAAGGTCTATCAGAAGTGGTGCTACCCGTGCCACGGAACCGGCAGCGGAAAGCCCGCCACCGATCTGCTGGCCGCGCGCGACAAGGGATCGAGGCCCGCGGCCCTGGAAGAGCGCACGGACCTGAGCGCGCCGCTGATCAAGATGTTCGTTCGCCACGGGGTGATGTTCATGCCCACGTTCCGCAAGACGGAAATCAGCGACGCCGATCTGGACGCCCTCGCCGCCTATCTGACGCGCAACAACAAGCGCTGATCCGGCCCCGGGGCGTTTCGTTCGCCGTGGAACCACGCCCTAAACGTCGCCTGACCTTTCCGGCCGGAAACACGGCTCCGCTTCCCGCGGAGAAACTCATTCTAGCCTCCGCCGCACCGGCGGAAAGTTCCGGGATCGCGCTATAATGCCGGTCCGGCGCGGACGCGCGGGTTTGCCGGCGATGCAGCGCGAGCGCGCCTTGCCTCCCCATGTACTTTTTCTATCGCATTCTCACGGCGGCGAGCATGCTTTTTCTGGCGCCGTACTACGCCCTGCGCGGCTGGCGCCGCGGCGAGTCGTGGCGCGGGCTGCGCGAACGCCTGGGCATCCTGCCGGCGGAAATCACCGCGCGCGCCGCTTCTTCCCGCTCGGCGGCGGGCGGCCGGCCCGGCGCGATCTGGCTGCACGCCGTGTCGGTGGGCGAAGTCCTGGCCGCCGGACCGCTGGCCGAAGGGCTGAAGCAGCGCTTTCCGGACCGCCCGGTGTTCGTTTCGACGACCACGGAAACGGGCCAGCGCCTGGCGCGCGAGCGGCTGCAATTCGCCGACGGGATTTTCTATTTCCCCGTGGATTGGGTGGTGCCGGTTCGCCGCGCCCTCCAGTCCATCTCCCCGGCGCTGGTGATCGTCATGGAGACCGAAATTTGGCCAAATTTTCTGCGCGAAGCGAACCGCCGTGGCGTTCCGGTTGTGTTCGCCAATGCACGCATTTCCGAGCGGTCGTTCGCCCGCTACAAGCGCTGGAGCTTCCTGACCGACGTCTTCTTCACGCGCGTCCTGCGCGATGCGGAGCTTTTCCTGGCGCAAACCCCCGAGGACGCCGCGCGCCTGGCGGAAATGGGCGCGCCCGCCGGCCGCGTGGAAGTGACCGGCAACTTGAAATACGATAGCGCGCCGCCGGAACTCGGCGCGTTCGGGCAATGGCTCGAAGGGCAGATTCGCGGGCAGGAGCGCTGGCCCGTGGTGGTCGCCGGAAGCGTGGTTGCTGAAGAAGAGGAGGCCGTGCTCGCGGCCTACGACATCGTGCAGCGGCGGTGGCGGCGGGCGCTGCTGGTCCTCGCGCCGCGCAAGCCGGACCGCTTTGATGCCGCCGCCGGCATCGCCGCGGCCGGCGGATGGACCGTGGTCCGCCGCAGCCGCATCGACTTGGGAGCGGCGCTCGACGAAAATACCGACGTGCTGGTGCTCGACTCCATCGGCGAACTCGCGGGACTCTACCTGCTGGCGGACGCCGCGTTTGTGGGCGGCTCGCTGGCTCCCGCGGGAGGCCACAACATCCTCGAACCCGCGTGGTTTTCCAAGCCGCCCGTCTTCGGGCCGTCCATGGAAAACTTTCGCGATATGGCCGCGCAATTCCTCGCCGCGCACGCCGGAATGCAGGTGAGCGGCGGGCCGCAACTGGGGAACGCCTGGGTGCAGCTGATCGACAACAGCTCGCTGCGCGAGCGCATGGGCAAGGCCGCGCTGGCGCTTTCCGAGCGCAATCGCGGCGCCACGGCGCGCTCTCTGGACCGCATCGCCGACGTACTCCGGTCCACCGGAGGAGCCGCGTGACGCTCGCCGAAGCGCTTCTGTGGCCGCTCACGCTGCCCTACGGAGCCGTCACGCACCTGCGCGCGCGCGCCTACCGGATGGGACTCCTGCGGCCGCGTCGCCTGCCGGGCACGGTCATAAGCGTGGGCAATCTGACGGCGGGCGGCACGGGCAAGACGCCCATGGTCCTGTGGATCGCCGAGCGGCTGGCCGGCGAGGGAAAGCGCGCGGGAATTCTCATACGCGGCTACGGCGGCGCCAGCACGTCCGCCGGGCACACCAGCGATGAAGCGCAATTGCTCGCGGCGCGCCTGGGAAATCGCGTTGAATTGGGCGTGGGCGCCGATCGCTGGGCGCGCGGGCGCGAACTGGCGCGGCGGGGCGTCGAATGGTTTGTCCTCGACGACGGCTTCCAGCATCTGCAACTGGCGCGCGACGTGGACATCGTCCTGCTGGACGCCACGAACCCTTTCGGCGGAGGCCGTCTGATTCCCGCCGGGCGGCTGCGCGAGGGGCGCGGGGCGCTGGGGCGCGCGGACATCATCGTCATCACGCGCAGCAGCCACGCGCCCGCCGTGGAAGCGGCCGTGCGCCGCCATTCCGCCGCGCCGGTCTTCTACGCGCGCCCGCAACTGGAGTCGGTGCGCCAGCTGCGCGGCGAATACCCCGGGGTCGAGGACGCCGGCGCTCGCGCGCACCGCTTTTTTGCGTTTTGCGGCATTGGCAACCCCGCGGCGTTTCTGGCGGACGCGCGCGAGTGGAATTTGCAGATTGCCGGCCACCGGTTTTTCCCGGATCATCATCGCTATACGCAGCGGGACATGGATATGCTGGCCGAACAGGCGCGAGCCGCCGGAGCCGGCAGCCTGCTGTGCACGGAAAAGGATGTCTTCAACCTCGCTGGCGTGCCATCGCGCCCCATCGAGATCCGCTACGGCCGGATTTCCATGCGCCTCGACCGCGAAGAGGAATTCTGGCGGGCCGTGGTGGCGCGCGCCCAATCCCGGAAGCCATCCCCACAGTGACCGTAGCCTGGAAGCGGGGAAAACGTGCGAAGATGATCCTCCGGTTTGCCGCTTCGGGCACCGCTGTGATACTTTTCGGCGCGGAACGTTGGCGCGACATCCCTGAGGAGAATCGTTGAGTCCCGCTCGCAAGAATCGAAAGCGCTCCCTCCGGCACGCCGCCGGCGCCGCGGGGGATGCCAGTGTTGACCTGACGCGTCTGCTGGACCTGGTCGGCGCATTTCCGCGCCAGAAGGTGTGCGTGGTGGGCGACTTTGTCCTCGACGAATTCGTTTCCAGCGAAATCTCGCGCATCTCCCGGGAAGCCCCCGTGCTGATCCTGCGCCACCGGCGCACCGAGGTCTATCCGGGGGGCGCGGCCAACGCCGTGAACAATCTCGCGGAACTGGGCGCTCGCGTCCTGCCGGTGGGTGTCGTCGGCGACGACGAAGGCGGGCGCGCGCTGCTGGAACTGTTTCGCCGCAAGCGCGTGGACGTCTCCCGCATCGTGCGCCTCCGCGACTGGGTCACAACGAAAAAGACGCGGTTTCTTGCCGGATGGACGCACACCACCGAGCAGCAAGTGCTGCGCGTGGACTACGAGCCCGCCGGAGCGCTGCCGCCGCAGGTGCAGGAGGCCGTCGCGCGCAAGGCCCGGCAGGCGGCGCGCCAGGCCGGGACGGTGCTGGTCTCGGATTATGGCCTGGGCGCGGTCACGCCGGAGATCGTGCGCCGGCTCCCCGCAAAACGCATCACGCTCGACTCGCGCTACCGCTTGCTGGAATACAGGGACGCGGGCATTACAGCCGCCACGCCCAATGAGCCGGAACTCGAAGAGGCGTATCACGAGCGCATCGGCACCGATACCGGCAAGCTCGAGGAACTCGGCCGGCGCGCGCTGCGCGATCTCGGCCTGGCGTCGCTGGTCGTCACTCGTGGCAAGGACGGCATGGCGGTCTTCGAATCCGGCGAGAACGACCGGCGCGAGACGCCGCCGGCGGTCCGCCACATCCCCATTTACGGCTCCGATGCCCCGGTGGACGTGACCGGCGCGGGGGACACGGTCATCGCCGTGTTCACGCTGGCGCTGGCGGCCGGCGCGTCGTTTCTGGAAGCCGCGCACCTGGCGAATTACGCGGGCGGCATCGTCGTGATGAAGCGGCGCACCTCGGCCGTGACGCGGGCCGAGCTGGAGTCCGCGCTGCGCCGGGAAGCCACGGCGCAGCACTAACGCCTCGATGGATACGCGCCAAAAAATTCTTTCCCGCGAAGGCGTTCGGGAAGTGCTCGAGGAGCACCGCCGGGCCGGGCGGCGGATCGTGTTTGCCAACGGCGTCTTCGACCTGCTCCACGTGGGGCACGTCCGCTATTTGCAGGCGGCGCGCGCCGAAGGGGACGTTCTGGTCGTAGGCGTCAATTCCAACCGGAGCACCCGAACGTTGAAAGGCGAGGGCCGCCCGATTCTGACCGAGCAGGCCCGCGCGACGCTGGTCGCCGCGCTGGCGGCGGTCGATTACGTCGTCCTGTTCGACGAACCGGACGTCAAACCGCTCCTGCGCGCCTTGCGCCCCGACGTGCATGCCAAGGGAACCGATTACACACCGGAGTCGGTCCCCGAGCGGGATCTGGCGGCGTCGCTCGGCATTCGCGTGGCGATCGTCGGCGATCCCAAGCACCACTCCACGCGCGACATTCTCGATCGGCTGCGGCGGCCACACCATGGCTGAGCCGCGCTTTCTGCTGGTTCGACTGGGATCGCTGGGCGATATCGTGCACACGCTGCCGGCCGCTTCGGCGCTCCGCGATACGTTTTCGGAAGCGCGCATCGATTGGGTGATCGACCCGAAATGGACGAGACTTCTGGAGGGAAATTCCGATCTGAGCGGGGTCATCGAGTTCGACCGCAAGAATCTGCGCGGCATGGCCGCCACGGTCCGCACGCTGCGCGCGGCGCGCTACACCTGCGCGGTCGATTTCCAGTCGCTGTATAAATCAGCGATCCTGGCTCTTCTGTCCGGCGCGCCGCGCCGCGTCGGATTCGAACGCCGGTACGCGCGCGAGGGCCTGGCGTCGCTGTTTTACACCGACCGCGTGCGCCCGCGCGGCGCCCACAAAGTCGAGCACAACCTCACCCTGGCGGAATTCGCCGGCGCCCGCCGGTCGCCCCCGCGCTTTCCCCTGATGATTCACCCCGAGGAAGACGACCGCGCCGCGCGCGAACTCGCCGGCCGCGCCATCCGGGAATTCTTCGTCCTGAATCCCGGCGGCGGCTGGCGTTCGAAGTGCTGGCCCGCCGAGCGCTACGGTGAACTCCACCGCAAGCTGGCCGCCTGCTACGGCTGGAGCGGCGTGGTGACCTTCGGTCCCGGCGAAGAGGATTTGGCCGAGCGCGTCGTTCGAGCGGGCGGCGCTCCGCCCCCGGTCGCGATTCCGCTCACCCTGGGCCCCCTGATGGCGCTGTTGCGCCGGGCGCGATTCATGGTGGCCGCCGACACGGGCCCGCTGCACCTGGCCGCGGCGCTCGGCACGCCCGTTGTGGGGCTTTTCGGACCCACCGACCCGGCGCGCAACGGGCCGTACTCGCCGGGCCCGTGCAATGTCGTCGTGCGCAATGCGCCCGACTCGGAAACAACCTATCGCCGCGGCACCACCGATTCCCCGGCCATGCTTTCGATCAGCGTGGACCAGGCTTTCGCAGCCGTCCAACGCTGCCTGGAGTCACGCTCATGAACCCGCCGAGAAGATTCTGGATGCGCTGGCGCGTCCGCGCGGGTTATCCCGTCGCGGTTCTCTACTGGCTGTTGGCGGCGCCCGCGCCTCGCTCCATCCTGCTGGGAAGCATCGTGGCGGCTTTCGGGCTGCTGGTGCGCGCCCTGGCCTCGGGCCATCTGCACAAGGATGAGGAACTGACCACCACCGGGCCGTACGCCGGCACGCGGAATCCGCTCTATCTGGGCAGCGCGTTTCTCGCCGCCGGGTTCGTGATCGCCGGGCGTTCGTGGTGGGCCGGATTGCTGGTCGCCACCTACTTCACGGTGTTCTATTACGCCGTGATGAAGCAGGAGGAGGAGGGTCTGCGCAAGAGGTTTGGCGCGGCCTTCGAGGAATACGCCGCGCGCGTCCCGTTCTTTTTTCCGCTCTTCGGCGGCCCCCGCCCGGAACCCTCGGCTCCGGCCGCCGCGACACCAGCAGCCTTCTCCTGGGCGCAGTACGTCCATAACCGCGAATACAGCGCCCTGATTGGAACCATCGCGGGCCTAGGACTTCTGTGGCTCCGGATGTGGATTCGCGCGCGGCTGGGATACTGAGGCTATTGGAGCCGGTAGACCGCGTGCATCACGCGCTGGAACTGCGGCTTGTAGATCAAATCGAACGTGCGCTCTTTGCCTGGAAACATCTCCAGCGCCACGCGGCGCGTGGCCGCGACCATTCCCGCGGCTTGCTCGGCCGATAGCCCGCCATCCGCAATGGTCTCGAGCGTGAGGTTCACCAGAATCCGCAACCGCCGGATGCAGCGGCTTTCCTCGTCGATCTCTTCCTGACTCGGCGCACAATTTTCGTAGGTGGTTTCCATGATGGGCCTTGGGCTGTGACGTCACCCAGTATGAACGGGGGGCCCGCGAGCGGGCAATAGTACCCAAGTACAGTAAATCGCTGCATTTGCCAGTATAGCAACACGCCCACGCACGCGGTCCCGCGCCTCTTCAGGGAAACCGCTGCCCTACGAAACTGCGCACCGACATTTCCCGGCCGTCGGTCCGCGCGGCGACGGCGCCGTCCCGGTCGGTCCGCAACAAGCGCACGCCGTCGCGCTCGTAGCGCTCCAGGACGCTTTCCGCCGGATGGCCGAACGCATTCACTTGTCCCACCGAAACCACGGCCACGCGCGGCGCCACGGCGGCCAGAAATTCCTCGGTGGACGACGTTTTGCTCCCATGGTGCGGAACTTTCAGGAACTCGGCGCCGAGCGGCGCGTGCTCCGCCACCAGGTTGTCTTCGACGCGCTGCTCAATGTCTCCGGCAAGCAGGAAGCGCACGCGGCCGTCGGAAAGCCGCAGCACCAGCGAATCGTCATTGGACGCTTCGTCCACCGGACCCGCGTCCGGCGGCCAGAGCACCTCGCCCCGGACGCCGCTCCAGGCGAACCCGGCTCCTTGCGCCTGGTGCACGATGGCCACGCCGCGGGCCCGCGCGTGCGCCAGCAGACTTCGGAACGCGGGCGTCTCCTCGTCGCGCCCGATCCACAACTGGCCGACGCGGAAATTGTCGAGCACGCTGTGCAGGCCGTCGAGATGGTCGTGGTGTGCATGCGTCAGCGCCACCACGTCGAGCCGCTTCAATCCCCGCGACCACAGATACGGCGACACGACCTCTTCCCCGACATCGATGCCCGAGCGGTAGCCGCCGGTCCACTCCGAGCCCGCCAGCCCGCCGCCATCCACCAGCAGGGTTTCGCCGCCGGGAAAGGCCGCGAAGATCGAATCGCCCTGGCCCACGTCCAGCACATCCACTTCCAGCCGCCCGCGCTCCAGATTCGGCGCAAACGGATGCCAGGCCACCAGAACCGTCAACCCCGCCAGGACCAGCGCCGCTACCCACTCCACCCGGGCGATGGGCGGCGGCAAGCGGCGCCGGGCGCTTCGTCGGTCTTCGCCGCGCCGCCGCCGCGCGCGCAGCCGCCGCCAGCAGAATAAACGCCGCGAAAAACGCCGCCACCAGCCACGCGGGCGACTCCGGGATCCGATAGGAGACGTGCGGCAGGCGGCTGAACCATTCGACGGTGGCGAGCAGCAGCCCCGCGCAGTACCCGAGCATTTTTCCCAGCGCCACGGCCAGCCGCGCCCACACGAATGTGACCGCGAGCGTCAGAAAGCCCAGCGGCACGATCAGCCCGGTCAAGATCACCGCGGGAATGTTGGTGAGAGGCCCGGAAAGGCTCACGCGGTGAAAATCCTGCGCCAGCAGCGGGCATCATGCCCCACTGAATCACCGCCGAAAGCAGCACAATTTCCCACAGGCGCAGTCCGGCGCGCACCAGCAGGGTCACCAGCGCGCTGGCGCGCGGCGCCAGGCGCTCGGGCAGCCGCGCGGCAAGCCACTGCGCACCGCCGCGCGCATTTCGATCCGGAACTGCGCGACCTCGCGGCGGATGTCCCGCGTCGCGCGTGGTGTCCCCCAAATGGCGCAAGCCTTCGCGATACGGCACGCTCGTGCGCTCCATCCATGGCAGCGCCAGTCCGGCGATTACGCCCGCCGCGAGAAACGAAAGCTCGAAGCTCGGGTCGGCCAGCGACGACGGCTTCACGAACAGAATGGCCAGAGCCGCCAGCGCCACCGTGTTCAGCATCTCGACGCGGCGGAACAGCGGCCGGGCGCATAAATAAAATACCGCCACCAGCCCGGCCCGCAGGATCGGAGGACGATCCTGCACCACGGCGACGTAGGCCATCGAGCACGCTCGCCGCCACCAGGCTCGTGGCGCCCATCGAAAAGCGCAGCCGCCGGCAAAACCAGTAGACAAACACCGCCAGCGCGCCCACGTGCAAGCCCGCCACCACCAGAACGTGGTACACCGCCGTCTTTTGGAAGGCCGTGACCACCGCCGAATCGACGAAGCTGCGATCGCCCAATAGCATCGCGCGCAGCACGGCGGCGCGTTCCGGCTGGCCGGGAAAGAGGCCATCGAGCCGCGCCAGCAGATTCGCGCGCGCCCGCGCCAGCCGCTGCGGCCAGGACGGCGGCGGGCGATCGATCAGCTGCAGCAACTCGCCGCTGCGCAGCGAGCCCGTCAGATCGATGTTTTGCCGCGCCAGGTATGCGTGCAGATCAAACGCGCCGGGATCGAGGAAATTGCGCGGCGGCCCGGCGCGCAGCAGCGCCTCGACGCGATCGCCCGCGCGCAAACCCTTGGGCGCGCTCGCCACACCGGCTTCGCCGTACAGATTGGCGCGCAACCCGCCGCGCACCGGCAGGCTTCGGCCGGCCACTTCCACGGTTTCGAGATCGATTTCGTAGCGCCGCCCCCAGGGAAGATTCAGCGGGTTCTCGCGCAGGCGCCCTCGCCAGCGCAGCGGTTCGGAGGTGTCGATGCGTTCCCGCGGCGATCAGCCGGGCCACGTGATTCGCAGGCACCGTCGCACGCTCGACGCTCGCCGCCAGCCCGCCGAGCGCCATCCACGCGGCCAGCGCGCACACTCCGGCCGCCGGAATCCGCTTCCGCCACGCCAGAAGCGCTCCCAGCAGAATCGTCGCGATCGCCGCAACCATCCAAGCCCACGGCCGCTCCAGCGAAGCAGGCCACCGCACCGCCAGCGCGATACCCGCCGCGAACGCCGCCGCGATCCACAATGCTGGCAATTTCATGGCCGCCGGCGGAGCCGGACTATTGCCTCCATGTGAAAGGTCTGCGGGAAAAGATCGAACAGGTCCACGCGGGACACTTCATAGCCGGCGCGGACCAGCACCGCCAGATCGCGCGCCAGCGTCGGGGGTTCGCAGGAAATGTAGGTGATGCGCGGAGCGCCCAGGCGGGCCAGATGCCTCGCGGCTTCCGGTGCCAGCCCGGTGCGCGGTGGATCGAGCACCACGAGCTCCGGCTTCTCCTTGCAGCGGCCGAGGAAACGCTCCACATCCGTCGCGCGCACCTCGATGGCCCTGCCGGCGTGAATATTGGCCTCAAAATCGCGGGCCGCCGCGGGATTCGATTCCACGCCCACGACGCGCGCGAAACGCTTTCCGAGCGGCACGGAAAACAAGCCCACCCCCGCGAACAGATCCAGCGCGAGGCTTCCGCCCTCTTCGTTTTCGGCGACTTCGCGAACCAGGTCATCCGCAAGAAAACGGTTCACCTGAAAAAATGAGAAGTGCCCCACGCGATACACCGAGCCGCCCGCCTCGCATTCGACGTAGCCGGGGCCATCCAGTTCCATGCGTTCCCCGCTCGCGTCCCGGAAGAGCACGCTCTCGAGTTCGGGAACCAGCCGCCGCATGGTTTTCGCATGTTCGGCGGCGCGCGAAAGCGACCCGGCCAGGGTCGCCGTCAGCAGGAGCTTGGCATCGCCCGCGCCGGCAAATGCCTCGACCTCGCGCAACTCGCGCGGCAACTCACCGGCGGCCAGCGCCGCGCGCAGCGCCAGCAGAGTCTTCGAAAGCACGGGCGAGAGAATCGCGCACTCCTCGACCGGACACAACGCCGTCGTGTTGGCGCGGTAATATCCGATCCCGTTGTGGGCGGCGCCCGCGGCGGCGCCCGCGCGGCGGCCTCGGCCGGTGCTTTTTCGGGCGGCCGGACTTTCCACTGCGCGCGGTTGCGGTAGCCCCACGGCGGCGAGGCGTGCGTGGCAATCTCTCCGGTCCAATGCACCTGGCCGATTCTCCGCAGCGTTTCGCGCAGAATTTCCGCCTTGTAGCGGAGCTGCGCCTCGACGGGGATGTGCTGGTAATCGCAGCCGCCGCAGACGCCGAAATGCTGGCAGCGCGGCGCGATGCGCTCGGGCGAGGGCTCGAGGATCCGCTCCACCCGCGCGCGCACGAATTTCTTCTTGGTTTCCACCGGCGTGACCGCCACGCGTTCGGCCGGAAGCACCAGAGGCACGAAGACGGTCGAGCCGTCGTGATGCGCCAGGCCTTCGCCGCCGTAAATCAGCTTTTCGATTTTGATGTCCATTGTTGTCATCACAGGGGGTGCTGCCGTGCCGCGCTCAGGTGAGATAAAACAGGCTCAGCCGCGGCAGATCGAATTGCTCGAACAACCGCTTCTGCAAATACTGCCGCTCGAGCTGCGCCAATTGCTCCGCCGACATTTTACGCCGATACGGGGCCAGCGCGCGGTCCATTTCGCGGCGGATCGCGAGCAGCGCCTCTTCATCCGCATCGGCGGCCAGCGCCGCCGTCAGTTTCTCCTCGCTCACGGTCAGCCGCCGCTCGAGGTCTTCCAGATCGAGCGCTCCGGGCGCATCCACCAGCGGCATAGCCTCCTCGATGCGCCTGGCCACATCTTCCAGGCGCGAGGCCAGGGAGGCGCTGGTTTCCTTGGATTGCGCGCGCTGCTTTTCGGCGGCGGCGCGCAGCCGCGCCGCGTTGCGCTCCAGATATTTCTTCAGCTCGACGCGGGAAAACGGTTCGCTCGCCGGCCGCGCGGCCACCTCCGGGCCCGTGCCCGCGGCCGCTTCCTGCGCTTCGGCGGCGGCGTCGAGCACGGCGTCCACGCAGTAGGCCAGGCTTTTCAGTTGCTGGCCCCCCGCCGCCCGGCGCGAACGCCCCCAGCTCTCAAACGCGCGGTCGATTCCCTTCAGCACCGCGCTGAGCGGAATGCCCGCCTTCTGCCAGGTCTCGACAATCGCCCAATCCAGCGGCGAGACCAGCAGGTGCGCCCCGCGCTTCCGCCAGAAGTGCTCCTCGATCTCGGTGAAGTAGTTGAAGTAATTGAAAGATTCCATGGGAGCGGGATGCGTTTGCCTTTACAGCCTGCCGAAACAAAACGCCTTTTAGGGGGTCGGAGCTTCAGCTCCGACATAAAGCTCACCTGTTCATCAGGGGTTTTAACCCCTGAGGCACGACTTTGACTTGTTCCGCGAGCTGTTGAGCCGCCGTCGCAGGAAGAGGCGTTGCCCGCCGAGTGCGGCGTTCACGGCTTGGCGCGGCCGGACGATTTCTTTTCGGCGCCGGCTCGCGCGGGCGGGCCCGCCTGGTTGCGTTCCCAGATGATGCGGAGCCCTTCGAGCGTCAGGAATTCGTCGATCATCTCGATGTGCCGCGACGCGCTTCCGATCAGCGCCGCCTGGCCGCCCGTCGCGACCACTTTCGTCTTCGCGCCCATCACTTTCTTCATGCGGTCGAGAATGCCGTCCACCAGGTCGGTGTAGCCGTAGAAAAGTCCGGCCTGCATGGACGCCACGGTGTTGGTCCCGATAATTGTTCCCGGGTCCTTGATCTCCACGCGAAACAGCCGCGCGGCCCGCCCGAACAGCGCGTCGGCCGAAATTCCGATTCCGGGCGTGAGCACGCCGCCCAGATATTCCCCCCGCACCGAGATGGCGTCGAAATTGATGGCCGTGCCGAAATCCACGACGATGCACGGGCCGCCGTACTTCTCGAACGCCGCCACGCTGTTGACGATCCGGTCCGCCCCCACCTCCAGCGGATTGTCGTAGTGCACCGGCATCCCGGTCTTGATCCCCGGCTCGACGAACAGCGCCTTCCGGCCGAAATAGCGCTCCGCCATGCCCGCCAGCGTCCCGTTCAGCGGCGGCACCACCGAGCTCACGATCACGCCGCCGATTTCCTTCGGATCGAGCCCCGCCAGCGTGAAGAGATTGCGCGTCAGAATGCCGTATTCGTCGATGGTCTGGTCGCGCGCGGTGCTCAGCCGCCAGTTGGCGACCAATTCCCTGCCCCGAAACACTCCCAGCACCGTGTTGGTGTTGCCCGCATCCAGCGTCAAGAGCATCAGGAGGCCTCCGCAACGTCGCCTGAAAGAACCGGCTCGATCCCGCGCCCGTCGTCGCGCTCGACGCGCAGGACGCCGCTGGGCTCCAGCCCCGCCGTCGTGCCCGTAAAACTTTCCGTCGCCGTGGTGATCCGCACGCGCTTCCCCTCGCAGTAGCTCGACACCTCGGCGAACCGCCGCAGGACCGGCGGCGACCCCTCGGCCAGGAACTGATTGTAGTAGCGGTCGAGATAGCGGAGCAACCGGATCAGCAGTTCGAGCCGGGAATGCACCTTGCCCGACTCCATGCGCAGCGAGGTCGCAATCCCCGCCAGCTCGGCCGGCATCTTCACCTGGTTGACGTTCACGCCGATGCCCACGACGGCGTGGTGCACGCGGTCGGGCTCGGCGTGCATCTCCGTGAGGATGCCGCAGATTTTCCGGCCTCCGGCCAGCACGTCATTCGGCCAGCGGATGTCGAGGTGCGCGCCCAACTCCTCGGCAATGGCGTCGCGCGCGGCCAGGCCCGCCACCAGCGTCAGCAGCGGCGCGTGCGCCGGAGGCATCCGAGGCCGCAGCAGCACGCTGCAATAAATCCCCGCCGACTTCTCCGAAGTCCACGAGCGGCCCGCCCGGCCCCTTCCGGCGGTCTGCTCCTCGGCCAGCACCACGGCGCCGTGCGGCTCGCCCGCTTCCCCCAGCCGCATGGCCACGGCATTGGTCGAATCGATTTTGAAGAAGTGGAAGATGCGGCGCGCAAACGCCGTGCCGTGCAGCCGGTGGCTCAGCATCTGCGGAAGCAGAATGTCCGGCGCGCGCTCGATGTGGTAGCCGCTCCGCGGATGGCCCTGGACGCGCACGCCCAGCGCGCGCAGCTTCTCCATCCAGCGCCACACCTGCTGCCGCGTGACGCCGATTTCCTTGGCGATCTTCGCGCCGCTGACGACGATCGTCGCGTTTTCCGCCAGCAGCGTCAGCAGCGCGTCAATGCGCCGGTCGGTCGTCCCCGGCGGGGTCGCTAATCGCTTCGTGGCCATCGTCAGCCTCGAAGCATACTCGACGCGCCCGCCCGCGAACAAGCTGCGCCGCATCGAATTGGCCTGCAACTACGATTCGAGCTGCTTCAGGCGATCCTGGAGTTTCTGATGCTCGAGCTGGCGCTCGACGAGCGTCTTGCGGAGATCGTCCACAACTTTGGCGGGGGCTTTGGTGGTGAAGCTGTCGTCGGCGAGGCGCTTCTGCTTGGACTCGATGTCTTTGGCCAGGCGCTCGATGTCTTTCTTCAGGCGCGCGACCTCGGCCTGCTTGTCCACCACTTCGCCATAGGCGATGCGCAGCTCGAATCGCGCCGTCGAACGCATGGCGGCGCCGGCCGGATCGAGATGGCCCGAGGCAATTTGCAGGCCGGAAAGCGTGGCCAATCGCAGCAGCGGATCCAGGTTCCCCTCGACGAGATGGCGCAGGGTGGCATCCCCGGTCGAGAAATCCGCGGGCACCTTGCGCTTGGGATCGAGCTTCATCTCGGCGCGAATGTTGCGCACGGCGATGATGATCTCCTGCAGCGTGGCCATGTCCGCCTCGGCGGCGGCATCGGCCCACTGGGGCCGCGCCTCGGGAAATTTGTCGAGGGCGATGGAACGCGCGCCGGCCGGCTGCGGCAGCCGGTGCCACAGCTCTTCGGTGAGGAATGGCATCACCGGATGCAGCAGCCGCAGCGCCGCATCGAGCGCCGCGAAGATATTCCGCCAGGCGGCGAGCGCGATCTCGCGGTCCGCCGACGCGAGCTGCGGCTTCACCCACTCGATGTACCAGTCGCAGAAATCGCCCCAGAAGAATTGGTAGATCGTCTGGCAGGCCTCGTGAAAGCGGAAGTGCTCGAGCGCGTCGTGCACCTCGGCCGCCACCGCCGCCAGCCGCGCAAACAGCCAGCGATGCACCAGCGAGCCTTCGCCCTTCACCGGATAGGGCGCCTGCGCGCGAATCTCGGGCGCGGCCAGCTCTTCCAGCGTCAGCCCGGTCGCCTCCACCTTCTCCAGATTGACGAACAGGAAGCGCGCGGCATTCCAGATTTTGTTGGCGAACGCCCGCGCGCCCAGAATGCGGTCTTCGCTCAGGATGATGTCGGTGCCGGGCGCGGCCATGCTGGCGAGCATGTAGCGGAGCGCGTCGGTGCCGTACTGCTGCGTCAATTGCAGCGGATCGACGCCCGTGCCCTTGGTCTTCGACATCTTCGCGCCTTCCGCCGTGCGCACCAGCGAATGCAGGTAGAGGCGCCGGAACGGAATGCGGTCCTTGGCCTCCGCCCCCTTGTTCAGATGCAGGCCCATCATGATCATCCGCGCGTCCCAGAAGAACAGGATGTCGTAGCCGCTGATCAGCAGGCTCGTGGGATAGAACGCGCGCAGGTCCGCCGCATCGTCGGGCCAGCCCAGCGTGGAAAACGGCCACAGCGCGGAGCTGAACCACGTGTCGAGCACATCGGAATCCTGCGCGAGGTTCGCCCCGCCGCACTTCGGGCACTTCCGCGGCACGCTCGCCGCGCGCGCGTTTCCCTCGACGATCTCGACGCGCGCATCGGCCGCCGCCACCATCTCCTTGCAATCGGCGCAGTGCCAGATGGGAATGCGATGGCCCCACCAGAGCTGGCGCGAGATGCACCAGTCGCGGATATTATCCAGCCAGTTGAGCAGGATGGTCCGCTGGTTCTCGGGCACCACCTCGATCACGCCGTCGAGAACCGCCTGCTTGGCCGTCTCGGCCAGCGGCTTCATCTTGCAGAACCACTGCGTGGAGATGCGCGGCTCGACGATGGCCTTGCAGCGGTCGCAGACGCCCACGGCGTGCAGGTGTTCCTTGACGCTTTCGAGCAGGCCCAACTCCTGAAGGTCGGCGACAATCCGCGCGCGGGCCGCGAACCGCTCCACGCCGGCGTATTTTCCGGCCGCTTCGTTCATGTGGCCGTCGGGCGTCATCACGTCGATTTCCGGAAGGTTGTGGCGCTTGCCCACTTCGAAGTCGTTGGGATCGTGCGCGGGAGTAATCTTGACGACGCCCGTGCCGAATTCGCGGTCCACGTAGGTGTCGGCGATGATGGGAATCTCGCGGTTGACCAGGGGCAAGAGGACGGTTTTGCCGATCAGATGCCGGTATCGCTCGTCGTCCGGATGCACGGCCACGGCGGTGTCGCCCAGCATCGTTTCCGGGCGCGTGGTGGCGACGGTGACGTGCTCCTTCGAGCCCGCCAGCGGGTAGCGGATGTTCCAGATTTCTCCCGTGCGCTCGTGATGCACCACTTCCAGATCGCTGATGGCCGTCTGGCAGCGCGGGCACCAGTTGACCATGTAGCGCCCGCGATAGATCAGCCCCTCGCGATACAGCCGCAGAAATGCTTCGAGCACGGCACGGTAGAGTTCCGGCTCGAGCGTGAACCGCTCGCGCGTCCAATCGCAGGAGGCGCCCAGGCGGATCATCTGGCTCTTGATGACGCCGCCGCTTTCCGCCTTCCATTGCCAGGCGCGGCGCTCGAATTCCTCGCGGCCCAGGTCCTGGCGCCGGATTTTCTGCTTCGCCAGCTCGCGCTCGACCACGAATTGCGTGGCGATTCCCGCGTGGTCCATTCCCGGAAGCCAGAGCGTGCGGTGGCCCTGCATGCGGTGCCAGCGCACCAGCATGTCGATCTGCGTGTGCTCCAGCATGTGGCCGATGTGGATCGAGCCGGTGACGTTGGGCGGCGGCAGCGCAATCGAAAACGCGGGGCCGCTGCCGGAGTTTTCCGCGCGGTACAGCTTTTCGTCGAACCAGGCCTTGGCCCAGCGCTCTTCGATCTCCTGCGGTTCGTACGCCTTGGGAATTTCCCGGGGCATGAGTTCCTTATTGTCGTGAATTTTCTACAGAAGCGGAACAATCAATATAAGCGGCGGGTTAGGAGCGCGTCAATCGTTATGCACCGATGATTTGTGACTTGTAATTCAGTGACTCGTGAGAGCCAGCGAAAACGCGGGCTTCCAATGCGCGACGGCCTCTGTTCCGGCCCGAAGCATGAAAAAGCAGAAATCGCGCAGGACGCACCCGCGCCGCTCCTGGATGAGCGCATTGACAGACGTGCACGCTACGGCCGGGCGCAGGCGAAATTGGCCGCGTCGTCGATGCTGCCGGTGCCCTTGTACTTGGCCACCTGCGGATAGGGGCACAGGGGCCGCGTGCGATCCACTTTTCCCTTCGTGCTGTGCGACGCAATGATCTGTTCGGGGGCTTTCCCTTGCTCCACCCACGGGACGATGGCGCTCATCGCGTCAAATTCGTTCGGGCCATCGCCTCCGCGGCAGTGGTCCATGCCCGGCGCCATGAACAGACGCACGGACCCGGCCGCCTTCGCCGGCCCGCCCATCACTTTCACCACGCTCTGGAAATAGTTCACGCTGTTCCCCGGAGCGATCAGCGCGTCGTTCCAGCCGTGGTACATCAGCAGCTTCCCTCCGTGCGCAAAGAACGGCTTCAGGTTCGGATTGATGGCGTTATTGAGCCCGGCGTCCTCTTTGTCGGCAAACGCCATGTCCTGGTCCAAATTCAGCGTGCGGTAATCCCACTTAGGGTTCTTGAAGATCACGTATTGAAACGTCTCGGCCGCGATCCCGGCCGGTTCCCGGCCTGCCAGAACGCCCCACGCCATCTCGCTCCCCCGTTCGACACCCGGGAAAATCACCTGCTTCGTGCGCGGATTGATGGCCGGCGAATAGATCTGGCGCGCCGCTTCCACCTGCGCGGCGTTCAGGCAATCGGGGCCGTCCCCGCTGGGGCACTCGATGGCCTTCGGATCGAAGCGGCACAGGCGCGGGTTTTCGAGCAGCCCGTCTTTCACGCCGTCCAGCGTGTCGCACGCGTCGAGCACCGCCTTATGAATGAGTGCATATTTCGCCGGCGGAATATAGCTCTCGGGAGTCTTGTGCACCACCTGCGCGATCCACAGCGACCACGCGTGCAGATGAATCATGTAATTGGCGGGCGCTCCGGCGATGATTCCGTCGTAGTCCGCCGGATACCGCTGCGCCTCGGTCAATCCCTGTTTTCCGCCCGTCGAACATCCGTTCCAGTAGGAGCGGCTCGCCGGCTTGCCGTAGAACGCGGCGATGATGGCCGTGGCTTTCAGCGTCATCTCGTGCTCGGAGCGGTACGCAAAATCCACCACCTTCTCGTGGTGGCCCAGCGCGAACGTGCCGTTGGCGCCCGCGTGTCCCGTATCCGTGGAGCTGGTGGCGTAACCCGCGCGCAGCGCGTCGGAGAGCGCCGGGTAGCTGATGATCCCGGCCCAGCCGCCGTTGCCGACGGCCTGGAACTTTCCGTTCCAGCCGGCCACCGGCAGCCAGACCTCGATCTTGATGTCGGAATCCGCGCTCGGCTTCAGCGTGGCCGCCACGCGGCAGAAGGCCGGCAGGTCGCGGAACGACACGGGAATCGTGCCCATCAGCGCCGGGGGGTTGTAACTGGCAGGCATGGTGAACGCGCCGGCCGGGACGACTTCCGCCGTCGTGATGGTGGCGCCGGGCAGCGACAGCGAGGCCAGGCTCTCGCACGAGGCGGCCCGCGCCGCCGAAGCCGCGCACAGCCCCACGGCCACGAGCGCCGTCCAGACAGCGAGACGGACACAGCGGCGCGCTCCGCGGCCCGACGGTATGTTTGCGATGTTCATGCAGCACCCCCTTGGATGATCAGCCAGCGGCGCTCAGCATATACGCGAGGCTTGCGCCTCGCAAGCGGAAGAACCTTCGAACCAATTGGACGGGGGCGAGGGTTACAGACTGGAGTTTCGTGGCCGGGGCGAAATGGCGCACGGCCTTGAGCGGAAGATTCTACTTGCTACTTCTGTTTTTTGGCGAGTTCGTTCTGGACGAGGTTTTCGACCAGGGGCTTCAACACACCCTGCGAAAGAAGTTCATGAAGCTGCGGTTCAATTTTTTGCAGGATCATCTGCACGACCGCATCCACGGTTCCTGCATCCGGCTGAGAAACGCCCGATGAAAACTCCGGCATGGGAGCCGGTTCCGCCCCTGGTTCCTCGGGAACGGGGCTGGGCTCGGTGGGCACGATGACCGAGTGCAGCGGAGGAATTTCCTCGTGGAGCGCGCCGTATGTCGCCGACGTGGAGGGCTCTTCCTGCTCGAGCAGCGCTTCGGGCATTACGCGCACAGCCGTGTCTTCGATCAACGACGGGTCCCGGAGGCCCAGTGGCGGCGCGGGATGTTCCGGGGCTATCTCGAAATGCGGAGCGGCTGGAGCAGTCGCGCTGGCCGGCGGCGCCGCAACCGCTTCGCGCCCGGCTGGCGGAACGGGCAGCGCGGGTTCCACGGGTATTTCGCCGGCGGGCTCGGCTTCGAAAAATGATTCTTCCTGCGCCGCTTGCGATTCATCGAGGGCGGCGGGCGAGGCCTCCTCTGGCGCAGCGTCCATCTCAGCGCTGGCTTCCACCGCCCAGTCCGGCGGCGCAGCCGAAGCGACGGACGGCTCTGCTGCTTCCGTTGTCTCCGCCGCCTCCACTTCCGGTTGTTCCTCCGAGAAGGATGGAACACCGGAATATCGCGACGCGACCTGTTCCTCGGATTCCGTTTCCACGGCCGGTTCCAGCATGACCGGAGACGCCGGCTCGGGCACAGATTCTACGGCCGGGGAATTTCGAATCTCGGGCACCTCGAAAGCGGCGCTCAAGGCCGGCTTGGCCGCTACCTTCGGAGGCGCTGGCAGGGCACCCTGCTCGGAAGGAAACATCCCTCCGAAATCTCCGTCCGAGGCAAACGCCACTTGATTGGCGACGTCCGCCGGAACTTCGAAGTTCATGGCCGTGCGACGCCAGTCAGCGGAAGTGGATGCGGCGTCAAAATCGTCGCCTTCAGCGGGCGGGGCGGCTACCGCGGGCGGCGCAGCCTTGGAGGCGTCGCCGGTGTGCTGCTCCTCATCCAACTCATTCGCGCTGGCTCCGTAGGTTCGCTGTGCGACGTCCGGGCTCGCGGCTCCCGGCGCGCTCTGGTGGACAACCTCGCGCTTTGCGGGCGGCGCGGCGGCCACTTTCGGTTTGGCATGTTCCGCAGCGGCTCGGACATTCTTTTCCAACGCCGAGGTGACCATGGCGATCAGCGGATCGGGAGGAACAAACGGCTTTTTCAGTACGCCGTCGGCGCCCACACGCCGGGCCTCTTTTTCGTCCAGGGGATCGAACGCGCCGACCAGCAAAATCACGGGGACGTGGGCGAAGCGCGCGTCTTTCTTGACGAATTCGCAGACTTCATAGCCGTTGCGCACAGGCATGAACACGTCGGCCAGAACGAGGTCCGGCATCATTTCGGGCATGCGGCGCACGGCGGCTTCGCCGTTGCCGACGGCGACCACTTTGATGCCGCGCTCCTCGAAAGCCAGCGCGACCATCTTCTGGATGTTGGTATTGTCGTCAGCAACCAGGATGCTAGGCACCTTCGGTCCCCTGCAGGCACGCCTACGCGGCGCTGTGCCCGCCCCTACACTCTATTGCTAACATTCACTGGGGGAAGCGTCAACAAACTCGAAGTGCCAGAGTGCTACAGTCGTTAGCAGGGGGATTCCGGGGGTTACCAGGGCACCAGTTTCTTCAACCCCTTCTTTTTCTTGCTGGTGGACTCCGTCTTGGAGTCGACCTTGCTGCCGTCTGCCGGAGCGTTGGCCGGAGTGGCCGAGGTGGCGGCCGGGGTTTCCGGGGAGGCGGCGGCCGGATCGGCAGGGGTAGTGGCCGCGGGGGCGGTTGCTGCCTGGGAATCGCTGGCCGGGGGGGCCGCTGCGGTAGCAGCGGAAGAACTGGAATTCCCGTTGGAGGTGCTGCCCGCAGCCGGAGCTTCAATGATCTGGACCGCGGCGGTGGCCGAGGGCAGATCGCTGGAGGGATTCGACGGTTGGAATTCCACGGGGGTCGAATCGCTGTCGGTCCCTTCATCATTGGTCGACGCGGGCTTCCGCGCCGACAGGTTGAACGAAGGGCCGGCCGCACCCGGTTTCAAGACTTCCGTGGCCGAGACCGAATCATCGGGCGGGTTCAAGTTCGGTGGGCCACTGCGAGAGGCCTCATAAACGTCGGGGCGGGATCGAATCATCCCCATGGGAAAGCGCAGAAAAACGAGATGGTGGTGGTGCTTCTCGTAGAGTTGCTGCTGCTGCATGCGTGCCACAGCCTGCGGATCGGCCGCAGGGACCGGCATGCCCATGTCCGCCAGGCGCGTCCTGGCTTCGGCGGCGCGGCTCGACAACGGGTAGTCCCGCACGATGCGGCTGTAGCACTGGGCGGCCAGACCCCGCCAGTGATTCTTGTCGTCTTCGCTCTTGGAGGCTTGCCGGGCGCGCTGGTAGACGTCGCCGAGCATGGCCAGGGCATCATCGCTTTGGCTATAGAGCGGATAGCGCTCGGACACCTCGATCAGGCGCGCGGCCGACGCGCGGTAATCCTGCTTGACGTAGTAATAGCGCCCTATGCGGAATTCTCCGTCGGCCAAAATTTCCTGGACGTCGCGCAAGTGCTGCTCGGCCTGCGGCGCCAGCGGGCTCTCCGGATACTTGAGGAGAAAAATCTGCAGCTCGCTTTCGGCGGCTTGGGCCTGGTTGGTGTCGCGGTCGGACTTCTCCATCATCTGGTAATGGGCCACGCCGACCTGCATTTGCGCGTAGGCGGCTTCATCGAGAAACGGGAAGAACACGATGAAATTTTTATATTCCTCGATCGCCTGCGTCAGATTGGAAGTTCCACCCTCTTTGAAGAAGGAATCGGCCATGCTGAGCTTGGCTTTGGCGAGATATTCGCTATCCGGGTAAGTGTTGATCAGCGTCTGAAGGCTCAACCGCCCTTCGGTGAACCTGCGGTGCTGGATGTCGTCCAGGGCGCGGTCGTAGAGCACCTTATCGGGTTCGGCCGAGGGAGTCCCGTCGGCGGTCTGCGCGGACTTCGCCTTCGGTTTGACTTTGGTGACTCTGGGCTTCTTCTGCGCGGAAACACCGACGCAGAGCGACCCCGCGAGCAGGATGGCGAGCATCACCATCGGGATGTGGCGCAATTTCGTGAAGAGTTCAGCCATGAAAAGTTTTTTCAAACGCGTTGCCTCACTGCCTTGGTGGCGAGCTTGCGCATCTGGCGCGTGGCCGCCGCCGGATCGGGCGCATGGAAAATCGTGGTGCCCGCGGCCAGCGTATTCGCCCCGGCCTGCGCGAGCGCCGCCGCGTTTTCCATGCCCACGCCGCCGTCCACTTCGATCCGGAACGAACAATTGTACCGCGCGCGCCATTCGTTGAGCTGCCGGATCTTCTGCATCGCGCCGGGAATGAACTTCTGGCCGCCGAAGCCCGGATTGACGGACATCACCAGCACGGTGTCCAGCTTGTCGAGCACATCACCGAGCATCGCGACCGGCGTCGCCGGATTAATGGCCGCGCCCGCCTGCGCCCCGAGTTCCCGAATCATGGACAGCGCGCGGTCCAGATGCACCGTGGCTTCCTGATGGATGAGCACACGGCCGGCGCCCGCGCGGATGAACTCCTCGATGTACTTCTCAGGTTGCTCGATCATGAGATGCACATCCAGGGGCAGCCGGGTTGCTTGGCTCAGCGACTTGACCACCGGAATCCCGATGGAAATATTGGGCACGAAATGGCCGTCCATGACGTCGACGTGAATGACGTCGGCGCCGCCCTGTTCCACGGCGCGGATCTCCTCGCCCAGCCGGGAGAAATTGGCGGCGAGAATGGAGGGCGCGATCTCGATGGTGGCGTAGGTCATAGCAATGCGCAGGATTCTAGCACAGGCCGGAAGCCGGTCATGAAGCTCCGGCGGTCCATGGCTATTCCGCTACCCCCAGTTCGATGGATGTAGTCCCGTCGACGCGCTGCCCGCGCAGCGGAGATTGGGCGATGACCGTTCCGCGCGCCGCGTCGGGAACCACGGAGGGCGTAAGCTTGGAAAGCTTCAGCCCGGCGGCGCTCAGTTTCGCCTGCGCTTCGGTAATCGGCAGACCGTACAATTCCGGCATCACGAAAGCCGGGGGCCGCGGCCCCAGCGCCACGAGTAAATTGACATGCGGGCTGGATACGTCGGTGGTGCCCGGTGTGGGATCCTGCTGGAGCACGGTGTCTTCCACGGTGCCGGGCAAGTAGAGTTTGGAGACTTCCCCCAAACGCATCCCGCCGCGCAAGATATCGATCTGCGCCACGCGCACACTCTTCTGCTCGAGTTGCGGGATGGTGATCTTCTGCGGGCCGAGGCTGAGCACGACGTGGGCGGCCTGTCCGATTTTGACTTTCATGTCGGGTGGCGGGCTTTGCCGCACCACGGCGTCCACCGGGAGGCTGCTGAAGATGCGGTCCTCGACCTTCATGCCCAAGCGGCGGCCATCGAGAATTTTGGCGGCGGTGGTCGCTGCGGTGCCGACGACGTCGGGCATGGTGACTTCCCGTCCCTGGATGGCGAAGCGCATGGCCGTCAGCGCGCTCAGAAACGCGACCGACGACAGGACGAACAACAGCAGGGCCATGCGCAGAACCCAGTGAAAGCGCTGCGCGAGCGTCATGCGGTTGCCTCCGCGACCGATGCCGAACCCGGCTTCAAACGGCTTTCCCGGCACATCGCGAGTGTAGGGATTAGAACGGGGCGCTGCTCTTTGTTTTCAATCAGTTGCGTCATTTTCTGTAAACGGGGTGTTGCGATTAGAAACGAGGCCCGACTCCTGTTTGGTCTGCTTCGCCTGCTTCTCATTGTCGTTGTCCAGCCAGCTTGCCCAACTACCAAAGGTAGCACGTGGATTCCAGAGCGCAAGTGGATGTCGGCGTGAAGGACTAGTACTCGTGACGGCGATACTGCGCGCCGGGCAGTCCGGTCCCTCCAATCCAATTCGGAGAAGCAAGGTCTGCTGCTACTTCCGCGGACTCTTACTGGCCCGCCGCACTCAGCACAATCGTTTGTTTGACCTGGCAGCCTTCCACCGGGTCCCACTTCACGCTCCCGTTATGACTTTCTTTCTTAGCCGTGAACTCCAACGGTCCGTGATAGACCCGCGACGGCAATCCCGTGAAGTTCACCCTCCCCTGCTCGTTGGTGAAGGCGGTCAGGTCCAGCTTCCTGAACCCGTGAAACCCATACACGAGGTGTATCTTCACTTCCGCCGCATAGACGGGCTTTCCCGCCTGGTCATTCACCGTGAACGCGACCGAACATGCTCCAGCTCCTCCGTCGATGACCGGCACAGTCTTCACGGCGTCGCTCTGCCAACTGGTCTGTGCGTTCGTCACGGCACCCGGGATTGCGGCGAACGCCGCAAGCAACAGCACCGCGCCCATCAGCCATGTATTTTTCATCGCCAGAAATCCCCCAGGGAGATTATAAAGCCAACGAAACTTTCCCGTATCGGCCGATAACACCAGCCGGAGCCAAGGAACCGAGGACTTTCGGCCTCAACGGAGTTTTACGAGGGGGGCGGCGAAAAAGCCGTCGGTGTTGTGCTGGCCGGGGAAGGTGCGGAACTGGCCGACGTCGTCGAGCAGCTCGGAAGCGGATACGCCGGTGGCGAGATGCGCGGCCAGAGCGCGCGCCGTATCGCTCGGCGGGGCGCGGCGAATCGAGGGCGCGTCGCGCAGCGCAGCTTCGACGACGTGTTCGTTTTCTTCCGGCTCGATCGAGCAGGTGGAATAGACGAGCGTGCCGCCGGGCGCGAGTTGCTCGAGCGCCCTGCGCAACAGTTCGAGCTGGAGGCGGTGGAATTCGGCCAACTGCTCGGGGCGCAGGCGCCAGCGAATCTCGGGGTGGCGGGCGAGCGTGCCGGTGCCGGAACAGGGCGCGTCGACCAGGATACGGCTGAACGGGGTGCCGAAGGGGAGCGGCTGGGTGGCGTCCAATTCGACCAGCTGCACGCCGCGCAGGCCGAGGCGCTTGAATTGTGCGCGCATGGCGTGCAAGCGGTGGGCGTGGCGGTCGGCGGCGATGACCACGCCGGCGTCTCCGGCGGCGCGCACCAGCGGAGGCGTTTTGCCGCCCGGCGCGGCGCACAGATCGAGCACGCGGTCGCCGGGCTGCACGTCCAGCAACAGCGGCACGGCCTGGGAGGCTTCGTCCTGGATGGAGATTTTTCCGGCGCGAAACGGTTCGGTGCGCGCGGGGCTGCCGCCGCTGGCGATGAAGGCGGCCTGGAGCAGGCTTCCGGGTTCGATGCGCAGGCCGGCGCGGCCGAGGGCGGCGAGGATTTCTTCGCGGTGAACGGCGTCGTGAACGGCGCAGGACAGGCGCGGCGGGCGATTATTGGCCTCGAGGAGCGCGAGCGTGCGCGGCTCACCCAGGCGCGCCAGCCAGCGCTCGACCATCCAGGCGGGATGCGAGTGCAGGAGGGCGAGGCGCTCGGCCGCCGGAAGGCCGGGGGGCAGAAACTTTTCGGCCGGCGTTTTGGCTTCCTCTGCCGCGCGGCGCAGGACGGCGTTCACCAGAGATGCCGCCGAAGTCTTCTTCGCGCGCTTCACCAGTTCGACCGATTCGTTTACGGCGGCGCTCGCGGGAACTTTTTCGAGGAAGCGTACCTGGTAAATCCCCATGCGCAAGGCAAGAGCCACGGCCAGGTCGAGCTGCTCAACGGTTTTTTTGAGGTGTCGCTCGAGAAGGAAATCGAGCAGGCGGCGCCAGCGCAGGACGCCCATGGTGATTTCAGTCGCCAGCGCGGCATCGGCCGGCTTGATGCTGGGGCCCAGTTCGGTGTGCAGCACGTCGCTCGCGTAGGCGCCCTCGGCCTCCACGCGGCGGAGCGTCTCGAAGGCGATTCGTCTGGCTGTGCTGACAGGCATCGAATTACATCAAAGCACAGGAGGGCGGGAAAATGGAAAACAGAAAATGGAAAGGCACGATGGCCGTGCGTGACAAGCGCGGGGCGGGCAGCAGCGGGAACGACGCGTCAGGGCTGATACGTATCCAGAAACTTCCCGACAAAATTACCTTCTTCGGTTCCGTCGGGCTTGGAGATCGTCCAATCCAGAATTTCTGATTCATGGCAAGCGAGCTTTTCACCCTCTGTGTGATTGTGGATCGTCCCTGGTTTGCTCGCAAGGATTCCGTGGATGGTATGGCCCTTCCAGGATGTGACCCTTACAAAGACTTGCTCGTATTTCTTGTCGGGGTCGTAGAGCCTTATGGTTACGTAAAACACCCAATCGTGAGGGAGGCCCGCGAAGTATTTGTTCTTCGCTTCAGGCAAGGTTCCCCGCGCTTTCTTGACATAGGGTGCGATGGCGTCCTCGAACTTCTTGAGTTGCTTAGCATTCAAAGCGACCGGTTTATCCTGGGGAGCGTTGTTCTGAGCAGCGGCCGGGACGAGCAAAGGAACGGAACTCAGCAGGAGGAGGGCAAGTGGTAGCGCCGCACGATGCTTCATCAGTAATCCTTTACAGCTCTTTTACTCGGTTCAGTCAGTGTTGGCAAGGGGGTTTCGCGGGTCGCTGGGCTTGCGAACGATAACGGAGCGTTCCACCAGATGGCTGACGGTCCGCCACATGTGCATGAGGAAGTGCCCCGTCATCCCTGCGCCTCATTAGGGACTCCATGAACCCGCCTAAGGTTTCCATCTCTGATTTGGGCTGCGAATGAAATCCTAACCTCTGTGTAGTCGGTTTAACGAACAGCTTAGTCACGGTCCAGAAATGGCACTCTGCGCGGAAAGTTTTATCTCTGTGTCTCTATGGCAAGCCGGCGCTAGGCGCCGAAATGGTCGGAGGGGGCGAGGCGGGCACCGTTGGCGAATTCGCGGGCCGTGATCTGCTTGCGGCCTTCGAGCTGGACGAATTCGATTTCGAGCGCGGTGGCTCCGCCGCAGACAGCGAGGAGTTCGCCCTTCGTAGCGATCAAGGTGCCGGGAGCGCCCGGCGGCGCTGGATGCGCGGCGGGCTTGCCCCACAGGTGGCAACTTTTGCCGCGAAACTGCGTGAAGGCGCCGGGCCAGGGAGCGAAGCCGCGCATGCGGTTGTGGATTTGGGGGGCGGGGAGCGACCAATCGATGCGGCCGTCTTCTTTCTTGAGCGGCGGGGCGTACGTGGCCTGCGCGTTGTCCTGGGGCGCGGGAGCGATTTCTCCGCGGTCGAGTTGGCGCAGGGTTTCGACGACGAGCGGGGCGCCCGCATCGGCCAGCCGCGCGGCCAGCTCCGGCGCGGTTTCGTCGGGGCCGATGGGAGTCTCGAACGTCAGAAGAGTAGGACCGGTGTCGAGCCCGGCGTCGATCTGCATGGTGGTGAGGCCGGTGCGCGTCTCGCCATTGGCAATGGCCCAGTTGATGGGCGCGGCGCCGCGATATTTCGGCAGGAGCGAGGCGTGGAGATTGATCCAGCCCAGGCGCGGAAGGGCGAGCAGCGGCGGCGGAATGATTTGCCCGTAGGCGATGATGACGACGGCGTCGGGAGCCACGCGCTGGAAATAATCGAAGGCCGCTTCCGCGCGAATCTTTTCGGGCTGGTAGACCGCGAGGCCCGCTTCGAGCGCCGCGACTTTCACGGCGGAGTGCGCGAGTTGCTGGCCGCGGCCGCGCGGGCGGTCCGGCTGCGTGACGACGCCTTCGACCTGAATATCGGGCTGGGCGATCAGATGGCGCAGCGAGGGGACGGCAAACGCCGGCGTGCCGCAGAAGACGATACGCAACGCCACGGCGCGCCTACCAGTCGCCGGCTTTTTTCATTTTGCGGATTTTCCGCTTGATGAGGTCGCGCTTGAGCAGGCCGAGATGGCTGATGAAGAGGAGGCCGTTGAGGTGGTCGATCTCGTGGCAGAAGGCGCGGGCGAGCAAGCCTTCGCCGCGCATCTCGAATTCCTTGCCCGAGGCGTCCTGGGCGCGGATGGTGACGTACTGCGGCCGCAGGACGTGGCCGCGAAAGCCCGGCAGCGACAGACAGCCCTCCTCTTCGCGCTGCTCTCCCTCGGCGTGAATGATTTCGGGATTGGCGCAGACGATTTTGGCTTCGGGATTCTTGCCGTTGGTGACGTCGATGACGGCCAGGCGGCGGCTGATGCCGATCTGCGGCGCGGCGAGTCCCACGCCCTGAGCCGCGTACATCGATTCGAACATTTCGGCGACGAGCTTCTGCAATTCGTCGTCGAATTGCTCGACGGGCTTGGCCGGGGTATCGAGCACGGGGTCCGTGTATTTGACAATGGGATGGATCATCGATTCGCGTCCTATTAAAACTTATCCAACTGGCGCTGGTAGCCGTCGAAATTGCGGCGCGTCTCTTCGAGCGAGTCGCCGCCGAATTTTTCGAGGAAGGCCCCGGCGAGCGCGAGCGCCACCATGGCCTCGCCGACGACTCCTCCGGCGGGCACGACGCACACGTCGGAGCGTTCGTAGGCCGCCTTGACCGCTTCCTTGGTGTTCAGGTCGGCGGTGAGCAGGGCGCGGCGCAGCGTGGAAATGGGCTTCAAGTATCCCCGGACGACGATGTCCTGGCCGTTGGTGATGCCGCCCTCGAGGCCGCCGGCGCGATTCGAGGAGCGGTCGAAGCGGTGGCGCGCGGGATCGTAGCGGATTTCGTCCTGAACCTCGGAGCCGTAACTGCCAGCGCCCGCGACGCCCGCGCCGAGCTCGACGGCCTTCACGGCCTGGATGGACATGACGGCGCGAGCCAGCTGCGCGTCGAGCTTTTCGTCCCACTGGGCGTGGCTGCCGAGGCCGGGGGGCAGGCCGCGCGCGACAACTTCGAAAACGCCTCCCACGGAATCGCCGGCGCGGAGGACGTGGTCCACTTCCGCGATCATGCGGGCTTCGGTGGCGGAATCGACGCAGCGCAGGGGCGATTCGAGATTGGCGCAGATGGCCACGATCTCGTCCCAGGCGGCTTGGCGTTCCAGGCGCACGTGGCCGACGCCGATGGTGTGGCTCAGGACGGTGACGCCGAACTGGGCGAGGAGCAGCTTGGCGAAGGCTCCGGCGGCGACGCGGGCGGCCGTCTCGCGGGCCGAAGCGCGCTCGAGGATGTAGCGGGCGTCGTGAAAATTGAATTTTTGCGCACCGGGCAGATCGGCGTGGCCCGGGCGGGGCGCGGTCAGATGGCGCTCGGCGTCTTCGGCGCCTTCGGCGAGTTCGACCGGCAAGGCCTGCTCCCAATTCTTCCAGTCGCGGTTTTCGATGCGCAGGGCGATGGGCGCGCCGATGGTCTTGCCGTGGCGCACGCCGGCGAGAATTTCGGCCTGGTCCTTTTCAATGCGCTGGCGGGCGCCGCGGCCGTGTCCGAGCTGGCGGCGGTGCAGATCGCGCCCGATGAAGCCGAGATCCACGGGCAGGCCGGCGGGCAGGCCTGAAATCCAGGCGACCAGCGCCTGGCCGTGAGACTCTCCGGCAGTGACAAATCGCAGCATCTTCGGTGGCGTGTCCTATCCAGGAACGAAGCAAGAATTCTACCGGAGGCATCCTCGCACGTAAAGCGCGCCGGGGAAAGAAGCGATGCGGGGCTCGAGGGGTTCGAACACCGCCCTTTCGCACCGGCGGGAAGGATGATGGCTTGACGGGGTGGACAGCGGACGTTAGGCTTTCGGGGACTCGGCTGGGACGTGATAGCCGTAGCGTGCGGCGATGCCCGAAAACAACGAAACCCAATCCGTGGCGGCGGTGGCCGGCGAAGTGCTGAAGCGGATGGTCCTGTCGGTACAGGAATATTCGCTGCTGTCGCTGCGGTCGCTGGGAAACGTGGTCACGCCTCCGCAATACTGGGGCGACACGCTGGAGCAGATGGATTTGATCGGCGTGGGTTCCCTGCCCATCATTGTGGCGGCGTCGCTTTCGATCGGCGCTGTGCTGGTGCTGAACACGGCCTCGCAATTCCAGCGGTTCGGCATGACGGCGCTGACGGGAGACGCGGTGTCGCTGGCGCTGGTGCGCGAGCTGGGGCCGACGATCACGGCGCTGCTGGTGGCGGGGCGCAACGCCTCGGGGATGGCCTCGGAACTGGGGTCGATGGTGGTGACCGAGCAGGTGGACGCCATGCGCGCGCTGGGCACCGATCCGATCCGGAAGCTGATGACGCCGCGGGTGGTGGCCACGATCCTGGTGATGCCGCTGCTGGTGGCGGTGGCGGATTTCGTCGGGCTGGTGGGCGGGTTCGTGGTGGCGCACTTCACGCTGCGGCTGGGCGCGGTGCAGTTCTGGACGCGCGCGGTGGATGCGCTGGAGTTCGGCGACCTGGTGCAAGGGATGGTGAAACCGCTGGTGTTCGCTTTCATCGTGGCCACGGTGGGCTGCTTCAAGGGGCTGCGCGTGCGCGGCGGCACGCAGGGGGTGGGGCGCGCCACGACCTCGGCGGTGGTGATTTCCTCGGTGATGGTGCTGGTGAGCGACTTCTTTCTGGCCAAGCTGCTGCTGTACCTGTTCCAGAAGTAGGGCGCGGCGCGGAAACGGTTTGCGGAAAGAGTCAAAGTAGACCGAGAGATTCCTCGTCGCTTCGCTCCTCGGAATGACAAGCCGGAGGAGTCTACCGGCAAGCTGCGAAGTGGTGGCTGCGAAACGCGCGTTTGCATTTATAATCCCGTCATGATGTCCCTGTCCCACCCATCGCCTGTGCGCGAGATCGGCGCCTCCATCCCCGGCGAACCTCTCATCGTGTTCCAGGACGTGCACCTGGGCTTCGAGATGGGGGACGTGCTGAAAGGAATTTCCTTCGAAGTGTGGCCGAGCGAAACCAAAGTGCTGCTGGGAGAAAGCGGCTCGGGAAAGACGCTGATTCTGAAACTGGCCGCGGGCCTGCTGCGTCCCGACGCGGGACGGATCTGGGTGATGGGCGAGGAGATCGGGAAGATGCCGGAGCGGGACCTGCTGGAGTTCCGGCGGAACATCGGGGTCGTGTTTCAGGAAGGGGCGCTGTTCGATTCGCTGACGGTCGAAGAGAACGTGTCGTTCCGGCTGCGCGAAGAGAATCTCGAGGAAGCGGAGACCGGCGAGCGGGTGCGCGAAGTTCTGCGGTTCGTCGAATTGGAATCCACGCTGGACAAATATCCGGCCGAGCTTTCCGGAGGAATGCGGAGGCGGGTGGCGATCGCGCGGGCGCTGGCGAGCCGGCCGCCGATTGTGCTGTACGACTCGCCGACCGCGGGGCTCGATCCGGTGACGTCGCAGACGATCATCACGCTGATCCTGCGCGGGCGGGATCTGCAAGGCGTGACGGCGCTGCTGGCCACGCACCGCGTGCAGGATGCCTTCGGCCTGGCGCGTTACCGGCTGGACGAAGCCAGCGGACAGGTGGTGGCTCTGGAACGCAACGGAGAGCGGGCGGAGGCGCCGCCCACCAACGTGCTGGTGCTGCGCGACGGGCACATCTATTTTGAAGGCGCGGCGGAGGAACTGCTGGGGTCGTCCGACGCGTACTTGAGGAACTTTCTGGTTTCCGCGGAATAGAATCGTGACGGGCACTCCCGAGGAGGAAGAGCAATGGCGCAACGAAAGCAGCTGACGTGGACCGAACTTCGGGTGGGATTGTTCGTGCTGGTGGGGTTGTTCATCGCGGCGGTGGCGATTTTCTACGTGACGGGCGGCCGGATTCTGGGGCCGAAATACCGGCTGATCACGTACCTGCCCGACGTGGAAGGATTGGGCACGGGCGCGCCGGTGCAACTGGACGGCGTGGAGATCGGCAACGTCCAGGCGATTTCGCTGACGCCGCACGCGACGGACCGCATGCACAACATCACGCTGGTGCTGCGGATCGACACGCGCTACCAGGAGCAGATCCGGACCGACTCGGAGGCCAAGCTGGAGACACAGGGCTTGCTGGGCGACCGCTACGTGACCATCAAGCGCGGGTTAACGGGAACGCCTCTGCCCGCCAACGGCGTGATTCCCGGGGCGGAAGAGGCGGCGATGAAACAGCTGGTGGAGCGGGGCGCCGACCTGCTGCAAAATCTGGGCACGCTGACCGAGGATATCCGCGAAGTCGTCCAGCAGGTGCAGAAAGGCAAAGGCACGATCGGCAAGCTGATGACCGACGCGTCGCTCTACAACCGCCTGAACAACACGGCGGATCATCTGGATTCGATGGTGACGTCGATCGAGGAGGGGCACGGCACGGTCGGGAAGCTGGTCGCTTCCGATGATCTGTACAAGAGAGCCGACGCAACCCTTGGGCACCTGGAGAACGCCATGGCCGCCGTGCACGAGCAGAAAGGCACGATGGGGAAATTGATCTACGATCCGAGCTTGTACGACAACGTCAAGGGAGTCGCGGAAAAAGGCAATGCCCTGCTCGGCGACATGCGGGAGGGCAAGGGAACGCTCGGAAAACTGGCCACCGACGACGCGCTGTACGGCAACCTGCGCGACGCAACCGCGAACGTCCGCGATGCGACGGCCAAGATGAATTCCAATCAGGGGTCGATGGGGAAACTGTTCACGGACCCGGCGCTGTACGACAACATGACGGGACTGTCGGGCGACCTGCGGCTGCTGATCGGCGACTTCCGGCAAAATCCGAAGAAGTTCCTGCACATCAAGCTGGGCCTGTTCTAGGGTTGGCCACGGAATCACGAGTCACCAGAATCACAAATCACGTCTTTCTCCGTGACTCCGTGGCTAATTCGGATCGGCGGGGGAGAATTCCAGGGCCAGCTCGCGGATGCGGCGCAGATCGAGCTTGCCGGTGCCGAGGTGGGGCAGTTCCTCGACAAAGAAGAACTGGCTGGGGCGGGGCGTCCAGAGATTGGGCAGGCCCGCCTGCGGCAGATTTTCGAGCACGGCGGCCAATTCCTCGGGCGGCAGCGTGTGCAGGACGACAAGCCGCTCTCCTTTTTTTCCATCGGGCACGGCGGCGACGGCGAATCTCTGCTCGGACGTCCCGGCGAGTTCGTGCAGGCTCTCCTCGATCTTGATGTGCGGGACCATTTCGCCGCCGATTTTGCTGAAGCGGCTCAGGCGGTCGGTAATGGTGAGGAAACCGTCTTCATCTTCCGCGGCGATGTCGCCGGTGACGTACCAGCCGTTGTCGAGCACCTCCGCGGTCTTTTCCGGCTTGCCGAGATAGCCCTGCATCACGTTGGGCCCGCGCACCAGGAGCAGCCCCGGCGTGCCGAGCGGAAGCGGCTGGCGCGTTTCGGGATCGACGATGCGCACGCTGACGCCCGGAAGCGGATGCCCGATGCGTCCGCGCTTGGCGCCGACCTGGCGGAAACCCGGGCGCGCGAAAATCGCGCGTGTTGACGGCGACGACCGGGGAGCATTCGGTGGCGCCATAGCCCTCGAGCGGGCGGATGCCGAAGCGGTCCTCGAACGCCAGGGCGAGACGCTCGGGCAATTTTTCGGCGCCGACGACGACGAACTCGAGGCTGCCGAAATCCTCGGGGGCGCAGCGGCGCGTGTAGGCCTGCAGAAAGGTCGGCGTGGCGAGGAGGAAGGTGACGCGGTACTCGCGCACCAGTTCGCCGACGGCGGCCAGATCGAGCGGGCTGGGATGATAGACGGCGCTGACGCCGAGCACGGCGGGCATCCAGAGCGTGACGGTGAAACCAAAGGAGTGGAAAAACGGGAGGACGCCGAGCAGGCAGTCGCTGCGATCGAGCATGAAGGCCTGGCCGGCCTGCTCGATGTTGGAGGCGATGTTGTAATGCGTCAGCATCACGCCCTTGGGCTCGCCGGTGCTGCCGCTGGAAAAGATGACGGTGGCGAGATCGTCGAGCGCCTTGTTGTGCGCGCCGCTCAGGATGCGTTCGAGCCACACGCTGGGGACAAACCACAATAGCAGCGCCGCCAAGCGTTCGCCGAGGGTCGGCGCGGCGGCGGCCTGTTCGAGCAGAATCGTTTTCCCCGGGACGCGCAGCGCAATGCGATCGAGCAGCGGCTGCGTGGTGATGACTGTCTGAAGATTGCATTGCGCCGCGCAGGAAGCCAGGGTCTCGTCCGAAGAGGTGTAGTTCAAATTCACGGGGATTTTCCCCGCCAGCATCGCGGCATAGTTCACCAGCGCGCCCGGCACGGAAGGCGGGAGCAGGATGCCGACCATTTCCTGTCCCTCCCAGGTGCGGCGCAGGCGGCGCGCGAGAAGAATGGAACCCAGCAGGACGCTGGCCCACTTCATCCGCGGGCGGCGCTTATCGGCCATGGCGAAGCGGAAGGGGTTGCGGTGCGCGGTGCGGATGAGCGAGCGGTGAAGCGTGTGCAGGCGGGCCTTGTGATGGCGGTAGGCCTCGGTCTGCAACTGCTGCACGGCCCGGCGCACTTCATAGGGCGGCGTTTCCGGCGGCATGGGCGCGCCGAAGCTCACGGTGACGGGATACGGAACGAGCCGTGGCATCTTCCATAGAAACCTCCCGCGCTCGAAGCTGAAGATGCTGCCCCACACGCCGTCCAGGTTCACGGGAACGATGGGGGCGTCCACGCCCTTCATGATGCGCTCCATGCCGCGCCGGAACGGAAGCAGTTGGCCGATGCGCGTGATCTGGCCCTCGGCGAAGATGCAGACCACTTCGCCCGAGCGGATGGCGTCGGTGGCCTCGCGCAAGGAGCGCAGCATTTCGCGCGGGCGGCTTTCGGAGGAGATGGGAATCGCGCGAATCAATTTGGCGAAGGGCTTGACCCAGGGAAGCTCGTAGATGCCGGTGTACATCAGGAAGCGGATGGGGCGGTCGGTGGAGGCGATCAGGAGCAGGGCGTCGATAAAGGACATGTGGTTGGCGACAAACAGCGCGCCGCCGGTCTCGGGGATGTTTTCGCGGCCCTCGACGCGGATGCGGTAGACAGTGTGCGTGGCGATCCACAGCAGCAGGCGCACCAGCGAGTCGGGCAGGAGGTAGATGGCGTAGGCGCTGGTGACCAGGGTGAGCAGCGCGCCGTCGAGGAAGATGCCGCGCGGCGTCTGATGCAGGACGCTCGCCGAGAAGTAATAGGCGCCGGCGGCGATGAAGATTCCGATGAAGGACAAGAGATTCGATGCCGCGATGACGCCGCCCTTCTGTTCGGGCCGGGGCCGATGCTGAATCAGGGCGCCGAGCGGCACGGCAAACAATCCGCCGAAGAATCCGAGCAGCGCGAGATGCGTTGCCGCCGTGGCGAGCGTGGGGTGGGGAGCGTAGAGCAGCGCGCCGAAGACGGTCATGCCCAGAGCGCCGAGCGGAATCAGGCCGTATTCGATTTTTCCGCCGGAGAGATATCCGGCGGCGGCGCTGCCCAGGCCGATGCCGATGCCGACGGCGGCCTGCAGGTAGCTGGTGTGCGTTTCGTCGATGCGCAACTCGTCGTGGCCGTAGATCACGATGGTGAGTTGCAACAGCGCGGCCAGAAAAAAGAGATAGGTATTGCCGAGAACGGCCCAGCCGAGAACGCGGTCGGCGCGGATGGTTTTGAGCTGCACGCCCAGATCGCCGAGGGGATTGCCGCGAAACGTCTTCGCCGGGTCGGCGGGCGGGACCCGCGAGATGCCCCAGCTCGCGGCCAGCCCGAAGCCGGTGAACGCCAGCAACAGGAAGCCGGCGACGACCTCGCGGCCGTGAAACCGCTGGGCCAGATAGCCGGCGGCCATCATCGCGCCGACGCTGGCCACAAACGTGCCGAGCTCGATGATGCCGTTGCCCCAGGAGAGGCGGCTCTCAGGCAGCAGTTCCGGGAGCAGGCCGTATTTCGAAGGGCCGAACAGCGCGGCTTCCGCGCTGATCAGGAAGACGCCGGCGCATTCCATGGGCAAATTGCGCAGCAGGAGGCCGGCGATGAAGAAGAGCATCACGCCGAGTTCGAGGAACCGCGTGCCGATGGTGACGCTGCGCTTGCTGTAGCGATCGGCAAAGTAACCGCCCGCCATGGAAAAGAAAATGAACGGAAGGGCAAACAGGGCGCCGACGATCAGGACGAGAAGATCGCGCTGGCGCTGCGGAAAATTCATGCCGACCACGATGTAAATGACGAGGAACTTCAGGGCGTTGTCGTTGAAGGCGGCCTGAAACTGGGTGACGATGAGGCTCCAGAAGCCGCGGCGCCAGCCGCGTTCGGCCGTCTTCGTCATCTGCGCGTGTTCGGTCATGAGTGGAAGGGCTCTCCGCAGGACGGGACGCCGCCGCCATCCCGCCGGACCTGCTGCCGAGTGTATCGCAAGGTTCGGGTGAGACGCGCGGGTCGTGAAGTTCTGTGCCCAAATTCCCTTCGCCAAAAAGGGGACGGAGGGAGCCCGCGTTCGAAACGGAGGCTAGGCGATCACGCGGCGAGAAGACTTTTCCGGGGTGGCGCCGGGGCGGGCCTGCGTGTGGACCGCGGGGAGCGGGGTTTCGCGCTTGTGGTATTTGGTCGCGATGTAATCGTTCACCAGTGCCTGAAAGGCGGCGGACAACTGGTCGTAGGTGCCTTCGAGGGTGGTGAACTTTTGGCCGTCGATGTAGACGGGGCAGCGCGGGGCCTCGCCGGTTCCCGGCAGGCTGATGCCGATATTCACGGACTTCGATTCGCCGGGGCCGTTGACGATGCAGCCCATCACGGCGAGCTTCAGTTCCTCGATGCCTTCGTAGTGCCGCTTCCACTCCGGCATGTTTTCACGGATATAACCCTGGATGCTCTCGGCCAATTCCTGGAACGTGGTGCTGGTGGTGCGTCCGCAGCCGGGGCAAGCGGTCACGCTCGGGGCGAAGGTGCGCAGGCCGAGCGATTGCAGGAGTTCGCAGGCGGCGTAGACTTCCTCGCGACGGTCGCCGCCGGGCCGCGGTGTAAGCGACACGCGAATCGTGTCGCCGATGCCCTCCCCGAGCAGAATCCCCATGGAGGCGGCGGACCATACCAGGCCTTTCGCGCCCATGCCCGCTTCGGTCAAGCCGAGATGCAGCGGCTGATCGGTCTTGCTCGCCAGATCGCGGTAGATGGAGACCAGATCGACGGGCCGCGAGACCTTGCAGGAGATGATGATCTGGTCCTTGCGCAAGCCGGAGTCGATGGCCAGGGCCGTGGACTCCAGCGCGGAAAGCACCATGCACTCGTTGAGAATATCTTCGGAGGACTTGCCGAGATTGCGGTCGGTGTTTTCCTGCATCTTGTGCATGACGAGCTCCTGATTGAGCGAGCCGCCATTCACGCCGATGCGCACGGGCTTGTTGTGGTCGCGGGCCACTTTGCAGATGGTGGCGAACTGCTCGTCGCGGCGCTGGCCATGCCCGACATTGCCGGGGTTGATGCGGTATTTGGCGAGGGCGCGGGCGCACTCAGGATACTTGGTCAGCAGGACGTGGCCGTTGTAGTGGAAATCGCCGATGAGGGGAACGTCGCAGCCGGCGTCGAGCAGGCGCTGGTGGATTTCCGGGACAGCGGCGGCCGCTTCCGGCACGTTCACGGTGATGCGGACGAGTTCGGAGCCTGCCTGCGCCAGCTCGAGGCACTGCTGGGCGGTGGTGGCGGCATCGGCGGTATCCGTATTCGTCATGGACTGCACGACGACGGGCGCGCCGCCGCCCACCTGGATCTTGCCCACCTTGACCCCGACCGTATTGTGCCGGTTCTGCGCCATATCCGTCTTCCATTCTAGCGAATCCGCGCGCCGAAGCGCCAGCGCCGGGGGGACGGCCCGTGCCATGCGAGTAAGGATCGAGAGGTTTCCCGCGCGCCGGACAAAGACAGCGGGCGGGAGAACGGCGGCGCGACTATCCGGCGCGGTGACCCATGCTGGCGGGTTTGCCGGGGCGCACCGGGGGAACTATGGTGGCCATCTTGCGGATCATGGCCAGGACCAGCTTCTTGTCGTCGTCGGAGAGCGTGGAGGAATATTTCCGGATGTCCGCGAGGAAGCGAATTTCTTCTTCCGAAAGCTCGCCGAGGACTTTGCGGGTCTCGCGATCCTGCGGCGTATCGGTGCCGGGAAAGAAATCGGCCAAGTTGATTTCCATGGCCTCGGCGATCTTCGCCAGGGTTTCCAGCGACGGAACGGTGTGGCCGTTTTCCACGCGGGACAGATAGCAGCGCAGCAGGCCGGTGCGGCGCTCGATATCGCCCTGCGACAGGCCGCGGTCGCTGCGGTAGGACCGAATGACTTCGCCGATGTTGACCTTGGGTTTTTCTTTAGGCATGGTGTCACTTCCTACAATGCGGGGTTATCTTACGAATACCTCCCCGCTGTGCGCAAGGGAAATTTGCAGGCAAGTCCCCCCGGGAACCATTCCTTCGGCAATTCGGCCGATTCTTCCCCCCGTTAGCGCGTGGCGGGCAGCGGAACGGTGACGGGCTGTTGGAGGGTGAACTCGAGCAGCGTCTCGCTGGGGATGCGCACCTGCTGGCCATGGGTCATCACCTGCACGGCCGTGCCGGTGCCCGCGCCCAGCGTGGCTCCGACGGCGGCGCCCTTGCCGCCCCCAATGATGGCGCCGAGGACCGCGCCGGCCACGGCGCCGCCTCCGATGCGTTCGGCGCTCTGCTTGCCGCGGCTCTTGCCGGCTACGTCATAGTCGGTGGAATCCACCGGCACGATTTTGCCGTTGACGCGCAGGCCCGTCAGTTCCAGGGTGAGTTGCGCGCTGCCGGACACTTTTCCGGCCTCCTTCGCTTGCGCCAGTTTGCCATAGACGTCGGCGCCCTTGGGGGCGACAACGACGTCGTCCACCACGAGGGCGCTCTCGAGGCTGGCGTGGAACAGATCGCCAATCCGGTTGGTCTCGGAATCCACGCCATCAATCATGCGGACCAACAGCGAGGTTCCCGCCGGGACGGTGAGGGCCTGCGTAGGCGACGTCTCGCGCGACGTTTCGTGCGGCGTTCTCGACGCCTGCACCGGAGGAACGGCAACGGGCGGCAGCGCGGCAGCGGGCGCCTCGGCGATGTCGCTGAAACCGATGTTCAGCACTTCTTTCGTGGCGAAGATCTGCTCCTGGCCATCCACCTGGAAGCGGATGTTCAAGGGCGAACCTCCCAGAAACTTGCCCTGTACGATCCGGCCGGTGCGGAGTTCCAGCGTGTCGCCCCATGCGGCGCCCGCCAATACGGCGATGCCCGTCGCGGCGGCCAAAACGGCGACCACCCGCCAACTCAGAAATCGTGCTCTTGTGAATGTCCTCACGGTTTTCCCCCTCACATCTCGCGAAACGATTGATATTGAGCGGAAGCATCTCCGGCTCTAGGCCGGGGCTGGGCGCGCGGCTTGCGGATTCCATGATACCGCAAAGCGCGGGTTTCCACAGCAGGGGTCGCGGCAGGGGAGCCAGACGCCAGCGGTGTGGATGGTGCGCGCCCGCGCGGCGTTGTGATTCTTGCGTTCCCACCCGGCCGGCTTCCGCGATGTTCCACTCCTGATAACTGCCCGCTAACTTTCGAACTTTGCTTCGGCCACGCAGCAGATTGCAGTTCGTCTGCGAGAAACCACATCCCTCCTTTAACTTCCGGCGCGGTAAGGGGTCCCATTCCAACTCGGAGGAGACACAGATGAAATTCACCAAGAGCCTTGGGCTATTGCTCGCAGCACTGGCCGTGCTCGCTATTCCCGCAGTGAAGACGAATGCTGCGTTGTCTGATCTGCCCAACCCGGGGCCGCATGATCTGCCCAACCCGGGGCCGCATGACCTGCCCAATCCTGGGCCTCACGATCTGCCCAATCCCGGGCCTCACTAGTCGCGATTGCCAGGCGGAGGTGAACCAAAAGGCAAAAGGGGAGAGGGTCCGGTCTCTCCCCTTCGTGCCGCCTGTGCTACGATGACGGCGTCCGAGGAGGTGGCACGCCACGTTGGAAACCGTCATCGTCTGCGCCGGGATCTTCCTGGAATGCATGATTCTCGTCCGGGCGCTGCAAAAGCGGCTTCTCAGAAGGTTCCCCTACTTCTATTCCTACGCCGTGTGTGTGTTAATTGGCACTGTCCTATCGTCCGTGATTCGAGTGGTCCATCCGTCGAGTTACCCGACATATTATTGGAGCGCCCAATTCGTGACACTTCTTTTCGGATACGGGATTCTTCTGGAAATCATCCAGCACGTTCTTTCCCCGTACCCGGGGGCGGAGCGCTTCGCGAGACGCACGGGGGTGGGGCTTCTGGCGGGGATCCTGTGCTTCGCTCTGGTGTATTCGCGAGTGGCGCCGGGTGCGACTCCCGGCCACATCGTGGTGGAGTTCGAGCGCGACCTGCGCACGGTTCAGACACTTTTACTGGTCTCACTTCTGGCGGTGATCTCGCACTACGGCATTCCCATCGGCAGAAACATGAAGGGAATGATTCTGGGTTACGGTTTGTACATCGGAACCAGCCTGATCAGCCTGGCGGTGCGGGCCTATGCGGGAGCCTGGCTGGCGACGCTGTGGGTCTTCGCGCAACCTATTTCCTTCACCCTGTCGCTGCTGATTTGGATGGTCGCGCTGTGGTCCTACGCTGCGAATCCCGCGCCCGAACCTCGGACGGAAATCGAGGGGGACTACCGGGAGCTGGCCTTCCGCACCCGGGCATTGATCCATACAATGCGGACCCATCTGTTCAAAACAGTGCGCTCGTGATATAGTTACTGATTCATACTCTAGATCTCGCAGACGGGTGCTCATGTTACGCCAAATGACAGACCCTATCGGCCGAGAAAGGGCCGTCTGATCATGGCCATTCCCGAGCAATTCCACAAGGCAGTGCGCGCGTGATCCAGCTGATCGTATTCCTGCTGCTGGGAGTGATGCTGTTTGCCTCGCTAATCGCCATGGCGCGGCGCCGCCCGCGGGCCGAGGGAGGCGCGCAAGCCATGGTGGAAGCGCGGCAAGCGCTCAGCGAACTGCAGGCGGCCCTGCTGCGGGTGGAACTGGTGGAGCGCATTTTCGCCCCCGAGGACCTGGACTACGTGATCTCCCACGCTCCCCCGCCGGTCCACAAGCTGTTTCGCAACGAGCGGCAGAAAATCGCGTTGTCGTGGGCGCGGCAGGTTCGCGCCGCCCTTCTCCGTCTGCGGCGCTTTTATCTTGGCAAAGCGCGACTGTACGCGGGGCTGGAGTTCCGCACGGAAATGGAGCTGGCGCTGGATTTCGCGCTCCTCCTAATTGCGTGCCGCGCCCTCGAGCTGGTGCTGTATTGGCGCGGACCGTACGCCGCCGGACGAATGGTGAGAGCCACAACCCTGGCGGCGACGCGTATCTGCGCCATCACGGAACAGGCGCTGGCCTTCTTGAACGCGCCGGCGTCCGCGGCCGCCAGTCTCCCCGTGACCGGTTCGCAGGCACGCTAGGAATAGGGACGATGCTCATTCCGTCAAGACGAAGGGACGTGCAGGAGGCGGCGGACGATCTGCAACGCCGGACGCTGGCCGGAATGGAGCGACCGCTGGACCGGATGATTTATCTGGCGTCCATGCGCGACTACAATACGGGGCTGTATTATCACGACGGCCTGGCGTCGCGGTTCACGCAGGAAGTGGCCTCCGAGGCGACGGCCTGCTGCCATCGGGAGGCCTTCCATCAATTAGTGCGATGCTCGTTGCCAGAAATCGTGCGCCAGCTCGAGGGGTATCTAGCGGCGACGCGGGCCAATCCCGGAGAATTCGTAGCGGCGTGGAAGTACCTGCAACCCTACCGCGTGGCGGTTCCCGCGGAGAGTGATCCGCTGGCGGCCGAATTGCTCGGCTCCAACCTCAAGGTCGCCTTGGCAATCTTGGAGGCTCATCTGCCCGCTCCGCCGGGGGAACCAAGCGCATCGCCACACCGGTCACCTGACCGATAATCTCCGCCTCGGAAGGGTAGGCCAACTGCCGGGTCAGGCAGCCGGACAGCGGATGGGGAAGCAGCGTAATTTGCGATCCCCGCACTTCGCACCAGGAGCACGCATACCCGTCGCGCAACTCCACGAAGTAGATGGGGCGGTCGAATTCGGTGCGCCACTCGGAGGCGGGCAGGCGTACCGGACGGCTATCAATCTGCACGAACGAGCCGGGGCGAAGCAGCGGGTACAGCGTATAGTCCTCCAGACCGATATAGCCGTACTGGCAGTGGCGCACGTCGAATTGGTGCAGCAGGGCGACAGGCAATTCACCCCAAATCTCCACCATGCGCGAAATCAGGGCGGTCGTTTCCAGGCTGAAACCTTTATCGAAACGGACCGGGAAGGTAATGGTTTCTTCCGCGTGGGGCGATTCGAACGAAACCATGTGGGTATTTTGCAGCGGCAGGGCCAGCTGATACCGCGGGATGGCACTCAAATCAATGCCGAAAATTGCGAGCAAGTCTTCGAATTTCGCGCGGTAGATCACGCTGAGGCTGTACAGCTTGTAGATGCTGGGAACCGAACTCTTGTTCTCCAGCTGCGTCAGCCAGGGATTGGAAATGGAGTATTCCTCGTTCTGACGATCTTCGGCAATGGCGCGGCTAAATTCCTCCACTTCGCGCGTGGTGATGCCCAGGCGATGGCGAAGTTCCCGAAGATGCTCCCCTGGCCGCATGAGTGTTTCGGCGAGCCTTTTCATAACCGTACAGTTGCTCTTGAGTATTTCTATGGGCTCGCAGGATATAGGCTTCCGGCATGTGAAGCAACTGATTTGGGGGACTTGCGCCTCTCACCTCCCCAGCAAGGGACTCCCCCCGGACCCGTGCGGCCATCGGCGACACCGGATCATGCTTCTGGACGGGGGCGACATTCAAGACCTTCCGGGGGACACGACAACGACTTCTGAGATCTCGTTGCTTACAATTCGAAGCAAACGCCAAATATCTGCTGCAACTCAAATGCATCGTAGACAATGATTAGATGGCCTGAAAGCTCTCCGCCACGTATCCGGGCGGCAACCGCGGGAGTTTGCAGCAAGCTGGAGGACAGGTTATCGTTTTCGCGCCACAGGGGAGTACCATAGTTGGTGAGGGACGGGTTTTCGTGCCACTCTACGCCGAGAGGCGAAGACCATGAGCGATCCCGGCTCGTCGTCCGATTCCGGCAAGGCGCAGCGTGAAAAACGCACGGTGCCGCGCTACTCCCTGATCGCTACGGTGGATGTGGTCGAGCCGGTGAGCAGCGTGCGTATTTCCGGACGCATTTCCGAACTCAGCCGCAAGGGATGCTACGTGGATGCGTTGAACAACCTCCCCCCGCAAACTCGTGTCAACATCCGCATCTCACGGGACAGCGGTACTTTTACTTCACCAGCCAAGATCATCTACGTCCAGGAAGCGATGGGCATGGGAATGGCCTTCCTGGAGACGCCCGAGGACCAGTTGAAGACCCTCGATTCCTGGCTGGCCGATTTTAACGGCTAATGTCAGGCTGCGGGGGAAATGCACGCGGAGCACCGGGCCGTCATCCATGAGTTTGTCGGGCTAGGAACGGACCGCCTTGGACTTTTCGATTTCCTTCAGAAGACCCTCCATCTGCGCATGCAGCCGCTCGTGGGTTCCCGCGCCCATTTTTTCCACTTCCACGCGTTCAAACTCCACCGCCAGCCGGGCTTGCTCGTCCGGCGACAACATGCGTTCGGCAATGACGAACAAGATGTCGTTCTCTTTTCCGATGTGCTGGCGCAGCAGGGTGGAATAGGCGGCCGCATCCCGAGCCCAGCGCGGGCCCGCTCCGGCGGGATTGATCCGATACTCCTGAGCCGCTTCGGCCATGGACCGGATCAGCGCCCGGCCCTCATCGTGTTCCGACAACATGACCCCGATGGGGCCGCCATCCCGGGGCACGCCTTTGGTTTCGAGCAAGGGAAAAAGCAGGTCCTCTTCCTTGCCATGGTGGCAACGGTCCGCGAAGAGGCGTAGAAATTCCAGGATGTCATCGAGCATCTGCGGGGCCACCGCCCGGCCGCCCTGCAGCCGGCGAACGACCTCATCCGCCGCGTCCAGTACCTTGAGAATGAATTCATGTTCGTTGCGAAGAACCTCGGTTGCCGTCATGAGAAAAGCTCCTTTGTCCCACTGCATGAATTGTCCTAGCAGTCGCGTTTCGCCGCACGCCGCTTCCCGGCGCGCCCGGGGGTTTGGGCCGCCGCGGGCCGCGGGTCAGTCCGCGGCAACGCCTTGGTCGTGCGGGGCGGCTTGCTGGCGCCATTGCATTGCCAGCTGCGCCAGCTGGGCCTCGATGTTCTGCTCGGCCAGGCGCCGGCGGATGATCTGTTCGCGGTAGCGCCGCAGGAAGTAATCAATGGTCTCGATGCGGATGCGGATGGAGCCAGCGGGCTTGTTCTCATCCATATCCTTGAAGCAGAAGTAGGGCGTGCCGGCCTGCTCGACAATCTTTTCGATTACGCCGTACACCGGCGCGTCGTGACCACACTTGAAGCTGGACATTTCCAGGGCCACGAGGTTGGGGTGGCGCGCAGTGAACTTGGCCGCCCAGATCTTGTGGTTGGTGCTGCAGGAATAGGAATTCTTCCAGACGTCGGCGATGTCGAGCGCGTGGCGGATCACTCCTGCGCGGACTTCTTCTCCAAACAGACGCTCGAGCATGTCTTCATCGAGCGGCAGCGTGTTCTGGGAAAAGATGGGATAGCCGAGCTTCTGGAACTCGTCAAAGATCTCGTGATTCAGGCCGGGATCATGGTGGTAGGGGCGGCCCAGCACGACGATCCCGATGCGATCCTCGCGCTCGAGTTGGTCGAGCGCCTGGCGCGCCCGCCGGCGGATGCCGGCCTCATAATCCTCGAGCGCCTTATAACCCGCGGCGATGGCGCGCTCGTTTTCCTCCTGCGACACTCCCAGAATGGGCCCCCACGCCTGCAGCATTTGAAACGCGAACAGCTTCCGGTCGGTGAGATTGAGGATGGGATCGACATACTTCACATTGATCTCGGCGAAAAGATTATTTTCCTTGGTGAACGCGGCCTTGACCGTGGCGGGGGTGGCGGTCACGGTGGGGCACGCATTGACTCCGGTGAGCTGCACCAGGGGCGAATGGAGCACGTCGTACATCGGGAAGAAGATGGCGTCGAGCGGATTCTTCCGATGCTTCACTTGAATCAGGTTGTAGACGTGCGAAATGGCGACTTTGGCGGGGAAGCAGGGATCGATCGCGCCGCGGCTCGAGCCGGCGCGATAGAGTTCGGGACTGGTGTAGTCCGAATAGACGATATTCTCAGGCTGAACGCCCAAGCTCTCGAGATAGGCATTGAACAGGGGCGCGTAGGCATAGGCGTTGAGCACGCGCGGGACTCCGATGCGGAGTTCGCGGCGGGAAAGCTGGAGCGCGAGGCGAACCCGTGCGGCCCGGGTCCAGGCGCGGGACGGAATCGGGATCGGCCACGCTTTTCGGATTGCGCGGCCGGAAGACCTCGCGCGCGGCGAGATCGACGAAGTTCGGGTTGGCTTCGCGAATCTGGTCGAGGCCGGCTTTGATTTCCTTCATTTCGTTCAGGTCCTCGACGGCGCCTTTTTCGCACGTGGCGATAATCAGGCGCTGTTCATCGGGCCGGAGCGGGACCTTGCTGACGCGCGGTTTGGACGGCGTGACCGGGAGAGGAAGCAGCGCCTCGGTGCGGATGTCGATGAAGGTGCGCAGGCAGGTATTCTTGCAGAAATTGCAGCGCGTATCCTCGTTGCGCGTGGTGCGGTATTCGATCTGGCGCACGGCATCGAGGCCGATGAACGAGGTGCGCAGGCCCTGGCGCCACACCCGCAACACCTCGACGGCCGCTCCGATGGCGCCCGACTCGCCGCAATGCTCGTGCACGATGATTTCGGGCCGCTGGCCGGCGGCGCGGAAGCTGTTGCGGATGAAATCCACTTCCGCTTTCACCACGGCCAAATTGTTCTGCGTCCCGCCCTGCAGAATGAAGCGCGAGCCGAACGCGGCCAGATTGGGGATGCTGGCGACGTACAGAAAGACGTTCTTGGGCAGAACCGCCGCCAGCCCCGCCAGGATTTCCTCGGCCCGCCATCCTTGCCGCTGGAAATTCACGATGTCGGACTGCATGAACACCGCGCAGCCGTAGCCGAACACCGGCATGGCCTGCGCGGCGAACGCCAGGTCCGCGAATTCCTCGACCTTCACTCCGAAACCCTCCGCGGTGGACTGCAGGAAGTAACCGTTGCCGGCCGAGCATTGCGTGTTGAGCTTGAAATCCTTGACGCGGCCGTCCTTGAGAATGATGATCTTGATGTCCTGGCCGCCCACGTCCACGATGACGTGCGGGTCCTCGTAGAATTTCAGCGCGGACTCGGTGTGCGCCACGGTCTCGACCAGGGCCACATCGGCCTTCAGCACGTCCTTGAGAATGTCCTTGGCGTATCCGGTGGTGGCCACGCCGAGGACTTCCAGCTGCGCGCCCTGCGATTCCACCTGGCCGCGCAGATTTTCGAACATTTCGATGGTGTCCTGAATGGGATTGCCGTTGGAGAGCTGGTAGGCCTTGCACAGGAGCTCGCCCTGCTCGTTCAGCAGGACCGCCTTGGTGGACGTCGATCCCCCGTCGACGCCGACAAATCCGGCGACGGTCTGGCCCTTGCCGAATGTGGCCGGGATGAATTTCTTCGGGCGAAATTCCTGGCGGAAGACCTCCAGCTCGCCGCTTTCCCGGACGAGCCCGGAACTCCCCGATTTCGCCTTTTCCTCCTGCCGGCCATGCTCGATGTAGTGCACCAGCTGGATGGTGCCGCGGTAGCAGCCGACGCAATCCTCCTCGCCTTTGCCGAACTCGATGGCGCCGAGCGCGGCGAAATACTGCGCGTTCTGCGGGACTTTGATCAGCTCCTCGGGGAGGGAGCCCTCCGGCAATTCAACGTTTGCGTTCCTGCCACATCCGCGGGATGTTGGCCTGCCAGGCCTCGCGCATGCCGCGGATGAAGGTGTTGGGCCCGCCGAGCAGCAGCACGTGGGGGCGCAGGGTGTGGCCGCGCGTGAGCACGCTCAGGTTCTGCAGCACGATGGCATCGAACAGCGAGGCCATCAGCTGATCGGGCGGCGTGCCCACCTTCTGCAGGCCGTTGATGTCGGTTTCCGCAAACACGCCGCACTTGCCGGCCACCTTGTGCAGCTTGACGCCGTGGTAGGCCAGGTCGCAGAGCTGCTCGGCGGGAATCTTGAGCTTGGCGTTGATCTTGTCGATGACCGCGCCGGTGCCGCCGGCGCACTTGTCGTTCATCGAGGGGATTTTCTTCTTGCGGCCGCTTTCGTCGTCATCCTTGAAGACGATGATTTTGGCGTCCTGCCCGCCCAGTTCGATGACCGAATAGACCTCGGGGTGCAGCTTTTCGACCGCCAGCGCCACCGCCGTGACTTCCTGCACGAACTTCGCGCCCACCAGGCCGGCGAGCACGCCGCCGCCCGACCCGGTCACGAACATCCGGGTATTGCGCGGGTTCACGCCGGCTTCGGCTTCGATCCGGCGCAGAAATTCGAGGGTCTTTTCCGGCTGCTTGGTTTCGTGGCGCTGATAGTCGCGCCAGAGAATTTCGTCGGTGGCGGCGTCGACGAGCACGGCCTTCACCGTGGTCGAGCCCACATCCAGTCCCAGGATGTAACGGCTTTCGTGCTGGTGATGCATCCGCTCTTTCCCCGAGGGCCTTTACGCCCGTGCCAGCGTCACGAAGCTGGCGCCCAGCCCGCCCTTTCCGGCATACGACTACGCGGAATTCGGAACCGCGACCCCGGGACACGGGTCCGCCGCCGGAAGCGGTGGCTCGCATCCATGCGATCGCTGACGTGCAAAATGAATTGCGCCGCCGTTCCCGCGACGCCCGGCCGATGCGGGACGTGGTAAAAAGGCCGGCGCAGCTCCGGATGCGCGGCGACGTAATCCTTGATGTCCTCCAGCCGCTTGCCGGTGGACCGCAAAGCCTCCTCGAATTCCGCTTTGGCTTTCGCCTTGGCGTCGCCCAGGGCCATCTGCACGCGGCTGTGCGCGTTGACCTCGCCCTCTCCGGACGTTTCGATGGGCAGGAAAATCATGTCCCGGAACTTATTGATGACCGCCGATTGCACGCCGTCGGACTGGGACGAAGGCATGCAGCCAAACGGCTTCAGGGCCAGCACCATGTGGCACAGGTGATGGACCGTGTAGTAGATGTTCTTGCCCACCTCGAGATGCCCTTCCCCGCCGCGCGCAAACTGGTTGTAGAAGGGATGAGCCAGCTCCGCCAGCTCGGCCTGGGGCGCCAGCGGGTGGGTGATGCCGCCCAGATGCCGGATGACGCGGTGGTAGAAGTAGTACCACAGCGTCTCGCCCACGCCGATCAGCGCGAGTTTCTTCCGCAGGGCCATCTGATTGGCGAACTGCTTTTTCAGTTCCCACCATTTCGGATATTGGTGCGGGCGCGTCACCGGCCATTTGGCTTTGGCATGGGCCTTGCCCTGGTACAGCAGGTAGGCGACCCACGTGGCAATCGGCTCGACCAGCACCTGCGCGCCCTCGCGTTCGAGGAAGGCGAACATGTTGAAGTTGCCGTCGCCTTCGGTCGTCTGGGCCCAGAATTCGCCGGTGATCTTGACGATGGGCTTCACGCGGGTGCGGTCCACTTCAATCGAGTTCAGCATCTCCCGGCATTCGGCCAGCGTCTTGACGTACACATCCCCAAACTGGTGCTCGCGGATCTTGCCGAGCGTGTTCAACGTGTTCCGCAGGGTCTTGCGCGTCGCCGAGGCGGCGCCGCAGCCAGGCCGGGGCGCGCTGCATGATCTCGAACGGGGGACGCTCGCGCAGCGTGGTGGAGAGCCGGGCCATGGCCTGCTGGAAGACGCGGTCCGCCTCGCCCGGATGCACCTCGAACGGACGGATCTGGTAGATGATGTCGTTCATCACGTCGCCGGCGTGCAGGGCGTTGAGCATGCCCAGGCCGAAATCGACGGTGAACTTCAGGCCCGGCTCTCCCGACGCCGCTTTCAGGCCGTCCTTGTCATGGAAGAGCAGGACGCGGAAGCCGTCGAACCCCGCGTTTTTCAGCGCGAAGCGGTACTCGGCCTCGTACATCCCGAAACGGCAGGGCCCGCACGAGCCGGCCGTGAAGAAAACGTAGTTGTCGAGGATCTGCTGGCGCGGGACCCCCGATTTTTCCAGCGACTGAAGATGTTGCACGAGGTTTCCGACCGTGAAGTAGGTCGGGTTGCACTGGCCGTTGTTGCCGTATTCCTTCCCGATCTGAAACGCGGGCACGTCGGGCACGGGCAGCCGCTCGCACTTGTAGTCACAGCCCTGAAAGACGGCGCGAATCAGCTCCTCGTGTTTCCAGGTGAGGCCGCCAAAGAGAATGGTGACGCGGGAGCGCTCCTCGGCGGTGAAGGGGCGTTCCAGGGGCTTGCGGAAATGCGTGTGGTCTTCCAGGCCGGCGAGCGCGCGCAGGCGGCGCCTCTCGGCCGCCAGACGCTCGGCGATCTGGCGTTCCTGTTCGATCTGTACCAGGTTCGGGCCCGCCATGGTTCCCCCTCCACCGGAATTGTATCCCCCAAATATCAGGTGCGCGGTAAATGAGTGGATCGGAGTGAACGGTTGCTGGAGACTTCCGGGCTGGTGCTGCAATGCAGACATGCAGGCCTCCTCACTGGCGATGT
>CAWBTO010000005.1:0-454145 GCA_963791705.1 Terriglobia bacterium | reverse complement strand
TAACCGGTAACTTGGGTACCAGAACCCACGTTACCGGTAACCGCGTTAATCAGGAGTTGGTGGCAGTCAGAGGCTCCGGGTTGTTCTATTTGGCGTTTTCGTCGACCTGAAATAGTCCGAACGTATTCCCCGAAGGATCAAGAAAATAGCCCTGCCAGCGAGTACCTGGAACGGCAAACTTCTCCATTGCCACCTGCCCGCCGTTTCTCAAGATAGCTCCTGCCGTCGTATCGAAGTCTTTCACTTGCATCGAGCATACGTACGCATTCGTGCCTGTCCGAGGGGGCGGTGCATTTGCGGGTCGCTTCAGGAGTCCACCGCGGATATCTTCAGTTTGAATCCGCCAGTAGTCGATCGGCAGGCCTAGCTGTTTCGTAAATCTCCATCCGAAAATGGCGGTATAGAAACCGATAGCCTGATCAGGGTCGTCGGCTTGGATTTCAAAATACGCTGGACTGGTTCACCCGGTCACTCCATCCGCCGTGGCACCGGTGGCAAATTCATTTAGCCAACCGCCGACCGTTGCGCATTTGATTCAGGCTCACCCGATCGGCCAACCGCGACCAAAACACGGCATAAGGCAATCCAATTAGTACAAAGACACCTGCGGTGCCCCACCGGGACCAATGATTATGCACGCTGAACCAGATTAGGAACACCATCCCTGACAGAATCACGACCCAGTTCAAGAAATGAATCGCAATTGGAAAGCCGAAGGCAGCCTTCCAGTTTGATGCTTGTAAGCGGTCCAGCTTCTAACCGTTGCGCGGCTGTCTAAGACAATGCTCTTTACAGTTGATGGAAGCATCATACGAATAGAGGGCAGTCTATCACTCCCGGTCAGCTCTTCCACATGCCTGGTAAGTCGGATAACCGGACATCTGGCTACCCGGTAGACGCGTCCCCCTTGAATTGCCGGACATCTGGCTACCCGGTAGGCGCGTCCCCCTTTTCCGCGCCCGGCTACCACACCAAGGGGTAATGGCCGGCGGCGGCCATGAAGAAGAGCATGGGAAACGACATCCAGAAGCCGGTGCGCGAGGCCAGATAGGCGGCGCGCGCCAGACGCGCGGCTTCCGGCGGCATCGGCGCGCCCTCGCCGGCGCTGGCGCGCGTCCAGGCGATCAGTTTTTTCTGCGCGGGCCAGATGACCACCCACACGTTGAGCAGCATCAGCAAACCCATCCCGCCGCCCACGCTGATGGCCACGTGGCTGCTCGATGATGCCGCGCCGCCATTCAGCGCCAGCACGGCCCACGAGGCCGCCACGGCAATCGCGCCAATCGCGATCGCCCGCACCCAGGGACTGTCGAGGAACCCCGTGCGCGGCAGCAGAAACGGATAGATGAGCGCGTAGGCCACGACCCACACCAGAAGCCACCCGCCCAGCCAGCGCCACGCCAGCGCCGGATTGCCCGCAGCGTACGCGTCATCCGAAAGGACCATCCAGAAATAGCGCAGGCCCGCCAGCACCGTCACGACCGCCGTCCACCGGAACCACCACATCGCGCGCGCCATCATCACCGGAAAAACTTTTCCGCGCACCGGCGGGTCGAGCTGCTTCATCACCGGCGTGCCCACCAGATTGAAGAAATAGAGCAGCCCGATCCAGATGATGCCCGCGACGATGTGAATCCACCGCAGCGCGAGCTGTTCGACGGCGCCCGGCGCCACCTGGGGCATGCCGGGAAAATGTTGCAGCGCGAGAAGGCTCATTGCGAGAAGCGTCAGCGGCATGCGAGAAACCTCCGGCAACGTGAGATCAGGGACCGTGGCGCCACGCTACCGGAATCGGCCACGCGAAGTCAATTCGCGCAGCCCTGCGAGGGCGCGGTTCTGGACGGGCTGACGGATCAGGAGGAACGGGAACTGCGATGTGTTGAATCTATTGCCGCCGTTTTCACCGGCTTAACACAGAGGACACAGAGCCCGCGCAGAGGGCACCGAGAAAAACGTAAACCGCAGGATGCAACAGCTTCTACTTCGCTTCTCCGGCCACGGCCTGCAGGGCGTCGCCGATCAGGCAGGCGGCCTTCCATTCGTCGAGAAAGACCGCGCCGAGGTTGCGGTAGAAATCAATCGCCGGCGTGTTCCAGTCCAGCACTTCCCAGCGCAGGCAGAAGTAGCCTTCCTTCCACGCGATGCCCGCCACATGGGCCACCAGCGCCTTGCCGATGCCGTGCTTGCGGAACTCCTCGCGGACGAACAGGTCGTCCAGAAACAGTCCCGCGCGCCCCTGAAACGAGGAATAAAAATCGAAGTAGAGGGCATATCCGGCCACTTGCCCGTTCCATTCGGCGATGACGGCGCGAAATTTCGGGGCGGGACCAAACCCATCGCGCGTGATGTCGTCTTCGATGGCGATGGCTTCGTGTGCCAGGCGGTCGTACTCGGCGAGTTCGTGGATCAACGTGGTGAGCAGCGGCGCGTCGTTCGGTGTGGCAGGGCGAATCGAAAGCATCGGTAGACGTCCCGGACAACGTGATTGCCAGCGCTATAATTATAGGCCAGCGCGCGTGCCGGTGTCGCGCGCAAAGGGGAAATCCCGGCCGAGCGCCGCTACGACCGCGCGCCGCCCTGGTGGACGTATTTGATCACCTCGACGTCGGAGATGGCGATCAATCCCTCGGCCACCATTTCGTCCAGGAAGGGAATCAGCTTTTGGATCTTCTCTTCCGAGTCGATCACGCTGACCATCACGGGCGCGTCGTGCGAGAACGACAGATGATGCGGCCGGCGAATCAGCGTGCTGGCGCCGTAGCCTTCGATCCCGCGGAAGACGGTCGCCCCGGCGAGGTCGAGTTCGCGGCACTTTTCGACAATCGCGCGGTACAGGGGCTGGCCCTTCCACCGGTCGTCTTCGCCGAAATGAATGCGCAGCATTTTCGCGCGGCCCGCGAGTTTCATGGCCGCGCCTCCTTGCGCGGCTCCCCTGCATGGGAGTCGTGCGTGTACTTGATGATGTCCACCTCGGACACCACGACGAGTCCCTGCTGCACCATCTCGTCCAGAACCGGCAAAAACGCGCGGAGTTTTTCCTCGGTCTCCACCACCGACAGCATCACCGGGCGGTCGTGCGAAAGATGCAGCGCGCCCTCGCGGTGGATGCGCCGGTTGGCCCCGTAGCCGAGAATGCCCTGATACACCGTTACGCCGGCCAGGTCGTTGGCGCGCATGGCCTCGACCAGGGCCTTGTAGAGGGGCTTGTCGTGCCATTTGTCGTTTTCGCCGATGAAGATGCGCATCAGCTTGGCTTTTCCTTCGCGTTTGAGCGGCAGCGCGGAGACGTGGGGCGCGTGTTTCGGGGACACTTCGGACGGCTTCACGATCAGCGTGTCCTGCACTTCGATCAGCCCCGTCCCGGCCATTTCGTGCAGCTTGGGCAGGACTTCCTCGGTCTTTTCCGCCGATTCGAGGAACTCGATTTTGATGGGCAGATTTTCCGTGAGGCGCTCGATGCGCGTGGTGTGGAGATGATGATCGGCGCCGAATCCCGCGATGCCGCGCACCACCGTCACTCCGGAAATCCCTCGATAGAACAGGAAGTCGAGAATCGCGGCGTAGAGCGATTGCCCGTGATACTGGTGGTCTTCGCCGACGTAGATGCTGACTTTTTTCGCTGGCCCGGCTTGGAGCATCTGGCCTCCTAATCGAGCATAACCCTACTGCGCGGCGCAAGGCCAGAGGGTGCCGGCCCGGCTCACGAGAGGCTCCTCCCGGCGATCACGCCGAGCCACACGGAGACGAATCCCACCGCCACGCTGAGCAGCACATTCAATCCCGCCATCAACAGTTCGCCATCCTGAAAGCTGCGAAACGTTTCGTACTCGAAGGTCGAAAACGTGGTGTACCCGCCGATGAAACCGATGGGGATCAGGTAGCGCCAATTCGGGTTCCAATGGCCCTTTTCGGCCAGCAGCGTAGCCAGCAATCCGATCAGAAACGATCCCGTGCAGTTGATGACCAAGGTTCCGTAGGGAAAGCGGCTCCCGAACCGGTAGCCGAAATATCCGCCCACCCAGAAGCGCAGAATGGAGCCGAAAAATCCGCCGATGCCGACCAGCCAGTATTTTGTCATGGCGCGACTTTGCGTGACCTCGTGGAAATGGCGTTGCGCGGATCGTGGCCGGGGGACATGACTCCGCGACACGATCTCTGTCAGGAGTCATCATCTGTCCCGGCACAGCAGGGACAGCGGTTATAGGGCGAACTCCATCGCCGCTTCCGCTATTCTACTTTGGCCGCCGCGGAAGTCAACGAGCCGGCGCGGTGCCAGATGCCCGGTCCGATACGCCCCTGCTGCGACCGGCGCAAAACCACAGCCCATTACTAACCGTTGGAATCCGCGCCAATCATTGTATCCTCGGGCGGAGGATTGACTCCCATTCGACCATCTCCCGAAGCCGGGCATTCCGATCTCATCATAGGGTGGCATCAACTCGACCCGCCGGCCGCCGTGCAACGGCTCGCCAGCGCCGCCGCCGCGGGACTCAGCGAGGCCGAAGCGGCGCGGCGGCTCGCGCAATACGGCCGCAACGAATTGACCGGAAGCGGAATCAAGAGCCCGTGGCTGATCCTGCGCGAGCAGGCCACCGAGCTGATGGTCATCATCCTGATCGTGGCGGCGGCCATCTCCGCGGCGCTCACCGACTACCGCGACGCGCTCGCCATCGCGGCCATCGTCGCGCTCAATGTCCTGCTGGGCTTCAGCCAGGAGTACCGCGCTGAGCGCGCCATGGCCGCGCTGAAAAAATTGACGGTCCCGTCGGTGCGCGTGCGGCGGGGCGGCGGCGTGCGGGAGATTTCCGCGGTCGAATTGGTTCCGGGCGACATCGTTCTGCTGGAAGCGGGCAACCTGGTGGCGTCCGATTGCCGCGTGCTCGAGAGCGCCAATCTGCAGACGCAGGAATCGGCGCTCACCGGCGAATCGCTGCCGGTTCCCAAGATCAGCGAGGCGCTCGAACCGGCCGAGCTGCCCCTGGCGGACCGCCGCAACATGGCCTACATGGGCACGTACATCGCGGCGGGGCGCGGCGAAGCGGTGGTCGCCGAGACGGGCATGCGCACCGAACTCGGCCGCATCGCCGGGATGATTCAGACCGTGAAGCGCGAGCCCACGCCGCTGCAGCGGCGCCTCGCCCAACTGGGCCAGACGCTCGCGGCAGCGGTGCTGTGCATCGTAGCCGTGATTTTTCTCCTTGGCTGGCTGCGCGGAGAAAATCTCAAGCTGCTGTTCATGACCGCCGTGAGCATCGGCGTGGCCGCCGTGCCCGAAGGGCTGCCAGCGGTCATGACCATCGCGCTGACGCTGGGCGCGCAGCGCATGCTCCGGCGCAAGGCCCTGATTCGCAAGCTGTCGGCCGTCGAAACGCTGGGATCGGTCACGGTGATCTGCTCGGATAAGACCGGCACGCTTACCGAGAATCGCATGACCGCCATCCGGTTTGAGCTCGCAGGTCACACCGTCGAACTGTCCGGCCCGGTCTTCGGCGATCCGGCGAAAATCTCGCCGGAACACCAGCGGGAGGGACTCGACCTTCTGCTGGCGGGCGGCGCGCTTTGCAACGACGCGGTGATACCATCCCCGGCCGCCGACGCCGGTGCACCATCGAGCGCACCGGCGCCGCTCGGCGATCCCACCGAGACAGCCCTGGTGGTCGCCGCAGCGCGGTGCGGCTTGCGGAAGGCAGAACTCGAACGCGCGCTTCCGCGCGTCGCCGAGGCGCCCTTCACCTCCGAACGCAAGCGCATGAGCACCGTGCACCGCCTTCCCTCCGACGCCGCTTTGATTCCCGAGGGCGTGCGAATCGCCTGCGCCGCTCCGCTTCTGGTTTTCACCAAGGGCGCGGTGGATGGACTGCTGGGCCTGTCGAGCAGCGTGTGGGTGAACGGCAAGAGGGAGCGGTTGAACGAAAGCTGGCGCAGCCGCATTGCGGCCGCCAATGAAAGCATGGCGAGCAACGGCATGCGCGTGCTGGGCGTCGCCGTGCGCGGCCTGGATTCGCCGCCGCCGAAGGGTGCGGAGGAAGCCATCGAACGCGACCTGACGTTCGTCGGCATGATCGGCATGATCGATCCGGCGAGGCGCGAGGCGGCCGCCGCCGTGGCCACCTGCAAGATGGCGGGCATCCGCCCGGTGATGATCACCGGGGACCATCCGCTGACGGCGCGGTATATCGCCGCCCAGGTGGGCATCGCCGCCGAAGGAGAGGTGGTCACCGGGACGCAGCTCGAGCGCACATCGAGCGAGGAGCTGGACCGCCTGGCCGAATCGACGCCGGTTTACGCGCGCGTTTCGCCCGCGCACAAACTCAACATTGTCGAAGCCCTCCAACGGCGCGGCCAGATCGTGGCCATGACCGGAGACGGCGTGAACGACGCGCCGGCGCTGAAGCGAGCCGACATCGGCGTGGCCATGGGCATCACCGGCACCGACGTGGCGCGCGAGGCCGCCGACATCGTGCTGCTCGACGACAACTTCGCCACCATCGTCGCCGCCGTGGAAGAAGGGCGCGTGATTTACGACAACATGCGCAAGTTCATCCGCTACATCCTGGCGACGAACTCCGGCGAAATCTGGATCATGCTCACCGCGCCGTTGCTGGGCATGCCCTTGCCGCTGCTGCCGCTGCAAATCCTGTGGATGAACCTGGTGACCGACGGCCTGCCCGCGCTGGCCTTGGGCGTCGAGGCCCCCGAAGCCGACGTCATGAGCCGGCCGCCGCGCCCTCCGCGGGAAAACATGTTCGCGCGCGGGATGGGATTCCACATCATTTGGGTGGGACTGCTGATGGGCCTGGTGTCGCTGGCCCTCGGCCTGGGGTACTGGCGGGCGCACGATCCGAAGTGGCAGACGGTGCTCTTTACCACGCTCACGCTATCGCAAATGGCCAACGTGATGGCCATTCGCTCGGAACGCCAGTCGCTGTTTCGCATCGGCCTGTGGTCCAACCGGCCCTTGCTGGGAGCCGTCACGCTGACCGTCCTGCTGCAACTGGCGCTGATCTACGTCCCGTTTCTGCAGCACGTCTTCAAGACGGTGGCCCTGCCCGCGCCCGACCTGGCTCTGAGTCTGGCCGCCAGCACGGTGATTTTCTGGGCCGTCGAAATCGAGAAGTTGCTCCTGCGCCGCCGCTAAGAACTCCATCCGGGCGTGGCGGACCCCCGATCGGGCAAGCCGAAACAAGGAAACTGCTGGTGGCTCGATGGGGCAATCCCTGGAAAGTGCGAGGGCGGGCCGGCGGTTTTTGCGGCTACGGGCGTAGCTCCACTGCGGATTTCAGATGATGGTGCCCAAGAGAGGACTCGAACCTCCACTCCCTTGCGGGAACTAGCTCCTGAAGCTAGCGCGTCTGCCAATTCCGCCACTTGGGCCAATTCATGCGGCTAAAAACGAGGCTAGATCATATTGCCGTGCAGCCGCGGGTTTGTCAACGAAGCAACCCGCGGAACGCGTACCATTGACCCCGCGTCCCGCGCGGCCCTACAGTGGCAGCGAGCCTGTCGGGTAGAGGAGGGCGTCATCATGGCCAGTGCCCGCGCAATGTTGGAACGCCGCCGTGCCAGCCGCGTCGCCATCCGCATCCCCGTCCGGGTGTTCAGCGGCGACGTCGAGGGCGGCTCGCTCGCCGAGGCGATCTCCATCAGCCGCTGCGGAGCGCTGCTGCGCACCACGTTCCGGCCCGAACTCGGCTCCCGCATCACGGTGGTCCACGGCATTTCCGACGAGGTGCGCGAATTCCGCGTCATCCGCGTCTCCGGCCCCAAGGCCGACGGTTTCTTCGAAGTGGGCGCCGAAATCCTGTTCCCCGAACGCAGCTTCTGGGGCATGAAATTCCCCGGCGAGCGGTAGACCGCTCGACATCCCTCGGCCCGCGATAGTGCTATAATCCCCGCAGACGTCTACCTGACGTGCCCGCCCGGGACGACGTGCCCTCCGCACATCGCCTCGCGCCGAGCGGGCGGGGAGGTAGCTATGGACATGCTTCGCATGATGCTCATTCTCTGGGGCGCCGTGACCGTGGTGCTCATCGTCGCCCTCATCTACCGCAGTACCCTGGAAACCCGCGAAGAAGACCAGATTTTTCTGGATGCCGCCGGAGATTCCATGGCCAACGAGCAACGCGCTCTAGTGGCCCGGATCGAGAAGCTCAGCCGGCCCATCATCGCTTTGTGGGTGCTCTCCGGCGGACTCCTCGCGGTGATTGCCGGCGTGTGGGTCTGGCAGGGCTTGCGGAACTTCTGATCGCCGGGGCCCGCGGCGCTACGGCCGGGACCGATCGGGCGCGGGCGTTAGGGCCGGCGCGGAAGGTTGCTCGGCAGGCGGCGGGACGTGTGTGGCTGGCTGCGCAACTTCGGAAGTGTGGTTGTGCACGATCAGCCAGTTCTCCCCCACCTTGTTGAACACCAGCGTCGTCTGGCCGTACGCGTTAAACGGGCGCCCGTTATACTCCGAAGCGAATTCCCACTGGTAGCAGGCCCAGGCCGTGTCGCCGTGCGTGAAGATGAGCGTGTTCCGCCGGATCAACTGAATGCCCTGAAATCCCGCCCGCTGCTGGTTGTAGGCCGCGACGTAATTTTGCCAGCCGACCAACGGGGGATCGTACGTGTTGCGGACAAACGTCACATTCTCCGCATAGTATTTGTGCATCAGCTCGACATCGCCGAGCTGAAAGCCCGCCAGCATGTCCCCGATGTTGTGGTCGATCTGGTCGGCGGTGGAAAGCAGCACTCGGGTCTGTTCCGGAGCAGGCGGCTCCTTCGGTTGTTTCTTCTTTTGCCCGGCCCAGGCTCCGCAGGATACCGCCAGAATCAGCACGGCAATCACCGCGCAGCGCCCACGAATCTTTCTCATCTCGTTGTTCCTCCTTGACCGGATTTCACAGGCCGGGAATCCCCATTTTTCCCCGCACCCTCATGGGTGTGGCGCGACGTGCCGCGTCTGGCTCAGCAGATTGACGAACAGCCGGTAGGCCCCCGGCACGCCCGCGGGCAGCTGCCGGAAGAACGACAGCCCCGTGTAGATGTACACGCCCTTGCCGTCCCGAGCGTAGACCAGCCCGCCGGTGGCTTCGGCCTCTCCCGGATCGGTCAGCCCCAGCACGGGCTGGTAGCGCGCATCCCACGTCCCCCAGAAATACAGGCCGCGCTCCTGCACCCAGCCCTCGAAATCCTTCAGCGAAATTTTGTTCGGGGCATTGAGGAGCGGATTTCCCGGCGCCAGAAACCGCACCGGCGAATGCGGGTCGGTGACGCGCGCGGCCTGGTCGGCCATCTTCGCCGGAAACGGCGCGGGCAGCAGCTTGTTCCAGGCGAAGTCGCGTTCGTATTGCACCAGGAGGGTGCCGCCATGCTGGACGTAATCGAGCAGGCGAGCGTTGGAGCGCGGCAGGTCGGGCCGCAATTCGTAGGCGCGGATGCCGGCGACGATGGCGTCGTAGCGGCGGAGGTCGCCGAAGGCCAGCGCCACTTCATCCAGCGCATCCACCTCGATGCCGATCTGCCGCAGCGTCTCCGGCAGCGGATCGTTTTCGGCGGTGATGTAGCCGATGCGCAGCCCGGCGGGCACGGCCAGATCGAGCACGTGCACGGTGGCGTCATCCGGCTCGCTCCAATCGCGCGTCGGCACGGTGGGAATGGGCTCGAGCGACGTGCGGAAAGTCTCCGCGCCGAGCCGCGCGTACGGATGCAGCGCATAGGCCCCCGGCGCGACTTTCGCCGGCGGCGTCACCACGAATCTAATGAGCTGGTCGCCGGGCCCCGGAAAATCCAGCGGGGCCACCGGCTGCGCGCTCCATCCGGCGGGCGCGTCGAGCCCCACGGAAACCTTTGCCGCCGGGGCGCCGTGATAGCGCACGCGCGCCAGCAAGGCCACCGGCGCCGCCGCCCGCCGCGCCGGAACCATCACTTGCGCCGGTTCTACGGTCAGCGTCACCGCCGGAACCAGTTCCAGCGGATAGACTTCAATGCCGGTAGTCTTGGCTTCGGCCGATTCCACGGGCTTCTCGATAGTGAATTCGTATCCCTGCACGGCCGCGCGCAGCGCCAGCCGGACCAGCGGCGGCGGAAACGGCAGGATGGCATCGGACGGCGAGCGAGGCGGCGTGGCCCCCGCGGGAATCGCCACCGTGAACCGGTAGCTGTTGCTTCCCGCCTTCGCATCGGCCAAGGTGACGCTCCATCCGGCGGGCACGCTCAGGCTGGATTTGTCCACCGCCCATTTCACCGGCACGGCGGGCAGATCGAGAAAACGCACGTCCACCGAAAAAGTCCCGCCGGCCACGAGTTCGTGGCGGTCCGCCTGGGTGTCGATGGGCAGCGCGATGGCGGTGGTGAGCGCGGCGTCGATCCTTTGTTTCACGCCGTCGAGTTCGTAGACGGCGGCCGCGCTGTCCTCATTCCCGGCGCTCGAAACTTTCTCGCGCAGCGCCGCCAGTTGCTTGCCCGCTTCCGCCAGCGCATGGGCCGCGGCCGGGCGGTCCAGCGCCAGCGCCGATTGGGCCGCGGCTTCCAGCGACTGGTCCGCCGCGGCCAGCGCCGGCGCCAGCACCGCCTGCAGCTTCGGGAAGCGCCCCGCCAGAGAAGTCACCGGCTCGGACAGCATCACCGCGTCGAATCCGCCCGCCGCTTCCGCGCCGCGCTCGGTCACCAGAAACACGGGCCGGCGGAAAAACGGATTGCCGAAAAACGACGGCGTGCCCTGCGAGCGGTGCTGTGCGTGCCCTTCCATTCCCATTTCGACGTAGCTCTTGCCCCACAGCGGCGACACATTGTTGACCGGCAACTGCACGGCGCCCGCGGGCGCTTGCGGCGCCACCGGGCCGAAGCCAAATCCCGCGGGACGCAGCTCCAGGCGCACCTTCCAGGGTTGCAGGCCTTCGGCGATCTGCTCCGGAAATTTCGCGGGATCGGCCGCGGCAGCGACCGCTTCCGGCACGTAAATGCCGCTGGCCTGGTGCTGACCGTGTCCGAAATGGACGCCGCCCCATCCGTTGATCACCACGTCGGGCCGGTAGGTGCGAATGACGCGCACCATGTCCTCGACCGGCAGATCGCCCCAGGCCTTCATCGTGTCGGCGGCGCTCTTCGAAAATCCGGTATCCACGGCGCGCGTGAAGAATTGATGCACGCCGTAGTGCTGCCCGGCCGCGAGCAGTTCCATCGTGCGAACCACTCCCAGCTGGCCGTTTTGTTCCGAGCCGATGGCGTTCTGCCCGCCCTGCCCGCGGGTGATGGTCAGCAGGCCGACGTCCGCATCCAGGCCGCGCGACAGATACGCCAGCAGGCCCGCCGATTCATCGTCCGGATGCGCCGTGATGTACAGGATGCGCGTGGCCACGCGCGCTTTGTTGATCGCCTCGACCGTCTCCGGCAGCGCTTGCGCCTGAACCCACGGCGCCGCCACGGCCGCCACCACCGCGGCAATCACCGCGAATGCCATCCACGTACGTCGCATCGTCCATTTGTTCACTGGGCGCTCTCCTCAAACGGCCATTGGCGCGCGATCCGCGCGCGTCCTAAATATACAAGAACTCCCACTCCCGCCGCTGCCAGCGATGCCAGCATCGGCGTCCGTCCCGTGGCAATGAAAATTCCCACCCAGCCGGCGATGGCCAGCACCACCGGCAGCGGATAGAGCCACATCCGGAAGGGCAGCCGCTCGCTCCCCCAGCGCCGCCGCAGCAGCATCAGCCCCACCGCCTGGCCGACGAATTGGATGATGCAGCGCATCGCCAGGATGGCCCGAATCACGGAAATCAGGCTGAAGAGCAGGCTGAAGGCCATGGCCGCCGCCCCCAGCGCCACCAGCGAAATGTGCGGAAAATGCTTCTTGGGATGCACGCGCCCGAAGACGGAGAAGAAGTTGCCGTCGAGCGCGGCGGCGTACGGCACGCGCGAGTAGCCCAGCATCGCCGAAAACACCGAGCCCAGCGCCGTCACCAGAATCAGGCTGGTGGCCAGCGCCGCCCACCGGCCGCCGTAGGCCCGCTCGATGAACGTGCTCACGATGAATTTCGAACTCTCCGCTTCGCGCCACGGATATCACGCTCAGGATGCTCACCTGCATGGCCAGATAGAGCACGGTGATCCCGAGAATCGAAATGAAAATGGCGCGCGGAATGTTCCGCTCGGGATCTTTCATCTCCCCGCCCAGATTGCAGACGTTGTAGTAACCCAGATAGCTGTAAACCGTCTGCACCATGCCGTGTCCCAGCCCGGCCAGCAGGACCCAGGAAAAGGCGCGGTCGGCGCCGGAAAAATCGAACACGCGGTGCAGCCCGCCCGGCGCCAGGAAATGGCCCGCGCCGCCCCAGATGATCCACACAATCGTGCCGATCACGATCGCGCTGAACACAATGGAAATGCGCCCAATCTCCGCGATCCGCCGGTAGAGCAGCACCACCACCAGCACGATGATCGCGGCGGCGATGACGTGCTCGGCATACGGGCCCAGGGGCCGTTCGACAGCCGTCAGCCAGTTCCACCGCGTCGCCAGAAATCCCGAGTATTGCGCGAACCCCAGCGCCCCCGAGGCGATGCTGAGCGGCCCCTGAAACACCGTCTGCCAGATGAACAGGAACGACAGCAGGTGCCCCCAGCGCGCCCGGCCGTACGCCTCGCGCAGGAAGACGTAGCTTCCCCCGGCCTGCGGCATGGCCGCGCCCAGTTCCGCCCAGATGCAGCCGTCCAGCAGCGCCAGCGCCGCGCCCGCCGCCCACGCCAGCAGGCTCGCGGGCCCGTGCATGGCCTGAATCACGAAGGGAATCACGATGAACGGCCCGATACCCACCATGAACGTCATGTTGAGCGAGGTCGCTTCGACCAGCCCCAGCCCGCGTTCGAGTTTTTCCGGTTCGCTCATCGCGCCTGCCCGCCCCTAAAGCTCGGAAAGCATAGCAAGAAAGCCAGCAGTTTGCTCCCCGGACCTTAGCGCGTCCGCCGTCGTCCCGACCGGAGGCACCTCGCTTCCACTTCGCATCGCAGGTTAGAATGAGACGTGGGATGGACACTCCTGGCTGTGCTCTGATGGGCGAATTGATGCGCCACCGTCACGCTGGTCTCTGCTGCGTTTTCCTTTTTCTGCTGGCCGCGCTCTGCGCCGCTCCGGCCCGCGCTGGCGGCCTCACGCCCTCTCCGCAAGCCGCGCACGTGCTCGACCTGATCTACGTCGGCGATCCCGACGCGGCCATCGCCGGCGCCCGCGCCATCCAGCAGGCGCAGCCCGAAAATCCCCTGGGTACTCTGCTCGAAGGCGAGGCCATGTGGTGGAAGATCTACTGCGCGGCCTGCGAAATCAAATGGGGCATGCTGGACGCCTGGAAGCGCGGCAAACAGCCGGAAGACGACGCCTATCTCGCCATCGCCGATCATGCCATTGAGTTGGCGCGCGCGCAGCTCGCCAAATCCGACACCGCCGAAATGCACGTCTACGCCGGGCTGGGCCTGGCCCTCAAGGCCCGCCTCTACTCGCTGCGCGACGAGCGCCGCAATGCCGCGCGCGCCGGCGTCGCGGCCCGCACGGAATTTGTGCACGCCCTGCAGCTCGATCCCGACATGGCCGACGCCACCGCCGGCCTGGGACTCTACAACTACTACGTCGACACCCTATCCGCGATGGCCAAGGTGCTGCGCTTCTTCATGGGCATCCCGGGCGGAAGTAAACAGGAAGGAATCCGCCAGCTGCAAGTCGGCGTGGACCACGGCGTGCTGGTGGCCGTCGACGCCCGCTTCTACCTGGCCAAAAATCTCCGCACCTACGATCATCGGTACGCGCAGGCTTTGCCCGTGGCCGAACCACTCGTGGCACGCTATCCGCGCAATGCGCTTTTCCTGCTGCTGGCGGGCAATCTCAACGCCGAGCTAGGCCGCCACGCCAAGGCCGCCGAATATTTTCACGCCGCGCTCGCCGCGGCCGACTCCGATCCCGACCCCGCCTGCGCCGCCCGCACCCGCGCCCTCGCCAATTCGTTCCTGACCATGTCCCATTAGCCGGATGCTGAAGAACCGTGACCGCTTTGTGGGTCGCAGCGCTTTACGTTGAGCGAGCTGTAGTCTTCCCAGTTGTTCTCGGTGCACTCCGTGCCTGCTCTGTGTCCTCTGTGTTAAGCCCTTGAACGGGGCCGACAGGAGTTTCAACACAGAGATCACGGAGGGGAGCACAGAGAACACAGAGACGCATCGCCACGGCGCATGGCTGCGGATTTATCGAGGACGCCCGCTGGTCAGCGCTGCGCGGATTCGACTTGTTCGAAGGCGTGATAGGACGAGCGGACCAGCGGCCCGGATTCGATGTGCCGGAAACCCATGGGCGCGCCCAGGCGCTTGAATTCGGCGAATTCGTCGGGGTGGACGTACCGCTCGATGGGCAGGTGCTCGGGCGTCGGCTGCAGGTATTGACCCAGCGTCAGGATGTGCGTTCCCTGCGCGGCGATCTCTTCCATGGTCTGCAAAACTTCCTCGCGCGCCTCGCCCAGGCCGAGCATCATCCCCGTTTTCGTCGGGATCTCGGGCGCCATTTCCCGCGCGCGGCGCAGCAGCTCGAGCGAGCGCTCGTAGACCGCTCCTTTGCGGACCTGCCGGTAGAGCCGCGGGACCGTCTCGATATTGTGGTTGAGGACGTCGGGGCGCGCGGCCATCAGCGTTTCCAGCGCCGGCCAGTGGCCGCGAAAATCGGGGATCAGCACCTCGACTTTGCAGCCGGGCAGGCGCCGGCGAATTTCCGCGATGGTGCGCGCGAAGATGGCCGCGCCGCCGTCGGGCTGGTCGTCGCGGTTCACCGACGTGACCACCGCGTAGCGCAGCCCCATTTGCTCGGCCGCTTCGGCCACGCGGTCGGGCTCGGCTTCATCCGGCGGCCCGGCGGGCTTTCCACTGGGTACCGCGCAGAAGCCGCACGCCCGCGTGCAGATGTTGCCCAGGATCATGAACGTTGCGGTGCGATGCTCCCAGCATTCCCCCATGTTGGGGCAGCGCGCGCTCTCGCAGACCGTGTGCAGGTCGCGCGTGCGCAGGATATGTTTCAGGTCCTGGTAATTCGACCCGCCCGGGAACCGCACGCGCAGCCACGACGGCCGCGGATGGCTTTCCGGCGGCGGGGCCGGGCCTTCGGGAACGATGTTGAATGGCGATGCCATGGGCGAACCTTTGATCGCCTTCATTGTACGCGTGACCACTCCCCGAAACAATCCACGCACAGGGCCTAAAGTAGTGTTAACAGGCGCCGATATAGCCGTTAGGTGTGTTTCGCGAGCTGGTAAGCCGCGTACAGTATTTCCGCTCTATATCCGTACCGGCCTCTGCTGATCCTGACGGGCTTCCAGCGCACGCCCTGGAGTTCCGTATGCCGTCTGTATCATTTCCGAACACTTCGCCTCTCGAGGGGGCGCATACGGAATCCACCAACCAGCGGGCGCAGGACCCCAACGCGGCCGCCACGGAACAAGCCGCGCCCAATCAGGATGCGGCGGCGGGAGCTGCCAGCGCGCCGGTCGCCGGCAATTCACAAACGCTGCAGCAAGAGCTGATCCAGCTTGATCGGACGCTGCGCCAGATGGGCATCCAACCACAGACCATCGCGTTGTTCAGTCGCATGGCCATTCTGCGCTACGCCAAAAATCACGACGCCCTGCGCATGCTGGTGGAGCAGATGCAGTCCGCCGCCCAGCAGCTCGCCGGACGATCTGGCGCCAGCCAGAGCCCTTCGACCAACATCCCGTCGGATCACCAAGCGGCCGCAAACCCAGCGCCGCCGGCGGTCGATGTCTCCGCCCAGCATATTGAGCAGCTGCAAGTCATGATTGCCGCCGTTCAACAGCCAGCGCCCTCAGCCCCCTCCCGCCCCGACTCGGGAAGCACCCGCCAGAAATTGAAGGCTTAGCCGCCCGTTTCGCTTCAGGACATCGCGCAACCTGTTCGAATTAAGCCACATGGATATCCCGGGAAGTGTTGTATGATGGACACGCCTGGAAGAAAATGCTTCCGCGAATAGCACTTGTAAGTCGTTGTAAACAAAAGCATAAACTTTAATCAACACGGCCCGTAAAGTGCCTTGAAAAATACCGTTGCCGATGGCCTATCAGTTCACAATTCAGCGCCCGGTCGAAGTCGCGGGCATCGGACTGCACACTGCCGTGCCGGGACGCCTGCGGCTGGTGCCGGCTCCGGCGGATACCGGAATCGTGTTTCGGCGCGTGGATCTGGATAACTTCGAGATCGAAGCGCACGTGCGCAACGTGGCGCGGGTCAGCTACGCCACCAGCCTGATGCGCCAGAGCGTGTTGATCTCGACCACCGAGCATTTGCTGGCGGCGCTCTACTGCTGCGGCGTGGACAACGTCTACGTCGAGCTGGACGCGCTCGAAGTGCCCATCCTCGACGGTTCCTCGCAGCCGTTCATCGACCTGCTGGCCCAGGCGGGCACGCGCCGCCAGCGCCGCGCGCGGCGCTACCTCCGCGTGGTCAAGCCCCTGGAATTTTCCGATGGCGACCGCCGCATCGGCATCTATCCCGATGACGAATTCCGCGTCCACTGCTTCGTGGATTACGACCATCCTTCCGTGGGCCCCCAGGAAATCGAGCTGCCGGTCAACGGCGAGACGTTCTGCCGCGAACTGGCCGCCGCGCGCACCTTCGGTTTCGTCCGGGATTTTCCGGGGCTCCGCGAGATGGGCCTGATCCGCGGCGGCTCGATGGACAACGCCATCGTGCTCGACGAGGCGGCCATTCTGAACGGCCCGCTGCGCTTCGCCGACGAATTCGGCCGCCACAAGGCGCTCGACCTGATCGGCGATCTGGCCCTGGTGGGACTGCCGCTGCAAGCGCGCGTGGTGGCCCACCGCGCCGGCCACGCCCTGCACACCCAGCTCGTCACGCGCCTGCTCCAGGACCGCTCCCTCTGGATCGAAACCACCGAGGAGCCCGCTCCCGTCGCCGCCCCTCATCCCGCCTCCGCCTCGGTTTCCGCGCTCGGCTGAACGGCCACTCCTCGAAACCGCTGCGCTGCTACCGCAGCGGCCGGCTATGGGCCGTGGCGGGGCCGTTCATTTCGTAGCGGATTACGCCGGTTTGGTCGACCATGAAACTCCGCCGTCCGGTGGATCCCCGCGTGACGGGATCGGCGTTGATGATGAAGCCTCCGGCCGCTCCGGGAACCGTGCATCCCTTCGCAGCGGCCTCGGGCGATAAGACCGGCGGCTGATCCTCCGCGGGCGCTTGCGGCGTATACGTGAAGAAGTAGCCCGTTTTCTGCCCTGCCACGAGGTTTCGGTCGATCAACCCCGCGTGATCGCAGTTCGGGTGCCCCAACGCGGGCATGCCGAGTACATAGACGCTGGCGGGGAATCCATTGGAATAAGTGTTGTTGTACATTATGGCCGCACTGCCCATCATGCGCAGCGACGCCGCGGCGGAAGCCTCATTGGCCGCCGATCTGGCGCGCAACAGATTGGGGATGGCGATAGCTGCGACGATTAGGGTGACCGGAATAATCGCCACTCCGGTGTAACCCAGCGCCAGCCCGGCGATGGCCATGCCCCGCCCGGTGATCCGCCCGGCGGCCTTGCGAATATCCGATAGCGACAAATGGCCCAGCACAATGGCCAGCAGCGCGATTGGAAAAAGAAGAAGAGCAGGCCGCAAATCAGGCTGCCGATGGCCTTGCCGCTGGTTTCCGTGGGGCCGGTGTAGGGCTGCGCGGGAGCGCCATACCCCGCGCCCGGCGGCAGCATGTCCTTCTGTCCTTGCAGGGCCGCTCCGCACTTGCCGCAAAACCGCCCGTCGTTGGAATTTGTTCGCGCCGCACAGCGCACAAAACATGCCGCACCTCCCGGAGGGCTTGTTTCCCGGTGAATATGCACGTTTGGTTATCGTGTTCGCGGGCAAAAGTCAATCAATTCCCCGATTGCCAAAGGCGGCGAGGGAAGCGACAATAAACCCGCGCACATGGCCGCCAACGACACCAGCGTCATCGTCCTGGCCGCGGGCAAGGGGACGCGCATGCGTTCCGACCGCGCCAAGGTGTTGCACCGCGCGGGCGGACGTTCCCTGATCGAGCAGGTGGTGCGCGCCGGCCAGGCGCTCAAGCCGGGGCAGCTGGTCGTGGTCGTCGGCCACCAGGCCGAAGACGTCGGCGCGATCGCCGCCGGGCTGGGCGCGCAGACCGTGCTGCAGCAGCCGCAGCGCGGCACGGGACACGCCTTGCAAGTAGCGCGACGCGCCATCCGCAGGAGCGCCAAGTTCGCAATCGTGGTTCCCGGGGACGCTCCCCTGCTCCGCCCGCAGACCCTCGCGGCGCTGCTCGATACGCACCGCCGCGGCGAAGCCGCAGCCACCATTCTCACCGCCGAGCTCGCCGATCCGGCGGGCTACGGCCGGATCGTGCGCGATTCCGAAGGACGCGTGCAGGCCATCGTCGAGGACAGAAGCTTGACGCCCGAGCAGCGCGCCCTGAACGAAGTGAATTCCAGCATCTACTGCTTCACGCTGGGAAAACTCTGGCCGTGTCTCGCCGCGTTGCGCCCGAATAACGTGCATCGCGAGCTGTATCTCACCGACGCCATCGGCCTGCTGCGCCAGCGCAACGAACGCGTGCTCGCCGTCATCGCGCCCGACCCGCACGAAATTCTCGGGTGCAACACGCGCGCGCAGCTGGCCGATGCCGACCGCGTGTTCCGCGCACGCAAGGCCGCCGAACTCATGGACGCGGGCGTCACGATTTATCTGCCGGAAACCGTGGTGATCGATCCCGAAGTCACCGTCGGCCCCGACACGGTGATCGAGCCGGGCGCGCAGCTGTTGGGCAAGACGCGCGTGGGCGCACGCTGCCAGATCCGCACCGGCAGCATTCTTCACGACATGCGCGTGGACGACGATGCCGTCGTCGGGCCGCACACCAATGCGGATTCGTCCCACATCGCCTCGCGCGCACAGGTGGGGCCGTTTGCGCGGCTGCGTCCCGGCGCGGACATTCGCGCGGGCGTGCACGTAGGAAATTTCGTCGAGGTGAAGAATTCCGTGCTGCACGAAGGCGTGAAGGCGCAGCACCTGACCTATCTGGGTGACGCCACGGTGGGCCGCGATTCCAACGTCGGCGCGGGCACGATCACCTGCAATTACGACGGCGTCGCCAAGCACCATACGACCATCGGGAGCCGCGTCTTCATCGGCAGCGACACGGCGCTCGTCGCGCCGGTGCGCATCGGCGACGGGGCGTACGTCGGCGCGGGCTCGGTGATCACCGAAAATGTTCCCCCGGACGCGCTGGCCGTCGGCCGCGGCCGCCAGGTCAACAAACCCGGATGGGCCAAGGCCCGCCGCGCCGAATTGAAGCACGCCGCCCACGGGAAAGCGAAGCCGCGCGCCAAACGCCGCGCGAAATCGCGCCCTCGCAAGAAGTCTCGCCGCCGCTGAGGAGCAAGCCGCCGCAGGGAACTTCAGCGGCTAAAGCCGCTCTCATTTTGCGGGCTTGATGTCGCGGCTGAAGCCGCGACCCACAAAGAATTGCCTGGCGTTATCTGCCGCTGAAATCTGCTGAAAATGCCGTCGGATTGCGCGCACGAACTGCTTCGAACGGGAAGCAATTTAGGCCCCCTTAAAAGGCCCTTAAATGCCAAAAAGTGCATCGTTTTGGCACGGTAAGGCGCCTCAGATGCGGCCTCGGAAGAGAGATCCTTCGACTGCGCCCCGCGCCCGCCAAAATGCGGCGGAGGGAAAAGGCGCGGGACTCCGCTCAGGATGACGGCGACAGAGTTGGCGCTATAGGGGAGAGGTGGCGCGACGCAGCCCAAGGGAGACAAGAAAACGGAACGAGCGCCGAGGCAAGCCGGCGAGAGTTGAGAATCGAAAGACACGGCAAAAGCAGATCCCTCGCCCCCATCCGCAAAAGGCGCGGCTGGGTTCGGGATGACAGCTCTCTCCTTTTTAAGTGGCTGCTAAGATGCGGATCTTCCCGCAGCGTGCTGAGCTGAGGTGCGGGCACTCGGGCGTCGGGGATGTGTTAGAATTTGGTTCGGAGATTTCGCGCGATGAAATTCGGAGTGGTGCAATTTCCGGGGTCGAACTGCGACGATGACGCGCATCACGCCATCGGCGCGGTGATCGGCCAGCCCGTTGAATTCATCTGGCATCAGTCCGAGCAGGTCTCCGGCTTCGACGCGATCATCCTTCCCGGCGGCTTTTCCTACGGCGACTATCTGCGCACCGGCGCGCTGGCGCGTTTTTCGCCGGTGATGCGCGCGGTGGAGCGCTTCGCGCGCGCGGGCGGCCTGGTGCTGGGCATCTGCAACGGATTTCAGATTTTGCTCGAGGCGGGATTGCTTCCGGGCGCGATGATGCGCAACCAGGGGCTGCGATTTCTCTGCCGGCAGGTGCATGTGCGCGTGGAAAACACGGATACGCCGTTCACGTGCGGGGCACGTCCCGGCCAAGTGCTGCAAGTTCCCATCGCACACATGGAAGGAAACTATTTTTGCGATGCGGCGACGTTATCCGAGCTCGAGCGCAACGGACAGATCCTCTTCCGGTATGCGACCCCGGAGGGGCGCGTGGACGAGCGCGACCGCGAGGCGAACCCCAATGGCTCGCTGCGGGCGATTGCGGGAATCTCGAATCGCGAGCGCAACGTCGTGGGGCTGATGCCGCATCCGGAGCGGGCGGTCGAAGCGGCGCTGGGCTCGGCCGACGGGCTGGTGATTTTCCGCTCGATGGTGGAAAGTCTGACCAGGCGCGGCGCCGAGCGAGTTTCCGCGTAACGCAGATTTTTATGCGCGGCGGCGGGGCCGAAGAAAAAGCACACCGCAGAGGCGCAGAGGGCGCAGAGAAAACCGGAGGCGCCCGCCCGAAGGCGGCCGCTACGGAACCACGGTTCGCCGCACCAAGATTCACCGGCGGTCCAATGCGGGGACGCGCAACCATTTCTCCATGGCGACGATCAACACGGACATCAAGGTAACGCCGCAGATTGCGGCGGAGCACGGGCTGAGCGCGGAGGAGTACGCGCGCATCCAGAAAATTCTGGGGCGCGACCCGAACTTCACCGAGCTGGGCGTGTTCAGCGTGATGTGGAGCGAGCACTGCTCGTACAAATCGTCGCGCGTGCACCTGAAGCGGCTGCCGACCACCGGCCCGCGCGTGGTGCAGGGCCCGGGCGAGAATGCCGGCGTGGTGGACATCGGCGACGGCCTGGTCGCCGTCTTCAAGATCGAATCGCACAACCATCCGAGCTTCGTCGAGCCGTTTCAGGGCGCGGCGACGGGCGTGGGCGGGATTCTCCGCGACATTTTCACGATGGGCGCGCGGCCCATTGCCGTGCTCGATTCGCTGCGGTTTGGGCCGATCACTGCAGGGGCTAAAGGCCCTGAGAGTAAGGCTGGCCCTGACGAGCAGGCGGAAGAGATCACGCGCAACCGGCACATTCTGGACGGGGTGGTGCGCGGGATCGGATTTTACGGCAACTGCTTCGGCGTGCCGACGGTGGGCGGCGAAGTGATGTTCGAGCCGTGCTATTCGAATAATCCTCTGGTGAACGCGCTGGCGCTGGGCATCGCGCGGCGCGAGGAGCTGTTTTTCGCGCGCGCGCAAGGCGCGGGCAATCCGGTGATCTACGCCGGGGCGAAGACGGGCCGCGACGGCATTCACGGCGCGTCGCTGCTGGCGTCGGCGGAATTCAGCGAGGAGTCGCAGCAGAAGCGGCCCAACGTGCAGGTGGGCGACCCGTTCATGGAGAAGCTGCTGCTGGAGGCGTGCCTGGAGGCGATGCGCACGGGCGCGATCGTGGCCATACAGGACATGGGCGCGGCGGGGCTGACGAGTTCGAGCGCGGAGATGGCGTCGCGCGGCGGCCTGGGCATTGAAATTGATCTGACGCGCGTGCCGCAGCGCGAGACGGCCATGACGCCGTACGAAATGCTGCTGAGCGAATCGCAGGAACGCATGCTGCTGGTGGCCGAGCGCGGGCGCGAGCGCGAGGTATTCGACGTCTTCCACAAGTGGGGGCTCGACGCGGTGGAGATCGGGCGCGTCACCGATGACGGCCTGCTGCGCGTGCTGCACGAGGGGCAAGTCGCCGCGGAGATTCCCGCGCACGCGCTGGCGGAAGAAGGACCGCGCTACCAGCGTCCCATGGCCGCGCCCAAGGCCAGCGCGGCGGCGCCAATGCGCCCCGAAGATTTCCTGCGCGAAGGAGCGGACCTCACGGAGAATTTCCGGCGGCTGCTGGCGTCTCCGGCGATCGCGTCGAAATACTGGATCACCGAGCAGTACGACTCGATGGTGCGCACCAACACGCGGCGCGGGCCGGGCGCGGGCGACGCCGCCGTGCTGCGGCTGAAGGGGAGCAAGCGCGCGCTGGCCATCAAGACGGACGGCAACGGGCGCTGGGGAGTTCTTGCGCCCCGCGCGGGCGCGATGCACGCGGTGGCCGAATCGGCGCGCAACGTGGCGTGCACGGGCGCGCGTCCCATCGCCGCGACCAACTGCCTGAATTTCGGCAATCCGGAAAAGCCCGAGGTGATGTGGCAGTTCAGCGAGGCGATCGACGGCATCGCCGAGGCGTGCCGCGCGCTGGAAACGCCGATCACCGGCGGGAACGTCAGCTTCTACAACGAAACGCTGGGCAAGCCGATCTATCCGACGCCGGTGCTGGGCGTGCTGGGGCTGCTCGAAGACGTGGAGTGCGCGCTGGGCTCGGCGTTTCGCCACGAGGGCGATGCGATTGTGCTGCTCGATGGCGGTTCCGCTGTGGGCACGGCCACGGAGAATGCGGAAAAAATCGGAACGGGAGCCTCAGGGGTTAAAACCCCTGATGAAAGGGCCAGTCTGATGTCGGAGCTGAAGCTCCGACCCCCTAGAATGCCCTCCTCCGCAGCCGGCTCACTGGCGTCTGAAAGCGGCCCGGAAGGCAGCGGGTATTCTGAGGCAGGGGAGTTTTCGTCGTCGGAGTATGCGAAGGCGCTTCACGGGGTGGTGGCGGGCGCGCCGCCGGCCATCGATCTCGGCGCGGAAAAGCGGTTGATTGATTGCCTGGTGCAGCTCGCGAGCGAGCGCGCGATTGTGTCGGCGCACGACGTGAGCGACGGCGGGATTGCGGTCACGCTGGCGGAGAGCTGCTTTGACAGCGAAGGGTTCGCCGCGGACGCGGACCTGGGCGCGCAGGACGCGCCGGCCGAGGCGGCGCTGTTTGGCGAACGCGGCGCGCGCGCGGTGGTGTCGCTTGCGCCCGGATCGCTTGCCCGCGTCGGAGCAATTGCGGCACAATATGGTGTTAAGGCACAGCCCATCGGCAGCGTCACGCGCGGCGAATTTCGCATCCAATATAGAGGTGTTGCTGTGATTCGCGGGATGATCGAGTCGTTCCGGCAGGCCTGGAGCGAGTCGCTCGGAAAAGCACTCGGAAACGCATGACCTCCAAGATCCACATCCTCGAGGACGACCATTTCCACGACCACTGCGGCGTGTTCGGGATTCTGGGGCATCCCGAGGCGGCCAAGCTGACGTATCTGGGGCTGTACGCGCTGCAGCATCGCGGGCAGGAATCGGCGGGCGTGGCCGCGGCGGACGGGGTGGAGCTGCGGGAATACAAAGCGCTGGGGCACGTGCAGGAAATCTTCACGCCGGAAGTGCTGTCGCATCTGCCGGGCTGGGCGGCCATCGGGCACACGCGCTATTCGACCGCCGGGGACACGTCGCTGGTGAACGCGCAGCCCATCATGATCGACTGCAACAAGGGCAAGCTGGCGCTGGGACACAACGGGAATCTGACCAACGCGATCGAGATGCGGCGCAGGCTCGAGCATCGCGGGTCGATTTTCCAGACGACGAGCGACACGGAAGTGATCGTGCATCTGGTGGCGCGCAGCGCGGCGCGGAATTTGCCCGGGGCGCTGGCCGACGCGCTCTGCCAGGTGGAAGGCGCGTATTCGCTGCTGGTGCTGACGCCGGACGAGATGTACGCCATACGCGACCCGCGGGGTTTCCGGCCGCTGGTGCTGGGCCGGATCGACGGCGCGTGGGTGGCGGCGTCGGAAACGTGCGCGTTCGATTTGATCGATGCGGAATACGTGCGCGACGTCGAGCCGGGCGAGATGCTGCGGATCACGCGCAGCGGTCTGGAATCGATCCGCTTCGCGCCGGAAAAGCCGCATCAATACTGCATTTTCGAGCACGTCTATTTTTCGCGGCCCGACAGCGTGATCTTCGGGCGGCCGGTGAACCGCAGCCGCGAGCAGCTGGGACGCCTGCTGGCGCGGGAGCATCCGGTGCAGGCCGACCTGGTGACGCCGCTGCCGGACTCGGGCGTGCCGGCGGCGGTGGGCTACGCGGCCGAATCGGGCATCCCGTTCCGCATGGCCCTGATCCGCAATCACTACGTGGGGCGGACGTTCATCGAGCCGGAGCAGTCCATCCGCGATTTCGGGGTGAAGCTGAAGCTGAATCCGGTGCGCAAGGATCTCGAGGGGCAGCGCGTGATCCTGGTGGATGATTCGATCGTGCGCGGCACGACGAGCCGCAAGATCGTGCGACTGGTGCGCGAGGCCGGGGCGGCGGAGGTGCACGTGCGCATCAGCTGCCCGCCGACGATTTCGCCGTGTTATTACGGAATCGATACGCCGCGGAGGGACGAACTGATCGCCGCGCAGAAGTCCGTCGAGGAAATCCGGCAGTACCTGGGCGCCGATTCGCTGGGGTATCTTTCGCTGGCATCGCTGCGCGAGGCGGTGGAGGACCGGCAGGGAAAGTTTTGCACGGCTTGCTATACCGGCAGCTATCCGACCGAGCTGGTGCAACTGGAAGTGGAGGCTCATCGTGAAAGCTGAAGCCGTGGCGGAGCCGAAGGGGAAGGGCCAGGCGGTGGCGGCCGAGGACAGGCCGCGCGACCGCGTCTGGCAGGAAGTGGTTTCGTGGTTTTGGGTGATCGTGGCGTTTCTGCTGATTGAAGGGACGCTGGTGCAGGCGCGGGTGATCCCCAGCGGGTCGATGGAGCGCACCGTGCTGGTGGGCGATCATTTGATCGTGAGCCGGTTCGGATACGACGCGGGAATTCCCTTCACCGGGTGGCACGTGCCGCTGTGGCGCAATCCCAAGCGGCAGCAGATTATCGTGTTCAAGGCGCCGCTGCCCGACCAGGGCTATCCGGACTTCATCAAGCGGGTGGTGGGCGTGCCGGGAGACCACATCAAGATTATCGGCGGGCAGGTGTGGGTGAACGGCGTGCGCCTGAACGAGCCGTACGCGCTGCACCAGCCGTACGCGGCGGGCCTTCCCTCGGAAAATTATCCGCCCAGCGACATCTACGCCATGGACGGGCGGCTGACCCCGGAATGGACGGAGGATCTGCCCACGCACATCGTGAACGGCGAGCTGGTGGTGCCGGCCAAACACTATTTCATGATGGGCGACAACCGGGACAACTCCAACGACAGCCGCTTCTGGGGCTTCGTCCCGCGCGAGAACATCATCGGGACGCCCGTGATCATTTATATGTCGATCAACGCGCCGGAAGAGGTGTGGGGGCCGGGGCACATCAGCGAGCGGTTTGAGACCTACCTGGCCGCGGTGATTCATCCCGGCGAAGTGCGCTGGAAGCGGTTGCTGCACAGGTTCTAAAATTCAGCCATTCTCCGGGACCCTTCAGGAAGCGAGAGATTCGCATGCGCTACGCCGATGCCGGCGTCGACATTTCAGCGGCGGATGAGGCCAAGCGGCGCATCGCCGCGATGGCCGGGAAAACATTTCGCCGCGGGGTACTGGCGCCGATCGGCGGGTTCGGCTCGCTGTTTCAGCTGGACCGGAAGCGCTGGCGCGACGCGGTGCTGGTGGCGAGCTGCGACGGCGTGGGCACGAAGCTGAAGGTGGCGTTCGCGACCGGGGTTCATTCCTCGGTGGGCGCGGACATCCTGAACCACTGCCTGAACGACATACTGACGCAGGGGGCCGAGCCGCTGTTTTTTCTCGATTACATCGCCATGGGCAAGCTGGACACGGCGGTGGTGGAGCAGATCATCGAGGGGATGAGCCGCGCGGCGAAGCAGGCGGGCTGCTCGCTGATCGGGGGCGAGACGGCGGAGATGCCCGACGTGTACGCGGCGGGCGAGTACGACCTGGCGGGATTCATCGTGGGGGCGGTCGAGCGGAAGAAGATTCTCGATCCGCGCAACGTGCGTCCCGGCGATGCGCTGCTGGCGCTTCCCTCGAGCGGGCTGCACACCAACGGCTATTCGCTGGCGCGCAAGCTGGTGTTCGGCGTGGCGAAGCTGGGGCCCGACAGCTACGTCGCCGAGGTGGGCAACAAAATTGGCGCCGAACTCCTGAAGCCGCACCGCGCCTACTGGCCGCTGCTGAAGAACATTCTGGCGCGCGGATGGGTCCACTCGATGGCGCACATCACCGGCGGGGGCATCACCGGCAACCTGCCGCGGGCGCTGCCGCGCAACGTCCGCGCCGTGGTGGAGCTGGGGTCGTGGCCGGTCCTGCCGATTTTCCGGTACCTCGCGCACGTCGGGCAGATCGAGCGGGACGAGCTGCTGCAGACATTCAATCTCGGCGTGGGGATGATTCTGGTGGTCCCGGCGAGACACATTTCGCGGGTGGAGGCGGAGTTGAAGCGCCGCCGGGAAAAGTTCTATCTGATTGGCCGCATCGAGGGAGCGGCGCGCGGCAAGCCCCGCGTGCTCTATGCGGGCAGCCTGCCGCTCTGAAGGCGCGGATCACCCGCGCCCCCGCGCCTACGTTTTCCATGGGCTGCTACTTGTCGCTGGCGCTAGTATCCGCAGCGATCTTCCACGAGCCGTCCGCCTGCTTTTTCCAGACCAGGATGAATTTGCCTGCCGACGTGCTGACGTGGCCCTTGGCGTCGGTGACGGTGGATTGATAAGAGCCACGGTCCACGGCGAGTTCGCCGGAGCGTGCGACCTGCACGGTCTGATCCGCAAAGATCATTTGCAGATTGGGCGCGGCCAGCATCTGCTGCAGGACTTTGCGGATGTTGTCCTTGCCCATGACAGCGGGAGTGCCGGGCGAGAACATCACAGCGTCGTCCAGGTAGTACGACATGCATTTGTCGAGATCCTTCGCGGCTGCAAACCTGGAGAAGTCGGCATCCGCGGCGCGGATGGTCGCTTCATCGGCGGCGCGCGTGTCGGGAGGCGCGGCCGGTTGTGGATGGGAGCAGGCGGCCGCAAAGCCGACGACCGATGCGGAAGCCAGCAGCAACAAAATGAAGCGGTATCGGCGCATACGAAATCCTCCTCAGAGTAGAGTCGTGCTGGGCCGTGCCTCCCCCTCCTGCACACGTTGGTGTCACAGAGCCGTGCTATCTATTGGCGGCGCTGACGTCCGCGACAACCTTCCAGGAGCCATCGGCCTGTTTCTTCCACACCACGACGGCCTCGCCCGTTTGCGTGGAGGTCTTCCCGTTCTTGTCGATCACTTCCGCGGAATAGGTGGCGCGTTCCCAGGCGAGATCGGTGGAGCGGGCGACGTCCACAGCGATGGGCGTGATGGTCACGTTCGCTCCCTGCGCGGCCAGCATGGATTGCCACACCTTGCGGATGGCCTCGATGCCGTGGACCGGAGGCGCGTTGGGCAGAAACATGACGGCGTCGGGCGCGTAACCCGAAACGCATTTGTCGAGGTCCTTGGCCTGCGCCGCCTTGGTCATCGCGGCGTCCGTGGCGCGGATTTGCGCTTCGGCCTCGGCGACGCGTTGCTGGGCGGCGCGCTCGCGCGCCGCGCGGTGGCGCTCGGCCCAGCGGTGGCCGCAGCCGGAACACAGCGTCACCGCCGCGAGGGCCAGCATCAGAAAAGTCAGCGAGCGGGAACGCGTCATGGGCGTGTCTCCTTGGCGGGCGATGTCGATGGAGAGAAGATGCCTCGCCCGGCGGGCCGTGTCAAGCGGCCAGCAGCGCCCCTACAGCGGACTACGAGTCGCGAACGATTAGCGGCTATTTCCGAACCGCCACAGCAGGGGACGGGCTTTCACAGCTTGCCTTGCTGCCGTGTAAGGTGTATATCAGTACATGCAATGAGTGTATCCAGTAAAGATGGCGCGGGGCCTCCGTGGCTGATGCTCATTTTCAGTCTTCCCCGAAGGGGCGCAAGCCTGCGCGTGGCCGTCTGGCGGAAGCTGCAGCGGCAGGGGGCGCTGCCCCTGGGCAACTCCGGATATCTATTGCCGAACACCCCGCAGAATCGCGAGCGGTTCGAGTGGCTGGCGGCAACGATTCGCAGCCAGCAGGGGGAGGCCTCCGTCATCGAGGTGCAGTCGATCGACAATCGTCCGCCGAGCCAGTTGATGCGCAGTTTTTCCGAGGCGCGGGCGCACGATTACCGGAAGCTGCTGCAGGAGATCCGGAACCTGACGAGCAGGGCGCCGAAGAGGCCGGCGGCGCGAATCACGCAGCTGCGGCGGCGTTTTCAGGAGATTGTTTCGATCGATTTTTTCGGCAGCGTCTTGCGCGCGCAGGCGGAACGCGCGTTGAATGCCCTGCAGAGGCCGCGGGGAGGCGCCGCGCAGCCGGAGGCGCACGCCGTGTCGCGCGCAGCGTACCGGCGGAGGGTTTGGGTGACGCGGCCGCGGCCCGGCGTGGACCGGGTGACGTCCGCGTGGCTGATCCGGAAATTCATCGATGCAAAGGCGTGCTTTGTTTTTTCGAGCGAGGACAACAAGCCTTTCGCGGCGGTGCCGTTTGACATGTACGAGGGCGGCTTCGGGCACCGCGGGGACGATTGCACGTTCGAAACTCTGGTCAGAGCGTTTCGGATTCGCGACAAAAAGGCGGGCGTGATGGCCCAGATCGTTCATGACGCCGATCTGTTCGATTCGAAATTCGGACGAAACGAGGGTTTGGGAATCGACGAAGTGATGAAGGGCTGGGCGCGGCAGGGACTGAAGGACCAGGAGTTGCTGAGCCGCGGCATGGAACTGGCGGAAGGACTTTATCGATCGCTCGCCTGAACTAGGCGAGCGATCTTGGCGTCGTGAAGGGAAAGGCGGACGGATCTTGTCCGAGGCGAACAATTCCGCGATGAGGAGGCGATTGTGAAATTTCGAATTTGGGTTTTGGCATCGATTCTGATGGCGTGTCCGGTGGTGCTGGCGGCGCAGGGGCTGGATATCGCGAAGATTGACGAGGCGCTAGGCCGCAGCGGGCAGAAGTCCGGCGACGTGTACCGCGTGGGCTTTCCGCGCACCGATTTGCGCGTCACGCAGGACGGCGTGGCCATCAAGCCGGGCCTGGCGCTGGGTTCGTGGGCGGCATTTGATGGAAGCAACGCCCACGCGATGGTGATGGGAGACCTCGTTCTTCTGCCGGAGGAGTTGTACCCGGTCATGAAGAAATTGCGCGCCACGGGAATCGAGATTTCGGCGGTGCACAACCATCTGGTCGGCGAGACGCCGCACGTGATGTACATCCATTACATGGGGCACGGCAATGCGGTGGAACTGGCGAAATCACTTCGCGCCGCGCTGGCGGAATCGAAAACGCCGCTGGGAACGCCGGCGGCTTCCGCTCCGGCGGGCGAGCCACCCGCGTTCGTGGCCACCATCGAGACGACGCTGGGCGCGAAGGGCCACTGGGCGGGAGGGGTGCTGGCCTTCGGCATTCCGCGCGCCGAGCCGGTGATGGAGGACGGGATGGCGCTGGCGCCGGCGCAGGGAGCCGCGGAGTCCATCAACTTTCAGGAGGCGGGCGCGGGCCAGGTGGCGACCACCGGCGACTTCGTACTGATCGCCGAGGAAGTGAATCCCGTGATCTCGGCGCTGCTGGCGCACGACATCCAGGTGACGGCCCTGCACAGCCACATGCTCACCGAACAGCCGCGGATCTTCTTCATGCACTTCTGGGCGGTGGGAAGCGCCGAGACGGTGGCGCAAGGCATCAAGGCGGCCCTGGACAAGATTCACATGAAGTAACGGCGCGGTTTTGCCGCTCCCGCCGAACTGTGCTACTTTCGCTCGGTGATGAACAGGCGCATTGGTGTGCTGATTTCGGGGCGGGGATCGAATTTCGAGGCGCTGGCCGATAGCGTGGCCGCGGGGCGCATCCCGGGCGCGGAAATCTCGGTGGTGCTGAGCAACCGCGAGGACGCGCCGGGAATCGAGAAGGCGCGCGCGCGGGGCATTCCGGCGCGGGCGATTCCGTCGAAAGGGCTGGAGCGCGAGGCCTACGACCGGCTGATGGTGGCGGCGCTGCGCGAACACCATGTCGAGTTGGTGTGCCTGGCCGGGTACATGCGGCTGCTCTCACCGCATTTTGTGGCCGCGTTTCCGCAGCGCATCCTGAACATTCACCCGTCGCTGCTGCCGGCCTTCCCAGGACTGGAATCGCAGCGCCAGGCGCTGGAACACGGCGTGAAGTTTACGGGCTGCACGGTGCATCTGGTGGACGAAAACCTCGACGCCGGGCCGATTCTGTTGCAGGCCGTGGTGCCCGTCGAGGACGGCGACACGCCGGAAACGCTTGCCGCGCGCATCCTGCGCGAGGAGCACCGCATTTACACCGAGGCGGTGCGCATCGTGCTGGAGGGGCGCTACCGCATCGAGGGGCGGCGCGTTTTGATTCAACCCGCGAAAGGGCCGGAGAAAAAATAGGTGGCTTCCGCAAAATTCAAGCCGGTGAGCGAGCAGCTTTCCTACCTCGAAAAGGGCGCGGCGGAAATCATCCGCACCGACGAGCTGAAGGCCAAGCTGGAGAAATCCGCGCAGACGGGCGAGCCGCTGCGCGTCTATCTGGGCGTGGACCCCACGGCGCCGGACATTCATCTGGGCCACACGGTGGTGCTGCGCAAGCTGAAACATTTTCAGGACATGGGCCACACGGCCATTTTCCTGATCGGGGATTTTTCCGCGCTGATCGGCGATCCCAGCGGGCAATCGGAAACGCGTCCGGCGCTCACGCGGGAGCAGGTGGACGCCAACGCCAAAACCTATCTCGAGCAGGTGTACAAGATCCTCGATCCGGAAAAGACGGAGGTCCGCTACAACAGCGAATGGCTGGGGAAAATGAGCAGCTACGAAGTGGTGCGCATCTGCGGCCACTATCGCCTGGCGCGGATGCTGGAGCGCGAGGACTTCCGCACGCGGCTCGCGGAGAATCAGCCGATTTCCGTCCACGAGCTCCTGTATCCCCTGCTGACGGCCTACGACGCGGTGGCGCTGCGGTCCGACGTCGAGATCGGCGCCACGGAGCAGAAATTCAACCTGCTGGTGCACCGCGACATCCAGCGCGAATTCGGCCAGCCTTCGCAGGTGGCGTTCACCATGCCGATCCTGGTCGGGCTGGACGGAGAGCGGAAGATGTCGAAGAGCCTGGGGAATTACATCGGCATCACCGAAGCGCCGGGGCAAATGTTTGGGAAGCTGATGTCCATTTCCGACGCGCTGATGTGGCCGTACTACGAATTGCTGACGGATTTTCCGTGGCCGGTGATCGTGCGGCTGCGCGAGGAAGTGCGCACGGGCGTCCTGCACCCGATGGAAGCGAAGATGCAGCTGGCCCACGCCATCATCGCCGGATTCCACGGCGAGGAGGCCGCGAAGAAGGCCGCCGAGGAGTTCCGGCGCGTCTTTCGCGACCGGCAGGCGCCGGAAGAGGCGCCGCGGCACACGCTCGCGCGCAGTGCGCCCAAGCGTCTTTCGGCGCTGCTGGCGGAATTGCAATTGGCGGCGTCGCGCGCCGAAGCCGAACGCCTGATCAAGCAGGGCGGCGTGGAAATCGACGGGCAACGCGCCGATGATGTGAAACGGGAAATCGATCTCTCCAAGCCCGGCGAATTTCTCCTGCGCGCCGGGAAAAAGAAATTCCTCCGCGTCGTGATCGAGTAGCGCGGGTTTCCGGCCCGCGATTTCCACCGATACCCGAAACGAAATTCAAAGAGCCGGCGAGACGCCGGCGCTACCAATGTGGGCGCGGCACGCCGTGCCCCTACGGAAGATTTCCGGTGCGACGATGGGGCGGAGTCGCGGGCCCGTTCGGCGGGCGTTAGCGGCTGGCTTGGCCGCCGGAGCGGATGGGGATGGTGACGGGCTTGGAGGCTTCGGTGGCGGCCAGCATGTGGCACTGGCCGTCGAACACCGCACCGGGTTCAATCAGCAGGCTGGGCGTGTGAACCTCGCCGGTGACCACGGCGGTGGAGTGAATCTCGACGCTGGTCTTGGCCTGGACGACGCCATCAAAGCGGCCGCTGATGACCACGCGGTTGCCGGTGATCTGCCCCTGAATCGAGGAATGCTCGCCCAGCACCAGGGTGTCTTCGGAGACGATGGAGCCTTTCATCGTCGAGTCGATGCGGAACGTGCCGGTGGTCTCGAGCTTCCCTTCCAGGCGAACGCCTTGTTCGAGGAAACCAGTCCATTCAGTGGCATCGTGCCGCTTGCGGTCAAACCATCCCAGAGCCATATGCTTCTCTCCTGCGAGAAAATCTGGAACTCATCTCATGAATCGCCTGGCTGGTGTCAGAACCAGCCGTCAGCGGCTAGACAGCCTGCGGAAAAAGCGCCCGCCTAAAGGCGGCCGCTACAAAATCTACAGTCAAAATCGAGCCTCAGGGGTTAAAACCCCTGATGATGAGCCGTGCTTTATGTCGGAGCTAAAGCTCCGACCCCCTGAAATGCGCCCTTTTTCCGCAGCCTGCTAGAAAGCATTCGTGAGACAGGTTCTATTCTCGCATGAGGAGGGCGTAGAGGCGGGCCAGATCCTTGGCGTCGTAGTATTCAAAAGCTAACTGGCCCGGCCGGCCCGGCCGTTGGGGGTGGATCAGGACGCGCGTGCCGAATCGCTGCTGCAGCTCGTCGAGCGCGGCTTTGGTGTTGGGGTCGGTTGGGGAGACGACAGGGGCGGCCTTGGGTCGCGGGCCGCGAGTGGCGAGGCGCTCGACCTGTCGTACACTCATGCCCCGGCGCACGATGCGGCGGGCTAGCTCGAGCCGGGTCTTGGCTTCGTCAATAGCCAATAGGGCGCGGCCGTGGCCGGCCGAGAGGCGGCCGTCTTCGAGCAGCTCCTGGATGGGCGGTTCGAGCTTGAGCAAGCGCATGGAATTGGCGATGGTGGCGCGGTCCTTTCCGGTGCGCTCGGCCATCTGCTCCTGGGTCAGCTGGAACTGGTCCATGAGGCGCTCGAAGGCGCGTCCCTGCTCGATGGGATTGAGATCCTCGCGCTGGAGGTTTTCCACCAGGGTCATCTCCAGAGCCATTTCGTCGGGGACTTCGCGGATCACCACCGGCACGCGAGCGAGAGCGGCCCTCTGCGCGGCGCGCCAGCGGCGCTCCCCGGCGATCAACTGATAGCGGCGAGCGGTGCGGCGCACGACGAGCGGTTGGACGATGCCGCTGGAACGGATGGAGCGCGCGAGCTCCTCCAGGGCTTCCTCGCGGAAGCGCGTGCGGGGCTGATAGGGGCTCGGATCGATCAGGTCGATATCGACGTGCAGCAGGCCGTCATTCGGAGCCAGGGCCGGGGCCACGGCTGCCGCTGCCCCTGTCGTCTGCTGGGCTACTGTCACCGCCTGCGGCGGCGGTGGCGGCTCGGGTTCGCGTATCAGGGCGCTCAATCCCCTGCCCAACGCGTTTCTGGGCATTGGCAATAACCTCCTTGGCAAGTTGGACGTAGGCTTCCGCGCCTTTACTATGAATGTCGTAGAAAATCACTGGCATGCCGTGGCTGGGCGCTTCGGCCAGGCGGACATTCCTGGGAATGACACTTTCGAAGACTTGAGGGCCAAAATAGCTGCGCAGATCGGCGGCTACTTGTTTGGAGAGCGTGGTGCGATCGTCGTACATCGTGAGGAGAATGCCCTCGATTTCGAGAGACGGGTTGACGGTGCGGCGCAGGCGCATGAGCGTGTCGAGCAGCTCGGAGACGCCTTCCAGAGCCAGATATTCGCACTGAATGGGCACGAGGACGGAATCGGCGGATGCCAGCGCGTTGACGGCCAGCAGATCGAGCGATGGAGGGCAGTCGATCAGAATGTAGGTGTATTTCTCGCGGGCGATGCGAATAGCTTCCTTGAGGCGGTATTCGCGGTTTTCCAGGCCTACGAGTTCGATGGAGGCGCCGACGAGATTTTTGTCGGATGGGACCAGGTCGAGGCCTTCCACATTGGCGTCGATGGTGACGCGTTCGATGGACTCGCCGAGGATGAGCGCCTGATAAAGAGTGCGGCGGGCCGGATCTTTCGGGAAGCCCAGGGCGCTGGTGGTGTTGGCCTGCGGGTCGCAGTCAATGATGAGCGTGCGCTGCTCGGAGACGGCTAAAGAGGCACCGAGATTGACCGCCGTGGTCGTTTTTCCGACACCGCCCTTTTGATTGGCGATGGCAATGACTCGCGCCAAACGAACCCCCAGGATGCACTTTGAATTTAGCAGATAGATTTTCCCGGATGCAAGGTGTTTCACGTGGAACATTTTGGTGGCTGGAGGCGGGAGAGGATTGTTCCACGTGGAACAATTTTTTAAGCAGGATTAGAGACGTGAGCCTACCAGGAGACATCTGCGCTGCGAGCCGGGAATGTGCAGTGGCGGCTGCCAGGACCACAGGGGTTTTTGAGAAAGCAGCGCGGCGTCGTCCTCGCCGAGCCATAGTACCGTTTTTCCGCTAGCGGCAAGATGGGCGTGCGCCCAGCGCAGCAGCTCGTCGTGCTGGCCGAAGGCCCGCGCGGTCACGAAATCGAATGGGGCTAGATCGGCATCGAGATCATCCATGCGGCCGCGGAAGACGGTCACATGGTCTAGTTTGATTGTCCGGACCACTTCCGCAAGAAATGTTGCCTTCTTGGTGTTGGATTCGATGAGCGTCAAATCCAGTTGGGTGGCCGCCATGCGAATTGGCAAACCTGGGAATCCGGGGCCAGAACCCATGTCGGCCAGCCGACCGGAAATAATTGGAACCGAGGAAACGGCAAACATAGACTCCCCGAAGTGGAATTTCACGATTTCGGCTGGATCGGTTACGGTTGTCAGAGAGATCTTCCTGTTCCACTGAAGGAGAAGCGACACGTAGGCGCGGATCTGCTCGCACAGTGGAGGCGTGCAGGTTACGCCGTATGGTTTGAGGTACTTGGCAATCTGGTCGTCGGATATATGGGTCATGATTTATATACTACAACTATAGTAGTTATTTCGACTCACTTTGCTTGCTCCGGAACCTGGTGATCCGCAGCCAGCTGGGCATGGGCGAGTGCCGCGCGGACTTTGGCAGGGGCAAGATAACCTGCTGTCAGGTCGGCCACGAAATGCGCGAGCTGGGGCGCGAGCAGGCTGCCGGTGGCTGCGCGGACGATGGAAAAGAGCAGGCCCACCAAAAAGGTGGCGATCAGCCCGCGGCGTCCCTGGTAGAGATGAGCGAAGCCGAACATGGTGGCGGAGGCGAGAATGCCGGCGAGCACCAGCCCACCGGAGAAGTCCTCAAAGAGGCGCTGCACGAAGCCGCGGTAGATGAACTCCTCGCAAAGGGCGACGGTAGCGGCGAGGGCCAGAAAAATCAGGCGTTCGACGGCGTCCTGGGGGAAGACTTTCAGGGCCAGCTGCGGCATCAAGCCCTGCGATTCCAGGGGCTGGGTGGCCAGGCGCCTTAGGCTGACGATTTGGTTGACGAGGACCAGGGCCGCCAGGGCGACGGAGACGGCTGCCGTAAGGGCCGGATGTGGAATGGCGAGGCCGAGTCCCGCGAGGGAGATGCCGTGCGCGCCCGAACGCCAGAGGATCAGGGCCGCCGCCAGCCATTGAAAGGCGATGGTGGAGGCGTAGAGCGCCAGGCGCTCGGCCTTGGTGGTTTCGGGGGCGCGCAGGAGCTGGCGAATGCGGCGCCTGCCGAGCAGGGGCACGGCTACGGCCAGAAACAGCAGAATGAGTGCGAAGTCCCAATGCATGAGCTTCGATCAAATCACTTTTGGCGCGCTGGGGCAAGCCGAAGCCGCACGCGGTGTTACTCGAGCAGGCAAAAACGACGAATTGTCGGCCTCAAATGCTCCAACTGGCACCTGCGATCATGGTAAATGTATTGTGCCGACGGCAGGAGAGGCGTACGATGTGCGGGCCGGGGTCGAACCCGCGAATTGAAGACGATGCTTAAATCATACGTACTAGTTCTCTCGTTCCTTCTCGTGGGACCAGGAGCTTCCTCCACGACTCAGCCACATGAACTCCTTGGCTTCCTTCTGGGGCAGAACTCGGTGGCATTTGACCACTCCTTGGGTAAGCCATTCAAAACGGAAAGTCTTCCGGACCGGAGTACTATGCGGGCTTACAGAATTCCGGGGGCAAGGGAGACGTACTTCGTGGCGGTCTTCGATCACGGGAGAGCGGTCAGGCTGGAACTCACGGGGCAGGACTATGCTGGCCCGACGGGTTTCTTTGGCCTAACTCTTGGCGAAGATGCCTCCGCGATCAAATCCATCTTGGGAGAGCCGACGAAAATTCGGCATGAAGATGACATCAATGTTGATCTTTGGGACTACGGGGCTTCGAACTACTCCCTGGAGTTCATGCCTGACCACAAGCTCTACAGTATCCAGGTGAATGAGGATCGACCAAGAAAAGCGGGGTCGTTCGTGGGCAGTCCGGAGGTTCGCAAATATGCGCTGGCGATACAGGCCGGTGACATCGATACGGTAGTCCGAATGTCTTCGGGAGATTTGATTTGCACCAATACGTCGGAATTCGGTTTTACCGGCGCCGCTCGGACCGATCTGGCGGATTCCGGTGGAGCACTGGCTGGTTGTTTGAAGAAGGCAGCAGTAGCGATTGTTTCGCTAGGGGAAGGCATGAAGGGAGCCGACGATCAACTTCGGATCGCAGAGCGAGGTGGTCCATTTTGCGTCACGAAGTTTGCCGCCGACTTTCCACTGAAGGAAGTCGTCTTCACTTGGGAAGTGAATGATTGGCGCGTGTATGAGGTAACGCTGCGCTGATGGAAACTGTGTCGTGTGCTTCGCTAGAATTCCATCCGCCGACAGCCGCGCAATTCCCTAGGGGAAGACACTTAGAATAGGCTCGAAACCCCGCCCTTCCACCCTGACGCCATCGTTGCAGTCTATGAAGCCGCGACTTACAAACCTTTGAGGATTTGCAGTGTCCTGGCGGGCCAAGGAGTCCGGGGTTGACACTGGCGGAGGCGACGCCGTATCGTTCTTGATTCCCTGCGGGAAACAACCATGAAGATACTGGTGATCGGCGGCGGCGGGCGGGAGCATGCGATGGTGTGGAAGCTCGCGCAGAGCCCCGCGGTGGAGAAGGTGTGGTGCGCGCCGGGCAACGACGGGATCGCCCAAAATATCGAATGCGTGCCGCTGGACCTGAAGGACGTGAAAGCGGCGGCGGACCTGGCGGCGAAGCTGGGAGCGGACTTGACCATCGCGGGGCCCGAACTGCCGCTGACGCTGGGCATCGCGGACGAATTCGCGCGGCGCGGCCTGACGCTGCTGGGGCCGGCGCAGAAGGCGGCGCAGCTCGAGGGAAGCAAGATTTTCTCGAAGCAGTTCATGGAGCGGCACGGGATTCCGACGGCCGTGGTGTACGGGATTTGTGAATCGGCGGCGGAGGCCTATCGCGCGCTGGAAGCGGTGAAGTGGCCGCTGGTAATCAAGGCGGACGGCCTGGCCGCGGGCAAAGGAGTGCTGGTGACCGAGTCGCCGGAGGAGGCGCGGCAGTTCATCGGCCGGGTGATGGAGAAGCGGGAGTTTGGCGCGGCGGGCGGGCGCGTGTTGCTCGAGGAGGGGCTCGCGGGTGAAGAGCTTTCCTACATCATCCTGACCGACGGGAAGAATTTTCTGCGCATGGCGCCGGCGCGGGACCACAAGCGCGCATTCGACAACGACGAGGGGCCGAACACCGGCGGGATGGGCGTGTATTCGCTCGACGAGATTTTGCCGGCGGCGCTTGAGCGGCAAATCATCGAGACGATCGTGCGGCCGACGCTCGCGGGGCTCGCGGCGGATGGATTGCCGTACCGCGGCTTTCTCTATTTTGGGCTGATGCTGACCGCGGCGGGGCCGAAAGTGCTGGAGTACAATTGCCGCCTGGGCGATCCGGAGACCGAAGCGGTGCTCTTGCGCGCGGACTTCGATCTGGCGCAGGCGTGCATGCTGGCGGCGCGGAGCAGCCTGGCGGGGTTCGAGGCGAAATGGCTGCCGGGCGCGAGCGTTTGCGTAGTGATCGCTTCGAAGGGCTATCCGGAAAATCCGCAGACGGGCGTGGCGATTCACGGGCTCGAGGATGCGGCGAAAACGCCCGGCGCGGTGGTGTTCCACGCCGGGACGCGCAAGAGCGGCGGCGGATTTTGCACGAACGGCGGGCGCGTGCTGGTGGTCAGCGCGGCGGGCGAGGATCTGGCGAGCGCGCGGCGGCAGGCGTACGACGCCGTGGGCCGGATTCACATCGAGGGCGCGCACTATCGCAGCGACATCGGGAAACCGCGGTCGGCAAAAGGGCGCGCCGTGGCGGATAATCGCAACGCCTGATCGGTGCAAATGTGTGGGAGGATGGGTTCGGCGGCGCGGCGTGCGGAGTGAGCGGGGCGCTGAAAAGAGACGCCCCAGGGAACTTCAGGGGCTGAAGCCCCTTCTGACTGTCCGGCGTTTATGTCGCAGCTGAAGCCGCGACCCACAACGCTCTCAGATGTTTTCAGCATCCTGTTCGGAAGGAGATCCGCAACGTGACAACCGGAGAGAAGCACCGAGCGGCGCTGGTGGGGATCGTGATGGGGTCGGATACGGACCTGCCGGTGATGACGGAGGCCGGGAAGACGCTGGAGAAATTCGGCATCGCCTACGAGATGGAAGTGCTCTCCGCGCATCGCACGCCCGCGCGGGCGCATGAATATGCGACGTCGGCGGCGAGCCGCGGGATCGAAGGTGGTGATTGCGGCCGCGGGCGCCGCCGCGCACCTGGCCGGAGTGATGGCGGCGAGCACCACGCTGCCGGTGATCGGCGTTCCCATGGCGACGAGCGTGCTGAACGGCCTCGACGCGCTGCTTTCCACGGTGCAGATGCCCGGCGGAATTCCCGTGGCTACGATGGCGATCGACAAGCCCGGAGCGGTGAACGCGGCCATTTTCGCGGCGGAAATTCTGGCGCTCGCGGATGAGGGAATCGCGCGGAAGCTCGTCGCGCACAAGGAAGAATTGGCGCGCGGTGTGGCTGAAAAAAATGCCCGCCTGCAGAAGCAGCTCTCCGAAAAGAAGTAGCTGGGGTTTCCCACCACAAGGCAGACCAGGCTGAGGCATGACGAAGGCGGCGATCAAGGATCGCAGGAGCTGCGCCACAGCAACGGACCGGGCACGGCGCTGCCGTGCCCCTACGGGGAAACCGCGAGAAGCAGCAGCTTCAGCAACCCGTCACGGTGAGCCAGAATCCGGAGGTATAAGCTTCGCCAAGTCATCGGCGACAGGACTATGTAGTTTCATTAGACTGCGAAGCTCGCGCAGGGCAGCTTCTCGCCTCTTGGGGCGTGTGTAGATATCGTCGCGATTGAGAAGCTGCGCATCATCGGACATGACGTTAATCGCAGCGGCGAGTGCGCTCAAAGCATCCTCGTTTTGTCCCAGGTTCAAGTAAATCTCTCCAAGGTTGATAAGGGCTTCGAACATGCCGGGATCCAGTTCCAGTGACTTTCTGTAGGCGACAACAGCTTGGGCAAGATTCTTCTGCTCTTGTAAAGCGCATCCACGGCAACAGATGAGCGTATGCAGAATTCGGAAGCAGCCGGATAGCTTTGTCGGCCGCTTCCAGTGCCTCGGGCAAGTTCTTCAGCTCCAGATAATTTCTCGTAAGCTGACAGATAGAGCTCAGCGTCAGTTGGTTCGAGTCGATTTGCAGTTGTGAGGGCTTGTACCGCGTCTTCATGCCGGCCAAGTTCACTATAAACATATGCGAGAAGTTGATGTCCCTCTGCTAACTCCGGGTTGAGCTTGAGCGCCGCCAGCGCAGACGCCAGGGCCTGATCTAGTTCTCCGAGGTCGCAGTAAGCTTGGCAAATATTACAGCACGTCTTCGGTTCAGTTGGGCAAAGCTGTAAGGACCGCTGAAGATGCTCCAAACCATCCCTGGGCCGGCCCAATAGCAGATACGCCGACCCTAACTCGGATTGCACAACCGCATTCTCCGGAATCAACTGGACCGCGCGCTCAAACGCAGCGGCAGCCTCGGGAACACGATTCAGATTAGCGTTGGCCCACCCCAAGCCATGCCAGGCGTCTCCATTCCTCTTATTCAGCTCCGTCAATTTCTGGAATGTTGCGAGCGCTTGTTCCCAGTGATTAGCCTCTCCTTCCATGAGTCCCAATTGAAAGCGCCAGAACTCGTCATTCATCAGACTGGGCTGGATCCGAATCGCACGATTGAGGGACTCGAAAGCTTCTTGATTGCGTCCAAGAGCGCGGTAGGTAAGGCTGAGATAGGCATGTGCATCTGCATAATCAGGAATAAGCCGGAGTGCTCGCTCGTAGGAATCCAGGGCTTCGCTGTAGCGATTCAGCTTTGTCAGGCAAAATCCTGCCTGGGCAAATGCGAACGCGCGGCTGGGTTGGACCCTCGTGACGTTCCTGAAGATCTCCAGGGCTTCTGCATAGTTTCCGCGATTCCGCTTGCGCCCAGCGTCAAACAGCCACCACCTGACTTTGATTTTTGCCAGCGAGTTTTCCAGCATCTCGTCCGTCCCGAAGATGAGCGAGATTGTGGCATACGAAATCAGAACCGTCGAATACGATCTTGGATAACTCCTGATTAATGCGGGAAGCGGAAGATGAGCCACTGGCGGCTACTGGGCCCTGGATCGACTTGCGGTCGAGAGGCCACTGTTGGTGTGTCACGGATGTTTGGCTCAATGCAAGAGCACAGGCAGGAGTGCCTGTGCCACGAAGGGCGACCTACGCGAGCAAACTGGGTCACAGTCGGCTACTGGGGCGGCTGGACGAGCGAGGGGGCGCCGGGGGGACGGTCGGGCTGGGCGGTTGGGGGACTGGGGTTCGGGGGGCGGGGGGAGGACCCAGGCGAAGCCGGTCTCTTGGCCGATGAGGGCCATGGTCTCGCGGGCGTTGGGTGGGCCTACGGCATCGAGGGCGGCGCGGAGGAATTGTACGGCGTCGGCGGCAAGGATCTGGTTGCTCTCGCCTTGCAGGAGATGGCGGGCGACCTGAGCGTTCTGCGCGTCGGCGAGGATGAGTTTTTGCAGGCGCGGGTCCTGCTGGCGGAGCAGCGTGAGGAGCGGGGTGGGCGCGTTTTCCGGCGGGTAGGCGAATTCGACCAGCGTGCGCGGCTGTCCCTTTTCCGGGGGCCAGAATTGCAGGTAGATGGGGCGGAGGACGCGCGTGGTCCAATAATCGCTTTCGTGCTGCTCCTGCTTCATCCCATAAGAGAGTTGCCAGACTTCGGGGCCGTAGCCGGCGGCGTAGTCGGCGAGGATGAGTTGGGCCAGGGGATCGTCGGCGGGGAGATCGACCTTGGCGTGCAGGCCTTGCGCGGCTTCGTTGAGGCGTTCGAGCAGGGCTTGTCCGATGGCTTCGACGTCGGCGGCTTCGTCGCCGGCCTGAGGTTGCAAGCGGGGCGGCTGAGCGATGAGGCTGCTGTGCAGGCGGGGGAGTTCGCGATCGAGCAGGGCGATTTGCCGGTGCGAGGCAGGCGCGGTCCATTCCACGGCGCCCAGGATCACGCCGAGGCGGCCGGTGCCCATCTGCACGGGAGTGGGCGGGCGCGTCTCCGGCTCGATGGGATTTTCGACCGTGGCGACGACGATGGCGTCCTTGACGACGGCGATGATCACGCGCCCGGCGGCGAGATTGGCGACGGTTTCCTCGACGGGCGCGGCGGAGGTGCCCTGCGCCGCGCGGGCCGGTGACAGGCGCGCGGAAGCCGACGAGTGCGACGCCGAGCAGGATGGCCAGGGTTGCCGCGGGGCGGTTCATCGTTTCCAAATTACCACAGGCGTGTGGCCGGCGCATTTTCTTGGCGATGCGGCCCAGCGCTGTGGTAGCAGTTTGCAGGAAACGTCGAAACTGCGCCTCAGGGGTTAAAACCCCTGATGAACAGGTGCGCACTAATGTCGGAGCTGAAGCTCCGACCCCCTAAAAGGCGTCTTCCCGCGCAGCGGATGCTAGTCGTCATGCAGTTTGCAGAAGTTCCTTGCATGACGTCATGCCGAGCTCCAGGTCGCGTTTGAGCCCCGTGAAAGGAATGCCTTAACGCCGGGGCTTGAGCCCCGGCGTCCTAAACAGATCACGCAATGAGCTGGCGAATAAGGGCATTGGTCGGAAGACGAGCGCAGCACGAACGCGCCCGCTACGGGCTGATCGAGAACAATGTCATGTGCAAGCCGTTAGAGGTCTGGCGCAGAATTACGCGCGGAATCAGGGCGAGAAAACATGCGGGGAGGCGGTGATATTCGCCGAGGGGACTATTTGCCGACGGGGGAGTCGGTGGAATCCGGGGCGGGAAAACCGGCGGCGGCGGCGCGTGGTGAGCCGGAGCGGCGGCGGGTTTCGATGCCCAGGCGCTTGATCTTCTGATTGAGGGTGGAGAGCGGGACCTGGAAGCGCTCGGCGGCGTCGGTCTGATTCCAGTTGGTGCGTTCGAGCATGTCCATGATGACGCGGCGTTCGACTTCCTCGAGGATTTCAAACAGCGAAGGCGGCTGGCCCGTGGCGGACGCGCCCGGCAGCGACGGCAAGAACTCGCCGAGTTGCAGGCGCACGCCCTTGACGATCTCGCGGGTGCGGACGGCTTCGGGGAGCAGGTCGGCATCGAGCGTGTCGCGCGTGGAGAGCACGACGGCGCGTTCGACGGCGTTTTCGAGTTCGCGGACGTTGCCCGGCCAGTCGTAATCCATCAGCAGCTTCAGGGCGTCGGGCGTGAAGGTGCGCGGCGACTTGTTGTTTTCGCGGCAGAACTGGTCGGCGAAACGGGCGATGAGCAGCGGAATATCTTCCTTGCGCTCGCGCAGGGGCGGCAAGGAAAGGGAGATGACGTTGAGGCGGTGGTAGAGGTCCTCGCGGAATCGGCCGTCGCGGACGAGCTTGCGGAGGTCCTCGTTGGAAGCGGCGAGGATGCGGACGTCGACCTTGATGGTTTCGGTGCCGCCCAGGCGCATGAATTCGCGTTCCTGAATGACGCGGAGGAGCTTGGCCTGTGTTTCCGGGCTGACGGTGGAAATTTCGTCGAAGAAGATGGTGCCCTGGTCGGCCAGCTCGAAGAGGCCTTTTTTCGAGGCGATGGCGCTGGTGAACGCGCCCTTGACGTGGCCGAAGAGCTGGGATTCGAGCAGGTCGGCGGGAATGGAGCCGGAGTTGACGGGGATGAAGGCTTTGTCCGCGCGGGCGGAGGCGGAGTGGATGGCCTTGGCGATGAGCTCCTTGCCGGTGCCGCTTTCCCCGGCGATGAGCACGGTGGAGCGGGAGGGCGCAACCTGGGTGACCAGGTCGAGAACGGCCAGCATTTTTTCGCTCTTGCCGATGATGTTGGGAAAATTGTAGCGCTGCTTGAGGGCGCGCTTGAGCTGGACGTTTTCATCGCGCAGGCGGCGTCCTTCGACGGCGAGGGAAATCTGGGCGACGAGTTCGTCGTTGGACCAGGGCTTGGTGATGTAGTCCTGCGCGCCGTTTTTGAAGGCGGCGCGGGCCATGTCGATCGAGCCGAACGCGGTGATAAGGATGACCGGAAGCTGCGGATCGCGGCGGCGGATTTCGGGAAGCATTTCGATGCCGTTGCGGTCCGGCAGGCTGACGTCGAGCAGGATCAGGTCGAAGGGGCGTTCTTCGAGCTTGCGCAGGCCGGTCTCGCCGGTTTCCGCGAGGGAGACGGCGAAGCCTTCCGAGGTGAGCAGAGCCGCGAGGCCTTCGCGGATTTCGGCTTCGTCGTCAACAACGAGAATGGATCCCTTAGGCATGGACCACTTTTCTAGCCGCCGGGAAACTCGAGGCGGAAGGAGGTGCCCTGGCCGGGCGTGGAGCGCACGTCCACTTTGCCCGCATGTTCTTTGATGATGCCGTAGCTCACGGAGAGGCCCAGCCCGGTTCCGCGGCCGGAGGCCTTGGTGGTGAAAAAGGGGTCGAAGATGCGGTGCAGATGCTCGGGCGGAATGCCCGCGCCGGTGTCGCTAACTTCGATTTCGACCGAGCCGTTGTGGGCGGCGGTGCGCACCTCGAGCATGCCTCCGCCGGGCATGGCGTCGCGGGCGTTCATGAACAGGTTGAGGAAGACCTGCTGCAAGCGCGTGGTGGAGCCGAGAACGGGCGGCAGTTTCTTGGTGTAATTGCGGACGACGGAGACGCGCGCGGCCTTCAGGGGATGCTGGACCAGCGAGAGCGTTTCGTCGAGGACGGCGTTCAAATCGACTTCGGCGGCGGCCGTGCCGCCGGTGCGCGAGAAATTCAGGAGGTTGTTGACGATCTCGCTGGCGCGGAAGGTCTGCTTGACGATGCGCTCGATGGTCTTCTGCCGGGGATCATCGGCGGCGATCTGCTTGGCGAGCATCTGGATGTAATTGGAGATGACGGCGAGCGGCGTATTGACCTCGTGCGCGACGCCGGCGGCGAGCAGGCCCAGCGAGGTGAGCTTTTCGGTCTGCACCATCTGGTCCTCGAGGCGCACGCGCTGGGTGATGTCGTCGAGCAGGATCAGGCGGCCCAGGCGCGCCCCGTTCTTGCCCAGCAGCGGGGCCATGGAAACGTTGATGACGAGGTGGCGGCCGCTGCGCGCGTTCAGATGGAACTTGTAAATGCCGGAAACATGGTCGCTGGCGGCGGCCGCAGCGATTTCGCCGGCCAGATCCCGGGGGAGCACTTCCTCGAGCGGATGGCCGAGCGCTTCGCCGCGCGGGATTTCCAGCATGTCCTCGAGCTGGGAGTTCCAGGATTCGATGCGGCTGTCGAGGTCGACGGTGAGGACGCCGATGCGGAGGGATTCGACGATGTTCTCGCTGAAATCCTTGAGCCGCTCGATCTGCTGGGCCTTCTGCTCGAGGGACTGATACAGCCCGGCATTTTCCAGGGCGATGGCGACGTAACCGGCGATGGTGGAAAGCAGTTCGAGGTCGTCGGTGGAGAGGTAGTCGCCGTCCACCGTTTTGCCCAGGCCGAGAACGGCGACGGTGCGGTCGTGGAAGCGGCAGGGGATGAAATAGTTCAGGGCGAGTTCCTCGAGGGTGCGGCGCACGGAGCCGCTTTCCTCGGTGGCGGCGCGCGCCGACTCAAAGAACAAGCAGCCGCGCACGAGCGCGGGACGCGCGGGATCGAGAAAACCGAGGTCGAGCGGGCCTTCCGGCTGGAGGCCCTGCGCGCGCGAAAGAACGAAGCGGCCCGGCTGCGCCGCGTCCTCGAGGAAGATGGCGAGGCGGTCGACCAGCAGGGTCTGCGAAATGCGGTCGAGCACGGAAGCCAGCAGGGGTTCGAGGCGCACTTCGTTGGTGAGGGCGCGGCCGAATTCGATCAGCGTGCGGCGATAGTCGAGGCGGTCGCGGTAGAAGAAGTGGTCCAGACGCATCTGCACCCATTCGCGCAGGGGCTGGAACAGGAAGGCGGCGACCACGATGGCCAGCACGGCGCCCGCGCGGCCCGCCGGCCACTCGGTGTGGGAGAGCTCGCCGATCAGGGCCACGGCCGCGAAATAGACGGCGACCACGCCGGCGGTGGCGAAGGTGTAGGCCAAGCCGCGCTTGAAGATGATGTCCACGTCCATCAGGCGGTAGCGAACGATGGCGTAGCCGAAGCACAGCGGGATGAGGACCAGCGAGAAGACCGAAAGCTTCATCCACGGCTGGGGGATGGTGTTGGCCAGCCGGGGCAGGACGTATAACAGGAAAAAGGGAAGGATGCCGGCGAAGGTTCCCCCGGTGATCCACTTCAGCTGCTGCCGGATCAGGCCGCTGGGCGCGCGCAAATAACTGGCCAGGAAGATGCCGGCGGCGATGAGGAACAGGACGCCGAGGTACAACAGCTCGAGGGAGTCGAGAAAGTCACGGCTGCGGATGGAGGGAAGAAAATCCAGCGTGCCGAAAGCGACGGACAGGTGGAGCGCCAGCAGCGCCGCGGGAACGCTGTACAAAGCCACGAGCTTGGGCCACAAAGTGCCGCGCCGCTCGGGAAAGACCAGCGCGAGATGCGCGAGCAAGGCGGGCTGGAGCAGCAGGGCGACGACGTTGCTCCAATAGATGATCCAGTCGAAGGAATTCAGTTTGCCGCTGTAGTGAAAGCTGTACAGGATAAAGGAGACCAGGCAGAACAAGTAGAAATGCACGGCGCGCGGCGCGCTCCAGCGGCGGGCGAAAATAAACAGCCCGATGAACAGATACAGCAGCGCCGTGATGCGCAGGTAGTTTTCCAGCGAGGAGGGGTTCTCCTGCGGCGCGGTGACCACCGGGACATCCAGGGGTTCGCCGCCGCGAAGAATTCCGTAATGGAGTTCGGCCCACGGCCCTGCGTGCCAGAGCAGGCGGGTGACATCGGTGGCTCGGCGAATCGGAACGCCGCGGACGGTTTCGAGCGCGTCGCCCTCCCTGATGCCGACGCGGCCAGCAGGCCCTCCCGGGACCACATGCCAGGCGACCACGCCTTCGGAGGTGTCCATCCAAGTGACGCCGTCATCGGGAAGGATAAACCGGGAGCGTTGCTGGAAGTTCAGGACCGCGAAGATCATCGCGGCCAGAGTCAGCAGGGCCAGCGTCACCGCCCCCAACCGCGCTTGGAGATGCGAGTTCACTAAAATTCACTCGCTACCGCAACGCTTGGATGCCTGTTCATGGTAGCACGTCAGCTTCCAGCAAACCATTATTTGGCCTTACCATAAGGGCATGTGTTTTCTGTAGGTTGCGATACGGATGCGAGGGCAGGGCCATAGCAATCCGGTTTGTGGAAGACATGTTACCGATTCCCGTAGGGGCGCGAAGCCTCAGAACTGCAGATTCAGGCCGCCCCGGAAATAGCGATAGGAGGGAACGAGAACCAGCAAGCCGTCCACCGTGGAAACCGAGACATAGCCCTGGGCCAGCAGGTTGCCTATATCCGCACGGACCTCAATGCGGCAGGGCAACAAGCTGGGAAGCGGCTGGCGAATTTCCATGCTCAAGTAGGGATCGAGGTGGTAGAGGGATTCGCCGTAACCATCCTGGCGGGAGACGGCCGACCCGCTCAGCCATTTGTAGCCCGTGGTGAAGGTGGTGCCCCAGCGGGGGAGGGTGGCCGAGACGCGGGTGGCCAGGCTCTGGCGGTAATGCGTGGCCAGCTCGATCGCGCAACAGGGCCCCGCCGCGAGTTCCGTCGGGTGCCAGGGCTCCGGCGTAGGCGTAGACAATCGTGGTGGTCAAACGGTCGGTGACCTTCTGGTGATAGGCGACGCGCGCCCCGGTCGAGCTGCGAAGCGCCGCCATCGTAGGCAAAGGCTTGCGAAAAATAATCCTGGAGAAAATCGGGACCGGCGGCGCCGCCACGGCCGATGACGGCCGTGTGGCTGGAAAGGTCGCGGAAGACCGAGGCGGTCAAGTCCGTGCGAGGTTGCAGAGCGTGCTGAACGGCGATCTCTCCGTGCCAGCCGTTTTCCAGCACCGGGCGGCCGTCGCGGATCAGCAGGGTCGGAAACGCGTCGAGCGTGTTGAGCGTGGACTGCGAGCGCGTCCTGCGTGGAGGGAGGTTTTGCCAGGGCTGCGTCGCCAGGATCAGGGAGGCGCGCCAACCTGGGGGCCAACTGCAGCGTCATTTGGCCGTGCGGGCGGAGCGCCGCGGTGGTGCCGCCGAGTCGGCCACCAGATACTCGGCGCCGTAGCGGATGGTGACACGATCGCCCAGGACGAGTTGATCGTCACGGGAAATGCGCAATCCGCGGAAGGCAGGGCCGGCGGGATCCAGCCGCGACTTGCGGATCAGCAACGTGGTGACCGGGCCGGCGCCGGGCTGGCCGGAAGGCAGCCAGGCGGCGGCGAACGCCGCCGGAAGCCGACGCGTCTTCGTAGCTGAACTCTCCGGCCATGAGAAGCTGTCCCTTGGCCCGACGCCGAGGTCGTAAGCGAACGAGGTCGTGGGCGAAGCGGCCCGGGCCGAGACCGCACCGGGCCGGTCGGCGCCGGAAGTAAGCGCCAAGCGCCCGTGAGTCGATGGCGTTCGGGCACCGTCGGCCTGGGCTGCCGCAGGGTCCAGAGGCGACGGGCTATCCTGCCAGCGCAAAACGGCGCGGGAGGCGGCGGAGGTGCGCAGGACCCAGGACCAATCGTCCGACGCGACGGGCTGCCCGGCGGGGCGGCGCAATTGCTCGAAGGAGGAAAAGACGGAACCGAGCACGATCTGCAGCAGCGTCGCATGCTGGTCATCAATCTGAATGTGCTGACTCCAGGGCCGGCAAAAATCCCGCCAGCGTGACTTTGATCGAATAGAGTCCCGTGGGAAGGGCAGCGATCGAGAAACGCCCGCGATCATTGGTGAGAAGTTGGACGGGCGAGGCACGGCCAGAAGCTGTTCGGAGGAAACGAGCACGGTCGCGCCCATTTGGGGCGTTCCGGCGGGATCCACGACGACACCGGAAATGCGGCCGGCATGGGGCGCCGCCGCAAGCGGAGAGCCGGCCAGACACAGGAGCAATCCGAGTTGCGAGAAAACGAATGGCTCCGAGACGCAAGCGCTTTACCTCCCTATTTGGGATTTGCAGGTAAGGGCTTAACCGTAAAGTCCGCGGTTGGGGTGATGGTTTGCTTGGTCAAATTGTCCGTGACGGCGACTTCGAGCTTGTATTTTCCGGGCGCCAGCGAGCCCAGCGTGATGCGATTCTCGAGCGTAAGTTCCTCGCCATGCGAGGGAAGCTTGTCGGCGGGCATGTCGAACGTGACCGCAGGAGCGGTCTCCTTGTCCTTCAAGATGCGGTATTGGACCGAGGCATCCGCCTTGTGGGTCTTCTCATCCACTTTCAAATTGTAGATCTGCAGGAAGACACCCATGCTGTCGCTGGGGATGAACGAAGGGTCGAGCTTGGGGCGGACCTTGACGTCGCCGAGGACGAATTGGCCGAGGCCGATGTCCTTGTTGGAGACGCGCTGGATGTTGTCGGCCAGGATCAGGGAGCTGGTGCTGAGCTGGTCATCCTGGAAGCGCGGGACGGCCAGGCGGGTGTTGACGACGCCGACGTTGCCGCTGTTGACGTCCTTCACCACCAGGTCCAGACGGTAGAGATTGGGGCTCAGCGGGATGGCCTTCTGATAAATGCGCGAGGAGTTGAGCGACTGCTGCAGCAGCGACGAGGGATAATCGGCGCGCAAGGTGTCCTCGAAGGTCTGCACGATGCGTCCGCTCAGGGTGGTGATGCGGCCGAAGATGTTCATGGAGGCCGAATCCACGCCGTCCTTTTCCTGGAAGCTCAATTGGCGCACGGGAATCTGCACGGTGATGGGCACAAAAACCGTATCGGAGGTAATGCGCAAAAAGTCGAAGCGATATTGGAACTTGAGCTGATCGCGGACCAGGCGCGAGGTCACCACTTGCTCGAGATCCTTAAACTTGACCGGCGGGGGGCGCATGATGTTGACGTAGTTTTCCAGGCGGTCGAATTCGTCCTTGCCGGTGTTCTGGCCACCAACGCCCATGGCTTGGTTGGTCCCGTCGGTTCGGGAGAAGCGCTGCGATTTGTCGGCCGTTCCCATGGCCTCGGCCATGGTGAGGCCGGCGCCCGGGACGCGGAGCAGCGCGTCCTTTTCGCTGGGGTCCATGGTCAGGTGATACTCGCCAGTGCTGGTGGGGTCGACGAACTCGATTTCGACGTTCTCCCCCATGCCTTCCAGGTAGCGATAGCGCCAGTCTTCGTATGGATACGTGGTTGTGGAGCCGCCGCCTTGATCCATGGGACGGTCCCAGTTGCCGCCGGTGGGATGGGAGTCAATCTCGTCCGGGGGGCCCCACATGATGTAGATCTTGCCGCGGTCGGTCTTCCAGCCGGGAATGCCGGAAGGAAAATGCTCGTTGGCGTAGGCGATGCGGCGGTAATGCTCTTCCTTATAGGTGTTATCGAGCGAATCGGGATCGGGATTGCGCCGCTGCCAGAAGGCCTCGATGAACTGTTCGCGCTCTTCGTTGGTCTGGAGGCGCAGGAAGGTGCGGCGCTCCTCGGGCGCGATGATATAGACCACGTCCTCATTGAGCCACTTCTTGTACTGGGAATCGATTTCCTTGAACAGCTCTTTCTCGGACTTTTGCTTTGATTTGGAGGCTTTCTTGGTGTGGTCCTGCGCGTCTTCCTGTTGCGCGGCGGCCAGGGAGGCGATGGGCCCGAGGGCCAATCCGCCTGCCAGAAGGAGCATCAGGGACGTCTTCACAGACTGGTGCATAATGTGCCTTTACCCGATTCGATCACGAATCTTAGCCTGTCCTATGGTACAGGTCAACAGAACTTTCCCCCTGCGGCGGGTTGTATCCAACTCAGTTCGAATCGCTTGCGGGCCCATGGGTTGCCTGGGGGTGGGATTGGGGTGGCCGCTCGCTTGGCGGGGACGAGGGTGGGGAGGGGCGCGAGGCGATGAGCCTTTTTTGGCAGGCAAAGGCGAGTTAGGATATAAGATGGTTGTTTGGCGGGCGTGGGGAAGGTCTTGGAGCGCCCTCCGGGGGAGCGGGTCACCCGAGGCGGGGTTCCAGCGGGAATCGGAGCTGGGGAAGGTGTCGTTCGGCCCAGAGGGATTTTCGGGCAGATTGGGAACTCCGGAAACATTCCTTGGCGGCGGGACGTATCAATAGGGTGGGGAGAAGCGTGGGCTGCTCCCGGTGCATCTAATTTTTTTGTTCGATAGGCTGGCGAAATGAAGACGTGGCAAAAAGTGATGATCGGCGCGGGGGCGGTAACCGTCCTCGGGGGCATGGTCTGGTACAGCATCAACAAGGCAAACCAAGGTGTGGTCAGCGTGCAGACGGGCCGCGTCGAGCGGCAGGACCTGACCTCGCTGGTGACGGCCTCGGGTGAAGTGCGCCCGCGGGACTACACCAACGTCTTGGGCGAGGGTTTTGGGAAGATTATCGACATCGCGGTGAAGGAAGGCGATCACGTGAAGAAGGGGGACGTCCTGCTGCATCTGGAGAACGTCCAGCCCGGCGCGGACGTCCAGGCGCAGGTGGCGACCATTGATTCGGCCACGGCAGGGATGAAGGCGGCGGAGGCCAATTACGAGTCGGCGGTGGCGACGCTGGCCCAGCGGCAGTCCGATCTGGAAAAGGCCAAGCTCGACTGGCAGCGCACTCAGGAACTGTATAAGGAGCAGTTGATCGCCAAGCAGCAGTACGATTCAACCAAAGCAGCATACGACAGCGCGGTGGCCGCATTGACTGCGAGTCAGGCGCAGGTGGATCAGACGCGCGCGGCACGCGAACAATCACGGTCGGGGATGGAACAGTCGCGCGCGGTGCTGAAGCGCGCCGAGGACGTCTTGCGCAAGACGACGTACACGGCCCCGATTGACGGCATCGTGAGCTACATCGCGGTGCGCGTGGGCGAGAACGTCGTGCCGGGCATCCAGAACGCCCAGGGCGCGTTCCTGCTGACGATTTCGGACATGAGCGTGGTGACGGCCGAGGTGAAGGTGGACGAGACCGACATCACCAGCGTGCGGGACGGCGAGCCGGCCGAGGTGACGATTGACGCCGTTCCGGGAAAGATTTTCAAAGGGCGCGTCACGGAAGTGGGCGAGCTGGCCATCCTGCGGAGTTCGGGGCAGGCGTCCATGACGTCGACTACCGCCAATACGCAGGAAGCGCGGGATTTCAAGGTGGTCGTGACGCTCGATGATCCGCCGGCCGGGGTGCGTCCGGGGCTTTCGGCCACGGCCAAGATCCAGACGGCCCAGCGCAAGAACGTGCTCACCATTCCCGTCCAGGCGCTGGCCGAGCGCACGCAGAAAGAGATCGAAGAGGCCAAGAGCGCCAAGGCCGGCAGCGTGACGCTGGCGGCATCCAAATCGGAGTCCGCGGCGAGCCAGAAGACCGACATCCAGGGGGTGTTCGTCGTGCGCGGGCAGAAGGCCGAATTCGTGCCGGTGCAGACAGGGATCACCGGCGTATCCGATATCGAAGTGATCAGCGGCCTGCAGGAAAGCGACACGATCGTGACCGGCAGTTATAAAGCGTTGCGCACGCTGCGGCCGGGGGCGACGATCAAGGTCGACAATTCGGCGCCGAAAGTCAGCGATTCATCCAGTTAAGGCGGGAGACGCCGGGGAAGACAATGTCCATCACCAGTGAACCCATCGCGGCGGAGTCGTTTCGGCAGGACCTGATCGACTCCGGGGTGGTCATCAAGACCGAGGACCTCTGGAAGACGTATGAGATGGGGACCGAGGAGCTGCACGCCCTGCGCGGCGTGGGGATGGAGATCGGCAAGGGCGAGTACGTCGCGATCATGGGCCCTTCGGGCTCCGGGAAATCCACGCTGATGAACCTGATCGGCTGCCTCGATACGCCGACGCGCGGGAACTACTGGCTGGCCGGGCGCCTGGTGAGCCAGCTGGATGACGACGCGCTGGCCTACATTCGGAACAAAGAGATCGGGTTCGTTTTTCAGACGTTCAATCTCTTGCCGCGCGCGACCGCGCTGCACAATGTCGAGCTGCCCATGATTTACAACGGCACGCCGGCCGCGGAGCGGCTGGAGCGCGCCAAGCAGGCTCTGGCGCAGGTGGACCTCACCGGGCGCATGATGCACAAGCCCAACGAACTCTCCGGAGGCCAGCGGCAGCGCGTGGCCGTCGCCCGGGCGCTGGTGAACAATCCCTCGATTCTGCTGGCCGACGAACCTACCGGGAACCTCGACTCCGCCACGGGCGAAGAGATCATGGCGCTGTTCAGCCGCCTGCACCAGGCCGGCAATACGATCATCCTTGTCACACATGAGCACGACATCGCCGCGCACGCCCATCGCGTCATCCGCCTGCGCGACGGCAAAATCGAAAAAGACGAACGCACCCGCTAGCCTTCGCGGCCAGGTTTTGATTTTCCTCCGCACGCGCATCGGCATCCCGGACTGACGGCACTCCTCATTCCAAGCGAAATAGATTGGGCAAGACCTCTCCGGCATTTCCCAGGTGGCATTCGGTGAAGGCGGAGCTGTTGGCGGGTTCCTCGGGGCCGACGTAAATGGTGCGGGCGCGGCCGCGCACGTGGGCGACGAAGCTGGCGGCGGGCTCGACCACGCCGGACGTTCCAATGGCCAGGAAAACGGTGCATTCGCTGAGGGCGCGGAAGATTTGCGTCGAGGTGGAAGGGCACTTCGCCGAACCAGCAGATGTGCGGGCGAATCCGGCCGCCGCATTCGCAGCGTGGAACTTCGGCGGGCGGGTCGTAGGTGCGGGCGTCGTCAAAGGGCGCCAGGCGGCAGGTATCGCAACGGCTCTTGAACAGCTCGCCGTGCATGTGGACGACGCGGGCCGAGCCGCCCCGCTCGTGGAGATTATCGACGTTCTGCGTGCAGAGAAACAGGCGGTCCTGCAAATCGGTTTCGAGTTGGGCGAGCGCGCGATGGCCGGGATTCGGTTTGGCGGCCGAAGCGGCGCGGCGGCGCATGGAGTAGAACTCCCACACCAGAGCCGGGTCGCGGCGAAAGGCTTCGGGCGTCCCGACTTCCTCGACGCGGTAGGTCCGCCACAGGCCGCCCGCGCCACGGAACGTCGGAATGCCGCTTTCGGCGCTGATGCCCGCGCCGGTGAGGATGAAGACGCGGTCGCTGGGGGAAACCCGGAGCATACGCCGGAAGTGTAAACCCATTTTGCCCGGCGATGCCACACGGGCGCGTCGTGAAAAGAAGAATGAAGCGTACCCGTGTGCCAGCCAGATTAGCGACGATGTGCCGAAGGCGGGCCCGGCGTGCCGTGCCCCTACGGACGAACGGCAAGGAGCAGCAGACTCAGTGAAGATCAGTCAGCGGCTTTTGCGATGTTATTGAAGGCTGGGTGAACAGGGCCGGGCTACAGGCTGGCGCCGGAGTGCTCGCGGTGGAGGAGCAGGGCCTTGAGTTCGCTGCGGATTTGCGCGGTGAATTCCCTGCCGCCGACGGCGCGGCCGTTGGGCTCGACCAGATCGGCGGTGCGATAGCCGAGGCCGAGCACGCGATCCACGGCGGCCTCGATCCAGTGCGATTCCGCCTGGAGGCCGAACGATTCCCGGAGCATCAGCGTGGCCGAGAAGACGGCGCCCAGCGGGCAGGCCACGTCCTTGCCGGCCAGCGTGGGGGCCGAGCCGTGAATGGGTTCGTAGAGCGCGGGCTGGCCATCGCGGCCGCGGCTCATCGAAGGAATCAGGCCGATCGAGCCGGCCAGCGCCGCCGCTTCGTCGCTGAGGATGTCTCCAAACAAATTGCCGGTGAGGATCACGTCGAATTGCGCGGGGCGCAGCAGGATCTGCATGGCGGCGTTGTCCACGTAGAGATGATCCACGGTGACGCCGGGGTACTCGCGCGCGAGCGCCGTGACGGTCTGCCGCCAGAGCGTCGAGGTGGCCAGCACGTTGGCTTTGTCCACGCTGGTGAGGTGTCCCTTGCGGGCGCGGGCGCGCTCGAAGGCGTAGCGGGCGACGCGCTCGACTTCCGCGGCGGAATAGGCGGCCAGGTCCGTGGCGCGCGCGTCCTTGCCCGTTCCCTGGAAGGTGTGTTCGCCGAAATAAATGTCTCCGGCGAGTTCGCGGACGATCTCGAAGTCGCAGCCTTCCAGCAGCTCCAATCGCAGCGGCGAAATGCCGTGCAGCGCGGGGCGCAAGCGAATGGGACGGAGATTGATGAAGAGATCGAGCTTTTGCCGAAGGCCCAGCAAGCCCGCTTCGGGACGCGTGCCCAGCGGCAAGGCCTCCCACTTGGGCCCGCCGATGGCGCCGAGCAGGATGGCGTCGGAGGAGCGGCAGCCGGCGAGAGTTTCCTCCGGCAGGGGCGTTCCGCACTGGTCAATGGCGGCGCCGCCGAAGGGGAATTCGCGGAAGTCGAACTGGTGGCCGAACGTCGCGGCGCAATCGCGGAGAATTTCGACGGCGGCGCGGGTCACTTCGGGGCCGATGCCGTCGCCCGGCAGTACCGCTATGGTCTTCCGCAAGGGTGTCATCGCCAAATGGCCTTATGCCCGCCCCATCATCTCATAAATGGGGTGGCAAGTGGCACAGCCTAGCCTCACAAGGAGCTTCGGGGGCTGAACCCGCTGCGGAAGAACTCAAAATCATGCCTCAGGGGTTAAAACCCCTGATAACGCCCCTCTGATTTATGTCGGAGCTGAAGCTCCGACCTCCTAAAAACCATCTATCAGGCAGGTTACCGTCTCAGCGTGCCGCGGTGGCCGCCGGCGACTGGGTGCGGCGCACCTGATGGATGAAGGCGATCAGGTCGCGATCGGTGATTTCCTTTTCCACGTCGGCGCGCGCAATGGCCAGATGGTAGACCTCGGCGAGTTCGGCATCGGCGGTCTCGAAGCCGAGATCGGCCAGGCGCGAGCGAAACGCGTTGCGGCCGGAATGTTTGCCGAGGACCAGGCGCCGCGCGGGCACGCCCACCGACTCGGGACTCATGATTTCGTAGGTCAGCGGATTTTTCAGGATGCCGTCCTGATGGATGCCGGCTTCGTGGGCAAAGGCGTTGGCGCCGACGACCGCCTTGTTCGGCGGCACGTTCACCCCGGTGATGGACGAGAGCATGCGGCTGGCGGGATAGAGCTTTTCGAGATGCAGATGCGTGGCCACGCCGTAGAAGTTCTGGCGGACATGGAGGGCGACCGCGAGCTCCTCGAGCGCGGCATTTCCGGCGCGCTCGCCGATGCCGTTGATGGTGCATTCCAGCTGGCGCACGCCCGCCTGAACGGCGGCCAGCGAATTGGCCACGGCCAAGCCGAGATCGTCGTGGCAGTGGGCGCTGAGAATGACGTCGGGGCGCGCACCCAGGCGTGCGCGCACCTGGCGAAACATTTCCGCGTACTCCGCGGGGGTCGAATAGCCGACGGTGTCGGGCAAATTGATGATGGTGGCGCCGCACTCGACCACGGCCTGGATCACCTGGCAGAGATAATCCATGTCGCTGCGGCTGGCATCTTCGGCGGAAAACTCGATCTCCTGACAATGCTTGTGGGCGAAGCGCATCATCTTGGTGATCTGGTCGAGCGCTTCCTCGCGCGTCATGCGGAGCTTGTATTTCAGGTGCAGGTCGGAGGTGGCCAGGAACATGTGCAGGCGGGGCCGGGCGGCGGGTTCGAGACCGCGGAGCGCGGCGTCTACGTCCTCTTGGCGGGCGCGGGCGAGCGCGGCTACGCGGCAGCCCTTGACTTCGGCGGCGACCGCGCGGGTCGCGTCCAGATCGCCGGGAGAAGCGATGGGGAAACCGGCTTCGAGAATGTCCACGCCCAGCTCTTCGATCAGGCGGGCGAGCTTTACCTTCTCCTCGCGGTTCATCGAGAACCCGGGCGACTGCTCGCCGTCGCGCAGCGTGGTATCAAAGATCTCCACAGTATCCATATCCATCGCTCCTCCTTTCCTCTCTCTCAGTAAAGCGCGGGGGCCTGGGGAAGTCCAATTTATAATTGTTGCATGCGGAATAAGTCTCGCTTATATATAGCGGGAGCCATCCGGGAGGGACAATTCGTGGATCTGGCATCGCTGCAGGTATTTCAGACGGTCGCGCGCGAGCGGAGCTTTTCGCGCGCGGCGGTGAAGCTCTACCGCACGCAGCCGGCGGTGAGCATCTCGATTCGCAAGCTGGAGGAATGGGTGGGGCAGCCGGTGTTCGTGCGCGGATCGGGCGCGCGGATGCTGACCGATGCCGGGACGCTGCTGCTCGAGTACGCCGACCGGATGCTGAACCTGCGCGAGGAGATCCGCAAGGGGATGAACGAGCTGCGCGGCCTGAAGCGCGGGCAGCTTTCGCTCGGGGTGAACGAAAGTTCGATCCACGCGCTGCTGCCGGCGCTGGGGCGCTACCGCCAGCTCCATCCGGGGATTCACGTGCGGGTGCACCGCGTGTTTTCGCGCGACGTGCCGCGCGAGGTGCTGAACCACCATCTGGATATCGGCGTGATTTCCTACATTCCGGAGGAGCGCGAACTCCAGGCCGTGGAGTTCCACCGCGATTCGCTTGTGCTGGTGGTGTGGCCCAGCCACCGGCTGGCCAAGCGCCGGGAGGTCGACATTGAGGACCTGGGCGAGGAGACGTTCGTGGCGCACATTGTGGAATCGCCCTACCGGCAGCGCGTGATTCAGCTGTTCGCGCGGCGGCGCGTGCCGCTGCACATGGACATCGAAATGCCGACCATCGAAAGCATCAAGATGTTCGTGGAGATGAAGAAGGGCGTGGCGATCGTGCCCGAGATGTGCGTCGAGCGGGAGATCCGGCGCGGCGATCTGCGCGAGCTGCGCATCCGGCAGATGCGCATCACCCGGAGGCTGTACCTGGTCTACCGGCAGGACCGGCCGCTGGCCGCGGCGGCGCAGGCCATGGTGGCGATTTTGCGCAAGGGGAGGGCTGCGGCGCGCAAAGGTGGTCTAAGGCAGGCCTAGTATCAGGAACCAAGAACGGAGATCAGGAAGGCAAGCGATTCATACCCCCGCTTGCGGGACGCCGGATCAGAAGTTGGCGGTGAGGCGCAGGAAGTAGCTGCGCGAGGGGCCGATGGCGTTGCCGGAGAACAGCCCGCCGAAGTCGATGACGTCCAGGAGATCGGTGAGGTTTTCGCCATCGGCCTGCAAATTCAGGGTGAGTCGGTCCGACTTGAAAATCTCCGCGCCCGCCGAAGCGTCCACGGTGAAGGCGGGCCGGACGCGGCCGCGGTTGAAATTGAGGCGGTCCAACACCGGCTGGCCGTACTGCTCGAGCAGGTTGCCGGCGTTCTGCAACTGGAACGGGAGGCCGCTGCCGTATTCCGCTCCCCCGGCGATCCACAGGCGCGAGGCGATCTGGTAGCGCACGCGGGCGCGTGCGGTGTTCCGCTGGTCCTGCGAATCCGGGAAGTGGCCGGCGAGCTGCGCGCCGGCCGTTTCGTCTCCGAGAAGCAGACCGCCCGTGACAGGGAGCCACACGTTGCCGACGATATAGGAGTACGTGGCAAAGCCGGAAAAGCGGCGCCACTTCAGCAGTTCGATCTTTCCGTCCGCGCCGTAGAGAATGCCCCGGCGAAACGCGATGGGAAAGCTGACCGCGGTGCTGAGCAACTGGTCGTCGTCGGCGAAATTGTCGAACTGGCGGCGAAAGACGTTGGCGCTGAATCTCCACTGGCCGCGCAGCGCCTTGGTCATGCCGCCCTCGAAGAAATCGGCATGCGAGGGCTTGACGGGCAAGCGGAGCACCACGGGATTGAGCGACGCCACCACGCGGCGAACTGGAGAGGAGCAGATTATCGGAAGACGGCGTCTGGAAAATGCGGTCGTAGGAGACGTGCAGAACCATGTCCGCGGACGGAAAATAGCGCGCCAGCGAGAGGCGCGGGCTCACGGCGTTCTGGTTGACCAGCAGTTGGTAGTGGTCCCAACGCAAGCCGGCGCTCAGCGTCCAGTTGCCCAGGCGGACCAGGTCCTGGACGAACGCGGCCTGCTCGATCGCGGGACGCCGGCCGGAGAAGGCGAAAGGGGACGGCGTGGCGGGATCGAACCGCGAGGGATCGGTAATGACGTCGCGGAAGTTCTCGTAGAGGAAGGTGTTGTCCGATTCGACGCCCGCCTTCCACTGATGCTTGCCGCGCTGGAGCGTGACACTGCCCTTGAAATAACCCTCGCGAAAGCCATTGCGCTGGAACGCGATGACTGGAGTTGAGAACGGGTTGGAGTACAAGTCGTGCGCGCTGTCCCGCACCATCCCGTGAACATCGGCCACGAAATTGCCGGAAAAGACATGCTCGTAGGAAACGATGCCCATCGTTTCGAAGTTGTCTCCCGTCTGCCGCTGGCCCGCGGTTTGCTGCTGTTGCTCGTTGGGAATCTCGAAACGCGAAAGTCCGTGGCGGACGCTCAGCGTGAGCGTGTCGTTGGGCGTCAGGTCGCGCTCGTAGCGGACCGAAAAAGCGCCGGTGGTGCCCGAGTTGGTGAAGTTCTGCGGCACCACCGGATTCAAGTAGTGATCGGTGAGGTTGCCGCGGGCGCTGAAGCCGAGCGTGTTCCTGGCGCCGGTGTACTGCGCCTGGATAAAACTGCCCGCCGTCCGGAAGCTGCCGCCGGAAAGCACCGCCTGCCCATGAAAGCCCGGCCGCGCCTCCTGCAACGTGTTGATCTCGACGACGCCGCCCAGCTTGCGGCCGTATTCGGCCGCGAAGCCCGCCGTGTAGACGCCCATGGACTGCACGTCGTCGGCTTCGATCTCCGGGCCGAAGCTGGGCGAGCGATTGTCGGTGAGCGGCACGCCGTCCACCACGAACTGCGTCTGGTATTCCGAGCCGCGCGGGTGGAGCACGCCATTGCCCTCGTAGATCCAGCCCGGCTGGGAATCGACGAGATCCTGCAGGGAGCGGCCCGGCAGAGAACTCATGCGGCTCTGAATGGTGCTGGAGCTGATGCGCTCGGCGGCGGTGGCTTCGTGCGGGTCGATGAGAGTGTCCGCCGCCCGGACTGTGACGGTGGAGCTCACCGGGGCCAGCACGAGCCGGATGGTGCGCTCGACCGGAAGCGCCGAACGCACTTCGATGGTTTCCGACACTTCGGCGAAGCCGGGCTGCTGAATCCGGACTCGGTACAGGCCGTAGGGAAGGCGCTTCACCACCAGGAGGCCGGCATCGCTGGTGGCGAAGGTCTCCCGGTATTGTATGGCTTCGCTCGAGAGCTCCACGGTGGCCTGCACGCCCAGCCCGGATGGATCGGTCACCTGCAAACGCAACTCGCCGTCGCTGCCCTGAGCGGCCAGCACCGTGACGCTCAGCAGAAACAGAACTGAAGAACCTTTTCATCGATAAACGGGCCCGCATCATTCATCCCCATCCGCTGCCCGCCGAATGCGGCAGCCTGTTACCCCAATGATGATACAGCAGCCGGCGTGCGTTCATCAGGTGGCAACGGCATCATCGTAGAATATCCCGCGCTGCGGGCCGGTGGTTCGGGAGAAAGGAATTTCGTTCTCGCTTCATTGTGATGTAGAATCACTCTTGAGCCCCCATGGGAAACCTCGATCCGGCCGGGAGTCCCGCACATGACGAATCGAGTGCAAGTCGTGCCGAAGGTCAAGCGCCGCCGAAAGCGAACGCCCGAGCCTCAGGCAATTCCAACTAGACTGAATCCCCTCCATGGCTACCTGACGCGGCCGCTTTTGAAGGACCGGCTCCTGCTCAATCTTCCTCAGAGGGTCCAGGACAGCTTTCACGCCATATCCATACCTGCGGCCTACAACAAAGGCGCCATTCTTTTCGTCGAGGGGCAGGATCCGCAGGGAGTCTTCATCCTTAGCCATGGCCGCGCCAAGCTGACGGCCAGCTCCGCCGACGGCAAGTCTTTGATCCTGCGCATGGCCGAGCCGGGCGAGGTGGTGGGCCTGCCGGGGACGATTTCAGGGCTAGCCTACGCGCTCACCGCCGAGGCGCTCGAGGCGATCCAGGCGGAGTTCGTCCCCCGGCAGCCGTTCTTGCAGTTCCTGCGGGAGCACGGCGAAGCGGCTTTGCGGGTGGCCGAAATTATGACCGACATCTACCACGCGACCTTTCAGGAGGTCCGGAATCTGGGATTTTCCGCCTCCGCGCCCGAGAAGCTCGCGCGCTTCCTGCTGGACCTGACGGCGTCGCCCTCGAAAAGCAGCGGCGAGCTTCGGGCGGTCCTGACGCTCACGCATGAAGAGATCGCCGAAATGATCGGGGCGGCGCGCGAAACGGTCAGCAGGCTTCTCGCCGATTTCAAGCGCGAGCGGCTGATCGAGCTGCGGGGCTCCACGCTGGTGATTTCCAACAAGGCCGGACTTGAGAAGTTGCTGAGCCAGTAAGACTCCCTCCGTATTTCTCTCCTGACATCCGTCGAAACCGAGCTTTGTGACCGCTATCACAGTGATAAGGGTCACCGAGTTATGGTGACAAGGGTCACGGAGTTATGGTGACCGGCTCCTGCATAATTTCTACATAGATCTGGCACTGTTCGGTTGTCGGTTGCAGTGCTTGAAGGAGGCAAGGATGCGGAAGTGCTTGGATTCGAGGAAATTCCGGGCAGCACTGGTTCTTGCCATCTGGATTGGGGCAACCGTCGCGGCGATTTTCGTGTAAGAGCGGCGGCGCGATTTTTCATAAGATACTCCGCGGCATTCACCGCGGCACACTCATAAGGAGGACGAGATGGGACGGTCAATCATTCGGCTCGGTGGCGCTGCAGTGCTGATGGCGGCGCTGGGTTTTATGTGCGTTTCGACGGCGCAGGCGGAGCCCGCCGCGGCGACTTTCAAGACCAAGTGCGCGATCTGCCATTCGCCTGATGGAAGCGGCAGCGGCCCAACCGGCAAGGCGCTGGGCGTGCCCGACCTGCGTTCGGACGTTGTGCAGAAGTTGTCGGATGCGGAATTGCTGAGCGTCGTCACCAACGGCAAGAACAACAAGATGCCTTCGTACAAGGACAAGCTGAGCGCCGACCAGATCAAGGACCTCATTTCCGTCGTCCGGGACCTGGCCAAGAAGTAAGCCGCGGTTTTTTTCGATTGACCCATACGGCGGGAGAAGAGATGACGCTTCCGGCCGGGCGCGAGACACTTTGATACAGCCAACGGCCCAGCCCGGCCCCGGCAAGCGGCCCACCCCCTCTCCCGCCGTTTTGCTTTTCCCCCGAGTGTTGCGCGCCCGCAGACCGCACGGTCCCGCCGCTTGTTGCTTTCAGAGTTGACGGCAACTGACCCCAGCCGTCTCACAAGAACATCAACGGAAAAGCGGAAATGGCACGCAGTGGTGTGCCCGATTCAGGACGATGCAGAGTCAAGACCGCGCCTCAGGGGTTAAAACCCCCTGATGAAGAGGCGTTTCTGATGTCGGAGCTGAAGCTCCGACCCCCTAAAATCCACTCTACTTCCCAAGCTGTGAAGCCGGACACGGCCCCAACTGCTGGCCGGGGAGGGGCGCATCCCTACGTCAGGGGGCCGCAAGAAGAAGCTGAGGATTACAGGAAGAGCAGAACGAAACACAGAGGGCATCGAGAAGGCACGGAGGCCGCAAAGAAGAAACGGCTGGCGGCATCCGATTGCTCGGGTGCCGCCAGCCGCTGAAGAGCCTTGCTATTAACCCGCGGCAATCATCGCCGCGGGGGTTGTGGCTAGAAGAGGTACTTCAAGCCGAATTGAATCACGCGCGGCGTCACGGAGCTTGACGTGATCTTGCCGAACGTCGAAGGCACATTGACATCAATGCCGGGCGGCGGGTTGAACTGGGCGTGGTTCCAAATGTTGTAGGCTTCCGCCCGGAATTGGATCGTCCCGTGTTCCCAGACCTTCGTGCTCTTCGCCAAGACCATGTCAAAGTTGAACTGGCCCGGCCCCATGACGCTGCCTATTCCCGAATTCCCGTAGCCGGTCCCGGCATTGCTGTATGCCGCTCCACCCGACCCGCACGGGGCGGCCAAAGACCCGGCGCCGTTGACACTTCCGCCGATGCAGTACGGTGATGACGACGGAATCGGATTTGGGCAACTAGGGCTGGCGGTCGTGCAGAGCGGGAGGAAAGCCGCCGCGTTCATCCAACCCCCGAGCCGCTGTTTGTTGCTGCCGGAAGTGGCGAGCGGGACCGCCGATTGGCAGTTGCCGGTCACCGCGTTGCAATTGACCGGTTGAGCTAGAGCGGCCCTGGAAGTCCCCGCGCCATAGATGGATCCTCCGGCGCCATCGGTGATCGTGAACGGCTCACCGTTCTGGATGGTCGTTACGCCAGAGATGGTCCATCCTCCCAACGCTTTGCCGCTGAAGCCCTCCGTGTGCTTCCAAGGAAGGTCGTAGCTATACGTGATGACAGCGCGGTGCGACCGGTTGAACGCCGCCAGCCCGTACTGCTGCCGCAGATCGAGAGGATTGTTGCTATTGGAGGCCCCGTAGATCACCGCTCCCGCGGGCTGAATGCCGCTGCCGGCTTGCGCCGTGTCCACGTTCGTGAATTCCTTGCTCCACGTGTAGGACACTTGGAAGAGCAGCCCGTGCGAGAACTGGTGCCGGAGTTGCGTTTGCAAGCTGTTGTAGAGCGAGTCTCCGTTGGTGTTCGTTTCCGCCATGCCTCCTGGGGAGAATCCGAGATAATGCACGCGCTCGTTCGTATTCGCGAACAAGAACCCGATTAAATTCTCCGTGAGGGGCGAGACGTTGGCGGGATCATTGTAAGGCAAGGACGATGCGATCATCTTGATATTCTGTGTGTTCGGGAAGTTGGAGCCGGCTGTCGGGTTATGCACCGCACCCGACACGAGGTGTGCGACGTTGACGAGCTGAGACCAATTGTACAGGTGGGTCCCATGGCTGCCCACGTAGCCGATATCGGCTACCCATCCCTTCGCGAACTCATATTGCAGGTCCAGGTTGTATTGCTGCGTGAGAGGCAGGCGGTTGGCCATCTGCGGTGAATCCGCCGTGTACGAGAGGGCCGAGGACACGGGAGCAAAGAATCCCGGGTGGATGAATCTCGGAGTCCACACCAGCGGGCCTTGGCCGGCATAGAAGGGATCATGGAGCGTATTCGCATAACTGGCTGGGGATGGCCCTGAGCCTGAGCCGGAATACGGCGGCAGGTTGAGCTGGTTGTCGATGAGCAGGTTGCCGTAGATGCGGTCGTAGAACAATCCGTAACCCGCGCGCACCACAAACTTGTCACCCAGCGGTTGCCAAGCCAAGCCGAGGCGGGGAGCAAAGTTATGCCAGGGCGATCCGGGAACCAGGGTTTGGTTGCCGTTCACCAGAACCCCGGAGGCCCCGCTGGGAGCTGTCAAGCCCGGCGACTTGTCGTAGTTCGAGGGCAGGACGAACCCGGTCAGCGTGCCGGCGGTATTGGCAGGATCCAGGAACCAGGAACCCGTGTTGATCTTCTCCAGCTGGCTGGCCCACACGTTGGCGAATCGTCCGCTTTTGTCATTGGGGAATCCGTCGTACTCCCAGCGCACGCCGACGTTGACCGTGAGTTTCGGACTGACCTTGAAGTCGTCTTGAACATACGAGTTGAAGGCATTGACCCGGTTGTAGTGAGTCAGCCACCCCTTCAGGCCAAAGCCGAGAAAAATTCCGCCCGGCTGGGGTGCCGCAGTGCCGTCGTTATACCCCGGATCATAAATATTGCCCAAGGGGCCGACGCTGCTCGTGAGGAAATCAGCCGTGTTCCAGAAGAGAAGTTCGCCGCGTTCCGCAGCCGGGATGGTGCCGTTATGCTGGATGCGCTCGGCCTCGAAGCCGGCGCGAACCGTGTGCTTGCCGTGGGTCCACGAGATCTGATCGGCATACTGGAACGTGTTGTTGAAGTTGCTGGAGATCATGGCAAAGTTTCCGCCCTGACTCCAAGGTCCGAGAAGCGAAAATGCTCCCACGGTGTCGATCATGGGCAGGAGATTGGTTTCCGGGAAACTTTGCGGCAATCGCGGCGTTGGGCTGAACCGAGGTGATGGGGCACGGCGCTCCATCGTTCACCAGCGGAATCACGTTGACGGTGGCGGAGAGGTTGCAGGACTTCGCCACCGCAGTATCGGTGTTGTTCTCGACGTCGCGGTGAAAGGAGAACCGCGCGTCGTTGACGAAGTTGGACCTCAGCACCGAAGTCAGCCTCAGTTGGCCAATGTGGTTCAGGTAGTGAGCGTTGATGGGGGTGCCGGGGTTGCAGTTGCCCGCGTTAATGAAGCAACTGAAGGTTTGGGTCTGCGGATCGGTCTGGAACATATAGCGCTCTTCCAGCGTATGCTTGCTCGACAAGACATACTGCGTATTGAACATGTACTGGTTTTCGTTGGCTTTGATGGGATCGGAAATGGCGACGACGCAGCCCAGGGCAGTCGTCGGGACGTTTTTGCACAGTGCCGGCGCACTGGGGAAGTAAAAACCATGGTTGAAACCGCCCTTGACGACGCCCGGTGCCTGCAGATAACCGATCGCGGTATTGGAGATGGTGGAGCCGTCGGCGGTGATTGCCGTATTTGTGCCGCCGACGAAGCCAGGCGCTCCCGCGTTAAGTTGAAACATACTGCCCAGGTAGGCCCGATACGCCGGGATATTGTTGGTGCAGCGAAGATCGGCGCAAGCGCCGCTGGTGAAATCCGCGACGTCGTCCCACGGCAGTAGCCGCGTGGCGGGCGTGTAGCCGGCGGCGAACCCGCTGGTGCCAATACCGTTGGTCTGCCGGATGCCCTGATAGGAGCCGAAGAAGAACAGCTTATCTTTCTTGATCGGGCCACCGATGGTGCCGCCGAAGGTGTTCTGCTTCAGTGTTTGGGGCTTGTTGGGCAGTTGGAGGGTGTTGACTTCGGTATTTTTGTAGAAATAGTCGTTGGCATTGAAGAAGTTGTTGCGATTGAATTCCCAGGCGGCGCCGTGAAACGTGTTGCCGCCCGTCTTCGTGATCACGTCCACGTTGGCGCCCGGATTTCGTCCCGAGCTGGCGTCGTACTGCGACGTCTGAACCTTGAACTCCTGAATCGTGTCGGGGTTGGGGATGGCGATGCCGGGGAAGCTCCCGGTCTGGGCGGCGGTACCGCTTAGGTAGTTGACCACGGAGGAGCCGTCCATCGAGTAGTTATTCTGATTCTGCCGGGCGCCATTGGCGGCCACATCCTGCGTGCCGTTTCCGACGGCTGATGCGGAGCTCACGTTGGCAACCACACCGGGCGACAGGTTAATGATCTGCGTGTAGTTGCGCGAGACCAGCGGCAGCGTGGTGACTTCCGTTCCGCTCACAAGGCCGCCGTTGGCGGCGTTCTCGGTCTGCACCGTGACGGCCGTAGCTTCCACGGTGACCTGCTCGGTTTGCGAACCCAGTGCCAGGCCGTGATTCACCACGGCCGTCTCCGTGACGCTCACGGTGACTGGCCCGACTTCGGCGGTATTAAAACCCGAAGCGGAAAATTTCACGCGGTAGCTGCCCGGCGACAGCAGCGAGAACTTGTAGACGCCCGCCGAGTCGGTGGTCGCGGAGCGCTCCGCGCCCGTGGCTGCGTTGATGGCCGTGACCGTCGCGCCGACGATGACCGCGCCCGAGGGATCGGTGACCGTTCCCGAGAGAGCGCCCGTGCTGGACGTCTGCGAGAAGCTGGGAACCGCCAGCGCCAAACAGAGCGCTGTTATAACCACGAAGTATTTTGCGTACCGGTGCCACGTCGCGGACTTCTCTGTTGCCATACGAACATGCTGCCGAACGTTCATGTATCCCCCTAGTTGAAACGATTCAGCGCCACAAGGCGCAGGACCGGCAATGCGGTCTTGTAGTTTCAAGCAATACTGAACTTGGCCTAACCCACCCGTTAAGCCGGGCTCACAGTAAGACGGTACCGATTTGCGTGTCAAGAGATTTCGGAGCCGCGGGTCAAGTTTTGCGCAGGGGGAGTCAGGCCCGAGACCCCGCGGCAGGCTACCAGCGGGCCTGGTCGGACATGGACTGCTCCCACGTGCTCCAGCCCGAGCCCATGCCGTATGGGGCCTGGGTGAGAACGGCTTCGATGCGATGGATCTGGCCGCCCTGCACCTTGAACATTTCGCAGATCTCCCAGGTCCACGGGGTCTGTGGGCCGGCGGTGACGGTGCGGCCCCCCGGCGTCTGGAACGTGCGGGTGTTGCCGGCGGCGTGGTCGAAAAAGGCGAAGCCGAACGCGATTCCGCGCTCGCGGTCCACGATCACGAAGCGGCGGTCGCGAATGCGGGTCACAAAGTGCAGCAAGCCGGACTGGAACTGATCCTTGCAGGGCCAGCCGGCCGAATACATCGTGGGATTCAACGCCGGATCGTACCGCCGCGAGACCGGAGGCGGAGGATTGCCGGACGGGCTGGCGCCCTGCATGGCAGTCGGATTGTTGGTGGTCTGCATGCCGTTTTCCAGGCGGTTGCAATCGTCGGCGAAGAATGAGTAGTCGCCCTTGCCGTCGTTCATCTGCATGCCCGAAAAATACTTGTTGGCGGTCTTGATTATTTCCGCGCGGGACACGCGTTCGGCGGCCGGGACCTCCTGCAGATAGATTGGATCGGGCGCGCCCAGCTTCTCGAGGTTGGCCGCGCCGCGCTCGCTCATCGAGCCGCGGGCCACGATGGTCTCGATCTCGGTGATCTGGCCGCGCCGGACCTTCAGGCGGAGGGCTACGACCACGGGCTGGCCTGCTTCGCGCATGGTGCCCATGAAACCAACCTGGCCGGTTTCGAGGTCGTCCACGTAGAGCTTATAGGTGCCGCGAGCGGAGGCGGTTCTCCAGAAGCCGTCGCCGGGTTCCAGGCGCTGGCCGTTTTCGGTGAACTTCACGGGCTTGGCCAGCGGAAGCTGCGAGGGATCGTGCGCCACCACGGCGTCGAGGTATTTGTCCACCAGGCCGTTCAGGCATTCCCGGTTGCACGCGCCGGAAGCGGCGGTAGTCTTCTGGCCTCCCGATGCCTGGGCCATCACGGGCTGGCCGGCAAGCATTCCCAGAAGCAGTGCCCCTGCCACGAAAACGAAGAAGTATTTTTTCCGCATGATCCCCTCTCAGGCCAACCTAGTCGCGGAATGTATATCAGAAGCGCTGCCAGGCCGCAACCAAGTGGACGGGGACGATCGCGTTAGCAGCCGAGGCGTGTGCGAAACGAGCAACAGTCCTAGTCTGCCGCGCGGCCGGCATGCGCTAGAATGGCGGGAGCATGGAAGAGAGATTTTACCGCGCGACGATGAAGATCGGAGGCGGAACGCTCGCGGGGCGTCTCGCGCTGGCGTTTTTGGTGGTGTGTGCGATCGGCGTGGGCGCCGCCGCCGGGCTGCTGTTCGTCTATTCGAGTGACCTGCCGGAAATTCGCGCGCTCGCCGACTACCGCCCCATCGTCGAGACCGAGCTATACGCCGACGACGGCCAATCCATCGGGACGTTCGCGCTGCAGCGGCGCGTGCTCATCACCTACAGCCAGATTCCCCCGGTCCTGAAGGACGCGATCCTCACCACCGAAGACCAGCACTTCGAGGAGCACTGGGGCGTGGATTTTCCGCGCGTGCTCCAGGCCGCCTGGCACGACATCGCGCACCGCCGCATCGCCGAAGGAGCCAGCACGCTCACCATGCAGCTGGCCGGCGGGCTTTTCCTGAACCGCTCCGACCGCAGCTTCCACCGCAAGATTCAGGAAACCTACCTGGCCGTGCAGATCGAGCGCCACTACACCAAAGAGCAAATCTTTACGATGTACTGCAACCAGATCTATCTGGGCGCGGGCAATTACGGATTCGAGGCGGCCTCGGAATATTATTTCAGCAAGCCGGTGGACCAAGTGACGCTCCCGCAGGCCGCCATGCTGGCGGCCATCATTCGCGGGCCGGTCTATTCCCCAATCGCGCACCCGGACCGCGCGTTGGCGCGGCGCAACCTGGTGCTCTCGCTGATGGTGCGCCTGCACAAAATCAGCGCGGACCAGGCCAAGGCCGCCAGTCAGGAGTCGCTCGGGCTCCACGTCCCGTCGCTGCGCAACGACCTGGCGCCCTACTTCGTTGAGGAGATTCGCCAGTACCTCGAGCACACCTACGGCACGGCCGCCGTGCACGAACAAGGGCTGCGCGTCTATACCACGCTCAACGTGGCGATGCAGCGGGCGGCGGACCAGGCCGTGCGCGACGGCTTGCACGCCTACGACCGCCGCCACGGCTGGCGCGGCAACGTCCCGAACATCCTGCGGGACCGCCTGGGAACGATCGACAAGTATCAGCACGATGATTGGCGCGGCCCGATTCAGAAGGGCGATTACGTCACCGCGCTGGTCACCTCGGTCCAGCCGAATTTCGCCTGGCTCAAGATCGGCCCGTACCACGCCATGCTCACGCCGGCCGACTTCGCCTGGACCGGGCAACGATCCCCGGTGAAGTTGCTCGAACCGGGCGATCTGGTGGTGGTGAATATCAAGCAAGCTTCCGGAACGACGGCGCTGGTCCAGCTCGAGCAGCAACCTGTGGCGCAGGCGGGCCTGGTGGCTATCGACAATGCCACGGGGGAGATCAAGGCCATGGTCGGCGGTTACGACTTCGGAATATCAAAATTTGATCGCGCCACGCAGGCCCTGCGCCAGCCCGGCAGCTCCTTCAAGGTGTACGTCTATGCGGAGGCCTTCGTACAGGGCGCGTCGCCGTTCGACACGCTGACGGACCGGCCCATGACCTTTCACAGCGGCAGCGAGGACTACGCGCCGCACAACTACGACGAAAAATTCGAGGGGCGCATCACCCTGCGGCGCGCCCTGGCCCATTCGCGAAACATTCCGGCCGTGCAACTGCTGGAAAAAGTGGGGATCGAAAACGTGATCGCCCTGGCCCGCAAGGCGGGGATTACCAGCCCGCTGCCGCCGGTTTTGCCCCTGGCCCTGGGCGCCGCCGACGTCACCCTGATGGAGCATACCTCGGCGTTTACCGTGTTTCCCGATGACGGGATTCACATCGAGCCGCACTACATCCGGCGGGTGACGTCCTACGACGGGGCCACGCTGGAAGAGCCGCGCCCGACCGTCACCGACGTTCTGCCGCCCGAGGTGGCGCGCACCATGGTGGCCATGCTCGAGGATGTGGTGCAGTTCGGCACCGGCGTCCGCGCCAAGGAGATCGGGCGGCCCTCCGGAGGAAAAACCGGCACGACCAATGATTTCAGCGACGCCTGGTACATCGGCTTCACGCCGCAAATCACCGCCGGCGTGTGGGTCGGCAATGACGACAAGCGCGTCTCGCTGGGGGCGAAGGAAACCGGGGCGCGGGCCGCACTGCCCATCTGGATCCAGTTCATGCAGCAGGCGGACCAGGCCAGCCCGGCCGAGGAGTTTCCCAACGTCGTGCGCCTGGAGAAACTGGCGGGCAAGACGCCGGTCGAGGTCGATACGCCCGATCTGGCTCCGCCGTCGGACGCGGCCGAACAAGGACTGACGGAGACCAATGCGCCTCCTGCTCCGCCGTCGGCGTCAGCGTCCCCACAGGCCCCATCCGCCGCCCCGCGCACGACCACACCACCCTCAACGCCATCGCATTAGCCGGACGCCTCCGGCTATTTGCTGCGGAAGTGGTCCCAGCCGCCCGGCTCCAGACGCCGCGCACTGCCTCCCGGGCCGACGAGTAGGATTTGATTGCCTGTTGTAATCTCGCCAATGGCGCGGAGGTCGGAGAATCCGGGCGCTTGACGCAGACGCGGCACGTCCCGGGGAGCGACCGTAAATAGAAGCTCGTAGTCGTCGCCTCCGTCGAGCGCCATGTGCAGCGGGTCAAGTTTCCGCTTGGCCACGCGTTTTGACTGGGCCGCGGGGACGTCCACGCAAGGGATGCGCTCGGCCCAAAGGCGCGCGCCCGCACGACTGGCAACGCACACATGGTCCAGGTCGGTCGAGAGCCCGTCGGAGATGTCGATCAGGGCCGAGGCCATTCCGGTCCGGGCCAGCCAGGCGCCCAACGCGACCCGAATTTTCGGGTAAAGGTGCGGTTGTAAGAGTCGCCGCAACGCTTGGCTGGCCCGGAGTTGCTTCCGCAGCGCCCCAGGGGGCGTTCGCCGGATGATCTCCAGGCCCAATTGGGCCTGCCCGAGTCTCCCGCTGACGTAGATGATGTCACCCGGCCGGGCTCCGGAGCGCGGCACCGCGGTCCCTGGGGCCGTCTCTCCTAGGACTGTGATGCTGATGGAAACGGCAGGGTACTTCTTCGTGTCGCCTCCAATCAAACAAAGGCCTAGTTGACGAGCTGCCCGTGCCATGCCGCGCAGAAATTCGTCGAGCCAGGCCCCCGTGCGGGCGGCTGGCAGCGCCAGGGTCAGCAGGAAGAACCGGGGCGTCGCCCCCATGGCGGCTACGTCGCTGGTGGCGCGGGCCAGCGCCTTGAATCCCACCGAGTCGGCCGGGTGGCGGTTGCCGAGGAAATGAACCCCCTCCAGGAACGCGTCGCAGGTCAGAACCCATTCGGTGCGCCCGCTGGGTGCCAGGACGGCGGCGTCATCGCCGATTCCCAGGCGCACGCCGTCTCGTAGAGGATGGCGGCCCGCACGTCCATCCAGGACCGCAGGAATAGCCCCTGTTATCCGCTCGATCAATTGCGTCTCGGTCTGGAACCTGTCCTTCCGTACAGTTGTCACGCGTCCCTCAGGTGGGTTAGATTACCCGCAGGCCATCCCCCCGGAGTATAAAGTGTCTCAAGGAGAGAAGGAAACCGGGATGCCTATGCAGGACGGGAGGGGGGGTTGACGCCAGCCGGTGTGCTGGCTACAATTCCCGGGGTTTCGAACCAGGGCTCTCGGTTCAGGCCTTTGACCTGATGACCTGAAGTGGTTCAAGCAACAACGGCGAACCGTGCCGAGGGGCGCGCGGTTTCAGAACCGCCGTCAGAAGATTCATCGGCACGAACTGAAATCTTATGAGGGGTAAATCCTACACGTTCTTTATTGCCTCGAGTGCCTCGGGCGGCATGCGGCGCATCCGTGTGCCCTTCTACGCGCTTCCATTGCTCATGGCTCTGTCGGTCGTGGGCGGCATCACCGTCACCGCTGCGCTGGGTTCTTATTCACGGATGCTCTGGAAGGCGGCGAACTACAACTCCCTGCGCCGCGAGCAGGATAACCTCAAGCAGCAGTATTTGGAGCTGCAAACCCAGGTCCGCGACACCAACCAGCGCCTGAATTCGCTGCAATCACTGGCCGGCGAAGTGGCCATGGCCTACGGGATCGCGCGCTTCCACCAGACGCCCTTTGACCTGGCCGTTGGCTCCGACGAGCCCGATGACGCGTTCCAGCAGTCGGTCAGTGAGTTCAGCTATCTGGCCAAGAACGTCACCGCCGTGTCCATGTCGAGCGGGGGGATGCGCCTGCTGCCGGCCGCACAGCTGAGCGCGTTGGGCATCGTACCCTCCCTGTGGCCTGTCAACGGGCGGATCACGGGACATTTTGGCGAGCGGCTGGACCCATTCAGTGGGGAAGGGGCTTTTCACGCCGGGCTGGATATCGCGTCGCACTACGGCGACGAGGTTCGCGCCACGGGCGAGGGCGATGTCCTGGAAGTGGGACGCCGCTCGGGCTACGGCCAGTTGGTCATCATCGACCATGGTTTTGGCGTGACCACGTGGTACGGGCATCTGTCGGGCTTTAATGTCCAGCCCGGCATGCACATCAAACCGGGCGACGTGATCGGCTACGAGGGCGACAGCGGCCGTTCCACCGGGCCGCACCTGCACTACGAAGTCCGCATCTACAACACCCCGGTAAACCCCTGGCGCTATCTCCACAACGCTGCGCCTGCCCCGGCACCCACCGGCGATTAATCACCAGCAAGAGCATCCCCGCTCCGATACGCTGGACCGGCCGCTACAAAACCTCTCCATCAATCACGAATCACGAGTCTGGGTCCGCACGCAGGAATTTGCTTCGGAAAATATCGTCACGCAGAGATGGTTCCGGGACACGCTCGACGGCTATTCGGCGGAGTGCTCCGGGGCGACCGGGGAGGCGGCGCTTGCGTTGGGTTTGCGGCGCGTCACAAAGGCGCCGATCATGACGCCGAGCGCCAGCGGGAGAAACAACAGGCCGTCGCGGATCAGCGTTTTCGGCCCCACCTGCTCGCCCGGGCCGAAGCAGCCGCAGCTGATCGTGAGTCCCCGCTCGTAGGCGGTCACCATCACGGCGACGAACCCGCTCACCAGCAGCGCCGAGACCATCGAGGAAAAACGAAGCCCAATCCCGCTCAGTAACCACAGCCCCAGAACCAGTTCCAACGGGGGCAGCAAGTTGGCGACCGGGCCGACCGCCCACGGGGGCAACATTTCATACGAATCCACGCCCATGGCGAACATCGCCAGCGAGGTCCGCACCGACCCCACCGACCAGGGCATGGCTCCCGCCGGCTTCATCTTGGCGTAGGAGGCGTAGAGGAAAATCACAGCGAGCGCCAGGCGCCCCACAAGCAGAAGGGTGCGTCCCACCCTGCGGCGCGTGTCTTTATTCATATGGCCGTGTTCATCTCCCGGAACGGTCTCGGCGCGTGCAAGGGCCGGCACCCACTTAGCGGCTCAACAGCGAATCGAAGAATTGTTTCAGGATCGGCCAGCTCACAAACCCCGACCCGGCGGGCAGCCGCTGGCCTTTGTACGTGATGACGTAGGTGGGCGTGGCATGAACCGGGAGCTGGAGCCCCAGCATAATGTCCTCGGCGATAAACGGATCGAGCGCGCACGGCTTGGGCGCCGGCATCACGCCGCCCGTGGGGCCGGCGGTTGGGCCGGGGGCCTCGCAACCCTGCATGGCCCGCTGCACCCGCGCAAAATCCGCCGCCGGCATCGCCTCGGAAACAAACTTCTCGATATTGCCGTTGGCTTCCCAGGTGGCTTGGTTGTCATACAGCGCCCCCTCCGCCGCTTCAAACTTCCCGACGCGGGCCGCTGCGTTTGCCCAACGCGCCGCCTGGCCGGAATACAGATGCCCGGACAACGGAAAATCGCGATGCACCAGATAGACCTTCCCGGCCGCCACGTAGTCGGCGATCATCGGCCGCAGCGTTTGCTCGAACAGGTTGCGGCACATGGGGCACTGGTAATCGCTGAAAACCTCCATGACGATCGGAGCGCTGGCGGAGCCGTAGCTTTTCTGCGGCGCGGGCAATTCGGAAGGCTTCGCGCCGGCGTGTCGCGCGCTGGCGTGCTTGGTCTGCGCATTCGCCGGCGGTACCAGCGCCAGCCCCAGAGCGCAGAGCGCTATGAGGAAATGTACCGCGCGCGGCCGCCGGGCGGCCTGCGTCGGACGCAACTGGATGTCGAGCGATCCGTCTGTGTGCTGATTCAAGTCTGCCTCCCGCGCTCCATCGAAACGAGCCGGTGTATTGTAGCGCGAATTGCCCCGGATTCAGCCCGTGTCGTGCTGCTGCGGCCGTACCGCCGTGGCAAACCCGGAAAGCTCAGATGCAAAGTAGCGGGGAAGGGTTACCGAGGTCCGGCCGGGGCGGCGGTTGCGGCCCAGCGGATGCCGGGGAGGTTAAATTTCTGGGGAACGGAAGATAAGCCGATTGGATGCACCGCGATACAGACACACAACAAACTTGACAAGAACACGCTCAATGTGTAAGATGAGCCTGCGTAAGCAAGATATATCAGAAAAGCGAATCCCCGGACGTAACAGGAGCGGATTTTATGAGCAAGATTATCGGTATTGACCTGGGCACCACCAATTCCGTGGTGGCCGTCATGCAGGGAGGCGAGCCTGTCGTCATCCCCAACCAAGAGGGCGCGCGGACCACGCCTTCGGTCGTCGGCATCACGAAGTCCGGCGAGCGGCTGGTCGGCCAGGTGGCCAAGCGCCAGGCCATCACCAACCCCGAGAACACCATTTATTCCATCAAGCGATTCATGGGGCGGCGCTACGACGAAGTCAGCGAAGAAATGAAGATGGTGCCCTACAAAGTGGCGCGCCAGGGCGAGCACGTGGCCGCGATCGGCCAGGGCAAGGAATACAGCCCGCCGGAAATCTCGGCGATGATCCTGCAGAAACTGAAGGCCGCGGCGGAGGATTTTCTGGGCGAGAAGGTGACCGAGGCCGTGATTACGGTGCCGGCCTACTTCAACGACGCGCAGCGCACGGCCACCAAAGACGCGGGGAAGATTGCCGGCCTCGAGGTCAAGCGCATCATCAACGAGCCCACGGCGGCCGCGCTGGCCTACGGACTGGACCGCAAGAAGGACGAAACGATCGCCGTGTACGACTTCGGCGGCGGAACCTTCGACATTTCGATTCTGGAAGTGGGCGAGGGCGTGATTGAGGTCAAGGCCACCAACGGCGACACGCACCTGGGCGGCGACAACATTGACCAGCGCATCGTCGAGTGGATGATCGAGGAGTTCAAGAAGGATGAAGGCCTCGACCTGCGCGGCAAGGGCAACGAGATGGCGCTGCAACGCCTGCGCGATGCGGCCGAGCGCGCCAAGATCGAGCTCTCCACGACCATCGAGACGGAGATCAATCTGCCGTTCATCACCGCCGACGCTACCGGCCCCAAGCACCTCGTGAAGAAACTGACGCGGGCGAAGCTGGAAGCGATGGTGGACGACATCATCCGGCGTTCGGTGGAACCCTGCAAATTGTGCATGAAGGACGCGGGCGTGGAGGCCAGCAAGATCAACGAAGTGGTGCTGGTCGGCGGGCAAACGCGCATGCCGATGGTCCAGCAACTGGTGAAGGAACTGTTCGGGCGCGAGCCCCACAAGGGCGTCAACCCGGATGAAGTGGTGGCCGTGGGCGCGGCGATCCAGGGCGGCGTGCTGGGCGGCGAAGTGAAGGACATCCTGCTGCTCGACGTGACGCCGCTTTCGCTGGGCGTCGAGACGCTGGGCGGCGTGACGACCGTGCTCATCCCGCGCAACACCACGATCCCCACGCGCAAGTCCGAAGTCTTTTCGACCGCGGCGGACAACCAGACCTCGGTGGAAATCCACGTGCTGCAAGGGGAGCGCCCGGTCGCGAGCGGCAACCGCTCGCTCGGGAAATTCCATCTCATCGGAATTCCTCCAGCGCCGCGCGGCATGCCGCAGGTCGAGGTCACGTTCGATATCGACGCCAACGGCATCCTGAACGTCTCGGCCAAGGACACGGCGACCAACAAGGAGCAGAAGATCACGATCACCGCGTCCACCGGCCTGAGCAAGGACGAAGCCGAGCGCATGCGCAAGGAAGCGGAATCCCACGCCTCCGAGGACAAGGCGCGGCTTTCCGAAGTCGAGACCCGCAACCGGCTCGACAACCTGGTCTATCAGACCGAAAAGCTGATCAAGGAAAACCGCGAGAAGCTGGGTGAAGAGGACGTCAAGGCCGCCGAGGGCGCCATCGAGGAAGCCCGGCGGTCCATGACGGACGGCGGCCTCGACAAGCTGAACGCCGCAGTCGATGGCTTGACCAAGGCCTCGCATCGCCTGGCCGAAACGCTCTACAAGGCGCAGCAAGCCGCGGGCGGTGCGGCGGGTGGCCCAGGAGCCGCGGGTGCTCCGGGCGCTCCGGGCGCGGGTCCCGATGGAGCGGGCGCGGCCGGACACGGCGAAGTGGTGGACGCCGAGTTTGTGGACGTGGACGAATCGAAGAAGCCGAGTTAATGCTGGCGTGAGGCTTCGATGACGCTTCGTTCATCGCACGCACGATAGAAACGCCCGGGGCCGGGTGCACCGGCCATCGGCGAGCTGTTTTTGTGAAGTGACCCATGCGGAGGGGCATTTGACGACCAGCGGAATCCGGCGGGCCAGCCCGCCCCAGGCAGTACACAAGGTGCGCGACAACTTTTACCTTGTGCAGGTTTCGATCACGGAATCGCCGTCGGGCGATTGGCGGCGGCTGTTCTACGACGCGCAGCAGGACGTGCCGGCCGATTTCGCCCCGCGTTCGGTCGAGATCACGGGAACGTTTCTCCGCTTCAAGTCCGACCCCGAAAGCGTCGAGCGCAAGATCGGGCTGCTCGACCGCTGGATGGAGCGCGCCAGCCTGAAAGAGGCGGCGATGGGCGGGCGCACCGAAAGCCAGCGGCAAAAGAAGGAAGAGCTGTCGCGCGAGGCCGAAGAGCTGGGCGCATGGAACGCGCGCTGGGCCAAGTTGTAAGCGAAGACGGGGCTCCGGCGCCCACCTAAAGGTGGCCGCTACAGAAAAGCACAGAGATGCCGGTCACAACGAAACAGGATTACTACGAACTGCTGGGCGTCGCGCGCAAGGCCCCGGTGAAGGAAATCCGCGCAGCCTACCGCAAGCTCGCCCGCAAATACCATCCGGACCTCAACCCCGGAGACAAGTCCTCGGAAGAAAAATTCAAGCAGATCCAGGAAGCCTACGAAGTCCTCTCGGACGCCAAGAAGCGCCAGATGTACGACCAGTTCGGCTTCAACGCGCCGGGCGCAGGCGGCGCGCCACCTCCGGGATACGGCGGCGCAGCTCCCCAGGATATGCACTTCGATTTCGGCGGATTTGATTTCGGCGGCGCGGGAGCGGGCGCGGGTGCGGCGGGTGGAACCAGCTTCCGCGACCTGTTCGGCCAGTTTTTCCGCGGAGCGAGCGCGGCGCAGGCGGCGCGCGAGCACGAGCCCGGCACGGACCTCGAATACCAGATCGACATCACGTTTGCCGAAGCCATGCGCGGCACGGTGAAGAAACTGAATTTCACGCGGCTCGATGTCTGCGCCGTCTGCCACGGCGCCGGCGCGGCGCCAGGCGATGAAAAAGTCTGCACCGCGTGCGGCGGCTCGGGCCAGGTGACCCAGGTGAGCGGCAAGATGCGTTTTCAGATCACCTGCTCGCGCTGCGGTGGCGCCGGGCGCGTGCGCACGCTGTGCCGCCACTGCGGGGGCGAAGGGCGCGTCCAGCGGGTCGAGACACTCGACATCCGCATTCCCCCCGGAGCGCAGACCGGATCGCGCGTGCGCGTCGCCGGCCGCGGCAATGCCGGAGCGCACGGCGGCGCCCCCGGCGATCTGTACATCGTCACCAACGTCGAGCCGCACGGCTTCTTCGAGCGCCGTGGCGACGATCTCTACACCGTTGTGCCCGTCACGGTGACGGAAGCCTCGCTGGGAGCCAAGGTCGAAGTCCCCACCATCGACGGGCGCGCCCAGGTGCGCATCCCGCCGGGGACCAACAGCGGGAAGCGGCTGCGGCTGCGCGAGAAGGGCGCGCCCTCGACGCGCCGCGCGGGGCATCGTGGCGATCAGATCGTCGAGGTCCAAGTGGTCGTGCCCAAGCCGGAGGATGAGCGCGTGCGGACCCTGCTGCGCGACCTGGCCAAGCTCGACCACGAGGATCCCCGCCGGGAGATCTTCTCCCGCGCGGTCGTTTAGGGGACCAGTCAGGAGACGACGATGACAGCGCGGCACAGAAAGAAGGCCAAAGCCGGCTACATGATCAGCGCCGTCGCCGAGCTGTATCACCTTCATCCGCAGACGCTGCGGCTCTACGAACGCGTGGGCCTTCTGAAACCCTCGCGCTCGCAGGGCAATACGCGGCTCTACACCGACCAGGACCTGGAGCGCCTCGAGGTGATCCTCAATCTGACGCGCGAACTCGGCGTCAACCTGGCGGGAATCGAAATCATCCTCAACATGCGCGACCGCATGGCCGAGATGCAGTCGCAGATGCACGAGTTCATCGGATTCGTTCGGGACGAAGTGACGCGCACGCTGAGCTCTCCGAACGAGCGCCGCGCGCGCAACGCCATCGTCCGCGCCGGGCCGCGGCACGCCATTCGCGTCGAAAAGTGACCATCCGACAAGGATGGTCATCCCGAGGCGGGCGTTATTTGCCCGCCGAGGGATCTCTCCCCGTGACCCAACGAAGAAACTCTCCGCAGGTTTCCCGTGCTTCCACGCCGCCCACGTAGCTAGTCCGCACTTCTCACGAACGACTGCCAGGACACACCCTAAGAAAACAATTCAGCGGCAGAACGGGAGGAGACGTGACTTGCTGCGCGTATCAACCAGAAAAACACGCTGTACTTGAATGTGACGCTGAGATTCTTCGCGCATCCTGGCCGGATGCGCTCAGAATGACGGGCGCAAGGTGATTGGGCAGTTGCGGGGGTGACTTGGCGTCACCCGCCGAAGAGATTGCGCGCGAGGAACAGAATGTTGGCGGGGCGCTCGGCGAGGCGGCGCATGTACCAGGGAAACCAGTAGGTGCCGTAGGAAACCAGGACGCAGCTGCGGTAACCCGCCTGCGCGAGGCGAAATTGTTCGCCGCGCTGGATGCCGTACAGCATGGCGTACTCGATTTGCTCGTTGCGAATTCCCTGCTCGGCCGCCCAGCGGTTGATGCGGGAAATCAATCTCCGGTCGTGCGTGGCCAAGGCGGCGCGCACGCCCGAGCGCCGCGCCTCGGGGCTGAGCAGCCGCTGCGCGAGGCGGACGAATTGTTCATCCACGTCGGCTTTTTTCGGGATCACGAGTTCGGGGGGTTCGCTGTAGGCGCCCTTGACCAGGCGCACGGTTGCGCCCATGGACAGGAGCTCCTCGACATCGCGTTCCGTGCGGCGGAGATAGGCCTGGACGCATACGCCAACGTTGCCCGATGCCTGGCGTGCGCGGCGGTGGAGTTCGAGCGTGGCATCCAGGTAGGTGCTTTGCTCCATGTCGATCCAGACGGTCTGGCGGGAGGGCGCCACGGCTGTGCGGGCGCGCTCGATGAGGCGCGTGAGGTTGGCGAGGCAGAGTTCGCTATCCAGATCGAGGCCCAGGTGCGTGAGCTTGACGGAGATTTCGGCGGGCAGTTGCGCGGCCTGGATGCAGTCGAGCAGCTCGAGATACTGCGCGGTGACGGCCTCGGCCTCGGCGCGGTCGCCGACGTTCTCGCCTAAATGCGTGACGAGCGCGCTGAGGCCGCGACCGGCGAGGGCGCGGGCGGTGGTAAGCGCGGCGTCGATCGTTTCCCCCGGCAGAAAACGTCCCGCCGCGCGGCGCACGAAGCCGCTGCGCGCGGCGCGCTCGCGCAGCCACGAGCTTTGCGACGCGGCCAGCAGCGCGCGGCGAGTCCAGTTCATCGCGCTTTCTCCGGTCCATCCGGGGCGAGCGACACGCGGAATCTCATGGCGGTTCTCCCGAGCGAAGCGTATCAGACAAGGAACCCTCGCGTCATCCGGTGGCAGGGGCTCTCAGGAGCCGCCGAGCAAGGCGGGCGGGACGCCGATCTCTTTCGCGCCGGCCAGGCCGAAGCCCGGGCCGCGCGTCAGCCACAGCAGGATGGCGAGGCCGTGGTTGGGGTAGCGCCGCGTCATCTCCTTGGCGATGTCCACGAACCTCACGCCGGGCCGGGCGACGTCCCGGTAGTCGTTCAGCCACTTCTCGCTGGCATCCAGCAGTTCCGGCCCGCCCACCGGCCCGTGCCCTGGGAACACGCGCTCGATGGGCCCCAGGCGGCGCACCACGTTCAGCGCGTCAATCCAGCTATCGGGATGGTTCGTGTCGGCGATGTAGTGGTGCATGCCGGAATAGACCAAATCGCCCGCGATGATCGCTTTTTCCGAGGGGACGTAGAACGCCGTGGCGTGGACCGTCTCGCAGACAGGCAGATCGACGAAGAGGATCTCGTGGCCTTCGAGCAGCGCGTGTTTGCCGGCGAGCGGCTCCGGCATGGGGATGGAGCGGGGCATCTCGTCGGCGTACATTTCGCGCCAGTGGACGATCTTGGCGCGGTATTCCTGCATGAAATCGATCACGCCCGGCCGGGCGTAGAACCGCGCCGTGGGGAAACGCTTCCTGGACGGTCCCGTTGCCGAAATAGTGGTCGGGATGCGCGTGCGTGATGTACACGGCCTTCAGCGTCTTTCCGCTGGCCCGGAGCATGGCCACCAGGCGCGCCGCGTCGCTCAGGACCAGGCACGTGTCGATGAGCACGGCCTCGTGCTGCCCGGCGATCAGCACGGCATTGTTCGCCAGCGCGAAATCCTGCCCCGTGAATACCTGGAAGCTGAGCCTTGCATCACTGCCGCTCGATGGCGTCATGGGTACCTCCGCGAAACAGGTTGGTCCTGCGGGAATCGTACGGCTCTGCGCCCAGAGTGTACTTCATGCGCGCCTGCACGGATTATTTTTCAGGAGAGGATAACAGCAGGAGAGGGTTCACGCCAGCGAGTGCATTCGCGTTGGCCACGACAGCGCCCGCGCGGTGCGTCAGGTGATAAAAACCTTAATCGGCAGCGGGCGCAGCGGGTTTCGCTGCCAAGGCAGCCGCAACCGCCTCGAGCGGGAGCACGCTGATGAAGCGGCCGTGACCGCCCTTGTCTTCAAAGCGCACCACGCCGTCGATGCAGGCGAACAGCGAATCGTCCTTCGCCCGCCCGACGTTTTTCCCGGCCTTGTACGGCGTGCCGCGCTGGCGGACCAGAATGCTTCCGCTGGTGACCACCTGCCCGCCGAAGCGCTTGATGCCCAGCCTTTGTCCGTGCGAGTCGCGTCCGTTTGTGGATGACCCGCCGCCCTTCTTATGCGCCATGTCGAAAACCTCTAGGAAATTTGGATGTCGCCCACCTGGACGGCGGTGTAAGCCTGCCGGTGGCCGCGCTGAATCTTGTATTGCCCGCCCGTCTTGAACTTGAGCACTTTGACCTTCGGGCCGCTGACCTGCTTCACGATCTTCCCGGTGACCGTGGCCTTGGCGGTTGCTGCGCCCGCCAGCATCTTCTTGTCGTCCGTGCGGACGGCCACGACGTCTTCAAACGTCACCTTGCCGCCGATCTGGCCTTCCAGGAGCTCGACCTCGATGGTCTCACCCGGCGCCACGCGGTACTGCTTGCCTCCACTGCGGATTACGGCGTACATGCTGCCTCCCGGCTCTACTGACAAACCCCAATTATATCGGGCTAATGGTCTCCCCGTCAATAAACTCCCTGGTGCGCCCGCCTGGACTGCGACGCGGCCGCTACAAAGTCATCGCCCGTCGCCCGCCAGTCGCTAGCATCTGCCCCGTAGCGGCCGCCTCGTTGTGTAGGCGGGCGTCTTGGCTTTGCTGTTGGGGCTTGCCGCCCAGCCAAAACTCGAAGCGTGTTCCCCGGAGAGATCCATCGGGGTGTACGGGGCGGGTGCGACAGCCGCTCGCCGGCGGCTGTCCACCACCCGGCCCCCTGTTTACATCCGACGCCTGACTTCGGTTCCCGGCTTACTTCTTGCCCGTCCGCCAGCCTTCGGCGTACGTCTTGCGCACTGTTTCGGAGTACGGCACGGGGCTGACAATCGCGCGGATCTCGAGCTGCTTGTGGCGTTCGACCGTGGTCTTCTTCGAACCACCGCCTTCTTCGCCCCACACGATCTTGACCTCGTTGCCCATCTCGATATCCGGGTCCACCATGCCCAGCGAGAGCATGGACCGCTCGTTGTAGCTGTAGCCGGTGAACATCGACATCCCCGCCGTCTTCCCGTTGGCCAGCACCTTGTCATACGAGGCCGACGCGTAATTCGACAGCGGCAGGTCGATGTACTTGTAGTGTTCCCCGCGCGCCAGCATCGATTGGAACACCTTGGCGACGTCCTCGGGGTTCCAGGCAAACGTCACTTTCCGCCGTTGCGGCTTGCCGGACATCTTCTCCAGCGCTTCCCGCCCGATGAAGTCGTGGTCGAATTTGACGAACGGCCCGTAGCCCAGCTCGTAGGGCGTGGTGTAGTAGTCTTCGATGTTGTTGGAAGTGAAGCTGCCGCCCAGAGAGCCCGTGCCCTCGTAGCCGGTCGCCGGCAGCCATTGCCGGTAGCTCTTCATCTTCTCGCCGGTATAGACCGCCGGAAGGGGCGAGGGAATCCAGCCCGATTCCAGCGTGTTGGTGGCGTAGGCGCGCGAGCCCACTTCCCGCAGCCCGAAATCCTTGCCGGCCTTCACGATCTCCGCCCGGATTTCCTCGCGCTCCTCGTACGGTCCCCAAATCTCCAATCCCGGCGCGCCCGCCATCCCGTGCCGCAGCGCGCGTACCCGCCGCCCGCCGATCTTGATGGCGTCCATGTGGAAGAACTTGATGTCCGCCACCGGACCGCCGTTCAGCTTTTCGATCACCTGCGTGGCGTTGGGCCCCTGAATCTGGTAGCGGTAACACTTGCGATTCACGGCCTTGCCGCGCGGGTTCGAGGGCGACCGGTCATCCTTATCGACCTTCACGTTGTAGCCGCCCGTCTCCGCATGGAACTGAATCCAGCTGGCCGACGGCGCGCGCCCCACGAACACCAGTTTGTTCTCTTCCAGGTGAAACAGAATCCCGTCGCCGATCACGTGCCCGTCGTAGCTGCACGGCACGAATTGCTTGGCCCGGTTGACCGGAAACTTCGCGAAGCTGTTGATCGCCAGGTGCGAGAGCAATTTCAGTGCGTCGGGGCCTTCCACATACAGGTCCACCATGTGGTGAGACTGGTCGAACAGCACGGCGGTCTCCCGCCAGGCGCGTTGTTCGTCGCGCCAGTTCGAATATTCGGTGGGGACCACCGGGTAGACATACGCTCCAATCTGCGAATTCCGGAGCAGTGTCACCGGATTCCCGACTACCTTTAACAAATCCTCCAAGCTTTGCTGACTCATTGCTCCCCTCCTAGGGATGAAAACCTCTGATGGTTATCTCTGGATTCCGCGGCAAGAAACGGCACGCAATAACTTACAGAAACCTCGCGCTCTTTTGCAATCGACTTCGGCTCGGGCCCGCCGAGCGCCGTTCGGGGGCCGCGCCAGAGGACTCCCGAGGGCCGTAAGCAGGGCGCGCGGCCCGTTCAGGCCGCCGCTTCCAGAATCGTCACCACGCACGCGGCCAGGTCCTTGCCGATCAGTCCTCCGCCATTTTCCGCCAGGCCGATCCGCGCCTTGGGCACCTGAATCGCGCCCGGCCTCGCCGCGGAGCTGGATGCACAGCTCGTTGAGCATCATCAGTCCGGTGGCCCCGATGGGATGTCCTCGGGAAACCAGGCCCCCGGAAGGATTCACGGGTATGCGGCCGTCGCGCTGGGTCGCGCCGTCGCTGGTAAACGGTCCGCCCTGCCCCCGGGGACACAGCCCCAAATCCTCGATGAGATGAATTTCGGCGAAAGAGGTCGCGTCGTGCAGTTCCACCAGGTCGATGTCCGCCGGCGTGAGCCCGGCCATGCGATAGGCGCGGCGCGCCGCGAGCACCGGGGCGCGCTCATCCTCCCACGATCCATCGGGACGCCCGCCCGCCACTCCGTGCCCGCGCACGCGCACCGCGCGGCGGCGCACTTCCGCGGGCTGGCTCTCCAGAAACTTGCGCGAACACACCAGCGCGGCGGCGGCCGCGTCTCCGATTGGGGCGCACATCGCGCGCGTCAGCGGCTCGCTCACCATGCGGTCGGCCAACACGGCCTCGACATCCATCGGAAACGGTATTGCGCGCGCGGATTTCCCGCGGAATTCGTGTGGTTCTTCGCCGCGGCGCAGGCCATCTGCCGCGCCGTCGTGCCGTAGCGCGCCATGTGCGTCTTGGCCAACAGCGCGTAGATGTCCACGGGCATCGAACGGTCGGGGCTGCGTTCAAACCGCGTGCCGCATTCCGCGGCCATTTTTGCGTACTCGTTCATCCAATCCTGCGGGTCGAGCCAGTCGCTGCCCTTCTCCAGCCGCTCAAAAAACGCGGCGCGGCGGTTCGGGTCGAACATCTTTTCCATACCGATGGCCAGCGAGACCTCGCATTGCCCCGAAAGAATATCCTTCCACGCGCCGTTGAACGCCAGGCTGCCGCTGGCGCAGGCCGCTTCGACGTTCGTGGTCGGCACGCCGATGGGCACCAGCCCCTCGCGCACCAGCGGCAGCAGGCACACCTGCCCTTTGACGTTCGGCTGGCCCCAGAAATCCAGCAGCATGTTGCTGAACCAGATGTGGCCGATGGCCCCGCCGTCGATCCGCGCGTCCCCGAGCACTCCCAGATAGGCGGCGCGCACCAGCTGTTTCGGCGATTGTTCGAAGAAACGTCCGGCGGGGGTACTGAAAGCACCGAGGATGAATACGTCGTCACTCATGGGCTTGTCACGCTTTCTTCCGCATTTGCGCGAGCCTCAGCAGGCTACCGAAAACTGCCGCGGAATGGAAGGGCGGCGTCGAACTTGTCCCGCGGCGCGGGCCCTGCCAAAAATCCCGTTCCTTGGCCGGATGTTTGGTATAGACTTTCGCCGTCGCCGCGGAGCGATTTTCGGCCGGCCCCATGCGGCGGCTTCCCGGCGATCGTCCCCGGCCACCGCGCGCGGGACGATGCGCCGCTTCTGGCAGTTCGCGAACTTATACCAAAGATCGGGAGGTTTCCATGCAACCTGTGGCAATTCGTGACGAACGGCTGTTCATCAATGGCGAATGGACCGCCGCGCTCGACGCGCGCACCTACGACAAGAAAAATCCCTACACCGGCGAAATCGTTGCCAAAGTGGCGGCCGGCAAGCGCGAAGACGCGCGCCGCGCCATCGATGCCGCCGCGGCCGCCTTCCATGCCTGGAGCACCGCCGCGCCCGCCGTCCGCCGCCTCCTGTTCTTGAAGGCCGCCGACGTGATGGAAAGCCGCCAGGTCGATATCGCGCGCATCATCGCCGCGGAAACCGGCGGGACATTCGGCTGGGGCATGTTCAACGCCATTTACACCATCGGACTGTTGCGCGAGGCCGCGGCCCAGACCTACAGCGTCATCGGAGAAATCATCCCCAGCGATCTGCCGGACACGACCGCCATGGCCATGCGCCAGGCCGCCGGCGTGGTGGTCGGCATCGCGCCATGGAACGCGCCGCTGATTCTGGGCATGCGCGCCATCGCCGCGCCGCTGGCCTACGGCAACACCGTGGTGCTCAAGGCCTCCGAGGAATCCCCGGGAACGCATCTGGCCATCGCCTCCACGTTCGAGGCAGCCGGCTTCCCCAAGGGCGTGGTCAACGTGATCACCAATGCCCCGGCCGACGCCGCCGACGTCGTGGATGAATTGATCGCCCACCCGAAAACGCGCCGCGTCAGCTTCACCGGCTCGACCAAGATCGGGAAACTCATCGCCGAAAAAGCCGGAAAACATCTCAAGCGCGTGGTGCTCGAGCTGGGCGGCAAGGCCCCCATGATCGTTCTCGCCGACGCGGACATGGACGCTGCGGTCTCGGCCGCCAACTTCGGCGCCTTCATGAACCAGGGCCAGATCTGCATGTCCACCGAGCGCATCATTGTCGAGAAATCCATCGCCGACTTGTTCGTGCTGAAGCTCGCCGCCAAAGCCAAAGCCCTGAAAGTCGGAGACCCCGCGAACCCAGAGACGCAGATCGGCTGCATGATCAACCCCGCCGCCATGGAGAAAGTCGAGGCGCTGGTCGCCGACGCCGTGGGCAAGGGCGCGAAGGTGCTCTCCGGCGGAAAGGCCCAGGGGCCGTGCTACCCCCCGACCGTGCTCTTCGGCGTCACGCCCGCCATGCGCATCTATCACGAGGAATCGTTTGGCCCGGCAAAGTCCGTCATCATCGCGAGCGATGCCGAGGACGCCGTGCGCATCGCCAACGACACCGCCTACGGCCTCTCCAGCGCCGTCTTCACCCGCGACATCACCAAGGCCCTGCACATTGCCGAGCGCCTCGAATTCGGCATCTGCCACATCAACGGCGCCACGGTGCACGACGAACCCCAAATGCCGTTCGGCGGAATGAAGGACAGCGGCTACGGCCGGTTCGGCGGGCGCGCGGGCCTGGAGGAGTTCACCGAGCTGCGCTGGGTCACCATCCGGCGCTCGCCGACTCCGTATCCCATTTGATTGGTGGGAGTTAGCCGCAGACACGGTACCGCCAGGACCGAAGAGTGGCGAAACATCCGCCCCGCCGGGCATGCCGCGCGCCCGCGGGAATGGGCGAACCGCGCGACGGATTCTATTGTCAAGCCGTGCTCTTCGGCCTTATGATACGACCCGTTCAAAGAGGTTTCGTGGCGCGCCCGGTGAAGTGTCCGAAGACAGCCCGGCCGGTTCCCGCGGCTCGGCAAAAGCGCGGCTCGTGCCGCCGGACATCCCCGGCAACGGTCGCCATGGATTTTGGCATCACATGTCTTTCGCTCTATTCCAATTCGCCCCAATTCCCGATGGTTCCCATGAGAGGAGAATCAACATGGCTACTGCTACCCCAGCGATTCGTCTGGATGAAAATGTAACCCGCTACATTTCCAAACCGCGGCAAATGCTGATCAACGGCAAGTGGGTGGACGCCGCTTCCGGCAAGACGTTCCCCACCTACAATCCCGCCACCGGCGAAGTCCTCGCCCGCGTGGCCGAGGGAGACCGCGAAGACATCGACCGCGCCGTCGCGGCCGCCCGCGCCGCCTTCGACAGCGGCCCGTGGAGCAAGATGACGCCGTCCGAACGCGGCCGCCTGATCTGGAAGCTGGCCGACTTGATCGAACAGCACGGCGAGGAATTCGCGCAGCTCGAATCCCTCGACAACGGCAAGCCGCTCGCGATCGCCCGCATCGCGGACATCCCCGGCACCGTGGATATGTTCCGCTACATGGCCGGATGGGCCACCAAGATTGAAGGCAACACCATCCCCATCTCCGCCTATGGCGCGAAGTACCTGGCCTATACGCTGCGCGAGCCCGTCGGCGTGGTCGGCCAGATCATCCCGTGGAATTTCCCGCTGATGATGGCTTCGTGGAAGCTCGGTCCGGCGCTCGCGACCGGCTGCACGGTGGTGCTGAAACCCGCCGAGCAGACTCCGCTCAGCGCGCTGCGCCTGGGCGAACTGATCCAGGAAGCCGGCATCCCGGATGGCGTGGTCAACATTGTTCCCGGCTATGGCGAGACCGCCGGCGCCGCGCTGTCGGCGCATCCGAAGGTGGACAAAGTGGCGTTCACCGGATCGACCGAAGTCGGCAAGCTGATCGCGCAGGCGGCGACCGGAAACCTGAAGAAGGTGTCGCTCGAACTCGGCGGCAAGTCTCCCAACATCGTGTTCGATGATTCCGATGTCGAGGCCGCCATTTCCGGCGCGGCCCTGGGCATCTTCTTCAACCACGGCCAGTGCTGCTGCGCGGGTTCGCGACTTTATGTCGGAGAGAAGTTGTTCGACAAGGTCGTCGACGGCGTCTCGCAACTGGCGGCCAAGATTCGCGTCGGCCCGGGCATCGACCCCACGACGGACATGGGCCCGCTCGTCTCCGAAGAGCAGCTCACGCGCGTGTGCGGCTATCTGGAGTCGGGCTATTCGGAAGGCGCGAAGGCGACCGTAGGCGGCAGCCGGCACGGCGACAAGGGCTACTTCGTGAAGCCCACCGTGCTGGTCAACACCAACGAGAAGATGAAGGTGGTCCGGGAAGAGATTTTCGGACCCGTGGTCACCGCCACGCCCTTCAAGGATATCGACGACCTCATCGCCAAAGCCAATGATACCGTTTACGGCCTGGCGGCGGGCGTGTGGACGCGCGACATCGCCAAGGCGCACCGCGTCGCTTCGCAGCTGCGCGCCGGCACCGTGTGGATCAACTGCTACAACGTCTTCGATCCGGCGCTGCCCTTCGGCGGATTCAAGCAGTCGGGCTGGGGCCGCGAGATGGGCCACGAAGTCCTCAACCTTTACACCGAGGTCAAGTCGGTCTGCACGCCGATCGCCTAGCGCCTCGCTGATTCGGTGGCATTACCAGGCGCCCATTCTCTCCGGTTCGCCGGGGGGAATGGGCGCTTCTCGGCTTGCCCGGGTTTCGCTCGTTCGCACAACGAATTTCCATGAGTTCTCCGGCCGTGCGCAATTTCTACACCTCGCTTCCGCAGGCGCGCCGCTAGCCGGATTATTTCTTCGCCGCGACTCCCCGCCAGGTTGCGGCATCCCCATTTTCCAATTTCCCTTTTCCATCTTTCCGGGCGTCTGGCGTTAGAATGCTTCCACTGACGCCCGAACCTTTGGAGGATGCCGTGAGCACAGACCCGCAATGGCCCTGGCCGGATTCGCTCGACGCGCTCGTCGCCGCGCCCAAGCACCACCGACTACTGTTTGAAAACGAGCGCGTGCGCGTGCTGGAGGTAAGCATTCCGGCAGGCGAATTCGTGCCGGTGCACACGCATCGCTGGCCGTGCGCGATGTACGTGTTCCGCCAGAGCGATTTTCTGCGGCGCGACGACAAAGGCAATTTGCTGTTCGACAGCCGCACGGCCGGCCCTCCGCCCACCGAACCCGCCGCGCAGTGGGTGCCGCCGCTGCCGCCCCATTCGGTCGAAAACATCGGCAACGTGGATATCCTGCTGATCAGCACGGAGCTGAAGCAGGCGGGCTGAACTCGAAGCGATAGCCATGAAAACGCCCGGCATCGAGATATTGATTCCGCATTTTGCGGAACCGTTGCGCATCGAGCGCATCGTGTGCGATTACACGGGCACGCTTTCGCTCGGAGGCCAGCTCGTGCCGGGAGTGGCGGAGCGCCTTCGCAAACTAGACAAGCTCGTCGAGATTCACGTGGTCACCGCCGACACGCGTGGAACCGCGCGCAAGGAACTTGCCCGCGTGCCGCTCGCGTTGCACATCTTGAAATCGGAAGCGAGGCACGACATCCAGAAAAATGGTTACGTCAAGAAGCTGCGGCCTTCGCGGGTGGCGGCATTTGGCAATGGCAACAACGACGCGCTGCTGCTGCGGACCGTAAGGGACGCGGGCGGTCTGGCGGTCGCGGTCGATAACGGGGAAGGCTGCTCGGTGGCGGCGATGCAGAGCGCGAATCTGTTTATCGTGAATATCGTGAACGCGCTCGACCTGCTGCTCGACACCAAGCGCTGCATCGCCACGCTGCGCCGGTAACCGGGTCCGAAGGGAGAGGAGTTGCGCTCGCGCGCCCGGTTATGATCTCCGGACGGGCCGTGGGCCTTCTGCAAATCTCTTCTCACGCGAACCCGCCGCGGCGTGGCGCGGAGTGGAAGGCAAAGGCTTATGGCTTTTTTGTCGCCTGGATCGACTCGATGTAGGCGGTCAGCTCGCGCACGCGTTTCTCCAGAAGCTTGGGGCGGTCTTTCAGGAGGTAGAAGACGTTGCCCCACGCGGGCATCTCGGGAGTCCCGTGGGCGCGAATCGAGTCTTTGTTGTAGATCGCGTTCCGGATGCGGTCGGCGGGAAACTTCCCGGCGTTGCGCTGGCTGAGTTCGGTCAGATCGGCCGGGGGCACGCGCCGCTCCGGCTCGATGGATTGCGGATCGTACATGATTCCTCGTGACGGAGCGCCGTGTGCGCCCTTGGCGTCGACACCGTGGCAGCTCGAGCAATGCTGGTGGAACAGCGCTTTGCCCGCGGCGATATTGGCGCGGGGGCCGGTCTTCGCGGGCGTTTGGGCCGAAGCAGCGAAGCCCACGCCGATTGCGAGTGCGAGTATTGCCAGTCGAATGTAGTGCATAAAACACCCCCTTCTTTTTCGGGGCATTACCACCCGGCATGCTACAAACATTTTCCCGCCGCGTATGTGACCGGGGTCACAGGCGCGCGTGACCCCTCACACGTGGGAATTTCAGGAACGATGCTCCAAGACCGGCCCGAGCGATTAGATTCTTCTTCGCCTTCCTCTCAACCAAAGCGGTTGCGTTTGGCTTGGCCGTTGTGATTGCATACACATGCCATGCATTGCATTTCCGTTCAAATCGTCCGTTTCGTGGATAGCGACCAGCCGGGTTGGGTGGAGTGCGAGTTGGTAGATGCTGAGGGCCGCCGCCACATCATTGTCGAAAAGGTCCCGATAGTCACGAGCGAACGCTTGGACGCTGACAGCAAATACCCGGCACTTGGGAGCATGCCTTGCGAAGTCTTGAAGCGATACCGAGACCAAGAAGGACGGGACTTACTGTGTGTCAGCACAGCCAGGCCCGCCGACATCGAGACGAAGGAAGGGGTGTCCGAGTTCACAGTTCCCGCGAGTCTTATAACTTCAGTGCCTGATTAACGCGGAGACCGGAGAAGTGGAGCGCCGGTCAGCACCGATGGGCTTCGCAGAGCGGAGCCGCGATGTTCGGAGGCAGTCCAGGAGCCGCGACCATGATGAAGAATCTGCCCTTGTCGAAGGTCTACCAGTTGCTGGAGCCGGGGCCGGTCGTCCTGCTGACGACCGCCCGCAAGGGCCGCGCCAACGTCATGACGATGTCCTGGCACATGATGGTGGAGTTTGAGCCGCCCCTAGTGGCCTGCGTGGTCAGCAATAGGAATCACAGTTTTGCGGCGTTGCGCGCCACCGGAGAGTGTGTGATTGCCATTCCCGCGCTGAAATTGGCGCGCAAAGTCGCGCAGGTGGGCAACTGCTCCGGCCGCGACATCGACAAGTTTGCGACCTTCGGGCTGACCGCCCGGCCCGCCGAGAAAGTGGCGGCGCCCCTGGTGGAGGAATGCTTCGCCAATCTGGAATGCCAGGTGGCCGATACGCGTTTCGTCAACCGATACGGTCTGTTCATCCTCGAGGTGGTGAAGGCCTGGAGGGACCCGGCGCAGAAGCATCCCAAGACCATCCATCATCAGGGGTACGGCAGGTTCGTTGTTGACGGCGCGACGATCCAGCTGAAATCCAAGATGCGGTGACCTGCGCGACCCCGCGCGCTGCCAAGCCGCGCGCAACGGCGGGGCCGGGCGAATATCGGGATGTGATAGTCTACCGCCCGTGCGAGGAACTTTTGCGCGGTGCGAGGAGCGCTGGCATGTCCGAAGAGTTGACGCGGCAGTCCATCATCGATGAAGAGCATCTGAAACTTCTCTCACTGGGGTACATGATTTCAGCGGCTACGGCTGCGTTCTTCTCGCTGTTCGGTTTAATGTACATGATGATTGGCCTCACCGTGGGCGCGGCCATGTCTCACAGCCATGACGTGGCCACCAATGCCAGCCAACCGCCGCCGGCATTTGTGGGTTGGATTTTCGGCGGAATCGGCCTGGCGATTTTCCTCCTCATGATCGTTCTGGCGGCGGTAAAATTTCGAGCCGGCTCCTGCATCAAGAAGCGCAAGTCGCGAACCTTCTGCATGGTGGTGGCCGGCATCAGTTGCCTGGAATTTCCGTATGGCACGGTTCTCGGCGTCTTCACGTTCATCGTTCTCGGGCGAGAATCGGTTGCCCGCCTGTTCAACTCCAGCATTGCTCCCGACGCGGCCGCTTGACCCGGGGTCCGGGTCACTCCAGAAGGATCGTGGCTTATGCCGGAGCTGAAGCTCCGTGGCAGGCGAACGTTTCGCCAAACACGTTCGTGCAAATTCTCGGCGAGGGCAGACATCGACAGGGGAAGAGCCCACCCTCGAAAACCGAGAGTGGGGCACCCGACAGATCCGAGGCAAAAGGCCGGGCTACCCGCCTGGTGAAAACGGCTGATTCTGCCGGCTTGTGATTTTGCTCACAACCGAAGAATGACCGCTCATGAAACAATTGGGCGCGGGGTTGTTCTACCGTGAGCCATAAGAGCCTATTTTTGCCGGAAGCCAACAGCCGCCTCCGCTGTGGGACGGATCTCGAATTCCCTCCGCGCCGCACCCCCGGGTGCACGCCCTCTCTCGATCGCTCATCGTTGGGAAGCATCGGAAATGGCCAGCAATCTCAAGGTGACGGGTATTGCAGATAAGGAGTTCCCTCATGAATTCGCGCCGACAGGACGCACTCGAGTATCACCGCGGCGGCCGCAAGGGCAAGATCGCGGTGGTGGCGACCAAGCCTTGCCGCACCCAGGCGGACTTGAGCCTGGCCTACACGCCCGGAGTGGCTGAACCTTGCCGGGAGATTGCCAAGTCGCCCGAGCTGAGTTTCGAGTACACCGCGCGGGGAAACCTGGTCGCGGTGGTCTCCAATGGCACACGGGTGCTGGGCCTGGGAAACATCGGAGCGCTGGCTGCCAAACCCGTGATGGAAGGCAAGGCGGTGCTCTTCAAGCGTTTCGCGGATGTCGACGTTTTTGATCTGGAGGTGAACTCGGAGAAACCGGAAGACGTCATAAAGTTCTGCCAGCTTCTCGAGCCCACCGTGGGCGGCATCAATCTGGAAGACATCAAGACACCGGACTGCTTCGTGATTGAAGACACCTTGCGGAAAACGATGTCGATTCCCGTGATGCATGACGACCAGCACGGAAGCGCCATCATCTCCGGAGCGGCATTGCTGGGCGCACTGGAAATCGTGGGCAAGAAGATTGACCAGGTGCGCGTGGTGTTCGTCGGCGCGGGAGCAGCGGGCATGGCGTGCGCCGCGCATTACCTCCGCTTGGGCGTCCCGCGGGAACACGTCCTCATGGTGGATACCAAGGGCGTGATTTACGCTGGGCGCACCGAAGGCATGAACGCTTACAAGGGGCGCTTTGCCCAAAAGACGGAATTGCGGACCTTGACCGAAGCGTTGCGCGACGCCGACGTCCTGGTGGGATTCTCGGCGAAGGGTGCGGTGACGTCCGACATGCTGAAAGTCATGGCGCGTCGTCCCATCGTGTTTGCGCTGGCCAATCCCGATCCGGAGATAACGCCGGAGGATGCGCGCGGCGCTCGCGACGATCTCATCATGGCCACCGGACGCTCGGACTATCCCAATCAGGTGAACAATGTGCTCGGATTTCCGTTCGTCTTCCGGGGGGCACTCGATGTCCGCGCGAGCGCGATCAACGAAGAAATGAAACTCGCCGCGACGCATGCCTTGGCGGCCTTGACCAGAGAGGAAGTACCCGAATCGGTCCGCCAAGCCTACGGCGTGGAAAGAATCCAGTTTGGCGCTGAGTACATCGTCCCCAAACCGTTCGATCCGCGGGTATTGGTCTGGGTGGCCTCTGCCGTCGCACGGGCGGCCATGGAAACAGGCGTGGCGCGGCAGCCCGTTGATCTCGAACAATACCGAGAACGGCTGGAGCGGTTGGGAACGTGGCTCATGCTTCCCAGTTCATTTTCCTATCCTCAGACGGCGAACACCGGAGAACCTCACGGTTAATCTCTAACCGCTTGTTGAAAAAATGCTCAAAACCTGCGGTTGCAGGAGCAGTCCAAGCTTCCTCCTTGCCAGAGGCCAGTAAAAAGAGCGATTCCTCGTCGCTTCGCTCCTCGGAATGACAAGCCGCAGGAGTTTTTCAACTAGCCGCCCAGCGGTGGTAGGATGCGTGTCATGAAGAAGAAACCGATCACACGGCGCGACCTGCTGCGCGGGGCGGGCGCGGGACTGGTAGCGCTAGCGGCCGGCAGCGGCGGCGCGGCGGAATCGCCCACCAAGCCTCCCAACATTGTGTTTATCATGGCGGACGATCTCGGCTATGCCGACGTGTCCTGCTACGGCCGGCCCGATCTGCGCACGCCGAACATCGACGCGCTGGCGCGGCGGGGCGTGCGGTTCCTGCAGGCCTACGCCAACTCGGCGGTGTGCACCGCCACGCGCACGGCACTGATCACCGGCCGCTATCAATACCGGCTGCGCGTCGGACTGGAGGAGCCGATCGCGGGCAATCCCAACGTTGGCCTTCCGCCCGAGCAGCCCACGCTGCCGTCGCTGCTGAAGAAGGCCGGGTACGGTACGACGCTGCTCGGCAAGTGGCACCTCGGCGTGCTGCCCAAGTTTGGCCCGCTGCAAAGCGGCTACGACCATTTCTACGGGTTTCGCGGCGGCGGGATCGACTATTTTTCGCATTCCTTCGGCAAGAGCGACGATCTGTGGGACGACGACGTCTTGATCCATCAAGTGGGATATCTGACCGACCTGCTGGGCACGCGCGCGGTCGAGGTCGTGAACGGTTACGCGAAATCCGCGCAGCCGTTTCTGATCAGCCTGCACTTCAACGCGCCACACTGGCCCTGGGAAGGCCCCGGCGATCAGGCGGAGTCCGAGCGGCTGCGCCAGCCGGGCAGCAAAGGCCCGATGCGACTTCGACGGCGGAACGCAGAAAACCTACCAGCGCATGATCGAGGAAATGGACCTGCAGATTGGCCGCGTGCTGGGGGCCTTGGACGCCCGCGGGCTCACGCGAAAACACCATCGTCATTTTCACCAGCGACAATGGCGGCGAGCGCTTCGCCGATACCTGGCCGTTCACCGGGAAAAAGACGGAACTGCTGGAAGGCGGGCTGCGCATTCCGGCGATCGTTTCCTGGCCCGCGCGCATCCCGCAGGGGCGGACCACCGATCAGGTTTCCATCAGCATGGATTGGCTGCCCACGCTGCTGGCCGCGGCCGGAGCGCAGCCCGATCCTGCCAGCCCGCCCGACGGCATGAATCTGCTGCCGGCCCTGACGCAGAGTGTTCCTCCGGTGGCGCGCAAGCTTTTCTGGCGGTACAAGGCGAATCACCAGCGGGCCGCGCGCGACGGCGATTACAAATTCCTCAAGATCCTGGACAACACGTTTCTGTTCAACGTGGTCGAAGATCCGCTGGAACGCGCCAACCTGAAGGACCGCCATGCGGACATTTACCATCGCCTGGTCCGGGAGTGGTATGACTGGAACGCGTCCATGCTGCCGGAGATCCGGGAAAGCGCCACGGCCAGCTTCGACGGCGGGCAGCTGGCGGACCACTTCGGCGCGAAGAAGCCGGACCCGGCGCCCGATCTCCCTTCCCCGCCCGACGACTAGCCCGAATTTCACACAAGAGCATCCGGCGAGAAACGGCATGACGCGTACGGGTGTGTCTGATTCGCGAAGGTGGGCCACCCTGCAAGGCGCACAGCCAGGAGTGGCTGTGCCACGCGAAGGAACGCGCCCGCCTCAAGGCGGCCGCTACAAAATCTACAGCGTAAGGCGGGCACAGCAAGCAGCGCCCCTACAGGGGATGGCGAGCCTCAAACTGTTCGTGGCTGCGGCTATCTCGGCTCCAGGATCAGGGGCAGGCCGTTCTTGGTGTTGCCGATGATCACGATCTTGGCGTTGGGGCTGTTGGCCAGCTTTTCGGTGGCCTCGATGCCTTTCCACTCGAGCAGTTGCTGGCTGATGCCCTGGCTGACGGTGGTCTGGAAGTCGCGGACGCCCTGGGCCTCGATGCGCTTGCGGTCGGCTTCCTGCTTTTCCTTTTGCAGGACGAAGGCCATGCGCAGGGCGTCCTGCTCGGCCTGCTGCTTGGCCTCGATGGCCGATTTGAGCATCTGCGGCAACTGAATGTCGCGCAGCAGGACGCTCTGGACCTCGACGCCGCGGGTGCTGAGCTGGCGCACGAGTTCATCGTAGATTTTCTGCGCCACCTCTTCGCGGCCGCCGGTGTAGAGGGCGCTGGCGCTGTGCGCGGCGGTCACCGAACGGATGGCCGAGCGCATGTTGGGCTCGACGACCACGTCCACGAACTGCGGCCCGATCTTCTGATAGACCTCGGCGGCTCTCTCCGGATTGAGCCGGAACAGCAGCGAGGTGTCCAGGGTCATCACCAGGCCTTCGTCGGAGGGCACGCTGGCGGTTTCCTTCAGCTCCTGCGTGCGGATGGACATGGTGTTGTTGCCCTTGAAGGGATTGACCAGGTGGGTGCCTTCGGGCAAGACTTCGCCGGTGACGCGCCCGAACAGCGTCAGGACGCCGACATTGCCCGCCGGAACATACGCCACCGAGGCGTAGACCAGAATCAGCAGCAGGATGCCCAGGAATAGCATGCCCAGCCCGCCCGGCAGCGAACCGTGGACCTTGGCCAAATAGTGCTGCTCGAGATCATCGCCCGATCCCTGATGGAATGCAGTCATCGTCCCCTCCTATTGAAAGACTGTGCAGTGTACAAGTCGTGCAGCGTCATTCTACACGCACCGCGGCCGTACGCTAACGGGGACCTAGCCTTGCTTCCCGAAGGGCGGAAAGGGCCGGCACCGGGCTTCAGAGGTTCACCCCGCTCCGAGATAAGCGCGCAAAGAAAACGCGCTGTACATGCCCGCTACGATGAGATTCTTCGCGCCTGCTGAGGTAGGCGCCGAATCCGCTCCGCGGGCCAATGCCACCGAGGGACACCGGGTTCGACGGGAATTGTCGGCCGGGGGATTGGGCCGAGGCAGAAAAGACACATTGGGGGGACGCGGGGCGGGGGCTGCGTTGATTGCATGGCGCTTAGGCCGGGGCAAGTTGGCGGGGCCGGCATGGGTGGGGCTGATCCGGCAGCGGGTGATGACCTGCATTGTCAGTTGAGAACAGGGGCGCGCCGGCGCATTGGTCGGGTGCCAAAGCATGTGCTATAAGTAAAAGCGAGCCACACTCTGAGGAAATTGTGCCGTTTATTAATTTTCCTGCGCGCGAAATCAACTGCAAGCTCGTCTACTACGGCCCAGGCCTGGGCGGCAAGACGGCCAATCTCCAATGGATTTTCGAGCATACGGGCGCGAACCAGAAGGGCAAGATGGTGTCGCTGGCGACCGAATCGGACCGCACGCTCTTTTTCGACTTTCTTGCCGCTGGATCTTGGGCAGCGTGCGCGGATTCAAGACGCGCTTCCATCTGTATACGGTTCCCGGGCAGGTGTTCTACGAAGCCAGCCGGCGGCTGATTCTGAAGGGCGCCGACGGCGTGGTGTTCGTGGCCGATTCACAGGAAGAACGGCTGGACGCGAACCTCGAAACCCTGGACAACCTGCGCGAACACCTGAAAGATCACAACCTCGATTTCAGCACCATCCCGTACGTCCTGCAACTGAACAAGCGCGACCTGCCGAATATCCTGTCCGTCGAGGAACTGACGCAACACCTGTCGGTGAAGGGCGAGCCGGTGACCGAAGCCGTGGCGTTCCGGGGCGAAGGCGTCTTCGAGACGCTCAAGGAAGTCGCCAAACTGGTCCTCGCCGAACTGAAGAAGAGCGCTTGACGTTTTAGCGTGGCCTGGAAAAGCTGATTGCGATATTTGGCAGCACACCCACCGGAGTGCCATCTTTCCAAATTTTGACCGCATCGCATTGTGCGCTGGCGATGCGGAGCGGCGAGGCTGCTTGCCACCATCCAAGAGCACAGCCAAGAGTGGCTGTGCCACGAAGAGCAAACTGAGTCCCTGACCGGCGGAGCTGCGGCTTGACAGGCGGCGCGGGCGGCGACTAGCGTGGCTGCGAGGATGGGGGCGAGGCCGAGCGATGAAAGCGCTGCGGCTGCATCGGTGGAACGTGACGCCGCGCGAGGCGGCGCGGATTCAATTGCGCCTGCGCGAGCGGGTGGAGCTCCAGGACCGCCTGCCGCGGATCGCAGACGGTGGCGGGAACGGATGTGGCGCTCGACTTGCAGCGCGGGCGGGCCATCGCGGGCGTGATCGTCTATCGCTTTCCGGAGATGGAGGAAATCGAGCGCGTGTGGGCGGAGCGGCGGCTGACGTTTCCCTACGTGCCGGGGCTGCTGAGCTTCCGCGAGATCCCCGTGCTGCTGAAGGCGCTGGCCCGGCTGCGCCACGCGCCGGACGTGATCTTCTGCGACGGGCAGGGCTACGCGCATCCGCGCAGGTTCGGGATCGCGTGTCATCTGGGCGTTCTGCTGGACTGCCCGACGATCGGCTGCGCCAAATCCATTTTGGTGGGGACGGCGGAAGAGCCGGGGCAAAAGGCCGGGGCGTGGACGCCGCTGGTGGACGGCGGAGAGGTGGTGGGCGCGGTCCTGCGAACGCGCGAGGCGCGTGAAGCCGGTCTATATTTCGCAGGGGCACCGCATCTCGCTGGGACGGGCCATCGAACTGGCGCGCGCGGTGAGCGATGGCTTCCGCATCCCCAAGCCGACGCGCGAGGCGGATCATTTTGTCGAGGCGGTGAAGCGCGGCGAGTGGAAAGCAGCGGCGGCGGGGAGCACGGGCAAATTAAAACGGGAGGCAAGCGCCAAAGGCGCCCACCTCCCGGGGTGGGTGGGGTTTGTTGCCAGACATCCAGTAGGAATTTTGGTATTCCCGCGCCTGGATGCGCCGGCAAACCGGCGTTTCGCCGGTGCCACGTATGCAACACCGTTATCATACGTCGCGAAGAGATGTCAATCTGAATCCTGAAACTTTCATACGAAATCCGCAGTGTGAAGAGTGTGTCCTCTGCTCCAGGACGACATAGGGAACTCCCTCCGGCCGGAACTGAAGAATGGTTTGGGACGACGGGCTAAGCTTACTCTGCAACTCCGGGACATACCTGTGCCGGTCTTCGTTCATCTCCGGCATTCAGGCCTAAACCTTGCGCGACAGGCGAGCGTGGTGGTCTAGGACTTGGCGCACTTTGAGCGCCAGGTCGCGGGGCGCGTAGGGCTTACGGAGCACGGCTAATCCTTCGCTCGGGGCCGGGTGCGGCAAATCCACGCCGGAGTTACCGGCGGTGGCGAAAATCACGAGAACCTCCGGCTTGTCTCTGCAGATATGGGCATATACCTCGAGGCCGCTGAGTTTGGGGAGCGCCATGTCGAGAAGGACAAGATCGACGCTATGGCTGTGGGCTAGGAATTTCTTCACGGCTTGCTCGCCATCGGAGGCCACCAGGACGTGATAGCCGAGATTGGTTAAGGTCTCCTGGTCGATCTGGCGCATGCCATCGTGATCCTCGGCAATCAAGAGCGTTTCGGAGCCACCCAGGGCCGTCCGGATGTCGCCCGCCGGACTGGGGCGGACGCCCGCGCCGGTGCTGGCTGGAAAGTAGATTCGGAATGTTGTGCCCTTCCCGGGTTCGCTATCAACCTGAACGAAGCCGCCATGCTGCCGGACGATGCCATACACGGAGGCGAGGCCGAGCCCGGTTCCTTTTCCGATCTCTTTGGTGGTGAAGAAGGGCTCGAAAATACGGTCGAGGACAGCCGCCTCCATGCCCGTGCCCGTATCGGTGACCGAGAGCATGGCGTATTCCCCCGGGCGCATCAGGGGTTGCCGCGCACATGACTCCTCTCCGAAGGCAACGTTCGTGGTTTGGACGGTGAGGGAGCCGCCCTGGGGCATGGCATCGCGCGCGTTGATGCACAGATTCATCAGCACCTGCTCGACCTGAACCGGATCGGCGCGGACGATGGCAAGATGCGGCGACAGGTTGGCGGTGATCCGGATGTTGGATCCGATCACCTTCTCCAGCAGGCTAAGGGTTTCGATGACGGCCTGATTCAGATCGATGTCAACCGGCTCGAGGACCTGGCGGCGGGCAAAGGCCAGCAGTTGGCGGGTGAGAGCTGCGGCGCGGTCGGCCTGATGGCGCACTTTTTCGAAGTGGCGTTGGAGGCGGGAACCGGGTGGGGCTTCCTCAACGCCCAAATCGGCCCAGCCGATGATCGCGCCAATCATGTTGCCGAAATCATGGGCGATGCCGCCGGCCAATTGCCCGATGGGCTCGAACTTCTGGGCCTGGATCAGCTGTTTTTCAAGCGTGAAGCGTTCCGTGACGTTTTCAACGATCACTTGGATGTATTCATTTCCGCGCTGCGGGTCGCGGGTACGCCAGCCCACGGTCCGCACGGTGATCGTTTTTCCGTCCTTGCGCTGCCATTCCACGGTGGAGTCGGCGCGGTCGTCTTGCCGATATTGCGCGAACACTTCATCCCGCACGCAGGAATGGCGAAAGAACAACGCGGCGTTCCCGGCGGCCAGAACTTCCTCCGGCGAGTCATAGCCGAGCATTCGAGCCAAGGACGAATTTGCGTGCAGGATTGTGCCGTCCAGGGAGATGCCGCAGACGCCGCAGGCAACGTTCTCGACGAGGCTCCGGTAGCGGGTTTCGCACGCGCGCCTCTCGGCTATCCTCAGGAAACTTTCCTTCTGAGCGCGGATCACGGCGATCGGCAGCCGGGAGAGCTGGTCTTTCCGGACATAGTCGGAAGCGCCCCGCTTGATACACTCGGCCGCAAGGTCGTCGCCGGGAGTTTCGCTCACGATAATCAGCGGGACACCGGGACAAATGTCGCTGATCCAAGCCAGAACGTCCATGCCGGTCCAGCCGCTCATCAGGTAATTCGCGAGAACAACGTCCGGCGGGCGCTCGCGCAGCTCGCGAACGAAATCCTCGTGCGTCAGGGTTGTGTCCGCCTGGAACGCAATCCCCGACGTATCGAGATTGCGCAGATACACCTGCGCGTCCCTCGGGTCATCACCGACGATAAGCAATCGCAGCGGCTTGGTCTCCACGGAGGAGCTTTTGGCAAAGGTTATGGACATGTGTTTGTCAATTTTGTGTCAATGCCAGCCGATCACTTCACATCACAAATTCCTGAAGCCAAGCGGGATTGGAGGCTGGAAGAAATGCCCCTGGATCGAGATCGAACTCAGCCCACATCTCAGCGCGATGCAGCCAAGGATGCGTCGTCGTGCGACCAACCCGGTGCCCATCTGCCCGGAGTCTTCCCGCGCACAACAACGCTCAAAGACTCTGTAGGGTCTATCGGCACAATGCAGGCGGAAGTCCACTGTGCTGGTTTCGTACACGAGGGTTGCCGGGCCTTGCCGCCGCGCGCATCCCTATCACCTGCATCAAGTTAGCGGGATCGCTCGGGCTGTGCGGCGCGGAGGGAAGATTAGAAAAAGCTAATTCCACCGGCTGGGGAGCCCTCCGGGGACGAAGGAGCCAGTATCGCTACCCGCCGCACCCCTCGGGGCGGTTCAATTCGGATGGCTCTTCTAACTCAGAACCCTAGCCGCGGTGTTCGAGCGGGATGTAGCTGCGCTGGTCGTAGCCGATATAGACCTGGCGCGGGCGCGCGATCTTCTGTTCGGGATCGAGCAACATCTCTTCCCACTGTGCAATCCATCCCGAGGTGCGGGGGATGGCGAACAACACCGGGAACATGGTCACGGGGAAACCCATGGCCTGATAGATCAGGCCGGTGTAGAAGTCCACGTTGGGATAGAGACGGCGCGTGACGAAGTAATCGTCCTCGAGGGCGATGCGCTCGCATTCCAGGGCGATATCGATCAGGGGATTGCGGCCCATGACGTCGAAGACTTCGTAGGCGATGCGCTTGACGATGCGGGCGCGCGGGTCGTAGTTCTTGTAGACGCGGTGGCCGAAACCCATCAGCAATTTTTCGCCGGTCTTCACCTTCTTGACGTACGCCGGAACATCTTTCACCGACCCGATATCGAGCAGCATGCGCAGAACCTGTTCGTTGGCGCCGCCATGGAGCGGGCCGTACAGCGCCGCGGTAGCGGCGGCGATGGCGGAATAGGGATCGACATGGGAGCTGCCGACGCCGCGCATGGCCGTGGACGAGCAATTCTGCTCGTGGTCCGCGTGGAGAATGAACAGGATGTCGAGCGCGCGCTCCAGGGTGGGATTGGGGCGGTACTGCAGCTCGGTGGTGCGGAACAGCATGTTCAGAAAATTACCGGAATAGCTCAGGTCGTTATCGGGATAGACATAGGGCATTCCCAGGCTGTGGCGGTAGGCGAAGGCGGCCAGCGTGGGCATCTTGCCGATCAGGCGGTAGGTCTGCTTGCGGCGCGAGTCGGGGTTGAAGATGTCCTTGGCGTCGGGATAAAACGTGGACAGCGCGGCGACCGTGGAGATGAGCATGCCCATGGGATGGGCGTCGTAATGGAAGCCGTCGAGAAACTTCTTGATGCTCTCGTGGATGAAGGTGTGGTGGGTGATGTTGCTGCTCCAGTCGGTCAGTTGCGGCTTGGTGGGGAGCTCGCCGTACAGGATGAGATAAGCCGTCTCGAGGTAGGAGCTTTTTTCCGCGAGTTCTTCGATGGGATAGCCACGGTAGCGGAGGATGCCCTTATCGCCATCAATGAAGCCGACCTTGCTCATGCAGGAGGCGGTATTGGTGAACGCGGGATCGTAGCTCATCATCCCGAAGTCGGCTTCGTTCACCTTGATCTGCCGCAGATCGAGGGCGCGGATGGTGTCGTGCTTGACCGGAATTTCGTATTGCCGGCCGGTGCGATTGTCAACGATGGTCAGCGTGTCGCGGGTGTTGCCGGAGGCCGCCGATGCTGATTGGGTTGGGCTCATCTTGTAGACCTTTCGGATGATTGCAGAATAATAGGTGCGCCGATCATAAGCACAATACTTTACACCAGAACCGGGCCTGGACGAACTAGATTGAACTCGGAGAGTCACAGCCTGGCGACCCGGGAGGGCACAGGGGACCGAGCGTCCGGCCCCCGGAATCTCGCCCCGAGGGATCGGGGCGGCGAGTGCGTTTGGCAGCCTACTTCGATCCGGAGCGCAGCGGTGCGGGCACCTGATCCTCCGAGGCGGGAGCTTCTGGTTCCACGGGGGGCGCCAGTTCGCAGCAGTTGCGGCCCCGAGCCTTGGCGCGGTAGAGCGCGTCGTCGGCCAGACGAAGCAGCGATTCCGGATTCAGGAGCCGGCCGTTGCCACTGATGGCTACCCCCAGGCTGGCCGTCATGAGGACGGGGCCTTCCTGTGTAGTGACGGGCGTCGCCCGGATGGCTTCGAGGATGCGCTCGGCCATGCGCAAGGTGCCCGCGACATCGGTGGAAGGCACGACGACGAGAAACTCCTCGCCGCCGTAACGCCCCACGGTGTCGTAGGGGCGGACGCAACTGTTAAGGCGGCGGGCAATTTCCCGGAGCACGATATCGCCGCAAGGATGGCCGTGGGAATCGTTGACTTCCTTGAAGTGATCCAGATCGATCATAATGGTTGCGACCGAGCCTCCCGCGCGCATCTGGCGGGACCACTCGCGCTGGAGAGCATCGAGCACGGTGCCGCGATTCCAGATGCCGGTCAGCGCATCGTGGGTCGCGCGGAACTCCAGTTCTTCCCGGGCGGCCAGGAGATTGTTTTGCAAGGTCACGATGCGTTCACCGACGTGAACGCGGGCGCGCAATTCCTCGGCGTCGAAGGGCTTGGTCAAGTAGCCGTCGGCGCCCGATTCCAGGCCGCGTAGCAAATCGCCTTGCTGGGTGCGGGCCGTGAGCAACACGAGGTAGGTGTAGGGGCGCTGGGGAAGTTCGCGCACGCGCCGGCACACCTCGGGGCCTTCCATACCGGGCATCATCCAGTCCAGGATGGCCAGGGAGGGGGCGTCTTCGCCCTGGAGGACGCGCAGAGCCTCGAGGCCGTCGTTCACGGCGATGACGCGGTAGCCCCACTTCCCGAGGGTGGTTTCGAGCAGACGCCGGGAGACGAGGTCATCCTCGGCAATCAGGATGGCTCTTTCGGATTTTTGTTGTTCGGTCATAAGGATCTCTCGCAGTTACGTCCGCGGCGGTCTCTCCCGCAAGGCTTCATGAGGGCACCTTCCGGCAAAGGGCTTCCAACTCGGCCACGAACCGATCGATCTCGGTTTCCAGATGGCGGACCATGGCAGCGGCACTGGCGAAATCGCCGGAATGCGCCAGCTGTACGACTTCCTCGGCCAGCAGCGGAACGCGCGAGGCGCCCAGATTCGCCGCAGATCCCTTGAGCGCGTGGGCGGAACGCGCGAGGCGGCCGGCATCGTGAGCCGCCAGAGCCTCCTGCACTTCGTCTCTTCGCTGGGAGCGCTTCGCGGTGAACATCTGGGCCAACTCCTCGAGAAGTTCGCGATCGCCGTCCACGCGCTGTAGCACCGCCGCGGCATCCAGCACACCCGAAGCAGCGACCTTCGCCGGCGACGTGGCGGCGTGGGGAACAGCAGTACGGGTCACGGCGCGTTGCATGGCCGTGAGAAGTTCCGGCGTGCGGATCGGTTTGGCGACGTAGTCATCGGCACCTGCCGCCAAGCAGCGCTCGCGATTGCCTTTCAGGGCGTGGGCGGTCAACGCGATGATCGGCAGGTGGCCGCCGGAGACGATCTCTCGCTCGCGGATCAACTGCATGGCCTCGAATCCATCCATCACCGGCATCTGGATATCCATGAGCACGAGGTCCACACTCCGCTGCTGGAGGATGTCGAGAGCCTCGCGGCCGTTTTCGGCCACGACCACCGTGTGGCCGCGCTTTTCCAGAAGGGTTTGGACCAGCTTGCGGTTGACCTCGTTGTCTTCCGCGAGCAGGACCTGCATGCGCGGGGTGCGCGCGGCGGCGAGATCGCGGGCCGACGGCGCCCCCTGGTCGATCGTCCCCGGCTTCGACAGGGCCGCCAGGAGGGCATCGAGAAGCTCGGAGGGCTGGACGGGTTTGGCCAACTGGGAGGCGATGGCCAGTTCGCGTCTGCGAATTTCGTCGAGTTCTTCGCCGGTCGAACTGAGCGTCAGAATCGGGAGGTCGCGGAACTCCGCCTTGTTCCGGATGCGTTCGGCCAAGAGCGCGCCGTTCATCTCCGGCATCTGCATGTCGGTAATCACCGCGCCGAACGGGCAGCCTTCGCGGTGAGCGCGCAGGAGTGCCGCGAGAGCGGCTTCGCCTCCCGCAGCAGCCTCAGGCCGCATTCCCCAGGAGGACAACAGTTCGACCAGAATCGTGCGGTTGGTTTCGTTGTCGTCCACCACGAGGATGGGAACCTTCCCGATCACCGCGGGATAAGCGGGGAGGGACGCGGAGCCAAGGGTTGCCGCGATACCGAAGCGCGCCAGAAAGTGGAACGTGCTGCCCTGGCCGGACTCGCTCTCCACCCAAATTTTCCCGCCCATCAGGCTGACCAGCTGCGCCGCGATGGCGAGTCCAAGTCCCGTCCCTCCGTACTTGCGTGTTGCGGAGCTATCCGCCTGCGTGAAGGCTTCAAAGATCACTTGCTGCTTTTCCTTCGGAATCCCGATCCCCGAGTCCCTCACGCGGAAGTGGAGAAGAATGCCGGTGTCGTCCTCGGCTTCGTTTTGCACATCCACGACGATTTCCCCGCGCTCGGTAAACTTCACGGCGTTTCCGACCAGATTGACCAGAATCTGGCGCAGCCGGTCGGGATCGCCCATCAGCCGGTCGGGAACGCCCGGGCCCGTGCGCCAGGCCAGCTCGAGGCCCTTCTGATGGGCGCGCAGAGCCAGGATCTTGAGCGTGTGGCCGAGATGTTCTTGAAAGGTGAACTCGACCGCGTTGAGATCGAGCTTGCCGGCCTCGATTTTGGAGAAATCCAGGATGTCGTTGATCAGCGTGAGCAGCCAATCGGCGGACGTTTTGGCCATGCCGAGATAGTCGCGCTGTTCGCTGGTCAGAGTGGTATCGAGCGCGAGTTCGGTCATGCCGATGATGCCGTTCATGGGAGTGCGGATCTCGTGGCTCATATTGGCCAGGAACTCGCTCTTGGCGCGGTTGGCGGCTTCGGCCGCTTCCTTGGCGCGCAGGAGCGCTGCCTCGGCGCGCTTGCGTTCGGTGACGTCCTGATAGATCACCAGGATCCCCGAAACGACGTCGCCGCGGACGAGCGGCACGGCGAGCAGTTCCACGTCCAGAAGAGCGCCGTCGCTCCGCTTCCGCCGTACCACCTTGTGAACCAATTTCCGCTCCCCAATCATCATCTGCCGGGTGGCTTCCATGTCCGCCGCGAGCTGGCCCGGCTGCGCGAGCAACTCAATGACGGAGCGGCCGACAACGTCCTGCTGGCGATAGCCGAACAGCTTCTCGAAAGCGGGGTTGCACATTTGCACGGCGTCGTCGCTGCCGGCAGCGACGACGCCGACCGGGAGGTTATCCACGAGGGCATGCAGAAAATTCTTCTGCTCCTCGATTTCTCGTTCCGCCCGCTTCCTCTCGGTGATGTCCTGAAAGATCACCAGGTTCCCCGAGTGTGTGTCGCCCCGGACGATCCGGGTGGCCGTCACTTCCACATCCACCAGGCTGCCATCGCTGCGCTTGCGGCGGGTCTCCAGCCGGGCCAGCGTTCCCTCCGCTATTTGGGCGCGCACCGATTGCATTTCGGTGCGCAGCGCGTCCGACGACAGCAGATCGATGATGTTGCGGCCGAAGACTTCCTGCTGGCGGTAGCGAAATAGTTTTTCAAATGCCGGATTGCACATCTCGATGAGGTCGGCGGCGCTGGTCACCGAGACGCCCACGGGGAGGTTTTCGATCAGGGAGTTCAGAAACTGAGTGCGCTCCTCGAGCTCGCGTTCGGCGCGGCGGCGCTCGGTGATGTCCTGATAGAGAATTATGCTGCCAGTCAGCTTGCCCTCCTCCTTCAGAGGCACGGAAAGCACCTCGACGTCCAGCAGGGTGCCATCGCGGCGCGTGCGTTGGGTGACGTAGTGGGTCGTCTTTCCCTCCTGACCATCCTTGATGATGGATGCCATTTCGCCACGGCGTTCCGGTGGCGTGAGAACTTCGGACGGGAGCCGCCCGAGCATTTCCTGCTGGCTATAGCCAAACAAGCTCTCAAACGCGGGGTTGCACATCTGCACGGCGCCGTGCGCGTCAATCACCACCATGCCCACGGGACTATTGGCGATTATGGAGTCCAGAAACGACTTTTGCTTTTCGAGCTCGCGCTCGGCGCGCTTGCGCTCGGTGATGTCCTGATAGCCGGTGTAGCTTCCTCCGCCGCCCAAAGGCACGGAGTAGGCTTCGACATCGACGAGGCTCCCATCGGCGCGCTTGCGCCGTGTCACGATGTGGGTGGTCTCTTTCCGCTTGAGTCGTTCGGTGTTGACCTCGGCTTCGGCGCGAAGTTCCGGAGTCAGCAATAGATCCCTCAATGGGTAGCCGACGATGTCCTGCTGGCGATAGCCGAACAGCTTCTCGAAAGCGGGGTTGCACATCTGGCCGATGCCGTCCGCGTCCATCGCCACGATGCCCACGGGACTATTGCCGATTATGGAGTCCAGAAACGACTTTTGCTTTTCGAGTTCGCGCTCGGCGCGCTTGCGCTCGGTGATGTCCTGATAGAGCAGCACCGCGCCGGTGTAGGTTCCTTCGCCACCCAAAGGCACGGAGTAGGCTTCGACATCGACGAGGGTCCCGTCGGCGCGCTTGCGCCGCGTCACGATATGGGTGACCTCCTTCCGCTGGAGTCGTTCGCGGTTGACCTCGACTTCGGCGCGAAGCTCCGGAGTTGTCAACAGATCCGTCACTGAGCAGCCGAGGATGTCCTGCTGGCGATAGCCGAACAGCTTCTCGAAAGCGGGGTTGCACATCTGGCCGATACCGCTTGGGTCCACGGCCACGATGCCCGCGGGCGTGTTCTCGATGAGGGAGTTGAGGAAGCGGGTGCGCTCTTCCAGTTGCCGCTCGGCCTGTTTGCGCTCCGCGACTTCCGCCTCCAGTTCACGGGTCCGCGCGACCACGCGCGCTTCCAGTTCCTGATGAGCGGACTGCAGATCGGCCTCGCGCTGCTGGATCTGCTCCAACATTTCGTTGAAGCGCTTCACCAGGAAGCCGATTTCCGTATTGGATTGTCCCCGGGCGCGCTTGGACCAGTCCCGGTCCACCGAGACCGCAAAAGCGGTGCGCGCCAGATCCAGAATCGGTTCGGAGAGGGAGCGCTGCAGGCGTGAAGCCATCCCATACGCAATTCCGAGGGCAGCGACCATCGCCAGCAAAACGAAGCCCATGAAGTCCAGGCTGCGCAGTTCCAAATCGCGCAGATCCGACGCCAGGTAGATCGTGCCGACGGGCACTCCACGTTGCCGGATCTGTTGGAACACCACGATGCTCCCCCAGCTGATCTCCGCGCTGCTCGGACGGGGCGTCGGGGGAGTGAATGCGGTATCGGTGCCCCGGCGGGAATACGTCGCCAGGACGCTGCCATCGGGCCCGTAGATGCAGGCTTCGGCGATGCGCTGCTGCTCGTCCAGCGAGCCGAGAATCTCCCGCGCGGCCGCGGCGTCGCCCAACGCCAACGCGGCCGTGGCCTTCGGCCCGACGTGTTCCGCCACGGACGCCATTTCCTCGGCCCGGTCGTGGCGAGAAGTGATGCCCATATAGATGGCCGAAGAACCGGTGGCCACGGCGATCGCCACGGCGCTGGTCAGCAACACGATGTGCTTGAGCTTTTTGCCGAAGGGACGCAGGCGATCGGCAGACATCTCAGTTAACTCCCTGAACTGATCCAGATGGCAACTTTGCGGCCGGCGCGAACCGGCGCGAGCTGATCCGCAGGCGCACGCCGCGTGCTGCACCTATGACGGGCAGACTGATTTGCAAGCTCATGGACGACGTGATTGGCATGCCCGTTCCTCGTTGCACTGCAAACCCCCTGTTTTCAAAGCGCCCCGAGAACAAAGACAGTGGTAGCCCTTACCCAAGGACGGTACCGTGCCGAAGCGCCGGTCTTGCATAGGACTCCGCTCACAATCTGCTGGTACGAAAGATTTATAATAACTCCCGTACAATCAGTTCGTTAGAACGATACGCAGGAGGGCCGGGACACCAGCGCCCAGCCGGGCGGCCGCTGGCTGCGGCTGCGACAGCTTCGGACAGGGGTCCGGGGACGGCGGAATCCATGGGCACCAGGGCGCCTTCGGCTTCCTTCAGGAACAGCAGGGCGTTGGAGTTGCCGTCCCAATCAATCGAGACGACGTCGCCCAGATTCACCTGCTCGGTGGCCAGCAAGCTGGCCAGCGGATAGACTACGTGCCGCTCGATGGCCCGCTTCAGATGCCGCGCCCCGTACTTCAAATCCGTCCCTTCCCGCAGCAAGAATTCCCGCGCTCCCGGCGCCACTCGGAACAAGAACCTCCCCTTGGCCGTCTCCAACACCCGCTGCATCGCACTACCCCCTGCCAGAACGATCGGCATCCGCCCGAGACTGCATCGCTGAATCTCCTGTGGTTTGATGGAGCAGGCCGGCAGCCAAAGTCAGCGCGTGAGCCGGGGCACATCCCCAGCCAGTTCAGCAGTCTGGAAGATGATCCGAGAGGGCTCAGATACACCTGCGCTGCGGGAACTGTTTCACAAGCGATGCCCCGAGCCGTTGTGAAACGTTAATGGTGTGTTAAAAACCCGTGCATCGGTGATCTCGCGCTTGCGCATCCGGTAGGGTTTCCCGTATGTTGAAGGCGTCACCCAGAGAGAGACGAGATGAAGCGCATCCAGGTAATCGAAGACGACAAGGACATCGTCGAACTCGTGCGCTACAACCTGGAGAAGGACGGCTTCCAGGTGATCGCGAGCTCGGACGGCGCGATGGGCCTGGCGCAGATTCGCAAGGCGCCTCCCGACCTTCTGGTTCTGGACCTGATGCTGCCGAAACTCTCCGGCCTCGACATTTGCAGGGAGGTCCGCAAGGACGCGAGTTTGAATCGGCTGCCGATCCTGATTCTGACGGCCAAGGGGGAAGAGGCGGACCGCGTGGTGGGGCTGGAGCTGGGCGCCGACGACTACGTGACCAAGCCGTTCAGCCCGCGCGAGTTGGTGGCCCGCGTCAAAGCGCTTCTGCGGCGCACCGAACCGCCGCCAGCATCCTCTGAGAAACCCATCGAAATCGGCGCGCTGTGGATCGATCCCGCGGCGTACCGGGTCACGCGGGGCGGAAAAGCCGTGCCGATGAGCACCCTGGAATTCCGGCTGCTCTATTTTCTGGCGGCGCGTCCGAACCGCGTCTTCACGCGCGATCAATTGCTCGACGGCGTGTGGGGAACCGACCGTTTTGTCACCCCGCGCAGCGTGGATGTGTACGTGCGGCGGCTGCGCGAGAAGATTGAATCCGATCCTCAACATCCGGCCTACATGAAGACGATTCGCGGCGCCGGCTATCTGTTCGAAACCCGTGCGAGCTAGGCTCTTCTGGAAGCTGGGGCTGACCTACGTCGCCCTGCTGCTGGGGGTCTTGCTGGTCGTGGACTTCTACTTCGCGCGCGTCCTGCGGCGCGATTACCTGCGTGCCGCCAACGATACGCTCGCCTCCCTCACGAATCTGGCGCAAGCGCGCCCGCCGCGCCTGGACGATACGCCCGCGCTGCGCGCCTGGGCGGAATGGCTGGCGGCGAGCGGGGCGCGCGTGACCGTGATTGACAATGCCGGACGCGTGCTGGCGGATTCGGCGCACGATCCGGAAACCATGGAAAATCATGCGCAACGCCCGGAAATTGTGCAGGCGTATGCCTCCGGGGAAGGACAATCGGCGCGCCACAGCGCGACGCTAGGCCGCGACCTGGTCTATCGCGCGGTGCGGTATCAACCGGCGACCGGCCCACCGGTGGTGATCCGCATGGCGCTGCCGCTGGCGCAAATTGATCTCTTGCTGGCCGAATTGCGACGCCGGCTGTTTGGCGCGTCGCTGGTGATGCTGCTGCTAGGCGGCGGAGCCTCGCTCGTCTATTTCCGCGTGTTTGCCGCGCGCGTCGAGCGGCTGAAGGACTTTTCCCGCCGGGTAGCCGAGGGGGATTTTCGTCCCTTGCCGGCCGAGGAGGCCCGCGACGAACTGGCCGAGTTGGCCGACACCCTGAACGAGACGGCGCGCCGCCTGGACGGCACGATTCGGTCGCTCAGCGGCGAACGCAACCGCTCCAGCGCCATCTTGCGCAGCATGGTGGAAGGCGTCGTGGTGATTGACGCCGGGCAGAAGGTTGTTTTCTCCAATCGCGCGTTTTCCGAAGTCCTGAGCCTCGATCCGGCCGCGATCGAGGGACGTCCGGTCATCGAAGTGGTCCGCCATTCCGACCTGCTGGCATTGATTCGCCGGGCGCTGGCCGGCGAGGAAGGGCTGCAGAACGACATCGCCCTGGGCATCGTTCACCCGCGGAACTTCGCGGTCACGGCCGCGCCGGTGCAGGCGCTGGAGGCGGCGGAGCCGGCCGGCGGCGCCGGGAAGCCGGCCGGTGCGGTCGTGGTGCTGCACGACGTCACCGAACTCCGGCGGCTGGAGCGGGTGCGGCAGGATTTCGTCGCCAACGTTTCGCACGAATTCAAGACGCCGCTGACGGCCATCCAGGGCTTCGCCGAAACGCTGCTGGGGGGAGCCCTGGAGGATCCCCGGAGCAACCGCCGTTTTCTGGAAATCATCCGCGAGCACGCGGTGCGGCTGGCCCGCCTGACCGACGATTTGCTCAAGCTGGCGCGGATCGAGGCGGGCAAGCTCGAGGTGCAGTTTTCCGCCGTCGGCGTTCTGGAGTTGGTGGAGCGCTGCGCGGAGGTCACGCTGCTCAAGGCCCGCCGGAAACAGATCGTGTTGGAGATCGACGTGCCCGCGGAACTGCCCGCGGTGAGCGGAGACGCGATGTTGCTGCGCGAGGTTCTGCAAAACCTGCTCGACAACGCCATTCAGTACACGCCGGAAGGCGGGCGCATTCGCGTGAGCGCCACGGCGGGAGAACGCGAAGTCATCCTGACCGTCGCGGATACCGGGATCGGCATTCCGCTGGCGGACCAGGAACGAATTTTCGAGCGTTTCTATCGCGTGGACGCGGCGCGCTCGCGCGAGGCCGGCGGCACGGGGCTGGGGCTCTCGATCGCCAAGCACATCGTCGAGACGCACGGCGGCCGCCTGTGGGTGGAAAGCGAAGTCGGCCACGGCTCGGCGTTCTCCTTCTCCATTCCCCTGGCCCGCTGACCTGTTTCGCTGTCTTCGAACATTCACGTGGAGATCATCGGCTGGCAATGCTCCGGGGGCACTGTATAAGCGGGCGCCCAGGACCGAATTTCTCAAAGCGCCCCGGAGGCAACCCTCGTGGAAACCAAGACAGCGAACGCGGACGTATTTCTTCAGAATCTGCTCGTGAACCATCTGGTCGCGCAGGCGCGCACCGTGGAGTCGTCGGTCAACCGCGCGCTTACCGCGGTGCTGGAGCGGAACGAGCGGCTGGCCAGCGAGGTGTTCCTCACCGAGCCGCGGGTGAATGAAATGGAGATCGTGATCGACGAACTCGCCATTCGCACCCTGCGCCAGGCCGACCTGTTGGATGCGGAGATTCGGCTGGTGGTCTCGGCGCTGAAGATCAACAACGATCTGGAGCGCATGGGAGATCTGGCGGTGAGCTTGAGCCAGCGCGCCATCTCCCTGGCGGCCATGGGCGACGTGGAAACTCCGGCCGAGATTGGACCGATGGCCGCGGCGGTCCGCGCCATGGTTTCGAAGTGCCTGGGGGCTCTGATCTATCGCAATGTGGATCTCGCCATCCAGGTGCTGGAGAGCGACGACGCCGTTGATCAGTACCGCGACCGAATCTTCGACGCGCTGCTCGCCAGCCTGGCGGCGGATTCCGCCCACGTCGCTCCCAATCTTCAATTCGTGCTGGCCTCCCGCCACCTGGAGCGCATCGCCGACCACACCACGAACATCGCCGAGGACATTCTGTTCTGGCTGCGCGGCCTGGAGGTGCGACACGGCCGGGCCAAGCAGATGGAAGCGCCGGTCACGGACGCCGCCGTCGCCGGCGCGTAGTCACGGATTTTTCACATGGGGCTCATCGGCCGTTCAAAGGAGGCCGGTAGGCTCCAACCCAATGGCTTGCCCCGCGGTGCCAAGTATCCGCAGGGCAGGAAATGGTTGGGTTCCGGCACTCCAGCCGATGGCGCCGGAGCAATAAACCCTCGACTTACCCACCCCGGAGGCGCGGTTCGCCCCCCGAAACCGCGCCTCTGGTAATTCCGGGCGAGGGGGAGGGTCATGCGGAATTCTCGGGGATGTAACACGGCTGTAACAATTCTAGAGAACCATGGAAAAGGAGAATCCAAGGATCATGAAAAAGACGCTGCTAGCTGTGTCGCTTCTGTTCGCCCTGGCCCTGACCGCGGGAGCGCAATCGAACCCCGTGCTCCTGAATGCGGCGGGCGCCACGTTCCCCTATCCCAATCTACTCGAAGTGGTTTGACGTGTACCACACGCAGAAATCCGGCGTTCAGATCAACTACCAGTCGATCGGCTCGGGCGGCGGGAATTCGCCAGCTCCTGGCCGGCACCGTGGATTTCGGCGCGTCCGACGGCCCCATGAACGACGAACAACTGGCCAGGTCAAGTTCAAGATCCTGCACTTCCCGACGGTACTTGGCGCGGACGTGCCCACCTACAACATTCCGGGCGTCTCCGCGGAGCTGAACTTCACGCAGAAGGCGCTGGCCGGAATCTATCTGGGCACGATTACCAAGTGGAACGACGCGGAGATCGCCAAGGCCAACCCCGGGGTGAACCTGCCGCAATTCCGACATCGTCGTGGTGCACCGGTCGGACGGCAGCGGGACGACCTACATCTGGACCGACTTCCTCTCCAAGGTCAGCGACGACTGGAAAGAACAAAGTCGGCAAGCGGCACCTCGGTGAACTGGCCCGTGGGGCTCGGCGGAAAGGGCAACGAAGGCGTGGCCGGGCTGGTGAAGCAGACTCCCGACTCGATCGGGTACGTCGAGTTGATTTACGCCATTCAGAACCAGCATGCCTTACGGCAAGGTGAAGAACGCCGCCGGGAAATTTCATCAAGGCGAGACTTGGCCGGTCGTGACTGCGGCGGCGAGTGGTGCGTGCGAAGGAGATGCCGGAACGATTTCCGCGTCTCGATCACCAACGCACCGGGCGCAGAGGCCTACCCGATTTCGAGCTTCACCTGGCTGCTGATTCCCGCGCAGATTCAGGATGCCTCCAAGCGCGACGCGATTAAGAACTTCCTCAAGCTGGATGCTGAAGGAGGGACAGGGTTACAATGAAGGTCTGTCCTACGCGAAGTTGCCCAAGCCCGTGGTGGACATAGAAATGAAGGCGATCTCGCTGATCCAGTGACGGATGTGCACAACGGCCACCACTGCGATTGAGCGCGCGGCCTCGCCCGAAGCGGGGCCGCGCGCGTTCCTGCGCCGGCTGCGCTGCGGCGACGAGGTGGCGCACATCTCACTCTGATTTTCGCCGCGGCCATCATCCTGATCACCTCTCTGCTGGTCTACGAGCTCTGGATCAACTCTGCCATCTCTCCCGACAAAGTTCGGCTGGATGTTTTTCGGATGCTCGCACCTGGGACCCGATCTTCGACACATTTCGGCGCGTTGCCGTTCATTTACGGCACGCTGGTCACCTCCGGTGGTCTCGCTCGTGATTGCCGTGCCGCTGGGCCTGGCCGCTGCGATTTTTCTGGCGGAACTGGCGCCGCGGCGGCTGAGCGATGCGCTGGCGTTCCTGATCGACCTGCTGGCCGCCGTGCCGAGCGTGATTTATGGCCTGCTCGGAGTCTTCATCGTCGTGCCGCTGATGCGCACGACTCTCGGACCCGCACTGAAAGACGCTTTCGGCTTTCTTCCCTTCTTCTCGGGCCCGAACTACGGCGTGGGTTTTCTGACGGCTGGAATCGTTCTGGCGATCATGGTCGTTCCCTTCATCATCTCGGTATCGCGCGAAGTTCTGCTCACGGTGCCGCGCGAACAGCGCGAAGCGGCGTTGGCACTGGGCGCGACGCGCTGGGAATCCACCTGGCAGGTCGTCGTCCCGTCGGCGCGGTCGGGCATCGTGGGCTCGGTGTTCCTGGCGCTGGCGCGCGCACTGGGCGAGACGATGGCCGTCACCATGGTGATCGGAAACGATCCGAAGATCGTCGCCTCGCTTTTCGCGCCCGGCTACACGATCGCCGCCGTGATCGCCAACGAATTCACGGAAGCCACCGGCGACCGTCTATCTGAGCGCCCTCATCGAACTGGGGCTGGTCCTCTTTCTGATCACCTTCATTCTGAACGGCCTGGCCCGGCTGCTGATCGCTCGCCACCGAGCGCGGCGGAGGCCATCCGTCATGAGACCGCCTTCGCTTGATCTGGCGCAAGTCCCTGAACGTCGTGATGCTCACGCTTACCGGCGTGGCGGCGTTGGCCGTCGTAACCATCCTTTTCCTCATTCTGGGCTACCTGGTCTACAACGGCGGTAAGATCGCTCAACTGGGATTTCTTCACCAAGCTGCCGAAGCCCGTCGGCGAAACGGGCGGAGGCATGGCCAACGCCATCGTGGGCAGCTTGAAGCTGCTGCTGCTGGCAGCGCTGATGGGGCTGCCCGTCGGGCTCATGGCCGGCGTCTACCTGGCGGAATTTGGCGGCAGGACATTTGCATTCGTCGTTCGGTACACGACCGATCTGCTCAACGGCGTGCCTTCCATCGTGATCGGCATCTTTGCCTATTCGCTGGTCGTGCTTCCGATGAGACATTTCTCGACGCTGGCCGGTGGCGTGGCCCTGGGAATCATGGTGATTCCAATCACAGTACGCAGCACCGAAGAATTTCTGCGTGTCGGTTCCCGGAAGCCTGCGCGAAGGGGCGATGGCGCTGGGCGCGAGCAAGTGGCGGACGATCGCCACGGTGGTGCTTCCCGCGGCGAGCGGCGGTATCATCACGGGCATGCTCCTGGCGCTGGCGCGCGTGGCCGGCGAAACAGCGCCGCTGCTGTTCACCGCTTTCGGCAATCGTTCTGGAGCCCCGGCTGGAACCAGCCCATCGCATCGCTTCCGGTGATGATCTATACCTACGCCATCGCGCCCTTACGACGACTGGCACCGGCAGGCCTGGGCTGCCGGACTGGTGCTGCTGGCTCTGGTTCTGGTTGCCAATCTGGGCTGCCGGCTGATTTTGAATCGCCGGGGAGCGATGCGGAGTGTTTGATATGTCTTCTACTGCACATGAGGGTGGCGCCATGGCTGCGAGACTCGCGCCGCAGGTGCCGGCGATGGATTCCCCTCTCGCGATTTCTCCCAAGGAGGCGCCGGTGCGCTTTCAGATTTCCCATCTGGACTTTTTCTACGGCGCGAAACAGGCCGTCTTCGATCTGAGTCTCCAGATCCCGGCCCACCAGATCACCGCGCTGATCGGCCCTTCGGGCTGCGGAAAATCGACGTTCTTGCGGACGCTCAATCGCATGAACGAGACGATCCGCCACAGCCGGTTCACGGGGGAGATTCTGCTCGATGGCCAGGACATCCTCCACATGGAGGTCGCCGGGCTGCGGCGCCGGGTGGGCATGGTGTTTCAGAGGCCCAATCCGTTTCCCAAGTCGATCTACGACAATGTGGCCTATGGCCTGCGGATCAACGGCTACGCGGGGCGGCTGGACGATTTGGTCGAGCACAGCCTGCGGCGCGCGGCGTTGTGGGAGGAAGTGAAGGACCAGCTCCACAAGTCCGCCCTGGCGCTTTCCGGCGGGCAGCAGCAGAGGCTGTGCATCGCGCGCGCGTTGGCCGTGGATCCCGAAGTGCTGCTGCTCGACGAGCCGTGCTCGGCGCTGGATCCCGTGACCACGGCGAAGATCGAGGAGTTGCTGTTCCATCTCAAGGATAGTTGTACGATGGTGATCGTGACGCACAACATGCAGCAGGCGGCGCGCGCCAGCGACTTCACGGCGTTCATGCTGGATGGCAAGCTCATCGAGCACGCCGAGACGTCGCGGCTGTTTACCACACCCACCGACCCGCGGACCGAGGCTTACATCACTGGGCGGTTCGGATGACCGGCGCGGCAATTCCATCGCGCCGCGAGGATTGAGGTTCCATGGAACGACATTTCGAACGCGATCTCGAAGAACTCAAGCAGCGCTTGCTGTGGATGGGAAGCCTCGTGGAGCGGGCCGTGCATCAGGCGGTCCACGCCGTGCTCGACGCCGATGCCCACCTGGCCGAAACCGTGCTCGCCGAAGAAGACGCCATCAACGAAATGCAGATCGAGATTGACGAGCGCGTCCAGCAGCTGCTGGCGCTGCAAGCGCCCATGGCCGCCGACCTGCGCTTTCTGCTCGCCGTTTCGCGCATCAACGGCGATCTCGAGCGTATCGGTGACCAGGCCGTCAACATCGCTCATTCGGCGACGCGCATCCTGCGCCATCCGCAGGTGAAGCCGTATGTGGACCTGCCGCGGATGAGCGAACTCGCCGAGGCCATGGTCCGCGACAGCCTGAACGCGCTGGTGCGCGGCGACCTCGACCTGGCCCAGAGCGTGCTGGCGCGCGACGATCAGGTGGACCGCTTGCGCGACCAGGTCTTTCGCGAGCTGCTCACCTACATGATGGAGAACTCCTCGGTCGTCTATCCGGCGTTCGAACTCATTCTGGTGGCCAAGAATCTGGAGCGCATCGGCGACCACGCCACGAACATCGCCGAGGACGTCATCTACTTCGTCGCCGGCCGCGACGTCCGCCACCCCGCCGCTGGACCGCCGCTAGCCGGCCGGCCCAGGCCACCGAACCCGGGCCGACGCCCGGAAGCCCTGGGAGGGACCGTGGGCGCCCTGTTATCCCGTTCGTCACCAGGGCCGCGCCATCGCATAGACCCCTGTTTTTCAAGCATGCTAACCTGCAATCTGCGATTCCTGCCTGAGCCCTCCGCTCGGGCCGGCTCGCATGGGGCATGCGGAACCGCCGATGGCGTTCAATAAAAGCAAAGCGATCGAAAGCGCGCTGAAGTTCCTCAACCAGGGCAAAGTCCCTCAGGCCATCGGAGAATACCAGCAGATCCTGAAGTACGACCCGAAGGACCAAGCCACGCTGATGACTATCGGGGACCTGCACGCCCGGCAAGGCGATTTGCACCAGGCTGCAATCGCATTTGAGCGGCTCGCAAAGGTCTATCTGGACGACGGCTTCAACAGCAAGGCGATCGCCATCTACAAGAAGATCGCCAAGCTGGCGCCCGGCGAGCTGGAGCCGCTCGAGCACCTCGCCGACCTGTACGTGCAGCAGGGCGTGCTCAGCGAGGCGCGTCCGCTGTTCTTGCAGCTGGCGGAAGCGCACCTCAAGGCCAACCAGGCGCCGAAGGCCGTCGAGGTGCTGCGCCGCCTGATCGAAATCGAGCCGGAAAACTCGCGCGTGCAGATGCGTCTGGCGGAACTGTACAACGTGATGGGCCTGAAGACGGAGTCGGCCGAGGTCTACGTGGGATCGGCCCAGCACCTGTTCGAGCGCGGCGAGACAGCCGAGGCGCTGAAGTTCGTCGATCGGGGACTCGACGTGGTGCCGGACAATGCGGCAGCGCTCTTCCTGAAAGCCACGATCCTCATGGCCGCCGGGAAGCACGAAGACGCCGCGGCCATTCTCGCGCGGCACCCGGAGGCCGACGCGGGCGGTGAGGTCACCAACCTGCTCGTGGAGGTCGAAGTCAAATGCGGCCACTTTGAAAACGCCGCGGATCTGGGCCGCAAGCAGTTGGCCACAGGCAGCGCCCAATTCGCGCAGTTGTTTCGCGTCGTGGAATCGCTGCTGGAAGCCGGGGAGGCCCGCGAAGCGCTTCCGTTGCTGCGGGAACTTTGCGACCCTATGATCGAAGCGGGCCAGCAGGACAATTTTTTGAAGGCGCTCTCGGGCGCCACAGAGAAGCTTCCCGGCGATCCCGAGCCGCTCGAGATGCTGGCCGATTTTTGCGGGCGCACCAGCGATCCCTTCCACCTGAACGCGGCTCAGAGCCAGCTCGTGGACGCTTACGCGGCGGCCGGGAATTATCCCCGCGCCGAACAACTGTTGCAGGAGCTGATTGAACGGAATAAGGACGACGACCGCCTGGTGCAGCGGCTCGAGGGATTGCGGGCGCGCCAGAGCGGAGCGGCCATGCCCGAGGCCGCGCCCGAACAGTTCACGGTGGCCAATTTGATGCCGGTCTCGCGCGAGCCGTCGGCTCCGGCTACCTCCTCCCACGAGGCGCTGGACGAAGAGACCGAGGCTTACATCGCGCAGGCCCTGACCGACGTCGACCTGTTCTCCAGCTACGGGTTGACCCAGAAGGCGATCAACCTTCTGGAAAATGTGCTGCAGCGCGCGCCGCGCCATACGCCCACGCTGGAACGCCTGCTCGACTTTTACCTAGGCGCCTCCAACGACCGCCGCACCGCGGAACTCGCGGCCCAGCTGGAGCAAATCCACCGGGAACGCGACGACTCGACCAATGCCGAGCGCTTCGCCGAACTTCGACAGAGATACCAGGATGCCGCTGGGCTGACTCATGCCGACTTGCCCGCGGCCGCTCCGGCACCGCCCGCGTCGCTGGAAACACCCCCCGCCGTGGAAGCCGTCTTTGCCACAAGCACCCTTGCGCCGCAGGCTGCGGTCCCGCCCGCGGCGGCGCCGCCGGCGGCTGCACCCGCCGAATTCGAGATCCCGCTTGCTCCGATGGAGCCGGAACCTGCAGCGGCCGCGCCGCCCGCGGCGCCGCCAAAACCCATCGCGGCGCCGGTAGCGGCAAAGCCCGAACGCCAGCCGGCCGCCAGTGAAGAAGTCGATCTCTCGGATGAGTGGGAAGCGATAACGCAGCAAGCTGCCGAGGAGCCGGCACCGGCGCCGGAGTTGCCCGCTGCCGCGCCGCCACCCGCCGCACCCATATCCGTGCCCGAAAGCGAACCCGCCGAAGAAGAAGAAGAGGATCTCGTCCTGGAATTGAGCCCGGCGCCCAATACCACGACGAGCAAGTCCGGTCCGGCGACCACCGAAGAGTTCTTAAGCGATCTGGCCGCGGAAATCGAGGACATGCAGACGCCGGAAGAGCCGGCAGTGAAGCCCGCCGACAAAGGCGCGGCGCCGAAAGCGAAGGCTCCCGCGAAACCTGCTGCCCCGGCCGCGCCCCCGTCGCGCCCGGCGCCTCAACCTGTCCCCAGCAACGGAACGGAAGACTTGAACGAGCTCGCCGATGTCTTTGAGCAATTCCGCAGCGAGCTGGACATCATGAACGAAGATGCCGACGAGGACCTGGAGACGCACTACAATCTCGGCGTGGCCTACCGGGAAATGGGATTGCTGGATGAAGCGATTGGGGAATTCCAGAAGGTTTCAAAAGCCGTGCAGCAAGGAAAACCGTTTCCCTATGCCATGAACTGCGCCGCGTTGCTGGCCCTGGCGTTCATGGACAAGGGTGAACCCAAGGTTGCCTCGGTCTGGTATCGGCGCGCCCTGGAAACACCCGATCTGAATGAGGAAGCGGTCCTGGCCCTGCGCTATGACCTCGGCGCCGCGCTGGATCTGGCGGGCGAAGCCTCCGCGGCACTCGACAATTTCCGCCAAGTCTATGCCATGAACATTGACTACCGCGACGTGGCCGACCGCATCGCCGCCCTCCAAAGGAAGTAATCCGGATCCCGGCAGCGCGACTCCCTGTAACGTGCCGGTTGCCAGTCCCGCCCGAATCTCCCATAATCACTAGCACCATGAGGAGCCCCATGCTGCGTATCCCAATTCTTTTTCTCTGGCTGCTGTTTGGCATGGCGCTGATTCTGGTGCCCTGGTCCGAACTGTGGGATACCAACTACTTTCTCTACCATTATCCCGCGCTGGGAATCTTCGTGAAGAATCCCTTCCTGCGCGGCACGATTTCCGGGCTGGGATTCATGAATGTGATGATGTCGCTCGACGCGTTTCGACACCCCCATGCCGCCGTGGCCCGCCGCACCTGAACCGGAGTTGGCGAAATCGCACGGAACGCCCCGGGTGTGCTACGTCACCGACCGGAAGGCGCTCCCCGCCCCCGGCACCGGCGTGCGCCAGACCATGGCGACGGCCATCCACGCCGGGGCGGACTGGGTGCAGATTCGGGAGAAAGATCTGCCCGCCCGAGAACTGCTCGCCCTGGCGCGCGCCGCCGTAGCGATGGCGGGGGAAGCGCCGCGCGCCGGGGCCGCGCGCGTGATGGTCAACGACCGGCTCGATGTGGCGCTCGCCGCCGGAGCTGCGGGCGTCCATCTGGGCGGCGAATCGCTGGCGTTGGGCGACGTGGTTCGCTGGTGCCGCAGCGGAAATGCGCCGGCACAATTTCTGGTGGGCGTGTCCTGCCACGGCCTCGAGCAGGCGCGCCAGGCCGAACGCGCCGGTGCCAGCTATCTCTTCTTCGGTCCCATCTTTGACACGCCGTCCAAACGAGCGTTTGGGCAGCCCCAAGGTGTTGCCTTGCTGGAAGAGGTGTGCCGCGCGATCCGGCTGCCGGTGATTGCCATTGGCGGGGTGAATGAGGAAAACGCGGCCGCGTGCCTTGGCGCCGGCGCCGCCGGAATTGCCGCCATCCGCTTGTTCCAGGAATCGCGAGATATCGAGGCGCTGCGCCATACGCTGGCTCGCCTCCACGGCGCGGGCTAGCGCCGCGGCTAGTGTCCGGAGTCGTCAGCTCATTGCATGGTTTTTGGGAGCCCGGGGCTTCAGCCCCGGCAGGAAGGCATTTTTCTGACGGGGCTTTAGTACCTGAACCTCGGGATGGTTCTGCAAGGAACTTCTGATTCAGCACATTAGGCGCTGAGCCAGCGGCCCACGGGCTGCAAGCTCTCCACGTGGTCGCAGATAACCTTCAGGACCGCCGTAATCGGGATGGCCAGCACCAGCCCGACTCCTCCCCACAGCCATCCCCAGAACAACAGCGACACCGTCAGCGCCAAGGCATTCAACCGCACGCGCCAGCCCACCAGCGCCGGGATCAGCAGATTGGCGGTCACGATGTGGAAGAAGGTCAGCATGGCGAAGATGCCGACGAACGGTCCGGCCCCATGAAACTGCTCCAGCCCGATCAGCAGCGGTGGAATCCACGCCAGGATCACGCCGAGATACGGAACCAGGTTGCACAGGCCGGAAACCAATCCGGCCAGAAACGGGAAGTCCAGCCCCAGCGCCAGGAAGAACAGCCAGCTCGCGAGAACCAGAATGAGCCCGACCAGTGCCGTGCCCACCACGTAGCTGCGCAGCACCTGCGTGACGTCGGCCAGCGTCTCCTTTACCTGGGCGCGCTCGCCGGCCGGAAACAGTTGCATCGTCGCATGCCACACCTGGCGCTTGGCGGCCAGCATGAAAAAAACGAGAAACGGCACGAACGTCGCCGCCAACACGAAGGTGTAGAGCGAGCCCAGTCGTCCGAGCAGCGCCTCGCGCACCGGGTGCGATTCGGCGACGGTGACCACGTGCTCCCCGGTGCGCGCCGACGGCGTAATCTCGGAAACATTCGCCTCGAGATTCTCGAGCCGCTTGTTGACCACCTGGGCGGCGGCGCGCAGCGGCGCGCGGTACTTCGGCCAGTCGCGGCCAAATTGATCGACGCGCGCGACCAGCGACCATCCCGCTGCCGCCAGCAGCGCCAGCGCGACCAGAACCACCAACAGCGAACCGATCGCCCGGGGAATGCGGATTCGCTCCAGCCCGGTCACGACCGGATCGAGAAAATAGGCCGCCAGCACGGCGATCAGCAGCGTCACCAGAATCGTCGAGGCCCAGTAGCAGAAGGCGATCACGATTCCCGCCGCGATGATCCGCGCGCTCACCGAACTCGAGGCGCTCTTGGTTTCCTGGAAGTCCATGCGCATACCATAGCACAGGCCTCACCGGACCAGCGGCCTGGTGCTCCTCCGGTTACGGCTGCGCGGCGTTTCGCCCGGCCGTGCGGGTAACGCTTGGGGTGAATGCCGCGCGTCCGGAGCTCTGCGACCGCCACTCCGAATGCTAAGATGGCTGTCTTAATTGAGAGCGATACAGGATTCCTCCGGCATGGCAAAACAACTGTTCGGCACCGATGGCATCCGGGGGATTCCCGGAACGTATCCGCTCGACGACCTCACGCTGGAGCGCACCGGCTTCGCGCTGGGCCAGCACGTCGTCTCTCAAGCGCGCGCGCCGGGCGGGCCTCCCCAGGTCTTGATCGGACGCGACACGCGCGAGTCCGGACCCCACATTGCCGAGCGGATTGCCCGAGGACTCAGCGCCGCGGGCGCCCAACCCGTCTCCGCCGGCGTGCTGACGACGCCGGGCGTGGCCTGGTTGGTCAGTCGCGAGGGATTTGCCGCCGGCGTGGTCATTTCGGCGTCCCACAATCCGTATCACGACAACGGCGTGAAACTCATCTCTTCCTTGGGCATGAAATTCCCCGATAACGTCGAAGCTCAGATCGAAACGCTGATCCTTGCGGCGCAAGGCGCAACACCCGCTCCGCCCGCCGTGTGCCGCGACGCCGGCAAACAATTGCACGACGACTATCTGGCCGGATTGCGCCGGTCCATGGTTCCGGGGGCGCGGCTGGCCGGCATGAAGATCGTCCTCGACTGCGCCAACGGAGCGGCGAGTGAACTCGCGCCGGAACTGTTTCGCTCGCTGGGCGCCAGTGTGATCGCCATCCACAACACTCCCGACGGCCGCAACATCAACGCGGGCTGCGGCTCGCTCCATCCGGAAATCATGCGGAGGCGCGTGCTCGAATCCGGCTCCGCGCTCGGTGTGGCGTTCGATGGCGACGCCGACCGCGCGCTATTTGCCAGCGCCTCGGGAAAACTGGTGGACGGAGACGGCGTGCTTCTGGCGGCCGGCCGCTATCTGAAATCGGTGGGCCAGCTGAAGGGAGACGTCATTGTCGGAACCACGATGGCGAATCTGGGACTCGAACGCGCGCTGGAAATGGCGGGACTGAAGCTGGCGCGCACGGCCGTGGGCGATCGCTACGTGCTCGAGGAGATGCAGCGCATCGGCGCCAATCTCGGGGGCGAGCAATCCGGCCACATTTTGTTCCTCGACGATGCGACCACCGGCGATGGCATGCTGACGGCGCTCAAGATGGCGTCGATCGTCTCGCTGGCCGGGCCGCTCGACACGTTGGTCGCGGACCTGAAGATCTTTCCGCAGAAGATCGTCAACGTTCCGGTGAAGTCCAAGCCCCCGCTGGAATCCTTGCCCGAAGTTTCCCGCCTCCTCCAGGAAGCCGAAGCTGCGCTCGGCCATTGCGGACGCATCGTCCTGCGCTACTCCGGGACCGAGCCACTGGCTCGCGTCATGGTCGAAGCCGAGCGCGAAGAGGATGTCCGGCGCTGGACTGAGGCGCTGGCCACGGCCCTGCGCACCGCCCTCGGCGCCTAAGAAGCGATTGGTCTCAGCATGGGGGAAAATTCCATCCGAGTGCGCATCACGTTTTGTTATCAAGCGCATCCGATCGATCTTCCCAATTGATGTAGGTGAACTTCGGAAGGACTTTCAGAAACTGGAGATCAGCGCTGCCAGAACCCTCCTGAAAAACAGAGACGGTCACGGTAAGCCACTATATTTCAGCAGGATAAGTCAGAGCCTAAGATAACTATCAAGTGGCACGGGGCGTGCAATCTGAAAGTCCGGCTGTATCTTATCCCGGGGTGGGTCGGTCTTGTCGCGCCGAGACCGGAGTCTTGGGGGTAGAGCTACGTAAGGGGGCCCGGGTGGGCCCCCTATTTTTTTGTCCTCTTGCCGGAATTCCGTCAGCCCCGCCTTCGCCAGCACGCTCTCCCAGGTTCTCGCCGCGCGACGTTCTTTGCGTCGTGATTCTGCGCCTGCTTCCCGGATTCTCACGGCGCCAAGCAGGACCGGACAACCCGTGCCTTTTCGTCGGTCATTCTGCCGAAGCAATGACTTGCATCGAAAGGATGAATTGGACGGGCCTGCCGGCCGCTGCTAGGCTCGGCTGGTGCACGTACTAATTACGTTGGATGATGAGCGCGGGGTGCTGGAACCGGTGACCAGTCCCCTGTCAGAGGCAGGCTCGGCCGAGAAACAGTTGGGTTGCGCCGCAGAATTCGTGGCTGCCTTGGTGAACCGCGGCGGCTGCAGGATCCATGCATTGGAAAAGAACCAATGGATATTGGAGGTTCGACTTTCAGCGATCTCCCATCCGCAGGGTTGGATCCATTAGCGGCGTCTTTGTTTGCGTGGCGTGGCCTGCAGAAACAGAATCGTTGCGCGCGGCACGACTCATCCCCGCATCATAAAAAAAGGGGCGGGTTGCGGCCCGCCCCTTCCAGAGCATCGTTCGGGAGATCCAGCGATCAACTGCAGCCGGACGTACTGCCGCAGTTCGAGCACTTGTAGCAACTTCCGTTCGGCGTCATGAGCATGCCGCATTCCGAGCAGTAGGGCGCATCGTCAATGGCGGCACGGGGACGCGTTGCGACTTCCGGTTCCGCGGGTCTCGGTGACGTCGCTAGCACTGCCACGGCGGGCGCGGCCGCCGGAGCCGCCTCGGCCTTGGTTTCCGCCTCCGCGCCGCCGTTGTCCAGATATTCCGGGGAGATGAATTTTCCTCCCAGCCACCGCCCGATGTAATCCACGATCGACTTGGCGTAGTGGATTTCCGGCTTGCCGGTATAGCCCGAGGGTTCGAAGCGCGAGTTGACGAACTTGTCGACCAGCGCGCGCAGCGGCACACCGTACTGCAGCGCGATGGATACGGAAAGCGCGAACGCGTCCATGATGCCGGACAGCGTCGAGCCTTCCTTCGCCATCTTGATGAAGATTTCGCCGGGCGCGCCGTCTTCGTACTTCCCGACGGTGAGGTACCCCTCGTGGCCCCCGATGGAAAACTTGTGGGTGATCGAGTTGCGCTCGTTGGGCAGCTTGCGGCGCCGCGCCCGCACGCCGGCAAACAACTCCTGCTGCTCGGGTGACGGAGGCGCTAGCGGTACGGGAGCTGCGGCGGGCTTGGCTTCTTCCCTTTTCCCGGCGGCCGAAAGCGGTTGCGAACGCTTGGAGTTGTCGCGGTAGATGGCCACGGCCTTGATGCCCAGCTTCCACGACTCGATGTAGGCCTCCATGACGTCTTCGACCGTGGACTCCTCCGGCATGTTGATGGTCTTGCTGATGGCGCCGGAGAGGAACGGTTGCGCGGCGGCCATCATGTGCAGGTGGCCGCGCCAGGAAATGGACCGGCCGCCTCCCATGGGCGCGAGCGAGCAATCAAAGACGGGGAGGTGCTCCGGCCGGAGCCCCGGCGCGCCTTCGATCTTGCCCTGCGCGTCGATGTAGTCGACGATCTGGGCCACTTGCTCGGGCGGGTAGCCCAGCCGCATCAGCGCCTGCGGCACGGTGTTGTTGACGATCTTGATCACGCCGCCGCCCACCAGCCGCTTCTGCTTCACCAGCGCGAGGTCCGGCTCGATGCCCGTGGTATCGCAATCCATCATGAAGCCGATCGTGCCGGTCGGCGCCAGGACGGAAACCTGCGAATTCTTGTAGCCGAATCGTTCGCCCAGGGCCAGCGCGGTGTCCCACGACTCTTGCGCGGCGTGGAGCAGGGAAGGCTGGACGTGCTCTTCCTTGATGGGGCGGAGCGAATCGCGGTGCATGCGGATGACGTCGAGCATCGGCTCGCGGTTGCGCATGTAACCGCCGAACGGCCCCATGCGCTCGGCAATGCGCGCGGACTGGGCATAGGCTTCCCCGGTCATCAGCGCGGTGATGGCGCCGCAGAAATCGCGGCCGCCCTCGGAATCGTACGGCAAGGCGAGCGACATCAGCAGGGCGCCGAGATTGGCGTAGCCCAGACCCAGCGGGCGATAGTCATGCGAATTCCGCGCGATCTTTTCGGTCGGATAGCTGGCGTTGTCGACCAGGATTTCCTGCGCGGTGATGGTGATATCCACGGCGTGGCGGAAACCCTCGGTGTCGAACTGGCCGTTGCTGCCGAGGAACTTCAGCAGATTGAGCGAGGCCAGATTGCAGGCCGTGTCGTCCAGGAACATGTACTCGGAGCACGGATTGGAGGCATAGATGCGGTCGGTGGCCTTGGCCGTGTGCCAGCGGTTGATCGTCGTGTCGTACTGCATGCCCGGATCACCGCAATGCCAGGCCGACTCGGCCATCTTGCGCAGCAGGTCGCGGGCGCGGAATTTTTCGGCCGGCTTGCCGTCGGTGACGTTGCGCGTCCACCAGTCGCGGTCCTCTTCGACGGCGCGCATATAGTCGTCGCTGACGCGCACCGAATGGTTGGCGTTCTGGAAGAAGACCGAGGCGTAGGCCTCGCCGTCAATCGAGGAGTCGTAGCCCTGCTCGATCAAGACGTGGGCCTTGCGTTCCTCCTTCATCTTGCAGTCGATGAATTCCCCGATGTCGGGATGATCGACGTTGAGGATCACCATCTTGGCGGCCCGCCGCGTCTTGCCCCCGCTCTTGATCACGCCGGCGAACGCGTCGAACCCCTTCATGAAACTGACGGGACCCGAGGCGATGCCGCCGCCCGAGAGGGCCTCGCGGCTGCCGCGCAGCGCCGAGAAGTTGGTGCCCGTGCCCGAGCCCCACTTGAAGAGCATCCCCTCCGTCTTGGTCAGGCTCATGATCGAGTCCATGTTGTCCTGCACGGAGTTGATGAAGCAGGCGGAGCACTGCGGCTTGGCCTGCACGCCCACGTTGAACCACACCGGCGAATTGAACGCCACCTTCTGTTCCACCAGAAGATGAGTCAGTTCATCGTGGAACGCGGTCTTGGAGTCGGGCGTCGCGAAGTAACCGCCCTCCTCGCCCCAGCGCACGATCGTCTCCACCACCCGGCTGATCAACTGGCGCACCGAGCCTTCGCGCTCCGGTGTGTTTGGCTTGCCGTGAAAATATTTCGACGCGACGATGTTCGTCGCCGTCTGCGACCACGCCTTGGGGACCTCCACGCCTTCCTGGCGGAAGATCACCTGGCCCTTCTCGTTGCCGATCAGCGCCGTGCGCGATTCCCATTCGACCGCGTCAAACGGAGCGGTCCTTCCATCGGTGAACCGCCTCTCGAAATCCATTCCGGTCGGCCGCCGCGTTGCTCGTTCGGTTTGCATACTGTTGTTCAAAGCCATTCTTGCTTCCGCCATTCTCCGCCTCCGCGCCGGCAGCCGTGCCGCCGAAATATTGGCCGGAACTCCAGGGCGAGGACTTCTCCTATTTTACTCCCCTGGGGACCCGGAACCCTTGTTGTGTTTCTCGCAACGATTGATGTAAACGAAGACGATTTCCGCCAGCCGCATCGCTGGCCCTACCCCCGAAGGCAATTCCCCGAAACCGAAAACAGGGAAAAGCGCAGCTAAGCCGCGCGAAGTCCCGCCGCGCGGTCCCAAGTCTGGCGCTTCCCTCTGGCGATTTGATTGAATCCGGGCCCGTCATCCCGTGTTGGCCGCCGGCGCTGGGCAACCGACTCACGTCGTGTCCGAGTCTGGTTGCGCAGTATCGTGGCTTGTGGATAGGTTGTCAAGAGGATTTCGCAGAGCCACCACAAAATCTTAGGTGTTCCATGTCGAAACCGTCTACCCCTAGTGGTTCCGGCCCGTTTCCACGCCTTCCGGCGCATCTCCGGAATGTGCTGTTCAGGACAACAACCTGGCAATTGACATGGACCGCCGATTCGAAAAAAAATGATACTGGGTATACGCCATGACCACGCCAGCGATCGAGATTCTCGGGCTCACCAAGGATTACCCCGCCGGGTTCTGGCGGAAGCGCATGCACCGCTCGCTGGACAACCTCACCCTCAGCGTCGAAGAGGGGGAAATATTCGGTTTTCTCGGGCCCAACGGCGCCGGCAAGACCACCACGCTGAAACTGCTGACGGGGCTGATTTTCCCCACGGCGGGCACGGCTCGGGTGCGGGGCCAGTCCATCGATGATGTCCGCATGCACCGCGCAATCGGCTATCTGCCCGAACAGCCCTATTTTTACGACTACCTGACGGCCCGCGAACTCCTGGATTACTACGCGCGCTTCGCCGGATTCAGCCGGGTCGAGCGGCGCGAGCGCATCGGACGGCTGCTCGAACGCGTCGGCCTGGGCTCGGCCGGCGACCTCCAGCTCCGGAAATTTTCCAAGGGCATGCTGCAGCGCGCCGGCATCGCCCAGGCCATCCTGCACGATCCGCAGGTGATCTTTCTCGACGAACCCATGTCCGGACTCGACCCGGTGGGGCGGCATGAAGTCCGCGATATCATTTACGGGCTGAAGCAGCAGGGGCGCACCGTGTTCTTCTCGACGCACATCCTGGCGGACGCCGAAATGCTGTGCGACCGCGTGGCCGTTCTGCACCAGGGAAAGTTGGTGGGCGTCGGGGCGCCGAGCGAGATTGTTTCCATCGAGATCCACGCGATGGAAATTCTGTTCGAGGAGCGCGACGGCCAGACCCTGCCCGCGGCACTGGCGGCCAGCGCCGCGCGGAGCGGAGGACGCTGCCGCATTGCCGTGCCGGAGGCTGGGCTGTACGACGCGCTGGAACAATTGCGGGGCTGCCACGCGCGGATCCTTTCCGTGGCGCCGGTGCGGCCGACGCTCGAGGACTATTTCCTGCGTCTGGTCGGGAACGGGAACGCGGCATCCCGCGCGGCGGAGGTGAAAACGCCATGAGCGTAATTCCGGCAGCGGTGGCGCTGAATACGTTTCGCGAGGCGGTGCGTGACCGCGTCCTCTACAACCTCATCTTCTTCGCGCTCATGATGATGGGCGCCGCCATTCTCGTGGGCCAGATTTCCATCGGCATCGAACGGCTCGTGATTATCAACCTGGGCCTCTCGGCGATTTCCATCTTCGGCCTGGTGATGGCCGTGTTCATCGGCGTGGGGCTGGTGTACAAGGAGATCGAAAAACGCACGCTCTACAGCCTGCTGGCGCAGCCGGTGCGGCGCTCGGAATTTCTTCTGGGGAAATATGCGGGGTTGCTGCTGACGCTCCTCGTGAACACCTCGCTGATGACGCTGGGGCTGGCCGCCGCGCTGTTCTACGTGGGCCGGCCGTTCGTGCGCGCGGACTCCTCGATCCTCGTGGCGGTCTATTTTATTTTGCTCGAACTGGCGCTGGTGACGGCGCTGGCGCTGTTCTTCTCCTGTTTTTCCAGCCCCATGCTGTCCACCCTGTTCACGCTGGGCATTTACGTCACCGGCGTATTTGCCGGGGACATCCGCAACCTCGGCGAGCTCACGCATAATCCCGCCCTCAAGGCTGCGACGCACGTGCTCTATTACGTCGTCCCAAACTTTCACAATTTCAACGCCATCGCCGCGGTGGCGCACGGGGAATCCATTTCCGCCACGCTGGCCGCGCAAAACACGCTTTACGCAGCGCTCTATGTGGCGCTGCTTCTGCTGGCCGCTTCGGCGATATTTTCCCGCCGTGACTTGAAATGAGCCGGCCGAGCCAAACGCGCTCGCTGTGGGCGGCCGTCGCCGGGGTGCCGGTGCTCCTGGCGGCCATTGTGGCCCTGCAGATGAGCATCGACGCGCGCGCACACACGGTGCAGCCGGAACACGAAGAGTTGCTCCTGCGCTCCCCGTCGGCCCTGAAGCAGATGAGCCTCGGCTACGAACCGCTGCTCGCCGACATCTATTGGACGCGCACGGTGCAATACTACGGCGAGCGCTTTGGCATCCGCCGCGCGAATTTTGACTTGCTCTGGCCGCTGTTGGATATCACCACAACGCTCGACCCCAAGCTGATGGCGGCGTACCGCTTCGGCGCGATCTTTCTCTCCGAGCCGGACTGGGGCGCCAATCGGCCCGATCTGGCCGTCGAACTTGTGCAGCGCGGAATCGCGGCGAATCCGGAGGAATGGCGCCTTCAATCCGACCTCGGATTTATCTATTACTGGTGGTTGCGGGATTACCCAAACGCCGCCGCCGCCTATCTGGAAGGCAGCAAGAATCCTCAAGCTCCGCCCTGGCTGAAGATGATGGCCGCACGCGTCGAGGAAAAGGGTGGATCGCTGGATACCTCGCGCATGATCTGGTCGGAAATATTCTCCTCCAGCAAGGACCCCCGAATTCGCCAGAGGGCGCTCGAAATGTTGAACGGGCTCAAAGCGCAGCAGGACGAGATGTATCTCGATAATCTCGCCGAAACATACAGGAATCGCTTCGGACGCTATCCCTCCACAACCACCGAGCTGCGCGATGCCGGACTGCTGGGCGGCGTTCCCGTCGATCCCGAAGGATATCCGTATGTCTTGGGCCCGGACGGGAAATCGCGCCTCAATCCCAACAGCCCGGTAGTGATCCCGCCACCGCCGAAGACGCGGCCCGCAAAATTGAAATAATCCAGCATGCTCCCAGGTAGGGATCGGGCGCGCCGCCCGCGACCGAAAAGGCGGGTACAATCATCCTGGGCGTGCAACCGAAGCAGGTCCCGGAGAATCCCACGGACGCGCCGCCATATGCCCTTGCGATTCACCATCTCGATCTTCCTCGCTTCGCTGCTTCTGGCGGACGCGATGCCGGCGGCTCGGGCTCCCTCGGTCTCCTCGCCTCCCGCTCCCTCCTCATCCTCGCAGCAAGCGGAAGCGCCGGCAGGCGCCTCCGCCGATGGTCCGTCGGAGGCCGAAATACGCGCCCGGACTGAAAAGATGGTCGCCAACCAGCACCACAACGATGAGGTCCTCGATCAGTACGAACGCGTCGAGCGCTATATCGATCGCACCAGCACCGCGAAATCCCGCTCGACCGAAGACCGTACCTATCGGGTCGTGCCCACCGGCGGCGGCACGATGCGGATCCTGGTGAAGAACGGTGAAAAGCCCGTGGACCGCCGCGGAATATCGCCGCCAGTTGCAGCTCTGGGAGAGCATTCTGGAAATGATGTCGCGGCCCGACGATTCGCGCGCCCGGACCGCTTCGGAAAAATACGCCAAGCGCAAGCGCGAACGGACCGAGTTTGTGGAGGCGGCGGGCAAGGCCTACCTCACCACCTGGGTGGGACGCGAGGCGCGGAACGGACGCGCCTGCGACGTCTTCGAGCTGCGCCCCAACCCGAGCTTCCGCCCTCACTCCATGTTTCAGGACGCACTGACGCATGTCACCGCCAAAGCCTGGGTGGATCGCGAAACCCTCCAGCTCGTGCGGGGAGAAGCTCACGTGACCAGTGACATCTCTTTCGGCGCCGGCATCCTCGGCAAGCTCTATCGTGGGGGCGTGGTGGCCATGGAACAGGCGGAGGTGGCTCCGGGCGTCTGGCTTCCGACGCGCTACGAGTACGACTTCGCCGGCCGTAAATTTCTGTTCCCCTTCGAGCAGCACCAGACCATCGAAGCAGGCCGCTACCGCTACATTGGTTCGCTCAGCGACGCGCTCGCCCTGGCGCGGGATGAGCTGGCAGCCGGGAAATCTTTCCCGACAGCTCCGTGAGTTTTCTTGCGGCACGCTCCGGAGCAGGGAGAAACCGCTACGACGCGCCTGCTGCAAGATCCCGCAGCGGCTCCTGGCCACTCTTCAGGATCTTGCGAAGTGCTTGTCCCACGCCAGCAACGATCGCCCCGAGTCTTGGCCCGCGTCGAACGCCACCAGATGGAACTAGCCTTGACACGGTGTTATCCCGCGCGTATATGCTTTTTGGAGAGGTCCGCTCCATGGCAACGCCTTCCCCGGCAAGCCTTCGGGCTCTTTCTCGGCGAGCCCTGCTAAGATTGTTCGGTGCGGCCGGAGGGACTCTGGCGCTGGGTGCCCGAGCGTTGAGTTTCACCGCAATGGCCCAGGAGTCCCCGGCACCTTCGTTCACTGGTCCGGAAGCAAACCCTTACTGGAATTCCGTCGGGCCGTACGTCTCCGAACCGCAAAAGGCGCCCCTGATACTTCTCACCGACCGGCCCGTTCAACTGGAAACGCCGCGCGCCTATTTCGAGACGCCTTTCACGCCGAATCAGGCGTTTTATGTTCGCTGGCATCTGGACCGCATCCCGACCGCCGTCGATTTGAAGGAATGGCGCCTGCACATTGAAGGAAATGTGGAAAAGCCCATCGCCTTCAGCTTGGCCGACCTGATGCGCAAATTCACCCGGGAAACGATCGCCGCGGTGAATCAGTGTTCCGGCAATAGCCGCAGCCGCTTCCAGCCGCGCGTGCCCGGGGGCCAATGGGGAAATGGTGCCATGGGCAACGCTCGATGGACCGGCGTTCGTTTGCGCGATTTGCTGAGCCACGCCGCGCCGAAGTCCGGCTCCCTACAGGTGCAGTTTCAGGGATTGGAGAATGGAGAGGGTCCTGAAGGCTACGGCTCCCAGTCGTTCATGAAATCGCTGGACCTCAGCAGCCCCGTTCTCGATCAGTGTCTGGTTGCCTACGCCATGAACGGCGAAACGCTGCCCATGCTCAACGGATTCCCGGTGCGCCTGATTGTGCCCGGCTATTTCGCAACCTACTGGACAAAAGGGCTCACTTGGATCCGCGTCCTGGACAAAACCGACGCCAACTTCTGGATGAAGACTGCCTACCGCATCCCTGACACGCCGCGCGGCAACACCACTCCCCAAGAAATAGCGGCCGGCACCGTGAAGACAATTCCTATTAACCGCATGCCCGTGCGCTCGTTCATTATCTCCCCTGACGGCCAGACGAAAATTCCCGCAGGGATGCCCACTCCCCTGCGCGGCATTGCTTTCAGCGGGCAGGGAGGCATTGCCAAAGTTGAACTTTCCGCTGACGGGCTGAAAACATGGCAGCCCGCACGGCTGGGGGAGGACCTCGGCCCTTATTCGTTCCGCGCGTGGGAGTTGACATGGACACCCACCACACCGGGCCGGTACACCTTTGCCGTGCGTGCCACTGACGGTGCCGGAAATACACAAAGCGACGAGCCCGTTTGGAACCCCGGCGGATACCTTTGGAACCGTCCCGAGCGCCAGGAATATTTCGTCGGCGCTGCTGAGTGAGAGGAGAAAATGCCGTGCCATTTTCGAGACGCCATCTCGCTTTGTTTTTCGGAGTCTCGCTCGTCGTGCTGATTGCAGCGCGGCTTCTTTTCGCGCAACCCCAAACGGGAAGCTATGCTCCCGGAACCCTCGGCAAACTCGATCAATCCGCTCCCGCCGCGCTCACGGAAGATTCCCGTTTCGCGGTTTCCGCTTATCCGCTGTACGTTCCGGAACTGGCCGAAGGGGAAGGCCGTGCGGAAACCGATGGTTTCTGCAACCTGTGTCACAGCACTCGATACATCACCATGCAGCCGCCGCTGCCCGCTGCCACTTGGGAAGCCGAAGTCAACAAGATGCGCAAGACGCTCGGTGCTCCTATCCCCGACGCGGCTGCCGCCAAGATCATCCGGTACTTGCAAACTCACTACACACCGGAAACGCGCAAACAGTAGCAGGGGCGCTTCCCAACCAACCAGGCTTGAGAAAGGAACTATCCCGGTACAGGCCCGGCCCCTGCACGACGCGCCTGTACCACTGAACAGGTGCCTTGCGCGCAAGTCCCCGCCGTCCACTCGAGCCCACAGCGCCGGCTGCCCTTAAACTAGGAACAGGAGGCTTCTCCGATGAAGCGATCTACGCTGCTGCTTCTGTTGATCGTAACCCTGGTCGTCGCAGCCCTGCCCTGCGCGGCCGCGGGAACCGGAACCTTTGCGGGAACCGTGCTGGACAGCCACGGCCAGCCCGTGGCCGATGCTACGGTCACGCTGCAGACCGCCGACGGCCGGCATCCCACGACGGAAACCACAAATGCTCAGGGCCGCTTCTTCTTCCCCCAACTGGCCCACGGCTATTACGACGTGCGCGCGTACCACAACGGCGCGTGGAGCCAGTGGAAGCACAACATCGAGGTGGCCACCGGCAAGCAGACCGACGTCACCCTGCGCCTGGCCGCCGCGCGGAAAAAAACCGGCGTAGGACCGGCCGCACCATAAGACGAACAGAATGTCAGAAGGAAGTCGCGGCGAGAAAGACGTCTTCCAGGGCGTTGGTGTCGGTGGAGACGAGATTGGTGGCGGCGGATAGAAAGCCGACCACCTTACCATCGCCGCTGATCGCCGGCATGATGCTGCTCCCATTCGCCGGAGCAGGTGCGATGCCGGGAGGCTGGCTGGCCAGCGCCAGCGACGGCGTGCAGGGAGTCGCAGCGGGAAGTCCTTCGCAGCTGTTGCGCACGAAAATATTTTCGGCGCCGGCTTGCACGAGGCCGCCCAGATTCGACGCCTTGGTGGAAAAGGCGATGAGCTGGCCCGTGTGACACGTGCTCGCGACGCCGCCGCACTGATTGATGCTGGGGTTTTCGCTGGGGGCGTTGGCGATGGTTGCGGGATTCGCCGTGGTATCGGGAGAGGACACCAGCTTGGGAGCGCTGAGGGGCGAGCACGTGGGCGGCGTGGCGGCAGCGACGCCCACGCAGGTATCGGCCACATAGATCTGCTGCACTCCGCCGGCCGAAACGCCCAGGTTGGTGGCCAGCGAGGCAAAAGCAATAAAGCGGCCGTCGCTGGAAATGGCCGGCTCGATACTTGCGAGATCGGCGGGGGTCACGTCATCCGGCGTGGAAACCAGATTCGTCACCACGGTGCAGCTGGTAGCCGTGACGATGCAAGTGGACCGGACAAAAATTTGCTGCACGGCCGAGGGATTCGGCGCGGTGGCGCCGAGATTGGTAGCCGTCGAAGAAAAGGCGACGTACAGCCCGCTGTTGGCGATGGCCGGATGCGCGCTGGGGCCGTCGCCCGGGGTCAGTCCATCGACCGAGGACACCAGATACGTTGTGGGAACGCATGCGCCGGTCGCCGGCGGAACGAGATTGCAGGTATCGCGGATGTAGATCTGCGGCGTAACGCCGTCGGCTACCGCGCCGTTGCTCGCCAGCTTGGTCGCCAGCGACACGAACGCTACGTAACGGCCGTCGGGGCTGACCGCGGGACTATAACTGTCGCCATCGCCCGCGTTGCCCAGCGCGTCGATCGAAATCAGCACCGGCGCATTGGCCGCCGTGCAGGTTGCGCCCGCCAAACACGGCGCCTGCCAATACACCTGCCGCTTACCTCCCGACACCACTACGTAGTTCGCCAAGTTGCTGGCCGTGGAGGTGTAGGCTACGTGCGCTGCGGTGCCATCGAGGGAAGGTTCGCTGCTAGGCGCATCGGCCACGCTGCCGTCGGCCGCGCGGTTGACCAGCGAAGTCTTGGGCGTGCAGGTGGCCGAACCAAGACATGTGTCGCGGAGGAAGACATCGCTGGTGCCGTTGGTGGTGGTGGTGAGCAGGTTGGTCGATGTGGATGCAAACGCGACGAACTGGCCGGTCTGGCTCACCGCGGGGCCTGCGGTGGCCAGTGTGGGAGTGCCGGAGCAGGTGGCGCCGCAGACGCCGGCGTTGGCCTGGCTGGCGTCCGGCGCCAGGTCCACGATAATGGGCAAGCCCACCGCATCGGTGGCATTGATGGGCAGCGTCGCGATGTTGGAAGTGCCGCCGCCCGGAGCCGGGTTTTGCACCTGCACCTGATCGACGCCGCCCTGCGCGAGGTCCCCCGTCGTCAGCGAAATGGATACCTGCGTGGAACTGGTGAAGACGGTGGGGTGCGGGGCGCCGTTGAGCAGCACCACGGAGTTGGGCACAAAATTCGAGCCGCTAATCCCCAGCCCCGTAGCGGGGCTGCCGGCCTGAATCGTCGCCGGGCTGAGCGCGCCGACGACCGGCACGGGATTGGTGACGCTCAGCATAAACACATTGGAGCTGCCGCCTCCGGGCGGCGGATTCAGCACGGTAATGGGCAACGATCCGCCGGCCGCCACGTCGGACGCAAGAATCGCGGCCTGCAGATAGGTCGGGTTCTGGAAGGTGGTCTGGCGGCTGGCGCCGTTCACCATCACCATGGAGGGCGAAACGAAATTATTTCCTCGCACCACGAGCGTGAACTGCCCGGTGCCGGTAGTGACTCCCGAGGGAGACAGCGAGGTGATCTGCGGAACGGGGCTGGGCGCCGGATCGATTATAAACGTCAGCGTCAGGCTAGTGCCGCCGCCCGGGGATGGGGTAAAGACACTCACTTGGGCCGTCCCGGCAGTCTGGATGAAGTTGGCGGGGATCTGCGCGGTCAATTGCGACGTGCTGACGAATAGCGAACTGAGCTGGCTTCCATTCCACACGACCGTCGAGGCCGGCGTGAAACTCGAACCGCTGACCGTCAGAGTAAATGCCGGCAGTCCGGCCTCAATGCTCGACGGACTGAGCGACTTGATCGTGGGCGCCGGATAGTTGATCTGGGCCTGGCAAGAGGCCAACAGGATTGCCGCGCAACAGACCAGCCACCAGATTGAGAGACGCAATGGACCCTGCAAATGACCACCCCTGTATCCGCAAGCTCGGCCGGCGGCATAAGTGCAATCGTAGAGACTACTAAAGATGGCCCTTTCGGGCAATCGGGATGCCCGGCTCACGGCCGCCCCCGCCGGGGCGCAAAGGGATTGATATGCGTTACGGCGAAAGGCGTTCGCCGCCGCGCGCTGTAATTTTTGGGTTAGCGTTTCAGGCATGATGAGCTTTTGTTCCAGGTGACGTGCGTGGGGGCGGTCAACGCGGGTAGCCACCGAGGCACGGCGGCGCAGAGAGGATTGCAAAGCGGGTGAAAATTGGACGTCGCGACACCCGGCGAAGTGTAGCGGTTAGAATGGGTCGCCAACCTTTGTTTTCTGAGGCTTACGGGCAATTCTGTTCGCGGGTGTGTAGCGATTAGAAATTGTCGTCCGGGAGCCGGAGTATCGAGGCGCGAAGAGTTGCAGGCTTGCGGAGAGTAGCTCGGCGCCCGGCGTTGAACGCCTGCGCCGTTTCCGAATTTGTGCGCGTACAGCATCGTGACTAGCGTAGCAATGTGTACGCATATTGCAAGGGTAACTGCGCGTAAAGGACTAGTACCTGCTGGGCATGCGAAGCGGAAGCGCACGGTTGTCAAAAGCAGGTAATAGGAGACGCCGGCCCGGCGAGTGAATTCAAAGCAGGCTATTTCGGGTGCGGCATGACGTCGAGCAAGTAGTAGACGTCTTCCTCGATCACGAAGTACAGGCGCCAATCACGGCTCACGCGAGCCTGCCAGATATTTCGCGCCTCATCGTATTTCTTGGCCCGCAGCGAAGGGATGGCGGAGATCCTGGACCAACAGGGCGAGTTGCTTATCACACCGCCTCTGAATGTCAGAGGGAGCATCCGCGTAGCTCCGGCGAAAACGGTCGGTGTAGAAGAGCCGCATTTAAGAGGTCTTGGGCTTCTTGGCTCCGCGGAGCGAGCGAAGCAGTTTCGGCACGGATGAGAAGGGACCGTGCACGCGGCCTTTGCGCATGTCCTCGAGGCCCTCGGCCAGCCGCTTTTCGACGAGCGCCTTCGGAGTCAGGATCAGGCGATCGCCTTCGCGTTCGACTTCCAGGTAATCTCCCGGCGTCAGTCCCAGTTCATCGTGAATCCGCTTGGGGATCACCACCTGCCGGCTCACCCCGATCTTGACGGCTGCCGTGAAACGGCTCGGCTTGGATTGTGTTTTCATATATTCGTATTTTACTATTCGACGCGCGGGTGTCAAGGAGGGCCGCCCCGGGGCGGCGGTTTGCCTCTGTAGCGCGAGCCCCAGCCTTAACACAATCACGCCATCGCTCGACATCACGTCGTATGGTATCCTCCCGTTACTTCACCGGAGAGTATGTTGTCGTGGCACAGGTGCTCTCTTGTCCCGAATATAGGTGAGGGATGCCTCGGGATTATAGACCTCACGCATGAATGTGTCTCGAAAGCCGCCGCCCAAACCCAGCCACATAAAACTCTTTCTGCAAAGTGGAATCCTCGCGCTTTTCATTGCTCTGCTATTCGCGGCAATTTCGCTGTACGGCGGAGTTGCTAGCGTGTTCGCGGCCCGCATTGTTCTGGTTATTTCTGGAGCAGTCGCGTGTCTTGGTTTTCTGCTTGCAGGATGGTGCCTAAAGAAATCTGTCATATTCAAGATTGCCTTAGCATTTTCCACGATAACGCTACTGGGATGGGGCTTCTGGAGACTGGATTCTGCAATTGTGTGGTCGAAAAGTCGGCATCTCACTTTGGAGCAAAGAGAAGGGCTCGCGAAAATGCGGGACGCTTTTCCTAAACAGTGCGGCATATTGGTTTACATTCCAGGTGACAGCATTGAATCGCAGGATTACGGCAGAGAGATTCGGGGTGGTTTACAGATGCATGGGGGAAAAGCGAACATCGTTCACGAAGGAGTGCTGGCAGCCCCTGTCGGCCTTGTCGTCGGTGTGCGTTCATCGTTTGAGCCTTGTGGTTACGCTGGAGAGCTGCTGTCAGGCGGAATGGATGCCCTGCACATGCCATCACGATTTGTGGAGGGCTTTCCGCGTGCTGATGAAACGGTCGTGATCGTTTTTGTCGGAACTAGACCGCCTTATGATTAAGTTGCTGGTTCAGCTTGTTGCGCTGCTAGAACGCATCTGGCTGTGTTGACATCCCGCTGTGAGGGACGGTGTTGGTAGCGCCGGCGGTCTCGTCGGATCCTTTCCTCTGCACCATCCTCGGGCAAAATCGCCGACCGGAGGCCAGCGCTACAAGCTTGGCTGCATCGTAGCGGTACGTCTGGTACTAGGACCAGTCCCATTGGGAGCGGGTGGATGCCGTTCGCCCCCCCATTTGTACCTTTGGATGCATCGACCTAGACGGCTTCTTGGAATAGGCACAAACTCTGCTAGTGTATTGGGTTACGGGTGTAGGCCAGCCCGTAAGTTCATTCCTCGCGGGGGCGCGGGGTATCCGCGATTCAGGTCGCTATAAATTCAGGGAATTATAAGGAGAGGTACAGGATTATGGCAAAGACAGTCGGCAACCAACTGTGGAAGTCGTTTGACTGGGCGCTGTGCAAAACGGCCGGGTTGACCTTCAACACCATTCAATTTTTCAACAAGCACAACCCCAATCCATCGTTCACGCCGAAATGGTCCGACAAGCCGCTGCAGAAATCGTGGGAGAAGACCAAGCCGCAGCTGGGCTGGCCGCGCACCACTGACTCGCTGTGTCCGACGTGCGTGAAGGAAGCGCGCGAAGCCATCATGAACGGCACGAAGGACTGGACCGACCTGGTGCACGAGAAGGTCGGCGAGATCAAGGCGCAGATCATCGAGCGCGACGGCGAAGTCTGGATGGTGAAGGAGTGCCCCACGCACGGCAGCTTCGAAGACCTGATGGCCATTGACGCCAAGTTCCTGGAGTGGATCGAGAAGAATTTTCCGGGGCGCGACATCGCGGCGCACAACGACGCGGACCTGCACCGGCACGGATCGAGCACGGTCAAGCACGGCCGCGGCGCGGTGCTGACGGTGGACCTCACCAACCGCTGCAACATGATGTGCGATCCCTGCTTCATGGACGCGAACCAGGTGGGCTACGTCCACGAGCTGAGCTGGGAAGAGATTCAGGAAGTGCTCGACAACGCGCTGAAGATCAAGCCTCGCCGGCAGATGTCCGTGCAATTTTCGGGCGGCGAGCCGACGCTGCACCCGAACTTCTTCGACGCGGTGCGCTACGCGCGCAAGATCGGCTACAACAGCGTGCAGGCGGCCACCAACGGCGTCGAGTTCGCCAAGAGCAAGGAATTCTCCAAGAAGGCCTTCGAAGCCGGGCTGCGCTACGTCTACCTGCAGTTTGACGGCATCGGCAACGACGCCAACGCTCACCGGCAGGTCGGCAACCTCTTTGACGTGAAGCTGCGGGCCATCGAGAACCTGCACGAGGCGGGCGTGGAAATCGTGCTGGTGACGACCATCGTCAACAACGTGAACAACGACCAGGTCGGGCCGATCGTGAAGTTCGCGATGGAGAACCCGAAAAAGATCTCGTTCGTGTCGTTCCAGCCGGTATCGTTCACCGGGCGCGATGAGGACATCACACCGGAACGCCGCATCCGCCAGCGCTACACGCTTTCGCATCTGGCGCAGGACGTCAGCAAGCAGGTGGGGAAGATCGAGCCGACGCGCGACTGGTTCCCGATTTCGTTTGTGTCGACGTTCGCGGGCTTTTCCGACCTGGTGCACGGGCCGGATTCGCAGTGGGGCTCGCTCTCCTGCGGCTGCCACCCGAACTGCGGTGTGGGCACGGCCATGATGATCAACAAGAACACCAAGGAATGGGCGCCGGTTCCGCGGTTCCTGGACGCGCAGCAGCTGACCACCGACGTCACGACCATCACGGACGCGGCGCGCGGCAAGGGCTTCTCGAACTTCATGATGGCGCTGGCGCTGCTGAAGAATTACAAGCCCTTCCAGGCGCCGCCCAGCCTCAAGCTCAAGGACCTGTGGCGCAAATTCGACAAAACCTGGGCGCTGTCGAAGAACTCCGACAAGAAGTACGGGCGCACCAGTCCCGAGCGCACCTACGAAGACGCCATGAAGCGGCGCAACGAAGACCCGTGGAACTTCCTGTTCATCGCCGGAATGTGGTTCCAGGATCTTTTCAACTACGATTTCCGCCGCACGGAAATGTGCATCATCCCCTACGCCACGCAGCAGGGCGAAATCTCCTTCTGCGCCTACAACACGGGCGTGGGCTGGCGGAAGATCATCGAGAACATGTACAAGAACGCGACGGTCGCGCAGTGGTACAAAACCCACGGCAAGCACGAGATCTACGCCAAGAACAAGTCGGTGGATCTCGATAGCTACGAGCACTCGCTGCGGATCGATGCCGAGGATGCCAACCGCATCCGCCACATCGAGCACGACATCCCGGTGACCGCCGCCGAGGAAGACCGCATCCGCCGCAAGAAGGCCATCGAGGAAGCAGCCAAAGTGCGCCGGATCTACGAAGAGCTGGTGCTGAAGAAGCCCCAGGAAACCGTCGTGCAGATCGGCTCCATGGACCAGATCCGCATCGCCGTTCCGGGCGCTCCCGTCAAGCCGGTGCAGATTGCCCCGGCCAACGGGAATGGCAACGGAAACGGCAACGGGAATGGCGCGGCCAAGGCGAAGGAGTCGGAAGCCACGCCCGTGGCCGGCGACTAAGCCCGCTGGCGGATTTGCAATCTGGCAAGTATTGCCAACAGCCCCGGCTCCGGCCGGGGCTGTTGCTTTTCAGGTGTGCTGCCGCTGCTCTGTGCGGGCCTGGGACTATGCGGACCGGGCATCTCTTGCAGAGCAGTCCGCTGGCGCGCATAATTATTGGTATTGAGAGAGGTCATTCAAGATGCCGATTTACGAATACATTTGCGATGATTGCGGCGAGCACTACGAGCGAATCGTGATGAACGGGAAGACGAAGGTCACCTGCCCGAAATGCACGAGCGGCAAGCATACCATCCAGCTTTCGGTTTTCGCGGCTCCGGCCAACGGCAGCAAGTCCTCCAAAGGCTCTTCTTCCGGACCATCCGAGGGCGGCGGCTGTTGTGGCGGTTCCTGCGGCTGCGCGCGGAATTAGCCGGCTGGGCATGATGCCCGACGCCCGAATCCCTACCACGCGATCGTCCTGATCTGCTAGGATGCGCCCTGACATCTGGCAAAATACGCGCGAATCAGGGGGATTCCAGTGATGCGGGGAAAAACTTCGGTTGTAGCCGCGCTGGGTATCGTTCTCATCGGCAGCCTCCTCGCCCCATCCAGCCAGGCCCAAGACATCCATCAGCGGGAAAGCGCGGTTCCGGCCAATGATTGCGACCGGAAGTGCCTGTACGGTTTGGTCGATGCCTATCTGGATGGGCTGGTGGCCAAAGACCCGTCGCGCGTGCCGTGGGCGAAGACCGTCAAGTTCACCGAGAACAACGTCGCGCTGCAGATTGGCGACGGCCTGTGGGGCACGATCAGCGGCCGGACGGCGTACGATCTGCGGGCGGCGGACCCGGCGAACGGCCAGGTGGCGTTCTTCGGCGTCGTCGAGGAGCACGGCAATCCCTCGTTTTTTGCCCTGCGGATGAAGGTGGAAGACCGCAAGATCTCCGAAGTCGAAACGATCATCGACCGCAAAGGCCTGGGCCCCGGCCCGTTCGGCGACCCGAGCACGTTGACCGATGTGCCGGTGCTGAGCGAAGACGTGCCCGTGGCGGAGCGCACCCCGCGCGCGCGGATGATCTCGCTGGCCGACGGCTATTTCAGCACGCTGCAGCTCAACGACGGGCAGATCTTCACGTATTTCACGCCGGATTGCAGCCGGCGGGAAAACGGCGTGTGGACGGCCAGCGACCCGCACCCCGACCCGAAGTCGAGCTACTCGGCGTTCGGCCGGTATACGTGCGACGAAGGCTTCAAGTTGGGCAATTACCGCTGGGACGACCGGCTGCGCGACCGGCGCTACCCGCTGGTGGATGAGGAACGGGGCATCGTGCTCGCGGCGGTGTTCATCGACCATTCGGGGCGGCTCGAAACTTACACGACGACCGATGGCGCGACGCACCCCTCGCCCGTCAAGATGCCGCATTCGTTCTGCGCGCTGGAGATCTTCAAGATTGTGGGCGGCAAGATCCGCCACGCGGAAAGCGTGTTCATCACGGTGCCGTACAACATGCCGTCTCCCTGGGTATCCCAGGCACACTGACGCGGGAAAGGAATATTTTCCGATGGCCGATTTTTCGAATCAGCCCACGATGAAGGGGTTTTTCGCGCCCACGCGCTTCGAAGCCGACGTGTATGACTGCGAAGTGATCGGAAAGATTCCCGCGGAGATGAACGGGGCGTTCGTGCGGCTGGGGGGCGACTGGCTCTACCCGCCGAAATACAGCGACGATTCCCCGTTTAGCGTGGACGGGTACATCAGCATGTTCCGCTTCAAGAACGGCGTCGTGGATTACAAGGGCCGGTGGGTGAAGACGCCGCGATTCCGCGCCGACCTAGCCGTCCACAAGCAGCTCTTCGGAAAATACCGCAATCCCTTCACCGACGATCCGAGCGCTCCGAAGGTGGACCGCACGGTGGCCAACACGACGCCGCTGGCGTTTGCCGGCAAGCTCTTCGCCTTGAAGGAAGACGCCCTGCCGTACGAGATCGATCCCCGCACACTGGAAACCATCGGCCCGTGGAATTTCCACGGAAAATACAAGAGCCTGACTTTCACGGCGCACCCGAAGATCGATCCCGCGACGGGCGAGATGATCTGCTACGGCTACGAGGCCACGGGGCTGGAAACAAACGACGTGTTTCTGTACACCATCGACAAGACGGGGCAGGTCACGCGCGAGCTGCGGTTCAAGGCGCCGTACGTCAGCATGGTGCACGACATCGCCATCACACCGAAGCACGTGCTCATCCCGGTCTTCGGCTACGTCACGAGCATGGAGCGCCTCAAGGAAGGGAACGTCCACTGGGGATGGGACGGAAAAGCGCCGGCGTATGTGGGAGTGGTGCCGCGCGACGGCGAAGCCAAAGACATTCGCTGGTTCCATGCGCCCGCGCGCGCGACCGTGCACACGCTGAACGCGCGCGACGAAGGCAGCAAGGTGATTCTGGAAGCGCCGACGTATGATTCGAATCCGTTTCCGTTTTTCCCGTCGGTGGACGGCTCGCCGTGGGACGCGCAAAGGGGCCGCGCCTACATTCGGCGGTACAGCTTCGACCTGAATTCGAAGGACGACGGCGCCAGGGAAGAGACGCTGTTCTCGATGAACGTCAGCGACTTGGGCCGCATCGACGACCGCTACACCTCGCTGCCGTACCGCTATGCGTACACCGGCTTCAACGACCGCAACCGCCCGTTTGACGAGAGCCGCGCCGGCAATCTGTCGCTGCGCGTCAACAATTCCTACGGGCGCTTCGATCTGGCCACGGGCAAGATGAATTCGTATTTTGCGGGCGACACGCACAGCTTGCAGGAAGCCTGCTTCGTGCCGCGCAGGAAGGATTCTCCCGAAGGCGACGGCTATCTGATCGGCGTGGCGTCGAATTTCGCGGAGATGCGGTCGGAGCTGGTGATCGCCGACGCGCAGCGTCTGGAGGAGGGCGACGTGGCCCGCGTGATCCTGCCGTTCCGCGCCACCTCGCAGGTGCACGGGCGCTGGGTGAACGAGAGCGAATTGCCATTCGCATGAGCGCCGAAAGGATCGAAGAATTGGCGGCCACTCCGGGCAGGCTGCTGACGCGCCGGGCTTTTGTCGCGCGCGCCGCCACGGCGAGCGCTTTGGCCGCAGCGGCACTCGCCTATGCTCCGGCGCGACTGCTGGGCGCGGAGTGGCCCGCCGCGTGTGATGAAGGGCGTGGCGGCGTCGCAACGTTTTTCATGGACCGCCTCTATCTCGATACCACGGGCAGGGCGCAACCTTATCGTCCGCCGGCGGGGGCGCGCTCGGCTGTGCCGGTCGAGCATCTGAGCGAAGAGGAGTTCCGCCGGCGGCACGTTTACGTATAATGTCCCCATGGCTATGAACCGGCAGCAGGCGCGCAGCGAGCACACGGCAGCGACCACCCACGACCAGTTCAGCGAGACGATTTACGGCGTCGTCTGCGCGGGCTGCCGCAACTACATCCTCATCGACAAGACGAATTGCCCGCCCACATGCCGCGAGCACGAGCCGTGCCGCCAGGCATACGCGTAGCCGCCCGCGAGACAATGCAAGGTTGACGCAGCTGGCCGCAGCGCGTAGGATGCGCGGGCATCGAGCCGGAACGTCATGAAACCAATCCTGAAGGGGCTCCTGTGGACGACGATCGCGCTGGCAGGGGCGGGCGCGCTGGCGGCCATTGCCTTCGAGCGGGGCGAGCCGCTCAACGCCGTGTGGTTCGTCGTGGCGGCGGTGTGCACCTATCTGGTCGCCTACCGTTTCTATTCCGCGTTCCTCGCCGCCCGGATTTTCGCGCTCGACGATAGCCGCGCCACGCCCGCCGAACGCCTCGAGGACGGCCGCGACTACGTCGCCACGAACAAATGGGTGGTGCTCGGGCACCACTTCGCCGCGATTGCCGGACCGGGGCCGCTGGTGGGGCCCACGCTGGCGGCGCAGTTCGGCTATCTGCCGGGAACGCTGTGGCTGATCGCCGGGGCGGCGCTGGGCGGGTGCGTCCAGGATTTCACGATCCTGTTCTGTTCGATCCGGCGCGACGGAAAATCCCTGGGACAAATCGCCCGGGAAGAAGTGTCGAAGCGCGGCGGGATGATCGCGCTGATCGCCGTGCTGGCTATCATGGTGATCCTGCTGGCGGTGATCGCGCTGGTGGTGGTGAAGGCGCTGCGGGAATCGCCCTGGGGGACGTTCACGCTGGCGATGACCATCCCCATCGCGGTGCTGATGGGGATCTACCTGCGGTATCTGCGGCCGGGCCGTGTGCTGGAGGCGACGTTCGGCGGAGTCGCGCTGGTGGCTTTCGCAGTGGTGGCGGGGCAGTGGGTGAGCCTGTCGCCGGCGTGGTCGCGGGCGTTCACGCTGTCGGCGCCGGCGCTGGCGATCGCCATCATCGTCTATGGCTACGCGGCCTCGACGCTGCCGGTGTGGCTGCTGCTCGCGCCGCGGGATTATCTGAGCGCGTTCATCAAGGTGGGCGCGATCGTGGCGTTGGCGACGGGCGTGGTGTTCGTGCATCCCACGCTGCAGATGCCTGCGCTGACGCGGTTTGTGGACGGCAGCGGGCCGGTGTTCGCCGGAAAAATCTTCCCGTTCTGCTTCATCACCATCGCGTGCGGAGCGGTGAGCGGCTTTCACGCGTTGATTTCCTCCGGGACCACGCCGAAAATGATCCGGCGCGAGGGGCACGCGCGCCTGGTGGGATACGGCTCGATGCTGATGGAGTCGTTCGTCGGCGTGATGGCCATGATTGCGGCCTGCGCGCTGCAGCCCGGCGTCTACTTCGCCATCAACAGCCCCGCGGGAATCGTCGGCAAGACGGCCGCCGAAGCGGCCCGCACGATCGGCGCGTGGGGTTTCGCGCTCGACCCGCAAACGATGACGTCGCTGGCGCAGCGCGTGGGCGAACACACGCTGCTCGACCGCACGGGCGGCGCGCCCTCGCTGGCCGTCGGCATGGCGCAGATTTTCAGCGGGACGATCGGCGGGGAGCGCCTGCTGGGCATCTGGTATCACTTCGCCATCATGTTCGAGGCGCTGTTCATCCTCACGGTGCTCGACGCCGGCACGCGCGTGGGGCGCTTCATGGTGCAGGACTTCGCCGGACACGTCTGGAAACCGCTGGGGCAGCGCGGCTCGACGCCCGGGATTCTGGTCACGAGCGCGCTGATGGTGGGCGCGTGGGGCTACTTTCTCTGGCAGGGCGTGCAGGACCCGCTGGGGGGAATCAATTCGCTGTGGCCGCTCTTTGGCATCGCCAACCAACTGCTGGCCGCGGTGGCGCTGGTGGTGGCGACGACGATTCTGCTGAAGATGGGGCATGCGCGGCGCATCTGGGTGACGCTGGTCCCCATGGTTTGGCTGGTGATTGTCACCATGACCGCAAGCTACCAGAAGATTTTCGATCCCAGCCCGCGCCTCGGCTTTCTCGCCCAGGCGCGCGTGCTGGCCGGGCAGATTTCTTCCGGGGGGATCCCCGCGGCGCAAATCGCCACGACCGAGCGGCTGATTTTCAATAATCGCCTGGACGCGGTGGTCACGGGAGTGCTCGCCGCGATGGTGGTGGTGCTCGCGGTTGAGGCCATCCTGGGATGGATCGTCATTCTGCGCGGGGGCGAGAGTGCGGCGCTGCACGAAGCGCCCTATGTGGCGACGCAGTGGACGGAAGGCGATTGAAAATGTGCGACCCCGCGCGGCGCGAACGCATGCAACACTTGCCCGGCGCGTGGCATCTGCAATACCAAGCAGGGGAGCCACGCATCCGCAAGGGGAATCCTTCCATGAAGAGCACGGAGTATTTGACTCGTATTCACGGGCGCAGCGGCGAGGGGGTGCGCGCCCGGCGCATCCAGAGACTGTTCCCGCAGGCGATGGCCGCGATTTTTCTGCTCTGCGTGTGCGCTGGCGCCGGCCGGGCGCAGGTGCAGGATGCTTCGGGAGCATCGCTCACGGCACCCGCTCCCGCCCCGGGTTCGACATTCGGAGGCGTCTCTGATTCCACGTCGGAACCGGCGCTCGAGCGCCGGCCGGCCGAAGTGGCGGCGGCCAGCCAAACAATCGTTCTGACCGTGCCGAAGGGCACGCCGGTTCACGTGGTGGTGGACCAAGAAGCGCGTATCAAGAAGGTGGGGGACCCGATTCACGGGCACGTGGTCGAACCCGTCTATGCGTTTGATCGGCTGGTCATCCCGGCGGGGGCCGAGGTGACGGGCGAGATCACGAAGATCGAAGGCGTTTCCGGCAGAAAACGCACGGCGGCGGCGCTCGACGCCAACTTAACGCCCGCGCGGAAAGTCGAAGTCGAGTTCAACCAGATCAACCTGCCCGGCGGGAGGCAGATTCCCGTCCACACCCGTGTCACGCCCGGCTCGGGCCAGGTGACCGAATTCGTGTCCGCGGGCAATGAGCATCACGGCAAGGGCGCACCCGATGCCGCAACGGAAAGAACACGAAAGGCAAAACAGGCCGCCCGGCAAGAATGGGACCGCGCGATGAAACAGGTGAAGGAGCCCGGGAAGTTGCACCGCCTGGAACGCTTCGCCGTGGGGGAACTGCCCGTTCATCCGCAATACATGGAGGCCGGTTCGCTGTATTTCGCCGAGCTGCAGGAACCGCTCGATTTCGGGACCGAACCTCTGACGCCGCAGCTCGCCTCTTCGCTCGGCACGACGCCTCCGGACGGCAGCGTGGTGGCGGCGCGCCTGGTGACGCCGCTCAGTTCCGCGACGGCGCATCGGGGCGACGAAGTGGAAGCCATCGTTTCGCGGCCCCTGTTTGACGGGGACCGCCTGCTGGTTCCGGCCGGCAGCGTCCTGAAGGGCACGGTCATCCAGGTCCATGCGGCCCACCGGATGGGCCGCAACGGAGAACTTCGCCCTGTCTTTCGTGAACTGGTCCTGCCCGAGGGAGTCGAGAAGAAGGTGCAGGCGAGCCTGGCGGCGGTGCAAGCGGCCAAGGCCGAAGACCTGAAGCTCGACGCGGAGGGCGGCGCGCACGCCACCGCACCTCCCGCGCGATTTCTGAACACCGCCCTTTCGGTGGGACTCGGAGCATTTTCCGCCATAGGCGATAGCGGGGGCGGCGATATCACGCATCGCGAGGCGGGAGGCGCGGGAGGCTACAAGCTGATCGGAATTGCGATGGGCGCCGCCATTAACTCGCAGCCCTTGGGCATGGCCATGGGAGCGTTCGGCGCCAGCCGTTCGATTTATGCCAATTTCATCGCGCGCGGGCACGAGGTCGTCCTGCCGAAGGACACGGCCATGGACATCAGCCTCGGCACGCGGACGCTCCCTCCAGCACCCGCTGCTCCCGCCACCCCAGCTGAGAGCGAGGCGGCGAAGCCATGAGCGTGACCGGCACAATCCGGCGAGGCTTGCAGCCGCTGGGTGCCGGTGTGTGGCGCGCGTGGTCCTGGATGCGGCAGGTGAGCGGCGACGCCGCCTATGAGAATTACCTGCGCTGCGCCAGGCGGCAGGCCATTTCCGGGGCCGCAGGGAATTCGGCGCCGGCCCTGCTATCACCCGCCGAGTTCTACCTCGACGCGCTCCGCCGCCGCTATTCCAGCGTTTCGCGCTGCTGCTAAGCGCGCATGGATGGCGGCCTGGTTTGATTTATCGACTGAGCGGTGAAGTCCGGTCGCCAATCCTTCCGGCAGGTTGGTAATTCAGCATCGCCAGAGCCCTCGCCGGCCGGATCGTTGCTGCATTAACCTCCGTATCGCGCCCGTGATACGATTTGAGCGCCCATGAAAACCATCCTGCTTCTCGTTTGTTCGAACATCTTCATGACAATCGCGTGGTACGGTCATCTGAAATACCGCAAGGCTCCGCTTTTCGCCGCCATCGTGGTGAGCTGGCTGATCGCGTTCGCCGAATACTGTTTTCAAGTCCCGGCGAACCGCATCGGCTACGGGGAATTTACGGCGTTTCAGTTGAAAATCATCCAGGAAGTGATCACGCTCTGCGTGTTCGTCGTCTTCGCGTGGTCGTATCTGGGTGAAGGCATCAAATGGAATCATGCCGTGTCGTTCCTGTTTCTGGTGGGCGCGGTGGCGTTCGCTTTTTGGGGAAAGCTGTAACTATCGGCCGGGCGGCCATCTCCTCCTGCCTCTTCGGACGGATGCATTTCAACTTCGCCAAGGGGATCCGATGTGAGGAGGCTCTCTCACCCGAGGAGTTTTTGCTGACGGAAGGCGAGGAATAGGCTAAGCTTCTGTACTTTTTGGGGGCGGCGGCCACCGGCCTGATCCGGGGTCAAGCGAAGACAGGCATCTCTGGGCTGAACCGATGATCCTACATTTGAACCACACGCGGCGCGATTCGGCCGTGCCGGCCACCGGCGAAGTGGTGGGAACGCTGCTGTCGTTGCTGGAGGAGGGGCATCTCGACGCGGCGCAGTTCGCGCGCCTGCAGATTCATCTGGATTGGATTCAGTACCGGCAGAACTTTCGGGAGGCCGTGACGGTGATGCGCGCCCCCGAGGACCGGGACGGCACCGGCCTTCCGCTGGAGATTCGCATTGACGGGCGGCAGGTGGCGCCGGGGTCGTTGCGCGAGCCAGTGCAACGGGCGCTGAGCCCGGCCACCGCGGAGCGGCGCGCGGGCCAGGACCGGCTGTACCTGGAGGAGTTCTGCTCGTTCCGCAAGAGCATCGCGTGGGAATTCAACCGGCTCTACTGGAATCGCTTGAAGGATTGGGAGCGGGCGACCGGCCGGGAGTACGAGCAGGCGCTGCCGGGCGGGCAGTCCGACGGCCATAATGCGCAGGCGATCTCGGACACGGTGGGGGATTTCTGGACGCTGCTGAAGGACATGGAGAGCCGGAAGCAATTGCCGGAGGAACTTTTTGTCCTGGAGATGGGCGTGGGGATGGGAACGCGGGCGGGCCTCTGGCTGGACCGCTTTCTCGATCTGGACCACGAGCGCGGAACGAACTTTTATCCCCGGCTGCGGTTTCTGCTGGGGGATTATTCAATGACGACGCTGGAGCGGTCGCGGCCCGCGGTGCGCATGCATCTGGATCTGTGCAGTTTTATCGCCCTGGATGCGCTCGATCCCATCCGCACGCTTTCCTTCCTGCGCCACAAGATCCTGCACGTCCATTCCAGCAACATGTACGACAACCTGCCGGATGAGGAAATCGTGCGGCGCGACGGCCGGATTTACTGGGTGCAGGTGCGCGCCTACCTGCCGGCGGCCGATGTGGCGCGGATTGCCGCGGCGTGCGACGTGCCGGCGGCGGATGTGGGCAAGACGGTGACGCGCCTGCTCGATGTGGGGCCCGAATGCCTGGCCGATGCCGGCCGGGGCGTGAAGTTCTGGCAAGAGGTCTGGGCGTCGCTTCGGCTGGAGGAGCGCATCGTGAATCTGGAGGACCTGCCGGAATCTCCGTTCCCGGCGGAACTGAGTTCCTCGCAGTTGGAGGAGATTCTGCGGAAGGCGCCCAGCGATTTGCGGTTTCACCTGAGTTCGGGCGCGCTGGCGAGCTTTCGCAATACCTTGCCGTTGCTGCACCCGAGGGGTTACCTTCAGGTCCAGGACATTTTTGTCACGGACCTCAACGAATATTCCATGGGGTTCCATGGGCCCGGGAAGCTGGAAGGCTCGATTGTGAACTGGGTCAATGGCACGCTGTTGCGCGAGGTGGCCGAGCGGGCCGGCTACGACCTGCACTTCGCACCGTTCCACTACCGGCCCGGGTCCCGGACTTCGGTCCTTTACACGACACAGCGGGAGTAAGACCAATGACTCTTCCGATTCTTCCGACGACGGTGGTGGGCAGCTACTCGATGCCCAGCTGGCTGGAGCGGCTCAAGACCGAGTACTTTGCCCGGCGGATCAGCCGGCAGGAACTCGACGAGATTCACGACACGGTGGTGAAGGCGGCCATCAAGGATCAGGAGATCGCCGGCCTGGACATCATCACGGACGGAGAGCTGCGCCGGGACAACATGATCGATTACTTCGTCGAGCGGTTGCCCGGTGTGCAGATCGATCGCGGCTCGAAGAAGTTTTACTACGATTTTTACGACAGCGAGGTGGTGGGGAAGATTCCCATGGCGTCGCTGGGCCTGGCGGCGGATTTCCGGTTCTTGCGCGAGAACACCGAGCGCGAGGCCAAGATCTGCATCACCGGCCCGCATTCGCTGACCAAGCGCATCCGCAACAAGTTCTATCCCACCGAGGAAGCGCTGGCCACCGACATCGCCCGCGTGCTGAACCTGGAACTGAAGGAGCTGGTGAAGGCGGGAGCCAAGTTCATTCAGATTGACGAGCCGTACTACTCGGGTTTTCCCGAGGACTTGTCCTGGGGCGTGGGCGTGCTGAACACGCTGGTGGAAGGCGTGGAGGCCCGCATCGCCCTGCACGTCTGCTACGGGAACCGCTACGGCAAGCCTTCCTGGGCGGGCAGCTACCAGTACCTGTTCCCGCGGATCCTAGACGCGAACGTGCAGCAGCTGTCGCTGGAATTCGCGCGGCGCGGCGGCGAGGACCTGGAGCTGTTCCGGGATTTTCCGGCGAAGTTTGAATTGGGCGTGGGCGTGATTGACGTCAAGACCGAGGATGTGGAGACGCCGGATATCGTGGCGGCGCGGATCCGCAAAGCCGCCCAGGTGATTCCACCCGAGCGGATGATGGTGCTGCCCGATTGCGGGCTGTTCCATCTGCCGCGGAACGTGGCCTTTGCCAAGCTGCGCGCCATGGTGCAGGGGGCGAAGATCGTGCGCCAGGAGCTGGGACGCTGAAATGGCGGCACCCAATCCCCTGCGGGAGGCGCTGACCAGCGGGAAGTTCTGCTACGTCGTCGAACTGGTGGCCAGCGCCCTGACCCGCGAAGCCAAGTTGCTGGAGGTGGCCTCGCAACTGGCGCGGGTGCCCGGCGTGGTGGCCGGGAGCATCACCAGTTACGCGGGCGGCTCGATGGGGCACGACCCGATTCGCGTAGGGACGGCGGCGCGCGCCCGCGGGCTCACCCCCAACATTCACCTGACCTGCGTGAGCCGGGACCGCGACGGCGCGCGCAGCGCGCTGCAGGACCTGCATGCCCTGGGCCTGGAAAATGTTTTCGCGCTCTCCGGGGATTATCCCAAGGCCGGCTCTTCCGATCAGCCCGCGCAACACTTCGCCCTCGATTCCGTGCAGCTGATTTCCTTGATCAACGAGATGCGACAGGCGGGAATGTCGTTCTGGATTGCCGCGGCGGTGTCGCCGTTCAAGTACACGGAAGCCGACTGCGCCTATCAGTATCTGAAGCTGGAAAAGAAGATTGCGGCCGGCGCGAACTGGGCCATCACGCAGCTGGGTTTTGACGCCCGCAAGTACGCCGAGCTGAAGCGCTACCTGGATGAACGCAATCTGCGCATCCCCATCCTGGGCAGCGCCTACGTGCTTCCTCCCAAGCAGGCCGAAGGGATGGCCAAGGGAAAACCGCCGGGCTGCTGGGTCTCTCCGGAACTGCTGGAGAAAGTCCGGGAGGAGGCCAAGGCGGCGGACAAGGGACAGGCCGCGCGGCTGGAACGCGCCGCCCGGCTGGTGGCCATTCTCCGCGGGCTTGGCTACGCCGGGGCGTATCTGGGCGGCGATCATCGCGCCGATCACGTGCGCTGGATCATTCGCCGTTCCGAAGTGCTGGCTCCGCAGTGGGAACAGTGCGCCGAGGAGATGACCTTCGCGCCGAAGGGCGGTTTCTATTTTTACGAAGCTCCGGCCAGCGCGCCGCCGCCGCGGAAGTGGGTCCCGCGCATTCTGGACACGCTGGGGCGGATGTTTCCGGTGAAAAAAGAGAGCAAGCTGCAAAGCGCCCTTGCGATGGTCTGCCGCTGGATCGATAAGCGGCCCGGCGCGGCCCAGAGTCTGGAGCGGCTGGAGTTTGCCGTCAAGGCCCCGCTGTTCGGATGCCAGGCCTGCGGCAATTGCGTGCTTGGGCTGACGGAATACGTCTGCCCGCAGACGTGTCCGAAGGGCATGCGCAACGGCCCGTGCGGCGGCACGCTCGCGCTCGACGGCAAGTGCGAGGTGGTGGACCAGCGTTGCATCTGGAACGAAGTGTACGAACGCGCCAAGGCCGCCGGGCGCGTGGACGATTTGCGGGTGGTGATCCCGCCGCGGAATCTTTCGCTCAAGGGAACCAGTTCGTGGATCAACCTGTTTCTCAAGCGCGATAGCCGCCCGGAGAATCCGCCGCCGCCGTTCGTCCCGCCGGCGCGGGGCGCCCAGGGACAGGCGGCGCAGGCGGAGAGTGCCGGCGCGGGGAAGCCCGCCGCCGCAGTGGCAGCGGCCCAGGGTTCGGCGCTGGTCCAGATTCACCCCCGCGAGAAGTAGCGGGGGTTCCCGACCGCATCGCGTTGGGCTGAAGACGTGTTTCCCCGGCGGGAATTTCTGGACAGCTCGAATTGGTTTTGGATAGTATGCGGTGGTGACCACCGTGTTAAGTGCCGATCATGCCGCGATGAACGCGGGCGTATCGCCGTTGACGTGTGTTTCCACTGACAGCGTCAAGGCGTCGGAGCGGCGCGCGCTGTGGGAATCGACTGTGGGCCCGTTGTTCGGCGCGCTGCGGCTGGACCAGCACACGCGGAGCGCGTTTAATGCCCGGATGGAATACACGCGGGTCGCCGATCTGGTTTTCTGCCAGCTTTCGGCCCGCGTTCCTCATCGCGTGGTGCGGACCGGCGCCTTTGCCCGGCAGGACGACCGCGCGATCGTGAAAGTGATTCTGCAAGGGGAAGGGCAGAGCGTAGTGGAGCAGTACGGGCGCAGTACCCTGCTGCACCGCGGCCAGTGGAGCATCTACGACACCTCAGACCCTTACAACATCACCATTCCCTTTCGGTCCGAAATGTATTTGCTGCTGATTCCGCGGGAGAGGATCTTCGCGCCGCAGGAGGATATTCGGAATCTGGTGGTGCGGCGTTTCTGCGGGCGGCGAGGACTGGGCAAGCTGATTTGGACGATGATCGCCACGACCTTCGACCAAATGAAGGAGATACGGGATCGCTCGGGGCATGAGGTGGCCGATGTGCTGGCCCGGCTGATTCGCCTGGCCCTGCTGGATGCTTCGGGCGAGCGCGGCCCGGCGGATTCCCGGGAAGGCCTGCGCGACCGCATCAAGATGTATATTTCCAGCCATTTGGGCGACCCCGATCTTTCGCTCGACAAACTAGCCCAAGCCACCGGGTGTACGAAACGCTACCTGCACATGGCCTTTCAGCCAGAAACCACCTCCATCTCCGACTACATTGTGAAGTTGCGGCTGGAACGCTGCCGCGAGGACCTGCTCAATCCCGCCCATGCCCGCCGGTCCATTACGGACATCGCCTACTCCTGGGGATTCAACAACTCCAACCATTTCAGCCGGCGCTTCAAGCAGGCGTTCGGCGTATCCCCGCGGCGCTCCCGGGCCGACTTTGCCTCCTGTCTGACGGCTGCGCCGGAGAACGGCGCCAGGCCGGCTTAAGTGGCGCCGCCAGCCGCTCTTTGACCCTCCTGGATCCGTGCACGAGACTTCCCTCTGAGATAGGTCCTTTTTCCCCCTGGGGATAGACCCGCCTGGGGCGTTGGGCTATCGTGGCCGGCAAGTTTACAAGGGGGTAGTACGTTCGCGGGCGTTTACGCAGGAAGCCTTGGGGGATTAAGCCCTTGATGAACAACGACGTAGCGAGGTGATGTTGGCACGCTACAGTTCCAGATCCGGGTGGATTGGTTTGTATTCGCAGTTCGTTCAAGCGAATCAAACCTGTGGAGGGAAGAGCATATGAAGGGACGTTTGGGCCTGCTGATTTTGCTGGCGGTTATGATGCTGTCTTTGGGCGCTCGCTCGGTCTTCGCGCAAGGCGCCACGGCCACGGCGCAGTTGAATGGCACCGTGACCGACGAAAGCGGTGCGGTAGTTGGCGGCGCGACCGTTTCGGCGCGCAACACCGATACCAACACGACGTCCACGGTGACGTCGAACGAAAAGGGATTCTATTTCTTCCCCAATTTGGCTCCGGGGCAGTACGAGCTGAAGGTGAGCTACAGCGGCTTCGCGGGTTACACGCAGACCGGCATCGTGTTGTCGGTCGGCCAGAGCGCCACGATCAATGCCATGCTGCAAGTGGCGGCGCGCGGCGAAAAGGTCGTGGTAACCACCGAAGTGCCGACCATCGAGCCGACCAAGACGGAAATCAGCCAGATCGTCGGCACCGAGCAGATCCAGTCGCTGCCGATCAGCGGGCGCGTGTTCACCGATTTCGCGCTGCTGACCCCCGGCGTGGCCACCAGCCGCACCAGCCTGGGCACGACGTTCACGGAATTCGAGGTGACGCAGATTTCATTCGGCGGCATGCGGTCGTTCAGCAATGAGATCACGGTGGACGGCGCGGACTTCGTCAACGCGCTCAGCGGCGTGCAGCGCGCGACGCCTCCGCAGGATTCGGTGCAGGAATTCCGCGTGGTGAATAACAGCTTCGGCGCGGAGTACGGGCGGGCGATGGGCGGCATCGTCAACATCGTCACCAAATCGGGCACCAACGAGTTGCACGGTTCGATCTACGATTACTTCCAGAACAGCGCCTTGGATTCGCGCTCGCTGCTCCAGCCCGCGCCGCTGCCGAACCAATTGCGCCAGAACCAGTTCGGCGCCACGCTGGGCGGCCCGATCGCGAAAGACAAGACGTTTTTCTTCATCAACTATGAAGGCAAGCGCCGCGGTGAGTCCCCGACTTATCCGCCTGATCTGTACAACAACATTGTGCTGATCGACACGGCGAAAGCCATGTTGGGACTGGCGCCGGAAGGCTGCTACGCGCCGCTGGCCAGTTGCACGGGAACACCGCTCGGATATCTCCAGGGTGATTTGAAGACGGCCAACGATGACTACGGCTTTGCACGGCTCGATCATCAGATCAGCACCAACAATCGCCTGGCGATCCGCTACTCCGTGGAGGATGTGCGCTCCCTGGGGCAGTTGGTGGGCGCGACGCTGGACGGCGGCGGCATCGGCACGCCAAGCGGCGGCCGCAACCTGTTTGTGCGCGACCAGGCCGTGGTGGGCACGCTGAGCTCGATCGTGACGCCCAACGTGGTCAACAGCGCCCTGGGGCAGTTTTCCCGGCGGCATTACAACTTCCCCGGAGCCACGGGCCAGCCCGATTTCAGCCTTCTGAACGATCTGGAGCTGGGACACAACTTCGGGACGTATGACGCGATCTACGAGAGCCGCATGCAGTTCTCTGACTCGATCTCGTGGGTCAAGGGCAATCACCTGGCGAAGTTTGGATTTGACGCGAACTACGTTTGGGATCAGAACGACTATCCCGGGTTCACGCCCATGCGGCTGCTGATGCCGGGCGGAGCTGGTCCGGCGGACTGCCTGGCCGCTTTTGCCAATTTCTACGCCTATGGCGACCCGCTCTCTGTCCTGGGCTTGCCACAAGCGAACACCTGTCCAGTTGCGGGCGATGCTGGCGTGGTCTTTGGCTACTTCGGGATTGCGCTTCCGAGAGATCCGACGTTTACCTCGGGCCCGCCGCTCAACAACGCCAACCCAGTGGATCCTACAACGTGGGCCAACGCCTATGCGCCTTCCCTGTTTTCGAATTACGGCCTGAAGATTAACCATGGCTACTGGGGCGGTTTCGCGCAGGATCAGTGGAGAATCACCTCCAAGCTGACGTTCAATTACGGCGTGCGGTGGGATTTCGAGTCGGGCCTGTCCAACTACGTCAACAAGGATTATAACGGCTGGCAGCCCCGCATCGGGCTCGCGTATTCCCCGGACAGCAAGACCGTAATTCGCGCCGGATTCGGGATGTTCGACGACCGCTACAACCTGACGTTCTTTTTCACTCCCGGAAACCAGAAGACCGTGCCGGGATACCTGTGCAATCCGTCGAGCACGCTGATTGCCCCGGGCGTCACGTGCGCGGACGCCGGCATTTCGGCGCAGATGCTCCCGATGGTGCAGACCACGCAGGCTGGCGGTGGTTGGCAGCTGATCGGAGTTCCGGCGAGTTCAGCGCCGGTAGGTCTCCTGGCGGCCATCACTCTAGCGAGTGGTTCGTATCCGTGGATGGGGAACGTAAGCATCACCGGAACCTGCTTTACCACCGACGCCTGCGGCATCGGCGCGGGTGGCATGGACCACAAGGTCGACCGGATTCCCTATGCCGAACAGGCTAGCTTCGAAGTAGACCGCCAGTTTGGCAAAGGGTTTACGCTGAACTTGGGCTATCTCTTTGTCGGCGCTCACAAACTGGTCCGGGGAAACAACCTCAACGTTCCCTGCCCGGTCGGAACAACGAAGCCGGCGGCTCAGGTTGCCGACCCGCTGCCGGAAGCGGCTCCCGGGTGGCTCAATCCTGATGGCACGACGACGCCTTGCACGGGAATACCGACGCTGGCGGCATCCGGCCCCCTGGCAGGCTTGGGCCCGTGGTTCGATGGAGCCCTTCATTCTGGACTTCAGACGATTAGCGCTGGCCTTCTCGACTACAACAACGGCGTGGCCAACGCTGCCTATCACGGTCTGACCGCGACAGCGATCGAGAAGTGGGGCCAGTACCTAAATCTGACCGCGAATTACACTTATTCGCACACGATTGACAACGGCAACTTCACCACGTTCATCAACCTGCCTCCCAACCAGTTCAACTACGCCGCGGAGCGGGGCAACTCGAACCAGGACGTCCGCCACCACTTCGTGGCGAACTTTACGGTGAATGCGCCCAAGGACACCTTCCTGCGGAACTTTGCGTTCAGCAGCATCATCACCATGCAGTCCGGGCGGCCCTTCACGTTGTTCTACGGGAACAACACGCTTAATGACTTGGCTGGCAGCGCCACGGACCGAGTGGGCGGAGCTCCGGTGGTGAGTTCGTGCGCGTCTGTGGACAAATGTTCGACGATGATCGGGAGGAATACCTACATCGGCGACCCGCTGTATTCGTGGGATCTGCGCGTGTCCCGTGGAATCCATCTGACCGAACGTTTGAAGGTCGACCTGATGATGGATATTTTCAACGTGATGAACCGGGCCAACGTGGACGAAGTGACGTCGGTCTACGGTTCGCCCGTCTTCTGCGGAACCACTCCCACGATTCCGCGCCACTACAACGACGCGACGACGCTGGCCATCCAGGCGGGCGCGCCGTCCACGGCGTGCCCGGTTGGTGGGATCGTCGTGCTCGGTGGGTCCTTTGCGGCCACGCCGATAACCGCGCTGGACCCGATAGGCCATCCTGGTCTGTTTATCCCGACTAACCCGAATGCTAGTTTCGGGAAACCGAGGACGATGCTCAACCCACGGCAGTTCCAGTTCGCGGCGAAGTTCTCGTTCTAACCGCCGCTCTGGAAGAGCGTTTGACCGAAGGCCGGGCCTCGCGCCCGGCCTTCTTTTTTTCAGGCCTGCTCGGCGGATTGCATCGTCTGGGTGGGTGTAGTATTCTCCCCGCCTAAATTGACCCTGTGGAATGCGGCGGGGGCCAGCGATTCCCAGCCTGCCGGGGCGGTTCCCGCGATTGTTCAGGGTCCCGATTCCAGGAGACCGCACGAGGCCAGACCTGAGTGGAGGCTGGATTATCGTCGTCCGGCCGATGCCGGACAACCAGCCCAGGACCCGCGACGGAAGATCATGCCGAAGCTGAACGCCAGACCCGAGCCGATCGATCTTGCGCTGGACCGCGCGGCGCTGGTGATTGTGGACATGCAGAACGCCTTTGCCAGCAAGGGCGGTACGTTGGACTTGGCAGGCGCCGATCTGTCGGGCGCTCCGGCGGTGATTCAGACGATCCGCGGGGTGATGGATGCAGCGCGCGCGGCGGGAGTGCCGATCGTCCACCTCCAGGTGGGGTACAAGCCGGACCTGAGCAACGCCGGCAGCCCGCGCTCGCCCAACTTTTACAAGGAAACGGCCATGCACCTGATGAACACGCGGCCGGAGTTGAAGGGCAAGCTGCTGACCGAAGGCGGGTGGGACTTCGCCATCGTGGACGAGCTGGCGCCGCAGCCGGGTGACCTGGTGGTGGTCAAGACGCGCTACAGCGGCTTTGCCGGAACGACGCTGGATTCGCAGCTGCGCGTGCGCGGCATCCAGTATCTTTTTTTCGCGGGCATCGCCGCGAACGTGTGCGTGGAGTCCACGCTGCGCGATGCGTACTTTCTCGATTATTGGCCGATTTTGGTGGCCGACGGCACCATGGCCGCGGGCGGCCGCAACCTGTATGAGTCGACGCTTTTCAATGTAGAATCATTTTTTGGCTGGACCGCGAAATCGGAGGATCTCCGGGCGTGCCTGGCGGCGAAGGGCGGGTAAGGGTCGCAGGGCGGGAATTGCGGCATTGTAGTACCGCATTAGAGTTGACGCGTGGACAGGGTCTCCGTAAAATGAAGCCACGATTGTTCGCGCGGTTTTTCGAGACGGGAAAGCGCCACGCAGGGGGAAGATGACCAACGCCAGTCATCCACAGGAGAAGAGCGCCACGGGGGTCCGCCAGGTGCGCCTGCGCACGTCGGGGGCGACGATGCAGCGCCTTCCCGGGGGCGTCATCCTGATCAAGGCCGAGGAGCCGCTTCGTCCCTACATCAAGGTGCTGACCGATCGCCTGCGGCATTGGGCCACGATTGCTCCGGAGCGCGTGTGCATGGCCAAGCGCGGCCCGGATGACCGCTGGCGCAATCTCACCTTCGGCCAGGCGTGGGAGTCGGTCCAGAGCATCGGCCAGGCCTTGCTGGACCGCGGCCTTTCCGTCGAGCGGCCGGTGGCGATACTTTCCGAGAACGATTTCGAGCACTTCCTGCTGACAATGGCCGGGCAGCACGTCGGCATTCCCACGGCGCCGATCTCGCCCCCGTATTCGCTCATTTCCAAGGATTTCAGCAAGCTGCGCCACACGCTGAATATTCTCACGCCGGGCATGGTGTTTGTCGCCGACGGCACGCGTTACGCCCGCGCCCTGGAAGCCGTGGTGGGCGAGCACGTCGAAGTGGTGGCCACGGCGGCGCCCCCGGACCGCCGCAAGACCAGCCTGTTTGCCGATCTGCTGGAAACCAAAGTGACCCCGGCGGTCGAGGCGGCCCATCAGCGCATCGATCCGGACAGCCCCGCGAAATTTTTGTTTACCTCGGGCTCGACCGGCGTCCCCAAGGGTGTCATTACCACGCACCGGATGCTTTGCAGCAACCAGCAGATGATTGCGCAGGTATTTCGGTTTCTGGAGGACGAGCCGCCGGTCCTGGTGGACTGGCTGCCGTGGAACCACGTCTTCGGAGGCAATCACGACGTCGGCGTGTGCGTCTATCACGGCGGGACGTTCTACCTGGACGACGGCAAGCCCGGCCCCGGTTCGATTGAGAAGACGGTGCGCAATCTGCGCGAAATTTCCAACACCATCTACCTGAATGTGCCCAAGGGCTACGACGATTTGCTGCCCTTCCTGCGCGCCGACCGCGAACTTTGCAAGACCTTCTTCCGTCGCCTTGGATTGATGTTCTACGCCGGGGCGGGGCTTTCGCAGCCGGTGTGGGACGCCTACCGGCAACTGGCCTATGAGACCTGCGGCGAGCGCATCATCATGGCCACGGGGCTCGGCTCGACGGAAACCTCGCCCATGGCGGTGCAAACCACCTGGGAGACCGACCGTGCGGGAACGATCGGGATTCCCGTGCCGGGGGTGGAATTGAAGCTGGTGCCGTGCGGCACGAAGCTCGAGGCGCGGGTGCGCGGGCCGAATGTCACGCCGGGCTACTGGCGCCAGCCGGAATTGACGCGCGCCGCGTTCGACGAGGAGGGATTTTACTCGTTCGGCGATGCCGTGCGATTCGTCGATCCGGAGGACGTGAATAAGGGGTTGCTGTTCGACGGGCGGTTGACCGAGGATTTCAAGCTGGGGAACGGCACTTGGGTCAGCGTCGGTCCGTTGCGCGCGAATATTTTGGCGGCGCTTGCGCCGCTAGTCCGCGACGCGGTGATCGCCGGTCTCGACCGGGACTTCATCTCCATCCTCATCTTTGCCGATCCGGACGCTTGCCGCGCGCTGGCCCCGGAATTGCCCAAGGACGCCGCACCGGAGATGATTTTCCGCCACGAGGCCGTGCGGGCGCATTTTCAATCGCTGCTCCGCCGTTTGGCGAAGGACGCCACGGGAAGTTCGAACCGCGTGGTGCGCGCCATCCTGGTGGAGGAGCCGCCCTCGCTGGATGAAGGCGAGGTGACCGACAAAGGTTCGCTGAATCAGCGCGCCGTGCTGGAGCGGCGCGCCGATCTGGTCGAGGAACTCTACGCGCCGGAGGCCTCCGCCCGGCGGCTCAGCATCTAATTGCGAGATTCATTGGCACGGCATCTTGAACCCCTGGAAGGGAGAGTTACAGCATGTTGACGAATCAACGGCGGATTCAAATCGAGTGGGGAGATTGCGACGCGGCCGGAACCGTGTTTTTCCCGCGCTACCTCGAGTACGGAGACGCCTGCACGAACGCGTTGTTCGCGAAAGCCGGGCTGTTCAAGCCGAAAATGCTCAAGATCTACAACATTATCGGCATCCCCCTGGTGGATTTGCGCGCGCGCTTCATCATCCCGTCGGATTTTGGCGACGAAGTGGTCTTCGAAACCTCCATCACCGAATGGGGGCGCAGCAGCTTCACGGTCCAGCACAAAGTGTTCCGGCCCGACGGCGTTCTCGGCCTGGAGATCTTCGAAAAGCGCGTCTGGGTGGTGCGCGTGGCCGGCGAAGGCCCGGTGACGTTCAAGAGCCAGCCCATCCCGGACGAAGTGAAGCAGCGCTTCACGCATCCCGCGCCGGTTTCGGCCGACTGAGGGGCGGGGCGCTCGGGCCTGCTTTCCGAGCCGGGTGCTGAAAAAGACGCCTCAGGGAACTTCAGGGGCTGAAGCCGCGACTCACAAAGCAGTGCTTGTTGTTCAGCAATCTGCGAGGGGCAGGACGCGCAAGCAGGGTCGCGGGCCCCGGAGAGCATCATGGCGGCGCACATTGAGGTGGAAGCGCTGGGCGGCGGCGCGTTTCGCGTCCGCGTAACCGAGGGCGCGAGCCAGTCCGCGCACCGCGTCACGCTCCAATCGGGGGATTACGACCGGCTGGCCAAGGGAACGGTCGAACCGGCCGAACTGGTGCGGCGGTCGTTCGAATTTCTGCTGGAGCACGAGCCCAAGGAATCGATCCTCGCCCAATTTGACTTGACCGAGATCGGCCGCTACTTCCCCCGATTCGAGCGCGAAATCCAGCGCCGGCTGGCGGCGCGCGGACGCGCCCCCTAGCGATGGATCTGGTTCCACAGCACGCCGAAGATATACCCGATGAGGTAGCCGGTAGCCGCCGTCACGGCGATGAGGAGCGCGGCGACGCCGGCGTGAAAGGGTCCAATCACGTAGATCGGCTTGATGAAGTGCATCCAGAACACGAAATTGATGACGGGCTGCGCCCAGCCCAGCGCCACCAAGGTCGCCCACAGAAGATGCCATCCACCGAGCAGCGCGCCGAGCACGAGACCCGCTTTGTGAGGATTCACAGGCTTCATGGCAGTCTCCTTCTCCGGATACTTTCTTATACACCCGCCGCCTCAGATGGCGCACATGGTTTCGCGCGCACTGGGGGCCGCGGCGTTACACCGTGGGAGACATGTCGCTGGAGGTGCCGCCCGCCGCGGGGACGTAGCACTTCTGCGTGTAGTCCATGACCATGCGGTCGGCGTTGAAGCGCCAGCCGAGGGTGCGGATGGTTCGCTTCATGCGCTTGATCCAGCCGCGCGGCAGGCCGTCGCGTCGCGCTCGTAGTAGAGCGGGATGACTTCGTCGCGCAGCACGCGGTAGAGATCCTCGGCGTCGCGCAGGTCGTGGGCGCGCATCGTCCGACATGCGTGCGCCCGGTGCCGATGGCGAAGCCGTTCAGCGCCGTCGTAGGCTTCCGCCCACCAGCCGTCGAGGATCGAGAGGTTCAGGCCGCCGTTCAGCACCACCTTCTGGCCGCTGGTGCCGGAGGCTTCCAGCGGCCGGCGGGGATTGTTCAGCCAGACATCCACGCCCTGCACGAGGTGGCGGCAGACGTTGATGTCGTAGTCCTCGACGAAGGCGAACTTGTCGGCGAAGCGCGGGTCGCGCATGAACTTGGCGATCTGCTGCAGGACGCGTTTGCCGGGCTCGTCGGGCGGGTGGGCCTTGCCGGCAAAGACGAACTGGATGGGGCGCTTGGGATCGTTGACCATGGAGGCCAGCCGGTCGATGTCCGCCAGGATCAGATTGGCGCGCTTGTAGGTGGCGAAGCGGCGCGCAAAGCCGATGGTGAGCGCGTCGGGTCTGAGCACGCGGCCGAGCCGTTGCAGGATCTCGGGCGGTCTCGCCGCGGCGTTCGGCCTGTGCTGATGGCGCGGCGGCGCACGAAGTCGAGCAGCTGCAATCTTCAAGCTGACGTGCGTTTCCCACAGCTCGCCATCGTCGACCGTCTCGATGCCTTCCCAGATCTTGGCGTCGCTGCTGTGTTCGTGCCAGTCCCGGTCCCAAGTGGCGGTCGTAGAGCGCGGAACATCTGCGGGGCAAGCCACGACGGGACGTGCACGCCGTTGGTGATGTGCCCGATGGGAATGGTGCTCCGCGGGCCCGCCGGGAGCGAGGCCCTTCCACATGGCCGCGGGACGCCTCGCCGTGCAGCGCGGAAACGGCATTGGCGCGCCGGGACAGCTTCAGGCCCAGCACGGTCATGCGAAAAACCTTCCTGATAGTCGTTGGGATTTTCGCGCCCCAGTCCCATGAGGCTGTCGTGCGAAAGACCGAGCGTCTCGCGAAGCGGCCCGAGATGCTCCTCGATGAGTTCGGCGCCGAAGCGGTCGTGGCCCGCCGGCACGGGCGTGTGTGTGGTGAAGACGACCTCGCGGGAAACGCGCGGCGCGGCCGCGTCGAAGTTCAGGCCTTCCTCCTCCATGCGGTTGCGCATCGCTTCCAGCACCGCAAAGGCGCTGTGGCCTTCGTTCAAGTGGAGCACGCCGGGCGTGATGCCCATGGCCTTCAGCGCGCGGAAGCCGCCGATGCCGAGCAGCAGTTCCTGGCGGATGCGGACGCGATGGTCGCCGCCGTACAGACGCGAGGTGAGGTCGCGGTCCTCGGGAGCGTTTCCTTCGACGTTGGAGTCCAGCAGAAGCAGGTCGCAGCGCCCCACCTTCACGCGCCAGACTTTGGCGCGAATCAGCTCGCCGCGCGTTTCGATCTGCACTTTCACCGGCTCGCCGTTGGTCCCGATGGCCGGTTCCATGGGCAGCTCATCCACGTCGGTTTGGCGAGTACTCCTCGTGTTGCCAGCCGCTGCGATCGAGCCGTTGCCGGAAATATCCCTGGCCGTAAAACAAGCCGACGCCGACCAGCGGAATGCCCAGGTCGGAGGCGCTCTTGATGTGGTCGCCCGCAAGGACGCCCAAGCCGCCGGAATAGATGGGGAGCGACTCGTGCAATCCGAATTCCGCCGAGAAATACGCCACCGGACGCGCCCCCAACACACCGGCGTGCCGGGCGCCCCAGGTCCGGTCGTTTCCCAGATACTCGCCCAGGCGGCGGTAGGCGTAGTTGATGCGGCTGTGCAGCACCATCTCTTCGGCGCGGTGCTCAATCTCCTCCAGAGGTGTCTTGGCCAGCAGGGAGACGGGATTGTGATTCAGCGTGCGCCAGCGCGAGGGGTCCAGATCCAGGAACAGGCTGGCGGAGTCGTGGTCCCAGCTCCACCACAGGTTGCGGGCCAGCGACCAGAGGCGCTCTTCAATGGGCGCGATGAAGCGATCGAGCGTGCGGACCTCGCTCACGACGGGAGCGACCTGCGCGGCGGCTTCCACCAGCATGTGAATTTCGTCGCCGCGAAACACGCGCGGCTCGATAGTCTGAACCACGAGGACGCCTTGCAGCACCCCGCGGTCGATCAGCGGCACACCGAGGAAGGTTTCGTAGATATCCTCGGAGGACTCCTGGAAGTACTTGAAGCGCGGATGGGATTTGACGTAGCGCACGGCCAGCGGCAGCATCTGCTCGGCCACCAGGCCCGTCAGGCCTTCGTGGATCGTCATGCGCAGCGTGCCGACGCATTCGGCGCGCAGGCCGACCGTGGCGGCCAGCACCAGCGTCGTGCGATCGGGTTCGAGCAAGTAGACCGAACAGACGTCCGTCCGGAAGCGTTTGGCAATCAGCGCCACGACGTTCATCAGCGTCTCGGCGAGCTTGCCGCCCTCTTCTCTCAGGTTGGCGATTTCCTCGTGGGTCAGGACGTGGCTGGCGTCTTTTGGGGAAGCGTGGTCACTCATGTCGTGGGTTCTGTTGTCCCTTTGATTCAATCGATGCGCCGTGGGGTCGCCGTGGCGACCGCAGTCGGAAACACTTTAGAATCCGGCGCCTATCAAGTCTAATCGAAATTCCTGATGGTTGGTACAACTCGTCTGCAATCGCTCACGGCGGGTTGCCTATTCTTCGCTCCCGCAGGTACCATGCGGGCGCTATACTTTGGACCGCTGATTAAGACTGCAAGCTGCACAGAGGAAGCCATGATCACGAGTTCATCGGCGGTAACTCCCGAGCGCTTCCAGACGGGTCTGGGTTCGTTCCGCGAGTGGATGGCGGCGATTCCCGAGCGCCACGCGGAATTCCAGCGCCACTACGACGAGTACGTCCCGCAGGCGGATGACCTCGCCGCGCTCCAAACTCTGGTGCAGAAGCACGGCCTCAAGGCGCTGGTCCTCGGAGAGCACTGGTGCCCCGACGTGTGGCGGGGGCTCCCGGTGGCCGCGAAGATCGCCGAGCGGACGGGAATGGAGATCCGCCTGTTCTTCCGCGACAAGAACATGGACATCATGAACGAGTTTCTGAAGAACGGGAAGTCCGCGTCGATTCCCGTCGTGGTCTTCTACGACCGCCACCACCAGTATCTGTGCCACTGGATCGAGAGGCCGAAGGCGGCCGCGCAGTTGCTGGCGCCCTTCATCGCCGCCATGAAGGCGGCTCCGGAGGGCACTCCCGAGCGCCAGGCGGCCATCGCCCGGCTGACCGAACTGACCTGGGAGCACGCGGCCGAATGGCGCCACGCGACTCTCCGGGAGCTGCGAGCGATGCTGGAAGCGCGCTTGAAATAAATCCGCGCGGGCCCGCCCGCGATTCGATTGGCCCGGAGGTGAACCAGCCATGGCCGGAAAAAAGCAGCTGAAAAAGCATCGAGCGCGCCGGGCAACTTCCGTTTCCTCCCCCCACGCAACGGACGCCGTGATGTCCCGCCGGGACTATCGCCAGAAAGGCGTCACGCTCGACAAGGACATCGCCGGCGACCTGACGTTTTCGCGCGCGGAGTACCTGCGGCGCTATGAAAAGATGCGCGCGGCCATGGACCGGCGCGGGCTGGCGTGCCTGGTGGTCACCGGCAACACCGGCTGGTTCCACGGCGAGCAGGCCAATCTGCGTTACGTCACGGGGTTGGATATCTGGCTGGAGCCGTGGTTCGCGGTGTTCCCGCTGCAGGGAGATCCGGTCGTCTTCTACAAGCAGGGTGTGTTCAGCCAGCGGGGGCTGTCGCCCACGGCGCCTATCGCCCTGGAAGGGACGCCGCTCAAGCCGGGCACGGGAAACGGCGCGTATTTCGAGCCCTTTGTCGCCAAGAAGGTCAAGGAACTGGGGTTCGACGGGAAAACGGTCGGTCTGGCCATCGAGCGCGTGTTTCCGACAAACGCCCTGCGCGAACTGCAGAAGGAAGTGCCGCACGCGAAGTTCGTGGACGCCGATGATCTGATGAATGAGGTGCGGCTGGTCAAGAGCGACGAGGAAATCAAATTCTATCGCCGCTCGGGCTATTGCGCGGACAAAGCCATGGAGGCGCTGGTGGATGCCGTGCGCCCCGGCGTGACCGAACGCGAACTTTATCTCGCGGCGGACAACGCGGCGGTTCTGGCCGGCTGCAATCCGGGAGGTTTTCAACTTCTGGGCTCGGGCAAGTGGCCCACGCTGGGCCTGCTGAGTCTGGGCACCGGCCGGAAACTGCAACGGGGCGATGTCTTTCTCAACGAGTTGACCGCGTCGTACAAGGGCTACTGCACGCAACTCGCCGTGCCGGTCTGGCTGGGATCGGCGCCCCACAAGGATTTCCTGCAATTCCTCGGGGTGAACCGGGCGCTGTACGTCGCGCAGTTCGAAGCCTTCCGTCCCGGTGCCAACAACCGCGAGATTGACAAGCTGGGTGAGAAGCTGGCCCCGCAGCTCAGCGGCGGAAAACTGGGTTCCCATTTCGCTTGCCAGACCCTCGATTTCGAACGATCGTTCGAACACCCTTCGGTGGACCTGGGGCCGGGGATCGGATTCATTCTCATGCCGTGGATTCATCACACCGAGCCCGGCAAGTTCGTGGGCCACGGCATGGGCAACACGGTGATGTGCACCGCGGGCGAACCCCTGCTGCTGAACAAAGCCCGGCAGTGCCTGGTGATGGTCGATTGAGGCCAAAGAGTAAGCCATGATACTTCTGACCGGTGGCGGTGGATTTCTCGGACAGCACATGGCCCGCTGTCTGGCCGAGCGCGGCGAAAAGGTATTGATCATGCAGCGCCGCGCGATTTCCTGCCCGCCGCTGCTGAATGATTACTGGGATAGCCACATCGTGCAGGAAGTGGGGACGGTGCAGGACTTGCCCTTTTTGCTGGGCCTGATCCGGAAGCACGGCGTGGACAGCATCGTGCACGGCGCGTTTGCGAGCACCGACCTGGCCGGCGGGCCCTACACCGTGGCCGATAACAGCCTGCACCATCTGGTGGATGTGCAGGTCAACGGGTCGGTGAACATCTTCGAGGCCGCCCGGCTGCACCAATTGCGCCGCGTCACCTTCATCAGCTCGGGCAGCAACTACGACGCTTTGCCGGGGCAGCCCGAGGACTGGCACGAAGACGCGTACCTGCCGACGGTGACGTTCGCGCCGATCTCCAACACCAAGAAGGCCTGCGAGCAGATCGCGCTGCTCTACGCCAAAACCTACGGAATGAGTTTTGTCAGCCTGCGCGTCGGATTGGTGTACGGCCCGGCCTCCTCGCGCGGCTCGGACTCGTTTTACGCCATGGTGGCGGGGGCATTGGCCGGGCAGCGCACCGAACTTCCGAAGGTTCCCGCGAATCTGAGCTTCCCCATGGTGTACGCCAAGGATGTCGGCGTGGCCACCGCGCTGGTCCATCAAGCCGCGCAGCCCCGGCATTACATCTACAACGTGATGAACACGCGGACCTCCACGATGCAGGAGTTTGCCGATGCCGTGAAGTCGCACTTACCCCAGGCGCAGATTTCACTGGGTCCGGCGATGCCAGCCGCGCGCCCCGTGCACGACGTGCCCATGGAGCGCTACCGCGAGGAATTCGGATTCGAGCCCTGCGATTTGCATGGCGGCGTCGGCGCGTTCATCGAATGGTGCCGCTCGGGCCGCTACTGATTCCGCGTTCGACCGCGCAGCTGGTTTGCGCTTGTGTGCCGCGGGGGCCGGGCGTAGGATGCGGGACGCAAGCGGAGTAGCCAACGAAGCGTACCGCGCACGAGGAGGCGTCTTCATGAGACATCATCTGCTTCGATTCTTGTTTCCGGCGCTGCTGGCGGGTTTCCTGCTGGTTCCCGCGCCGGCCTCGGCGCAGCAGTCCTGCGAAAGTCTGGCGTCTCTGAAGATACCGAACGTCACGATTACGCTGGCGGCATCCATCCACACCCCGCCGGACTTCGAGGTGCCCAGCACTCCGGGACGCTTCGGCACGCCCGCGGGCCTGAAGGTGGCGGTGCCGTTCTGCCGCGTGGTGGCGTTCGCGGCGCCCTCCAGCGATTCGCATATTTCCTTCGAGGTGTGGCTCCCCATCGCCGCGAACTGGAACGGGAACTACGTGGGCATCGGAAACCCCGGATTCATCGGTTCCATCAGCTACGGGGGTTTGACCCGGGAGATCGCGCGCGGCTCGGCCACGGCGGCCTCCGACACCGGGCACAACGACGTCGGCGCTACCAGCGAAGCGCCAGACACCTGGGCCATCGGTCATCCGGAAAAGATGGCCGACTGGGGACACCGCGCCATTCACGAGACCACCGTCGCGGCCAAGCAGCTGGTGCAGGCGTTCTACGGCAAGCCCGCGAAGTTATCCTTCTGGAACAGCTGCCACGAGGGCGGCAATCAGGCGCTCACCGAGGCGCAGCGTTATCCCGAGGACTTCGACGGAATCGCCGCCGGCGACCCGGCCTACCGCATCACCCATCTCCAGGCTGCCTCGGAGTACATCACCTGGGTCTCCCTCAAGAATGGGGTGAAGGCGCCCGGCTACATTCCACCTAGCAAATATCCGGTGATCCATCGCGCGGCGCTCGACGCCTGCGACGCGCTGGACGGAGTGCGGGACGGCTTCATCGAGAACCCCACGCGGTGCCACTTTGATCCGAAAACCATCCAGTGCCCCGGCGAGGCGGACTATGCCTCCTGCCTGACCGCAGCCCAGGTGCAAACCGCCAAGCTGATCTACGCCGGACCGAAGTTCGCCGACGGCACGCCCATCTATCCCGGCTTCGATCCGGGCAGCGAACTGGGGTGGGGCCTGATGGCCGCGGGTCCCGAGCCGCTCAGCATCAGCACCGGTTTTTTCAAGATGATGGTCTTTGGAAACCCGGACTGGGATTTTCGCACGTTCGATGCGGATCGCGATACGCGCCTGGCCGAGTCGAAGGTGGGGGCGCTGGTGGACTCGTTTGATCCGAACCTCAAGGCCTACAAGGCGCGCGGAGGAAAACTGCTGCTGTACGAATCCTGGGATGAGGCGATTATTCCCCCGCGCAGCGCCATCGACTATTACAACAGCGTCCTGGCGGCCATGGGTGGCCCCAGCCAGACGCGCGATTTCTTCCGCTTGTTCATGGTGCCGGGGATGGGGATGTGCCCCGGCTTCGGCATGAACAATAACGGGACCTTCGATGCCATGGAGGTGGTCCAGAAATGGCGCGAAACCGGCGTGGCACCCGACAAGATCATCAATTCGCATCGTGTCGCGGGCCATGTTGACCGCACGCATCCGGCGTGTCCCTACCCGCAGGTGGCCATCTACAAGGGGACCGGCGACGCGACCGACGCCGCCAATTTCACCTGCGGGCTTCCGAAACGGTGAGCGACGGGAGGTAGCTCCGGCAACAGCACCCGCAACCGTCCGACGGATTCCTCCCGCGTGTGCGGGCACCTGCCCCAAGGCGCTGGGGCTGGTCTGCCATATGCCCCTTCAACGCGGTTACATTGCGCACACAAGGCCCGCGAGGCGAGAGCGCTGCGATCGCTGTGGGGGAGGATTCGGCTGGGAGGCATCGCAGCCGCTTTATTCCTGCGTGCTCTCAATCCCCAGATCTTTCAACATATGCCAGATTCGCCGAACGGCCTGCGCGAACGCCGAGATTCCCGGAGTTTTCGGGGTCAATTGGGCTGCGTTCAAGTCCGCGACGATGGCGTCATTCAATTGCGTGGCGCGGCGCATGCGTTCCGTGGTCAGCAGCGATAGGACGGTCCCCGCATCCTTGTGCTTGAGCTGACGGTCCTGCCATTCGTACACGGCCCAGGCGCTTTTCCGCACGTGGTCCACGGCGTCACGGAACTCCTGCAAAACCCGTGGATCGGATCCGCCGGATTTCAATTCGTCTTCCAGAACGCGCAGATCCGTCGCCGCCTTCTTGAGCCGGTACGTGATGCCCCAGAACGTCTCGCTGGGCGTTAGCAGCTCCACCGCCACCCCACCCGGTTTCGAGTGCCGCACGCCCGTCACTTGCGCCGGAGCCACTTCCTGGGAAAGGCGATTGGTCAATTCGATCCGGGTCCCGGCCGGGAGATGGGTCGTCATCTGCACAACCGCCCCGTAAATGTTCACCTCCAGAGCTTCCGCGGCTTCTTTGGCGAGGACGTTGTCGGGTCTCCGCCACGCTACGTCCAGGGGTACGCCTAAGGCAAAGCGCACACTCCGGCGCCTGTTGCTGGTCTGCGGACTGGAGGATTCACTAGGTGTTCGTTGCTCCATGACGGCACCTTAACCAAGAACTGCTGGATGGATGCATTGAATCTTTGGATGGCGCTCATGTGTCATCGAGAGACTCCATGTACCAAGGATGTGAGAGCTAGCCTGGCGATCTATCCCCCAGAGACAGTTAGTAGGACCGGAATTCGTTGACCAGGGCCCGGTTATGCGCCAGACGCTGGCAGAGTACCACTCGGGCGTAGCGGCCGCAAAGTTCCATCTCCCCTTGCGCCCACCCCTTGGGAAGGATGGCCTCCGCCAATGCATCCAGAGACTGCACGAGCCGGTAATACAGATATACGGAACCGAGCTTCGGCCCGTTGCTGCCGGTCAGGTCGGGGCAGACCTCCTGGTAGGCGTGAAGGCGCCGGAAGTCATGTGAATACAGTAAGTTACAATAGGGCTCCCCGGCCATATCCAAATCTCTGGGCAACGGTTGATCCGCGATACGTGCCAGCTGGGCCCGCCAGGCCAATACGGCGAACTGCAGCATCGTCACCAGCGAAAGCATCACAATCACCGCTGCGATTAACATATTCGTTCCCCCAGGACAAGTCTGCCGCTTGTACCCTTAGGCAACAATGGCCCGGTGGTACTACCGGGGATGGGACTTTTTGTCATGAAACTTGCGCTGTCAAATTGAGGTCGCGCCCGCATTTTTCCACCTCCGTCGGAGGCGCCCCCGCGGGCAAGAGCAACAATGGAATGTTTTTTGGCAGGGCTAACCCCAAGAGGTTGCTGCAGGGCCGGTTGCAAACGAAGGGAGAAGAAATGGCCGAAGCGCCGGTGCGGGATGCAGTTCGCGGCACCGTGCCGGGTCCGCCGCAGGTGGCGGTGTCCTGCCAACCTTCTCCGAAGCATGTGACTACGGAATTGTTGCGAAGGCTTCGTTTGAATAGGAACTCTCGAGTCCCGAGGAATCCACATCCGTAACCACATAGTAGTACGTCTGCCCCGAGAGGATGTTCGCGTCCGAATAGCTCATGGAAGTCACCAGACTGGAGTTCAGTCTAGTGTAGGGCCCGCCTGTCTGCGTACCACGGTAGACATAGCAACCAACCGCGGAGGACGTGCCAGCCAACCAGGAGAGATTGACCGAGTGGCTCACTGGAGCGGCGCCCGAACCAGAGAGCGAGATGGTTGTGGGCGAATTGGTCGCGTTGCTGACTACAGTGGCCGTACCGGTCAGGCTGCCGGACGTGGCCGGGGCAAATATCACGTTGAAGCTTGTTAACTGTCCGGCAGAGAGCGTAACGGGCAGCGCAAGGCTACTGTAGCTGAATCCTGTGCCGGCCACGCTGATCTGAGAAAGGGTCACTGCGGAATTTCCTGTGTTTGTGAGCGTGACGGTTTGCGTTCCGCTGCTGCCGATGGTGACGCTGCCAAAACTCAATGCAGCCGGACTCGCCGAAAGTTGCAGAACCGGGGACACGCCTGCACCGGAAAGCATGACGCTAAGAGGCGAATTCGGCGCATTGCTGACCAGCGTTAAAGCACCCGTGGTGCTGCTGGCCGAAGCCGGCGTGAAGCTCACGGTCAAAGCAGCGGAGCCGCCCGGCGCCAGTGTAAGGGGCAAAGTAACTGCACTCAACCCGAAGCCGGAGCCGCTAACCGTCGCTTGCGTGACGCTCAGATTGGCGCTGCCGGGATTGCTCACGGTTACCGTTTGCGTGTTGGTGATGCCGACCGTGACATTGCCGAAATTCACGCTGGTAGGGACGACGGAGATCTGGGGCTGCACGCCGGTACCGGCCAGTGAAATCGTTGCAGGGGAGTTGGTCGCACTGCTCACGACGGTCACGCTTCCGGTCGAGGCTCCGGCCAGGCTAGGAGAAAACCCGACAACCAGCGAAACGCCTTGGCCAACCGACAGGGTCACGGGCGGCGTGACTCCGCCGGCGGTGAAGCCGGTCCCGCTCACGCTAATCTGCGAAATGCTTACGCTGGAGTTTCCGGTGTTTGCCAAGGTGACAGCTTGAGAAGCGGAACTACCGACGAGGATATTCCCGAAGTTCAGACTGCTCGTACTTGGCGTAAGCAAATAGGTCGGGCTCGGGGCAGTTGAAGCGACACCCGTCCCGGTGACTGGCACCGCCACTGTGCTGCCAGAGTGGCGGCCATACGTAATGACAATGTTTGCGGAAAACAAAGTCGCCGTATTTGGCTGAAAGAGCACTTGGAAGGATACGCTTTGCCTGCTTTGCAGAGTGAGCGGCAGAGATAGGCCTGCCACGATGAATTGCGCGAGGCTGCTCGAGACTTGCTGGATCGGTACGCTCCGATTTCCGTTGTTGGTCAATACAAGGACAGCCGGGGAGCTCAAGGAATTGACGCCAACTGAGCCGAAATTCCAGGAAGAGGGACTGACTCCGACGCCCGCCACTGCCGGCGAAGCAAAAAGACCGCAAACCATCAGAAGAATGAAGACTCCGGAACACACCCATCCCTTTATGTGCATGCGCTTCCGTATCCTTTGGCGGCGTGACCTCGAAGCAGTCAACCGGATTCAAACTGGGAGCGGAACCACAAGGGGCCGGGGGAGTGGGGTTCGGTGCTCTCTACACTTCCATAGTCAGGATAAGTAATCCACGGAGTCCAAACTACTGGTCTGAGGTCCAGTTTTGGGATAGGGATATGACCCTGCTTTGACGGTGCTGAATGCGCGGTTCGGACGGCAGATTCTGTTGGGATCACTCGCAGTGCCCAGCCTGCGGGAGTTAGATTCCCAACCTCGACGGCAGCACCGGACGTTTCTTAGGATCCGGCACATATGCTTACTGAACCGAAAACTCGGCCCGGCCCCACTGCAAAAGTCGCTACCGTGGAACGAGTGAACTGATGCGGACCGTCTGGAAGTTATTGAAAGGAGTGGCGCGCCCGGAGGGGTTCGAACCCCCGACCCCTAGCTCCGGAGGCTAGTGCTCTATCCATCTGAGCTACGGGCGCGTATTGGGAAACCAGGAAGCCAGCGGCCGGGTGCCGCTGCAACCCTGATTTTACTCTGCTTCGCGCACGCTGGCAAAGCAATCCCCGCACGAAAAGCGCGCAAAGGCCGGGAGGCGGCGGGCCCGGCGCCCCCCGCGCATAGACATCGGCAGAACTGCCCCGGGCGAGTGGTATAATTCGGCTCCTCATGATGACCGATTCGATCCGGCACTGGATGGAAACCGCCGGGGCGCGCGGCTTGCGCGTCCTGGTGATTGCGCTGATCGCCATCATCCTAGTGCGCATCCTGAAGGCGGTGACGACGCGCCTGGTGCAAAGTTCCAAGACGCCCACGCGCGTGGCGCAGATGCGCGAACAGCAGACGCGCACAATGGCCGGCCTGCTCTACGGCGTGCTGCGGTCCATCATCGTGGCCGTAGCCATTCTGATGGCCCTTCCCGAGTTTGGCTTCAACGTCACGCCGGTGGCCGCGGCCGCGGCCGTGGCCAGCCTGGCGTTCGGCTTCGGCGCGCAGACGCTGGTGAAAGACCTGATCAACGGCTTCTTCATCGTCTTCGAGGATCAGTATGTGGTCGGCGACCTCATCCAGTTGAACGGTGAGACGGGCCGGGTCGAGCACCTGACGCTGCGCCGGACCGTGCTGCGCAACATCAACGGCGCGATCGTCACCATCCCGAACTCGCTGGTCGGCCAGGTGGCCAATCTGAACCGCGACTGGTCCCAGGCGTTTGTGGACGTGACCGTGCCTTCCGACGAACTGGCCGGGCACGCCCTGGCCGCGCTCGAGAAAATTGCCGGCGAGTTCCGCAACGACTCCGATTGGTCGCCCGCGCTGATCGAAGGCCCGCGCGTGCTCGGCGTGGAATCGCTATCCCTGGAGGGAACGATCCTGCGGTTGCAAGTCCGGACGGCGCTGAACCGCAAGGACGACGTGGCGCGCGAGCTCCGGCGGCGCATCAAGCTGGGCTTCGAGGAGGCGCGTATTCCGCTCAGCGACACGCAGAAGGTGGAACTCCACGGCGCAGCCCCGCCGCCGCAGACATGACTTTCTTTCCCAGCCATTCGTAGCACAGCCGTACACCTTTAACTTTCCACAAGGAGGAACCGATGGGAGAAGTGACGCACGAGCAGGTGAACTTGCTGTTGAGGCTGTACGATACGCGGCGCGAGCCGGTGATGCGCCAGGCGCGGGAATGGTACGTCGGCAATTTTCACCCCACGTCGCTCGAGGAGATGTACAAGCAGGCGCCGATGGGCAGCAAGCAGAACGCCTTTTCGCGCATGGTGCTCAGCTACTGGGAGATGGTGGCCAGCATCGTGAACCGCGGGCTGATGGACGAGGATTTCTTCTTCGAGAATACCGGCGAGCAGTGGATTGTGTTTGAACGCGTGCGGCCGTTCATCGCCGCGTGGCGCGGCGCCTACAAGAATCCCCACCTGTTCGCCAACCTGGAAAAACACGTCCAGCGCCTGGAAGCCTGGCGCGAACATCGCGCCCCCGGCACGACTGAAAACATGCGCCAAATGATGGCCCGCATGCGCCAGAGCGCTGCCCCCAAAAAACGCGGAAAGAAGTGAAGTCTTCTCCCTCTCGGTAAAACGGCGCCGCGGGCAGGAAGGGCGTGCAGCACCTGCCCGCGCGCCGCTGTTTCAGCTCCGACAATCCTGCAGATGGCGCGAGCCCTCGCGGCGCGTCGCACTCCGTCATGCTCCGCGTTCCGCCGATTCCATGAGCAGCAGGCTGCGTTGCGCGAAGGGCAGATAGAGGAGCGCGGCGGTGGCGGCCAGGGCCAGCCCCATGCCGATCTGCGGCACCAGCAAGAAGGGGGCGAGCGCCCAGAGTTCGTCGAGCAGGAGGATAAACGGAAAGAGCTTCTGGAATTTCGCGCTCAGCCCGCGATAGTTGAATGCCGCCGCCGAAAACAGATACAGCCGGATGGGAATCCCCACGGCCGCGGTGACGATCAGCGTCACCAGAACCGGGAGGGCGGAATTGCCGGTCTGCGCCAGAATGATCTGCACCTCGGGGAGCCGCGCCAGTGATGCAACGTAAAACCCCAGATACATCACTTGGATGAGGGAGAAGAGAATCCGCACAATTCCGCTCGAAATGCGGGGCAGTTCGTGGGCGCTGCTGAGGATGGATGCGGAAGCCGGCTGCGCGGTGGGTTCCCCAGCGCCGCTGGTCCCCCGAAGAGAACCGCCCGGCTTCTCCGGCGTGGCAGCGGCGTGAGGTGCGATTTCCAGCGGGGCAATGAAGCGGTATCCGCGGCGGGGCAGCGTCTGGATGAAGCGGGGATTCGCCGCCGAATCGCCCAAGGCATTCCGTAGGTGGTTGATCGCCGTGTTCAGCCCGTGATCGAAGTCCACGAAAGTGTCCGAGGGCCAGAGCCGCCGGTGGAGTTCTTCGCGCGTGACGATGGTCCGCGGCCGTTCCAGCAGGGTGAGCAGGATCTGCAGCGCCTGATCGCGCAGCCGTGGCAACTCCTTGCCCTCGCGGCGAAGCTCTCCGCTACTGCCATCGAGCTCGAATACGCCGAAGCGGAAGATTCGGGGGTGTCGGTGCTCTTCGTCCACGCGGGTCTCCGGAAAGCGGTCCCCATTCTAAATGAGAATGGCCCTCAAGCGCTTGATTTTGAGAGTTTTAGGAAGTGAGGTCCGCCTGATCGCACAAATGACCCCCAGACGATTGACCTTTCCTGGGCTCTCGCGCGATATTCCGCATGTGCGAAACGCAAAACGCGCCCGGCACCGCATTATTACCCTCTGGCCCGTCATCGCGGCGCTGCTGAGTGGTTGGGCCGCTACGGCTCAATCATCCCCAGCAGCCCAGCTACAGGCAAAGACCGTGCAAGCCTTCGACCAGTACGTGCGCTCCAGCGAAGCGCGCATGAGCCAGGGCCTGGCCGGCGGAAACAGGTTCCTTCGGATTGACGCCTGGCCCGAACCCGGCCGCAGCGAGGCGTACGCCCGCTTGCGACAAGGGCAAATCATTACCGAGCGCCTCTCGGGACACGCTTCCCACGAAGCGAATCCCGTTCCGGGCGGGCTGATCCATGATTGGGTGGGCATCGCGTTCGTCCCGGGAGTCTCGATGACGCAGACGCTGGCGTTGCTGCAGGATTACGACCGCGACGCCGCGTATTATCGTCCCGAAGTTCTGCAAGCGAAGCTTCTCGGGCGTTCCGGGGACGATTTCCGCGTCTTCCTGCGCCTGAAACGCGTGCGCGTGGTCACCGTGGTGTTCGACACGGAATACGACGTCCACTACACGCGGCTCGATGCGGCGCATGCCTGGTCGTGTTCCTACAGCACGCGCATCGCCGAGGTGGACGATGCGGATACTCCGCGGGAGCACGACCGGCCCGCCGGGGACGATCGCGGGTTTCTCTGGCGGCTGTACACCTACTGGCGCTTCTTCGAAGCCGATGGCGGCACCTACGTTCAGTGCAACGCCATTTCATTGACGCGCGACATTCCCACGGGACTGGGCTGGCTGGTCCGGCCGTTTATCGAAGACATTCCCGTCGAGTCGCTGCGCTTCACACTGAACGCCACGCGCGCCGCCCTGGCGAAGCAAACCAGCAGCCCGCTCGCGCCGTCACGCAACGCAGAGAGCCGCCCGTAGATTGGGAAATCAATCGTCGCGGAAGGATCGGACCGCTTGAGGAGGAATCGACAATGTCTGCAAAACCACTGGTCATCGAATCCGCGACTTCGCCCGCCACCGGCGGCGCGGAGTTGAAATTACCCCCGGCCGAACCGCGTCCTCTGACATTCCAGAATGCGACGCGCATTCAAGAGAGTTTTACGTCGGGCCTGGAGCGCAAGACATTGCTGTGGCTCGCCGCGCGCATGCCCGCGCGGATCAACTCCGACCATCTGACCCTGCTCGGATTCGCGGCCATGTTTCTGGCCGGCGGCAGCTACCTGGTCGCGCGCTGGAACCCTATCGGCCTGCTGCTGGCCACCGCGTGCCTGGCGCTCAACTGGTTTGGAGACAGCCTGGATGGAACCCTGGCGCGCGTCCGCAATTGCCAGCGGCCCCGCTATGGCTTTTACGTGGACCACATGATCGATTCATTGGGAGCGCTGTTCCTCATGGGCGGCCTGGGGGCTTCGACCTACGTCGATTGGCGGATCGCCATCGGCATGCTGGTGGCGTTTCTGCTGCTGTCGATCGAATCGTATCTGGCGTCGTACACCCTGGGAGAGTTCCGGCTGTCGTTCGCGAAGTTCGGGCCCACGGAGATCCGGATTCTTCTGGCGCTGGGCAACCTGGCGTTGTGGTTTCATCCCCAGGCCAAGGTGCCGGGAATGTCATACCGGCTGTTCGATGCCGGCGGAATCGTGGCCATGGCCGGCATGGCGGGCATGCTCGTCCTTACCGCCGCGTGGCACACCGCGAAACTCTACCGGCAGGAGACGCACCGCGAGCGCTAGAATGCGAAGCAAAGTGGGGCACACATCCCCCTAACCCTGCTGATGATTGTGCACGGCCGCCCGGCGATTGTTTCTCCCGAGTGAGCCTCGGGCCGCTCGGTCAGCCCTGGGGATCGCTTCCCGGTTCGCTTTCCAACGGGGAGGGCCTGCCCCCCTCTTCGGAACCCGGTCGCCAGACCCTGCCGGCGATGTTCGTGCTGGTCTTGGTTTCGTAGGCGTGCTCGTACATCAGAGCCGCCGCTCTGGCCCCTTCGCCGCTCTCCAGCGCTCGCACGATGGCGTGATGCTGGCGATGCGCGTAGCTCAGCGAGTCGTACATGCGAGGCAGGTCGATCCTATCGAAGGCGATGGCGTGCGCGGCGGCGAACGGGATGCGGCCATTGCGTTCCAGCGCGTCGGCGATCACCCGACTGCCCGCTCCCTGGACGATGAAGGAATGGAATTGCTTGTTCATCTCGCCGTAGCGGGCCTCGTCGGATTCGACCATGTGCCGCTTGGCGAAAATCTCATCGCCTTCGCGGAGGCATTCGTAAAGCGACTGGATCAGCCGGCGGGGAGGCCCTTGTTCGGCCAGCATGCGGGCGGCCAGTCCTTCCAGCACGCCGCGAACATCGATGGCGTCCATGATCTCTTGCGGTGTGAAGGCGCGCACGACAAATCCGCGCGTATCCAGCTGGGTCAGCATCCCTTCTTGAGCCAGAAGGGGCAGGGATTCGCGGACCGGAGTGCGGGAGACCCCCAGCTTGTCCGCCAACTCCACTTCGCGCACGCGCTGCCCCGGCACGAGTTCCCCGTGCAGGATCATCTCGCGAATTCGTACAATCACTCGTGAATTTTTACCGGCCATTTTTCCACGCTACGTTGCAGTTGGGATCCAGGCGGACACGCTCCGCTGTGGGCGGCCATCGAATCACGCCCAGAATCGGTCCGGCGAGAACCTTGAAAATCCCTGCCCCATACTGCCTGGGAAGCCCGCGATCTTGCTGAGATGGTATCAACTCTTCGGAGCGCAAGCAATCACGCCGGCGATCTTTAACGAAGACACGAAAACGAATTTTTCACGGCCTTGTTAGGGCGAAGGTACTTCCGCGTGCGGTGAGACATACCAAGTCCGACCCGCCGGGACCGGCTGCTACAAAAGATCGGACGTCTCGCTTGACAGCCGGGCAGCCCGGATTGCATCCAGTGTAATGCAGGTTGCCTGGGACAGCCGGCGCCGGAAAGCGCGCGGGGGGCGGGGCAAAATAGAAAAAGCCGCCCGGAAACAAGGGGGTGGACCTTCTTCCGGGCGGCTAGAGCCAAACCTATTCGGAATTGGCCTGTTGTGCGTGTTCGTATACATCAGTTTCAGGACTGTATGCAACAATTTTTTGCGGCTCGCTCAAAACCCATCCGCGCGCAGGAGTGCGGCAGGCGGGCAGAACCGAGGGGTTGATCGAAGAACGGGGGGTGGTGCGGAGAGGTCAGGCGGCTGGCCGGCCCGCCTCGATCGGGCCGGCCAGAGCCTGGGTTAGCTAGAAGTCGAGCTTAACGGCGAACTGGATCTGCCGAGGTTCGACGACCGGCGATTGCGAGAACGTGGTAACGCCGGTGGTGACGCCGGGCGTATTGATGTTGCCGAGCACACCCCCTGAGTTCGGGGACGTGCCGCCCGGGTTGAAGTGGTTGATGACGTTGAAGAACTCCGCCCGGAACTGCAGGTTCACGTTCTCCCGGATCTTCGTGTCCTTCTTAATCGAGAAGTCCACGCCGATCGTACCGGGGCCGGGGAGGCTGTTGCGCTTGACGTTCCCCAGGAACCCGGGGGCCGCAGGTTCATAGCACGCCGGGTCAAACCACTGGATGGAGCCGGGTGACACAGGCACCGCCTTGTCGATGATGTGGTTGGGATGGCATCCCGGAGCGAACGTGTAGTTGGCCCTGGTACCCCACTGTGTGCCCAAGTCGCCGGGATCAGGTGTGCTGCCGTTGGTAACGTTCAGGGGCAGCCCAGTGTGCATGCCCATGATCGTCGAAATCTGCCAGCCTTCCACCAACCGGTTACCCTTGAACGGCAGGGCATACAGGGCATTCGCACTGAGGTTGTGGCGGATGTCGAAGTTGCAGTTGCCGTAGTCGTATCTGCGGATTGTACCGGTCGGTCATCAACTGCGCCCATTCCTCCAAGGACGAGGCGAACGAGCCATTGTCGATGCAGTGGGAATAGGTGTAGTTGACTTGTCCGGCGAGGTTGTGCGCGAACTGCCGGTTGAGGCTGACCTGTAGAGAGTTATACCCCGACGATCCGATGTTCTGTGCCTGCACCATCGCGCCGAACGCGGCATTGATCCGAGGTCCCTGGACATTACCGCCAGCGGGGAAGGGGAATTGTACGCCGCTACCGTAGCAGCCGGTTCCGCAGGCCGGCGCCGGCGGTTATGTCGTTCTGGCTTGGGATCGTGCACCCGTTTGCGCTGCCAGGGATGAACGTATAGGTTGCGTCGGAGGCACTGGGCCGCGACGTGGGAATCTTCGGCAATGCCGTGCAGTCGGGGAACGTGGTGCACATCGGCGGGTTGATGTCCCCTTGGGTCCACAGATGGCGGCTGATTGACCCGACGTAAGCCACAGTCAATACCGTTCCCTTTGCGATTTCACGCTGCACGTTCAGGTTGTACTGGAGCTGGTACGGTGAACCCCTCGGCGTCTGGTAATCCACGCCCGCAAACTCACCTGGCGCGGCACTAACGCAGATCCAGCAGGGGTCGACGAACGGGTTGGGGAAGCCCGGGCCGATCAGAAGATCGAAACCGGCCGGCGGCGAGGCGATGAAGCCCGACTCGTACAACCGGGGCGCCGTGGGATCAAAGAAGAGACCCGTGCCTCCACGGATCGAGGTCTTGTGGTCTTTGAACGGATCCCAAGCGAATCCGAACCGAGGTCCGAAATTCGCCGCGTTGGGGTTATGCGCAAACACGTGCTTCACTGGCGTGAACACGGGTTGGCCGTTCCCCGGTACCACCGGCCCTATGGGCGGCAGGAACGATCCGACCAGAACGCTGATCGGCCGGTTGCCCGCAGCCCACCCGACGGGGTTGGTATCGTAGTCGTAGCGGAAGCCGAAATTCAGGGTCAGTTGCGACGTTGCCTTCCAATCGTCCTGGAAATACGGAGCGACGTTGATTTCGCGGAAGTACCGCGTGGAGTTGTTCAAGCCCGGTGGAACAGCAAATACCACCAAGGGCAAGCCCAGCATGTAAAACTGCGTGTTCGAGTAAACCAGGTCGTACACTCCGTTCGCGTACGCCGCTTGCCGGTTGTTCGTCTGGACCCGGGTAACCACGGCGCCAATCTTGATGGTGTGTGCGCCGCGGGTCCAGACGATGTCGTCGCCGCCACTGAACTTGCTCTGAACCAGCGTGTCTGGGCGGTTCTGATCCGGTCCCAGTACCTGAAGGGCGAAGGGGGCCACCTGGCCGTCCTCGCGGGCCAATTCCCCCGGACCGGTCGCCATGAATGTGAGTGGGTCGTACCCCAGGCCAGACTTGGTAATCTGGGCTGGCGTAAGGAACCCCTGCACTTTGGAGTTTTCATTGTTGCGGGTGTAGCCGAAGCGGAGCGAGTTCACCATCGTGGACGAGATGATGTGCTTCTCGGTGATGGTCACGAACTGGTTTCGCGTGAAATCCTTCTCCGGGAAAATGCCCATCGGGTCCCGGGGATTGTCGGCCACGCGGGCGTCGTCAATCACGTACCGGCCGAACATGGAGTCGTTGGAGCCGAGGGTATAATCCACGCGGCCCAGCACGTAGTCTTCATTGATAATGAGGTTCGGCGATGTGGCAACCCGGTAATATCCGCCTTGATCGTAGCCCGCCGGGAAGCCCTGCGGGGAAACGATGGGCTTACAAGTGGTGCACAAAGCATACAGCGCTGTGATATCTGCGGCCTGCTGGTTAAACGCGGTAGGCACAATCGGATTCAAGGGGTCCCCGGCCGGCGTATTCGGTGGTGGCGGCGCAGGGCAGGCACCAAATAGGTTTATGAGGGTTGAGGCTCCATCTGAGGGGCTGTAGCACGGCAGAAATCCCTGGGCCATGTACGGCTCGGCAACGTTAAAGGGGATGGTGGACTCGAGACCTTGCCGGAGCCCCTCGTAGTTGCCGAAGAAGAACAGCTTGTCCTTCTTGATGGCACCGCCGAGAGCGCCGCCAAACTGATTTCTCTTGAAGGGCGGCGGCGATGTCAGGCCTGCGTGCTTTGTCGGGAGCGTCCAGCGCGTCAAAGGCGCTGTTGCGGATAAATTCGTATACACCGCCATGCAGGGTGTTGGTTCCCGAGCGCGAAAGGGCGTTGATCACCGCGCCGTTTCCTGCAAATTCAGCGGTGTAGGAGTTGGTCAGAACCTGGAACTCGCCGATGGCTTCGACGCCCAGCGACGTGCCGCCGTATCCGGAGCCGGTTGCGTGTTCCCAGAAGTCCCGAATATCCGTGTTGTCCAGCAGGAACATCTGCCCGGTGGGACGCGATCCGGAGACCGAGTAGTTGTTCATCATGCCGTAGAGACGGCCAGTGACCACGTTAAAGGCCGGCGCAATCGTCGCCACGCCCGGGGCCAACGTGAGAAGTTGTTCGAAGTTGCGCCCGTTCAAGGGGAGTTCGCGCATCTGCTGCGGGCTGACCAACGTGGAGACCGAGGAGGATTCGGTCTCGACTCGCGAAACGTCGGTCGCGACTTCAACCGTCGTGGTCACTTGACCGACCGGCAGGGAGAAGTCCACAACGACCGCTCCGCCGACCGCCAGCGTGACGCCCTTCTTGACTACCGTCTGGAAACCCGCCAGCGTGGCTTGCACGTCGTACGTGCCGACCTTCAACTGAGAAATTTTGTAACGGCCGGAGGAATCGGAGTCCGTGGACTGCGTCTCGTTCGTCGCCGTGTTCGTGGCCTGAACCTTGGCCCCTACCAGCGCGGCGCCCGAAGCGTCCGTCGCCGTGCCGGAAATGCTGGCCGTCTGCGCTTGCGCATGCAGCGGCGCCGCACTCAGCAATACGACAAACAATGCCGTCGCCAAGTAAATCCAAGCAGATTTCATGAGGTTGCTCCCCTTTGCCATTTCCCACCTTACCTTTCGCATCCGTGGTTTTCACGCAGTGAGTGCGTCATACCCTAATACCCACACACCCTGTGGGGTGGTTCATACTACTGGCCACCTGTCCTTGTCAAGAAAAATGTGCATACATCATTGCATACCTAATGCACAGCCCGAACTGCGACCGAGAGACAGCGGACCTTCCCCCTGCATTTCATAACCGTATGACAATGGGACTGTTATGTTCGCGCCGGCGGAAGCGCAGGAAGATTCCCGGTCCAGGTTCCCTGCGTCGCTGAGCTGAAGTGGGGATAAGAAAGAATACAATCCCGTTGACAGACGAGTCTTCCTCCCTTATCTTCTTTACGCTCCGAAACGCTGCTGTTTGGGACAAGAGCCGCGTCACGGTGGTGGAGCATCCAGCAACTGCGCGCCCCCAGGAAATACGGGCGGTGCCGCCAGGACACCAGGCGAGTCGGGAGGCCGTGGCTGCCGCGGCCGCCTGTAGGGCGCTCCCAAAGCACCACGAGCACGACGCGTGCAAGCCTTTGTGCCAGGCACGATGGCCCCCCGCGCGTACTGGAGTCGCTAGGAAGAATTCGGATCTTGCGCGAGCGGACGAGACCGTCCTGCCATTGAGGAGAGACAGTGAGCCATAAGAATCTAGAGGACTTGATACAATCCGTCGGGAATCCGGCAAAGATGTTGCGCAATTCGCAGACCGGGCCGTACGTGTATCCCGTGGTGCCGCCTGAATATTCGAACTGGAGAGATGAACAGCGAGCCTGGCAGCAGACCTGCGTGCTTTACAACCAGTCCTACCACATGACCGATATGTACGTGGAAGGGCCCGACGCGTTGAAATTGCTCTCCGATCTCGGCGTGAACAGTTTTCAGGGGTTCGTGCCGGACAAGGCCAAGCAGTTTGTGGCCTGCAACTACGATGGCTACGTGATCGGCGATGTGGTTCTGTTCTATCTGGGCAAGAACCTGTTCAATCTGGTCGGGCGCCCCTCGATTCACAGCTGGGTGCAATACCACTGCGAGAAGGGCGGCTACAATGCCAAGGTGGAACGCGACGAGCGAGCGGCGGCACGTTCGGGTCCCATCGTGCGCAAGGTTTACCGGTATCAGGTGCAGGGTCCCAACGCCATGAAGGTCATCGAGAAGGTGACGGGCAAGCCGGCCCCGGACCTCAAATTCTTCAACATGACCACGATTGCGATCGCGGGGCGGCCAGTGCGCGCGCTGCGTCACGGCATGGCCGGGCAACCCGGCTTGGAGATTTTTGGTCCCTGGGAAGAGGGAGAGGCCGTCAAGGCGGCTATTTTCGAGGCCGGGCAGGAATTCGGCCTGCGGCTGGTGGGCGCGCGGGCCTACTCGTCCAACACGCTGGAATCGGGATGGATTCCCTCGCCCATGCCGGCCATTTACAGCGGCGAGAAAATGAAGCCGTTCCGGCAATGGCTGCCGGCGAACAGCTACGAAGCCATCGCCTCGCTGGGCGGCAGCTTCTACTCCGACAACATCGAGGACTACTATCTCACGCCCTATGACATTGGCTACGGACCGATCGTGAAGTTCGATCACGATTTCATCGGCCGGGCAGCGCTCGAGAAGATTGCGGCCAACCCCAAGCGCAAGAAGGTGACGCTGGCACTGAACGACGAGGACGTCACCCGGGCAATTGGAACCATGTTTCAGAAGAAGGACCGTGCGAAGTACTTCGATTTCCCCTCCGCGGTCTACTCCACGTTGCCGTATGACAAGGTCATGAAGGACGGCAAGATGGTGGGGATCTCGACGTGGTGCGGCTATAGTTCGAACGAAGGCAAGATGCTCACGTTGGCGATTCTCAACAAAGAGGTCACCGAGCCGGGCACCGAGGTCACCTTCGTGTGGGGCGAGGAAGGCGGCGGGTCGTCGAAACCCACCGTCGAGCGCCACGTGCAGACGCAGATCCGCGCGATTGTCAGCCCCGTGCCTTACGCCGAAGTGGCGCGCAAGGAATACGCGCCGGGTTGGCGCACGGCTCAGAAGTAGGTTTATGCTTTGTAAGACAGCGCGCCCGTATTGCCGATAGCGAGCGGGAGGGATTCCGGCGGCTATGAATAGACGACAACTGCTGTCACTGCTCGGGATCTCTCCAGTGGCCCTCGCGGGCACCGGTGCCATGGCGCAAGGGCCGAAAGGTTCGGACGCCGGCGCGGGCAAGATTGTCACCCTCAACCCGAAGGGCACTCCCCCTCCCGTCAAACTCGTTCCCATGGCGCCGCGGCTTGCGAGCCTCGACGGAAAGACCGTTTTCCTGGTGGACGACGGTTTTCCGGGAGCCGATTCCCTGCTGCACTTGATCCAGCGCTGGTTCAGCGAGAATATGCCGGGCGTCACGACCGTCTACCGCAAGAAGGCCGGGGCGTACGCCGAGGATGATCCGGCGCTGTGGAAAGAGATCAAGGCCAAAGGGAACGCCTGCATCATGGCCATCGGGCATTGAGGTGGGTGCACGCCGGCGGTCGTCGGCCACTGTTTCACACTGGAAAAGATGGGCATTCCCACCACCCCGGTGGTGACGCGCGCGTTCAAGGACCTGGCGCTTTCCACCGCCGCCAATAAAGGTATGCCGCGCGAGCGCATCACCTTCACGCCCCATCCCATCTGGGGCAAGACGCCGGAAACGGTTTGGGGCTACCTCAACGGCAACGATCCGGTCAGCGGAAAGCCGATGATGAAGGAAATGGTCGACTTTCTGACCCAGCCCTTGGTGCCGGAAGAATTGAAGTCGGGCATGGTGAGCCCGTCGGTGGGGCCGCCGACGTACGGGCCGGACAGTGCGGACAATCTCCAGCAGTATTACTGCGACAACGGAATGACGGACTACCTGCCGGTCATCCTGCCCACGCAAGAAAAAGTCGAAGCCATGCTCAAGGGCACCAGCCATCATGCGGACGAAGTGGTCGGAAAAATGGCGGGCGGCCTTTATGCACCCTGGTCGTACACCGTCCGGCAGGTGGCCATCAACGCCGTGATGGCGGGGGCGCGGCCGGAGTATTTTCCGGTGATCCTGGCGATCGCCGCTTCCGGAGTGTCCGCCCTGGGAAGTTCCACGACCTCGTTCGCTTATTCGATGGTGATCAACGGGCCGGTCCGTGACAAGCTCACGATGAACTACACCATCGGCGCGATGGGCCCGTTTGCGCAGCCCAACGCCACCATCGGCCGGGCCTGGACGATTCTGTCGAGGAATCTCGGGAACGCCGGAATTCCCGGCGACACCTACCTGGGCTCGCAGGGCAACAATCTCAATTACAACAACATCGTGATCGCCGAGAACGAGAAGGACAGTCCTTGGACCCCGTTTCACGTGCAAAGGGGATTCAAGGCCGAAGAAAGCGTGGTCAGCCTGTTTGCCGGAGAGGATCTGCGCCAGGGCCACGGAGCCAAGCACGCCGGAGTGCTCGAGAATCCGATGTTTGACGAGCAGATCAGCGACATGTTTGGAACGCTGCTCGGGCTGTTTGGCGCGCTGGTGATCTGCGATCCGCTGGTGGCCAAGCGCCTGGTCGAACAAGGCTACGACACCAAGGAAAAAATCGCCAACTGGCTGTGGAAGAACACGACGCTGCCGGTCAAGGACTACAAGCAGCAGGCCTTCGTCTATCAGTTCGATTATCCGCGAGCCATCAAGGGCCAGGAGCCGTGGGCCACCTGGTACAAAATGCCGGACGACGCCCTGATTCCCCGCTGGTCGAGAGCCGAGCTCATCAACCTGGTGGTCACGGGCGGGCAGACAAACGCGTTTTTTCAGGTGGGCAATCTGAGTTACCGGTCCAGCATCTTGATCGATCGCTGGGCGTGATCCCTAACAGCTTGCGGATAAAGGGCGATTCTTAGGGGGTCGGAGCTTCAGCTCCGACATAATCACGACTTATCATCAGGGGTTTTAACCCCTGAGGCGCGATTTTGACTTTTTCCGCAACCTGCTAAGCGCGTCGCGCCATCTACCGCCGGGATTTGTGCGCGGTGACGATGCCGTAATCCATCGCGTTCTTCCGATACTTCATCCCCGAGAAACCCGCCTCTTTCAGAAACGCCTCGATTTCGGAAAGCGAGTAGTAGCGCCCCTCCGTGACCGCCATCAGAAACACCGAATGGGCCGCGACCGGAAGGGGCCCCGTTTTTTGCCGGTTCAGGAACGCATCGTGAATTACGATCATCCCATTCCGCGGGAGCGCGGCGTGGGACTTGCGCAACAGGGATTGGACGGCGGGCACATCCCAGTCGTGCAGGACGTTGGAAAACAGATGCACGTCGCAGCCATCCGGAAAGGGCGCTGCAAACATGTCGCCGCCCACCGCATCCACTCGCGCCGAGCAGCCGCGATTCGCAATGCACTGGCGGGCTAGGCGATCGACGGGGGGCCGCTCGAAGACCGTCGCCCGCAAGTGGGGATGGGCGGCCGCCAGGCAACAAGCGTAAATTCCGGACGCGCCCGCGATGTCTAGAACGTGCCGGAATCGTTTCAAGCCGATCTTGTGCGCCAGACTGGGCCCGAGGTAAAGGCCCCGCGCGTCCATCATCCCGGTGAATTGTTGGGATAGCGCGTCGTCCTCCATGGCTTCCGCCCAGGGTTTCTGGTCCTGGCGGCGCACCCAGTTCGCGGGCTGGCCCGTGCGCAGAACGTCAAGCAGATCGCGGCACGCCGGCCGCTCGGCAAACGGCGCAAAATACGGCCCGATGAACCACGGGGAACCCCGCGTGAGGAATTCCCGGGCGATCTCGGTCAGGCGAAACATCTTCCTCTTGTTCTTCTCAACAAGGCCCATGGCCGAGAACAGGGTCAGCATCACATCGGCGGGGCGTTCCGCCAGTCCAAACGAGTTGCAAATCGTGCGCGCGTCGGCGGGCGATTTCCCGAGCCAGGTGAAAAAATCCAGCCCCGTCAGCGCCGCGCCCAGCAGTTCCGGGGCGTAGAGGCCGTCGCGATAGCGGTACAGGGCGGTGGGATCGTGTTTCGGCAGACGAGTCAGGGACGCCATTTTTTTGAGCATGGTGTTCAATCGGCCTTTTCCCGGGGGCGCCGTCCTTACCCGGAGGCAGCTCGGGTTTTGACGGCCCCTCCTGCATGCAAACGCAGCCGCCAATTCTTGCACGGTCCCGGGCCCGAGGGCGAAGTTTCTTCCCAGTACAATTTACACAGTTGGGCCTTGACACACGCAAGCCCCCCGTAGTATTAACCCACAGCGGAATTTGGGGGTGAGTTGGGTTTTATCTATCCAGCCTGCGCTGGTTGTGTGCGGGGCGATACTGCGCTCGCACTTCCATTCCGCGTTCAAAGTCCAAAGATCTCCGAGGTGATTGATGAAAGCACGTCTGGTTCTAGTGGTGGCAGTAGCGGTTGCGCTTTTGTTGGTTGGCGCGGGCTCGGCGTTCGCGCAGGCCGTCGCGGTTGCCCAGCTCAACGGCACGGTGACCGATCCTAGCGGCGGCGTCATCGGCGGCGCGCATATCAGCGTGCGCAACACAGGCACGAACGTCACGTCCACGGCCACTTCCAACGATCGCGGCTTCTATACCGTTACGAACTTGACGCCGGGGACCTATGAGCTCACGGCATCGTATTCCGGTTTCGCGAACTACCGGCAAACGGAAATCGTCTTGACGGTCGGTCAGAGCGCGACGGTCGACATCGCACTGCAACTGGCGGCGGCGGGCGAAAAAGTTGTCGTCACCTCGGAAGTGCAGGTGATTGAGCCGACCAAGACGGAAATCAGCCAGGTCGTCGGCGAACAGCAGATTCAGTCGCTGCCCATCAGCGGCCGCCTCTTCACGGACTTTGCGCTGCTGACCCCTGGCGTGGCCACCAGCCGCACCTCGCTGGGCACGACGATCACGGAATTTGAAGTCACGCAGATCTCCTTCGGCGGCATGCGCTCGTTCAGCAACGAGATCACCGTGGACGGCGCGGACTTCGTCAACGCGCTGAGCGGCGTGCAGCGCGCCACTCCCCCGCAGGACTCGGTGCAGGAGTTCCGCGTGGTCAACAACAGCTTCGGCGCGGAATACGGCCGCTCGGTCGGCGGCATCGTCAACATCGTCACCAAGTCCGGAACGAACGATCTGCACGGCTCGGTCTACGAATATTTCCAGAACAGCGCGCTCGATTCGCGGTCGCTGTTGCAGCCGGCGCCGCTGCCGAACCAACTACGGCAGAATCAGTTTGGCGCCACGCTCGGCGGCCCGATCAAGAAGGACAAGACCTTCTTCTTCATGAACTACGAAGGCAAGCGCCGCGCGGAATCACCGACCTATCCGCCCGACCTCGTCAGCAACATTGCCCTGATTGACGAAGCCAAGGCCCTGATGGGGCTCGCGCCGGAAGGTTGCACGTTGCCTCTGGCGAGCTGCTCGGGCTCACCGATCTCATACCTCAACGGGGTTCTCAAGACTGCCAACAACGATTTCGGCTTCGCGCGGCTCGATCATCAGATCAACACAAACAATCGCGTGGCGGTCCGCTACCTGATCGAAGACGGGCGCGCGCTCGGTGAGTTGATCGGGAATACGCTCGACGGCGGCGGCATCGGCGCGCCGAGCGGCGGCCGCGACCTGTTCGTGCGCGACCAGTCGGTCTCCGGAACGCTGACCTCCGTCCTGACGCCGAACGTGGTGAACACGGTCCTCGGCCAATTTGCCCAGCGCCACTACAACTTCATCGGCATGACCGGCCAGCCCGACTTCAGCGTCCTGAACGACCTCGAGCTGGGCCACAACTTCGGAATCGACGACCAGAAGTACGAAAGCCGGATGCAGGTCTCGGACTCGATCTCCTGGGTCAAGGGCAATCACCTGGCCAAGTTTGGATTCGACGGCAATTACATCTGGGATGTGGATAACTTCCCCGGCTTCACACCCGTGCGCTCGCTCGTACCGGGCATCCCTTGCCTCGCGGACTTTGCTCTGTATTATGATGCAAACTATGGCGCGGATAGTGGGGGATCTGGCCCGCTCAACACCCTGGCAGGTGGGTGCCCCCCTGCCGTGCAGGCGGACAATGGCATCGTGTTCATGTATGCCGGCGTGCCGCTGCCGACGAGCGCCACAGCTTGCGCCGCTCCTCCGTGGTGCGCCCCGCTGGTTAGCGTGGCCGGTAGCACCACGCTCGACACCAACACGTGGGCGAATGCGTATCCGCCGTCGCTCTTCCCCCATTACGCTCACAGGATCAACCATGGCTACTGGGGTGGGTTCGCGCAGGACCAGTGGCGCGTCACTCCCAAGCTGACGTTCAATTTCGGCGTGCGGTGGGATTTCGAATCGGGCCTCGCGGCCTACGTAAAGCCCGATTACACGGCCTGGCAGCCGCGCGTCGGCTTGGCCTACTCGCCGGATAGCAAGACCGTGGTGCGCGCCGGAGCCGGGATATTCTCCGACCGGCAAAACATGAGCTTCTTCTTTATCCCCAACACGCAGAAGGTTGCGCCGGGATACCTCTGCGCGAATAACCCCCTCGCGGCTGTAAGCGCAATCTGCAGTGCGGCCGGAGTTCTGCCTCAGACGATGCCCATGGTTGCGTCGGGCAACCTGCAAGCTACGCAGGGCTACCAGATCTTTGGACTCCCGGCAGCGGCGGGTGCCGCAGACGTCGTGGCAAGTATCATCCAGACGGGCGGCTACGACGCGCTGGCCCCGGGCGGGGCCATCCCGATGGCGGGCACCTGCTCTACTACGTTTGCTTGCGGCGTCGGCGCCGGGGGCATGGAGCACAACAGCAAGCTGCCCTACGCTGTGCAGGCGAGTGCGGAAATTGACCGGCAGTTCGGCAAAGGTTTTGCCCTCAACCTGGGCTACCTCTTTGTCGGCGCTCACAGGCTGGTTCGCGGAAACAACATCAACGTCCCGTGCCCGATAGGAACCAATGACACCGCCCAAGCGGCCAACCCCACCGACCCACTTCCTTGGGGCCCCGTGCCCGTCGTTCCGGACTGGGTTCCGGGAATGGTCAACGCCAATGGCACGCTTTCCAAGTGCAGTTCGGGCGTACCCGTCCTGGGCATCGGCGCGCTGGCCGGAGTGGGGCCATGGTTTGATGGCGCCGGATTCTCCAGCGGCTTGCAGACCATGAGCTCGGGGCTTCTCGACTACAACAACAACGTGGCCAACGCCGCCTACCACGGTTTGACCGTGACGGCGCTGGAGCGCTGGGGCCATTACCTCAATCTGACCGCGAACTACACTTATTCGCACACGATTGACAACGGCAACTTCACCACGTTCATCAACCTGCCCGTCAACCAGTTCGATTACGCGGCCGAGCGGGCCAACTCGAACCAGGATGTGCGTCACCACTTCGTCGCCAACTTCACGATCAGCGCGCCCAAGGACGGCTTCCTGCGCAACTTCCAGTTCAGCAGCATCATCACCATGCAGGCGGGGCGGCCCTTCACCATCTACTACGGGGGCAACACTCTGAACGATTTGGCGGGCGGCGCCACCGACCGCGTGGCAGGCGGAGTGCCGGGGAGCGTTTGTACCTCGGCGAGCAACTGCCAAACCATGATTCCCCGGAACACCTACATCGGCGATCCGCTGTACTCGTGGGATCTCCGCGTTTCCCGCGCGATTCATATCAACGAGCGCGTGAAGCTCGACCTGATCATGGACGCGTTCAACGTCACGAACCGCGCCAACGTGGATGAAGTGACTTCTGTTTATGGCTCGCAGGTCTTCTGCGGGGCTATTCCGAAGCACTACAACGATGCCACCAGCCTTGGCATTCAGGCGGGGTCCCTGAATTGTCCCGTGGGCAACCTCGGAGCTGTCCTGGGGGGAAGCTTGAATACCAACCCGCTAACTTTCGCAGCGCCGACGTTTATTCCGGCGAAGCCGAATGCGAACTTCGGTACGCCGCGGACGATGTTCAACCCGCGGCAGTTCCAGATCGCGGCGCGGCTTTCCTTCTAACGGCCCAGCCGGCACGAAGGGCACCTAGGACAGCGGCTGCCCCGCACGATCCCAGCGATCGTGCGGGGCAGTGTGCTGTAATCTCCAAAAGCACCGCAGTCCTGCAGAATCCCCTGCGCGAAACGTTTCCGTTCCGCTTCTTCCGCAAACGAATTCTGGAGCGCACGGCGCCGTTCGTAATACAATCCTGACCCGTTACCGCGAAGAGGAGAGCATCCACCCATGAAACGTAGCGAGCAGCGTATTCTCACCACCCACGTCGGCAGCCTGGTTCGCCCGGCGAAACTCCGCGAGCTGGCCGAAGCCGCCCGGAACTCGCCCGGCAGCCTGCAGCGCTATGAAGACGGCCTGCGCGAGTTCGTGGCCGAGGCGGTGCAGATGCAGGCCAAGTCCGGCATCGACATCGTCAACGACGGCGAATACGGAAAATCCAGCTGGGCGAATTACGTGTCTGGAACGGATCAGCGGATTCGAGACGCGGCCCAACCAACTGCGCCGGGTCTTGTGGCTGGGGCGCGACCGCGACCGCTTTCCCGAAGTGATGGCGGCGGAGTTTCCATGGATGGCGGCGGGGACGCCCGAGGTTGCGTGTGTGGGCCCGATCAAGTATCTGGACCTCGGCCCGCTGGAGCGCGACATTCGCAATCTGCAGGCTGCGCTGCGCTCGGTGAAAGTGGAGGAAGCTTTCCTTCCCGTGGTCGCGCCGGCCAGCACGGCCTACGACGGCGTCAACGAGTACTATCCCACCGAAAAAGAGTACGTCTACGCCATCGCCGACGCCCTGCGCGAAGAGTATCGCGCCATTCACAAGGCCGGGCTCGTGGTGCAGGTGGACGACGCCGTCCTGGCCAATATGTACGACCACTTCGTGCAGCAGAGTCCGAAACTCTACCGCCAGTGGGCCGGGCTGCGCATCGAGGCGCTGAATCACGCGCTCGAGGGGATTCCCGAGGACCGCGTGCGCTACCACGTCTGCTTCGGCAGCTGGCACGTGCCGCATCTTTCCGATGCGCCGCTCGAGGAGATTCTGGGATTCATCCTCAGCGTGCGGGCCGGCGCGTACTCGATCGAGGCGGCCAATCCGCGCCACGAGCACGAATGGCGCGTTTGGGAGCAACGAAAACTTCCGAAAGGAAAGATCCTGATCCCCGGCGTGGTGACGCACCACACCATCACCGTGGAGCATCCGCGGCTGGTGGCCGACCGCATCGTGCGCTTCGCGCGGCTGGTGGGCCGCGAGAACGTGATTGCCGGCACCGACTGCGGCTTCGCGCAAGCGGACCGCATCGTGCGCGTGCCCGCTTCGGTGATGTGGGCGAAATTCGAGGCTCTGGCCGAGGGCGCGCGCATCGCCAGCAAGGAGCTGTGGCCCAAGGCCAAGAAGAGCGGCCGGCGAAAGCCAAAGCCAGAAGCAGCAAAAGCAGCAAAGCCAACGGCCAGCAAGCGGCGCCGGCGCGGCTAAGACTCCGTTTCGCGGCCGCGGGATCCGGGCCGGGGAATCGCGGCCACATTCCGCAAATTCGGGCTGGCCTTCCGGGCCGGTTCGGAGTACAAGGCTAGCGGAGTTCCGCGCGCGTGCGCGGGAATAAAGGGGAGATACCATGAAGATTCTGCGTGGACTCATTTTGATTCTGGCGATTGCGACGGGGCTGCCGGCCGTCGCGCAGCAGTCCAAGGCGGGGGCAGCGCGGTGCGATCGAGCGTGTCTCAATCAGACCGTGGACAACTATCTTGCCGCGCTTGTCGCGCATGACCCCTCGCGCGTCGCGTTTGCCGCGAACGTCAAGTTCGTGGAAAACACCGTCCCCATGAAGCCGGGCGAGGGATTGTGGAAGACCGCCTCCGGCATCCCCACGAATTTCGCGATCTACGTTCCCGATCCGACGGCGCAGCAGGTTGGTTTCCTTGGCGTGATGCGGGAAGGCGATAAGCCTATATTGCTGGCCCTGCGCCTGAAGTTGGTCAACGGCAAGATCACCGAAGCGGAGCACCTTCTGGCGCGCAACCTCAGTGAACGAAGTCTGGCGAATCTGCAGGCCCCGCGCCCCGGCCTGCTGGCCTGGGTTCCCGTGGGCGAGCGAGTCCCGCGAGAACAGGCGCTGAAGATCGGTGCTTCCTATTACGACGCGTTGACAACCGCCAATGGAAAAGCCGCGCCGTTTGCCGACGATTGCGTCCGCCGCGAAAATGGGATGCAGACAACGAGCAATACTCCGCCGCCGGCCACTCCTGGCTTTGGGACATTCGGCGCAATGGGTTGCTCCGCGCAACTCGACACAGGAATCATGAGTTACATCAAGCGAATCGAACCGCGCCGCGTCTGGATCGTGGACGAAGAGACCGGCCTCGTCTTCGGCCTCTCGCAATTCCGCCACCCTATGGAAGAGAAAACGCTCAAAATCGTGGGCGTTCCCGGTATTGACCATTGGGATATGAACTTCAAGCCCTTCGACCTGCCCGCCGCGCACATCTACAAGATTCGCGGCGGCAAGATCCATGAGATCGAAGCCATGGGCTTCACCATGCCGTATAACTCCAAGACGGGTTGGGAGTAGGCCGGCCCGAACAACCGGCTAGAGCGTTTCGATAGACGACTGGCGGGTTTGTTTTTCTCACGGCGGGCCGGCGTTTCTTGCCGGCCCGGCAGTTCTCCGCATTCTCCCCGCTCTTTCTCTGCGTATCTGCGGTGAGATATGTCCGGTCCCACACCCCGGGACCGGCCTCTGCAAAAGCTGGAGCCATCGAACTGCGAACCCTACGCAATCCCTGCTTGCGTTCCTGCTGCGGCCACACCTACCAGAAATTCTGAAGCCTCTGAAACAACCAGAACGACGCTGGAACTCCCAAGGCATACGCGCCGATCGCCTCCACGCGACGGAGCGCCAACCGAACAGGCTGCACTCCCGCCAGACGGGCCGCGCCGTACCCGGCCGCAACCAAGGTGCAGACGCAGGCAATGAAAGCCAGCTGGCCCGCCTCGACGCCGGCGTTGAAAAACAGAAGCGCGGGGGCGATCTCATGGCTGGGAATTCCCACCTCGCTTAAGGCGGCGGCGAAACCAAAGCCGTGGAGCAACCCGAAAGAGGAAGAGACCACGAGAGGAAAACGGCGGGCAAAACTCTCGGGGTCGGGGCGAGCGATCTCGCGCGCAAGAAAGAGGATCGAAAGGGCAATCCCCGCTTCGATGGGCGCCACCGGCAGGCGCACCAACCCGAGCGCCGAGAGCGAAAGCGTCACGGAATGCGCCAGCGTAAAACCGGTGACCGCCATGCAAACGCGGCGCGCGGTCCGCGCCAGCAGGAGGAGCCCCGCGACAAACAGCAAATGGTCGATGCCTGACGCGATATGCTTTACGCCGAGAATAAAGTAATCGCGCGCCACATTCCGCCAATTCGTCGCCGCGGGAACAATCCATTCCGCCTGGTCGGGCGGCAGCACCGCCGTTCGCGTCGTGCCGCTCGCCGAACTGAGCCGGAAAAGGGTGGAAAGCGACGGGTTGAAGAGCTTGTATTGCACTCCGATGCGCTGTCCTTCCAGGCCGGCCGGGCACGAAAGCAGCATGGTCTCCGAGCCTGCGCCGGCGGCATCCGGGGTGCTCCCCGCGCGGACGGAACATCCGGCCGGCCACGAAACGCTGGGCCGGTTGTCGGACTCCACCGAGGGAGGAACCCTCACCTCGACGAAGTAAACGTGCTCCTGACGTTCGGCGATCAGGATCGACAAGGGCCGGGCATCATGGGCACGGGCAGGGCCCGGGACCAGGGAAGCCCCGAGGCATGCCGTCAGAAACACGATGAGCCGCCAAGGCCGGGCCTTTGTGGGAGAGATCATTTTGAAATCGAGCCTCCCAGGTCTTTCTCCATTATTTTGTATCGGCCGGCGAGCTGGTTCAGGGATCTTGAACGTGCGTCTTCGATCTGATCGCGCTGCCAGTCATCGGCCACCTGCGACCTGATCTCGTTGAGCGCCGGGATCCGTGCTTCGGTGACCCGCGTCATGAGGACAACGTGATAGCCATAGGTGGACCGGAGTGGTCCGATCCAGTGTTTCTCCGCGGGAGCGCTTTGTTTCAGTTCCGAGACGAACTCGTTGCCAAACTGGCTCGCCACATAATCGAATGTCCTTTCGACGTAGTTCTGCAGGAAGGGAAATCGGTCGCCATACTTTGGGGCGTCGCTGAAGGAGGCGCCGGTGGCGTTGAGCTGATCCTTCAGGCGCCGGGCCGATTCCCGCGCCGCCCTGTCGCCGCGAACGGAAGGATCGAAAAAGATGTGCGTGAAGGTCACCGAAGGATCGACGGCGTAACGCTCCCTGTTTTTCTGAAGGTATTCGGCGAGCACGGCGTCGCCTGGCTCGGCGCGGCCCTCGGCCACGTTCTCGATTAAGAAACGCATCTTCTGTACGAGGCGCTGCCGGATGACATAATCACCCTGCTCGAGCCCCATGGCCTTGGCCTCGCGGTAGAGGATTTCCTCCTGGACGTACTGGTCCACAAGATCCTTCCGTTCCGCGGGAGTCATGGCCTCCAGCTGCGAGGAAAAAAACTCCGGCTGGAAGGCTTTGGAGCGATACTGCAAAAAAGTCAGCAGCGAGTCCCTATCCACGACAATCGTCTTGTCGGATGCCAGAGCAGGCCCGGCGTGGTGCGTGAGAGCAAAAAGTCCGAATAGAATGCCGCCGGCCACCAGGAAGTGAAGCAGCGGTTCGCGCAGAAAGCGTCGGAATCTCATTTTGGCGCTCGAGGCGTGTACCAAATCGGCGAAGAATAGGCTCGTTCCTGTATGGTGGCCGGTTGGTGTGTCTCTTTGACGTCAATGCCGAGCGCCACGGCATCGTAGGTGGAGTGGCGCGGCGTCGGGATCTCCAGAACGCGGACGTAATAAAACGCCCGCTGGGCTGGATCGAAATCCGGGTCCGTCCACACGGTGGCCAGCTGCGCCGCGCCAATGGTGTTCGAAAAGGATGCGCTTCGGACATCGACCGTGTTGCCCACGGCCGGCAGTTTTCCGTCGCCGCTCAATTTGCGCTCGCCGGCCCAGGCAGCGTTGTAGATGTGCTCGTGAGTCTGGCCCGATGCGTCCAGCCAGCCTTTGACGACTTGGATGCGATCGAGGTTGCCGCTGATAGGATCTTTCACGGCGTAGATGAGAAGGGAAGGAGCCGTTCCTTTCGGCGCGTTCCAGAGGTCTCCGCCCATGGGAACCCCTTTGCTATAGCCCACCTTGGCGACGTCCTTGGCATTGGCATCACTCTTCATAAAGGAATAGCCGCCGAATACGCGCAACGAGATGCGCGGCCCGGTCGTGGCATACACTTCCTTGCGTTTGAAAGCCGCGGCAATCGCCGCCCGTGTGTTGGCCGTGGCCCACACACCCGCGATGCCGCTCGCCGACATCTCCCAGGCCGGGAAGATCACCGGCGAAGACGGCCGATAGCGCTCTTGCGGCAACGCGTCCATCGCCAGCTTGCCGAGGAATTCACTTTCTTCGACCGAAGAAAGTCCCGTGTGGGAATCGGAGCTTCCGATCACGCCGAACTTGTACGGATTCGCGCCTGCGCTTTGTTCGATCTCCAGACCGCGCAGAAGGGCTGAGCGCGCGTAATCGCCCTTATTGGGCGGAGTCGGAGTGCCGATGAGCAACTTCCTGCGGATCTCGAATTCGGCGAATTCGTCGTTGGGCGACAACTCCGGACGCACTTCGGAAGTCCCTTTGGTTTGGGTGATTTCCACCACGGGTTCCCACCGGATGCGCGTGCGGGCGTATTCCGCGGTGATCGGGCGGCCGGCGCTGTCCACCATATCGAACATCAGACCGCCCGAAAGGTTCGAGTTGTGCGGGATGGCTATGAACTCGGCGCCCGTCTCCTTCTCTGTTTTCTCCAGCCATTTCCAAAGGTCTTCCGGCTTGTCGCTTTCGTACGAACTGAAGGGTATGAACTTCTTTGCGGTGGCGGCATCCGAAGGGGTGAAAATCACGCGGTGCAGGTTCTTCCAATTCGGAGCGGAGGACCATTCCCACCCCGCAAAGGCCGTGAACTTGCCGGGTTCGTTGTAGCGTTCCGCCGCGTCCACTTGCGCGGCCCACGTTCCCTGGCGAATCTCTGCGGTGAAGAGTTGCTTGATCACTTCCTGGCGCTCTTCCGGCTTGAAGTTCATGACGGACCGGCGCGCGTTGGCTTGGAGCTCCGCTCGCAGCCGCTTACCCCACTCGGTCGCCAACATCAGCGTATTGCCCTTCAAGAGCTCCGTTTGCAAACTCATCAGCTCGGCGTGATCCGACACCACCAGAAAATCGAGAGGACGCAGTATGCGCACGCGGGTCCGGAGGGACGGGTGGAGAACCGGCAATCCCTTGGCGAAGCGATAGGCCGTGTCCGGATCGGCGTTGATGTTTCCCGTGCTGAACGCATCGATGGAATTCGACGTGTGCAGATGCGTGTCCCCCCAATACAGATGCGTTTCTTGGGAATGCGCGCGAACGGTTGCCAGCGTCGCGACCATGAAAACCAACAGAAACCGCAGCAAGATAGTTTGCCGGCTCACGAGGTCGCTCCTATGCGGCGTGTCGATGATCCCTCGATCTCTGCACGATCCTCAGCGCCATTGCGGGCGGCTGCCGTTCTCCCATCGGGAATGAACCGCGATGGTGCCCGGGGCACCGAAATCCCGGTCCGGTACGGGGGAGTTATATGCATTTCCTTCCGCGCGCACAAGGGAAAAGTATGGGTTAGGACTGAGTTCCGATTGTCCTGTCGCAAAGACGGACACGCCAGAGTTGCACGGCCAAGACGTCGCCGGCGACCAAAACGAAACACAGGGGAGATGTTGGCGGCGCGGGTGGAAATGGAACCCGCACCACAGCCAACTTCATGCTAGCTGCCAGAGATTGTGGAGCGAACGGTTTGCAGAATGCCTCGTAACAGCGCCGCCGGCTCCGGTGGGCACCCCGATACTGTGTGATTCACAGGGACAATATTCGCCACGCGGCCCCGGCTCGCATAACTTGTGCTGAAGATCCCGCCGCATGCCCCGCAGTCTCCGACTGCGACAACAATCTTTGGATCGGGCATGGCGTCATACGTGCGCCTCAGGGCTTCTTCCATGTTCACCGACACGGGCCCGGTTGCCAGCAATAGGTCCGCATGACGCGGGCTGGCAACGAATTTGACGCCGGCTCCCTCCAGATTGTAGTAGGGATTATTGAGCGCCTGAATTTCGAGCTCGCACCCATTGCAGGAACCGGCATCGACGTGACGGAGACAGAGCGCGCGGCCCAGAATCTTCCACAAGTCTTTCTGCAATGTTTCGATCACCACAGATGCCTCTGTGGAAACTGGTCGAGGTTCCGTCAGGATTCCCGTGCGGAACATGATTGAAAGCGTGTTGAACATAGTCACCTCATCCGTCGTGTCCGCTGTAGGACAGATTGAAGGATTTGTTGATCAAGGGAAAGTCGGGAACGATGTTGCCGAGGATGGCATATTCGAGCAGCGGCCAATTCTGCCACGACGAGTCATGGGCGTGGCAGCGTCGTATGGCTCCCTCCGGGCCGGTTTCGAGCGCGATCATCACGGGACCGCGCCATCCTTCAATCAGGCCGACGCCAAGACGATCCGGTTCCGCAAGAGGAACCTGCGTCCGGATAGGACCCGATGGAACATCTTCGAGGAGCCTTCGGCAAAGCCGCAGAGATTCGGTGATCTCGCCGAACCGTACCTGTACGCGCGCGGCGACATCGCCGGCTGTTTGCGTAACCAGCGTGGCGTTCAACCGATCGTAGGGCGCCCACGGATGGTCCACTCGTAGATCGCAGGAGACGCCCGAAGCGCGTCCGGCCAAGCCAATCGCTCCAAGCTTCGCGGCCAGATCCTTGTCCAAGCGGCCCGCTTCACGGAAACGGTCCTGCAAACCGCCGTGCTCGTCATAGATCGACCGTAACTTATTTACGTCCTGCTCCAGTGTCGAGTACTGAGCGTGCAGCATCCCGGACGCGTGTTCGGGCAGATCGACGGCTACGCCTCCGGGCAGGATGTAATCCATCAGGTAGCGAGCTCCGAAGGTGGCAACGTTGGTTCGCAGGAGGTCTTCTTTCATGCGCGAGAAATGCGTGAGCCCAAAGGCGAAGCCCGCGTCGTTGCCCAGAGCGCCGAGATCGCCAAGATGATTGGCCAATCGCTCATGCTCGAGCGCCAGCGCGCGCAGGATCACGGCTCGCGGTGGACAGACGATGCCCGTGATGGCTTCCAGCGCCGCGCAATAGGCCCAGGAAAAGGCGACGGCCGAATCGCCGGAGAGACGTGCCGCAAGACGGTGACCTTCGTCCTGCCGCAGTTCCTCAAATCGCTTCGCGATTCCTTTGTGTGTGTAGCCGAGGCGCTCCTCCAGCCGCAGGACTTTTTCGCCCACCACGGAGAAGCGAAAATGTCCCGGTTCGATGATGCCCGCGTGCACGGGGCCCACGGCAATCTCATGGACGCCATCGCCTTCGACCTGAAGAAACGGATAGGCTTCAGACGCCACGGGATATGGCTGGGTACCGTCGACACCTCGCCTCAGCGGGAATGCCGTCTCGGGCCAGCCGCCATGCCGCAGCCAGCCACGATTATCCGGCGCCGTGCTCGCGACCCCAAGCAGGTCGTAAATCGCGCGCTCCATCCGAAGCGCACTTGGGAATTGGGACGCCAGACTGGGGTACGTGGGATACGCAACGTCGCCCGGGTCGTGCTCCAACACCAGCACATCTTTTGGGAGAAGGTATGCGGCGTAGATGCGGAAGCGGCCGTCACGGCCACGATCATCCGCGGCCCAGAGAGTGAGAAAGCGCCCGCCAGAGGCGCTCAACTCCTCGGCGGCGCGCCGCCAGCCCGCGGCATCTACCTTCACGCAGCGGCAAGCTAGGTTGGATGGAAGCTGCCTGTTGTCTTGCCCGGTAAAATCGAAACTCATATGCATCACCCAATCAGGCGCGCGGCAGCGCGATACCACTCGGCAAGCGCCGGCGGCATGTAGATTCCCAGCGTCAACACCATGGCAAGATGAACGAACGCCGGCAGCAGGGCCGGAGAATGGGGCAAGGGAGGCGCGTCGCTTTCCCCGAAAACCATCGGCTGCACCCGGCTGAAAATCGCGGCAAAGGCAACACCCAGCGCAATCAGGAGAAACGGAGTGCTCCAAGGATGCTCCCTCATGGCCGTCGTGAGAATTAGAAATTCACTCGCAAAGACGCCAAAGGGCGGCATACCCAGAATGGCGATCGATCCCAGCATGAGCCCCCAGCCAATGGTTGGGCTGATACGCAGCAGACCGCGAATTCCATCCATTTGCTGGGTGCCGGCAGTCTGCGAGGCATGTCCCGTCGTGAAGAAGATCGATGACTTTGTCAGCGAGTGGACGGTCATATGCAGCAATGCCGCGAAATTGGCAACCGGTCCACCCAACCCGAATGCAAAGGTGATGATCCCCATGTGCTCGATCGATGAGTATCCAAAGAGGCGTTTAATATCGCGCTGTCTCCATAGAAAAAACGCACCCAGCAGCGCCGACAGCAGTCCAAACGCCATCAGCATATGGCCCGGAAGAGACTGGCCGACGGAGCCCGCCACCAGTACCTTGCAGCGAATGACGGCGTAGAGCGCAACGTTCAGAAGAAGGCCGGAGAGGACAGCCGATACCGGCGTCGGGCCTTCGGCATGTGCGTCGGGAAGCCAATTGTGCAGCGGCGCAAGACCAGCCTTGGTGCCGTATCCCACCAGAAGAAAGATGAACGCAAGTCCCAACACCCTCGGTTCAAGTTGGCCTTTGACCGCATTGAGGTGGGTCCACAGCAGTGCGGTCATTCCCTCGTGCCCGAGAGTCTGTTCCGCGGCGAAATATAGCAAGATGGTTCCAAACAGGGCTTGGGCAATGCCAACGCCACACAGAATGAAGTACTTCCAGGCTGCTTCCAAGCTGGCCCGCGTACGGTACAGCGACACCAGCAACACGGTGGACAGCGTGGCGGCTTCCATGGCGACCCACAACAGGCCCATGTTGTTGGTAAGCAGCGCCAGCAGCATGGCCCCCATAAAGAGTTGGTACATACTGTGGTAGAGGCGCAGGCGCCCCGGAGTGACGTGTCCGAGGCGTTCTTCCATGCGCATGTAAGGGCGGGAAAAGAGCGCCGTCGTGAAGCCCACGAAAGCGGTCAGCCCCACGAGAAACACGTTGAACGAATCAACGAAGAATTGCTCGTGCCCGACCAGCATGGGACCGTACCGGATCACTCGTAGGACCAACAGCGAGGTGGCGATCAGTGTGGCCAGGCTCACGGCGGCATTGAGTTCGGCGGCGAAGCGACGTGCGCCGAACAGGGCCAATAAGATGGCCCCTAGCAGCGGCAAGCCTAGTACCAGCAAGATTTCCACTTCATTCCTCCTTGAGCGATTCCAGGTGATGCAGATCCAGGCTGTCGAACTGCTCGCGGATCTGGAAGAAGAAGATGCCGAGAATGAACACGCCCACCAGCAAGTCCAGTGCGATGCCCAGTTCGATCACCATCGGCATGCCATAGGTCGCACTCGTTGCGGCGAAAAACAGGCCGTTCTCCATGGCGAGAAACCCAATGACCTGCGTGATCGCTTTGCGGCGGGTAATCATCATGAGAAACGCCAGCAGGATCACCGCGAGCGCGATACCGAGCGTGTGGCGCGTGATGGTGGTGGCCATCATGCTGATCGGTTGCGCCAAGCCGAACGCGAAGATCACCAGCACGAGCCCTACCAGCATGGTCGCGGGGATGTTGACGAGCGTTTCGCTGTCCCATTGCGCGCCGAGCTGATAGATCAACCGATGGAGAATCCAAGGCAGCGCGATAACTTTTACCATCAGAGTGAGAGCTGCCGAATAGTAGATTTCCGTCAGCCCGGAACTGTGAGCCACCAGACAGGTCGAGATAAAGAGGATGACGCCCTGCCAGGCCAAGAGCATAATCAACCGCTGCGTGCGGCGCCGCGAGAGCATGGCGAAAGATATGAGCAACAAGCTTGCGGCGAGAACGTTGAGAATCTGCGCGATCAGATGGGAGGTAGGCATTTTGGTCAGGCCCTCAGTAGAAGATGAACCAGCAAGCCAAGCACGGCGATCAAGAAGGCCATCGCCAGGTATTCCGGTGCGCGAAAGATACGCAGCTTGGCCGACAGGGATTCGACGAGCGCCAACGCCGCTCCCGCCAGCGCGAGTTTCCCAATCAATGCGGCAAATGCCAGCAACAGCGGCAGACCCCCATCCTGGCCATGGGTTGCAATGCCCCAGGGAAGAAACAGCGCGAATCCAATGCAGGCGTAGTTGAACAGCTTCAGACTCGTTGCCCACTCCACCAAGGCGAGGTGCCGGGCCGAGTATTCGAGCACCATCGCTTCGTGAATCATCGTGAGTTCGAGATGGGTCGCCGGATTGTCGATCGGGATGCGGGCATTTTCGGCCAGCAGAACCATCAGGAATGCGACGGCTGCAAAGATCACGCTGGGATCGACGGCGGATCGGTGCATGGCGTATCCATCGACCAGATCGGGCAGCGCCGTACTTCCGAAGACCAGAAATGCATTGAACAGCACCATCAGCAACGCCGGCTCCGCCAGGAAGCCAACCATCATCTCGCGCCGGGCTCCCATCGTGCCAAAGGCCGTGCCGATGTCCATGGCCGCCAGCGACTGGAACACGCGCGCCGTGGCAAAAAGGCCGATTAGCGCGATCGCGTCGGCCACGCGCGCGAGCGGCAGGTCGGTCACCAGCGAAGGGATAATGGCCGCTGCCAGCGCCATGGCCCCAAAGAGCACGTAAGGGGTTGCCCGAAACAGCGCCGATGCACCCGTGGCGAGCGCCGCATCCTTGTGGAAGAGCTTCTCCAACATTCGATACGGCTGTAGCAACGGCGGCGCGGAGCGATTCTGCAGCCAGGCGCGACATTGCGCGATCCATCCGGAAAACAGCGGAGCGATCGCGATGGCCAGCACTACTTCCGCGAGTTGGCGAATAAATATGAGTCCGCTCATAGGAGAACGAATATCAGCAAAGCAATGAGAGTCAGAAAGCTGTACAGCAGATAGATTGAGAGCCGCCCGCTCTGCACAACCCCAATCGCATCCGCAAGGCTCTGCACTCCGCGCGCAATGGGAAGATAAAGCCCGCGCCACAGACGATCTTCAACATGGATTCTGTAGCGCGGGGCGCGATCGGTGGGCGACGGCAGATCGAGCTCCATGCGGAAGAAGCCTCCGAACATGTGCCGGATCGGCTGGCCAAACCCCTCCGCCGTATCCTGCATGCGCGAGGTCTGCCACGGATAACCGCAATCCCAGGCCGGCGTCCGGCGCACGCGTCCGTGTGCCAAAAAACGCACGAGCACGAAGGCGACACCCACCACACTGACAATTCCAAGCAGTAATATCAGACCGCTGTAGGAGGCCTGGCCCGACGCAATCGGGGCAATCCACCAAACGGTGGCGCTGGGTCTGACACTCTCGCCCAGTAACTTGCCGGTGACCGCTGCCGCCGATCGCAGTGCGAGTTGCGGCAGCACGCCGATCACGATGCATCCCAAGGCCAGCCAACCAAGGCCCAGGCGTTCCAGCCAGTTGGCATCCCGGGCGTTCGCCAGCGAAGCTTCCCGCGGCTGCCCGAGAAAGATCACGCCGTAGAACTTCACCATCACGTAGGCCGCCAGAGCGACGGTCAACGCGAGCGCGGCCGCGCCGAGCGGGATCAGCATGTTGATGAAAGCATGGGGAAGCTCGGGCGTGAACAGAAATGACTGCAACAACAGCCATTCGGAAACGAAGCCGTTGAGTGGCGGCAAACCCGCAATGGAGAGTGTGCCAACCAGCGCCAGGGTCGCCACCCAAGGCATATGACGAATCAGACCGCCGAGCTTGCCGAGGCTGCGCTGTTTGGTGGCGTGCAGGACGGAACCAGTGGCGAGAAAAAGCAAGCTCTTGAACAGGGCGTGATTCAGCGCGTGGACCAGGGCGGCGGTGAAGGCCAGAGCCGCAAATAAACGCAAGCCGCTTGTCTCAAACAGAATCGCGAGACCGATCCCTGTAAAGATCACTCCGATGTTTTCAATCGAGGAATACGCCAGGAGGCGTTTCATGTCGGTCTGCACGGCCGCAAACACTGCCCCATAGAGGGCCGAGAACAGACCGAGCGCAAGCAGCAGCGCGCCCCACCACCACAGCCGGACGTGCAACAGGTCGAAACTGATTCGCAGCATTCCATAGATCGCCGTCTTGAGCATCAGCCCGCTCATCATGGCCGACACCGGCGATGGTGCTGCCGGATGAGCTTCCGGCAACCATACGTGTAACGGGACCAGACCCGCTTTCGCTCCAAAACCCAATAGCGCAAGCAGGAACGCCGTGGTTGCCCAGAACGGCGTCAGGGAAGCGCCGCGCATCGCGTCGAAGGTGAAGTGCCAGCTGCCGCCCTGGAGCACGCCGAAGCTCAGCAGGATGCAGATGGCGCCTACGTGGGCCATAATCAGATAAAGAAATCCAGCGCGACGGATCTCAGGAATGCGGTGCTGGGAGGTCACCAAAAAGTACGAACTCAGCGCCATCGTTTCCCACGCCACCATGAACAGGTAAGCATCGTCGGCGAGCATCACCACGGCCATGCTGGCGAGAAATACGTGATATTGCAGGCCCAACAAGGCAGGCGCCGTGCCTTCCCCCGATCGAAAATAACCGGCCGCAAATGTCGAGATGCCGGCCCCTGCCACTCCCATCAACAATAAGAAGAAGGCCGACAATGCGTCCAGGCGGATGTGGAAGGGCAGATCGGGCAGACCCAGTGGAAGTACCAGGGCCTGTGCGGTCCCGCCTGCGGCAAGGAACACTCCTGCCAGAACAGCAATGCCGAAAGCCACCAGAGCCCCCAGCAGAAAAAGCAGACGCTCCAAACGTATGCTGCGGAGGCCGAGAAAACCCGCCAGGCCCAGGACAACCCAAATCGTCACCAGGATCAGCAGAAACCGGAGATCGTGGACCATCAAAGCCGATCCTGCGCCGAATATTTTAACCATGAGCACTGGATGATCAACCTCAGTCTGCAGCTAAGAACACGCAATGCAAGTTACTGCCTCTAATTCCGGAGCCTCGCAAGCCGGACGCCCCGGAACATCACTTCTCCGACCCTACGGAGCGGTTATCCATTTCATCCAGCAACTCCAGTGACTCCTTCAGATGCTTTTGGAAGTAGCGGCGCATCAGGGCAAGAACCTTGTTGATGATCGGGTCACGAACCGAATAGAAGACTTGGTTCCCGACCTTGCGGTTCACCACAAGCCGTTTGGATCGGAGCACGGTCAAGTGTTGGGAGACATTGGCTTGTTCCATGCCGAGCTTTCCGATGAGTTCGCCCGCCGAGAGTTCACCGGCCCCTAGCAATTCAACGATCGAGATCCGTGTGGGGTGTGCGAGCGCTTGAAAGATATCCGCCTTGAAGCGGCGCAGCAAGTCGGGTGTGGAGTTCGCTCTAGTCAATTGGAATATTCGATTGTGCGCATAGATCATATCATGGGATCGAAGGAACGAGCCGGGATTATTGACCGGCAGCAAACGGGGTAAAGTGGAGGCGCGGGTGGGAATCGCACCCCTACCGCCCATTGAGAATACGTAAGTTGTTCATTTTACGTCACGCCAGAAACGCTCAAACCGTTAAATAGCCTCGATGCGGTTACGCGGCGGCCGGAGTCCGTCGCCTCCCTGATTCAAGGATTCGGGTCGAATTAGGTACCCATCTCGTTTCATTCTTGCGTTCCGCCTCGGACCTGTGAGGACGTTTGGCGGCCCATGGTGGGGATCGCCCAAAGTGGAGGGTTTTCAGGATTCTGGCAGGCTTGGGGCCGGCAGAAAACGATTCGGTAGCTGCATGGCTTATATGAGCTAGGCGGCAAGCAGGACCCACCCGAAATATCACCGCCGTTCTTGATTCTATGAGCTGATTTGCCAGAGCACGAGGTCGGTCTTCTTCAATTCGCTGACCTCTGAGTTGGGATTTCGGCTGTTGAAAAGCTCACGAGTCATCTTGCCTGTCGGGCTCCGAAGGAAGGCGCTGTATTTATCGCAAAGGTCATAATAGAGGTCAATCGTCTTGGCCTATCGGTCTGACAATCCCCAACGCGGAAGGTGCAACTCAAAATGCTCCAGGACACACTTGTCGATCACAGGTTGTGCTTCTCCGATAAGCGCTGCGTTTATCAGGCACTCGGAGGTTATCGCCTGTGGAGATAACTCCCGGGTAGGTGACGATGCACACGGAGTACGCCAGGACGTGTAAGCCCTTTGTAAAGCATTTCTACGACTAATTTACGGTGAGCGTAACGCTCGAGCTGTGTGCGACGGAACCGGAAGTGGCTGTCACCGTAATCGTGTAAGTTCCGGCGGGCGTCCCCTGCGGCCCAGCCCCCCCGCCGCTGCTTCCTCCACCCCCGCAGCTAACAGCGAAGAGAATGACAAATATAACTTGCGCTGCCAGCACAAAGCGCGCTTTTCTCGCGTTGCGGGGCCGCCGGAACGCCAATGAATCGATCCACAACGCGAGAATCGACAACACAGTGAGTAGCAAGAGAATCGAAGGTGGCGCGCCCGGCCTTACCCATAGCAAAGCTCCCCGAGGCGTCGTCGCCACCGTCATTGTCGAACCGCCCGAAGATGTTCCCGAAGGAATCGTTGACGGATCGAACGTCACCGTCGAATAGGGGGGATTGCCTGAGGCGGAAAAGGTAATGGTGTTGACGGTTGGTTCGCCAGTGGTAGTCAAACTAATCTGGAAAGTAGCCGGTTGTCCGGCAGGTATAGTGACACTGCCCGAAGGCCCGCTCACCGCGAAATCGGCTCCCGATCCTGAAAGCGAAACGGCCTGAACGCCACTTGTGGCATTGTCCGTAATCGACAGCGAAGCCGAACGGCTGCCTCCCGCCGTGGGCTCAAACGTAACGCTGATCGAACAGCTCCCTCCTGCAGCGACGGTGCTGCCGCAAGTGTTCGTTTGCAAGAAATCGCTGCCATTGGTTCCGGTGATCGCGATGGTGGAGATACTGAGCGGTATGGTGGAGGAGTTTGTAAGCGTGACACTTTGGGACGCGCTCGTCGAACCGACATACTGCAGATTGAATGTGAGTGCGCTCGAACTGAGCGAGGCTGAGGGCGACACCGCGCTACCCGAGAGTGCAACGGTGTGCGGACTGGTCGTCGAGTTGTCCGAAATAACAAGGCTGGCGTTACTTGGACCGGGCGCCGCTGGGGAAAACGTCACTGCGATCGCACAACCAGCTGCCGGAATGACAGATCCACAAGCCTTTGACAATTGAAAGTCGGCGGCATTTGTTCCGGTGATTGTGGTGTTTGTGATCGTGGCCGTACCTGTTCCTGTGTTAGAGAGTGACACCGTTTGCGGCGAGGATGTGGTGCCTACCGCCAGACTCGCAAACGAGAGCGACGACGGAGAAACGGAGGTCGCCAGCGAGACGACGCCAATCCCGTAGAGTGAACCATATTGGCGATTGAGCGGATCGCTGGAGTCGATTTCGAACCCGGCGGAACGGGGTCCCCCTGCTGTTGGAGTGAAGGTGAACGTGATCGTGCAAGATGTCCCTGCCGGAACGGAAGTGCCACAGTCGTTTGTTTGCGAATAATCTTCCGAGAGCAGCAGTGAAATGTTGCTGATGACCAGCGGGCCCGTCCCTCCATTTGTTAACCTTACATTTTGGGAGACGCCTGGCGCACCAACGTTCACATTGCCAAAGTTAAGCCCTTCCGGAGAGTAGGAGAGCTGACCCAGGAGGAGTGTGGTTGCCATCCCGCTGTGCAGAAGGTAAACCTCTGGATTCGTGGTCCCCGGCGCGGCAGCGATGAAGGCGAACCCATCTGATCCCCATCGCAATAGCGACGCTACATCCGGATACTGAACGGAAACGAAGGGAATCATTCCCACGAGTTGACGAGTCGTGTTGTCAAAGCCGGAAAGGACAATCGCAGAGTTCGATCCTGCGTAGGTTTGCTCTCCAACAAAGAAAGTCCTGGCCGACGGTGCATCGACATTCATCGAGTCTGACAAATTGAAGATCGTGATATCGAAGGAGCCAGCAAGGGAAGCCGACGTCGGATCCCAAATTTGGCCGCTCGAAGTGTATAGCTGGGATCCATCGGATTGCAGTTCGCTCCCGGTTGCAGCGGGCCCAGAACGGAGCGTGGTGTTCGGCGTGTAATGCAACCCTTGGCTGTCCAAAGTGACGATCGGAAAATTGTTCGATTGCGGCGTGAACGGCAGGCCGTAAATCGTGCTTGGCCCATTCAGGAAAGCAAAACTCGACATGGATACGGCCACGGAGCTGTTTAGACCCGTGTCGTTGTAAAGAGCGAGCTCCTGCGGACTGCTAAAGGCGACGACAACTGAGTGGGGGTCACCGGGAACACCGTGCATCTCTGTGGCCGAAGCCGTTCCCCCCCCAGGCACAGCGGGATAGGGGAATGTTTGGTCGACGGTGTTTGTCTGCAAATTAATACGCTGGATCGTCTGATCGGCCTGCGCTGCCACGAAGAGATAACTGCCGTCGCTGGAAGCCGCAAGAAGTCGTGGATCTTTGCCTACGGGGATAGGCGTGCCGATAGCGCCGGTTGCCGGGTTGATTGGAATCACCGTATTGGGATTTACAGACGATTGCTGGGGGACCGCCGCATAAATCATATTCCTCGCAGGAACAGTCTCCAGGGCGACCGCCGGAACCGGGAGCAACCGGTAGACGTTCAGGGGAAATGAATTGCTGGGTCCGCCGCCAGGGGCGGGGTTTACCACGGTCACAGCAATTTCCGCGGCATTGCCGAGGAAAGACGAATTGACCGTCGCCGAGACCGATGTGTAATTCGTATAGGTCGTAGCCAGCGGCTGCCCATTGATGTCTATTACCGAAGCAGGCGAAAAACCAAGGCCAGTGACTTGCAATGTAAAACTCGCGCCTCCCACCTGTGCCGCGAGCGGCGATATGGACGAGATAATGGGGATAACATTTGTAGACGTTCCAATTCCGCCAAGCGGAACGTTTAACGTCGGCAAAATCGGATCATTTGAGGCAATCTGCAATGTTCCTTGCCTCGGTCCTACCACTGTCGGCGAGAATTTTATCGTCATTGTGCATACTAAGCTGATTGGGCCGACACAGCCGCTTCCGACGACAGAAAAGTCGCTGCCAATCACCGTTGTGCTTTGAACCGAAAGTGAGCCATTTCCACCGTTCTGAATGTTTATAGTCGCCGAACCGGTGCTTCCCCCAACCAACAACGAACCGAAATCGATCGCGTTCGGAACCGGCTGTATAACTCCCGCGACCCCTATACCGGAAACCCAAATCGTCGAGGACGGAACTGCCGCATCATCGAGGAAGGTAAGCGCAGCGTTTTGATAGTTTTCATCCGTGAGGGGAGTAAAGTTGATCTGAATCGGGCACGAGTTGCCCGGAGCAATCGCCCCGCAGGGATTTATTCCCACGAAGTCGGTCACATTGGAGAAAATCTTTGATAGATGGAGGAGCGCATTGCCGCAGTTGGTGATTGGTAAATTTAGGGTTTTGGTCGTTTGGGCAGAGACTTTTAAAAAATCGAGGAATTCGGAGCTGAAACACACGCTGGGCGCCGGCGTTGCCATATCCAACTTAGTGATAAACCCAGCTCTCGAATTAGAAGCCGATTTAGATGGGTTATTCGGTTGAAGGCTGTCGGGCGTAGTCGGATAGTCGTTTCCCAATGTACTTCCGACGACAATGACGTGATCCTGCTTATCAACGGCGAGATCAGCGAACACGGTCCCGGCCAATCCGGAATTGTCCACGCCATTTAGGTACGTGCCGAACTCCAGTGTCGAAAGATCAGGGCTGAGTTCAGCGACGATCGTGCCCCATGCCCAATTCGTAAAGCGTTGTTGGGAAATAATAGGGTTCTTCAAAGGAAGATTGGATGGTCCCGTTACCCCGCCTACAAAGACGTTGGATTGAGAATCCACCCTAACACGTAGAAGATTGGTGCTTCCTTGCGCCGAATCGCCCGAGAAATAGGTTGCGCCTAACACTGATTGGGCTTGCGAATCCAGTTTCAGCACATAGCCACTGTCACAAGTGCACGACGGGCCCTGGGTCTGCGTTTTCTGGTAAGCGTTTGCACTCACCTGTAAATTCGTTTCTTCAGTTGTCCCAGTAAGTAAGAAGGCCCCGGTGTTGTCGGCAACGACGTCCCCGACGTAATCGGCCCCGGGCACGTACGTGGCGAAATTGAGGGCCGTCGCGTCGCTATTCAGTTGAAGAATGAACCCTTGAATTTGAAACGAGTTTTGGATTGTGGTGAGCAAGGCACCGGGGGGCACCGGGAGCCCTGGGCCCGCGGTTCCCGCGATGGTCACCTGGCCGTTCGCGTCCACGACCATTCCTCCGGGCTGGAACGCGTTAGGCACTGCGGTAGAGTTATTCGGGATCGCAGTAGAATAGATTAGTTTCCCCGCGCTGCTAACTTTCATGACAAACATGAACGAGTATGGATAGCCCGGAGGATTCGAATCGAGAGTGCCAGACGTGAATTGAAACGTAGGATCCCAGCTATCGCCCGACAAATAAATATTGCCTTGTGCGTCGACGGCGATGATCTCTCCCGGGACGACTGTGGCGGGGTTCGGCGAGTTTTGACCGCCATTATCTGTTCCGCCGATTACGCCGGAGAAGTTCAATCCGGCCCCGCCAGGCTTGAATGAAGCCAAAAAAAAGCATGCGTCGTTTATCTGGCAAGACCTCGAGACAGTCTGCCCAGCCGTAGGAAAGTCGGACGAGAGGGAATTTCCGGAAACGATGATGCTACCGTCGGGCGCGATGGCAATCGAGCCGGCGGTATCGTTCAGCGATCCGCCCAGGTAGGTGGAAAACAAAAGGGTATGACCAGTGGGATCAAACTCAGATACGAAACCGTCCGGATCGCTTGTGAAATTCGTGCAGCTAGCGCAGACGGGCTGCTCGGGATTGACCGTCGGAAAATCGATAGACTGCGTCGTCCCGGCCACGTAGACGTTCCCAGTCGCGTCCGTGGTAACCGACGAGATTAGGCTAGTGCTGGAGCCTCCTAGATACGTCGAGAAAACCAGGACTGGATCGATCACGAGGCGTTGCGAGGAGTCATATTTCCCCAGCTTGAAGTGAACAGTACCGTCGGGGGCAACAATATACTTCGCCTCGACGAATTTTCTTACCGCCCCATATTCTTGAAAGGCGAGTGGCTTCTTGAAAGTGAACGTGGCACTGCCCAAGCGCGAAACCAGATCTCCCTGCGGCGATAGGGCCAGTGAATCTGCGCTTGCAAGCCGGAAGGCAATTTTAGAGGGATCCGCGAAAGGGGCCACATCAAAGTCCTCTTCCAACTGTTCCTGGGATACGTGGAAAATGAGATTGATCCCCGCGTACGCCGCACGCAGCTCCACCCTTTCATACTGGGCAGCTGCTTGCACCCACCGCGATGGATCGCTGCCACGAAAATAGTTGCTCACGCCTCGCGCTTGGTGGAGCCCCGAAATGGTCGCTGCGCCCCCCTCGCTGACAAGTCTGAATTCGAGTCGCCTCGAATGATCATTTGCCACCGGCAGATAGAGATCTACGCCTTCCCGCAGGAGCATGGCTTGATAATCCCCACCCTTCACTTCGAACGCATAGGGTTTCGGAAGCTGCCCGGCGTTCGCCACAAATGTGAGCGGGATCGGAACTTGTTTCGGCGCAGACTGCGCAGAACTGATCGTTGAAGCAGCAGTTACGGCAACGAACATGAGAACGCAGAGGGAAGCAGCGCGCTTATCCATCGGTTTCCTCGCGGCTAAGTCAGCCTTTGGGTTTCGGAAGTATCGCCGCTCAGTTGCCTCTCGTCAATAGACTTCTAGTTATCCCAGGGAATATTGACGAACTCAAGAGTTGATGTTTCGCCGGAAAGCAACGGCTTCCTGGCATGCAGCACGCACGAGATAGCCCACATTGGGAGTTTGGTCAATGATATCTGACGGCCAAGCACACAGATTCCGCGACACCTTTGCCACGGAACTACTGTTGGCTGACGTCCCTGTCGAGCGCGGTGCCATACTGCTCGGGCATCAAAGTGTGAGAGTGACTGAGAAATACTACGCGGCTTGGACCGACGCCCGCCAGCGTCAGGTCGAGGCCGATTTGGAGCGAGCATGGGAGCGAGATCCAATCGTCCTACTCTTATCGAAGGGTACGCAGAAGTTACGCGGGGAAACCGAGGTTGTTAACTGACTCAAAGCAAAAGGGGAAAAGTGGAGGCGCGGGTGGGAATCGAACCCACGTATAAAGGTTTTGCAGACCTCTCCCTTACCACTTGGGTACCGCGCCGGTGGAATACAGTATAGCGAAGTTGAGCGGATTTGTCCGAGGCAAACCGGCGGGCGCATTCGCGGCGGCTAGTGCCGTTCCAACTAAATGAAGCGAACTTCCGAAGTGCAGCCGTCTGCAAGTTCGTTGAACCACCGCGCACGGGGCCTTGTCGCCACAAGTTTGAACGGTACTAGCGAATGCGGAGCTGGTAGGGCACGCGGGCCTGCACCGGTTCCATCACGCCGGCGATGTGCCGGAGCGTGGCATCGAGCGAACCGAATTCGCTCAGGTCGCCGGACTCGCGTTCGAAGAGCAGGTCGAGAAGCCCTTTTTCCTCAGGGAAGCGCACCAGATGAACGGGTGCGTTGGCGGGAATGTGGGCGAGGTCCTTAGCGATGGCGATGGCGCGGTCCAGTCCGCCGAGTTCGTCGACCAGTCCGGACTGGCGGGCTTGCGCGCCGGTCCATTCGCGGCCCTTGCCGATTTTATCCACGGCTTCCACCTTCATGCCGCGTCCCTGGGCGACGCCGCGGGTGAATTGGGAGTATGTGTCGCGGAGCGATTTTTCGATGTAGGCGCGCTGGGCGGGCGTGAAGTTCTGCTGGTCGGAGAACATCGTGGCGTTGTCGCTGGTGGCGACGTAGTCGGTGCTTACGCCCAGCAGGCGGTAGAGGCCGGCGAGATTCAGTTTACCGACCAGGACGCCGATCGAGCCGGTGATGGTATTGGCGTCAGCGACGATTTTCGTGGCGGGCGTGGCGATCCAGTAGCCGCCGGAGGCCGCGACGTCCGACATGGAGACGACCACGGGCTTGCGCGCGCAGGCCCGCTCGACCTCGCGGCGGATCACTTCGCTGGCGACCACCGATCCCCCGCCGGAATCGATCCGCAGGACGATGGCTTTGATATCGGAATCGTCCCGCGCGGCGCGGAGATCCGCGGCCACCGAGTCACCGCCCATGATAATTCCCTGGGTGGGCGAACTGGTCGAATCTCCGGACATAATCAGGCCGCTGGCGTAGATGACGGCCAGTTGATCGCCTGCGGGATTTTTCACGAAAGAGCTGTAGCGGCCGAGCGACACGGGATTCCAATCGCGATCGCGGTCCTTAAAGTAGTCCTGCACCTGGTCCCAGTAGGCCAGCCGGTCCACCAAATGTTTTTCCACCGCCTCGCCGGTGAGGAGCGGCCCGTGGGTGAGGATGTCCTCGAAAGCGGCGGGAGTCATGTGGCGGGCTTGGGCGGCGTCATCCAGGTAGCGGCTGTAAATGCCGTGCAGCACGGATGCGACTTCCTCCCGGTGCTCGGGGGTGAACTTCTTCTCCGTGAACATGTTGGTCGCCGTCTTGTATTCGGCGATGTGGTAGAACTCCGGCACGATATTCAGTTTGTCGAGCGAGCCGCGGAAGAAAACCGCCTCGGCCATCATGCCCTTGATATTGAGCGGAGCGGTGGGCACGAGCCAGATTTGCTGGCAAGCGCTGGCCAGATAGTATTCCGGGTTGCCGATGCCCTCGTAGCCGAGATAGCAGATGCTGGGCTTGCCGCTGGTCTGGAAGGCGAGGAGATGCGCGTGGAGTTCCTCGAGTTTGGCCCAGCCGGTGTCGAGAGAGCCGAGGCGGAGGACCAGGCCGGTGATGCGGGAATCGGTGCGGGCGGCATCAATCGCGTCAATGTAATCGTGCAGCACGGCGGGCTTTCGGCCGGTCAAGCTGCTGAGCAAGTCGGTGGGATGCTGTTCGTCGATGGAGCCGGTGGCGTCAATGACCAGCACGGAGTGGTTGTCCAGGTGTTCGGGCCGCAAGGCGGCCCACAGGAGCAGCACGACAACCAGTGCCAGCGCGCCGATCACGATCGCCCGCCGTTTTGCCCACGTCATCTGCGTTCGCCTCCCAGCGTCAATTTACCGTAGCACGACGGAAGTGCGGCTGCCACCGGTTGTTGATGTCAACAATGCACAGCGAGGAGTGGCTGTGCCACGGCCAGGATAACCGCCCCGGCTGAGCGGAGCCGGCCGCTACAAAAGCGCACTTGAATTGACACCTGCCTCGATGACCGGCCGATCCATGCAACGATTGGCACGCGCGGGGGATCGCGCTAGAGTGGGTGCAACGCAGCGGCGGCGCGGGAGAATCTCGGGCGGTGCACAGCCAGGAGTGGCTGTGCCACGGCAAGGCTGCCCGGTGCGGAGAGGCTGGACCGGCCGGTACAATAACAAGGCGAGAGCCAGGGAACTGCAAAGGCGAAGATTGATGAGTCCAATGATCTGGCTGGCAGCGGCGGTGGCCGCGATGATCGTGGTGGGATGGCTGGTGTGGTCGGCGGGGCGGCGATCGGAGGCGCAACTGTCGGCGGTGCGCCAGGAGATGCAGACGTCGCTGGCGGCGCAGGGCCAGGCGGTGACGTCGCAGATGAGCCAGCAGATCAATCAGCTGACGCAGGCGATGACGCAGCAGCTCGGGCAGGTGCGGCAGGAACTGCAAAGCGGAGTGGCTTCGACGGGGCAGCTGGCGAGCGACGCTCAGAAGGAAGTGGCCAAGCGGTTGCAGTCGTCCACCGAGGCGCTGGTGCAGATGAGCGAGAAGATCGGCGAGGTGCAGCAAACCAGCCGGGACCTTTCCAAGGCGGCGGAGACGCTGCAATCGGTGTTGGGGGGAGCGAAGACGCGGGGGACGCTGGGCGAGGTCACGCTGGAGCGGCTGCTGGAGGACGCGCTGCCGCAGAGCGCGTTCGTGATGCAGTACCGGTTCGCGTCGACCGGGGCGATCGTGGACGCGGTGGTGCGCAGCGGCGAGCGGCTGCTGCCGATTGATTCGAAGTTTCCGCTGGACGCCTACCGGCGGCTGGCCGAAGAAGGTGGCGAGGCGCGGCGCGAATTTTCCGTGGCGGTGCGCAAGCACGCCGACTCGATTGCCGGGAAATACATTCTGCCGGACGAGCACACGTTCGATTACGCCCTGATGTTCGTGCCCTCGGAAGGCGTCTATTACGAGCTGCTGATGACCGAGGACGCGAAATCCGGCAGGCTCGACGAATACTGCCGGGGCAAGCGCGTCTTCCCCGTTTCGCCGAACACGTTTTACGCCTGCCTGAGCGCCATCGCCGTGAGTTTGCAGGGGCAGCGCATCGAGGAAAATGCGCGGCACCTGCTGGCGAGCCTGTCGGGACTGAAGAAGCAGGTGGAGTCGTTCGCGGACGTGTACGAAAGGCTGGGCACGCATCTGCGCCACGCGCAGCAGAGCTACGAGGACGCGGACAGCCGGCTGGGCCGCGCGCGCAACTCGCTGGAACAGATGTCCCAGGGCGCGCTTCCGGAAGCGGCGCCGAAGGCCCTGGAGTCGGCCACCGGCAAATGAGTGTGTCATTCGAGTGGCGGTGGCTGGCCCTGCGTGCAACTTCTTTCGTAACCGTTTGCAGAGATTTAACACAGAGGGCACGGAGAAGGCACAGAGGACACGAAAGAACAATCACACCGCAGAGACGCAGAGGACGCAGAGAACGCAGAGAAGACTCGGATTCTTGGCGCCGCATGAACGGCGACCTCCGTACGAGATGCCGTCCTCGCCTTCGGAAGCCGGGCGCTACAGAAACCTCCTCACAGTTACGATTCACTCACCGAGCCACGCAGAGGCGCTCCATGACCCCGGAATGTACACGTCGTTAAAGACGGTGGTTTTCAAGCACACGGTTAGAGGGCGGCGCGGGCGGCGTCGAGTAGGCGTGCGGAAATCGCCGGGCGCCGTATCGGGGGCCAGCCGATCGAGTTCCCGGCGAACCGCCTGGGAATTGTGGGCAGAGCCGGACAAGCGGCCGGCGAGGTGGCGGACCTTCCCTTGCAAGTTGTGGGGCGCGAGCAGCGCGGCGGCGGCCAGATAGCTGTCGAGCGGCGTGCGGGATCGGGCGCGGGCAGCAGGCGCGCGTGGAAGGAGAAATCGCCGGCGCGGATGGTTTCGACCTTGAGCAGCGCGAAATTCTGCGGCCCGCCGCCGGTGACGACTTCCTGCAGATCGCCGCTGAGAAATCGCAGCACGCCGGGCGTTTCGTTTTCCACGACCAAGTGCAGGCGCTGCTCCGAGCCCTGCACGCGCACGCGCATCTGACTTTTCTGGCCGGGCCGCAGCGGGGGATTGGGCGCTTCGAATTCGAGAGAGACGAGCGATGTGGCGGCGCTCCATTGCCCTTGCGGGAGATTCGACCGAGATGGTGGCCGGGCCGGGTTCGGCCTTGGGCCCGGGGAGAACGACGAGGCATTCGGGCGAGGCCGCGAGAACCAGGACGGGCTGGCCGTTGATTTTCACGCGGTTGGCGTTGGCATCGCCGGCGAATGCGGCGCCGCAAAGGGAGAAACGGTCGCGCAAGGAAACCACCGGCGCCACGCGGATCGCCGGCGGGCTATTCGCGGGGGCGGACACATCCACGAGCGCCGCGACGGATGTCCCGGAAGCTGTTGCCAGCAAGACGCCGCTTTGCGGCGCGGTGAAGGAAGCGCGTCCGGTGCGGTCGGTGGTAACCGATTGTTCGCGGCCCAGATGGACTTCCAAACCGGACGTGAGCCGGCCATCCACGCCCAGCACCGCGAGAGTAGCCGGTTGGCCTGCCACCACCTGGGGAGGAAGCACGATGGTCACGGCCGATGTTGTGCCGCTGGTCGACGGCTCTTGGCCGCGCGCGGCTGCCAGAACAGCACCAGTGAAGTCGAGCCGAGCAGCGCGAGCGAGACGGCAAAACAGAGATGGCGGCCGTTGGCGAAGCACGAGGCCGTGCGAATTTGCGGCGCGGTGTTCATCAATCATCCAGGCGGACGACGAAGGTGGTCAGGAGTTCTCGGGCGCGCAATTCCTCGGCGAGGCGGCCCGCCGCGTCCTCGGTGGGCAGACGTCCGGCGCGCACGCGGTAGAACAATCCGGAGGGCGAGTCATAGGTGGCGATGCTGACGGGAGCGTAATTGGCCGCCAGCTGCGCGCGCAGGCGCTCGGCATTGTCCTGCATGCGGAAGGCGCCCACCTGCACGCCGAAGAAACCGACACGGGGATTGGGCCCACCAAGGACCTCGATGCGCACCTGCGCGGTGCCGGTGCCCACCATGCCGATGGCCTGGGCCGCGGAGAGCGAGAGGTCGATGATGCGGTCGGCGACGAAGGGGCCTCGGTCGTTGATGCGGACCTCGGTCTGGCGGCCGTTGCTCAGGTTGGTGACGCGCACGACGGCGCCGAACGGCAGGGTGCGATGCGCGGCCGTGAACGCGTGCATGTCATAAATATCGCCGTTGGAGGTGCGGCGGCCATTGAAGGGGATGCCGTACCAGGAGGCCACGCCTTCCTCAACATATTCGCCGGGCACGACGGGCTGGCGCTCGATGGGCGGAGGCGGCCCGGAACGCGGGGAAGGCGGCGCCGGAGGAGTCGCGACGGGAGGACGCGCCGTGTACTTGGGGTGAGCGCAGCCGGCGGCGATGAGACACAGGACGAGCGCGGACGCGAGCGCCAACCTCCGCGGCAGCATAGACCGCGCGCAGCTCCGGGCAGGCTGCGATGTGTTCTCGAAACCCGTCACCCGCGCGACGAATCTCACTCGACATCCCGATTCACTGGTGGGCACTCAACTTGGGTATTATAGGAACGCACTGGCATTCCCGCAAGGAACCCTGGGGCTGTGTGCCGCCGCGCGTGCCGCGGAGGCGCAGCCGGATCGGCGAAAAGATGAGCGGATTTTTTGGCGGTGAGCGCAGCGGGCCGCGCCCCAAGCTTTGCCCGGCCTGCCGGACGCTAGTGGGCGCGAGCGCGACACGGTGCCACCAGTGCGGCGCCAGCATGACGTTTTCGCTGGCGGCGGCTAGCCGCTCGCTGGAAGGCCTGATCCCGACCACCTCCCCAGCTACCTACGCCATCCTCACGCTCAGCTGCCTGCTCTACGGTTTGAGCCTGCTGTGGACCATCCGTCTGGGGGAACTGCAAGGACTTGGCGGAGGGCTCTTTGGCCTGATGAACATCGGAATGATTGACGGCAATGTGGTGCAGCGCCTCGGCGCGTCCTTGCCGCTCGGGGCGAATCTGCACGAGCCATGGCGGTTTGTGATGGCGATTTTTCTCCACGGCAGCTTGATGCACATCCTGTTCAACATGTGGGTGCTCATGGACATCGGGCCGACCATCGAAGAGATGTACGGCTCGGCGCGCTATGTTTTCATCTACGTGGCGACGGGAATCGGCGGCTACGTGCTGAGCAGCTTTTTCGGGCATTTCAGCGTGGGCGGCTCGGGGGCCCTGCTGGGACTGATCGGCGTGCTTCTGGCGGTCACGATGGGCCGGCGCAGCGCCGGCATGCAGACGCTGCGCGGCCAGCTCATTCGCTGGCTGATTTACATCGCGGTCTGGGGATTGATGTTTCCGGGGATTGACAACATGGCGCACCTGGGGGGATTGGCCACCGGATTTGCGCTGGGTAAGATCATGATCGATCGCCCGCCGGCCACGGGGGAAGAGCGCAAAAGGGCCTACCTGCTAGGCTGGGCGGCGGGCTGCGCGGTGGCCGCGAGTATTGTGGCGGTGGCGGTCCGGGTGTTGCGCGGAGGAGGCTAGGAGCAGACGGGCGGCGGTCTATTCAGCGGCCTGGCCGCCACCCTCGGCATGGAGCCGGTGCGACACCACGACAGCGTAGTGCACGCCGGAAATCATCACCAGCGCGGCGACGACAAAGCCGCACACCCGCCGCGCGATCCACAACGCTCCGTTGACGTCCCACACGGCCACGACGAGCACCAACACAATCAGCAGAATTTCAAAGAAGGTGGTGGCCTTTCCCCAGAGGCTCGGAGGAAAGGGCCGGTAGCCAATCGTCACGAGAATCACCGCAGCGGCGGCCAGCAGCAGAACGTCCCGGCTGAGAACGAGAATGGCCAGCCACCAGCTGATCTTGGCCTTGAGCGCCAGCACGACGTAGGAAGAAGAGAGCAGCAGCTTGTCGGCGATGGGATCGAGGTAGGCGCCGAGCGGCGTCTTTTGATTCAGCTCGCGCGCCAGCAGCCCGTCGAGGCCATCGCTGATGCCCGCCGCCACGAGGATGCCGAGGGCCACGGCATAATGCTCGTATTCGATGGCGATCACGAAAAACGGAAGGAAGGCCAGGCGCAGGAGCGTGAGCTGGTTGGGAACGGTGAGAATTCGGCTGTACATTTGTTTATCCGGCTTGCAGGCGGGCTTTCCTCCCGCTTGATTCGGGCGCCGTGGGGCACCTTACGCAGGGCGCCGGTTCAGGCGAACTGCGCGAGGTAATCCACCAGCGAGCGGCCCACTTTTTTCTCGAACGTCTCCGCCATGGAAGGGATCGATCCGCGGGCCTCGTCCAGCGCGATCCGTTCGATCCGCAGCATGGGGAAAAAGAGTGTTGGCAAACCAATGCGATCGCCCTCAGGGTGCAAGACCTCGCTGACGAAGTGATCGAACGACCCGAGGTCGATGCCGCGCAGGGTGACGCCTGCGCTGGAGACATCGAGCAACTCGCCCCACAGGCGTTCCTTCGGGCTGTGCAGGCTCACGACGACAATCGAGTGCGCGTCCATGGTTTCCGCCAACGTCCTTCCGGGCTCTTTCGCCGGGGAACTCCTCCGCCGTCAAAGCCGTAGTTTACTATAACCTGCCGGAAAGCATGGGGCGGCGCCGGTGTGTGTTGCTCACGCGGGGCGTTCGGTGCGGCGGCTGAGGCCCTGGCGGGCGGCGCGCTTCAGCACGCGGATGAGTCCGGCCACGTTTTCGGCGGCTTGCCCGGCGTTGGAGGCCTTCTCGACCTCGGAGACGAGCGCGGAGCCGACGACGGCGGCGTCGGCGATACCGCCGAGCACGGACACATGAGCCGGGGCCGCAATGCCGAAGCCGACGGCGAGAGGCAATTTCGTGAATCGCCGGACGCGCCGCGCCAATTGCGGCAGGTCTTCGGGGAGGGCCTCGCGGGCGCCGGTCACCCCGGTGCGCGAAATCAGATACAGGAAGCCGCTAGAGACGGCGGCGATCTTTTCCAGACGCGCATCGGTGGAAGTTGGCGCGGCCAGGAAGATGGTGTCGAGGCCGTGGGCGCGCATCGCCGCGCGGTACTCCTCGGCTTCTTCCGGCGTCAGGTCCGTCGCCAGGACGCCATCGGCGCCCGCCGCGGCGGCCGCTTCGGCAAATTTTTCGAGGCCCATCTGCAAAAGGGGATTGAAGTAGCTGAACAGCACCAGGGGCACCTGGGTGCGCGCGCGGAGGCGGGCCACCAGACCGAGAACGCCCGCGAGGGTGGTCCCGGCGCGGAGGGCGCGTTCGATGGCGCGCTGAATCGTCGGCCCGTCGGCGACCGGATCGCTGAACGGCACGCCCAGTTCGATGACGTCGGCGCCGGCCTCGGCCGCCGCCACAACAATCTTCTCGGTCGCCTCCAGCGAAGGATCGCCCGCCGTGATGTAGGCGACGAGGCCGAGTTCGCCCGTTTGCGCCAGTTCGCGGAAGCAGCGCTCGATGCGGCCCGTGGATGGCTGGGGCGAAGCCGAGGAACTAGGGCTGGCGGCGTCAGACATAGCGGGAGAGAGTCTCCATATCCTTGTCCCCGCGGCCGGAGACATTCAGGATGACGATTTCGCCGTTCTTCATCCGCGGCGCGCGCTGGATCAGTCCCGCCACGGCGTGTGCGGATTCGAGTGCGGGAATAATCCCCTCGATGCGCGCCAGCGTGCGCGCGGCGTCGATGGCCTCTTCGTCCGTGACGGAACTGTATTCGGCGCGGCCCAAATCCGCCAGCCAGGCGTGCTCGGGACCGATGGCCGGATAATCGAGGCCGGCGGAAATGGAGTGCGTGGGGGCGATCTGGCCGTCGGCGGTCTGCAGCACGTAGGTGTAGGTTCCTTGCAGCACGCCGGGGCGCGCGCCGGTGAAGCCGTGCGCCGCGCCCAGCCGCGCGGCATGTTCGCCGAGGGATTTGCCGCGTCCGCCCGCTTCGATGCCCACCATCTTCACGCCGGGATCGCCCAGGAAGGCGTGGAAGAGGCCTATGGAATTCGAGCCGCCACCCACGCAGGCGTAGAGATAATCGGGCAGGCGTTTTTCGACGCGGAGGATCTGTTCGCGCGCTTCTTCGCCGATGATCTTTTGAAAATCGCGCACGATCTGGGGATAGGGATGCGCGCCGAGGACGGAGCCGAGCAGATAGTGGGAGGTGCGGACGTTGGTCACCCAGTCGCGCATGGCTTCGTTGATGGCGTCCTTCAGGGTGCGGCTGCCGGCATCGACGCCGACGACCTCGGCCCCGAGCAGGCGCATGCGAAAGACGTTGAGGCGCTGGCGCTCCATGTCCTCGGTGCCCATGTAGACGGTGCAAGAAAGTCCGAGGCGGGCGGCGACCGTGGCGGTGGCCACGCCGTGCTGTCCGGCGCCCGTTTCCGCGATCACGCGCTTTTTGCCCATGCGCACGGCGAGCAGGCCCTGGCCGAGGCAGTTGTTGATCTTGTGCGCGCCGGTGTGGAGCAAATCTTCGCGCTTGAGATAGATGCGCGGGCCGCCCAGACGTTCGGTGAGGCGCGAGGCGAATTGCAGCGGGGTGGGGCGCCCGGCGAAATCGCGGAGCAGCGCGTCGAGGGCGGCGTGAAACGCGGGATCGGCGCAGGCTTCGGCGTAAGCCCGTTCGAGTTCCTCGAGAGGGGCGACGAGGGTTTCGGGAACGTAGCGGCCGCCGTAGGGGCCATAGCGTCCCCGGGCGTCGGGCACGATGCTGGCGATCGAAGTTGTTGGTGACGTCATGATTCTATTTTCCGTTTCCGCGCGCGCCGCGCCGGGCGGCTTGCACGAAGGCCTTCATGCGAACGAAATCTTTCTTCCCCGGCGCCGCTTCGACGCCGCTCGCAACATCCACGGCCCAGGGCTTTCCGGCGCGCACGGCTTCGCCGACATTTTCCGGCGTCAGACCGCCGGCAATCATGATCCGGCCATGGCGCCCGGCCTGGCGCGCGATCTTCCAGTCAAAGGTCTTGCCCGTGCCGCCGCGCCGGTGGCGGTCGAAACCATCGAGCAAAAACGCAGCGGCCTTTTCGTAGCGCGCGAGCTGCGCGGGACGGAACGATCTTCCCACGCGCAGCGCCTTGATCACGTGCCAGGAGCGTCCCAGCCGCAGGACCATGGCGGGCGACTCGTCGCCGTGCAATTGCAGGTAACCAAGCCCCGCCTGGCGCGCAATCTCGCGCACGTTCTGCTCGCTCTCATTTTGAAAGACGCCCACGACAGCCACCCGTTTCGGCAAGCGGCGGATGATCCGCCGGGCCTTCGCGGGTTCGATATACCGCGGGCTGCCGGGATAGAAGTTGAAGCCGAGAAAATCCGCTCCGGCCTCGGAGGCCCGCCGGGCATCGCGCCAATTGGTGATGCCGCAAATTTTCACTTTGACCCTGGCCATGGCTCTCCCGACGGCGTTCTCACGCGCCCCGCTCGCCCGCAACCGCGACGCCCAGCAACTCGCGCAGCGGCGCGGCGGGATCGGGATGCTTCATGAGCTGCTCGCCCACGAGGAAGGCGTCGAAGCCGGCCCGGCGCAGGCGCGCGAGAGCGTCATGCGTGCGCAGGCCCGATTCGCTGACGGCGATGCAATGGTCCGGGATGGCTTCGATGAGCTCCAGCGACGTCTCGATGCGCACCGTGAAATCGCGGAGATCGCGATTGTTGACGCCGATGATGCGCGCCCCGGCGGCGACCACGCGGTCCAGCTCCCCGCGGGTGTGGACTTCGACCAGGGGCTCCATTTGCAAGGCGCGGCCCAGGGCGAGCAATGCGCCCAGCGCACCGTCGTCCAGAATCGCCGCGATCAGAAGAAAGGCGTCGGCGCCCGCCGCGCGCGCCTCCCACACCTGCCAGGGGTCAACGATGAAATCCTTTCTGAGGATGGGAATGTGCGTTACTTTCCGCGCCTCCTTCAAATCGCCGAGCGAGCCGCGAAAGAAGTCCTCTTCCGTCAGGACGGAAAGGGCCGCGGCGCCCGCGCCTTCCAGACTCGCGGCCAGCACGGAGGGCTCATAGCGTTCTCGGAGAAGGCCGCGCGAGGGCGAGGCTTTCTTGAGTTCGGCGATCACGTTGAAGCCGGAGCGCCCGAGCGCGCCCGCAAAATCGCGCGGCGGCTCCATTTTTTCGGCGGCCATCTTCAGGGCGGCTTCCGGCAGCACACCTTTCCGGTGCGCGATGGATTCGCGGCGCGTTTCGACAATGCGATCGAGAATCGTCCTTTGACCCGAGCCAATTTCCATAAGCGAAGGCGCCGCCGGCGTCCGGTTCGGTCACGGGCGCGGCCGACTCTGCCGTCAAGTTTACCCCGACGAGCCGCCGCGCGCACAATGCAATCCGCTGGCCTCTCGGCGAGGATGGGCCCCGGAGGCCCGTTTCCATGGTAGCTTTTGCAGGGAGCCCCTGTGAACGCACTGGAACAATTGAACCGGAAGGTTGTGGCGTGCCGGAAATGCGCGCGGCTGGTGGCCTATCGGGAGAAGGTGGCGCGCGAAAAACGCCGGGCCTTCCACGAATGGGAGTATTGGGGCAAGCCCGTGCCGGGATTCGGCGATCCGCGCGCCGGGCTGCTGATCCTGGGGCTGGCGCCTGCAGCGCATGGCGCGAACCGCACCGGGCGGATGTTCACGGGAGACCGCTCCGGCGATTTCCTGTATCAAGCGCTGTATCGCGCCGGCTTTGCGAATCAGCCGCTTTCGGAGCGCCGTGGCGACGGGCTGGCGCTGCGGAATGCGTACATCACCGCCGTGCTGCGCTGCGCGCCTCCGGCGAACAAGCCGCTGCCCTCGGAGGCCGCGCACTGCCGGCCGTATCTGGAACGTGAGCTGGAGCTGGTGCATCCCCGGGCCGTGCTGGTGCTGGGCGGGATCGCCCTGCGCGCGTATTTGGGTTTGCTCAAGGAGCGCGGCCAGATTCCGAGCGTGGGCGCATTTGCGTTCCGCCACGGCGCGAGCTATGCGTTGGGGGACGGGCTGCCCCGGCTGTTCGTCTCCTATCATCCGAGCCAGCAGAACACGTTCACGGGCAAGCTGACGGAAGCGATGATGGCGCGGGTTCTGCGCGGGATTCGGCGGTTCCTGGAGCGCGAATCGCCCGCGTGAACGCTGCCATCCGCTCGGAGACCAGCGTCAGCGAATGGCAGCGCTCGGCGGGAACCGGTCCGATCAGCGGACCCGCATCGGGGCCGGGAGAAGGATCAATGCCCTCGCGCGAGGGTGGATGTTTCCACCGGGGCGGGATCGTCCCGGAAGGAATAATCATTCTTCAAGTCGGTGAACGGCTTTCCGTCCAGCTCGGCGTAGGGATACACGGAATAGTTGAGGGGAGCACCGGCTTGCGCCGGATGCAGGCGGATGTCGCGGCCCAGGCTCATCATGAGGCGGTTGGTGTCCGTGGCTCCGAAGAAATAGTCGATCTTTTCCTTGTGCTTCCATGCTTCCGAGGCGTCGATGGGAATCCAGCCGATGCCCTGCACGTAGAATTCGGCCCAGCAATGGTAACTGGTGATGGTGGCCTCGTGCGAGTCGGAGGGCAGCAAGAAGCCGATTTCGAACCGGGCGGGAACTCCCGCGGCGCGGGCCATGCCGATGAACAGGGAATGGAAATCGGTGCAATTTCCGTGCTTGGCATCGCAGGCCCAGAGGGCGTCGCCGCGTCCCCAGTCCTTGCCGTCGTGATCGTAGTGCATGGTGGCGATCACGTAGTCGTACAGTTTCCGCGCCTTCGCGAGCGGCTGGGTTGCGCCGGTCGTCTGTTCCCGGGAAAGATCAGCGATCTTCCCGTCGATGGGCACCAAGCTATCGGGCCGGAGGAAACGCGCCAGCTCGAAGCGCGGCGCGGAGGAAGGCCGGCTCGAGGGGGTGAGCGGCACGCGATGCTCGAAACGCCGGGCATGGAAGGAGAGGGCGATGTCGAATGGGCCCGGCGTCTTCGATGCGTTCACCACCAGATAGGCGTAGCGGTCGCCATATCGGGGTTCGCGTTCCATCTTGTAGGCAACGGGGCTTTCGATCGTCAGTTGGGTGACGGACTGATAGGCGTCCTGGTAGGGCAAGGGAATCCAGAGCTTCAATTGGTGAGAGCCGGAAGGCAGCGCAGGGACGTGGACAACGGTGGCGAACTGAAAGGCTCTGGAAGGGACTGCCGGAACGGGCTTGCGGGACGCGGAGAAGGAAGATCCAACCAACAGCAGGGCCGCACTGACCAGTGCGGTGATCGCACGCATTCGTCTCATATTGTCATCTCCAGTTGGAACCTCGCATGGGACTGGCTCGGACAGAAAAGCCGGGGGGAATTCTGGCACTAAGGCCTGGCCAAAGCAAGTTTCATGATATCGGCGGGGGCAGGGCCAGGCTTTGCGGGCAGCGCAGCGAACCATCACCTACGAGCGGGCTTCAGTCGCTCCAATTCATCGAGGAGTTCGGCGCGGGTGAGGAGTCCCTTGCGGGAGAGTATCCGCACGACGGCGGCGAGGGTTTCTCGCACGTCCGGTGGATCGAAGAAGTCAAATTCCCCGGCAGAGTCCGGGAGGGAGTCCATGGGCGGCGTGCGCGGCTCGGGCCGTGGAGGCCGTGCGGGCGTCGCCTTCGCCGGCGCAGCAGGGGCGGAGGGCGAGGGGCCGGCCGGCAACGTCAAACGCCGCAGTCTCTCAAAGCCCTCGGGGGTCATCCCCGTGAACGCGACGCCCATCCCCAGCGCCATTTGCGACAACCGTACCAGGCCGGTTAGACGCAGCGTGGCATCATCCTGTTGGAACGACAATTTCACGGAAGTTTTGACCGGCAGCGGTGAAAGCATTTCCACGTAACAACCGCCGAGGGAAATGTCCGTAATTCTTCCCAACAGGCGGATGGCGTCATCCTGGGCCGAGATTTGGACCTCGATGCGGCAAGCGTGTCGCGGGAACAGGCGGCGTTCCTGGCCAGTCAGATCAGGGGACAAATCGTCGGGCGAGCCGGTCGCCGGAGCCACCATGGCCCGAGGTGTCGCGTGGTCGTAGGTGTCCGCCTCCCACTCTTTCGGGGTGACGCCCCAGATGTACTTCCCCGGTTCCAGGCATCGAACGCCCCCTCGCCCGGCGGTGGAGTTGCGGCTCTCACCGATCCATTGAACCCGGTACCATGCCTTCTGATTCTGGCATTCGATTTCGACCTTCTTGCCGGGACCTGGAACGCCCTTCAAACCCTGAAGGCACGCACCCGTACAACTGACGTCATGTGTCGTGGCGGGGACGACGAAGGGAACGCCGGCGGCATCCACACCCCGGACGACGACCGGAATGGAAATGACGATCCGTTGCTCACTGCGGTGCCCCATGAACCCCCTTTACAACGCGCTTCTGCCAACGCTAGCCACTTGCTCATAGAGTTGAATTTAGGTTAGGGCACGCTCCCAAGAAGGGTCAAGCACGTGGGCCGGGCAGTTTCCAAGAGAGCAAAGAACATGCCCGCTGGGCTTTCCGGGAACCATCGGCCAGAGCAGGGGTCATTCGGAATCCTGCTGGCTCTTGATGTGCGCTTCCAGCGCCGTGCAATATTGGCTCTTGGCATCGAGCTCCGCCTGTAGTCTTTTCACCAGCATTTCGAGACGCAAAATCTCGTTGCGCAGTTTGTGAACGTCGGGGGAAGCTGGCGCGGCAGGGTGTGGCGCCGGCGCGGGCGGGCTGGGCCGCGCGGTTGGCCGTGCGGCCGCGCGCGGGGCAGCGTGGCTGGGGGCGGCAGGCGCCGGACCGGTGTAAAACAAGTTGTTCAGGGCAGCCGGAGACGTGTGCGGCGGCGCGGGCATGGGGTCGCCTGGGGCCGGAGCCTCCTCCGGCGCTGCCTCCGCGGACTTCGGGTACAGCAGATTCTTGACGCGGTTGATGAGGTCCTGGGGCTGAAACGGTTTGCGGATCAGCTCGTCGGCTTTGACCGACATGGCCTTTTCGGCGACGTTCTTGTTCACGACCCCGGACATCAGGATGACGGGGGTTTGTCCGAACTGTTCGTGCTGCTTGATGAACTGGCAAACCTCGTAGCCGTCCTTGTCCGGCATGATGAGGTCGGTGATGACCGCGTCGGGCGCGGTGTTTCCAAATTGCTCGATGGCCGAAGCGGCATCGGCGCAGGTGATGACGTGGATATTCTCCTTGCGAAAGGCGATCTTGATGACCTCGCGCATCGTGGCGCTGTCGTCGATGAAGTAGACGTTGGGCGTGCGGACCGCAGTGAGCGTTTCGCTCATGACGCCTCCTTCTCCGATGGCTGCTCCTCGGGCTGTTCCTGCGTCTGTTCCTCCTGGTCGCGCGCGTTTTCATCGAACTCGCGCATGGCGTCGAGCAGAAGATCGGTGGTGGAACGGAGCACGGTGCGCTGAGCGGCGGCGACGCCGTAGACAAACTTGTACACCCCGTTGGCCACGCCGTGGCAGGCTTTGACGATCTGGGTCACGGCCTCGTCCCCGAACAGCGCGCCGCATTCGGCATGGAAGATCTGGCCGCCCTCGAAAAAGATGATGCCGTCGGTGTCGCCCGCGTTGATGTGCAGCCCGCCACTCTGATGGGCCTGGGCGAGCATTTGAATGACCCCGGGAAGATCGAGCAGCGACAGGCTGCCGCTCAGGTCGGTTTGCGCGCTCGACAACATCTGCGTGGGCTGAAAACCATCCTGGCGGCTGACCAGAAACGATCGCACATGCGCGGCGATGTCGGCAGCCGGGCGCCGGCGATCGACGTAGTCGTCGCAGCCGGCGCGGAAGGCTTCGAGCAACGCCTGGTCGTCGCCTCCGCCCAACGCAATCAAAGGGATGCCCGCGGTTTTCGGATCGGCGCGGAGAATGGGGGCCATTTCCAGCGCGCCCATTTCGCGGAGGTTCGTGGCGCACAGGATGGCGGCCGGGGCATTCCATTCCAGCATGGTGAGGGCGTAGGTTCCCTGGGTGCTGGGCACCACCTCGAAGCCTTCTTGTTTGAGCGCGTCGCCAAGCCGCTTGGTGAAATAGATGTTGCTGTCGATCAGCAGGACGCGGGGAGCATTTGCCGGTGCGTTCATGAAGGCACCTCCATGCTGCCGGCAGCGTCATCGGCCGATTCCTGCGAGGTGACGAGCGCGTCGAAGTCCACCACGTCGAGCGATTGTTCTCCGACCGGGATCGTGCCGCAAATATAGGCGGGGCCATCGGCGGCGGGCGGCTGCATTTCGCTGTTCACGAGTTCGCATTCGCCGCTCACCGGCAGGGCCCCGAACTCGCTCGCCTGCCCGATGTGGCGGCGGGCGACGAGGTAGAAGCGCTGCGTCAAAAAGCTGCGGCCGGCCAGCAACGGGGCCACATCGTACACGGGAATGATGCGCCCGCGGCGGATGATCACGCCCAGGACCGCCCGGGACGTGTGCGGAAAGGCATGCAGCCGGACCGGGGCCGAAAGCTCGGTGACCACATCGGCGCGCAGGGCCAGCTTCTGGCCGCCGACTTGGACGACGATGAACGAGTTCTGTGCCGTGTTGTTCGCCACGGTCATGCCGGCACTGCTCCCTCGGCCGCCTGTTGCTCCGCCTGTGCCTTGGCGGCCTGATCGAGCAGCTCGCATTCTTCCGGCGTCAAGAACCCTGCCGGATGGACCAGGGGAATGACGGCATCGTCCACATACGCCAGGCCGCGGTACCAGCGGCGCTCTTCGCCCCGGAAGGCCAAAGGCAGCGGGTAGAGGGACGAAATTTGGGTCATGCGTTCAATGCGGTCGATCAACACGGCGACGTGCGAGTCCCGCAGCATCAGCAGCAGCGCGGGGCGCGAGACCGGCAGTTCGAAATGAACGCCCGCATTCACGACGTAATAGGTGCGATGACCGTGTTCGATGATGTGCCGCACCTTGGGAAGCACGGGCTGCTCGATCTCGTTGGCCACGCCCGCCAGTCCATCGGTGCTGCGAATTTCCTGCACGGAATCCGCGGAGATCGCGAACTCCTGATTGGCTACCCCAAACAGCACGACGGTTTCCGTACGGCGACGCCGGCGCGACGAGGTTTCCTGGCCGCGAGGAGTATTCATCGGGCGCCTACCGGGGCCAGGCGGAGCAATTTGGCGACGCGCTTTTCCAGCGCGGGCGCGATGTCGTCGAGTCCGAGAACTTCCTCGACCACGCCGGTCTTGATCGCCTCGGCCGGCATTCCAAATATGGTGGAGGTAGCCTCATCCTGGGCGAGCACGCAGCCTCCCGCCCCTTTCACCGCCTTGACGCCCTTGGCGCCATCGGCGCCCATTCCGGTGAGGATGACGGCCACGCTGAGCATGCCGGCGTAGGCGGCGATACTTTCCAGGGCGACATTGGCGCACGGGCGGTAGCCATCAATGCGCGGGCCGGGATCCAGCGTAATCTTGCCGCCGGCGGAAAGCTGGAGGTGATGCGAGCCGGGGCACAGATAAATCTTCCCCGCTTGCGGCACTTCGTTGGCTTCCGCTTCCTTCACCGGCAGGGCCGTGATTTCGGCCAGCTGCACGGCGAATTGCTTGGTGAAGGCCGCCGGCATGTGCACGATGAGAAAAAGGGCCGCGGGAAAGTCCTTCGGCAATGCCGCCACCACGCGGGTGATGGCGGCCGGTCCGCCGGTGGAAGCAGCCAGGACCACCATGGGAAACTTCCCGCCGCTCTGCGTCAGGGCGGCGCTGTTGACCGCCGCCGCCGCGGCGGAAAGAGGCGCGCGCGGCATGGGAAGGGCCGAGCGTGTCGCCGTGCGCACCACCCGAACTTTGGCGGCGGTTCGGATCTTGCGGGTCAGGTCTTCCGCCACGGTCTTCATATCCAGGTCGATGCCGCTGGTGGGTTTGGTCACGAAGTCCACCGCGCCCAGCTCGAGCGCCTTGAGCGTGCTGGTGGTGCCCTCGCGAGATTCGGAACTGACGATGACGATGGGCCGCGGGTTCTGCGACATGATCAACTCGGTGGCTTGCAGGCCGTCGAGGTGCGGCATGTTGATGTCCATGGTGATGACGTCGGGCCGCAGGGATTCGGCCAGCGCGACGCCGTCGCGCCCATCGGCCCCTTGTCCGGCCACTTCGAGCTGCGGATCGGCGTTGATGATGTCCTGCAGCACCTTGCGCATGAACGTGGAGTCATCCACGATCAGCACGCGAAGTTTCTTGTTGGGAGCGGTCGTCATCTTATGCCTGCCGAAGCGGCGCGTTAGCCGCGGGATATCCGTGCCGCGCGTCGGTGCCGATCAGACTCTCGACGGTGGCGATCAACTGGTCCTCTTGCACGGGTTTGGTCAGGAAGCCCGAGGCGCCTTCCTTCAGGGCGCGGTCGCGATGTTTGGCCCCGGCCCTCGACGTCACCACCAGCACGGGAATGCGCTGCGTCACCGGGTCTTGCCGCATGTGGGCCATGAGTTCATAACCGTTCATGCGGGGCATTTCGAGGTCGGTGATGAGCAGGTGGCACCCCGACTGCGCCACCACTTCGGAAGCTTCCAGCCCATCGGCGGCGAGCTTCACGCGATAGCCTGCCTTTTCCAGCATGCGCCCTACGAATTTCCGGACGCTGATGGAATCGTCGGCCACCACGACCACGCGGTCGTTTTCGATCGGATCCACCGCCTCGGAGGGAATGCTGCCGGCGGCCACCGCTTCGGCGCCCGGCGCAAAGACGCGCGCGGCGGGAGACGAGGGCTCGATGGCGTGGCGGTCCGAGGTGTCCGAAGCAACCAGCCGGTTCAGGTCGATCAGCAGGATCAGGCTCCCATCGGAAGAAATCGTCGTGCCGGGGAACAGCTTGACGCGGCGCAGGTAATCGCCCAGGTTCTTGATCACGATTTCGTCCTTGCCAATCACTTCCTCCACGATCACGCCGGCCTGTTTGCCCGCGACGCGCACGATCACCATGTGGAAGTATCCGTTCAGCGGTTCGAGCGGAGGCAGGCCGAGCTGCACGTCGAGCCGGACCACGTCGGTGACCACATCGCGGACCCGCGTCAGCAGCTTTCCGCCCACATCCTCGATTTCGGCGGGGCGCAGCCTTCGAATTTCCTCGACGACGGCAAGCGGCAGCGCGAAGACGGTCTTGCCGCAGCGCACGAACAGCGCCTGCGAGATGATCAGCGTCAGCGGCACCTTCACCGTGAAGCAGGTGCCCCGGCCCAGTTCGGAGCGCACTTCGACTTCGCCGTTCAGCGCGTGCACGTTGGCGCGCACCACATCCAGGCCGACGCCGCGCCCCGCCAGTTCGGTCATGGACGAAGCCGTGGAAAAGCCCGGGCGGAACAGGAATTCGCGCAGCTCGCGCTCCATGAGTTCGGCGGCGGCGGCCGGCGACATCGCGCCGGAATCGATCAAGCTCTGGCGAATCTTTTCATAATCGATGCCGCGGCCGTCGTCTTCCACTTCGATATAGATGTGATTGCCGCGGTGATAGGCGCGCACGGTGACGCGGCCCTTGGCCGATTTGTCGGCCCGCCGGCGCTCTTCGGCGCTCTCCAGCCCATGGGCCACGGAATTGCGCACCAGGTGAATCAAGGGGTCGGAAATGTGCTGGATGATGTTGCTGTCGAGTTCGGTCTCGGCGCCTTCCAGGACAATCTCGACGGGCTTCCCGGTCGTCTTGGCGGCGTCGCGCACCGAGCGCGAAAGGCGGGTGTAGAGATTGCCGATCGGCACCATGCGCGCCGCGGTGATTTCGTCCTGGAGATGGTGCGCGAGTTTCGTGAACTCGTCGATATCGGAATCCACGCGGCCCATGAAGCCTTCCAGCTGCCCGAGGACCTCGGTGACATCGGCGGAAATTTCCGCGAGCGAGCGCGAAAGAATATTGAAATCGTCGTAGCGGTCCATTTCCAGATCGCTGAACTCGGACATGCCGTCGGTCGGCAGGGACGGCAAGGCCATGAGCTTGCCGCGGAACGTGTCCATCTGCGGCGGCTGGCTGCCGGGCACGAGGGCCGAGCGCAGGCGGCTGAACTCGTGCTTTTCCTGGAATTCACCCACCTTGGCGCCCAGCCGGGCCTTGGAGAACGTGAGCACCTCGACGAGTTTGGACAGTTCGGCGAGCCGGCCCAGCATCCGCGTGCGGTTGATGACGAGTTCGCCCACCGCGTTCATCATGCGGTCCAGGCGATCCAGCGCGATGCGCACGGATTTGGCCTGCGGCAGCGCGCCGGCCGCGGCGCTTTGAGTCTTGGCGGGCTGCGGGGCCGCTTCCGGTTCCCCTTCGGCCTCCGCGGGCGCTGGTCCCTCGGCGGCTGGCGGGGCCGCGCCTTCGACGGGTTCCTCGGGCGCGAGTTCGCCGATGCGCGCCAGCAGGGGATCCACCGCGGCCGCCATTTCGGCGTCGCTGGCCCACTGGTGCTGCAGAAACTTTTTCAGGACGTCGACGGACTGGAGACACAGGTCCACGATATCGGCATTGGGCTGCAAGGCCCCGTCGCGCAGCTGCCCGATCAAATCCTCCACGCGGTGTGCCACGGCGGACAGCCGGTGCAAGCCGACCTGCGCGGCCGAACCTTTCACCGTGTGGATGGCACGGAACAGCCGGTTGATATCGTCGGCGTTCGGTTTTCCCTCCAGCGCCAGCAGGCATTCGGTCACGGCCTGCAAATGCTCTTCGGCTTCAGGAACGAAGAACTCCAGGACTTCCTCGGGAACTTCGCCATCCGGAGGCAGCCGGTCGGCAAAGGAAACGGCCGGGGGCGGACTCAGGTCCGATTCCGCGGCTCCTTCGAAGCCGTTTTCTTCGTCGGAGACTTCTTCCTGCGCGGGCACCGCCGGGAAGGCAAAGGCGTAGCGCTGTTTGAAGGCGGAGATATCGCCGGCGGTTTCCGTCCCGTTGGAAATCATCTGCAGGAGGTCGAATTCCAGGACGGAAATCGCGTCGGCGATGAAGTCGGTGAGGGGGCCGAGCATTTCCGGAGTCAGCACCGCGTTCATCGCGTAGTGGAAGATGTGCGCGACTTTGCCCGCGACTTCGGAAAACAGCGGGAAGCCGTAACTGCCCGACGTGCCGCCCAGCGTGTGCGCGGCGATGTAGAGCTTCTCGAGATCCTCCGGCTTCGTCTGCGCGTCCTGCAGCAGCGAGGCATACTCCCGCAGATACTGGAGCTGGTCGGAAGCCTCCTGCAGGAAGAATTCGATCGCTTCTGGACTCGGCCCGTTCACAGGGCTCCCTCCGCCATAGCGACCGCCGGACGGGGCGGCGTGGCCACTCCGGGTTTCCGGTACAGCCGGCAATCTCCCAGCGTGATGGGTTCAAACTTGACCGGAGTGTTCGTCAGCGTCTCCGAGTGGCCCAGCAGGAAGTATCCGCCGGGCTCGAGCGCTTCATAGAAACGGCGCAAGATGCCGAGGCGGCGCTCCTCGGAAAAATACATGAGGACGTTCATGCAGAAGATGCAGTCCACCTTGCCAACGTAGGCGAGCTCGACCAGATTCATTTGCACGAACGAGATCAGTTTCCGGGTGCGCGGGCGAATCTGAAAGCCCTTCTTGACGGGCGTGAAATAGGTTTCCAGCTGCTTGGGCGACAGGGCTTCCAGGCTGCGCTGGGAATAGACGCCGTGTTCGGCGTGGCGCAGGGCGCGGCGGCTGACGTCGGTGGCCAGGATTTCGATCTCCCAGGCCTCCGCGAATTTCAGCGATTCGCTGACCCGGATGGCGATCGAGTACGGTTCCTCGCCGGTCGAGCAGCCGGCACTCCAGATGCGCAGCGTCCGCGGGTTGTTCCAGAACTTGCGCTCCTGCACCTCGGGCAGAATGGTCTTCTCGAGCGCTTCGTAGACCGCCGGATAACGAAAGAAGGAAGTCTCCTGGGTGAGCAGGCCTTCGAGCAACGCTTCATAGGCAATGCTCGAACTCTTGACCTGCCGGAGCAGGTCGGTGCCGGTGGCGACGCCGTGTTCCTGCAGGTGCTCGCGCACGCGGGTCGAGAAGAAGCGCTCGCGCGAGGCGTCGAACAGAATCGCGGAGCGGTGCTCGATCAGCGTGCGAATCTCATCGAGTTCGGACTCGGTGAGCCTCACGGTCGTATGTGAACGATCTTTCATTTGCGGCGCTCAGCCCCCTGGCTGGTTGGTGCCGGTGCAGACCTGATCGGTTACCGATGCGCGGCGACGGGCACGGCCGGCTGCGAGTCCTCTTTCGCGTCCGCGCCCCGGGCCGACCGGAACTGGGCCAGCGCTTCGTTGAGCTGCTCGGATAGCCGGACCATGTTGTCCACGGTGACGGCGGTTTGCTTGGCGCCATGGGTGGTCTGGCGCGTGATGCTGGAGATGATCTGCATGGCGTTGGCCACGCCTTCCGTGCCGCGCACCTGCTGCTTGGAAGCCAGCGAAATTTCCTGGACGAGTTCGGCCGATTGCCGGACGACGCTGGAGATGGCTTCCAGAGCTTTACCGGCCTGATCGGCCAGCCCGGCTCCGACTTCCACTTCGCGCGTGCCTTCCTCCATGACCACGACGGCTTCGTTGGTCTCCGCCTGAATGGCCTTGATGAGCGCGGCGATGTCCTTGGTGGCGCTGCGGGAGTGTTCGGCCAGCTTGCGGACTTCATCGGCGACGACGGCGAAACCGCGGCCGGCGTCTCCGGCGCGAGCGGCCTCGATGGCGGCGTTGAGAGCCAGCAGGTTGGTCTGTTCGGTGATGTCGTTGATCACGTTGATGATCTCGGAGATTTCCAGGGAGCGGTCGCCGAGCGACTTGATCTTCTTCGCGGTGGCCTGCACCGAAGAGCGGATGCGCTGCATGCCTTCCAGCGTGTCGCTCACAGCGCGGTTTCCCTGTTCGGCGGCGTCCAGAGCGCGGCGGGCCGCTTCGGCGCTGGCCTCGGCGTTGTTGGACACCTGCTTCATGGAAACGGTGAGCTCCTCGACGGCCGAGGAGGTGTTGGTGATTTCCTGGTCCTGCTGCGTGGCGCCGGCGGTCATATCGTCGGCGGACGAGAGAATCTGGTTGGCGCTGGCGCTGACGTCGATGGCCGCCTTGCGGACCCGCTCGAGAACCTTGGTGAAGTTGTCGAGCATGAAGTTGATGGAGTCCACGACGTTGCCGAGCGCGTCGTTGGTCACCTTGCCGCGCACGGTCAAGTCGCCCCGCGCCACCAGGTTGATGGTGTTGAGCAGGTCGGTGATGCCGCGCTGCAGGGAGTCCTGGGCCTGCTGGTTGGTGACGGCCAGGGCGACCTTGGCGGCGCTGCGGTTGAGATTTTCGGCGATGATGCCGAACTCGTCGTCGCTATCGACCTCCGCGCGCGCGCGCGAATCGCCGGCCACCAGCCGCTCGGAGAACTTCGCGAGTTCTCCCACCGGCTTAATCACCCGCTTGCTCAGCACAAACACAAGCGAAAGCGCGGCGGCCGCCGCCAGCGCGACGGCGCCGAGCAGGGCTCCGCTGGCGCTCGCCGGCAGAGCCGACACGTCGGCCAACCCGGCGCCGGCGGATTGCTTGCCGGCCTGATAGGCGAGCCCGAGGACGCCGAACAGCGCCACGCTGGCCCATGTAATGAGCATCCAAATTGCCGAACCCAGACGACCTTTCATGACTTCCTCCCAAGATCCTGCCCGCGTATCAATCCTGACCAGCTCCCCCTGCACCAAGCGCAGGCTAGCCGGCCTTCCCGATTTCGAAAACCCAATTCCCGCTACTCGTGCCCCGCGCTCCTACCGTCTCAAATCACTGGCACGGCGAAAACCTCGGTCAAGCGCCGCACATCCACCACCAGGGCCAGGCGATCGTCGTGCCGCAACATTCCGCGGCAGTGCGGCACCTCGGCGGGCGACTGGTCGAGCAGTGCGTCTTCATTCACGGAATACGTTCCGATCACTTCGTCGGCAGCGATGCCAATGCGAAGATCCTCGCGCTGTGCGTCCCCTTCCAGGACGGCGACGACGACGTGCTTCGGCAGCAGACCCGGCCGGCGCCCTTCGGTGAAGGCGATGTCCATCAATGGCACGATGGTGCCGCGCAGGTTGAAAATCCCCATGAGAAACGAAGGAGTCAAGGGGATGCGCGTCACAATCGGCCAATCCACCACTTCCTCGACCTCCAGCACGGAAAGGCAAAAGCGTTCCCGCCCGGCCCGGAAGACGCAGTACTGGCGGTCGGGCCGGCGCTCGATGGGCGAGGCTTCTCCTTCGACAAAGGCGCCGCCTTCGAGTTCCTGCGGAAGTCCCGTGTTGTCCAGTTCGTTCGGCATCAGGCGAATCTCTTCACGGTGCTGATCAGTTCCTCCGGCGTAAAGGGCTTGGAGACGTAGGCGTTGGCGCCCTGTTGCTCGCCCCAGAAGCGGTCGCTCGGCGTCGTTTTCGACGTCACCAGAATCACCGGAATCTGCGAATACCGCTCCTCATTCTTCAGGTCCCGGCAGGCCTGGAAACCGTTCCTCCGGGGCATGACGACATCGAGCAGGATTACGTTGGGCCGCTCTTCGTCAATTGCTTCCTCGATCTTCGTCGGGTCGGAGATCGCAATCGACTGGAAACCACCCTGCTGCAAGACCGACTGCAGCAGGCGGATTTCCGCCGGCGAATCATCGACCACCAGGACCTTGGTCACCACAACCGCACCTCCGCGCTAATATCCCCTAGAGGTGATTGCAACTCCACAGCCACCCCGGACGCGGGTTTCGAGGGCTGCACAATCTTCTGCAACTCGCTGATGTCGTGTGGGTTGCCGGAGATGGGCGGCGGTTTCACGGTCGCGTGACAACAGCAGAAGCGGCGTCTTGTGTCTCAGGCTGAGAAGTTGTCTCACCAGCTCGCATTTCCGTGGCCAGCGATGAGAAACGTTGCATGATTTCGTTGAGACGCAGGGCCATGGTGCGAATGGAGCGAATCTGTTCCCGGCTGTCGCGCGACAGCTGTCCGGGCTCGAGCAGCAGAAGGTCCGCATTGCCGAGCACCGACGTGAGCGCGTTGTTCACGCTGGGCCGCATCTCCAGCATGTAACGGCCGAGAGTGGCGTCGCCCTGGACTCCCAGGGCCAGGCGTTCGGCGCGGTGCGCCCGCGCGACCGCCTCCACGCGTCGCAGCACTTCGATGGAAACCATGATCAGGATGCCCGCCCAACCGTCCTGGCGCGGGACGACGACCAGGTGCGGATGTTCGGCGTGCAACAACGGGATGTCTTTCTCTTCTTCGGCGAGATAGACGGCGGCTGTGCCGGGCATGGCGCTGACCGAGCTGAGGATCGAGGGAAGTTTCCCATCACGAACCGGTCCGATCATCACCAGATCGCATCCCGATCCGCCGGCGGAATGCCAGACGTCGCTGGTGACCAGCGTCATATCCGGAGCCTGCGCTTCCGCCTGCCATCGGCCCACGATGGTGCGTGCAAACTCGGTGTCGTCCGAGACGATCAGGACGCTTGCCTGGTTCAAGGGTGCACCTGTTCCTCTTCTCGGGTCAGGGACGAAGCTTATCCGCTTCTTCCATGAAGGAGAGTAGCCGCTTCGTGCTGATTCCGAGATTGACGGCGGCTTCGGTATTCTTCGCCCGCTTGGCCTGCTCGACGCGGCCCTGGAAGTACGAGACTTCGCTGCGCGCCAGGGAGAGCGCCGAGGCCAGCGCGTCGGCCTCTCCGGAACGCGTCCGCAAATCCGTGGCGACGGCTAGCAGCGCCCGGGCCACCACGGCCCGCCGCAAGTCTTCCGATTCCTGGCCGCCATCGGTCACGAAGGCCGCAACCTCCCAGGCCGACAGCAAAATCTTTGTGTTCTGCAACACCACCGTGGACATCGACCGGCCGTGTGTCGGCGGCGCGGCAATCAACTGCTCCCAGATCGCCTCGAGACACTTCTCGGCCTCGGCGGAAGCGGTCGGCTCCGCCGGCATGGCCGCGGGTGGTTTGGGCGGCCTGAGTGCTGGGGGAGCGGCCGGCGTGGCCGGAGGAGCTGCCCCCTGCTTCGTGACAGGCTTTTGGACCTTGGCCGCGCCCGCCGGTGCATTCGCAGAAGCATTCCCCGCCGGAGGAGCTGCCGCTCGGGCCGGTGTCTTGGCCGGAGCTGCCGGCGGTGCCGCCGGACGCGCGCTGGATGAAGTGGGCGCCGCCGGAGCAGTCTTGGCCGCGGGCGGACGCACACCGGGCGCCGGTGGGGTCGTTGGAGTCTTGGCCGCAGGCGGGCGCGCGCCGGACGCGGCAGCCGGAGGCGGCGCCGCTTTGGCAGACGTGGGGCGCGCCGCAGGACTGGGAGCCGTCTTCTTTGTCGCGGGTATCGTTGTTTCGTCATCTGGAGCGAAGAAGGAGTCTGGCTGCGCGTCGGAGGGTTCACTCCCCAAGGCTTCTTCCAGATCGGTCCGCAGCGCCATCAGTTGTTCGAGGGCACGGCTGACAGAGTTTTCCGCATAATCCTTTTGGAACGGCGGCCGCCAGTTTTCGCAGAAGCGCCGAAGCTCCGCCGTGGGCTCCGCAGCGGAGAAGCCGGCCCGGCGGCAATCGACCGTCTTGACGCCGCGGGCTTCCAGCGCGCCGACGGCTTGCCGCATGGCGCTCAAGTCCGCGTGCAGCATGCGAATGAAGGCTCGGCGCAGCAGAAAATTGAAGCGGCAGAAGGCCACCAGAGCGGCCGGATCGTAGAACATGTGCCCGGCCGAATCCTTCACCATGCGGCCTTGTTCGAGCAGGCCGCCTTCCATCATGTCGCGCAGGCTCAGACATTCGGCAATACTCGCGAGAATCTGCTCGAGCGGCTCGCACCATTCCAGCGGGGTGGCATCGGCTCCCGCCAGGACGGGTTGCAGGATGCGGGCGACGTCCTCGAGTGTGATTTCCGAGTGATACATATCCTCGGGCGCGCACATTGCGAAGTACTGCACCAGCAAAAAATCGATCTTGTCGCGATCCGTGTTGGTTTTTTCGGGCGCCCGCAACTGCCGGTGGACCAGGGCGCGCAGGCTCTCTTCGTCGGCGTTGAGAATTTCCGAGGGGAGCTGGCGGATCTGATAGGCCAGGACTTTTTCGTCGATGGCGTGCAGCCACGCCGTGTCCCGGTCGAAAATCTTTCGCGTGGGCCGGGCCGGGGGGAGTTCGCCCGCGGGGTAGGGCAGGGGCGCAAAATGAAACTGGGTCGCCAGCGCCGCATAGATGGGGTATACCAGGCGCGCTTCCGTCCATTTGGCCGTGAGATCAGACGGATTAGGCCCTGCGGCGGCGGATTTCTTGGAAGCGGCGGGCGGTGCCATTGTTGGCGGTTGTTTCGGGCTCATGGCTTGATGATCCAATTTCCGACGTCGCCGACGAAGCGCGCGGCGACGGCTTTGCGGCCGCCGTGATACCGCACGGCGACCACCGTGGCGTGAGCGTCGAGCGAGCCGTCGGAGTTCAGCAGGCGGACGCGATCCTCAAATTCCAGCGGCAGGGTTGAGGCGAACACCACTTCGTGCGCCGTGCCGAATTCGATTACGGTCTGCTCTTCCAACCGGCGCCGCTGCTTTCCGCCGGTCATCACCCGCACCGGAATGTGCATGGGTGAGACATTCGGGAAGAGTTGGGCGAGCTTCTCCACACACGTCTGCTTGGCTGCAACCGAGGTGGCGACGCCTTCACGCGACACAGCTTCAAATTCCTTTCGCGGCTTCCGCACTCTCCCCATCTCGTCGCCCTGCCCGCCCGGAAGGTCGGGGCGCGACAGAAATCGACCGAGTCGGAAGCCTTCCGCAAAAGGAGATTGCACGAGGGCGGCCAAAGATCTTCGGAAAGGAATAATCCTAAGTCCTAGATAGAACGGTGGTTAGCGAACGAGCCTGAGGCAATGGTTCGCAGCCCGTCTCAGGGTGACACGGATGTGTCTCAGGCCCCTCGGTGAGCGATACGCACCCGAAGCCGCCGGGCCAATGTCGCCGGAGAACTCCCGGGTGTCAGGAAGGCGTCTCGGCCAGGCGTTTGGGCGCCGAGCGCAAGGGGATATTGTAGCGCCGAAGTCTGCGGTACAAGGTCGCGCGGCTGATGCCCAGCATCTTTCCCGCCAGGGCTTTGTCGCCCCTGGCCTGTTCGAACACGCGCAAGATGGTCATGCGCTCCATATCGGCCAGTGCCGTGCCGGACAGATCCGCCGCCTCGTCGCTCATTTCCAGGTCCCGGGCGCCTCCAATGGAAGGCGGGAGGTCGGCGACGTCAATCGAGTGATGAGCTCCCAACGCCACGGCGCGGGCGATGCAGTTCTCCAGTTCGCGCACGTTCCCGGGCCAGTCATACTGCAGGAAGCTGTTCATGGCCGCCGGGGTGACTTGAATGTTTTCTCCGGGCGCGTAGCGTTCCAGGAAGCAGTGCACCAACTGCGGGATATCGGAGCGGCGCTCGCGCAGCGGTGGGATATGGACGGTCACGACGTTCAGCCGGAAATAAAGGTCCTTGCGAAACGTTCCGGCGCGATAGGCGGCCTCCAGATCCCGGTTGGTGGCCGCGATCACGCGCACGTCGACGGGAACCCGGTCGTTGCTCCCCACGGGCCGCACTTCCTTTTCCTGCAAGACGCGCAGCAATTTGGCCTGCATTTCCAGGGGGAGTTCGCCGATCTCGTCCAGAAAGATGGAGCCGCCGTTGGCGGCGTGAAACAGCCCCATCTTGGACTTCAAGGCGCCGGTGAAGGCGCCCTTCTCGTGGCCGAAGAGCTCGCTTTCCATCAGGGTGGGCACCAGGGCGCCGCAATCGACGGCGACGAACGGCATCTGCGCCAGAGGTCCGCGGAAATGAATGGCGCGGGCCACGAGTTCTTTTCCGGTGCCGCTTTCGCCGGTCACCAGAACGGGCGTGCGAGTGTCCTTGAGCCGCGAGACCATGCGCAGGACGTCTTGGATCTTGACCGATGTGCCGGTAATCCCGTCCATCTGGGTTTCCGTGCTCACGCGCTCGCGCAGGAAGTGGTTTTCGGTAACCAGATTCACTTTCTCGGCCATGCGCTTGAGCAGTTGGCGCAGACGTTCGACGCGGAACGGCTTCTCGATGTAGTCGTAGGCCCCCTGGCGCATCGCTTCGACGGCCGATTCAATCGAGCCGTGGCCGGTCATGATCGCGACTTCCGTGCGCGGCAAAACTTCCTTGATCTTGCGAAGGAGGTCCTCTCCGGAGAGGTTCGGCAGCTTCAAATCGGTGACGACGATGTCGGGCGCGGAGGCTTCCAGCAATTCCACCGCCGCCTCGGCGGTTTCCGCTTCGCTGCACAAAAAGCCAAGTCCCTGGCCGACGGTGATGCACAGGCGGCGGATGCTCTGCTCATCGTCCACGATCAGAAAGCGCAGGCGCAATTCTTCGTTCATGGTTTTCCTATGGTCTTTTCCACCGCGGCCAGGAGTTGCTGCACGCGGAAGGGTTTTTCGACGCAGGGCGTTCCCGCCCGGGCCAGCAGCGAGAGGGTTTCGTCGCTGGCCGTGTCTCCCGTAATGAAAATGATGCGGTTGGCCATCTCGGGCCGGTTCTGCTGAAGCCAGTCGTGCACATCGGCGCCATTCTTGCCACCCGGAGTGCGGAAGTCGGAAATCACCCCGTGGAAATCGCCCGAGGCCAGCAGTTGCAATCCCGCGACGGCGGAGGACGAGGGCACCACCTCGTATCCGCGGCGTTCCAGCGCGGAGCGGAGAAAGGCGGCGACGGAAGGCTCATCCTCGATCAAGAGGATGCGAACTGCGGCGGATGCCGGGGTGTCCGGGGTGGTCATGGAGTGATCTCCTGAGCCTGCGGCTCGGCGGGGGCTGTTCGAGCAATGGGCAGGCGCACCACAAACGTACAGCCCGGGCCCTCCGCGTTGTTCCGTGCTGCAATCTCACCTCCGTGCGCGCGCACGATGCCGTAGCAGATGCTCAGCCCGAGACCCGTGCCCTTGCCGACTTCCTTGGTCGTAAAAAAGGGTTCGAAGATGCGCTCGGGATGGGCGATGGCGGGGCCATCGTTGCGGAAGAGGATTTCGATATCCCCGTCGCGGTGAGAGGTCGAGATCTCAATCGTTCCGGGACGGTGGCCTTCCTGGATGGCGTCGTAGGCATTGTTGAGAATGTTGAGAAAGACCTGGCGCAGCTGCTGCGGGTCTCCGATAGTCAGGGGCAACTCATCTTGGTAGCGCTGCCGGATGTCGATACCGTGATTGGAGAAATTGTAGGCGCGGAGCTGCATCGTCTGCTGAAGGATGGCGTTGATCTGCACGGGCTCGCGCTGGGCCGGCACCTGGCGCGCGAAGCTCAAAAGGTTCTGCACGATGACGCGGGTGCGCTCCGCTTCCTGCAGGATCACGCGCAATTCCTGCTTGGCCTCGCCGGGGACGGCGGGGTTTTCCAGCAGGAGATCGGTGAAGCCCACGATCGCAGCCAGTGGATTATTCACTTCGTGGGCGACGCCGGAGACCAGTTGGCCCAGGGCCGCCATTTTTTCCGTGTGCATCAGCTTGGCCTGCAGATTGGCGGCATCGGTGATGTCGGTCATGACCACCACGATGCTGTTGATCTCTTCCCGATCGTCCCGCATGGGGCTCAAGCTGATCGAAAACTGTCCGGTCGTGCCGTCGCCGCGAAAGACGGAAATCTCCAGATTGCCGACGGCGACGCCTTGCAGGGTTCGTTCCAGTGCATCGGATATGGCCGGGCGCTGCGGGGCGGGGACCATCTCGGCCAGCGGATGGCCCAGAATGTCCTGCTCGCGATGGCCCGCTTCATAGCAGCGGCGATTGGCGTAGCTGACCAGCCCGGCCGTGTCGAGCACCAGGATCATGCTCTCCGTGTTGTTCAGGATGTTGCGATTGAAATCCCGCTCCCGGCGATAGCGGCGCTCGGCCTCGCGGTGTTCGGTGATGTCCTTGAGCACATGGATGGTCCGGGCCTTGCCCTCTCCCGCGGCGGGGATGTGCGACGTGGAGATGAGGTAGGTGCGGTTCCCCACCGCATGGGTGAAATCCTCGTGCGCCGCTTGGCGGGTGCGGCAAAATGGGCAGCTGCCGCGCGGCGCCGACAATGCCAGGAGGCCCAGTTCACCGATCTGCCTCCCGACGGCGGCTGCCGGCGGCACCTCCAGCACTTGCGCCAGCGCGCGGTTCAGCCGCAGCACGCGGCCCTCGGAGTCATGCACCACAATCACGTCGGAGATGGCGTCGAAATCCTGGACCCACTGCTTCCGGGACCACTCGACCCGGGAGAATAATCGGACGTTCTCCAGGGCAACCGCGGCATGGCTGGCCAGCGCCTGGAAAATCTGGTTTTCGCTGTCGGACAGGGAACGTCCCGGATCGGCCAGGCACAGTACACCCAACTGCGTGCCGTCGCTACCGGTCAAACGGGCCATGACGACCTCGGTCCATCCCAGCTCTTCCGCCAGATCCTGCCCCAAGAAGCGGGAAGCCGAACCCGAGCGAAGCGCCACTCCGGGCACGCTGGATTGTTCGGATAGGGCGATGGCCAGCCGCTGCTGCACCGAGCCATCCCAATGCTGTGCCGGCCCGCTCAGCGCTGAGACGGTCCATCCACTGTCAGTTTCCAGCGCGAGCACGGCGGCGCGCGCGGCCATCAGTTGCGTGGCGCGGATGGTCAGACGCGAGGCGAATTCAGCGGCGCCCAGCGAGGGATTCAGTTCCAGCGTAGCGGCGGAGAACTGCGCAAGCAGGCTCTCGAAGGAGCCCCCGAGACCAACAGGGGTTTCTCTGACACGTTTGAGTGCACGCATGGAAGATCTAGGGGGCCCGCGCGCTCCGCCTATGAACTTCGACCTTAGCGTCTCATCTCAATTTGAGTCAAGGAATAGGCGGGCCGGAGTTGCTGTAAGCGGCACTTCGGCAGGTGTCGCAAGCTGAGACTGGAATCGTCGCGCACGCCGTGGTTTGAGACGATATCGGAGGTCCGCAGCCATAGTTTGGGAGCCAGTCCTATTTTGTAAGCCTCATTAAATCAATGGAATGCATGCACTTCAGGGCCAGTTTCTCTTTTTCAAAAGATACCCGCGATCATGGCATCCCCCTTGCAATTAGCTAGGCAGGGACCTTCCCTTACGGAGAAAAACACGGCTATGACGAGCTTCATGAGAAAGATCGCAATTGCTGGTTTGGGATTCGCATTCCTAATGGGCGGAGCGGCAATTCTGGCGCCGAAGGCGCCAGCACAGGATGCCTCTACCGAAAGTGCCAAGCGCAAGGTACGGAGCAAGGTTCTGCCGGAGTATCCGCCGCTGGCCAGGCAGATGAATGTGATGGGGAAGGTGAAGATCGAAGCCACCGTTTCAGCGGATGGCCGCGTGGTGGAGACCCGGGTCGTTGGGGGCAGCCCGTTGCTGGTGAATGCGGCCATGGACGCGCTGAAGAAGTGGCGGTTTGAGCCGGGGCCGAAGGACAGCACCGAACTGGTGGAATTCGAATTCAAGTAGGGTGAGCAATATCCTCTGAACCCAAGGGGGCAGGGCGTTTCCGGGGGCAGACAGCGGAGGTCTGGCAAGATGACGATCAGCAAGAAGCTCTATTACGGATTTGGCGCGGTTCTGGCGGTCATACTGTTTTTGTTCGTCATTACCATTTTCAGCGCCATGAAACAATACAGCACGCGGGCGGCCGCCGACGCGACTTTGGCCGACGTGCAAGCCATCGCCAACATCCGGGCCAAGGTGATTGAAAATCGCCTGACGCTCAGCAACTACCTTCTGAGCGGCGACCTGCGCGATGAAGAGAAGACCAAGAAGGGGATCACCGAGCTCCAGGATCTCCTCAAGCAGAGCGAGAACAAAGTTAATGACGGCACGCTGCGCGCGGCCCTGCCCCAGCTCGAGGAGAATGAGCGCAACTGGGCTGACAGTTTCGCCAAGGATACCATCGCCCGGCGGCACCAGGTGGACGATGGAAACGCCACGGTGGCCGATCTGCAGATCTTCTACCTGCAGCACGACCCCGCCTCCTGGATCAACCGCTCCACCACGATTCTGGACGATGCCACCCGCTCGGTGCGCAAGGCCCAGGAAGAGTCCAACGCGTCGTCGGCCTTCGCCACTGAAGTCAACACCATCATCACCATCTCGGGGACGCTACTCGCCGTGATTCTCGGCGGGTGCATTGCGTTCTACACGGCCAAGTCGATTCGGGAACCGCTTTCGCACCTGATTGACGTGGCGCGCCGCATCGGGGATACCGGCGACCTGGATCAGACCATTGATATCCACCGGGACGACGAGGTGGGCGTTTTGGCGCGGGACTTCAACAAGATGATCGTCCACCTGAAGGAAATGGCGGCGGTGTCGTCGGCCATTGCCGAGGGCGAGCTTTCCGTGACCGTCACGCCGCGGTCACAGCAGGACACCATGGCAAAGGCGTTTGGGCAGATGACGCAAGGGTTGCGACAGCTGGTCCGCCAGGTGCGGGACAGCGGTTCGCAGGTGGCCAGCAGCGCGGGCCAGATGGCCGGCGCATCCGACGAAGCGGCCAAGGTGAGCGTGCAGGCGGCCTCGGCCATCGACGAAGTTACCAGCACGATGCACGAGATGAGCATCAACGTGCAGAACGTGGTGAAGAACACCCAAGTGCAGGCCTCCAGCGTCTCCGAAACCTCCGCCTCCATCGATCAGATGGTGGCTTCGATCCAGCGCGTGGCCGACACGGCCAAGATGCTGGTCGAAATTTCCCATCGTTCGCGCGAAGAAGCGCAGAGCGGCATGGGCACGATGAACCGCGTCTCGGAAGGCCTGAGCCGCACCAGCCAGTCGATTCAGGCGTCCGCCAAGATCATCGACGTTCTGGGCAACCGCGCCGATAACATCGGCAAGATCATCGAAGTCATCGACGATCTGGCCGAACAGACCAACCTGCTGGCGCTCAACGCGGCCATCGAGGCCGCCCGCGCCGGCGAGCATGGCCTGGGTTTTGCCGTGGTCGCCGAGGAGGTCCGCAAGCTGGCGGAAAAGTCCACGCAGTCCACCAAGGAAATTTCCGAGCTGATTCAGGGGATCCAGACCGAAGCGCGCGAGGCCGTCGAGAACATGGAGAAGAGCACGACCATGGTCCAGGAGGGCTTGGTGCTGAACCGCGACCTGAGCATTGCGCTGGACAAGATCGCCGAGGTGGTCACCGAGGTCTACAAGTTCTCCCAGGAAATCGGCGCGGCCACCATGGAGCAGTCCAACGGTTCGACGCAGATCGCCAAGGCCACCTCACGTCTGACGGAAATCACGCAGGAGATCAGCTCCGCCGTCGAAGAGCAGGCTTCCGGCGCCCAGGCGGTGGTGCGAGCCATGGAGCGGATGCGCGAACTCGTGCAGCAGTCCAGTTCCAGTTCCACCGAGCTGGCGGCCACGGCCGAGCAGATGTCGAAGCTCTCCCGCGGGCTGATCGACTCGATGGATCGCTTCACCCTGGACGAGAGTGGATCGGACAAACGCCGTTCCCCGGCGCGACGGCCGACGCAGGAACGGCACGCCCCGGCGGAATACGGTGAACTCGTCCGGTCCTGAGGACACGAGCCATCCATGGAAAAGGAACTTCAGGTCGTCGGCTTTCGGATTGGGCGCGAGACGTTCGGGCTGCCCATCTCCATGGTCCGGGAAATCATTCGCGTCCCGGACATCACCGCCGTGCCCAATGCGCCAGCCTACATCGAGGGCGTCATCAATTTGCGGGGGCGCATCATTCCAGTCGTGGATCTAAGGAAGCGCTTTGGCGAAAAGTCATTCGAACCCGACAAGAAGAACCGCGTCGTGGTGGTCGAGCTGGAGACGCGGGCCATCGGCCTGATCGTGAATTCCGCTTCGGAAGTGTTGCGCATCTCCCCGTCGGAAATCGAAGAGCCGAGCAACGTGTTTCATGAAGGGGAGCTCGATTACATCACGGGCGTGGGCAAGCTCAAAGGGCGGCTCGTCATGCTGCTCGATCTGAACCGGATCTTGCAGCGCGGGGAGCTCAAACGCCTGGATGAAGCCGCCGATTCCGCGGCCGGTATCCTCGAGCCCGACGCCGTGCGCAGTTTCTAGAACGGCTCGAAGAGAGCTGACGAGGAGCGCATGTCCACCACATTTCCGGCGCAAGTGCAGCTGACCGACCCGGAGCTCAAGCTCCTGCAAACCCTGGTGTACCAGGAATGCGGCATGCACTTCGATGAGCGCCGCACCCATTTTCTCCGCGACCGTTTGCAACGGCGTCTCAAGGCCTGCCAGATCGACTCCTTTTATGCTTACTACCGGCTGCTGACCAGCCGGGAGGGTAAGAAGGAACTCGCCGCGCTGCTGGAGAATTTGACGGTCAACGAAACCAGCTTCTTTCGCATCCGCCCGCAGCTGGAACTGTTTCAGAAGGTGGTCCTGGAAGATATCTTGAAGCGCAAGCAGGAGCGGCGCGACTGGTCCCTGCGCATCTGGAGCGCCGGCTGCTCGACCGGCCAGGAGCCCTACACCTTGGCCATTATGGTCTGCGATGCGCTCGCCTACTACTACCTGCGCAACCCGCTGCCGTTTGATATGCCGACGCCCAAGCCGCTGATCCCGCCGCCATGGAAGGTGGAAATTCTCGCCTCCGACATCAGCTATTCCGCGCTGCTGGCGGCGCAGCAGGCGCTCTACACCGAACCCCAGATGGAGCCGGTGGACTATACCTGCCGGTTGCGCTATTTCGAGAAGGCCGGGGACAAGTACGCGATCAAGCCGATGCTCAAGAACCTGGTGCAGTTCGACTTCCACAATTTGAAGGCCGAATTCCTGCCCCAGAACAACGACATCATCTTTTGCCGTAACGTGATGATTTACTTCGACGAGGCCGAACAAAAGCGGCTGATTGAAAAGTTCTATCGCTGCCTGAATCCGGGAGGCCATCTGTTCGTCGGTCACGCCGAGAGTCTGTTTGGCCTGACCACCAAGTTCCACATGATCCACGAGAACAACGCGACGGTCTACCAGCGCATCGAGGGGGCGCAGTGAGCTTTTCGCACGACGATCGCTCCTCGGAACTCCGCGACCTCTTCTTTGAGAGCGCCGCCGAGATTCTGCAGGGAATGAACGAAGCGGGACTCGCCTTGGAATCCAATCCCAAGGACACCGAGCAGCTTCGCCATGTGCGCCGGGCCGTCCACACGCTGAAGGGCGATTCGGCCGCGTGCGGCCTCCGCCATCTCAGCGAACTTTCCCATGAGCTCGAAGATGTGCTGACGCCGGAGCTGGTGCAGGAAAAGAGCGGATTGATTGCCGAAGTCGTTCTGACCGCCGCCGATACGTTCCACGAGATGCTGGCGGCCTACCGCAGCAATTTGCAGCCGCCCGACGGAGAGGCTCTGCGCGAGCACATCCGGCGCCTGCTGGAGAAGCAGGTCACCGAAGCGCCGCGCGCCGCGGCGCAGGCGAGATTTGAATGGACGGAATACGAACGGCTGATGATTGCCGAGGCCTTTCGCAGCGGGGAAGCCGTTTACAACATCGCGCTGCGTCTGGACCCCCAGGCGCTGCTGCCCGCCGCCGCCTTCGAGTTGGTCCGGAAGGCTCTGGAAGGCGCCGGACGCGTGTTGGTGCTCCGCCAGGAAGCCGCCGGAAGCGTGGAAAGCGTACGCTTGATCGAAGCGGCGCTCTCGAGCACGCACGACGTGGAGTGGATCCGGAAACGCTGCCAGATTCCTTCGGTTGTCGAGCAGGTCGAGATGGAGGCGCTACCGGTGCCGCAATCGGCGCCGCGGGACCTGCTGGAAATCCTGATCGAGTCGGAAGCGACGGCCGTCTCCGCAGGCGTGAAGTCGCCGCGAGCCGAGGTCAGTGGCGGGGCCGAAGAGGATGTGCGCGAAGGGGCTGGCCGGCCCAACCTCGCCCATGTGGCCGAGAACACGTTGCGTGTCGAGGCGGATCGCATCGACACGGTCATGAACCTGGTAGGCGAACTCATTATTGGGAAGTCGATGCTCCAGCGGGCCATCGGGGAATTCGAACGGCGCCATGTGAAGGACGCCTTGCGGGGCAAGTTTGCCGATGCGCTGGCCTTCCAGTCGCGCGTGCTGGGCGAGTTGCAGAAGTCGGTGATGAAGATCCGCATGGTGCCCGTCGAACAGCTGTTCCGGCGCTTCCCGCGCCTGGTCCGTGATGTGGCCAAGTCGCGGAACAAGAACATCGCGCTGGAAATGAGCGGGCAGAACACCGATCTGGATAAGGGCATTCTGGATGCGCTGGCCGAGCCCATGGCGCACCTGGTCCGCAACGCCGCGGACCACGGCATCGAGCCCATCGAAGAGCGGGAGGCGGCCGGAAAGCCGGCCCGCGGCACCATCCTGCTGAATGCCTATCACGACGGGGACCAGGTCGTGATCGAAATCTCCGACGACGGGCGCGGGCTGAATCGCGAAAAGATCGTCCGCCGCGCCGTGGAACGGGGCATCGTTTCCGCCGAAGAGGCGATGCGCTTGAACGAAACGCAGCAGCTGGAGCTGTGCTTTGCGCCCGGCCTCAGCACCGCCGATGCCGTGACGGAAATATCGGGGCGGGGCGTGGGGCTCGATGTCGTCAAGACGGCCCTGGAAGCGCTGAAGGGTTCGGTGGAAGTGGAAAGCCAGCCGGGCAAAAGCACAACCTACCGGCTCTTGGTGCCCCTGACACTGGCCAGCATTCAGGCGCTGCTGTTTCGGGTCCATTCCCGGCTGTACGCGGTTCCCCTGGCCGCGGTCGCGGAAATCACGCGCATCACCGAAGAAGAGATTCACCGCGTGGACAACCACGAGGTGTTTCGGCTGCGCGAGCAGGTGCTGACGCTGATTCGCCTGGACCGCCTGGGGCCCCGGCCGGTGGGCGCAGGCTCCAAACGCATCTTTGTCGTCGTGATCGGCACCGGCGGACGCCGCTTCGGGCTGGCCGTGGATAGCCTGATGGGAGAAGAGGAGTTGGTGATCAAGGCGCTCGAGGATCAGCTGGTCACTTCTCCGCTGGTAAGCGGCGCGTCGATCCTGGGCGACGGAACCGTGGTCCTGATTCTGAATGTCCCGGCCGTGATTTCGCATCTGGCCCGGATTCCCGCAGTGGGAGCCATCGCATGAGCGAGAAGATCCGCGTGCTCGTGGTGGACGATTCGGCGCTGATGCGGAAGCTCATTCCCCAGTCGCTGGCGGGCGACCCGGCCATTGAAGTGGTGGGGACGGCGATGGACGGCATGATCGGCCTGCGCAAGATCGAGGAGCTGCGGCCCCACGTCATTACGCTCGATCTAGAGATGCCGCGCATGGACGGGCTCGAGATGCTCCGGCGGATCACCCGCAAGCATCGCGTGCCGGTGATCGTGGTCAGCTCGCACACCGAGGAAGGCGCTTCGGTCACGCTGAAAGCGCTGGGCCTGGGCGCGTTCGACTTCGTCACCAAGCCGCAGGAGGCCGCTTCGGGCCATCTGCGGGAGATCGGTTCCGAGCTGGCGCTGAAAATCAAGGTGGCGGCTTCGTCGGGCGCCCCCAAGATGGTCATCACCTTGCCCGTGGCCAAACGGAAATTGAGTCGCAACGGCTCGGCCCAACCGCAATGGCCGACGCGCATTGTGGCCATCGGCATTTCGACCGGTGGCCCCAACGCGCTGCAGTACGTCTTTTCGCATCTGCCGGAGGATTACCCCGGATGTCTGGTGGTGGTGCAGCATATGCCCGAAGGGTTCACCGAAATGTTCGCGCGGCGGCTGCACGAATGCTCGGCGATCGAAGTCAAGGAGGCGCGGTCCGGCGATCTGCTGCTCGCCGGGCGTGCCTTGATCTGCCCGGGGAATCGCCACATGAAGGTGCGGCGCATGGAGCATGGCGACATCGTCATTCTGGGAGATGAGGCTCCGGTCAACGGCCACCGGCCTTCGGTGGACGTCCTGTTTCATTCCGTGGCCCGTGAGTTTGGCAGCAAGGTGGTGGCCTCGCTGATGACCGGCATGGGAGAAGACGGCTGCGCCGGTCTAGGCGCCATCCGTGCCGCCGGCGGTTTCACCATCGCGCAGAGTCCGGACAGTTGCGTAGTGGACAGCATGCCGCGCTCGGCCATCGAGCGCGGTTTCGCCGATCGCGTGGTTTCGCTCCGGGATATGGCCGGCACCCTGATGGCCAGGTGCCCGGCGGAACGACCGCCTGCGGAGCCGGCCCCGCCGGCCGAACCCGAAGCGGGAAACGAATCCATCGGAGAAGTTGCTTTGCGAAGGAGATCGTCATGAGACAGTTTGAACCGTTGACCCGTAAGAAAGACAACCAGCCCGTCCGCTACCTCATTGTGGACGACTCGGTCTTCGCCCGGAAGAGCCTGGCGAAGATGGTGGAGTCGTTTGGCGGCCAATTGGCGGGGGAAGCGGGCGATGGATTGACCGCGATCACGGAATACGCCCGCACCACCCCCGACATTGTCCTGATGGACATCACCATGCCGCAGATGGAAGGCATCGAGGCGGTGGGCCGGATCGTCCAGGATCACCCCGACGCGCGCGTGGTGATGGTTTCCTCGGTCGGCTACCAGGACAACATCCTGGCCGCGCTCCAGAAGGGCGCGCGCCACTTCGTCCAGAAGCCGGTCAAGCCCGACGCCCTGTACGAAATCATCCGTTACGTCCTCAGCGACGAAAGCGCGGCGACGCCCGTGGGCGCCGCCGGGGAGACCGCCCGATGAGAATGGATCTGATCCAGCCGTTTATTGGCTCGCTCGACACCGTCCTGGCGGAGATGATGAAGGCTCCCGCCCATATCGTCGATCTCACCATGGAAGAGGACGGCTACCGGCGCAAGGGGCTGGCGGCGATGGTGGATTTCAAGGGACAGATTGAAGGGCGCATCATTCTGGACATGGATCCGCAGGCGGCTGCCAAGGTCGTCAGCTACCTTGCCGGAGAAGACGTGGACCCCGGCGAGACGATTGTCCCGGAGACCGTGTGCGAGCTGGCCAACATGGTGATCGGCAACGCCGTCACGCAGCTCAACGACCGCGGGTTCGAATTCCGCGTCTATCCTCCAACGCTTCTCACGGCCGACCAGTGCGAAAAGGCCGGTCACGATTCCGAAGCGACGATCTTGTGTTTTGAAACCCCAGGTGGGAACGTCTATCTCAACATCGCGATGCAATACCACGCACGGCGCGCTCGCGAACACACCCCGATTTCCGTGGGCTAGGCGCTCTCCCCCTCTTTAGGCGGGACCATCCCTGTTATCCGGAGTGCGGACGTCCGGTGATGTACTCCGCCCCGTGGCGAAACAGTCCCGCATTGGGCAGTTCTTCCGAATAAATGACGCGGGCCGGCAGAAAAATGTTGGCGGCGTCGGGCGCGTAGGGTACGGCCACCTCAATGACCTCATCGGCATCGTAGCGGCGCTTGCTGCGGAAACACGCGCCAATCGGGGAAATGTCCTCGCAGACAGCCAGTTCATCGTCGCTTCCCTGTTGGCGAATGCACGCCGTCAGCCGGGTGGCCCGGCGGTTCCGCCGGCGCTCCGGATGATCGTCTCCCGGCGCGGCTGGATTCTCCGGGTTGCTGGGGCGGGCGGCGGTTGAACGCGACGTGAACTTCTTGTCATCTTCGTGCGGCGCCTGGGTCCAGATGCTGGGCACGCGGCAGTTTCGGCAGTGGCGCGCGATGCCCCGGTTCGTTTCAAACCCTTGGAGTTCGAGTTCGTTCAGGTACACCACTTCGCGGTGGTGGCAGTAGGTGCATTCCAGCAGCATGCGCGCCACGGCCTCGGCCGATTCGGCAATCTCGGGGAAGTCGACTCCCCAGAGGTCCACGGCCGGGTCCAGGATCTCGATCCCGTAGAGATGGCCTTCTTTCTGCCGGCCAAAGTGGCCCACGATGCGGACATCGCACTGGCGATGTGCTTCGCTGGGCGCCTGCCGCCGGACATGAATCTTCTGGTCGGCCGCCAGCTCCCGATCCAGCGTAATCACCGCGCCCGCCCGGTTGAGCAGCAGTGTGCGCGCAGGCTCCTTGAATTCCCGGCCGTGGCTATCCGTGCCGGACGCTTCCAGCAATACTGTGAATGATACGCGATCGCTCCGGCGCACCGAGGTCATGCGGCCTTCCTCCAAGAGGTGGACTTTCCCGAGTCAGGAAGATAGCATACTGTCTTGCTTGTGCGGCTGCTCCAAACATTATACTTAGTCCTCTTCTCCTCTTGCCGCATGGCCTGTTATGCATGCGTGCAAAGAGCTAATAGGGCCCTGCAAGAATAGGGAGAGTCTTTCGATGCTCCGAAGTGCTACGCATACGCGCCGAGCCACCCTAGTACCATTGGCCTGCCTCAGTGTCTTGGTGTTGCTGGTGGTGGCCGGAGCGCTGCCGGCCCTTGCCCAGGGGAACCGCGTCGAAGGAATTGTGCGCGACGCCAGTGGCGCCTCGGTGCCGCATGCCCAGGTGAAACTGCGCGCAGCATCCTACTCCGCGACGACTTCCACGAGTCCAGCGGGCACGTTTGCGTTCGAAAACGTCCCGGACACCTCGGGAACGCTCCGGGTCACGGCCAAAGGCCTGAAGCCGGTGGAAACGGCATGGAACATCGCCGCGGGCGCTCCCGCACACGTGGAGGTCGTCCTCGAACCTCTCCCCTTGGCTCAGCAGATCGTTGTGACCGCCGCGCGCACCGAAACCCGGCTGAGCGATTCCCCGGTCAGCACCCTCCAGGTGACTCGCGACGACCTGCGAGCGACTCCGTCGCTCACCCTGGATGACGCGCTGCGCCAGATCCCTGCTTTTGGCTTCTTCCGGCGAACCAGTGGCCGCACGGCCGTGCTGGGGACGCACAGTGTTTCGCTGCGCGGTTTGGGCGCGACGTCCGCGGGCCGCACCCTCGTGCTCGAAGACGGCATCCCGCTCAACGATCCCTTTTCCTCTTCGGACTATTGGGATCGTGTCCCGGCCGAATCGGTGGCCAGCGTGGAAGTCGCGCAGGAGGGCGCGTCGAGCCTGTATGGAAGCGACGCCCTGGGAGGCGTCGTCCAACTGCGCACACGGCCGGCTCATCCCAGCGGCCTTTCGCTGGAGACGTCGTATGGCAATCAGAACACGCCGGACCTTTCGCTGTGGGCCGGCGGCCAGGCGGGGCGCTGGGAAGCGACGTTCGGCGGCGAGGTATTTCAGAGCGACGGCTACATCCTCGTTCCCGAACCCTTCCGCGGAAGCGTGGACATCAAGGCCCGCGCCAAGCACGGCGCCGCCGACCTGATGATCGGGCGCCACTTTGGTAGCAAGTCGGGAGCGGGGAGCGAAGTCTTCGCGCGCGGGTGGTTTTTCGATAGCGCGCACGACAACGGCACGCCGGTTACGACCAATGACATCCGCGTGGGCGAGGGGGCTCTGGGCGCCAACCTGCAACTCGGCGCCGCCGGCTCTCTAACCCTGCGCTTTTATGGCGAAGTGCAGAGATGGCATCAGGGCTTTTCCTCCGTGGCGGCCAACCGCAACAGCGAAATATTGACGAACCGGCAGACGGTTCCCGCGCAGGGGACCGGCGGCTCGGCCGTGTGGTCGCGCGGCCTGGGAAGGCGCCAGACGCTGGTGGCCGGATTCGACGGGCACGAGGAAATCGGACACAGCAACGAGATTCTGTTCTCCACAGTTACGAACCAGAACAACCGGGACACTTTTGCCGGAGGACACCAGCGCACGGTGGGTTTCTTTGGCGAGGATTTGATTCAGATTGCCCCGCGCTGGATCCTGAGCGTGAGCGCGCGCTACGACCAGTGGCGCAATTTCGACGCCTCCTCCCAATGCGTTCCGATTGTGGCGCTGTCGTGCCCGCTGCCCACGCTTACTCTCTATCCCAACCGGAGTTACGATGCCTTCAGCCCGCGGGCGTCCTTGGTCCATCAGATGAATTCCCATGTTTCCTGGTCGGGTTCCATTTACCGGGGCTTCCGCGCGCCCACGCTCAACGAGCTCTACCGGTCGTTCCGGCAGGGCAACGCCCTCACGAACAACAACCCCAATTTGAGGGAGGAGCGCCTGACCGGAGGCGAAGCGGGCGTCAATGTGAATGGATTCAACCGCCGGCTCGAAGTCCGCGGTGTGGTGTTCTTCAATGAGATTATCAATCCCGTGGCCAACGTCACCTTGACGACCACGCCGTCCCTCATCACCCGGCAGAAGCAGAATCTGGGCCGCACCAGCGCGCCGGGCGTCGAAATCGATGCCAGTGCGCGCATCACCGATCGCATCCAACTCTCGGGCGGCTACCAGTACGTCAATGCGACGGTGATCAGTTCCCCCGGGCAGACGCCGTCGCTCGTGGGCCGCTGGATCGCGCAGGTGCCGCACCACGTCCTGACGTTTCAGGCGCGCTACACCAATCCATCCCGAATCAATTTTTCCGTGACCGGACGTATGGGCGGCAAGCAATTCGATGACGACCTGAACAATTACTTGCTGGGACGCTACTTCGTCCTGGACGCCATGGCCTCGCGGCGGATCCGGGGCGGCGCCGAATTCTTCGCGGCCGTCGAGAATCTATTGAATGAAAGCTACACGACGGCCGCCACGCCCGTCCCGCAGCTCGGCTTGCCGATTGCCGCTCGCTTTGGCGTCCGGTTCCAGTTTCCCGAGCGATAAGTCCGGCGAGGAACGGCACACCCCAATTGCTGGCCCGCCGCGCGATCGGTGTCTTGCCGGGATGCCGAAAAAAAACCGGAGAGCATTGTAGGTCGCGGCTTCAGCCGCGACATTAGCCCTGCACATGCAACGGGGCTTCAGCCCCTGAAGTTTCCCGAGGGAGACTTCTCCTTCAGCACCCTGTTAATGCGAGGAATTCAGATCGGGCGGCGGGTACTCCGGCAGCTTGGCGTTCGGTGTGTCGGTGCGCTTCACTTCCAGCTCATCGAACAGCAGCGAGGGGCTGATCACCGTCGTAGGGATCTCCCCCCCGCGGTTGTTCACCAGGGGATCGTTCCCGACGGCCATCAAATCATTGCGGAGCGCGCGGGCATCGAGCTCGTCGAACTCCGCCCCGCGGACCAGCTCTTCACGGCCGTCCTTTTCATACACGCGGTAGATCAGCCGGGGATCGGAATCCGGGCCGCCCAGCGTCTCGACCAGATAGCCGAACGCCTTGCCTTCCTGCCGGCACAGTTCGATCAGCTTCTGTTTCAATTCCTCGGGTGAGAACGCCTGCTTGGACTCCAGCATCAGGTTCCCCATCGCGGGCATGGCCACCTGCGCCGGTGCCGCGCGGCCGTGGCCATTGGACTCGGGAAAATCGCGAATCGGCTGGCGGCCCAGCAGATAATTCATGAGCTGGCCGTCCTGGATGACCGGAACTCGGGCCGCACGGACGCCCTCATCGTCCGCTTCGTAGTGGCCGACCAGTGTCTTCCCCGCGAAGGTTTTCATCGTGGGATCGTCGACCACGGACAAGAACGCGGGCAGAACGCGGCTATGGTAATCGGACGAATATTTGCCGGTGGTCCGCGCCGAATCCCCGGGCCGGGGCCGCACCCCCAGGATGTTGCTGCCCACCATGGCATCGACCAGATCGGCGGCGGCGTCCGGCGCGAACAATACCGGGCCGCGGTAATCCTCCGCCACCACGGGCGCTTCCCGGAGTTTCTTCAGCGTGTCGATCATCTTCTCGACGTCCGCCTGATACTGCTCGGCGCTGGGCAATTCCTGCGGAGTGGCCGTGACGTAATAGGGCGAGCGCTCCAGGCGCATTCCGTCCTCCGCCTGCGTCGAGCCGGCCGTGCCCAGGAAGTAGACCGACTCACCGGAGCGCGTGAAGGAGCCTTCGCTATTCACAAAATACCGGTTGATGGCGCGAAAGCGGACCCGCGCCGTCAGACCTTCCAGTTTCGGGTCGCTGCGGAATAGCGCCGTGGCTCGCTCCAGCATCTGGGTCCATGGCTTGGGCTCGAACGCGAGCTTCGCCAGCGGCGCGATCGATTGCAAGGCCGGCGCGCGCGCGAAATCGTCGAAGGGCTGAGCGGCGGCATACTGGCGCAGCAGAGACTGCTTGGCCGCGAAAGCCTCCGTGGCGGCCTTGTAGGCCTGGTCGGTGGCCAGCCAGAGCTGCCAGCGCAGGGCCTGGGGATTGTTATCCACCGGCACCAGATTCACGGCGCCCATTCCCCCCGGTCCCGCGTAGCTGTCCTGCTTGTAATCTCCCACGCGCACGATCACGCGCATCGACCGGGCGTGGTATCGCTGTTCCTCGCGGAGCGCTCCGAAGGCCGCTTCGGCTTCGTATTGGTCCACGTCCCAAATGCGGTATTCGATGTAATACGGCGCCGCGACATTCTCCATGTGCAGCTGGGCTTTCGATCGTTCCAGTTCCTCGCGCATGGCTTGCAAAAGCGGATCGCTGGACTCGGCCGGCGCCGGAGAAACGGCCGCGGGTGCGGGCGTCTTCTGGGCTGCAGCGGGAAGGGCGCAGAGCGCGAGCCACAACAGTGTAGCCAGAGGCGTGTGCCAGTATCGTCTCGCGCGCGGGCTCATAGTTTGTTCTTCACCGCAGGGGCGCTCTCGAATCCCGGGGGAGGGAGAAGGGGCGGCCGCTGCGTTCCTTTGGCGCGCTTTTGCACTTCGATTTGCGAAAACAGCATCGCGGGCGCCGCAGCCGCCACCGGCACTTGCCCCGATTCGGCGCCGCAGACACCATTGAATACCTGGAGCGTATCCCCGGTCACCAGGATGTTGTTGAGAGACAGCAGCGGCGTGCCCACGATGTCCACGCCGCGCACCAGTTCATCCGGCCGCCCGTCCGGATACACTTTCCAGACCATCACGGGAATCACCTGAAACGCCTGCGGCAGCGCCCGCTGGGTCAGCGTGAAGCCGCCCTGAATATCCTCGAAGTACAGGCCGTAGGGCTTTCCCTGTTTCTTGATCTCCTCGATGAAGCGCGCGCGCAGTTCGGAGTCCTTCACCGTCTGGGTGGACGTGACGATCAAGTTGCCCTGGCGGCCGGTGGGCATCAGGCCGGCCTGGCGGCGCCCGTGGCCGTTGGAATGGCTGAACCCGGTAATCGGCATCCGCGACATCAGGAAATTCTTCAGCACGCCGTGGTCGATGGCCACCACGCGTTGGGCCGGAACACCCTCGTCATCGTACTCGTACGCGCCGGCCAGCTTCACGCCGTTCAGCTCTTTCAGGGTCGGATCGTCCACCACGCTCAAGAATGCGGGCAGCACCAGCTGGTTCACTTTTTTCGTGAACGTCTGTCCCTCCCGTTCGTCGCGCTGGCGATGGCCTTCCAGCCGGTGCCCCAGCACTTCGTGGAAGAAGACCGCGGCGGCTCGGCCGGACAATAAAGCCGGCCCGGCGTAGGGCTCGGCGGCCGGAGCGGCTCGCAGAGCGTTCAAGTCGGCGGCAATCTTGTTCACTTTGGCGACCAGTTCCGTTTCGGAGGGAAGTTCGCCGGGCGAAGCGGCTTGAAACGACTCGACTCGCAGCAAGTCCATGCCATCGTCGGCGCGCGTGTTCGCCTGAATCACCAGGCGGGCCACGGCCGACGGTTCCACCAGCGCCGTTCCCTCGCTCGTGGCCAGATAGGAGCGCGTGGCCGCCGCCTGCAAAACCACGGCGGAGGAATAAACCTCCGGATACTTCAGAAACCCGGCGGAGATGCGCCGCACCCGGTCTTCCCAAGCCTGCTGGTCGAAGGCCACGGCGGGCAACGCCCCCTCGGCGCGCGTCCGCGGCGTCTCCTCGGAAAAATCCGGCGAGCGGTCTTCTTCCTGGGACTGCACCGCCTGGTTCGTCTTCACCTTCAGGAACGCCGCGGAGGACTGCTCGTATTCGCGGTTGGTCAGCTGCCACAGCACGCGGGCAATCGCGGTGGGCCCGTCGCCATCGTTGCTCAAGGGCAGTGTGCCCGACAAGATTCCGGACGCGCGGCTCTGGCTGTGCGTGTTGTCCAGCGTCGCGGAGCCCACGCGCATCATCACGTCGGCCTGGCGCCGTCGCGCGCTGGTGGCCAGCAGCAGGCTTCCGTTCGTCCCGGCGATCACCGAAGCATCCGTATCCGTCACCGCGTAGCTGACGTAATACGGTGCCGGCTCGGATTTCGCCAGGCCGGCCATCGCCCGCTGCAACTCCCGCTGAATGGTATCGAGCAGCACGTCCGGACGCGGCGCCGAACACAGCGCCGCCAAAGGAATCAGGCCCACGAGGAGGAGGCCTGGCGGCGCGCCGAAGAAGTGCAAGTTTCATGGGGTTCGTTTACGTTCTAAGGACCGTGACAATTTAACATACGCCGGGAAACCCGCGCGGGGAAAATGGCGGAGGTTCGCGCGGGGAGTAAACGGCCGCCCCACGGCGCAATTGAAGCGGACCGAAGGCGGGCGGCTACATCTTCCGCTGCGCGAACTCGTCGCTGTGGGTCATGAAATCGGGATACGCGCCCCCGCCTAGCTCGTACATATCCAGCCCCTGCCGCTCTCCTTCGGGGGGCACGCGCTGCCGATAGAAGCGGTTCAGCAGCCAGTTCAGTCCATAGGTCAGAGGCAGCACAAATCCGATCAGCGTGGCCACCCCCACCAGTTGCGCCAGCCACTGGCCCGCATGGGCGCCCGCCGGGAGCTGCGCCAGGAATCCCACGGACAGGATGCCCCACAGCCCGCCCATGGCGTGAGCGGAAATCGCACCCCCGGGATCATCCACCGAGAGCCGCAATTCCAGCCACTCGACCGAGAATACGACCACCGCGCCCGCCGCCAGGCCGATGGCCGCCGCCGCCGCGGGCCGCACGAACAGGCAGGCCGCGCTGCTGGCCGCCAGCCCGCCAACCCACCCGTTGGCCGTGAGAGATGCGTCCGGCTTGCCGAAACGCGCGCGGGTCACCACGGCGGCCATCAACGCCGCCGCCGCCGCGCAAAACGTGGTGTTCGCCGCCACGAGCACCGCTTGTCCGGGTTCAGCTGCCGTTGAACAGGATGGCCCCCGCCGAGTTCAAGCCCCACCATCCCACCAGCGTCAGCAGGCAGCCAAACACCACAAAGACCGAGTTGTGGCCCGGAATCGCGCTGGGCATGCCCTCCAGCGTGTATTTTCCCGCGCGCGCCCCCAGAATCCACGCCATCGCCAGGCCGGTCAGGCCGCCCACGGCTTGAATGGTGCTCGCTCCTCCCGCATCCAGGAATCCCTGCCCCAGCCCGTAATTCGTTCCCAGTTGCGAGAGCCATCCGCCGCCCCACACCCAATGCGCAAACAGGGGATAGGTCCAACCGGCCAGCAGCGCGGTCGAGGCGCAAATCGCGCCCAGCCGCCAGCGATCGGCTCCGCTGCCCAGCGGAATCAGCGCCGCCAATCCGACGCTGAACATCCCCAGCAGAGCCGCCAGCGATGGCCGCGATCCGTCGAGCGCCAGATGGCGCAGGAAAAACGGTTCGGCGCCGATCCAGTTCCAGCTCTTGCCTCCGAGGGTCACGGCATGCGCCGCCCCGCCCGCGAATCCCTGCCACGCAAAGCCGCAGACGAAATAGGCCAGCGCCGCCACCGATAGGACGCACAGCGAAGACATCATGGAATGGGCCGCGCTGCGGGACCGACCGAGTCCGGCATTGATGAGCGCCAGCCCGGCGGCGGCGAACGGAACCAGAAAGATGAACAGCAGGCACACCATGGCCGTTGTGTCGGGCGTGAGGGCCGAGCGCGCGGGCATCATGCCTGCTCCCGGCCCATGTGCGCGCGCAGGACGATCCCCAGTCCCAGCATTTCCACGCCGAAGCCCGCCAGGATAAACGCGGTCCGGGGCGCCGCGCTCAGCAGCGCGACCGCACTCAACACGATTACCCAGCCTGCCGGAAGCAGCAGAAAGCCCAAAAGTTTCATCCCGTCCAGCCCCTGTCGGAGTAGTTGCACCTAAGCAGTGTTTGCCGTTGGAGAGCACGCCAGCAGGATTACGATCTCCCACGCCGAAAGCTGCTCCTGCCGCGTAAGCGTAGCATCCGCGAGGAAGCCCATCCAGCCGAATTTTTCTATCCAAGGGAGTAAAAAAGAGAATAGCGGGAGGCGGATCTCTTCTGCGCCTCCCGCCCAACGAGCTTCCGTGTAGGGTCTACTCGCTGACCGAATCCGATCGCGGCAGCACCGTGACGCTCACCGGCTGATCGAGCTGAAAGTCCAGTTTCGTTTCCGCAGGGATGCGCACTTGCCGGCCGTTCGTCGTCCCCTGGTAGACGCCGCCGCCCGCCGCGCCCACCGTGGCGCCGATGGCCGCGCCCTTCCCGCCGCCCGCAATCGCTCCAATCAGCGTGCCCAGCACGGCGCCAGCGCCCACTTTCGTCGCCGTGCTCTTGCCGCGCGAATCGCCGCTCAACGAATAGGTGCTGCTCACCAGCGGATAGGAACGGCCCTGCCACTCCAGTTTCACCAGCTCGAGATGCAACTCACTCTTCCCGGTAAATTTTCCGGCGGCACTCGCGCTCACCAGCCGGACGTACACATCCGCGCCTTTGGAAACGATCACCTGGTCGCCGTCAACGATGGGAGCTTCCAGCGAGGCGTGAAAGATTTCGCCCGCGTGGTTCACCGACGAATCCACGCCGTCGATCATGCGGATGCTGACCGTCGTGCCCGCCGGGATCTGCACCTGCCGGGGCTGCGGCGGAGGGGGAGTTGGGGGAGAAACGACGGCCGCCGCCGGCTGCAGCACGGGCGATTCTTGCGGCGGCGCCGGCGCAGTGGAAGGTGGCGTGTCGTTGGCCCGTTCCGGCTGCGGAGAGTCCTCGCGGGCAATTTTGGCGCGGGCTGCGTGCGACGGTCGTGGCGGTTGGGCGGGCTCAGGCGCCGGGGCGCGAACCCCCCGCTCGGCGACCGCTTGTGGATGCTCGACCGTTATCTGGTCATCCACCTTGGTGACGCCCGGCGTTTGCGAGGCGATCTTGTACGCTTCGAGGTGCGCTGCGTCGCTGGGCACCGTGCCGCTCAGCGTGACCTCACCATGGTTCGAGGCCACCTGCACGCTCGTGTCCTTGAGCTGCGGTGCGGAAAACATTTGTGACTGGATGCCGGTGACAATCCCGGCGTCATTCGCCTTGGTGTGACACCCGGTGGCGAGCGCGATGCCAAGCGCGGCGATCGACAGGGCGACTCTGTGGCGCATCGACTTTCTCCTTGGAACGATCGGCCGACCCGGCCCCTGGCCATGAATCTCCCGGGCCGCGTGGTTTCGTTTACTACGATGCTCGGCGGCGTTGAAGCGCTGCCTGCGGGTGGATGTGCCGTGCAACGGAAGGAAAACCGCGTTCGGCGTGGACCAAAACGTACGCCGCGGGTGAGGGAGAATTACTCGAGGCGATCGGCGATGATTTCCCGGCCCTTGGTGCGAATCTCGATCGCCTTGGGCGGACGAATCCCCGGCCCGTGGACGATTTCGCCGCGCACCAGCCCGCCGTTGGTGGCGCCGGCTCCATAGCGCAGCAGATCGTAGACCGTATGTTTGCAGGGGTTGCCGATCATGGGATGCTCGGCGCGGAAGCCGTAGTCCGATTCCAGTTTCCGCAGGTCCGTCAGGTATTCCAGCTCGCAGGTGCCGTACGGTTCCTGCAACGAAAATGCCCAGTAGTCCCCGCGAGGCAAGCGCACCAGCATCGCCGGCACCGACTCGGATGTGACCGGATCGTGGAACACGAAATGCTTGGAGGACCACGCGGTCGTCAATTCATCGACGCGGGCGATGGGTCCGGGAGCCACGGGAATGCTCCTGGATGCGGAGCTTCCGTCGGCGGCTGAGGCAGGTGCGGCATCCGCCGCTCCCGCGACTGGGGGTTGCGACGGAGAGGGTGAGTTGCGATTCCACAAGATGACGGCCACGACGACGATCACCGCAAGCACGCCCAGGGCGATACGCTTGACGGGTAACCCTGAAGCCGCTGATTGGGCCCCGCCGGACGGCTGGGGCGCTGCCGGTGCTTCCGCCGTCGGAACCGGCTTGGGTGGCGACACACCCGGAATCACCGGTTGTTGCGGCTTGAATGGATCCGCCTTCTTTCCCGATTGTCCGCTGGGTGGAGCCGCGACGGGGCGCGCCGGAAAATTTGGCTCCGGACGGCTGGCCGGGCGGGGAGCAGGCGTGGAAGCCGCTGGTGCAACGGGCGCCGCCACGGGCGGTGCGGCAGCCGCTGGCGGCGATGGGCGCAATGCTTCCTCCAGTAGCGCGACCGATTGATACCGTTGCGACGGCGTCTTTTCCAGACACTGCAGGATGGCGTTTTCCAGCGGCATCGAGATGCTGGGCTCCAGGTCGTGCGGGTCGGGCGGTGTTTCGCGCACCTGTTTGAACGCGAGCGCCACCGGATTATCCGCCTCGAACGCCGGCTTGCCCGTGAAGACTTCGTACATGATCAATCCCAGCGCGTAGACGTCGGTGCGATAGTCCACGGGCTTGCCGGTCACCTGCTCCGGGGACATGTACGCCGGCGTGCCCACCATCGAAGACGTGTGCTGGGTGACCGCCTCCATCGAGCGCGCAATGCCGAAATCCATGATCTTCACGTTGCCCTGCGCGTCGATCATGATGTTTTCGGGCTTCAGGTCCCGGTGTACGATTCCCTGGGCGTGCGCTTCCTTCAGGCCCGAGCAGATCTGCAGCACCCAATCCATTCCCTTGCGCAGCGGGCGTCCTGCCGCGCGTCGCAGCACGGCGCGCAAACTTTCGCCCTCCACAAATTCCATGGAGGTGCAGACGATCCCATCGAGGCGGTTGAACTCGTAGACCCGGCAGACGTTCTTGTGCGTGATCTTGCGCGCAAACAGCAGTTCGTTCTTGAACCGCTCCATCATCGCCTGGTCGGAGGCGATGTCCGGCTTCAATAGCTTCAGGGCCACCGTCTCGCCGGTCTCGCGATCCCGGGCCTTGTACACGTTGCCCATGCTCCCGCTGCCCGCTTCGCCCAGAATGTCATAGCGCTGCGCCAGGGCCGCCAGAATTGCCGGGCTGAGATGGATGCCGGGTGTTGCCGCGACGCGCGCCGGTGCGGGCGCCTCCGGCGGATCGCTCAGCAATACCGTGTCCTGGTGCCCGGCGGCGCTCCGCGAATCGTTCAGGGGCCGCGGGGGCATTTTCGAATTGGGAGGCTCGGGCATACGGCGACCCCTCTAGGATAGGGGAGAAATAGCCCTCCTCGGAAAGATCGCCAAGCGGATGTGAGGAAAGAGTACCGGTACGAAAGACGCCAGCGGGCGTACTAGTCCGCCGTTCCGGAGGTTCGTAGTATTTCTCTTTAGGAGGCCGGGGCTTCAGCCCCGGCGTCAAAGCATTGTATTTCACGGGGCTTTAGCCCCTGAAGCTCGGTATGGTTATGCGAGGAGCTTCGGGTCCAGCGCACTAGATCCAAGCGCTCCAGTTTCACCCCGCCACCGTGATGGGCCTGGGCTCCGGCAGGGGTTGCCAAAATCAAGCAGGCTGGTCCAGACGGACCGCATGACGCGCGACGTATTCGTGCAGGTTCGCCAGGACCAGGAGCAGTTCCAGCATGCGGTCGCGCTGCTCGGGATGCGGCTCCCCGGCCTGCTCCTCCAGATTCTGCACGATGGCCAGCGCGTCGGCCAGCAGCCATTCGACGTCCCCCGATTTCAGGACGCGTCCATTGCGGCAGCGGTCCAGCGTGTAGTGGGCGCGATGGAATCCTTCGTCCAGAAAGTGGTCCAGACAGAGCCGCTCACCGCGCAGAGCGGTGGGGACCGAGTTCGCGCACGTGGCGCGCTGGCAGCTTTCCTGTGCGTTGGTGTTCATAGTGCACCCCGGTAGCCAAAAGTGAATACCCCCGGATCAGCGGCACAGAGACTACCACAATATCCTCCGCCAACAAGGTGGCATCCGCGAAATGTCCCGTGGCGGACCTTCCAGGTGGCGCCGCGGCCCAAAGTTTCTCTTTCGCCGGGCGCAGCGTCCCATGCTTGGGTGCGAGCGCGATGTGACTGGGATCACACACCGCACATTTTTTTTGGCCTTAGCGGACAGGGGTTGGCAAGTCAGGGAAGGGGCAGTTTCCGTACGCCAGACGGAGCGCCCTCAGGCGGCCGTGCCGTGGCATTTCTTGTACTTCTTGCCCGAACCGCACGGGCAGGGGTCATTGCGCCCGACTTTGGCGCCGGCGCGGGCCGGCTTGGGAGGCTCGGCCTGCGCCGGGCCGGCCTGAAACTGCAAATTCTGTTGCTGGCGTTGTTGGCGCTGCTCGATCTGCTTGGCTTCTTCTTCCGGCCGGGCGGGTTGCACCAGGAAGAGGAAGCGCACGGCCTCGGTATCAATCCGGTCCATCATGTCTTCGAACAGCAGGAAGGCTTCCTTCTTGAACTCGACCAGAGGGTCCTTCTGTCCGTAGCCGCGCAGCCCGATGCCTTCTTTGAGATGGTCCAGCGTGAGCAGGTGGTCCTTCCACTGCGCATCGACGATATCGAGCAGGATGTGGCGCTCCAGCCAGCGCAGCATCTGCGCGCCGAACAGAGTTTCCTTTTCCTCGTACCGCGCCCGCACCTTCTCGACCAGCGCATCGGCCATCTGGTCGTGGTTCAGCGCGGACGTGTCGATGCCGGCCGCCTTCAGATCCAGGCCGAACTGGTTCAGGAGTTCGTGGCCCAGTTGCGTCACGTTCCATTGATCGGGGTGCTGGTCGCGCGGGCAGTAGGTCTCCCCCAGCGATTCCGCCACGGCCTCGGCGCGCTCCAGCACGAACTCCTTGTGGTCGCGCCCCTCCAGGAACGTGCGGCGCAGCGAATAGATCGTCTCGCGCTGCCGGTTCATCACGTCGTCGTATTCCAGCAGGTGCTTGCGGGCCTCGAAGTTCTGCGCCTCGACGGCCTTCTGCGCGTTTTCAATGCGCTTGCTGATAATCCGCGATTCGATGGGCACTCCCTCGGTCATTCCCAGGCGGTACATCAGCGCCTTCACGCGCTCGCCGCCGAAGATGCGCAGCAGGTCATCTTCGAGCGAGAGAAAAAAGCGCGACGATCCGGGGTCGCCCTGCCGGCCGGCGCGCCCGCGCAACTGATTGTCGATGCGGCGCGCCTCGTGCCGCTCGGTGCCCAGGATGTGCAGGCCGCCCATGGCCACCACTTCGTCATGTTCGGCGCGGCATTGTTGGGCGAACTGATCGTGGAGCGGTTTCCATTGATCGAGCGGCACCTGGTAAATCTTGCCCTCTTGCTGGAACAGCACCATGGCCGCGCCGCCGGGCCCGTTTGCTTCCGCGCCCGCGTCGGCCTGCGAGGCGGTCTCCGTCCCTGCCGGCGCGCCGATCACCGATGCGGCCGGCGCGTACGGCATGGCCAGCTTGTTCTTCAGGCAATACTCGCGCGTCATGGCCTCGGGATTGCCGCCCAGCAAAATGTCCGTCCCGCGGCCCGCCATGTTGGTCGAAACGGTGACGGCTCCCTTGCGCCCCGCCTGCGCGACGACCTTGGCTTCGCGCTCGTGCTGCTTGGCGTTCAGCACTTGGTGCGGGATGCCGGCCTTCTTCAGCAGTTCGGCGATCTTTTCCGATTTCTCGATGGAGATGCTGCCGACCAGCACCGGCTGGCCGCTTTCGTGGTACTGGCGGATCCCTCCGGCGCGCGTGCCGTCTTCCTGGATGATTCCGTTGACCGCGGCCTCGAACTTTTCCGCCTCGGTGCGGTAGACCACGTCGGGGTTCTCGATGCGGATCAACGTCTTGTTCGTGGGGATGGCCACCACTTCCAGCTTGTAGATCTTGTGGAACTCGGGCGCCTCGGTTTCGGCCGTTCCGGTCATGCCCGAGAGCTTTTTGTACATCCGGAAATAATTCTGGAACGTGATGGTCGCCAGCGTCTGGTTCTCGCGCTCGATCTTCACGCCCTCCTTGGCTTCCACGGCCTGGTGCAGCCCGTCGGACCAGCGACGGCCCGGCATCTGCCGGCCCGTGAATTCGTCCACGATCACCACTTCGCCGTCCTTGACCACGTAATCGACGTCGCGCTCAAACAGCGTGTGCGCGCGCAGGGCCTGATAGACGTGGTGAGTGATCTCCATGTTCGCGGCATCGTAGAGGTTGCCGAGATTGAGCAGGCGCTCGCACTTCGACACGCCCTCCTCGGTCAGCGTGGTCGTCCGCAGCTTTTCATCCAGCGTGTAATCGATGTCGCGAATCAGCTTCGGAACGATCTTGTCGATGCGGTAGTACTTGTCGGTGGATTCCTCGGCCGGGCCGGAAATGATCAGCGGCGTCCGCGCCTCGTCGATCAGGATCGAGTCCACTTCGTCGACAATCGCGAACTGATGTCCGCGCTGCACGCACTGCGCCAGATCGTACTTCATGTTGTCGCGCAGGTAGTCGAAGCCGAATTCGTTGTTCGTGCCGTAGGTGATGTCGGCGGCATAGGCGGCGCGGCGCTGCACGTCGTCCAGATCGTGGACGATCACACCCACCGTCAGCCCCAGCATCTTGTAGATCGGGCCCATCCATTCGGCGTCGCGCCGCGCCAAATAGTCGTTCACCGTCACGATGTGCACGCCCTGGCCCGCCAGCGAATTCAAATACGCCGGAAGCGTGGCCACCAGCGTCTTTCCTTCGCCCGTCTTCATCTCCGCGATCTTGCCCTGGTGCAGCACGATCCCGCCGATGATCTGCACGTCGAAATGGCGCATCCCCAGAGTGCGCCGCCCCGCCTCGCGCGCCGCGGCGAATGCCGGCACGATGGCCGGCTCGAGCGCTTCCTGCAGCTTGCGTTTGTAGTCCGGATCGTCCTTCGCCGCGCCTTCCAGGCGCGCCTGCACTTCCGCGCGCAGCGCCACGGCGCGCGCGCCGAGTTCGGCGTCGGAGAGCTTCTTCATCTCCGGCTCGAGCGCGTTCACCGCCGCCACCAGTGGCTGGATGCGCTTCACGTCGCGCTCGTGCTTGGTCCCGATGAAGCGCGCTACGACGCGGTCGATGACTTGTTCAACGTTCATGTGCTCGTTTTTGGCCCTGCCGTTATGCTGTCAGTCCCAGCGGAGCGAGGAATCTGTTTCTCGCCGATGTCTTGCGGACCCCATGCCTTCCACGCATGCCCACAATCGCATTGTATCCGCTCGTACACCTTCCTGCAAAGGCGCGTTGCTGGCCGTGTTCTAGTGTCCTGAGTCGTAAGTTCGTCGCATGCTTTTCAGGAGGCCGGGGCTTCAGCCCCGGCGCTAAGGCATTTGTCTTTCGGGGGCTTTAGCCCCTGAAGCTCCCCGAGGCGTGTTTCTCAGCACTCTGCTAGGGCATGCGGCCTTCGCTCCTCACCGGGCGCGAGGGGTATTTTCGGGTTGCGCGCAGGCTGGGGCTATAATGGCGGCGAGGGACGATTTTGCGGCGCCTCCTCGCCCCGGCCATGGAGAAAAGCCAACTCAAGAAGCTCGATCCCTACCGCTGGCTCGTGCCCCGCTCGACCAAAGCCGGCATGCTCACCGACGCGCTGATCTACGCCGACGAGCACCTGCTGGAACAAATCCTCGGCGACCTCTCCATCGAGCAGGCCATGAACGTCGCCTGCCTGCCGGGAATCGTCGGGCGGTCGCTGGCCATGCCGGACATCCACCAGGGTTACGGCTTCCCCATCGGCGGTGTTGCCGCCACGGATGCCGAGCAGGGCGTGATCTCGCCGGGCGGCGTGGGCTTCGACATCAATTGCGGAGTGCGCCTGCTCGCCAGCACGCTCCGGCGCGAGCAGGTCCAGCCCCAGATTCGCGAAGTGGTCAACCAGCTCTTCCGCGACGTTCCCGCCGGCACGGGCTCCGAAGGCAGCGTCCCGTGCAACTATCAGGAGCTCGACGAGGTCCTCAAGCGCGGCGCCGCCTGGGTGGTCGAGCGCGGCTATGGCGAGCCCGCCGACCTGGAATTCTGCGAGGAGTCCGGCGCGATGCCCGGAGCGGACCCTTCGAAAGTCTCCGACCACGCCAAGAAGCGCGGGCGCACGCAAATCGGCACGCTGGGCAGCGGCAACCACTTCCTCGAGGTGCAGTGGGTCGAGCAGATTTTCGAGCCGCGGACCGCCGAACGTTTCGGGCTCTTCCTGGATCAGGTGGTTGTGCTGATCCACTGCGGCTCGCGCGGCCTGGGGCATCAGGTGTGCACCGACTTCCTCCGCGTGATGAACGAAGCCATGGCCCGCTACTCGATCAAGCTTCCCGACCGGCAACTCGCTTGCGTGCCGCTCAGCTCTCCCGAGGGCAAAAACTATCTCGCCGCCATGGCCGCCGCGGCTAATTTCGCGTGGGCCAATCGCCAGGCCATCACGCATTTCACGCGCGGCGTTTTCCGGAGAATTTTCGGCGAAGGCGCGCGCCTGCGCCTGGTCTACGATGTGGCGCACAACATGGCTAAGCGCGAGCGGCATCGTATGGGACAAGTCGAGCGGGATCTCGTGGTGCACCGCAAGGGCGCGACACGCTCGTTTGCGGCGGGCGCGCCAGGTCTGCCGGAGGCCTATCGGGACATCGGCCAGCCCGTGTTGATTCCCGGTTCGATGGGGACGGCCAGCTGGGTGCTGGTGGGCACGCAGCGCGCTATGGAGGAAACCTACGGCACGGTCTGCCACGGCGCGGGCCGGGCCATGTCCCGGACCGCGTCGAAACGGGGCCGCGACGCCCGCGTGGAAAGCAAGAAGCTGGAAGACCGCGGCATCATCGTGCGCTCCCAGACGCGCGACGGCATCCTCGAAGAACTTCCTGAAGCCTACAAGGACGTGGACGAGGTCGTCGAAGTGGTCCACAACGCGGGCCTGGCCCGCAAGGTCGCGCGCCTGCGCCCCATGGGCGTGGTCAAGGGTTAGCCCGGCGCGATAGTAGGCTTAGCTGAGGAATTCCGAGAGCTTTGTGGGTCGCCGCTTGAGGAAGAACCCACCACCGTGTCATTCCGAACCCCAGTCGCAGTTCGACCGGGGTGAGGAATCTGCTTTCTTCTTGAGGTTGATGCCACAAGCAGATCCCTCGCCCCGCTCGGGATGACATGGAAGCGCCTCAGTCCGCGATGCCCTTAGTTGCCCGCGCCCGCCGGTGCCGCCTGCGGAAGGCGGACCAGGCGCGCGTCGGTGACCGACGGCAGGGCCCGAATGTGCTGCACCACCGTGGCGTTCACCTCGCCGTCCACCCCGATCAGCGCCAGGGCTTCCGAGGCGCCCACCGGTGCGCGCCGGCCCAGAGCAAACGTCGCAATATTGATGCCCAGAGTGCCCAGCGCGGTCCCGATCCGTCCGATCACGCCGGGAACGTCGATGTTCCTCGTGAGCAGGAGCGTTCCTTCCAGCGGCGCCTCGAGGCTTATTCCGTCCAGCGCCAGAATCCGCGGCGAACCATCCTGCGCCACCGCTCCTTCCAGCGTCAATTCGCGGCCGCCGTCGGCGATGGCCACCTCCACGGTGTTGGGAAATCCGTGCTCGCGCCGCCGCGTCGTTTCCTCCACCACCAAGCCGCGCGCCGCCGCCGCCTCCGACGCGTTGACGAGATTCACCTTCTCATCCAGCACCGAGTTCAAGACACCCACCAGTACCGCGCTGCGAATCACGTGCGAACCCATCTCCGCGGGTTCTCCCGCGTACCGGATGCGCACCCGGCTGAAGCTCCGAGACGGCGCCGCCTGCGCGACGAACGCTCCCAGCCGCTCCCCCAGGTCCAGGTACGGCCGCAACCGGCGATACTGGTCCGGGGAAAGCGCGGGCATGTTGACCGCGTTGCGAATCGTTCCATCGGCCAGATAATCCCGCACCTGCTGCGCGATCGCCGTGCCCACTTCTTCCTGCGCTTCCGCCGTCGACCCCGCGATGTGCGGCGTGGCGATCAGATTGGGCAAGCCGAGCAGCGGGGAATTCTTCGGCGGCTCCTGCGCGAACGTATCCAGCGCCGCTCCCGCCAACTGGCCCGAGCGCAGCGCTTCGGCCAGCGCCGCTTCATCGATCAGCTCGCCGCGCGCACAATTGATCAGCCGCGCCCCTTTCTTCATCTTCGCAATCGCGGCCGCGTCGATCATCTTTTCCGTCGCGGCGCTCAGCGACGTGTGCAGCGAGACCACGTCGGACCGCCGCAGCAAATCGTCGAGCGGCACGAGCTCCACTTCCACTTCCCGCGCCGCCGCCGGCGTCACGTAAGGATCGTAGGCCAGCACCTTCATTTCCAGCGCGCGCGCGCGCCGCGCCACTTCCGTCCCCACCCGGCCCAGGCCCACCAGCCCCAGCGTCTTGCCGCGCAGCTCGGTTCCGGACAACGACGATTTCTCCCAGCGCCCGGCGTGCACCGACGCGCTGGCCTGGGGCACCGAGCGCGCCAGCCCCAGCATCAGCGCCAGCGTGTGCTCGGCGACGCTGACCGAGTTTCCCCCCGGCGTGTTCATCACCAGGACGCCCCGGCGCGTGGCCGCGTCCACGTCGACGTTGTCCACGCCCACGCCGGCCCGGCCGATCACCCGGAGCCGCGTGGCTTTCTCCAGGAGTTCGGCGGTCACCTTGGTCGCGCTGCGAATCACCAGTGCTTCGGCGTTCGGAAGTTCGTTTAAGAGTGCGGCCGCGGCCGGGGTGCTGACTTCCCACCCGGTTTCGCGGAGCAGAGTAAGACCTCGTTCACTGATTTTGTCGGCAACGATGATTTTCATGGCATCCAAGGTTATCGGGCGCACCCGCCCGTGTCAATTGCCCGCGCGGGCCCGCGGCCGTGTGTTATTCTTTGAGGCGGGAGAGGGCTAGGAAAATGGGCTACATCGAACGCATTCAGAGCGATTTGACCGCGGCGATGAAGGCGAAGGACGAGCTGCGGCTCAGCGTGCTGCGCATGGTCAAGAGCGCGCTCAAGAACAAGGAAATCGAGAAGGTGCGCCCGCTTGACGACATGGAATCGCTGCAGGTCCTCCAGACGCTGGTCAAGCAGCGCCGCGAATCCGTCGATCAGTTCACCCGCGGCGGACGCAAGGACCTGGCGGACAAGGAACAGAAGGAAATCGCCATCATCGAGGAATATCTGCCCGCGGCTCCCAGTGACGACGAAGTCCACCATGCCATCGAAGCCGCGATCGTCGAGGCCGGCGCCGACTCGCTCAAGCAGATGGGCGCCGTCATCAAGGCCGCGCGCGCGCGCCTCGAAGGAAAGAGCGTCGACGGCAAAGTGCTCAGCGACCGCGTCCGCGAACGCCTCGCCGGTAAATCCTGACGCCCTTCGCCCGTCACGCGCATGGCCAGCCAACCAAAAGCCTGTTAGGCCGAATGTCTGGCTGCGAACTTAACAGAGCCACAAATAGCCGCTGACTCATTGAGGATGCTGTTTCTTGCATTTTGCCGTAGGGGCACGGCACGCCGTGCCCGCTCTCAGCGCATCGTCTTGGTTTTGGCACACCCGCACACGTTATTTCGCTTTTCTCCGGGCGCTCTTCTGAGAAGGTCAGGTTAGGGAGCCGACCGGCGCAGCACCGCCGCCGCTTCCTGGTCCGCGGCCACCTGCTGCAGAAACGCCCGCAGCTCCCCCAGCTTCTCCGTGGGAACCAGCACGTCCTTGATTTCAAACGTTCGTTTGTAGTGCAGCACGCCGTCGGCCACCTTGGTTTCGCTGTGGTAGCTGGCGTAGTCGCAGCTGGCCTGCACCGGCTCGGGCAGCCCGTCCACGACGTATCCCGCCGGCAGCGTGATGTCGAACAGATCGTCCTGCCGAGTGGCTTCCGCGAATTCGATGGGATACTTCCGCGGCTTCTGTTGCGTGAACAGCCGCAGCAGCCCCGTGTCCTTGTCGCCCACCACGCGCGGGCGCAGGAACAGCAGGTTGCCCGCGGCGCTGGCGTATCCCGGCGAGACAAACTTGTAGTCCAGCATGAACGTCTGATCGTACTTCTCCAGGTTCATCACCGAAGCGCCGGTCACCGTGAAACTGCTGAGAAAATTTCCCAGGAACCGGTCCAGAATCTCGTTCCGCCGGGATGGCTGCGCCTCGATGTAATTCTCGCGTTCGTCCGCCGCCGGGCCTCCCCACTCAACCTCTTGCACCTCGCCGGAGAGATCCCCGCCCGGGTTCAGATTGAACTTGGCCGTGCGCAGCAGCCGGTTGGTCGACGGGGGAAGCAACGGGATGGAAACCAGCACACCCCCCTCCGGCCCCGCCACCAGCGCGTGGCTGCCTTGGAGGTAGGACGGCACGTAGCCCAGCGGCACATACGGATTGGTCGGGTCGAAGATGAGCAGCCTTCCCAGTTTGGGATCGTTCACGATGGCGTAGAGCGACGTGCTCGGCACGCTGTCCGGAAGCCGGATGGCGAGGATGGCATGGTTAAACGCGATGGACGGGTAGGCCGGGTGAACGAATCCCCGGTGCGTATGAATCAACACGTAATAGGATTCGATCCCGATTTCGTGAAGCATTGTGCTCAACAGCGTGGCCTTATCCTTGCAGTCGCCGAATTGGTGGGCAAAAACCTCCGCGGCGGGATGCGGCTGGTAGCCCCCAATCCCGATCTCCACCGCGTAGTAGCGGATATTCCGCTGCATGTATTCCGTCAAGGCCCGTATCTTGGCCACCGGGTCGGAAAGCCCGGAGGTTAGTACCGCGACTTTCTGCTGGATTTGCGGTGAGGCGATGCGGCTCGACTGGGTCAGCGTGTTGACCCACAGGCCCACATCGGTCCACGAGCCGGAGCTTTTCGCGCGCTGCGCCGGATCGCGCGGAAAATATTTCACCCCGGCCCATCCGGCCAGCGACCTCCATGCCGGCATGCGGGGCTCGATTTGCACTGCGGGGAGGTCGCGGATCTCCCAGACGTATTGATTGGGTCCGGGCGTCTGCGGATGTTGTTCCGGATAATTGAACCAGCCCGTCGAAACATCCCAGCCGGAAGGCAATTGCAACACGAACCGTGCCGTTTTCACCGGCACCGTGTCTTGAAATTCCCATGTGTCTTCAAAGACGTAGGGTCTGGCCCGCTGGACGTATTCATAGCCAACGACACTGCCGGGATTCGCCTCGGGGAATCGGAGCCTCTTGTCCTTGACATCGTCATACTCGACGTAGTTCGCGAAACCTACCTCCACGGCCTCCTTTTCGCCCACCGCCATCTCGCGTCCCGCGGACGTGATGGTCCATGCCTTGAGCGACGAAATCTTCGTGTCCTTGTCGAAAGAGACGCTGACACTGCCGTAGTCCTGGCGGGCTTCGGGCCGGAGCAGTCGGATGGCGGCGCGATGCCGTGTCTCGATCTCCCCGTTATCGCGCACCGTAACCTGGGTTTCATCCAGCAGGATCACGGCATTGGTGTCTTTGTCGTAGTCCGGCAGTTTCTGCTGGGCGGCGGCGCGGAGCCAGTCGGGAGCGCTGTCCCCCGCCGCCGCCGCGGGGAACAACCCGATCAGGAGCGTCCCTAGCAGCAGCGCGGGGACGGCCGCCCCGTTATTTGTTCTGCGCGGACGCATTGTTCTGCAACACCATCTGGGCGTTGTCATTTCTCTTCACCGCTCCGAAAAACGCGCGCAACGTCGGGTAGGCATCCTTGGAAAACATAAACCCGTTCAGCGAAAGGTGGCGCTTGACCTCCACGCCGTCCCCGGCTCCCGCCGCCGAAATCTCGTACGTGGCCGCGCCCAAATCGATTTTCTGCGCCTGCGGAAGCGTCTCCACCTGGAACCCCGAGGGAAGATGCAGCCGCAGGTCGTCGATCTCCTGGTACGGATAGTGGAAATAGATCAGGTTGACGCGGTTGGTCGGCGCAAACTGGCTGGACTGCTCTCCCTGGAATACTTCCAGCGGCATCAGCAGGCGCCGCAGCGCCCCCTTGGCGAACGTCGGAACGTTCAGCTTTCCTTCGACGTGCACCGGTTTCTCCGCGTCGTCCCAATCCGCGATCTTCGTAATCTGGAAGTCGGAACCCAGCGGGAGCCAGCCCTTGATGCGATCCTCCACATTCTTGGTTCGGCCGGTTTCATCCTCCTTCCGCGCATTGAGCCGCAGCAGACCGCCCTCCTCGCCGGTGAAGTCCACCTGAATGGTTCCCGCGATCGAGCCGTCCGGGCTCACCGTGAGATCGGTGTGGCGCACCACCGTGGCGTCGGCCGACTTGGCGTGTTCGCTGGTCACCACCTCGCCCCCGCGTTTCGTCACCTTGATACCGCCCGCGTCGGTCTCATACCACGGCAGCACGCCGAAGGGGAAATACCGCGCGCCGGGATCGAGATAGTAATCCTGCGTTCCCGCGTGGACCCACACGATGTCGTCGCGGACCCGGTTGGCCTCCTTTTCGTTGGGATTGAAGTACACGGCGATGTTCCGGGGTTGAACGAACAATTCCGCGGCTTCGAATCCGGCGGCCCGCGCCAAACCCACGAACAGATAGTTGATTTGCCGCCCATCCGCGTAGCCACGCTTGAGCGCCTCTTCGGCGTTGGAGGGCGGTTTCAGGTTTTCCGCCTTGTTTTCCTTTTGCGAGCGGTAGTCTTCCATGCTCAGGTTGCGGAGCTGCAGCACGCGCGCATAAATCTTGCGGAGCCTCGCCTCCGGCGCGTCGCCCGCCCCGCCGATGTTCGCCGCCTCGGCTTCCAGCGCGTGCTTCTTGTCGATGAAGTGCTCCAGGTCGCCATTCCATTTCTTCGCGGAGTGATTCCAGAACTTGTCCGTGGGGTCCAACTCCGACGGCTCGTCCGGTTCCTCGTAGTAGAACTCCACGGTCGCGGCAATGGCCCCTTCCGGAGGCATCAACGCTTCTTCCTGCAATGCCGGGACGTTCTGCACGTCCATCTTGTACGAGCCGTCGATCTGTTCTTTGGGCAGCGTGTCGTTGGGCAGGTTGTGGAAGCGGCAGCGGGGCCTGAGCCCCTCGGCCCCGTATCCGGTGTAGGGAATGTACGTGAAATGCCCTTCGCGAGTGAACATCGACTCCGAAACGACCCATTCCACGTTGTGCGCGTAGTCCGGCTGGCTCTGCCGTTTGTACTTGTACTCGATGATCGAGCCGGGCTGCACATCCGGCAGCGTAAACGTCTTTACCAGGGCTTTGTACCCCGTGGCTCGCACGACCGTGGTTTCCAGCACCTGCCCGTCAAACTTCACAATGCTGCCGTCGGCCCGGATGGTGCGGCCGGTGACGTAGTTGATGTCCTCCCACTCCTTGTCAAACTCGATTTCGACATGCCCCTGCTTGGTTCCTTCCTTCGTGAAGACTTTGATCCGGACGTACTCTTCGACGGAGTCCCCATCCGTGTTCATCTTGCGCGCGTCCACCACGCTTTCCCGGTACAGGATCATGGCGTCGGCGCCGGGGCTGGCCGGATTGTCCTTCATGGCCAGGTCTTCGGGCGGCAACGGCAGCCATCCCACGGTCGCCTTGGCGGGGCGTACGCCCAGCACCAAACTGCACAGAATGATGACGGTGACGCCGCCAGTCCAGCACCAGGTACGATTCATTCGGGGGCCCTCCGGCCTCTTCATCGCAGGTCGCGGACCCGCGCGTGGAATGGCCACATTCGCCCTCCGGCGCTCGATGCGCGCCTGATTGCGATTCAGTGACGTGCGCGCAACGCTACTTCTAAATCCGCGTCCTGTCAATCGCTGTTCGACGCCCAGCCGTGGCGCCGCGTTGTGGCCCTGCCTCCTCGACCTAGGGTCCGGAATCGTAAGCTCATGGCTTGCTTTTTAGGAGGCCGGGGCTTTCGCGTTTTTTGCGTCCCGACGCTTTGAGTCGGAAAGTCCCTGAAGTTCGGCATGGCGATTCACGGAATCTCTGATTTAGCACACCAGCCCCGCCCGGCATGGCCCCGTTTCTCGATCCGCACGGCCGCGCGCCGGCGGCCTTGCTCGCGGCGCACCTCTGGTGCTACCGTGCCGGGCCGGTACTCGGTCTGCCGCCCCTGCCATGCCGCAGGCGCCGCCGGTCCAGGCCGGAGCAATTGCACCACAGGAGGCTGAGCATGGCGACCAAGCCGTGGAGTTCCACCGCGCCGCCGGGTGAATTCCGCCCCTACGTCGAGGCCGCGGAATCCCGCAAGGAATTCACGCTGCGCGCGGTCGTGCTCGGCGCGCTGTTCGGCGTGCTGTTCGGCGCCGTCTCGGTCTATGTGGGATTGCGCGCCGGGCTGACCGTCTCGGCGTCGATTCCCATCGCCGTGCTCTCCATCAGCATCCTGCGCGCCTTCGGGCGCTCCACGATTCTCGAAAACAACATCGTGCAAACCACCGGCTCGGCCGGGGAATCGGTGGCCGCCGGCGTGATCTTCACCATCCCCGCGCTGATCTTTCTCGGCTTTTCGCTCAACACCGAATACTGGCGCATCTTCTTCCTCGCCCTGCTCGGCGGATGTCTCGGCGTGCTGTTCATGATTCCGCTGCGCCGCCAGCTCATCGTCAAAGAGCACGGCAACCTCACCTTTCCCGAGGGCACGGCCTGCGCCGACGTCCTGGTGGCTGGAGAGCGCGGCGGCTCGTTTGCCGGGCGCGTCTTCTGGGGGCTGGGCCTGGGCGGCGTCTACACCTTCTGCATGAACACGCTGGGCATGTGGCCGGCCCAGCCCGAATATCAGCCCGGCTGGCTGCCGGGCGCGTCGTTCCGCGCCGCGATTACCTCGGAATATCTCGGCGTCGGCTACATCATCGGCCCGCGCGTGGCCGGCACGCTGTTTGCCGGCGGCGTGATCTCCTGGCTGGTGCTGATGCCCGCCATCCGCTTTTTCGGCTCGCTGGCGCCCCACACCGCGCTCTACCCCAGCACTGTTCCCATCCCCCTGATGACCCCGGACCAGATGTGGGCCAGCTACATCCGTCCCATGGGCGCGGGCGCCGTCGCGGCCTCCGGACTGATCACCCTCCTCAAGACCTTGCCCACAATCTGGGCGGCGCTCACCGCGGGACTCAAGGACGTGCGCGCCAAGCAAGCGGCGCTGCCCGAGGCCAGCCGGACCGAGCGCGATCTTTCCATGCGCGTCGTGGTCATCGGATCGGCTCTGATCGTCGCCATGGTCTGGGCGCTGTTGATGTTCAAGCCCATTCCCGGGGCGCAGACGGGAATGTTCGCCAATCTGGTAGCCGCCATTTTTGTGGTCGTGTTTGGCTTCTTGTTCGTGACCGTGGCCTCGCGCATCAGCGGCCTGATCGGAAACTCCTCGAACCCGGTGAGCGGGATGACCATCGCAACGCTGATGGCCACCTGCGCCATGTTTCTCGTCATGCACTGGACCGCCAACTCCTTCGCCGTCCTGGCCCTGACGATCGGAGGGGTCGTCTGCATCGCTTCGGCCCTGGCGGGCGCCACTTCGCAGGACCTCAAGACCGGCCACCTGGTCGGCGCCACGCCCTACTACCAGCAGATCAGCCTCGTCATCGGCGTGGCCGTCTCCGCCTTGGCCGTCGGCGGCACCCTGATTCTGATGAACATGGGCCTGGCGCAGTACAAGCCCCTGCAGATCGCGCTCGACATCGACCATTTGCCGGCCGGCGTCGAGCGCCAGGGCGACCTCTACCCGCACGAAGGCAAGACCTACATCCTTGTGAACGCCATCGGCTCCCGCGAAGTTCCCGACGGAAAATATCTCTACGATCCCGGCACGCGCCGCATCGAAATCCAGTGGGTGCAGGGAATCGGCAGCGACCAGGCCGCGGCGCCGCAGGCGCGGCTGATGGCCACCGTCATCAGCGGCATCCTGAATCAGCGCCTTCCCTGGCGCCTCGTGTTTCTCGGCGTATTCCTGGTGATCGCCGTAGAGCTGCTGGGGATTCGCTCCCTGCCTTTTGCCGTCGGCTCCTACATTTCAATTGCCACGACCATGGCGATGTTTGCCGGAGGCATGGTGCGGTGGCTGGCCGAACGCGGCGCGGAGAAGGAAAGCGGCGCGGGCAGCGAAGTCAGTTCGGGCTCGCTTTACGCCAGCGGCCTGATCGCCGCCGGCGGCGTGTTCGGTCTGCTGGCGATCGTCATCAACCTGCTGCAGGACCCGGAGCTGAGCAAGCGCCTGCCGCGCTGGATCGCGCGCGCCTTTCACCTCCCCTGGCCCGAAAAAGCTTTTGCCTTCGGCGAACGCCACCTGCCGCATCTGAGCCACGTGCCCTGGCTGGGCGTGGGGCTATTCACCATCCTCGCACTGACCCTGTTTGTCTCCGCCCGCAAGAAGCTCAAGCAATCCTAGCGTCCTGCGTCGTACGTTCATTGCGTGGTTTCTAGGAGGCCGGGGCTTCAGCCCCGGCATTCGGCCATCTATTTTCAAGGGGCTTTAGGACATAGAACTGGCACTTAGTTCACCGGGGAGACTGGTTTTGTAGCGGCCGGTCCCGCGAAGCGGGACTGGGCAGAGGCCGCGCCGGCTCCACCCGCACCCGCCAATGCCCCCCGTTGCTTGATTGAGCATCTTCCCGGCGTCGGAGCGGATTCGCCGCTCGGAACGAGTATCATGGGAGTAACCGGTAAAGGCCGGAAGTCCAGATGGGAGAGGGTGTGCAGAAGACCCTATGAAACACACGAGCCAGAAATGGCTAAACTCGCTCACGAAGATCAACAAGGAACTGGTGCTGATCTTCTCCATTATCGTCTTCGCCGGGGTGATCAACTTCTTCGTCGCCGGGCAAAAGCTTGTCCTGTCGTTTTACGATCTGCCCACGCTGTTCGCGGCCTATTCGTTCGGCCGCACGCGCGCCGTGCAGACGGCGGTGGCCTCCGTGTTGATTGTCTGCTGGCTGAACCTGATGAATCCGGTAGCGCTGGCCAGCGGAGTGAGCGTCCCCGCGCGGACCCTGATGGCGTGGTCGGACATCGCCATCTGGGGTGGCTTCCTGCTGATCACCGCCTATGCCATGGGCACGCTCTATGAAAACAAGGAAAAGAGCCTTGAGGAAGTGCGGGAGACTTACTACGGCGTGCTGCAAATTCTCTCCGGCGTGATTTCCAACGACAAGTTCACCCAAAACCATTCCTATCGCGTCTCCGTCTACGCCGCCCGCCTGGCCGAGGAAATGGGGTTGGCCGACGAGCGCATCGAGGACATCCGCGCCGCGGCGCTGCTCCACGATATCGGCAAGCTCGATATCAGCCGCCAGATTCTCTATAAGGCCGCCCGGCTCACCGACGAGGAATATTTGGAGATGCAGTCGCACGTGGAGAAGGGCATCGAGACCCTGCGGCCGCTGGGCGGAACCCTGAAGCGCATCCTCCCCATCATCCTGACCCACCACGACAAGTACGACGGCACGGGTTATCATCCCACCAACGGCAAAAGCATCCCCATCGAGTCGCGCATCATGAGCGTGGCCGACGTCTATGACTCGCTGGTGAGCGACCGCCCCTATCGCAAGGCCATGTCTCCGTTCGAAGCCCGCGATATCATCACCAAAGGCGCCGGCAAAGACTTCGATCCCGACGTTGTCGCGGCCTTCGAGGCCGTCTTCCAAGGCGGCCGCATGGAAGTGCCCGAACTCCTCGTCTAACCAGTAGTTACGCCGCATAAATGACTGCCAATGCTCGTGGGTTCGTAATCCGCTATATGGGCGCTGCTTGCTGCGCCCGGCCGGGAGCGACAGCCCTTGGAGTGCGGCAGCTTGCCGCCGCTTTTTGAGCCGCAGCGTCCTTCCCGTGAGTTCCCCGGCGAAACTTGCTTCGCCGGGCGAGGCTGTCACCAAATCCCCTCACAGCGTCCGCTCTCTTCGCATGCCTACAACCTATCTCACAAACGATGTTGAATGCCGGGCTTCAGCCGCGAGGTAACGTAAATTCAATTGCCACACGGCTCTTAGCCCCTGAAGTTCCCTGAGGTGTCTCTGGATTTTGTAGAGGCCGGTCCCGGGATTTGGGACCGGGTAAGTCTCGCTTTACCGCGCTTCGCGAAGAAACCGCGCGGATTCCTCGGGCGGCGTGGGGTTGATGTAAAACCCCGTGCCCCATTCAAACCCCGCCACCTTGGTCAGCTTCGGCATCATCTCGATGTGCCAGTGGTAATGATCGTTGATCTCTTCGCCCACCGGCGACGTGTGCACCACGAAATTGTAGGAAGGATAGGCCAGCGTGGCGTCGACGCGCGAAAGTATCTCGCGCAGCAGCTTTGCCAGGTTCCCGTAGTTCGGCGTGGGCATGTTTTCAAACGCCGAGCTGTGCTGGCGCGGCAGGATCCAGGTCTCGAACGGAAACCGCGGCGCGTACGGCGCCAGGGCGATGAACTGATCGTTGTACAGGATGATGCGGCTCTCGGTCTCCATCTCCTGCCGGATCATGTCGCAGAAGATGCAGCGCTCCTTTTCGTTGTAGTAATGCCGGGAGCTGTCCACTTCCTCGCGCACGCGCTTGGGCACGATCGGCAGCGCGATCAATTGCGAATGCGTGTGCTCGAGCGATGCCCCGGCGGGTTCGCCGTGGTTCTTGAACAGCAGGATGTAGCGGAAGCGCCGGTCGTTCTTCAGATCGAGCACGCGGTCTCGATAGGCCCACAGGACTTCCTCGACCGTTTTGTCCGGCAGCGTGGCCAGCGTGCTTTGATGGTCCGGCGTCTCGATGATCACCTCGTGCGCGCCGATCCCGTTCATCCGGTCGAACAGTCCCTCCCCTTCGCGCCCGATCTCCCCTTCGATCCCGAGCGCCGGGAACTTATTGGGCACGACGCGCAACGACCACCCCGGCGTATTCCGCGCAGCGCCGTTGCGTCCATAGGCCAGGACTTCCGGCGGGGTCTTGCCTTCGTTGCCGGGGCAGAACGGACACATCGCCGTGCCCTTGATGCGCACGCTTTCGCGCGCGAAATCCGTCGGGCGCTTGGCGCGGTCCGTCGAGATGATCACCCACCGCCCCGTAATCGGATCCTTGCGAAGTTCCGGCAAGTCTTCCTCCCCCGTCCTCTGCTGTGCTTCCGACTCTGACGGGATGCTGGAGAACCCGAAGAGTCTTGTGGGTCGCGGCTCTTGCGCCCCTATTTCTTGTATCGGGAAGCCGCGACAGAAACGTTATTCCCAAAGAGGGGTTTCAGCCCCTGAACCTCCCCGACGCGCCTTCTTCCGCATCGGGCCACAGCGCACGGCCAACGAAACCATTTTACGCCTGCAAAGGGAGCCGCAACCACCCCGCGCCAACGCGGTGCCCTTCTGTTCACTCCCTGCAAGGCCAGCCGGCTCTTGCGCCAACGGTCTAGCAGCTTGCGGGGAGAAGGTGCACCTTAGCAGCTTGCGAAAAAAGGGCGAATTTTAGGGGGGCGGGGCTTTAGCTTCGACATAACCCACGCCTTTTCATCAGGGGCTTCAACCGCTGAGGCTCGATTTTGACTTCTTCCGCAACCCGCTACGTCGCACGCGGTGTGAAGGCCCCCTTGTGCAGCCGCACCGTGGGCCGCACCCCGGGGCGCGTCTCGATGGCCAGCACGTCGAAACGGCACGATGCCGGATCGGCCCGCCGCGCGCGGAGAAACTGCCGCGCCACGCGCTCGATATGGCGCCGTTTCTCCGCATTCACCGCCTCTTCCGGCCGCGGCTGGCCCTGGGCCGCCGCGCGCGTCTTGACCTCGACGAACGCCAGCACCGGCCCGTCGTAGCCGATCAGGTCGATCTCGCCCTTCATGCCCGGCGAGGTGTAATTCCGCGCCACCAGCACGTAGCCGCGGCGGCGCAGATACCAGTAGGCGTACGTCTCGCCGCGAACCCCCGTGCGCCGCGCCCGCTGCCGCGCATCGTGCGGCGAATCTTCCGGTCCGGCTTCGGCCAGCCCCTTGCGGGCCGTGAAATCCACGAGCGCAAACATCAGCCGCGCCAGCATGATTTCTCTCCGTCTTTTCCCCGGCCCTGCCTACAGCCCCCGCTCGGCCTCGCTGAGGCACGCGTCCAGCGTGCGCACGGCGAAGGCGGCCTGCTCTTCGTCGATAATCAGCGGAGGAGCCAGCCGCAGCGAATTCTCTCCCGCGCCGAGAATCAGCAGGCCCCGCTGAAAAGCCATCTGCAGGATGCGATTGCGCAGCTCGGGCGCCTTTTCCTTGGTCTTTTGATCGCGCACCAGCTCAATGCCGATCATCAACCCTTTCCCGCGAACATCGCCCACCGTCCGATGCCGCTCCCGCCAGCCGGCCATCTGGTCGAAAATGAATTCCCCTATGCGTGCGGCGTTAGCCAGCGCGCCCTGCTCCAGCACGTGGATCGTCGCCAGCGAAGCCGCAATGGCAACCGGGTTGCCCCCGAACGTCGAGGCGTGCGCCCCGGGCTTCCAGTCCATCACCTCCGCCTTCGCGATCACCGCCCCCAGCGGCAATCCCGAAGCGATTCCTTTCGCCGTGCAGACGATGTCCGGCTCGATGCCGGCGTGTTCCGACGCCCACCACTTTCCCGTCCGGCCCATCCCCGATTGCACCTCGTCAGCGACCAGCAGAATCCCGTGCGTGCGGCAGATTCGCTCAAGACCCTGCAGAAATTCCGCCGGCGCCGGCAAATAGCCGCCTTCGCCCTGAATCGGCTCGATGAAGAAGGCCGCCACGTCCTGCGGATCCGTGATGCGCTTGAACAGTTCGTTCTCGATGTAGGCCAGCGCGTCGGCCGCCGCGTGTTCGGGGCGGACGCCGTAGGTGCCGCGATAGCTGTTGGGATAGGGCGCGTGGAAGACACCGGCGAGCAGCGGGCCGAACTTCTTGCGCTGGACCGATTTGCTGGCCGTGAGCGAAAGCGCGCCCATCGTCCGCCCGTGAAAACAGCCATGAAACGCGATGAGGTTGGGGCGCCCGGTGTGATACCGGGCCAGCTTCATCGCCGCCTCGACCGCTTCGGTGCCGGAATTGCCAAAATAGACCCGTTTAGGGCCTTGTAAGGGCGCAATTTCGGCCAGTTTTTCGGCCAGTGCGGCCATGCCCTCGTAGTAAAAATCCGTGCCGGACATGTGAATCAATTCGGCGGCCTGCTTCTGGATCGCCGCCACCACCTGGGGATGGCAGTGTCCCGTGGCGACCACCGCAATGCCCGCGGCGAAATCCAGAAACGTGTTGCCGTCGACATCCTCCACCAACGCGCCGCGCCCCGCCCGCGCCACCAGCGGATAATCGCGCGTGTAGGAAGGCGAGACGACCCGATGGTCGCGCTCCACAATTTGCTGGGCTTTCGGGCCGGGCAGCGGAGTAATCAGGTGCGGCAGTTTCAACTCGGCGGTGTGCATGTCTTCCTCCCGGAACTGCGTTTTCTCCGGTGCGCGGGCCGCGTCGGGCCAGCGCGCGCCGGTCCCGTGAAGTTGAGGAAGAGGAACTAATCGACGCCGAACAGATTCGGCCGTTCGTGGGAAGGCTGGCTATGCAGCGAAAACGTGTGCTTCGTGGAAACTGTCATTTGTACTTCCAGCGGACACTGCCATCCTTTGCATCTTCTAACAAAATGCCGGAATCCGCAAGCTGCTGGCGAATGGCGTCGGCCCGGGGGAAGTCCCGCCGCCGCTTGGCGGCGTTTCGCTCCTCGATGAGCGCTTCCACCTGCTTCGCGTCCAGGCGCGGTTGCGCCGGGCCGATGCCCAGCTCGCGAAGGGTTGCATCGTCATCGTCGGCCAGCACCGCGAGAATCCCGTCGAATTTTTCCATGGCGGCCACCGCGCGCAGCGCGTCCTGCTGGAGCAGCGCCTCCCGGTCCATCGCCGTGTTGATGTCGCGCACCAGATCGAAGGCCGCGGCCAGGGCCACGGCGGTATTGATGTCGTCCGCCAGGCCCGCGTCGAAATCGCGCTCCGCCTTTTCGATGCGCTTTTGAACCTCGGGACTCGTGCCCGCGGCGAATTTCGGAGCTTTCAGCCGGGACAGGAAATTGCGCAGCCGCTCCACCGAATTCTTCGCTTGCGTCAGCCCGTCCTCGGTGAAATTCAGCTGGCGGCGGTAGGGCACCGAGAGCAGCAGAAAACGCACCGTCGAGGGCTTCTGTCCCTTGGCGAAGAGGTCGCGCAAGGTGTAGAAATTCCCCAGTGATTTCGACATCTTCTGCCCGTCGATGATCAAGTGCTCGGCGTGCAGCCAGTGGCGCACGAACGGTTTTCCCGTGGCTGCTTCGCTCTGCGCGATCTCATTCTCGTGGTGCGGAAACGCCAGATCCACGCCGCCGGTGTGAATGTCCAGGGTCTCGCCGAGATACTTCATGGCCATCGCCGAGCATTCCACGTGCCACCCGGGGCGCCCCGGCCCGATGCGCGTCTCCCAGAACGGCTCGCCGGGCTTCGGCGCTTTCCACAGGGCGAAATCCCGCGCGTCCTGCTTTTCGTACTGGTCCACGTCGACGCGCGCCCCGGGTTGGATGCCCGCCAGATCGATCTTCGAGAGTTTTCCATAGCCGGCGAACCCGGCGATGCGAAAATAGATGGAGCCATCGCTGGTGTACGTCAATCCCTTTTGCTGCAGCTTCTCGATCAGCGCGACCATGTCCTCGATGTGATCGGTCGCGCGCACCAGTTCCTCGGGCATCTGGATGTGCAGCGCGGCGAGGTCCCCGAGAAAGGCCTGCAAGTATTTCTCGGCGTATTCCCGGATGCCCACTCCGGCAGCGCCCGCCGCCTGGATGATGCGATCGTCCACGTCGGTGACGTTCATCACTTGCAGCACGCGATAGCCCTGCGAATGCAGAAAGCGCCGCAGCACGTCCTGAAACACAAACGTCCGGAAATTCCCGATGTGCGCGAACGCGTACACCGTCGGGCCGCAGGTGTACATGCGGATCTCTCCGGGGTGGACCGGATCGAGCGGCTCCACCCGGTTCGTCAGCGTGTTGTACAGGCTAATCGGACTCATTTTCGTCACACGTGCAAAGGAGCCATTCTATCTGACCCCTCGCATCGCAGCAATGCTTGCGGGAAAGTCGGCCGCCTCTAGGGATTGAATTCGACGCGGCGGCTCACGATGGTGACGTCGCCACTTTGCGAGGCCGCCGCCGCGAGCGGCCGCGCGTGCAGCAGAAACGCTCCTTCCGGCGGCAAGCCCAACGATTGGTCGGCGACCGATACGCGGACCGCGGTTCCCACCGGCAAGGAAAAAGTCAGTTCGACGCCGCTGGCCGGCATCGTGGCACACGCATAGACCCTCCAGCCGTTGAACAATTGCCGCACCTGCGGCGTCTCGGGCTCCATGGGCTGCCCCTCCATCCGAATCCCCGCGATCTCCACATTCGGCGGAAACTCGACCGCAGCGTACGTGGCGCCGCGTTCCGACCGCAGCAGCACGCGGTACGTCCGCGTCGCGCCGGCTTGTGTCGATTCCAGGATCGTGAACGTGGGCGGCGCGAGATTCACGGCCGGGGCCTCCGCGGCATACCCCGTGGGCGCATCCCAGTTCCGCCGTTTCTCGACCGAGGGAAACGGGCCCTGGTCCGCGGGCCGAAACGCAGCCGCCAGGCCGAGGGGCTCGGGCAAGTGCCCGGACTCCGGCTGCACGATCCATTGCGACTTGCCGGAATCGGACTCCTGCACGTATTCGATGTTCACGCGCTCGGGTGCCTGCGCTGAATACGCGGGCATCACGGCGGCCGCAAAGGCGGCCAACACCGTGGCCACCACGGGAATCCACAGGAAAGCCAAACGCAATCCCAACGTTTCTCGCAGGTCGCTGCACACCGGTGCTGCGGCCGTCAACAGTAATCCGACGAACACCGCCAGGGGAACCAGGGCCCGGTTGCCCAGCCCGTCGTACAACAGCAGCGCCGGCGCGAAGCCCACCAACCCGGCGGCCCCGAGCGGCAGGATCGCTGCCAAGCCGGAAGTCGTCGTGCTGTCGCGCTGGCGCACGCTTGCTGGCCAGCCCGCCAGCGCCGCCGCTCCCGCCGGCACCAGCACGATATAACTGAGCCCGGGCATCTGCCAGGCGATCAGCAGCGACAACAGCGCCCACCACGCCCACACGCCGCTCCACAGCCCCCAAAAACCGGCCCGCCGCGTCAGCATCACCGCATGAAACACCCCGGTGGCCACCGCCAAGCACCAAAACGCCATCTCCAGCGGCAACGGATGCGCGACCCAGTTGACCGGCGTGGCCCCCGCCATACCCAGCACGCGCCGCAGAACCAGCGCCACCAGGCCGATGGCCACCAGCGTCACCGGAAACGCCAGCAGCCCCCAGAAAAATTGCAGCGGCGCTAGCCGCCGGGTTCGCATCATCCACCCGATCTGCGCCGCCAGCAGCAGCGCCGCCAAAATCGCGAACCCCAGCGTCCTCCGCGCCTGCCAGTGAATGACGCCGCGCCCGAAAACATCGAAAAAGACCGCCTCGGTCCCCGGAGCGGCGTCCAGGTCGGAATTCGCCAGCGCCACGACCATGGGCAGGGCGTTTTCCCCGTGATGCTGCAGGCTGCCGAGGTTCACATGGGCGGAATTATCGATCGGCGTGTGGTATTGCGGCTCGTGCCCGACGTAGGCGAAATTGACGCCTTGGTATCCGGCCGCCTTGAACACGGTGAAATCCGTGTCGTTGGGGAGCTGCTTGTACAGCGTGTAAAAAATCGAACTGGCCGCGGGGCGCGTGGCGTGTCGCGCGTAAAGCCGCACCGCCCAATCGTTGGCGCTGCCCGTCTCGAACATCAGGCTGGGGCCCGCCGTGCCGCGCGCTTCCAGATTCACCGCCGCGCGCACCTCTAGCGCCCAGGGATGCCCGTCCACAAAGGCCCGCGCGCCCAGCAGCCCGGCCTCTTCGCCATCATCGAGCAGGAAGATTACGGCATGGCGCGGCGCCGGAAGCGATTTCATGGCGCGCGCGATCTCCAGCACCGCCGCTACGCCCGTGCCGTCGTCGGAATCCCCCGGCCCCGCGGGAACCGAGTCGTAATGCGCGGCCAGCAGGATGGCCTGGCCCGGTTCGGCGCCCTCCAGACGAGCCAGAACGTTATTGACCATCGCGCAGACGCCGAATTCGTTGCACGCGAACGCGCTTTGCACCACGGGCTGGTATCCCACGCCGGTCAGCTCCGCCAAGATGCGGTCGCGCACCGCCGCGTTCGCCAGGCTTCCCACCGGATGGGGCGCGTCATCGCCCAGGATGCGGCCCAGAGCCGCCGCCGCGCGCACGGCGGAAAATTTCGTGGCGGGAGCGTTCGAGGGCGCGGGCGCCGGAGGGCGTAATCCCGCCACCGACAGCGCGAACATCGCGGCCAGAACGATCGCACTCCAGAAAACCCGGCTCACTCCCGGCCCGCTCCGCTCGTCCAAACGTTCCTCCCGTGCGCGCCATGCTAGGCCGCGCCCTCGCGCAAGTCAATCCGGCTTTGCAGGTCGGTTGCGAGCGGTTGCCCCGCCCTGCGGAGGCGCGCAACCCGTGCCGTGCCGCCTGGGGCGCCCACCCCGCGCCGTAAAATAACTTGCACCAAGGACGAAAACCATCTTTACACCTCTCGCACAGCGTGCTAGTTTTACTTCCATCACCGCCGATCCGGTAGCGCCAGGCGGCAGGGCCACTGATCATCGACCCTACCTACGTTTTCGTCTCGAAGAACCTCCGAACAAAAATTCAAGCGATCCCTCTTCTTTGGACGAAGCGGAGAGGGGCGAAGCGTGCGAGGCGCGGGTGCTAAAACTCCGTAAAGTTGAGTTGCTGGGCTTCAAATCCTTCTTCGAGAAGACGCCGATCACCTTCAGCGGCGTCGGGATCACCTGCATTGTCGGCCCCAATGGCTGCGGCAAGTCCAACGTCGTCGACGCCATCTCCTGGGTCCTGGGCGAGCAGAGCCACAAGATGCTCCGCGCCGAGCGCATGTCGGATTGCATCTTCAATGGCACCGCCAAGCGCCCGCCCCTGGGTCTGGCCGAAGTGACCCTCACGCTGGTGGATCCCGAACTCTCCGAGGCGGTCGCCAAAGTCATCGATGGCGCACAGGAGTTCGTTCCCGAAGCCAGCGCTCCGGGTGACTCGCCGGTGATTGCGGAGTCTGGCAGCGCACCCCTCGACATCTCCACCGGCGAACCCGCGGTGAGTGACGCCGGAGACCGGAAACACGGCAAGAAACGCGCCGCCGAAAAGCCGGCCATCGCCCTCCGCCCGGGTGAAGTGGTCGTGGGTCGCCGCCTGTATCGCTCCGGCCAGAGCGAATACCTCATCAACGGCCGTGTGGCCCGCCTGCGCGACGTCCAGGAAATCTTCATGGGCATGGGGCTGGGTCCGGATAGCTACGCCATCATCGAGCAGGGCCGCATCGGTCAGATCCTGAATTCCAAGCCCATGGACCGCCGCGCCATCATCGAAGAGGCTGCCGGCATCACCATGTACAAGACCAAGCGGCGGCTGGCCGAGGCCAAACTCGAGGCCTCCAAGATCAATCTCTCGCGCGTGAACGACATTCTGGTCGAAGTCGAAAAGCAGCTCGCTTCGCTCAAGCGACAGGCCTCCAAGGCGCGGCGCTACGCCGAGCTCCGCGAACAGATGCGCGGTTTGCTGCGCGCCGTCCTGGCCAGCAAGGCCGAGCATCTGGATATCGAAGCGGCGCGCCTGGAAAATCTGCTGCGGGATATGGACGCCGCCGAAGGCCGCGACGCGCACTCCGTGCACGAACTCGAGTCCGAGCAGGAGCGCCTCAGCACGCGGACCTACGAGTTGGATGGCGAGCTCCGTCAGGCGCTCAACTCGCTCAACCAGGCGGCGCTCGATCTGGACCGCGCCGAAAATCGCATCACCTTCAACCGCGAACAGTCCGCGCAGCTGGAATCGCGCGCCGCCCAGTTGTCCCTGGAAATCGAACAGGCCAGGGGACAGGCATCGGAGCTGGCCGGGCGCCTCGCCGGGCTGCAGGCGTCCGTCGCCGCGCTGCGCGAACAGACCCTGTCGCTCGAAGTCCGGCTTGCGCGAGTCGGCGGAGCTGGCCTCCGCCAGTTCCGCCGAGCAGATCCGTCTGGAAGCCCGCGTCGAGGAGTTGCGCCAGCTCGCCGGCCGCCTCGCCGAGGATTCCGCGCGCGGACACGCCGAATCGCTGCAGGCCGAGGAAGCCGCGGCGCGCCACACCGCCGCCGAGGAACAGCGCGCGGCGGCCCTGCGCGCTCTCGAGCAGGAGTGCGCGGCCCTGGAGGAGCGCGCCGCGACCGCGGGAGCCTCCTTCCAACAGGCCGAACACCACGTGCAGCAGATCGGCGCGAGCGTGCGCGAAGCGCAGGCCCGCCTGGCTCATGGCCGCCAGACGCACCAGGAAACCGCCCGCCAGCTCGAACAGACGCGCGAAGCTCTCTCTGGAGAACGCGCGCGCCACGCCTCCATCGAACGCATTCTGAGCGAGCGCGCCTATACCGCCGACGCCGTGCAAAAACTCTTCAACATGAACGGCGAAGGCGAGTCGCGCGGATTCCGCGCCGTCGGCTTGCTGGCCGATTACGCCGAAGTCCAGGAAGAATACGAAAGCGCTATCGAACAGTTCCTGCGCGAAGAGCTCGAGTACGTCGTGGTCGAGACGTTCGATCACGCGCGCGCCGGCGTGTCCCTGTTGCGCGAGGATTTCGGCGGACGCGCCACCTTCTTCGTAGACTCGCTGCACGGCCTGGAGGCCGGCGCCACCGAGTCCGGCGGCGGGGCCATGCCCGAAGGCGTTCTGGCGCGGCTCGATCGCCTGGTCGAATTCCGCCAGCCCCTGGGTCCGGCCACCAAACAGTTTCTGGCGCGGCTTCGAACCGCGTATCTGGTGGAAACGCCCGCGGCGGCCGAGCGCATGGCGGGCGAAAACCCGCACAGCTATTTCCTGACCTCCGACGGCACCTGCTATCACGGCCGGATGGTTTCCGGCGGGCGCAAGAATGATGCCGGTCCGCTCGCGCTCAAGCGCGAACTCCGCCAGCATGAAGCCGAAGCGTCGCGGCTCGAGCACGTGGTGCGGGAGCAGCAGGAGCATCTGGCCCGCCTCGGGGAAGAGATCGCCGCGGCCGAAGCCCATCTGGCCCTGGCCTCCGCGCAGCAGATCGAAGCGGAAAAATCACTGGTGGCCGCCGCTCATCAGCGGGATCAGGCGCGCGCCGACTTGGGGCGCACGGGGCAGCAGCTCGCCGCGGAGCGAGGGGAGATCGAGCGCCTCCGCGGCGAAGCAGAAGTTGCGCGGGAGCTCGCCGGCCGGGCGCGCGAGGCGCACGCCGAAGCGCTGCGTGCGCGCGCCGCCGCGGAGACCGAATCCGCGGAAGCGGCCGGGAAGCTCGCGGCCTTGCGCCGGGATTTTCAGCAGTTGCAGGAACGCGTGGTCGCGCGCCGCGAGGAGCTGGCCACCATGGCCGAGCGCCTGGCCAGCGCCGAGGCCGTCGAACGCCGCATGGCCGAGGAAATCGCGCAATCCGATGAACGCCTGCAGTCGCTGACCGAGCGGCACGCCGCGCTGGTGCAGGAGCGCGCGGCCATCGAATTCTCGTGCGGGGATCTGGCCCGGCAAGTCGAGGATCTGCGCGGCGAAAAGCTTCGCCTGGAAGAGCAAAGGGCCGGATTCGAGAAGGAGTGGGAGGAGGCCCGCGCCCGGGCCGGACAGATCGACGAGACGTTGCGCGGCCGCCGCCAGGCCTTGGATGAGCTGCGCGCGGAACGAAGCCAGCGCCAGATCGAAAAGGCCCGCAACGATGCCGACCGCGACTACCTCCGCCAGACCTGCGTCGCCGAACTCAACGCCCAGCCCGAGGAGCTGATGGTCCAGCAGACGCAGCTGCTGGTGGGCGAGGACCTGGTCGCGGCCGAGACAAGCTACAACGAAATGAAGGCGCGCGTCGAGGCCATGGGCCCGGTGAATATGATGGCTCTCGAGGAATTCCAGGAGTGCGAACAGCGCGAAGGGTTCCTGCGGCGCGAGCGCGACGACCTCGTGCAGTCCATCGAGAACACGCAGCTCACGATCACCGAACTCGATCAAGTCTCGCGCCAGAAATTCGAGGATGCCTTCCAGTTCATCAACGCGCACTTTGCCATCGCCTTCCAGTCGTTGTTTGGCGGCGGCCACGGCGAGATGCGCCTGAGCGAGCCCGATAGCTCGGGCGATGCCGGCATTGACATCGTGGCCCAGCCGCCGGGCAAGCGCCTGCAAAATATCCTTCTCCTGTCGGGCGGAGAAAAGGCGCTGACGGCGCTGGCGCTGCTCATCGCGGTGTTCCGCTACCGGCCCAGCCCCTTCTGCATCCTCGACGAAGTGGATGCGCCGCTGGATGAAGCCAACGTCGGCCGCTTCAACAAAATGTTGCGCGAGATGTGCGGGCAGACGCAGTTCATCGTTGTCACCCACAACCGCAAGACCATGGAGATGGGTTCGGTGCTCTACGGCGTGACCATGCAGGAGCCCGGCGTCTCCAAGCTCGTGTCCGTCAAGTGGGAAGAAAACGCCGCTGCCGCGCCCAAAGCCAGCGCGGCCAGCGCCGCTTAGGGCCAATTCCCCCGCGCTTTCTTAGCGGTTGACAACCTTTCCCGGTGCGCTAGAATACCGCCCTCCCAGACCTGAGGACATAAAACCCTTGGCATCTCCGCACATGAGCACTGTGGTTTCGCAGACGAATTTTGCCGGCCTTAAATTGCGCGGGCGAGGCAAGGTTCGCGACATCTACGAGCTGGACGACCGCTTGCTGATCGTCGCCACCGACCGCCTGTCCGCCTTCGACGTTGTCCTCCCGACGCCGATCCCCGACAAGGGGCGCGTCCTCACGCAGATCTCTCTGTTCTGGTTCGACAAATTGTCCGACGTGGTCCCCAACCACATTCTCGCGGTCCGTAATTTTCCGAAGGAGCTGGCTCCCTACGCCGCGGAACTGGAAGGCCGCGCCATGCTGGTCCGCCGCACCGAACCCGTCCCCATCGAGTGCGTCGTGCGCGGCTATATCTCCGGGTCGGGCTGGAAGGACTATCAGCGCACCGGGGGCATCTGCGGCGTGGCGTTGCCGGCGGGACTGCGGGAGTCGGATCGCTTGCCCGAGCCGATCTTTACGCCCTCCACGAAGGCCACCTCGGGCCATGACGAAAACATTTCCTTTGCCGAGACCGTGGCGCGCATCGGAGCCCCGCTGGCCGAGCGCCTGCGCAGCATCAGCCTGGCGCTGTATCGCCGCGCCTCCGAACACGCCACCGCGCACGGCATCATCATTGCCGACACTAAATTCGAGTTTGGGCTGGTGGGAGACGATGTCATCTGGATTGATGAAGCGCTGACTCCTGATTCCTCGCGCTTCTGGCCCGCGGGCCAGTATTCTCCCGGCCGCTCGCAGCCTTCCTTTGATAAACAGTACGTCCGCGATTATCTCGAGCAGATTGGCTGGAATAAGCAGCCCCCGGCTCCGCCCCTTCCTCCGGATGTGGTGGCCGCCACTCGGGACAAGTACCGCGAGGCGTACCAGCGCATTACCGGCCACGCACTGGACTGAGCGCGGCCGCGGAGCGTATCTACGTGAAAGACCAATTGGAATCCTTGGTGGAGATGATGGTCGAGCGCGGCATTTTGCTCGAAGAGGCTGTGGCCGAATTCGAGAAAAAATTCATCCGGCGGGTGCTGGAACACGAGCGCGGCAATCAGTCCCGCGCCGCCAAGATTCTCGGCATTCACCGCAACACGCTCGGCCGCAAGGTCGGCGACTATAAGCTCGACCGCGTCGGCCGCCGCCGCTGAGCCGTTTTTCCCCGTGTGCCGCGCTGCGTTCGGCAGCCAGCGGTTCCTCGCCGACTCGCGATGCTCCGCTCCCGTGACACGCTGAAACAAGAAATGGCCGGCCCGTTGCCGGACCGGCCATTCGCACCCTCACGTTGTTTGCGAGACCCTACGCGCCCGGTTTCTTGGGAGGAATCTTGCGCGGCGCGCGTTTGCCGGGCTCCGCCTTTTCCGGGATGACGCTCGGATCGACCTTGCACTTGTCCCAGTGCAGGAGAAACGGCTGGGCATCGAAGGCGACGACGGCTCCCGAGAACCGGATGGGATCGTCCTTGGCCAGGCGGGCGGCCTCGGGCTGTTCGACGACGTGCACTTCCATGTTGGCGGTCGTGGCGTTCTGCATCTTGTCCTGGTCGGCGTCGGTAAAGACGTGGAAGGTGACCGCGTCGGCCGTGGCATTGACGTCAATGATCTTGCCCACGACTTCTGGAAATTCCGCCCCGCACAGCGCCAGCCAGGTCATCTTGGCCTTGTCTCCGCCCGCTTGCAGGTCGCTCAGCAGGGTAACGATCGTGCTGGCCTGAGCGATCTTCTGGAGGTCGGCGGCGGCCGGGATCGAATAGCTGGCCGGACGGTCCTGCGAATTCGCGGCCAGTTGAAGCAGTTCGTTCAATTGCGCGTCCACCAGGGTTTCGCAGCTCGGCTGCTCGTAATTGAGCATCGTCTTGCGCAGATAGTCCTTCACCTTGTCGGCGCCCGACACCTTCAGGTTAATGGCCCGGGCCAGCGCCCAGAATCCGTCGAGTGATTGCGCCGGCGTGGACTGCAGATAGGCGAGCCCCAGGCGATAGCTGGTGAGCCCGTCGTTGGGATTCATCGCCAGAGCGGCTTTAAACGCTTCGGCGGCCGCCGCGTTGTCTTTCAGTTGGAGGTCCACTGTGCCCACCGAGGTCTGCAGGGCAGTGGCCAGGACTTTCACCTGATCGTCGGTGACGGCGGGGTTCGCTTTCTTCAGGTCGGGCAGGAGCTTGAGTCCGGTCAGCGCGGCGTCCCGGGCTTTGACCAGCTGATCGTTGGCATCCGCCGCTTTGTCGCTATACGCGAGAGGAAACAGTTGGACGCGGGCTTGAATGGCGCCGAGCCGCGTGGCCAGATCGGCCTTGTCTCCCAAGGCCACCAGTTTGTCGGTGTACTCAATCGACTTGGCGTAATTCTTCAGCTGAAAATAGGTCTGGTAGTAGACCAGAAAGACGTACTGCCGCAGCGTCGAATTCGGATACTGCGCCATGAAACCATCCAGGCACCTGACCTTCGTCTGCGCGTCCTTTTCCGCCTGGCATCCCTGGAAGGAGTTGTACTCCGGGAGCGTATAGCTGGTGGCCTGGCTCTGCTGCGCGGCCGGCGCGGCGGCAGCGCAGACCGGCAGCGCCGCCAGCACCATAGCCGTCAGAAGAATTCCCGTGGCGTTTAGATACTTTCGCATGTTCGCTCCCTGCCTCCTAGGTTAGCTTCCGGTGACTGGCCGACGTCAGGATTGGTGCTCCTGCAGAACAACCGGACACGACAAAGAAATCGTGGGGATTATAGGGAAACCTGCCCGGCTCGCGCAAGCCTAAAACCATCCCACCCGGCTCTCTCGGCCCTTCAACTCTCCCTATGCTACACGATACGATGAGAATTTAGTGCGCCGTGTCGCCTGGCGGCCGCCGGCGCCGCCGCCCCGCGCCGGCCGGGGGAATCCTTTTCCGTCGGCGCGCATCCAACTGTGCCGGACGAACTGTGCCGGACGAAGACCGCCGCTTTCGTTGGGCGGGAGGCCGCCCGGCGCGGGGGAGGGAGTCCCAGGCATGATCGAGATCCGGCGGAGCGAGGAACGCGGGCACAACCTGCTTTCCTGGCTCGACACGCGTTTCACCTTTTCCTTCGATCAATACCACGACCCGGAGCACATGCAGTTTCGATCGCTGCGCGTGCTGAACGAGGACGTGATTGCCCCCGCCGGCGGTTTCCCCCTGCATCCCCATCGCGACATGGAGATCCTCACGTGGGTTCTCGAAGGGGCGCTCGAGCACCGCGACAGCACCGGCGGCCACGGCGTCATCCGCCCCGGCGAACTCCAGCACATGACCGCCGGCCGCGGCGTGCGGCACAGCGAATTCAACGCCTCGCAGACCCAGCCGGTCCATTTGCTTCAAATCTGGATTCTGCCGGAAAGCCACGGGCTCGTGCCGGGCTACGAGCAGATTGCCTTCCCGGAAGAAGATTTGCGCGGCCAATTTCATCCCGTGGCCGGGCCGCAGGCGCCGATCACCATTCGCCAGGACGCCAGCCTGTATATCGCCCGCCTGGACGCGAATACCGAGGCGCGGCATGCTCTTGCCTCCGGCCGCCACGCCTGGGTACAGATCGCCCGCGGAGCCGTGCTCCTCAACGGCAGCCCGTTGAAAGCCGGCGACGGCGCGGCCGTTTCCAACGAAGCTGAGCTCCGCGTCGCGGCGCAAGAGCCATCCGAAGTCCTGCTGTTCGATCTGGCTTGAGGCAGGAAGTGCTGCCGGGCCGGACGCGGGCGCGCCGGACTCCCACCCCAGGGCGGTTCTGTGATAGGGTGCTGCTACATTTGGTGTCGATTCTTGCTCCACCACGAAAAGGAGAACGCGCATGGCCAATTCCTCCGGAGGTATTACGCCGTTGCTCGGCCGGGTCCTGATGAGTCTGATCTTCATTGTTGCCGGTGTGCAGAAGATCCCCGCGTTTTCGATGATGAAGGGCTATATCGCCATGGCGCACCTGCCGTTCCCGTCGCTCGCGCTCTCGATCGCCATCGCCATTGAACTGCTCGGCGGCCTGGCCATTCTGGCGGGCTTCTGGACGAAATTCACGGCCTGGGTCGTGTTCCTGTATTTGATTCCGACGACGCTTTTCTTTCACCTGCTTCCGGCGCTCCACGGAATGGACCGGATGAACAACATCATGAACGTCGAAAAGAACCTGGCCATCATGGGCGGCTTGCTGATCCTGGCGGTCCACGGGGCGGGGCGCTATTCCTTCGATGCGGCGGGCGAACCCAAGGCCTGATGGCCGGCGCGGCGCGGGCGGAAACTGTGGGCGCGTCCCCGGCGTGTGATTCTCGCTCGCGTTTGGTTTACAATCGGATGCTCTTAACTGCCCGGGAGGAATCATGACTGCGCCGAACAAACCCGCTTCCACCTCCGCGCCGATCCACGACATCATCAGCCACCGTTGGAGCCCGCGGGCATTCGACAGCCGCCCCGTCGAGCCGGAAAAGCTCCGCAGCCTGCTCGAAGCGGCCCGTTGGGCGGCCTCGTCTTTCAATGCCCAGCCGTGGTCCTTCATCGTGGCCACGAAGGACGACCCGGAAAATTTCCAGCGCGTCCTCGGATGTTTCGTCGAAGTCAACCAGGGCTGGGCGCGCCACGCGCCCGTGGTGGCCTTGTCCGCTGCGTTTCTGAAATTCCCGCACAACGGCCAGCCCAACCGCCACGCGTTCCACGATGTGGGCCAGGCGGCCGCGAATCTGGCGGTCCAGGCCGCTGAGTACGGCCTGCAGATTCATCAGATGGCCGGCATCGATCCCGAGAAGGCCCGCAAGACCTTCGGCGTCCCGCCGGACTACGAAGTGGTTGCCGGCATCGCCTTGGGTTACCCCGGCGATCCCGCCTCGCTCCCCGATCCGCTCCGCGAACGCGAACTCGCCCCCCGCCAGCGCAAGCCCCTCGCTTCGTTCGTCTACACCGGACAATGGGGAAATGCTTCGCCGCTTGTGAAGCCGTGACCTTCGGGCGTGCGCCGCGGTACTCCCGCGAGGCCCGCGCCGCTCTTGCACCGGCCATCGCCGGTTGATACTCTCGCGTCTCACATGCCGATTCCACGCACCACACAGGAGGCGTTCCCATGAAAATCCGTCCGCTGCAACCTCTGCTGGCGCTTTTGCTGGCCTATCCGGTGGGCGCGGCCCGCGCCGCGGGACATTCGCCGGGCAGCGACAAAAATCTTGCCGCGGAAGTCCAAAGCCTGAAGGCGCAGCTCGCCGCGCTCACCGAGCGCGTGCAGAGCACCGAGGATTACGTCGCGCTGATCAATCTCGAGGACGCCTACGGCTATTACGTCGACAAGTGCCAGTGGGATCAGGCCGCGGATCTGTTCGCCAAGGACGCCACGCTGGAGATCGGACGGCGCGGCGTCTATGTCGGCCAAGACCGCGTGCGCCAGTACCTCCATCGCTTGCCGAGCTTGCAATACGGTGTCGTCTTCAACCACATGCAGATCCAGCCCGTGATCACCGTCGGCGCCGACGGCCGCACCGCCAAGGCCCGCTGGCGCGCCGTGATTCAGGCCGGCGTGCTCCACAAGTCCGCCCAGTGGGGCGAAGGCACCTACGAGAACGAGTACGTCAAGGAAGACGGCGTCTGGAAATTCAAGAAGCTCCACGCCTACTTCACCTATTACGTCGATTACGACAAGGGCTGGGACAAGGGCGGCGCCCCCCCGCCCGCTCCGCTCAAGGATTTTCCCCCCGACCACCCGCCCACCGAAGTCTACGGCACCTATCCCGACGTCTACATCCCGCCCTACCACTATAAGAATCCGGTCACGGGGAAATGACGATGCGATGAGCATCGTCATCCCGAGGGAACAACGTGACCGAGGGATCTGCTTCCGGTTCCTGGCACTGAACTTGATGGGGGCGAAGAGGGGCGCAGCGAGCAGCGCCCCTACGAGCGTACAGGCGTGAAGAGAGATCCCTCGGCGGGCGAACTGCACCCGCCTCAGGATGGCGATGCTCGTCGCATCGTCAAATCTTCGGCAGGACGATGCCCTGTTGCGACTGGTATTTCCCCTTTTTGTCCTTGTAGGAGATTTCGCAGATTTCGTCGGACTCGAAGAAGACAACCTGGGCGAGGCCTTCGTTGGCGTAGATTTTGGCGGGCAGCGGCGTGGTGTTGCTGATTTCCAGCGTGACGAAGCCTTCCCACTCCGGCTCGAACGGCGTCACGTTGACGATGATGCCGCAGCGCGCGTAGGTCGATTTGCCGACGCAGATGGTGAGCACGCTGCGCGGGATGCGGAAAAATTCCACCGAGCGCGCCAGGGCAAACGAATTCGGCGGCACGATGCAGACGTCGCCCTTGAATTCCACGAACGATTTGGCGTCGAAGTTCTTGGGATCGACGATGGTCGAGTTGACGTTGGTGAAGATGCGGAATTCGTCCGCCACGCGCATGTCGTAGCCGTAGGACGACACGCCGTAGCTGATCACGCCGTCGCGCACCTGGCGGTCCTCGAACGGCTCGATCATTTTATGTTCCAGCGCCATCCTGCGAATCCATTTGTCCGGCTTCACCGACATCGCGTTCTCCTTGGAAGTAGAAATTTAATTTGGGGCGCTGCTCGCGCGGCGCCGGGGCGCGGCGGGATTTTTTCCGCCAGCCCTCCCGGGAAACAGCGCACCGGAAGAGAAAGTCCGTCTCCGCCGGGGCGGGTGCGAGACGGCGCAGTGTATTATACAGCGTGCCGCTTGACAACCCGCAAACCCATGTCTAGCATAGGGTTCCAGTTCGGGGGAGGAACGTGTGATCAAGCTCGACATCGTCAACGCCATCGTACAGAAGACCAGCATTCCCCGGACCAAGGCCGAACAGGCCGTCGAGGCCGTCTTCGAGGCCATGAAAAACGCGCTGGGCACGGGACGGCGCATCGAGTTGCGCCGCTTCGGCGTGTTCAACGTCAAGCCCCGCAAGACCGGCATTGGCCGCAATCCGCGCACCGGACAGCAGGTGAATATTCCTCCCGGCAAAGCCGTGCGCTTCAAGCCCGGCAAGGAACTGCAAGCCCTTCCGGCCTCCGCCGCCAAGCCGTAACCCTTCGGTTGGGCGTGCGGCCCGCCGGCACGTCCGCCACGAAGCCGCTTTCCATGCAGCAGCCATCCTGGCGCGTTGGGACACCAGATCTTCATGCGTAAGCCATGACCTTCGGCAACGGACACCGGGGCGCACCGCTCGACGTGATCGAGCTGCATTTTCCGCCGTTCGATGAGTTGCCGCCGCGGCGATTCTTCCGGGCGCGGCGCGGCCCGCTCTGGCCGCACGTGGTGCTGTTTCTTCTGACCGTTCTCTCCACGCTGGCGGTGGGCTCGGAGTTCGCGCAATCCTACGCGCAAAACCGCGAGCCGTTTTCCGGCGACCAGAATCCCCTGGCGCTGATGCTGGTTCCCTTCGCGCACCCGCGGCTGCTCGTGCTGGGCATCCCGTTTTCGTTCACGCTACTGCTGATCCTGTTCGCGCACGAGATGGGGCATTACTTTGCCTGCAAGCGCTACGGCATCGACGCGAGTTATCCCTACTTCATTCCCGCGCCGACGCTGTTCGGAACGTTCGGAGCGGTGATCCGCATCCGTTCGCCGATCACGACGCGCCGCGCGCTGTTTGACGTGGGCCTGGCCGGGCCGGTGGTGGGGTTTCTGCTGGCTGTTCCGGCGATGGTGTTTGGCGTGGCGGCGGCCAAGATCGTGCCGGGCGTGCAGGAGCACGCGCTGATCCTGTTCGGCGATTTGCCCTTGCTGCGCATTCTAATCGCGGCGTTGCATCCCGGCGTGGACCCGGCTTCGGTGCTGCTGCATCCGGTGGGCCGCGCGGCGTGGGTGGGGCTGTTCGTCACGGCGCTGAATCTGCTGCCGGCCTGGCAGCTTGATGGCGGGCACATCCTGTTCAGCCTGACGAGCCGGAATCACCGGCGCATTTCGCTGGGCGTCGCGGTCGTGCTGCTGGTTCTGGGGAGATACGCCTGGGCCGGATGGTACGTGTGGGGAACGCTGTTGCTGGTGCTGTCGTTGCGGTTTCGCCATCCGCCGCTGGTGGACCGTTGGGAGCCGCTGGGACGGGCGCGGCGGGTGTGGGCCCTGGCCGCGCTGGCGATGTTTCTGCTGTGCTTCATTCTCGCGCCGGCGATCAGCCCCTGACGGCTGCGGAAGACCGCAGGCCCTGAAAAAAAAGACATGGCTACGACAGGCTAATGGGGTCGACGTCAACGAGGACGGCCGTCTCGGGAATTTGTTGGGCGGCGCAAAAATCGAGGCAGCCGGCGAGGGCTTTGCCGAGCGCGGCGCGGTGCGGCGACTTCAGCACGAATTGGAAGCGGTAGTCGCGGCGCAGGCGGGCGAGGGGCGCCGCGGCGGGGCCGAGAATCTTGACGCCGCGCTCCTCGTGTGGGGCGAAATAGCCGGCCAGGGCGCGGGACCAGCGGATGGCGTTCTCGACTTTGCGGTCGCGCACCAGCACGCTGGCCAGCGCCGTGAAGGGCGGATAGTGCAGCAGGCGCCGGAAGTGCGCTTCCTTCTCGTAGAAGGAGAGGTAGTCCTGCTGCGCCGCGTACTGAATGGCGTAGTGCTCGGGATAATACGTCTCGACCAGCACTTCGCCGGGAAGTTCGCCGCGTCCGGCGCGGCCGGCGACCTGGGTGAGCAGTTGGAACGTGCGTTCGGCAGCGCGAAAGTCGGGCCGGCCCAGCGCCAGATCGGCGGCCACCACGCCCACGAGCGTCACGCGCTGGAAGTCGTGGCCCTTGGCCACCATCTGCGTGCCGACGAGAAGATCGGTTTCTCCGCGGGCGAAGGCGCCGAGCACCTGCTGGTATTCGCGCTTGGTGCGCACGGTGTCGCGGTCCAGGCGCGCGAGGCGCGCCGCCGGAAATTGCTCGCGCAGATATTCCTCGACGCGTTCGGCGCCGTCGCCGACGAAGTACATGTACTCGCCGCGGCATTTGGGGCACTGCTTGGGCGGGCGCAGCGCATAGCCGCAGTAGTGGCATTCGAGCGACTGGCGATTCTTGTGGTAGGTCAGCGCGATGCTGCAATTCTGGCACTGCACCAGCGCGCCGCAACTGCGGCAAAGCTGCGACCACGAATAGCCGCGGCGGTTGATCAGCACCATCGCCTGGGTGCGCTCTTCGAGGTGCCGGGCGATGGCCGCGCGCACGCTTTCGGAAACGGGCGCGGCGCGATGCTGGCGGCGGAACTCCTCGCGCAGGTCGACGATGCGCACGGCGGCGAGCGGGCGGTTTTCGACGCGCGCGGCGAGCCGCAGCAGGTGGTATTTTCCCGCGCGGGCGTTGTGAAAGGTCTCCAGCGACGGCGTGGCCGAGCCGAGCAGCACCACCGCGCCCTCGATGCGCGCGCGATAGACGGCCGTGTCGCGCCCGTGGTAGCGCGGCGTTTCCTCCTGCTTGTAGCTGGACTCCTGCTCTTCGTCCACGATGAGCAGGCCGAGATTTTCCAGCGGCGCGAAGACGGCCGAGCGCGTCCCGACGACGACGCGGGCCTCGCCGCGGCGCACGCGCCACCACTCGCGAGCGCGTTCGACGTCGGGCAGGGCGCTGTGCAGCACCGCCACGGCCTCGCCGAAGCGCGCGCGCACCAGCCGGCCGACCCACAGCGTGAGCGCGATTTCCGGAACCAGCACAATCGCTGTCTTGCCGCGCGAAAGCGCCGCGGCGATGGCCCCCAGATACACCTCGGTCTTGCCGCTGCCGGTGACGCCGTGGAGCAGCGCGGCGGAGAATTCTCCGGCCACCAGCCAGCGCCAGATTTCCGCGAGGGCCTGATTCTGCTCCGCGTTCAGGACGTTGGCCGGGGGAGTGAAGTCGGTGTCCCAGGGATCTTCGCCGGGTGTGAGCGGCTCTTCCCAGGCGGTGAGCCGGCCGCTCTTTTCCATCCGCTCGACCACGGCGCGCGACACGCCGGCCTGCTGGAGCAGCACAGCGACGGGCAACGGGCCGCGCGTGGCCGTGAGAATTTCGCGGATGCGCTCCTCGACCGAACCTGTAGAAGGCTCGGCGCTCGACGCGTTCCAGGCCACGATCTTTTGCAGGCGCGTCTTGCGGCGGCTCACAACGGCGCGCGCCTCCAGATAGCCGTGGCGCACGAGCTGTTCGGCAGCCGCTACGGCTCCGGGACGGCCGCGCATGCGTGCGGCGGTCCACGGCGAACCCTCACGGTCGAAGTGATTCAGGAGTTCTCCTTCCGCGCGTTCGACATCCGTGGTCTGTTCCGCCTCCGCCAGTTCCCGCAGGTAGGAGCGGCCGGCATCGGCGAGGCGGTATTCGCGGTCGTGGCGGAGCTCGATTTCCGGCGGAAGCATGGCGCGAAAAGTCTCGCCGACGGGTGCCAGGTAGTAGCGGCTGATCCAGTGGCCCAGCTCGAGCAGTTTCGGGGGCAGGGCCGGGAGAGGATCCATCAGGGAGGCGATTTCTTTCACCGGCGTTTTCAGGCGCGGGAGGTCGTCGGATTCGGCGAGGATCACGCCGGTCATGGCGCGGCGTCCGAAGGGCACGACCACGCGCCGGCCGGCCAGGGGTTCGCCATCCATCGCAGCGGGCACGGCGTAGGTGAACGCCGAGCGCAGGGGAACTGGGAGCGCGACCTGGCAGTAGCGGGGAGCCATGGGTGAGCCCTAGTGTAGCAGCCCTCGCAATGGGAGTTGGCCAGGGTTCGCGTGAAGCTCGGAGGCGGAGGCAAATCCCCGTGCACGGAGGCTCTTCAGCGGTCCGGATGCGCTAGCGGCCCTTGGGCTTGAGGCCGAGGACGGCCATGACTTTCTGCAGGTCCTTCCAGACCTCGCCCTTGGCGCTGGGATTGCGCAGGAGATAGGCGGGATGGTACGTCGCGATCAGGCGGGTGCCGCGCCAGTCGAGCCATTCGCCGCGGAAGCGGGAGATGCCCTGCGTGGTGGCGAGCAGCGTCTGCGCGGAGCAGGCGCCCAGGCAGCAGATGACTTTGGGACGGATCGCGTCGAGCTGGCGATAAAGAAAGGGCGAGCAGGTGGCGATCTCGTCCTTTTCCGGAAGGCGGTTTTCGGGCGGGCGGCATTTGACCACGTTGCAGATGTAGACGTCCTCGCGGCGGAGGCTCATGGCCTCGATCATCTGCGTGAGCAGTTTTCCGGCGCGGCCCACGAACGGCTCGCCCTGCGCGTCTTCATCGCGGCCGGGGCCTTCGCCGACGAACACGAGTTCCGCTTTCGGATTTCCGACGCCGAAGACGATCTTCGTTCGCGCCTTGTGCAGCTTGCAGAGCGTGCATTCCGCGCCGATATCTCCGCGGATGCGCTCCAGGGTGTCGCCTTCGATGCGTTCGGCGGCTTCGAACAGGGAAGGTCCGGTGGGGACCTGGAGAATTAGGGAGGCCGGCGGGGCGGGCTCGGGCTGGCGGCGCGCAGCCGCTGCCAACATTTCCGGCGACGCGGAAGAGGGAGCCGCCACGGTTTCGGCTCCGATGGCTTGGCCGATGGACGGGCCGTGGTTCATGTGGGGAGCGCGGTCGAGATAATACGGGCCGAGGCCGAGATCGTCGGCGTAACGAAACCAGGCTTCGGCGCGGGGACGCTTTGTGTGATCCACGAGGCTTCCGATTATCGGGGAGCGCGGCGGAATTCACAAGAGCGACTTCCTGAGCTGCGTGCTGAAGAAGACGCGGCAGGGAACTTCAGGGGCTAAAGCCCCGTGGATGTTGCGGCGTCTATGTCGCGGCTGAAGCCGCGACCCACAAAGCATGCCGGGTTCTTCAGCCAGACGCGGGCTACCGCGAAGTCTTCTGGATTTCGAGGACGTGATCGAGGATGCGGTTGGCGACATCGAACTTGGGGAGCTTGGGGAGGGGGATTTCGCGGCCGTCGCGAAGGAAGAGAGTCACGATATTCGTATCGGTATCGAAGCCGGCGCCTTCCTGGGTCACGTCGTTGGCGACGATCATGTCCGCGCCCTTGCGCGCGAGCTTGGAGCGGGCACTTTCGGCCAGCTGGCGGGTTTCGGCGGCGAAGCCGACCAGGGTGCGGCGGGATGTCTTTTGAATCGGGTCGCGCCCGAGTTCGGCGAGGATGTCGGGCGTGGGTTCAAGTTCGAGCGTCAGGGGTTGATTGCCGCGCTTGAGCTTCTGCGTTTGCTTCGTAGCCGGGCGGTAGTCGGCCACCGCCGCGGCCATGATGACGACACTCGCTTCCGCGGCGCGCTCGCGAACCGCTTGGCGCATCTCCTCGGTGGAACGGACGGGCACCCAATCGACCGCTTCCGGGACCGGCAAATCCGTCGGGCCGCTGACCAGCACCACGCGAGCGCCGCGGCGGGCGGCCGCCTCGGCCAAGGCGTAACCCATCTTGCCCGAGGAGCGATTGGTCAGGAAGCGCACCGGGTCGAGGTCCTCGCAGGTGGGGCCGGCGGTGACCACCACCGTTTGTCCCTCGAAGTCATGCCGGAGGCCTAGGACGCTGCAAACTTTCTGCGCGATCGCTTCGATGGCGGCCAAGCGGCCCGCGCCGGTCATGCCGCAGGCGAGGTAGCCTTCGTCGGGATCGGCCACGTGAACGCCGCGGGCGCGCAGCAGCGCGAGATTGGCCTGCGTCGCGGGATGCTCCCACATGTTGACGTTCATGGCGGGCGCCACGATGACGGGCGCCTTGGTGGCGAGGTAGAGGGTGGAGAGAAAATCGTCGGCGACGCCGTGGGCGAATTTTCCCAGGATGTCGGCGGTGGCCGGCGCGACCAGCAGAAGATCGATCCGCTGGGCCACGGCGATGTGCTCGATGGCGCTTTCGACGTTGGCGGCCGCGGCGTCGGGCGGGCCGAACATCTCGGTGATGACCTTCTGGCCGGTGAGCGCGGCAAACGTGAGCGGGGTAATGAACTCGCGGGCCGCGCGGGTCATCACCACCTGGATGTCGAGCTTTTCCTGCTGCAGCCGGCGAACGAGCTCCGCCGCCTTGTAGGCCGCGACTCCGCCGGTGACGCCCAGGGCAATCTTCATAGCGCTCTCACGAACAACTCCGCGACGAACGAAACGTTCGCCGCCGCTACTTGCGGCTCTTGCCTTCTTCGGATTCCCCCGGACGTTCGGGGGTCTCGTATTCGAGGAGTCCCTGCCGCAACTCCTCTTCGGCAATCCGCGTGTTCTTGCTTGAGTGGGGATTATCAACCATCGGCCGCCCGCCAATCATCAACTGGCGTGCGCGGCGTGCGACAACGACGACGTAAGCAAACTGGCTTTCCGGGACATGTCTGGAAACAGCCATAAGTGAGATCAGCCTCCAAAGGACTTCAGGATATCGCGAATCTGTTCTTCATTGCGCGCCACGCGGCAACGCGAGGCCAAGGCAATGGCCTGCACCTCGCGGCCGGCGCGCTCGAGATCGTCGTTGACGACGGCGAAATCGTAACTGCTGTAGTTCAACATTTCCTGCCGCGCGCGTTCCAGCCGGCGCCGAATTTCGTCTTCGGAATCCTGGCCGCGCGCGCGAATCCGATGTTCGAGCTCGGCTCGCGACGGCGGCAGGACGAAGATGGCCACTGCGCCCGGTAATTTCTGCTTCACCTGCAACGCGCCCTGCACGTCGATTTCGAGGACCAGATCCTTTTGCTTGACCCGCGCCTCGTCGAGCCACTTGCTCGGCGTGCCGTACCAATTCTTTCCGAAGACCTGCGCGTATTCCAGGAACTCGCCCCGGGCCACCATTTCCTGAAACTGGTCTTCCGTAACGAAATTGTACCACTTGCCGTCGTTTTCCGTCTTGCGCGGCGGGCGGGTGGTGCACGAAATCGCCAGCAGGGTGGTAGGGAGCTCGATGAGCTTCTGCACCAGCGTGGACTTTCCGGAGCCCGAGGGCCCGGAAACAATCAGGACGAGGGGTTCGGGCGGATTCATTCGAGGTTTTGCACCTGTTCCCGGAGTTTTTCAATCTCCGATTTGATTTCCAGCGCCAGCTCGGTGATGGCCAGTCCTTCGGTTTCGGTGCCGGGAGTTTTCGACAACAGCGTATTGGCCTCGCGCTGCATTTCCTGGAGCAAGAAGTCGAGTTTTTTGCCCACGTCGGCCGCGCCGGCGAGCAGCGATTCGAACTGGCTCACGTGGCTGGCCAGCCGCGTGAGCTCCTCGGAGACGTCGCTGCGTTCGGCGGCCAATGCGGCTTCCTGCGCGAGGCGCGCGGGTTCGATGGCCGTCTCGCCGAGCAGATCCTTCAGGCGGAGCTCGAGCCGACGGGCAAACGCGGGCCGGGCGCGGTCGGCCAGGGGCGCGACTTTGGCCGCCAGGGCGGCGATGGTGGCCAGGCGGCCGGCCATTTCCTGGCGCAGCGCCTCGCCTTCCTGGGCGCGCATGTGGTCGAGTTTTTCGAGTGCCTCGGCGAGACATCGCGCCACGGTATCTTCCAGGCGCGCCAGCTCGGTATCGAGGGCGGCGGACGGCAGCCCGATCACGCCGGGCAGGCGGAGGATGGAAGCCAGGTCCGGCTCGGCGTGGATGGAGAATTTCTGGCGCAGGGCCTCGGCCGCTTGCAGGTAAGCGGCGGCGACATCCTGATTGATGCCCACGGCGGCGGGCCCGGCGAGTTCGTAGCGCAGCGTGACGTCGAGATGGCCGCGGCGGAGACGTTCGCGCACCATCTGGCGCATGCGGGGCTCGAGCGGCTCGAAACCCTCGGGCACGCGGAGATGCAGGTCGAGAAAGCGGTGATTGACGCTGCGCACCGAGACGCGCAGGCTCCAGCCGTGGTCGACGGCGTGGGCCTGGGCATAGCCGGTCATGGACTTGAGCCCGGCGGAGCGGGCCGCGGATGACTTTCAGGGACCGGATTGGGAGGGCGCGCCGGACATGTTCACACCGGGCTCATGGAGGCGGTGTTCGGCAAAGGCTCGGCGTCGCGGAATTGCAGGGCGTAGAGGCGCGCATAGAGGCCGCCGCGCGCGAGCAGTTCGTCGTGGGTGCCGCGCTCGCGAATGGAACCTTCGTCGAGCACGGCGATCGTGTCGGCGCGGCGAATGGTGGAGAGGCGGTGGGCGATGACCACCACGGTGCGGCCGGTCATGAGATTGTTGAGCGCGGTTTGCACGAGCATCTCGGATTCCGAATCCAGTTCGGAGGTAGCCTCGTCGAGAATGAGAATCGGCGCATCCTTCAGCAGGGCGCGCGCGATGGCCAGGCGTTGCCGCTGGCCGCCGGAAAGGCGCTGGCCGCGGTCGCCGATGAGGGTATCGTATCCTTGGGGCATCTTGGTGATGAAATCGTGGGCCAGGGCGGCCTGGGCTGCGGCGAGGATCTTTTCCTCGGGCATGCCGGGCTGGCCGTAGCAGAGGTTGTTGCGGACCGTGTCGTTAAAGAGAATGGTTTCCTGGGTGACGATGGCCATCTGCTCGCGCAGCGAGCGCAGGGTGACGTCGCGCACGTCGTGCCCGTCAATGCGCACCGAGCCTCCGGTCGCGGTGTAGAAACGCGGCAGGAGATTCACCAGCGTGGTCTTTCCCGCGCCGCTCGAGCCGACAATCGCCACCACGGCGCCTGCGGGGACCTCGAGGTCGACTCCGGTGAGGGTGGGCGGGCCGTCCTCGTAGGAGAAAGTCACGCCCTGGAGCAGGATCGATTGCCGGAAGCGGGGCAGGACCTTGGCTTGCGGCTCTTCCAGAATTTCTTCGGGCAGATCGAGATAGGAGAAGGCTTGCGTGGAGATTCCCACGGCCTGCAGGAAAAGCTGGTAGATGCTGCCGATGCGCTTGATGGGCTCGTAGGCTTTGAACAGGGCGAAGACGAAGACGCCGAAAAGTCCCACGGTCATGCGGTGGGCCTTGATTTCATCGCGGGCGAAGAGCAGGACGACGGAAATGACGGCCGCGCCCAGCAGGTCCATCAGGGGCGCGGTGGCGCGGTAGGCGCGGATCCAGCGCATATTTTCGCGCAGCAACTTGCGTCCGGCCTCGCGAAACTTGCGGAATTCGAAGCCTTCCATGCCGAAGGCTTTCACGACGCGGTTGCCGCTGATCGTCTCCTGCAGGATCTCGCTCAGGTCGGCCAGACGCACGCGGCTTTTTTCCGAGGAGCGGCGCACGCGCCGGCCGAGATGGCCGACCGGCCAGACGACCAGGGGAATCAAAACGGCGGCGCCGATCGCCATCCTCCAGTTCACCACCAGCAGGACCCCGATGAAGGCCAGCAGACTGAACGCCTGGCGGAACAGTTCGGCCAGCCAGTCGGAAAAGACGCTGCGTAGTTGCTCGATGTCGGTCATCACGGCGGACATCACGCGGCCGACCGGATGATTCTGGAAGAAGCCGGCGGGCTGATGCACGATCTTGCCGTAGACCTGATCGCGGAGATCGGTGACGCCGGAGAGCCCGGCGCGCTGGATGAGGATGCTGCCGAAAAATTCGGCCACGCCTCCGACGAAGTACAGAAGCACGAGGGCGACGGCGAAGACCGACCAGACATGATGGATGCCGGAGGGCACGAGCGAGTTCAGCTTCAGAACGTGCTGCGTTCCCGGGATTTGGAACAGTGTGAGCGACTGCGCGGTGGAGTGCGGGTCCAGGATGACATCCAAAGCCGGGCGGATGGCAAAGGCCACCAGGCCGTCCACCAGTCCGGCCAGCGCCAGCAGAACGATGCCCAGGCTGAGCAGGGCCACGTAGGGGCGCAGGTATCGCAGCAACCGCCGGATTTCGTCGCGTTCGTTGAGGTGTGCGATGGCGTCCATGGTGTCCGGTGCCGGGTCCCCGTTTCAGGCTTCCAGGCAGCAGCAAATTTTCGTGCTCTTTGCGATTTGAGTCAATGCGCGAAGCGCGGCGGCCGGCCCCCCGGCTGCTGGAATGTGATTAGCCTATGCGCGCGGCGGGCATCTTGCAAGGCGTAATCCCGCGGGCTCCCTGGCGGCGGCTGCGGGACGTTACGTGACGGCCTTGTCCAGATCGCGGTGCACGACTTTGGCCGCGTAACCTTTCCGCTGCAGGGCCAGGCGAATCACTTCCGCCAGCATCACCGAGCGGTGCCGCCCGCCGGTGCATCCCAGGGCAATCGTCAGATAACTCTTTCCCTCCCGGATGTAGTGCGGAATCAGGTAGGCCAGAAGGCTTTCGATCCGGCGCAGGAATTCGCCCGTCTGCGGGAAGGAGCGGATGTAGCGCGCGACGCGAGCGTCCTTGCCGCTGTAGGGACGCAGGCGCGGGACAAAGTGCGGGTTGGGCAGAAAGCGCACGTCGAAGACGAGATCGGCATCGGCCGGGACGCCGTAGCGAAATCCGAAGCTCACCACGGAAACTTGCAGGGGGCGGCGGCCGGACTTCTGAAAGCGGTCGATGATGAACTGGCGGAGCTCGTGCACCGTGAATTTCGTCGTGTCAATGACGACATCGGCGAGGCGGCGAATGGGGGCCATGCGGCGGCGCTCTTCGCGGATGCGCTCGGCAATCGAGCTGCCCTGGCCGAGCGGGTGCGGGCGGCGCGTTTCGCTGAAGCGGCGCTGGATGGCTTCGTCACTGGCCTCGATGAAGACCAGCGAAGCGGCATGGCGGGCGCGGAGCTGGCGATAGATTTCCGGCAACTGTTCGATCTGCTGGCCCTCGCGCGCGTCGACGAGCAGGGCGGCGCGCTCGATTTCGCCGCGGCTTTCCTCATACAGCTCGGTGAAGGTCGGGATCAGGGCGACGGGAAGGTTATCCACGCAATAGAAGCCGAGGTCCTCGAAGGTTTTCAGCACCGAGCCTTTACCCGAGCCCGAAAGGCCGGTGAGAATCACCAGCTGGCGAGCGCCGGTCTTGACGGGGGTGCGTTTGCGGGCGGATCGCGGAGTCACGGCGGCGGGGCTCAGGACTTAACCCGGCGGCGGTGCGTGCTGGGGATGCGCAGGTCTTCGCGGTATTTGGCGACGGTCCGGCGGGTGACGTGGATGCCTTCGTCGCCGAGTTTTTTGGTGATCTGGTCGTCGGTGAGCGGGTGCGCGGTGTCTTCCTCGTCGATCATCTGCTTGACGCGGCGTTTGAGCGACTGCAGCGACATTTCGCTGCCTTGCGGTCCGTTGACCGATTCGGAGAAGAAGCTGCGCAGTTCGAGCACACCGCGGGGCGTGTGGACGTACTTGTTGGCCACGGCGCGGCTGACGGTGGAGGGATGCACGCCCACCTCCTCGGCGACCTCCTTGATCATCATGGGCTTGAGGTGATCGGGGCCGTAGTCGAGAAAATCGCTCTGGCGGCGCAGGATGGAGTGGCAAACGCGCACGATGGTGTGCTTGCGCTGCTCGATATTTTTCATCAGCTGGATCGCGGCGGTGAAGCGCTCCTTGACGTAGTTGCGCACGTCGCGGTCGGCGGCATCGCGGGAGAGCAGGCGGCGGTAGGTGGGGTTCAACCGGAGCTGCGGCAGGTCGTCGTCATTCATGAACACCTGCCATTCCCCCTCCTCCTTGCGGAACTGCACGTCGGGCTCAACGAGGCGGGGTTCGATCTTGTTGTAGCGCAGGCCGGGCTTGGGATCCAGGCGCTTGATCAGGTCTACGGCGCGCTTGACCAGCTCGATGGGGCGATTGACGGCCCGCGCGACTTCCTTGAGCTGGTTGTTCTGCAGCAGCTTCAGGTGCTGGGCGACGATCTCCTGCGCCAGCCCATTCTGCGGGTCGAGCACTTTGATCTGCAGGAACAGGCATTCCTGGAGATTGCGGGCGGCGACGCCGGGCGGGTCGAATTCCTGGACCATGGTGAGGGCTTCCTCCACGTCTTCCATGGAGTAATTGCCCGACTGCGCGATTTCGTCCAGCGTGGCCGTGAGGTAGCCGTTTTCATCCAGGTTGCCGATGATGCCCTCGGCGACCTTCTTCACCGTTTCGCTGCAGATGCTGACGCTGAGCTGCCAGGCGAGGTGATCGGCCAGGCTCGCGGAGGAGGAGAGAAACTTGTCAAACGATGGCCGCTCGATATCCTCGCGCTCGCTGCTGGCGGCGCGCTCGGCGCCGGTATCGAGATATTGCGAGAAGAACGAGCCGAAATCGAACTCGTCGAAGGGATTGGCCGCCTCGGTTTCGGGAACCTTTTCCGTTTCTTTCTTGAGGAAGGCCTCGTCGGTGTAGCTTTCGGCGGTGACGGCGTCCTCGTTGACTTCCTCGAGGACGGGATTTTCCATGATCTCCTGGTTGATCATTTCGCGCAGCTCCAGCCGGTTGAGCGCCAGCACGCTCACCATCTGCACCAGGCCCGGCGTCAGAATCTGCTTCTGCGAAAGGCGAAGGTGGAGTTTGGGCGCGAGAAAATTCATAATGTTCAGTTCAGGCGAAAGCCTTCTCCAAGATAGATGCGGCGCACGTCGGCGTTGGCGGACAACTCGGGCGGCGTTCCCGCGGCCAGGATTTTGCCCGCGTGGATGATGTAGGCGCGGTGGGTGACCGCCAGCGTATCGCGCACGTTGTGATCGGTGACCAGCACGCCGATGCCCGCCGCGCTCAAATCCGCGATGATCTTTTGAATATCGACGACGGTGAGAGGATCGATGCCCGCGAACGGCTCATCCAGGAGGACAAAGGAAGGCGACAGCACCAGCGAGCGCGCGATTTCCAAGCGTCTGCGCTCGCCGCCCGACAGGACGTGCGCCTTGCTGTACCGCACTCCTTCGAGTCCCATTTGCGCCAGAATCTCCTCGACGCGATCCCGCCGCTGCTCGGGAGTGACGGACAACGTCTCCAGAACGGCGGTCAGGTTTTCCTCGACCGTCAATTTGCGAAAGACCGAAGGCTCCTGGGGAAGGTAGCTGATGCCACTGCGGGCCCGGAGGTACATGGGAAGGTCCGTGATGTCCTCGCCGTCCAGCAGCACACGCCCATAATCGGGACGCGCGAGACCTACCAGGATGTAAAAGGTCGTCGTCTTACCTGCGCCGTTCGGCCCGAGCAACCCAACCACTTCGCCCTGCTGAATCTCCAGGGTCACGTTGTCGACAACGCGGCGGCCTCGATACGATTTGCTCAGATCGGCGGCCTGGAGCTTCAACATGCTGCTTCATTTCTCGATCCGATGTTTGGTCAGCGTGCGTGAACCTTCTCGCGAGTCAATTAAAATCGTATCACTCGCTACAAAGAAGGTCAACGAATGGCCCGTGGTGGTGTTGCTAGATTCGTCAGTGAGCGCGGGCTGTCCGCCGGAAAGCACGAACTTGCCGTCGGCGGCGGTGTACTCGGCCTGCTCGGCCGAACCCCGGCGGAGCCCCTGCCGCACCACGGCGTTTCCTTGAGCCAGCACGCGGCTCAGTTGCCGGCCGCCGGGAGCCTGCGCCCGGGCGGCGGAATTCGCCGCGGCCGCCTGCGGGGGCGCGGCGGGATCGAGAAACACATCGAGAGTGCGCGATTCGAGCGAGCCTTGTGCGGAGCTGGCAGTCACGCCGCCTTCCAGATGCGCTCTTCCCTGGCCGCCCCAATAGGTGAGGATGGGCGCGACGACTTTCCAAAGGGCGGGCCCGGCCGGCGGCGCGACGGCAGTTGCGCCGGAAGATTTTTCTCGCATGGGCGGGAACGGGCTGGTTGCTTGCGGAAAGACGGCCACCACGTGCCCGGCGGCCTGCAGTTTCTTTTCGTCGCGCCAGAGTTCGATTTGATCGGCGTCGAGCACGGATTCTCCCTGCCACAGCCGCGCGTGGCCAGAGTAGGTGACGTGGCCCGAAGTGAACGAGCCGGAAAGAGCGTCGCCGGCAAGATGCGCCGCGCCTGCGCCGAAACTCACTGTGTCGCCCGGAGCCTCTGCCAGGTAGGTGGAGACGACGCCGCCGGTGGCGTGCAGCTCGCCTGACTTCTGATTGATCGTCGCATGGCTGGTGGTGGTGCGGCTCAGGGCGTCAGAGATCACGGGCGAGCCATCGAGGGTGATCGTGTCCGTCGCGCGAACGATCGTCGCCCGGGCGGCAGTCACCTGGCGGCCGGCCTGCTGAAAGCGGACGCCGCCGCTCTCGTCCAGCGTTTCCCATTGGCCGCGCGCACCAAACGTGGCGGCCATCTCGGCCGAGGTGATCACCTGCGGCGCGGCACCGCCGATTTGCCGGCGGACTTCGACGTTGGCGTGGCCGAGCAGTTGGTCGAGATGGCCGCCGGAATCGAAATGTGCGACGAACTTTTGGGCGCGCAGCGTGGTGGTGTCGTTGGCGGTCGTGGAGTCGATGGTCGCCGGGGCGAGGGTTTCGGCGCTTTCGATGCGCTGGCGGTCCATCGTGCGGACGGCGGGTTGGCCGGCAGCGCGGATGGGCGGCTGTTCAGGCGAGAAGGTGAGGCGCACGGCGTCGGTCTTCAGCACGCGCGAATCTGCGCCCTGCTGCGATTCCAGAGTCACGCCGCCGGTGGCGGTCATCTCGCGGGCCAGATTGCGTCCCGGCAGCATGGTGAATTCGGCGCGCGCGGCCGTGAAATGGTCGGCGCCACGGGCGGTTTGGCGCTGGGCCGTGACGTTTCCTGTCGGCGATGATGCGCTCGATCCAGCCGGCCGGATTCAGCAGGCCCTCGAAGCGGTCGGCCGAAACGGCGATGGTTTCGCCGCCCTCGGCGGCGCGCATGCGCGGATGGCCTTCGGCCACGGCGCGGCGCACGTGGAAGTCGGCATCGAGTTCGAGGGCGATGCGATCGGCGAAAAGTTCGCGGCCGCCTTCGCGCACGACGGCCGGGCCGGCGAGCACGACGCGGTGGTCCGTCTGCCGAATTTCGAGGCTGCTGCCGGTGACGCTTACGGGCTGGCCGCCGGTTTTTTCCGAGGGCGCGAGATCGAACGCCACGTCGCGCTCGACGCGCAGCTCCGCGTCGCCGGTGTGGTAGGTGACTCCCACGCCGCGCCCCTGCCCCTGCGGGAAGCGGAATTCCACGGGAGCGGGCGTCAGGGCCTCGCCGGTATCGCGATTGAAGGAAAGGTTGCTGGTTTTGACCTGGAGCGACGGCCCGGCGGATTTGCCGGGGGCGGGGCGGGCGCTCTGGAGATCGATGGCGACTTCGCCCTGGCAGCGGACGAGGCCGGTCTGCGGCTCGTAGCTGCATTCGCGGGTGTGAATGTTGTCGTTGCGGCTGCCGTCGTGGCCGTACAGGGTGATCCACACGTCCTCGAGCAGGGCGCGGCTCTGATCCTTGTACTGCGTGGCGCGGGAGGCGCGCACGGTGAAGAGGGTGCGGTTCTGCTCGACCTTGGAGAAGGAGAATTGCGCCGACTGCTGCTGCACGGTGACGGCAATGGCCACGGGCAGGGCGCGCCGCGCGCGCGCCTGGCGCCAGGCGCGCTCCGCGTACACCCCGACGACGGCCAGGGCAATAGCCGCGGCGGCCATCGCCGCCCAGCGTGCATAGCGTGCCGCTTCGCGATTGCGCAAGGCGCAGTCCCCCAATCGGTTAGAAACCGAGTATAGGGGAGTGGTTTGCAGGCCACAACAGGAGGGCGGGGATTGTGAGTGATGATTGGTGAGTAGTGATTCGTGACGGTCACATTCAGTGCGCGGCGGGCTCAACGGGATTTGCCGCGTGAAGAAACGAAGCTGATGCCGTGCATGCGATCGACGCTGAGATTCTTCGCCCATCCTGACCGGATGGGCTCAGAATGACGCGCGCAACAGGATTGCGTTGTTTGGCAAAGCCGTCTGCACGTGAGAAATGCGGATTCAAGAGATATGCCTTGGCGCGCGGAAATCTTGATGATGTAATGACGCTTCACGAGAGAGCCTCATGCCCCCATTGCTCCGCCGGGAATTGACCGCCACCACAGCCGTGGCCGTGGTCGTGTCGAACATGATTGGCACGGGAATTTTTACAACCACGGGTTTCCTCGCGGGCGATCTGGGCCGTCCTGTGCTGGTGCTGGGCATCTGGGTGGTCGGGGCTCTGGTGGCGCTGGCGGGGTGCGTGTCGTATGCCGAGTTGGGGATCAATCTGCCGCGGTCGGGGGGCGAGTACGTTTACTTGCGCGAGGCCTGGGGGCCCGCCTGGGGTTTTCTGAGCGGCTGGGTGTCGTTTTTTGCAGGGTTCTCGGCGCCGATCGCGGCGGCGGCTCTGGCGTTCTCGCAATACTTCGGCCGCTTCCTTCCGTCGCTGGGGCTCGACTCGACGCACACTTTCCTTTTTCGGTGGCTGCACATCGACAACGCGCGCCTGTTGAGTATTGGCGTGATTGCGTGTTTTGCGCTCATCAATGCACTGGGGCTGCGCCGGGCGGCGAATCTTCAGAATGTGCTGACCGCGCTCAAGATCGGGGCGTTGGGTGCATTCCTGATTCTGGCGTTTACGATGGGCCACGGCAGCTGGGCCCATTTGCATCAAGTTGCGCACCGCACGTCGTCGCACGGCCTCGGGGCGCAATTTGCCGTTTCCGCGGTCTTCGTGATGTTCGCGTATAGCGGCTGGAATGCGGCCAACTACGTGGCCGAAGAACTGAAGGTGCCGGAGCGCACGCTTCCGTGGGTCGTCGTCCTCGGCACATGTGTCGTGGCGGCGCTCTACGTGGCCCTGAACGTTGCGTTTCTGTACGCGCTACCTTTGGAATCGCTCCAGGGCGTGGTCACCGTGGGAGCCGCGGCCGCCAGCGCACTGTTCGGCGGACGTGCCGGGACGGTTTTCAGCGGGCTGATCGCGATAGGACTTCTTGCCTCCATCAGCGCCATGTCCCTGGTGGGCCCGCGGGTCTATTACGCGATGGCGCAGGACGGCTGCTTCCCGGATGACGCTTCGCGCGTTCATCCGCGCTGGCAGACGCCGTCGCGGTCCATCGTGTATCAGGCCGTGGTTTCGATTGGCATGGTGCTGACGGGAACGTTTGAGTCGCTGGTCTACTACATCGGATTTGCGCTGATTTTGTTCGCGGCGCTGGCCGTGGCCGGACTCCTGCGCCTGCGGAAGCGGACGCCGTGGCGCCGCCTCCGCGCGGTGAGCTGGTGTTACCCGGCGGTGCCGATGGCGTTCGTGCTCGCGAGCCTCTGGATGCTCGCCTGGACGCTCCTGCTGCGCCCGCGAGAATCCGTCCTGGGTCTGCTCACCATGGGTTGCGGAGGCCTGCTGTATCGCTGGAAGGTTCGCAGACACCCCGCCGAACGTCCTGCGGGTTAAGTAGCGGAAGGGGCGCAGCAAGCAGCGCCCCTGCGAACTGCCAGGAAAGCTGGAGCGTGTCGCCGCCGCCTGGGCTGCGACATCCGGGCGAGGAAACACGCAAGAATGCGCGAAACGCATTCTGCGCGAGAGCCGGGGTGAGGAATGCGGGCTAGTTGCCGGAGGCGGGGCCTCGTGCGTAAACCACGAACCACCGCTGGGGCATTCCGGTGCCTGCGGGATTGTTGGCGCCCTCGAAGATGTCGAAATCGCCGATGAGATGAAATCCGACGTTGGCCATCCAGGTCCGCACCTGATCCTTGGTGATTCTGTCCTGCGGGAAATCCCACTTCTTGGCGATCGGATCATTAAATTCCTGTTCGATGATGGCGATGCGCCCGCCAGGTTTCAGTTCCGAGACCAGCACCTTCAGATAGGCTTGGCGGTCGTTGGTGTTATGAAAGACATCGTGGAAGAAGGCTACGTCCACCTGGTTTTTCGGCAGTGCGGGGTCATCCTGTTTCGCGAGAATCGTGCGGAGGTTGGCCACGTTCTCTTTCTTCGCTTTCTCATTGATGTAAGCCAGCAGGTCCGGCCAGATGTCCACGGCCAGAACTCTTCCCGACGGTGCGACAGCCTTGGCAAAGGGCAGGGAGAAAGTACCGGTGCCGGCGCCAATGTCGGCCACCACATCGCCGGGCTTGAGCTTCAGGCAAGCCTCTACGTCGTTGATCTTGAGGCCGGGAATTCTCTCCGGCCTTTCCAGGCGCTGGATCCACGTCTTGGCGTCGGTCAGGTCCTGGTGACTTGTGGCGGGCTTGCCCCCCTGATCCTGCCGCGCGGTGGCGGATGTGCCACCGAGCAGCGCCATGAGAGTGGCCAGCAGAATCAAAAATGATCGGTAAGAAGTCAGCATCGCAAGGCTCCTTTATGAATACGCATGTGAGCAAAAACGACTCTACGCTCTCGCATCATAAGAGCATCCGGCCGATTTCGTCCAGATGCTTCCTTGCGATCGACTTTCGGTTGCCCTCAGTGTGGGCGCGCGGCTCCGGCCAGATCCAGGTGCCGGCTGAGTTTCTGCGGCCCATCACCTACGTGCAGCCGCACTTGTTCAAGATCGAGCGGGGCAAGATTCGCGAGATCGAAGGGCTGTCCTGGCCGGTGCCGTTTGGCATGAAATCCGGCTGGGATCAGTAAGACGGGTCGCTCGCCGCAGGGAGCGCTTACGCGATCGGGACGACGCCCATGTTGGCGGCGGCGACGCGGTCGCGCGTGGTGTTTTTGACCAGGTACATGGCATCGTCGGCCAGGTGGAGGAGTTCGGCCTTGGTGCGCGAGTCGGTGGGATAAGAGGCCAGGCCGATGCTGGCGGAAATGTGGACATTCAGGCCGGTGTCCTTCAGCCAGACGGTTTCGCGGATCAATTTGTGGACGCGGCGGGCCACGCCGAGCGCGTTTTCCTTGGAGGTTTGGGGAAGGAGCAGGACGAATTCGTCGCCGCCATACCGGAAGGCCAGGTCGATCAGGCGGCACTTGCTCTTGATGGCCTCGCCGATCTCGCCCAGCAGCTTCGATCCCATCAGATGGCCGTAGGTGTCGTTGACATTCTTGAAATGGTCGAGGTCGATGAAGATCAGGGAGAACTCGAAGGCGTAGCGGTGCGAGCGGTAGATTTCCGTGTCGAGCATGAAATTGAGGTGGCGGGCGTTGTAGAGGCTGGTGCAGTCATCGGTGATGGTCAGTTCGTGGATGCGCTGCACGTGGCGCGCGTTTTCGATGGCGATGGCGGCGTAGTCGGCCAGCGCTTCCAGCAGAGCCAGGTCGCGAGGGCTGAAGCCTTCCTCGCCGATGCAATTGATCAGCTCGATGACGCCCAGGCACTGGTCGCGGAAGCGCACCGGCACGGCGACGACCGAGCGCGTGGCGACGTTGGTCCTCTCGTCGACCTTGCCAAAGAAACGCGAATCCTTGCTGGTGTCGGGCACCACGACCGCTTCGCCGGACTGCGCCACCCAGCCCGCCAGTCCCTGTCCCACCTTGATGCGCACGTCCTTGAGGGCCTCGGCGCCTTCGCCGGTGGCGATCTGAAAGTAGAGTTCCTGCTTTTCCAAATCCATCAAGAGAAGAGACCACGTGTCCGGGTGGAGCACCTCGTTGATCTTTTCCATGATGGTGCGGAGCACCTGGTCGAGCTGGAGGGAGGAAGTCAGGGCTTTCCCCAGCTCGTGGAAGACGGTGACTTCGTTGTCGGCGGTGGTGGGAGCCACAGGCGGAGCCACCTCGGCAGACGGGGCCGGATTTCGGCGCCGTTCCAGGCCGTCGAACGGCTTGGCAGGACTACCCCTGCGGTTCAGTCCGGCGGAACCGTGGGCGGGCGCGTCTTTGGGTTCTCTCGGCAATCTTGGCATTATAGTGAAGCATTTTCTCCGGCTGCAACCGTCATTCCAGGCGAATTGCCGAATGGCCAACAGGCCGTCCTAGAAGTACTACGGCGAGTAGCATTGACACCCTTCGTACCGGAGCCTATATTTTTTGGGGTCCTTGCGGATGCCTGCCACACCTTTCGGCGAACATTTAAAACGCGAGCGCGAGATGCGCGGGGTCTCCCTCGAAGAGATCTCGGCCGCCACGCGCATCAGCACGCGCTTTCTGGAAGCCATCGAGAACGAACAGTGGGATCAGTTGCCGGGCGGCGTGTTCAACCGCGGGTTCATTCGCTCCATCGCACGGTTTCTCGGACTGGATGAAGACGGCCTGGTGGCGGAGTACGCCTTGGAAACCAAGGGGGGCGCGGAGAAACTTCCGGCCGCGCCCCCGGCCGAGGAAATGCCGCGGGATTGGCGGCCCGTCGCCGCCGCCCTGGCGGTGCTGGTCGTTGTCCTGATTGCCGGGCTGGCGGTCTATCTGTGGTTGGGAGCCGGGCTGGCGGGAAGGATGCACCGGCGTGGCGGGGGAGCACCGGCCGCGACGTCTGCAGGAAGTCCCGCCAGCGTGCCGGCCGCACCCAGCGGAACAGATGTAACCAAGGACGTGGCGGGCACTGCGGCGGATTCCTCTGCGCCGGTTGCCGGAGGGCTGCCGCTGCCGGAGGCCCCGCCGGCGCTGGCGCTGAAGATGGAAGCGGGCAAGCCCGCCCAATTGAAAGTGATCGCCGACGGGAAGACGGTCTTCGAAGGAGCGGTTCGCGCCAACGACGTCATGAACTTCGACGCCAAGGCAAGCTTCGAAGTCACGACCAGCGATTCCAGCGCCTTCCTGCTGGAACTGAACGGGAAGCCGGTCCCTCCGATCGGCACGCCCGGCCAGCCGGGGAGCATCACGCTGACTCAGAATGATCTGAAGCCGGCCGGGGAGGAGTCCCATTAGCGTCGAGATACGCACGGAAGTACTTTCCGGCCGCGCCCATCAGGAACGGAAATTGGCGATCTGTACCGGGGCCGTGCCGCTCAGCCCGGAGGATCACGCCGAATTGCTGGCGGTGCTGATCTCGGACGCCGATCCGTTGATCGCCGAGCGGGCGCAGAATGCGGCGTTGATGCTGCCCGTGGAGGCGTATCTGGCGGCGATTGCCCGCAGCGACGCGGACCCGCACGTTTTCGCCTATTGCGCCGACTACCTGGGTGAAAAGCCCGGCATTCCCGACGCGCTGGCCAAGAATCCGGCGTGCCCTCCGGCGTGCGTGGCGCGGGCCGCGCCCGGCCTGACGGCCGCGGGCATTCAGGTGCTGCTCGACAATCTGGAGCGTTTTGTCGCCGATCCGCTGCTTGTGGCGGCGGTGGCCAAGTGCCCGGGAGCGAGTGACACACAGAAGGAAATGCTCGGCGAATTGGAGAAGGGCGCGATCTCCATGATCGAGCTGCATGAGGCGGCAGCGGAAATCGAGCCCGATCCCGTCAAGCGGGAGACGCTGATGCAGCGCGTGACGCACATGAACGTGGTCCAGCGGCTCACGCTGGCTCTCAAAGGGGGCCGCACCGAACGCATGTTGCTCATCCGCGATCCGAACAAGCTGGTGCAACGGGCGGTGCTGCAGTCGCCGCGGCTGACCGACTCGGAAGTGGAAGCCTTTTCGGCCATGACCAATCTGACCGGGGAGATCCTGCGGCAGATTTCCGCGACGCGGATCTTCATGAAGAATTATGCGATTGTGAAGAATCTCGTGAATAACCCGAAAACGCCGCTGGATGTCTCCCTGCACCTGTTTCCCCGGCTCACCGCGCCGGACCTGCTCAAGCTCACCGCCAATAAGAATATCCCGGAAACGCTGCGCACCACGGCCCAGAAGCTCCATCGCAAGCGCAAGGCGGGCATCCCGGGGTAGTCGTTGGCGCGCCGAGCTCTTCGCGCGCTGTTGGACGCTCTACTTACTTTCTTTCGGCGGCGATCCGCGGGATGACGGCGCGGAGCAGTGCCGCGAGGCGCTGTTCCACCAGCGCGCCGGCGGCCAGCACCTGGGCGTGATCGATGCCTTGGTTTTGCAAATCCGCGGCGGCATTGGCGACGCTGGAAATGGCCAGGACTTGGATTCCCATATGCCGCGCCACGATCGCCTCGGCGACCGTCGACATCCCCACCAGGTCCGCGCCGATGGTCCGGAGATAATGAATTTCCGCCGGCGTTTCGTAGCTGGGTCCGCGAAAGGCGGCATACACTCCTTCGCGCAGGCCGATGCCGAGCCGCTGGGCCTCCGCGAGAGCCATCTGCCGATACTCCTGCGAGTACGCGTGGGACATGTCGGGAAAGCGGGGGCCGAAACGTTCGTCGTTCGAGCCCGTGAGCGGGTTTTCCCCCGTCAGATTGATGTGATCGCGGATGAGCACGAGTGACCCCGTGCGGAAATCGGGATGAATGGCCCCGGCGGAGTTGGTCAGAATCACGGCGCCGATTCCCATCCGCCCGAAAACGCGCAGCGGAAAGCCGATCTGTCGGGCGGAGTAGCCTTCGTAGAGATGGGCGCGCCCCTGCATTACGGCCAGAGCAACACCCTCCAGCGTGCCGAGCACCAGACGTCCGGCATGTCCCGCGGCCGTGGGGCGGGGAAAGCCGCTAATCTTCGCGTAGGGAATTCGCGTCGCGCCGGCGAGGCGTTGGGCGAAGCCTCCCAGCCCCGAGCCGAGCACCACGGCGACGCGCGGGCGCAGCGTCGTTTTCGCCAGGATGGATTTGGCGGCGCGCTCTGCGCGGGCAAACTCGGTGGCTTGTGCCGCTGATTGTGAACGGGCGCCGCTCATGGACGCCGCATTATAGGCGTACTCGGGAAACGCCTACAAGGCGCCATCCAGGCCAGCGCTGGCGGCAGTGGCACAACTCCGGCAAACTGTGCTAAGAGAACACCACCGCATTGCGGCGGAGAGGCGGAAACTGTGAGCGCACCGGCACTAGCCAGCGAAGGATCCGTGGTGATCAGCTCGCGGGGCGTGGAGCGCCTGCGCGCCGGGCACCTTTGGGTTTACCGCAGCGACGTGCGCACGGCCCAGGCGGAGCCGGGGGCGGTGGTCCGGCTCACCGACGAGCGGGGACGATTTCAGGGGCGCGCCTTCTATAGCGATAAATCGCAGATCGCCATCCGCCTCCTGACGCGGGCGGACGTGCCGGTCAACCGGGCCTTCTTCGCGGAGCGATTGCGCCGGGCGGCGCGCTATCGCAACGTGGTGGTCGAGAATTCGGAGGCCTGCCGTCTGGTCTATAGCGAGGCCGATCTGCTGCCGTCGCTCATCGTGGATCGCTATGGGGACTATCTCGTCCTGCAGACCCTGAGCCAGGCCACCGACCGGCTCAAGGAACTCTTCCTCGACATTCTCATCGAGCAGTTCTCCCCTAAGGGGGTGCTGGAGCGCAACGACCCGCGCGTGCGTCTGCTCGAAGGCCTGGACCAGCGGGTGGGCGTCCTGCACGGGGAGGTCCCGCCGGAGATTCAGGTGAAGGAAAACGGCGTGGCGTTTGTATACGACCTGCTGAAGGGGCAGAAAACCGGCTCGTTCCTGGATCAGAGGGAAAACCACGGGGCGGCCCGGCGCTATGCCTCGGGAGACGTGCTCGACTGCTTCAGCTATCAGGGCGGGTTCGCGCTGACCATTGCCGACAAGTGCGCGCGCGTCGAGGGCATCGAAATGGCTCCGGCCGCCCTGGCGGCCGCGCGGCGCAACCAAGAGCTGAATGCCATCTCTAACGTCCAGTTTCGCGAAGGGAATACGTTCGACGTCCTGAAGGAGTACGACGAAGCGGACCGCCGCTTTCAAATGGTGATTCTGGATCCCCCGGCCTTCGCCAAGAATCGCGACAGCCTCCCGGCCGCGCAGCGCGGATACAAGGAGATCAATCTGCGCGCCCTGAAGCTGCTGGAGCCCGGCGGTTTTCTGATCACCTGCTCGTGCTCCTACCACATCAGCGAACCCCTGTTCCTGCAGATCCTGGCCGAAGCGGCCACCGACGCCCGCCGGAGCGTGGCGGTGGTCGAGCGCCGGACGCAGGCTCAGGATCATCCTATCTTGCTGACCATGCCGGAGACCCACTACCTCAAGTGCTTGATAATTAGGGTATTAGAATAGAATTACAGGATGAGCAGGGTGGCATGGGTGTGTGATGAAAATACTTGACAACAACACACGCATGTTTTATCATCTCGACGCGCTAAGAAAGCGTGCAAACTCTTAGGAGGGCTACAATCATGAGTCTGACCCGATGGGACCCATTTCATCACCTGACCTCCTTTCAGGACCAGGTGAACCGCTTGTTTGACACGTCGTTTCGCGTCCGCCCGGAGGAATCCGCTCTGACCGCATGGTCACCGGCCGTGGATATCTACGAGACCGAGAACGAGTTGATCCTCAAGGCCGATGTGCCCGATATCAACGAAAAGGATCTCGACGTGCGCGTCGAGAACAACATGCTCAGCATCCGCGGCGAGCGGAAGTTCGAGCAGAAGGTAAAAGAGGAGAATTACCTGCGCGTGGAGCGCAGCTACGGCGCGTTCAGCCGCAGCTTCAGCTTGCCCAACACGGTGAACACCGAAGCCATCAAGGCCGAGTACAAGAACGGTGTGCTGACCGTGGAGCTGCCAAAGCGCGTCGAAGCCAAGCCCAAGCAGGTGAAGGTCAACGTGACGCCCGTGCACTAAGGGCGGCATCGCCGATGGGGCCGGACGTCGCACGGCGGCTTCCGGCCCCTCGGCGTTCATTGCCAAGCGGTGAAAGGATTTTGCCATGCTGCGATTTGACAAACTGACGGTGAAGGCCCAAGAGGCGCTGCAGGCCGCGCAGGAAATGGGGGCGCGCTCGGGCCAGCAGCAGATCGAGCCGCTGCATCTGCTGTGGGCCCTGATGGCGCAGGGGGACGGCGTGGTGCCGCCATTGCTTGAAAAGCTCGGCGTGTCGCCGACCGCCCTGGCCGGCGAGATTGAAAAACAGACCGGGCGTCTGCCCAAGGTCTCCGGCGTCTCCGAACAATTTCTCAGCAAGGCTTCTAATGAAGTGATGGAGCGCGCGTTTGACGAGGCGCAGCGCCTGAAGGACGAGTACGTCTCGACCGAGCATATTCTGCTCGCCATTGCCGGCGCGGACCGCGATCCGGCGGGGCAGCTTCTGGCGCGCCAGGGCGCCAGCCACGATGCCATTCTGCAGGCCATGACGGCGATCCGGGGCAGCCATCGCGTGACCTCCCAGAATCCCGAAGCGACCTATCGCGCCATCGAGCAGTACGCCCGCGACCTCACGGAACTCGCGCGCCGCGGCAAGCTCGATCCGGTGATCGGCCGCGATGAGGAGATACGCCGGGTCATGCAGATTCTGGCGCGGCGCACCAAGAATAATCCGGTGCTGATTGGCGAGCCGGGCGTGGGCAAGACGGCCATTGTCGAAGGATTGGCGCAGCGCATTGTGGCCGGGGACGTGCCCGAAGCGCTCAAGACGAAGCGCATTGTGGCGCTGGATCTCGCGGCGCTGGTGGCCGGCGCGAAGTACCGGGGCGAATTCGAAGACCGCCTGAAGGCCCTGCTCAAGGAAGTGACCGAATCCGACGGCCAAGTGATTTTGTTCATCGACGAGCTGCACACGCTGGTGGGCGCGGGCGCGGCCGAGGGCTCGATGGACGCCTCGAACATGCTGAAGCCGGCGCTGGCGCGGGGTGAACTGCGCGCCATCGGCGCGACCACGCTCAACGAGTACCGCAAATACATCGAAAAAGATCCCGCGCTCGAGCGCCGCTTCCAGCCCGTGCTGGCCGGTGAGCCGTCGGTGGAGGACACCATTGCGATTCTGCGCGGGCTCAAGGAGCGCTACGAAGTGCACCACGGCGTGCGCATCAAGGACGCCGCCATTGTCGCCGCGGCCATGCTCTCGCAGCGCTATATCACCGACCGATTTCTCCCGGACAAGGCCATCGACCTGATGGACGAAGCCGCGGCCGGGCTGCGCATGGAAATCGACTCGCTGCCGGCCGAAATTGACGAAATCGAGCGGCGTATCCTGCAGCTGGAGATCGAGCGCCAGGCCCTGCGCAAGGAGACCGACGAGCACTCGCGCGAGCGGCTGAGCCAGATCGAGAAGGAACTGGGCGCGCTGCGCGAACAATCCAACGGATTGAAGGCCCACTGGCAGACCGAGAAGGACGCCATCGGCCGTATCCGCAAGCAGAAGGAATCGATCGAGCAGTTGAAGGCCGAAGAACAGCGCCAGGAGCGCGCGGGCGATCTTTCGCGCGTGGCCGAAATCCGCTACGGAAAGCTGGCCGCCGCCGAGAAGGAGCTCAAGAGCGCCCAGGAACGCCTCGCCGAACTGCAAAAGGACCACCCCATGCTGAAGGAAGAGGTGGGCGAGGAAGAGATCGCGAAAATCGTCGGCAAGTGGACGGGAATTCCGGTGGGGCGCTTGCTCGAGGGCGAGACGGCCAAGCTCGTGCACATGGAGGAGCGGCTGCGCCAGCGCGTCGTGGGGCAGGAGCCCGCGCTTGCCAGCGTGGCCAACGCCATTCGCCGCAGCCGTTCGGGGCTGAGCGATCCGCACCGCCCGGTGGGTTCGTTCCTGTTTCTCGGCCCGACCGGTGTGGGCAAGACCGAGCTGGCGCGGGCGCTGGCCGAATTCTTGTTCGACGACGAGCGCGCCATGGTGCGGCTGGATATGTCCGAGTACATGGAGAAGCACTCGGTGGCGCGGATGATCGGCGCGCCTCCGGGCTACGTGGGATACGAAGAGGGCGGCCAGCTGACCGAGCAGGTCCGGCGGCGCCCCTATGCCGTGGTGCTGCTCGATGAAATCGAGAAGGCCCATCCGGACGTGTTCAATATCCTGCTGCAGATTCTCGATGACGGCCGTCTGACCGATGGCAAGGGCCGCACCGTGGATTTCCGCAACGCGGTGATCATCATGACGTCGAATGCGGGCTCGGCGAGTATCTTCGAGCTGGCGGTTAAGGACCCCAAGAAGGCGCGCGAGGAAGCCATGGGGGCGCTGCGCGAGCTGTTCCGCCCGGAGTTTTTGAACCGCATCGACGACATCGTGATGTTCCGGCCGCTGGGCAAGGACCAGATCGAGCGCATCGTCGAACTGCAGCTGCGGCGCGTGCGCGCGCTGCTGGCCGAGCGGAAGGTGACGCTGGAGCTGACGCCCGCGGCGAAGTCGCAGCTGCTGCGCGAGGGCTACGACCCGGCTTACGGCGCGCGGCCGATGAAGCGGGCCATCCAGCGGCTGATTCAGGACCCGCTGGCCATGAAGATCCTCGATGGCGAGGTGCGCCCCGGTGACGAAGTTCTGGTGGACGCCGACGCCAAAACAGGGGAAATGAAGTTTGAGCGCGAACCAGCTAAGATAGGAGTGGCCTGAAAGGACACTCGGCACACACCATGAAAACCTTCAAGACGGCATTTCTGCTCACGGCGTTGACGCTGCTGCTTCTGTTGATTGGGCAGGCTTTCGGCGGGCGCGGCGGCATGACGCTGGCGCTGGGGTTCGCGATCCTGATGAACGGCGGGGCCTACTTCTTTTCCGACAAGATCGCGCTGATGTCGAGTGGGGCCGTGCCCATCAGCCCGGAGCAATCCCCGCGCCTGTATGCGGTGATGGAGCGGCTGGCCGCCAAGGCGAATCTGCCGATGCCGAAGCTTTACATGATTCCTCAGCCGGCGCCCAACGCCTTCGCCACCGGCCGCAATCCGAGCCATGCCTCGGTCGCCGTCACGCAGGGATTGATGCAATTGATGGACGATGAAGAGCTCGAGGGCGTGATCGCGCACGAGCTTTCCCATGTGCGCAACTACGACATCCTTACGTCCTCGATCGCCGCGACGATTGCCGGAGCCGTCACCTGGGTCGCGTCCATGGGCCGCTGGGCCATGATCTTCGGCGGCTGGGGCGGACGCGACAACGACCGCGAAGGCGGCGGTGGCATCGCCGCCCTGCTCATGCTGTTTCTGGCGCCGCTCGCCGCCATGCTGCTGCAGCTGGGCATTTCCCGCCAGCGCGAATACCAGGCCGACGCCTCGGGCGCGCGCATGGTGGGGCATCCCTACGGATTGATCCGCGCGCTGGAAAAACTCGGCGCCTACAACAGCCGCATCCCCATGGACATCGCGCCGTCCACCGCCTCGCTGTGCATCGTGGCGCCGTTGAGCGCGCGGCAGCTGTTTTCCTCCCTGTTCAGCACGCACCCGCCTCTGGCCGACCGCATCGCGGTCCTGCGGAACATGAACGTCACCCGCTAAGGGCACCCGGCTGTTTGAGCGAGGGCACGCTTCGGCCGGGTTCATTGCCGCCAAGCAGAAAGCGTTAAGGCCACGTAAAAAGTACACGGCTCGCCGATTCCTCCGCTCGGCTCTCTCATCAACGGCTGCACTATAACTACTTGAATATATGGCGGTTACTGTTCTGATGCGGGACTTGGCTGTTTGGTTCACAGCGTGCATCTACCCACGCCAGAAGGGGTTTCCACGGAGGGAACGACCATGCTAGAAGAAAAACAGACATTCACGCAGGAAGCGGTCACCCCGCGATGGGTTGGAATCGTCGTGGTGGGATTGGCCGTGGTTTCAGTGGTGGCGCTGAGCGCCGGTTGGGCGGCCTCGAGCCGGTCCAGGGCGGTGGAACAGAGCCTGGCGACACAATCACAACAGTTTCGGCAGAGCCAGGACATCTTGAACCAGCGGCTGGCCCGGGCAGAGGACATCAACGCGCAACTGCAGGGCGAACTCAGCGTGGTGACGGACAAAATGAAGCTCACGCAGACCGAAGTGAATCAGGCGCGCGTGCAGACCAAGAGGATCAAGGAAGAGGGCGCCAAGCAATTGACGGACCTCCAGACCAACGTCAACGGGCAGCTGGCGACCAAGGCCAGCGTCGATGACCTCAACAAGCTGGGCACCGATGTCACCGGCGTGCGGTCCGATCTGGATGCCACCAAGAACGGTCTAAACATGACCCGCGGCGAGTTCGGCACGCTGATCGCCAAGAATCACGATCAGATCGAAGAGCTTCGGCGTCTGGGCGAGCGCGATTACTACGAGTTCAGCATCAACCAGAAGGGCAAGCGCGAGAAGGTGGGCGATCTGATGGTGGAACTCCGCAGCGTGAACCCGAAGAAGAACATTTTCACCGTGGCCATCTACGCGGACGACGCGCGCTACGAGAAGAAGAACCGCTCGACGAACGAGCCGATCTACTTCTTCATGCGTGGTTCCCGCGCACCGGTGGAGTTCACGGTCAACCAGGTGGGCAAGGACAAGATCTCGGGTTACTTGAGCGTGCCGAAGGTCAACGCGACGCACACGCAAGCTTCCGGAGAGTAAACCGCACGCGCGCGGCACCTCCTGGCGGGGGGCCGGTGGCAGGCGAAGCGAAGGGCGCCGGGGCAGACAAAGCCCGGGCGCCCTTTGCTTTGGTGCGAGAGGATCAGGTCGCCTTGCTGAGGGCCCGCATCTTGCGGGTCAGGAACTTCTTCGCGAGCGACGGCAGCTTGTCGTGCGGGAGTTTTCCCTGCTCGTAGAGCTTCACCTTGGCCTTGGCGGTCTTGCGGCGGCGGCGCTGCCGCTTCTGGGCCACGTAACGTTTGTCGTATGACATCCGGTCTCCTTCTGCAGATAGGGCTATAGATGATTGTAACGGAGACGCCACGGGATGCAAGGTCCGCTGTGATTTCGCGCCGGAATTCTTGTAGCATGCTCAGGTAGCACGCCGGCGGCGTGCCCGAGCATTCATGCCCACAACCACGATCCACGCGAGCCGCATCCTGACTCCTGACGAGGAGATCAGCGACGGCGTCATCATCGTTGAAGGAAGCCGCATCGTGGCGCTGGGCCACCGCGATGAAATCCGCCTGCCCCCGGACGCGGTGGATTACGTCGCCGCGGGGCTGACGGTCGTCCCCGGCTTTATCGACCTGCACATCCACGGGGCCGGGGGCCACGACGTCATGGAAGCGAATGCGGCCGCGCTCGACCGGATCACCGCGACCGCGGCGCGCCACGGAACCACGTCGTTGCTGGCCACCACGGTCAGCGCACCGGTCGAGGAGACCTGCCGCAGCCTCGAGGGTATTGCCAGCTACATCGCCAGCCACGAAACGCCGGACGAGTCGCAGCCTGGCCCGCCGGCCGCGGAAATTCTGGGCATTCACCTCGAGGGGCCGTTCATCAGCAAGGCTTGCCGGGGCGTGCATCCTCCGGACGCGATCGCGAAGCCGTCGGCGGAACTTCTGGAGCGGTTTCTGAAGGCCGCCGATGGGCGGGCAAGGATTCTCACGCTGGCGCCCGAACTCCCCGGCGCGCTGGAATTGATTGCCGTGGCCGTGGCGGCCAAGCTCGTGGTGGCCCTGGGACACACGGATGCGAATTACGACCAAGCGCGGGCCGCGATTCATGCGGGGGCGCGCCACGCCGTGCACACCTACAATGCCATGCGGCCGTTTGCGCACCGCGATCCCGGCGTGGTGGGCGCGATTCTCACCGACCCGGAAGTCACCGCGGAAATCATCGCCGATCTGGTCCACGTGGCCGGGCCGGCCATCCAGGTTCTGATCGGCGCCAAGGGATTCGACACCGTGCTGCTGGTCAGCGACGGCATCGCGGCGACGGGGATGCCGGACGGCAATTATCGCCTGGGCACGTTCGAAGTGAACGTCAAGGACGGCGTGTGCCGGAATGCGGAGGGAAAACTGGCCGGAAGCACGCTGACTCTGGACCGCGCGCTGCGGAATCTGGTGGGACTGGGCGTGCCGCTGGGCGACGCCGTGCGCATGGCCACCGTGCTGCCGGCGCGGCGGCTGGGCCTGGCGGGGAAGAAAGGCATCATCGCGCCGGGCGCGGACGCCGATCTGGTCGCGCTGACGCCCGACCTGCGGGTCGCTGGGGTAATGACCCGCGGCGCCGGCCTGCGCTAAAGCCCTCCACTCGCCCTGCACGCTGCCGGCTTCGTCCCGGTTGACTAGGGCCCAACACACAGTTGAAATGCGGACCGGGCGGGGAATGCCCGAGGCTTTTTGTTTGCGTCAGCAATTCAGCGGGATGTGCAGTTCTTCGGCCAGGCGGTAGGGGTCAAACGGGCTGCACGCGAAAAAGCGGCCGTCCGTTTCGATCGTGGGAACCTTGCGGCGGCCGTTGTTCACGCGCACGACGATCGCTTCGGCTTCCGGCGTTGTGTCGATGTCCACCTCGCGGAAGGTAATGCCGCGTTCGCTCAGGAATTGTTTCACCCGGCGGCAGTCGCCGCACCACGTGGTGCAGTAGATCGTGAGGTCAGCCATCTCCGCCTCTCCCGTCGACTCACGGGAAAATGTCCCGCCTAATTAGATGCAGGCAGCAGTGCAGCGATTCGTGTTTTGGTGCTCCGCGGAGCCTGCCGTGACGCCGTTCTAGGAAGCTAAGCCCGGTTCCTGCGTGCCCGCCGCGGATCCGCCACGGGTGGCGGCCTGCTGGCGGACCATCGCGCGCTGGAGGGCGAAGGAGGCCTGCCGCCAGTCGGCATCTCCGGCGCTGGCCCGGGCGATCTCGGCCTGGGCGCGTTCGTGGGCCGCCAGCGTGCGCGCGAGATCAATTTCCTCGGCGCGCTCCGACACTTCGGCCAGCACAATAACCCGCCCGGGAAGAACCTCGGCGTAGCCATGGATGACGGTCAGATAGCGGGCTTGGGAGCCCTTATGGTAGGTCAGAATGCCGATGCCCAGCTCGGTGATGAGTGGGGCGTGGCCGGGCAAAACTCCGAGGTAGCCCTCTTTCCCCGGGATCTCGACGGCCTGCACGGACTCCTGCAGCACGTGCCGCTCGGGCGTCACGACCTGGAGCTCAATGGTCTCGGGTAGCATGGGTTCGATCCTGATCCGGCGTCCGCGCGGCTAGACCACGGCCGCGAGTTTTTTCGCCTTTTCCTGAGCCTCTTCGATGGTGCCCACCATGTAGAACGCCTGCTCGGGCAGGTCGTCATGCTTTCCTTCGACGATTTCCTTGAAGCCGCGGATGGTGTCCTCGACCTTGACGTAGGTTCCCGGCACGCCGCTGAACTGCTCGGCGACGAAGAAGGGCTGCGAGAGGAATTTTTCCACCTTGCGGGCGCGCGCCACGGTCTGCTTGTCGTCGTCGGAAAGCTCCTCGATTCCGAGGATGGCGATAATGTCCTGCAGCTCCTTGTAGCGCTGAAGCACGGACTTGACCGCGCGCGCCACGGTGTAGTGCTCCTGTCCGAGAATGCGCGGGTCGAGAATGCGCGAGAAGCTGGCCAGCGGATCGACGGCGGGGTAGATGCCGCGCTCGACGATTTGCCGGCTCAAGTTGGTCGTGGCATCCAGGTGCGCGAAGGTGGCGGCCGGAGCCGGGTCGGTGTAGTCGTCGGCGGGCACGTAGATGGCCTGCACGGAGGTGATCGAGCCGTGCTTGGTCGAGGTGATGCGCTCCTGCAATTCGCCGATTTCGGTGTTGAGGTTCGGCTGGTAACCCACCGCGGAAGGCATGCGGCCCAGCAGCGCCGAGACTTCCGATCCGGCCTGCACGAAACGGAAAATGTTGTCGATGAAGAGCAGCACGTCGAGGTGCTCCTCATCGCGGAAGTATTCAGCCACGGTGAGGCCGGTCAGTCCGACGCGGAGGCGCGCGCCGGGCGGCTCGGTCATCTGGCCGTAGATCAGCGCGCAACGCGATTTCTCGGGGTTGCCCGCCTCGATGACGTGCGACTCCTGGAATTCGAGCCACAGGTCGTTTCCTTCGCGCGTGCGTTCGCCGACGCCGGCGAACACCGACACGCCGCCGTGCTGCATGGCGACGTTGTGGATCAGCTCCTGAATCAGCACCGTCTTGCCGACGCCCGCGCCTCCGAACAGCCCGATCTTGCCGCCCTTCAGGTACGGCTCGATCAGGTCCACGACCTTGATGCCGGTCTCGAACATTTCGAGGTTCGTGGACTGATCCTCGAGCGACGGAGCCGGGCGGTGAATCGGGTAGCGCTTCTCGTACTTCACCGGGCCGAGATTGTCCACCGGCTCGCCCAGCACGTTGAGCACGCGCCCCAGGGTGCCGCGGCCCACCGGAACGCTGATGGGTTCTCCCAGGTCCTGCGCCTTCATGCCGCGGACCATGCCTTCAGTGGGCTTCATGGCCACGCAGCGCACGCGGCCTTCGCCCAGGTGCTGCTGCACTTCCGCCACGATGTCTAGCGGCGTGGGAATGTCGAAGCCTTCGCTCCAGATGCGCACCGCGCTGTGAATCAGCGGCAGATGCTGCTGCGCGAATTGTACGTCCACGACCGGGCCGATCACCTCGACCACCCGTCCCATCTTTGCGTTGTCCGTTGCCATGTAAAGCTCCTATGAAATCTGTGACTCGTGACTCGTGATTAGTGATTCGTGAGCGCTCACCGCTTCACGACGTCGCCGACGCCGCGCCGCTGACGATCTCGATCAGCTCCTTGGTGATGCCGGCCTGGCGGATCTTATTCATCTCCAGGGTCAGCTTGTCGATCAATTCCGAGGCGTTCCGCGTGGCGGAATCCATGGCCGTCATTCGGGCGGCATGCTCGGCTGCGGCCGATTCCAGCAGGATGCGGAAGACTTCCGCTTCTAGGTAGCGGGGCAGCAGGCCGCTGAAGATGTCGCCGAGGGGTTCCTCGTAAAGGTAATCCACGAACGGCGCCTCTTCGTGTTCGGTGCCGATGGCGGTGGACTGCCCGGCCTCCGCGGCCTCGGACGCCAGCACCGCCGGATCGATGGGCAGCAGCTTGGCGGTGCACAGGCGCTGCACCATGACGTTCTTGAACTCGTTGTAGACGGCGTAGACCGCGTCGACCTCGCCGGCCGCGTACATCTCCCCGATCTTCCCGCCAATCTCCTTGGCGATGGCGTAATCCACGTTGGCCGAGACGTTGATGTAGTCGGCCACGACGTTGGCCCCGCGCTTGCGCAGCGTGTCGCGCCCCTTCTTGCCGATGGCCATCACCTGGATCGTCTTCGAGGATTGCTCGCGGAAGAAGGTGGTGGCGCGGCGGAGCACGTTGGTATTGAAGGCGCCGCACAGGCTGCGGTCGCCCGTCAGGACGACGGCCAGGATGCGCTGCTCGGGCCGGCGCTCCAGCAGCGGGTGCGCGGTCGATTCCATGCGCGCCGCGGCCGAGCGCAGCACGCGCAGAATCTCGCGGGCGTAGGGCCGCGCCGCGAACACGCCTTCCTGCGCGCGCCGCAGTTTCGCCGCGGCGACAAACTTCATCGCCCGGGTGATCTGCTGCGTGCTCTTCACCGAGCGGATGCGGCGCCGAAAATCGAGTAGTGTGGCCATGGATAAAGTTCAGTCTCTGGTTGCCTCGTGAGCCGGCGTCTCAGCTCTTGGTCGCGGCGGCCTTGGCTCCGGCCGTGGCTTGAAACGTCGCCTTGAACGCATCGAGCGCGCGCAAGAGCTCGGCGCGCACCGCATCGTCGATGGCCTTCTTTTCGCGAATCATCTGCAGCAGGCCGCTGTAGTTGGTTTCCACGAAGGCGTAGAGCTCGCGTTCGTACCGGCCGACGTCGGCCACGTCCACCTCGTCGAGGTAGCGGTTCGCGCCGGCGAAAATGATCAGCACCTGTTTTTCGACCGGCAGGGGCTGGTACTGATCCTGCTTGAGAATTTCGACCAGCCGCTGGCCGCGGGCCAACTGCTGCTGGGTGGCCTTGTCGAGCTGCTCGGAGCCGAACTGCGCGAACGCGGCCAGCTCCCGGTATTGGGCCATGTCCAGACGCAGCGTGCCGGCCACCTGACGCATGGCCTTGATCTGCGCGTTGCCGCCGACGCGGCTCACGGAAATGCCGGCGTTGATGGCCGGGCGGATGCCGGAGTTGAACAGGTCGGCTTCCAGATAGATCTGGCCGTCGGTGATGGAGATGACGTTGGTCGGAATGTAGGCCGATACGTCGCCGGCCTGCGTCTCGATCACGGGCAGCGCGGTCAACGATCCCGCGCCCAGCTTGTCGTTCAGTTTCGCGGCGCGCTCCAGCAGGCGCGAATGCAGGAAGAAGACGTCTCCGGGGAACGCCTCGCGGCCCGGCGGGCGGCGCAGCAGCAGCGAGATTTCGCGGTAGGACTGCGCGTGCTTGGAAAGGTCGTCGTAGAAGCAGACGGCGTGGCGCTTGGTGTCGCGGAAATACTCGCCCATGGCGGCGGCGGCGAACGGCGCGATGTACTGCATGGTGGCCGGCTCGGCGGCCGAGGCCGCGACGACGATGCTGTAGGCCATGGCGCCCTGGTCGGTGAGCGTCTTCACCACTTGCGCGATCGTCGAGCGCTTCTGCCCGATGGCGCAGTAGATGCAGATCATGTCCCCGCCGCGCTGGTTCAGGATCGTGTCGACGATGAGCGCCGTCTTGCCCGTCTGGCGGTCTCCGATGATCAATTCGCGCTGGCCGCGGCCGATGGGAATCATCGAGTCAATGGCCTTGATGCCCGTCTGCACCGGCTCGCGGACCGGCTGGCGGTCGACGACGCCCGGCGCCAGGCGCTCGATCGCGTTGAAATGCTGGGTGAGGATGGGGCCCTTGCCGTCGAGCGGCTGGCCGAGGGGATCGACCACGCGGCCGACCAGCGCCTCGCCGACCGGCACGGACATGATCTTGTTGGTGCGCTTCACCGTGTCGCCTTCGCGGATTTCGGTGTAGTCGCCCAGCAGCACGGTGCCCACCTGGTCTTCCTCGAGGTTCAGTGCGATGCCGAAGACGCCGTGCGGGAATTCCAGCATTTCGCCGGCCATGCAGCGGTCCAGGCCGTGGACGCGCGCGATGCCGTCGCCCACGGAAATCACCGAGCCGACTTCCTCGACCGCGACCGTCTGCTGATAGTTTTCGATCTGCTCGCGCAGAATTTTCGTGATTTCGTCCGCTTTGATGTTCGCCATCCCCGCTCCTATTCCGCCTCGAGCTGCTCGCGCAGCCGCGTCAATTGCTCGCGCACTGAACCGTCGTAGACCGTCGAGCCAACGCGCACGATCGTGCCGCCGACCAGCGACGCGTCCCCGCGGAACCGCGCTTCAATCTTCTTGCCGGTGCGGCGCTCCAGCGCCGCCGTCAATTGCTGCTTCTCCGCGGCGCTCAGTTCCCGCGCGGAAACCACTTCGGCCTCGGCGATTCCCAGCCGGTTGTTCAGTTCCTCGTGGAACGCCTGCTGGATCGCCGCGCAGCATTTCCATGCGGCCATGATCCACCAGGGTTTGCACGAAATTGCGCACCGCGGGCGCCAGCTGCATCCGCTCCGCAATCATGTCGATGACTTTGGTTTTCGCCTCGCGGGCGGCCGCCGGGCTTTCGAGGAAAACGCGCAGGTCGGCCGCGGAGGAAAATGCCTCGGTGAACGCCGCCAGATCGTCCTTCACGCGGTCCGCCGCTTTTTGCTCGAGCGCCACGTCGGCCAGCGCCGCGGCATACCGCAATGCCACCGCGCCGATCACGGCGCGCTCCCTTCGAGTTCCGCGACGAAGTGGCCAAACAGCGCCGCGTCCGCCTGGGGCGTCAGCTCCTGCCGCAACAGCACTTCGGCGCGCGCCACGGCCAGACGCGCCGCCGCGGCCTTCAGCTCGAGTCGCGCGGCGCGTTCCGCTGCGGCGATTTCCGCCTGCGCTGCGTGTTCGATGGTTTCCGTTTCGGTCCGGATCAGTTCCCGGAAGCGCTCCGCCTCGGCCTGGGCTCCGCGCCGGGCGTCGGCGCGCATGGCGGCAACTTCCTTTTCAATCCCCGCGAGCTTTTCCTGGACTTCGCGGCGCTGTTTTTCCGCCGCCTCGCGCGCCCGCGCGCCCTCGGCGATCTTGCGGGAAATTTCTTCGGCGCGTCCGCGGAAAAATGGCCCGGCTTTCCGGAAGGCATAGATGATCAACGCGAAAACGATGGCGAAATTCAGCCAGCGGAACACCTGGCCGGTCGGCGAATCGGCCGGCGAGGATTCCCCCTCCTGCGCCAGAGCGGGAGTGGCTAGCAGGAAAAACAGGGCCAGGGATGCCAGGGGCCAGCCGGCAAACTGCTCTCGGAGTTGGCGCAGGCGCGTCATCACGCTCGGCCTCCGCTCGGCGGCGCGGGTCGTTCCAGGATCATGCGGGCGATATCGCCGGCGAGGGCAGGGGTCTGGCGTTCGATTTCGGTGCGCGCGGCCGCGAGATCCGCGGCAATTCGCTGCTTGGCGGCGTTGACGTCTTCCTGTGCGCGGGCCCGCGTGGCCTTGAGGCGCTTGGCGCGCTCATCGAGGGCTCCCTGGCGGGCCGCTTCCTGCTCGGCGTAGATTTCAGCGCGCGCCTTGCGCAGGGCCTCGTTGTAGGAATCGAGGTCCTGCTTGGCCGAAGCCTCGACCGCCGCCGCTTCGGTGCGCGCCCCTTCAATCCGGGCGGCGCGCTCCGCCATGGTCTTTTGAATCGGCTGGAAGAAGGCCCATCGCAGGAAGAAATAGAATAGGAGAACGATGACCACTGTGGGCACAGCTTCAAGAAACAACTCACCGAGCTGGTGGAGGATTTCCATTGCAAGGAAAACGTATTAAGCCTGCGCTCCTGATTATGGCCGTTCTTCCCGGTATGCGGTTCGCCGAACCGACACAAACGCTTCCAGGGCCCAGCAAAGCTCAAAATTATCGCATCCAGCCTCGCCGCGCGTCAATCGTTTTGCTGCGGCCGGAATCTCCCGCCGGCGCCGAACTCCTGGCGGAGTCGTGTAGAACTAGGAGAGCCTTGTGGGTCGCGGCTTCAGCCGCGACATATACGCCGCGCAATAGAAGGGGCTTCAGCCCCTGAAGTTCCCTGATGCGGCTGTTTCAGCACGCTAGCCCGGTGCGGCCATTGTGCCGGACGAAACCTGGCGCAGCAGCGCAATCAATTGATCGGGATCGGCGACGGGCGGATGGCACGTCGTCTCGATGCAAACCAGGGCTTGCGGAACGGACGCATCCAGGTGCGGCAACGTATCGCGCAGGGCGGCGGGGAGCGCGGCCGAGGCTAGCCGCTCGGGCGTGACGCGCAGGACGGTTTTTCCGAAGCGGTAGACTTCGTGCGCGGCTTTATCAAGAGCAGCGGCACTTGGATCGTCGCTCGCGCCCGTGATCACCACTTGCAGCGGATGGCGGGCGTGCAGCAGCGCCGCCAGCGCGTAGGTGCCGACGTGAATCCCGTACCGTGGGATCAGGCGGGCGAAGGCTTCCAGCGTCTTTTCGGCCCAGGCGCGGTAGAGCGGGTCGCCGGTAAAAGCGCAGAGCCGGTCGAGCACCATCGCGGCGGCGGAATTCGCGCCCGGCGTGGGCGAATCCTGCAGCGGCTTGCGGCGAACCTCCAGACCGCCCAGGGGCGCGGCATCGTTGGCGCGATCGAAGAATCCGCCGCCCTCGGGATCGCCGAAGCGTTCGATGGCCAGACGCATGGCGCGCTCGGCGATGTCGAAATAGCGGCGATCGAAGGTCGTCTCCCAGGCGTCGAGGAGCGCCGCCACCATGAACACCTGGTCGTCGAGCGAGCCGTCCAGACGGGGCCCGCCGGCGCGGTGCAGGAAACCTTTTTCCGGCTCCCACGCCTCGGCCAATATGCGGTCGAGCGTCCTGAGCGCGAATTCCCGGCAATCGGGACGCTCCAGCACGCGCGCGGCTTCGAGATACGCGGAGACGAACATCGCGTTCCAGGCCACGTACAGAGTCGAATCCACGGCGGGAGTGGGGCGCCGCTCGCGCCGCGCGGCCAGCAGTTTTCCCTTGGCGCGAGCAACGAGGGCCGCGATTGCGTCCTCGCTCGATCCCAATTTCCGGCCCAGGTTTTCCAGCGTCTCGGCCACCCACAGAACGTTCTTCTCCGCGTTGTGGTGCATTTCGCCGCGCGGGCCGACGTCGTAGAAAAGCTCCAGCGCGCGGGCCTCGTCGGGCGCGAGCGCGGCGCGCAATTCGGCGAGCGTCCATGTGAAATAGTCGCCGTCGTCGTCGAGAGTCTGGTCGGCGTCCTGGCTGGCGTAAAAGCCTCCCCGCGCCGGATCGGAGAGGACTTCGCCCACCCACGCGATGATGCCTTCCGCCACGCGGCGGTAGTGCGGGTGGCGCAGCGATTGATAGCCGTGGAGATAGTTTTTCAGCAGCTCGGAATTGTCGTAGGACATCTTCTCGAAATGCGGGACGCACCAGCGCTCGTCCACCGAATAACGATGGAAGCCGCCGCCGATCTGGTCGTGAAAGCCGCCCGCGGCCATTCCATCGAGTGTCTTTTCCGCGACCGAGCGCAATTGCGCCCCGCCGATCCACTGCGCGCGTTCGAGCAGCAAATCGAGGATCGAGGAGTGCGGGAACTTCGGAGCGTCGCCGAAGCCGCCGTGGCGTTCATCGAAAAGTTTCCGCGCCGATTCGATCACCGCGTCGACCACGCCGGCGTCGAACGGGCCGCCGGCGTCGCGGAAGGCTTCGGCCTTGGCCACCGCGTCCGCCACCGCTTGCGCGGAGCCCTCCACTTCGCCGCGTCGCGTCTGAAACGCTTGGGAGACACTGGCCAGAATGCGCCGGAATCCGGGACGGCCCATCGAATCGTCGGGAGGAAAATAGGTGCCGCCGAAAAACGGCTTCCCCTCCGGCGTCAGGAATCCGGTCAGCGGCCAGCCCCCCTGCCCGGAGATGGCGCTGATGGCGGATTGATAGCGCGCGTCCACGTCGGGGCGTTCGTCGCGGTCCACTTTCACGGGGATGTACAGCTCGTTGATCAGCGACGCGATGCCGGGGTCTTCGTAGCTCTCGCGGTCGATGACGTGGCACCAGTGGCACCACACCGCGCCGATATCGAGCAGCACGGGCTTGCCTTCGGCGCGGGCCTTGGCGAAGGCCTCATCGCCCCATTCGTGCCAGTCCACCGGCTGGTGCGCGGCCGAGCGCAGATACGGGCTAGTGGAATTTTTCAGGCGGTTCCCGGAGGTTTGCGTCATCGGTCGGGTCCCAGCGAAGTGCGGCGATCAGAACGGCTCGCCATCGTGTGTTGTGAGCGAGTTACGGCAATTCCTGTCTTCATGGCTGTATCCGTTAGGAGTGGGAAGTAGGAAGTGAGCCGGAGGCAGAGGGCTCGAAGCCGGTTGCGCGCTCTGTAGAATGTCTCATGATCGAAACCCGCCGGTTCTCGCTAGGCGTTCGGGTCCGGTACATGGACTCCTGAAACCGGAGATGCCGATTCCTATCGGATCATCACCTCCACGCTATCACACGATGCAGATGGCGTGTGGCGTAAAGAATTCGGCAAGCACAGGGGGAACGGTAGTTTAGGGGGACTGCAGCGGCAGGCAAGCGGCCACGCGTATGTCCGATGCTTAATGGGTTTGAAATACCAAGCCCAAGCTAATCCTTCATAGTAGTTCCTGTAGCGCGGCGAGAAAGCGCTTGTTGTCATCGGGTAGGGCAGTTGTCACCCGCATGTAGCCGCGGCCGAGCCGCGGATCATTGAGGGGCTTAATCAAAATGCCTCGCTCTCGCAAGCGCACAGCCAAGTCTTCGGCAGCATGAGGCGCAAAATCGGCGAGGAAGAAATAGGTGTTGGTGGGAAAGGTGCGCACACCCAGCGCACGCAAGCCGGCCGCGAGCTGTTCGGTCCAATTGCGCAATTCCGCACACCGGACGCGGATTTTGTCCTCGTGCTGCAAGGTGGCGAGTGCCGCGGCCTGGCTTGCTCGCGCGAGGGGGTAAGCGTCGTTGTGGGTATTGAGGTCCTCGGCAAGCCACTCGGGCAGAATGGCGTAGCCAACGCGGAAGCCGGCCAGGCTGTGGGCCTTAGAAAGCGTACGCGTCACCAGGAGATTGCGGTAATGAGGCACCAGATGTGCGACGGGCTGGCCGGCAAGCCCGATGAACGCCTCGTCCACCAAAAAGCAAGTCTTCGAATGGCGCTTGAGCAACTCGGGCAAAGGCTCCATGTCGAAGGTGCTGCCGTTGGGATTGTTGGGATTCACAATCACAGCCAGCGTTGTGTCATCGGGCACTTTGAGGTCGCTGAGGTCGAAAGCAAAATCGTGTTCTGGCACGAGCCGGGTTTCAGTATATGCCTGGGCGATCTCCGGAAAGAGCACATAGGTGGGGATGATGAGATGAACGCGCCGTCCCAGTCGATTGAAAATCTGCCTCAGGATGAGCTCTGACCCGGCATTGATATGGATCAGACGCTCAGGCACTCGAAGGTGTCCGCTCAGGAACTGGCGCAGGGGCGCCGAATAAGGCTCGGTGTAAAAGTTACTACGCGGCAGCACCGCCTGCGCTGCGGCGATTGCTTCCTCGAGTGGTGGCAGCGGGTTCTCGCATAAGAGCATCTTTATGCCCTCGAAGCTGCCGCCGCCTTTTTCCGCCTTGGTGCTCACCGAATCTCACTGTCGTCGCTGCAGGCCGATGTAGCAGCCGTGCCCTCCGGACTCTTCAGAGAGCTTAACCGATAGCGTAAATGACTCGCTGGCGCTCGAGCAGGGCCATGACCGCCGGCGCTTTCCAGAAGTCCATCGATTGCCGCTCATCATCCAGCTAAATCCGCGAGCCCAAAACTCAGGTGTGAGGCGCGCTCAACCGAGGCCGCACAATCTGAACTGTGCAAGGGGCGTACAATGCGACCGCGTGCGCCACCGAGCCGAGGAGAAATCGACGCACCGGGCCGTACCCGTGAGAGCCGAGTACAATGGTGTCAGCTCCCCATCGCTCCGCTTCCTCAACAATCACCTCTTTCGGTGTCCCCTCGAGGATTTTCGTGACGACGCGTAATTGAGGAGTCTGCGTCCGGATTTGTCTTGCGGCCTTCTCGACGATCTCCGGCGCTTTTCGACGCGCCTCTTCAAGCAGCATCTCGTGGCTGGCGGCCAGCACGAAGATCGGATCGGGCACAAATGGGAAACGTGTATGAACGACGGTGACAACTTCTATTTCGGTTCCGGCAGGCCAATGCCGTGAAGCCACTTCCTGGATCGCAGCTTCGCTCGACGGCGATCCATCCGTTGCCAGCAGAATCTTCATCCAAGGCCCCCTAGTACGCGCGTGTCGTCACGCACTGTGTGTCGGGCCAGCGCCGCGCCAAGTGGCTATTTGCTCTAGGAGCTGATCTCCACAGGTTCAACTATAGATGCTTGCCTCTCATGCAGACTGTGAGCGGGATCACAAATGCGCGTAATTGACGTCACATACAACCGGGTCGGGCGGTGAGATCTTGCGAAGGAATCAGTGCCGGCGAGAAGGCCAGGAGACCGGTCGGAACAATTTCGACTGCATTTGTGACTCGATCGTTCGAGGGGCATTCGAGCTCTTTGAGGGCGATGGTCGCCGGCCAAGGAATGATTTGCGGCGAAGCGGGAATTTCACCATGACATTGGCACCAAGCCTGCGAAAGAAAGTGGAGGACACGTTGGCGCTCGCTGATGTGCGGATCAACTATGACCGTCCGTGGGATCTTGTGGTTCACGATGATCGGTTTTATACCAGAGTAGTCTTGCAGGGTTCTCTTGGGTTTGGCGAGTCCTATGTGGATGGCTGGTGGGACTGTGCGGAATTGGCACAATTGTTTTGCAAACTGCTCAAGGCCCATTTGGATCAACGGTTTTCGATCAACGGCGCGGCAATGCTCGCCTACCTGAAAGCCAGGATTACGAATCGTCAGGGAAAATTACGAGCGGTTCAGAATGTGCACCAGCACTATGATTTGGGAAACGATCTCTATGGGAACATGCTGGGCCGATGGATGCTGTACTCGTCTGCAAACTGGGAACAGGCAGTAAATCTGGATGAAGCGGGTGAAGCGAAGCTGGATTTCGTCTGTCGGAAGTTGAATCTCCGGCCAGGTCAGAGAGTTCTTGATATCGGCTGTGGATGGGGCGGATTCGCGAAGTACGCCGCCCAAAAGTACGGCGTTGAGGTTGTGGGCATCACGCTTTCCGTTGAGCAAGCCAGCCTCGCGCGCCAGACATGCAGCGACCTGCCGGTTGAGATTCGATGCCACGATTACCGGGAACTTAACGAGCGATTCGACCATGTTGTATCACTCGGAATGTTTGAACACGTTGGCTACAAGAACTATCGACGCTACATGGAAATTGTCCACCGCTGCCTAAAACCGGAGGGGCTCTTTTATCTCAATACGATCGGAGCCAATGTATCCGGGTGCTGCCAAAATCCATGGACAGAGAAGTATATCTTTCCTGGCGGCATGCTGCCTTCGATTGCTCAAATTGGCGCCGCAGTCGATGGAATCTTCGCGATGGAAGAACTGCAAGACTGGGCGGATTCCTATGATAAGACCCTGATGGCATGGTTCGAGAACTTCCAGGCCAACTGGGACAAGCTCAAAGTGCGGTATGGCGACCGATTTTACCGCATGTGGAAATATTATCTCCTGTCAAGCGCCGGAGCTTTTCGTTCAAAGGTGATCCAAGACTGGCAAATCGTGCTCTCATGCTGATGGGGTTCACTCTCAGGAAGTTGGACGTATCTGGACTCTTCGCCTCCGCCGGAATGAGCGGTTCTTTCGAACCCATGCTGATTCGTCGAAAGAATGCTCCCCATGGCCTCCCCGGACGTGACGGTAGTTCTTCATAGTCTATAAACTCAGCAAGCCCTTGCGAGTGCTGTTTGGCGGCACGGAATGGCTCCAACCCTTGCATCAACAGCCAGCGAAGCACAATCGATTGCATGAAGATCGAACAGGCGGCCTCGGTCACCTAATGCCGGGTATCTTACGTTCTCTTCCTCAGCAGACTCAAACCGAACAAAAGCGCGGAGAAGATGACGATGGTCGGCCCAACCGTCGAAAGCTTCAGAACCAAGATGTTGAGCAGGAATCCTGCAAATACCGAGACAACGGCGGCCGCCGAAGAGACCAGAAGGAAGTGCGAAAGCTTGTCGGTCAACTGCCGGGCCGTCGCCGCCGGCAAGATGATCAAGGCGCTGGCCAGCAGCGTCCCCATAAAACGCAAGCCCACGAGGATGGTCAAGCTGAAGAGCAAAAGGAAGTAGAGATCCATTCGAGCGACGTTCACACCGGTCGCGGCAGCTAACTCCGGCGAGAAGACGCTGAGTGCCAGCCGGTCCTTGAGAAGAAAGATGGAGAGGACCACAAACAAGGTAGCCGCGAAGCCGAGAAGAAACCCGGGAAGCGAAATGTGCTGCAATTCGCCGAAGAGAGCCTCGATGAGATCCTCACGCGGCGTAACGGCCGCGCCGATTGCCAGGGCCGCGGCGAACACCACGCCGATGGTGGCGTCCGTGGCTAAACCGGTCTTCTTTTGAAGTTGCCACACCAGGAGTGTTCCCAGAAAAAGAGTCGCAGCGCCACCGAGCAAAGGGTTGATCCTTAGGAGGAACGCCACGCCGAGGCCGGGGAGAGCCAGGTGGGAAATCACGTCGCTGGCCAGAACCATCCGTTTCATCAAAGCAAAGCAACCGACGAGACCGGCCGCGAGCGCGAAGAAGAGCGCCAACAAGAAGAGAAGACCTTGGCCTTCTGGCATGTTCGTGATTCCCTCGGGATTCGTGACTCCGGCGTGAGCCTTTCTAGTGTTGTTCGATGTGACGATAATACTTGGGCGGAGCCGAGTAGAGATCTTCCAGCATTTCCGGTGTCAGGATCTCTCTGGGAGGGCCCATGCAAGGTTTCTCCTTGCTGAGACACAAAACCATGTTGGCGTAGCGATAGACGACGCTCAGATCGTGGGAGACCAAAATCAACGTCATGCCTTTGTCTCTTTGCAGGGAGTGAAGCAACTCGTAGATGCGTTCTTCGGTGAGCTCATCCAGGCTTGCCGTGGGCTCGTCGAAAAGGAGCACGTTCGGTTGCCCCAGCAACGCGAAGGCAATCAGGGCTTTTTGGAATTGGCCGCCTGACAAATGCCCGATGCTGGTATCGAGAAGCTCTTCTGTGAGACCGACGTCGGAGGAAACTTGGTCCAACTCTGCGGCCGGCAGCTGAACCACGGCGGCCTTCGCCTCCAGCAGATCTCTCAAGCGGAGAGGAAGCTGCCGATCCGCCGCAATCTTCTGCGGGACGTATCCGAGCCGAGCCTGGTTGCCCCAGCGAATCTTTCCTTCGTACGGGATGAGGTTCAGCAACGCCTTCAGCAAAACGGTCTTCCCGGAGCCATTTGGCCCGATGACGGCAAGGCAATCTCCTCGCTGCGCCTCAAAGCTCAAGTTTTGAAGGATGACGCGGTTTCCGAAGGCGATTTTCAGGTTGGTCACGGAGAGCAGTGGAGTCGCCATAGAGCCGGATGACCTCTTGGCATCGCTCGTGTGGATGCCCGTGCGATTCATCTGCACGCCCTGGGAGCGGCGCAGGCAATCAGCCGCGTCGCGCGCAGGCGCCAGGCCTGATTGTAGCCGTCTGTTCTGTGTGAGGGAAGGCGATAACCACGCGCCGAGGCCGGCGAAGCTATTGGATGGGTTTGCCGTAATCGGCGTCGCGGGGATCGATGGGCTTGCGGCCGGAAAAGCCTTCGTCCTGCCCATGGTAGAAGCGGATGCGGTCCTCGCCGAGCTTCCAGCAGAGATAGACGCTTTCGCCGTTCATCCGCGCGGGAAAATCGAGCAGGCCGGCCTCGAGATCCTTGACGACGCAGCCGGTGGCATGAATGCGTTCCAACGCCTCATGGATTGCGTCGACCAGGCGATTGCGTTCCAGCCGCCAGTTGGCCGCCATCTCAAAGGGAACCAGCATGCCCCCGGAGCGCTGGATGCGTTCGGCCAGCGTGACGAGCTTCTCCTCCACGTCGGCCAGCTTGCTGCGCAGCTCCATCGCCTCGATCAGGACGGGCTCGAGTTGCGCGCGCAGGCGCTCGGCTTCGGACAGCGAAAACAGTTTGGATTCTTCGTCAGCCATTTTTTCAATTCGAACCGGGTGCTGCAAAATGCCGCAAGGAAGGCGGGGAACGGCGCGTGTTTTCAGGCGCCGCCAGCCGTCGCCGCCCTTCATCCGCCGATGGAGACCATGGTGCGCGAGGGCGCGACGAAATCGGGCTCGTTGATCCGGTGCCCCGGCTCCTTATTCATCACGATCGACACAATGGCCTCGGAAAGCTCCTCATCGCTGGCGCCGCCCCGCAGGAAGGGTTTCAGGTCATGATCTTCCTTGCTGAACAGGCATGTCCGGAGTTTGCCGTCGGCCGTCAGGCGGAGGCGCGAGCAGGCCCCGCAGAACGGCTCGGTGACCGAGGCGATCAGGCCGATTTCGCCGCGGCCGTCGGCGAAGCGGTACTTGCGGGCCGTTTCGCTGCGTTCGTGCGCTATGGGCACGAGCGGCCAGCGCGCGGCGATGCGTTGGTAGACCTCCGCGGCGGGAACCACCAGGTCGCGGGTCCACACGCGGTCCGCGTCGAGCGGCATGAATTCGATGAAGCGCATGATCAGGTCGCGGTCGCGCGCGAAGGCTGCGAAGGCCTCGACTTCGTCGTCGTTGAGCCCGCGCACCAGCACGGCATTCACCTTCACCGGGCGCAGGCGCGAGGCCTGTGCCGCGTCGATTCCGGCGATCACCTGATCGAAGGTCCGCGTGCGCGTGACGCGCTCGAATTTGTCCCGGTCGAGCGAATCCAGGCTGATGTTGATACGGTCCATGCCCGCGGCGGCCAGGCGTTCGCAGCGCTCCGCCAGCAGATAGGCGTTGGTGGTCATGGAGACGTCGGCGGCGCCCAGCGCCTTGACGCGGGCGATGAAATCCTCGATGCCCGGCCGGACCAGTGGCTCGCCGCCCGTCACGCGCACCTTGCGGATGCCCATCCCGATCAGCAGCCGCACGAGGCGCTCGTATTCGTCCCACGCGAGCAGGTCGCGGCTGGGCATGTGGTTTTCCGGATCGGCCGAACGGCAATAGACGCAGCGGAAATTGCAGCGGTCCGTCACCGACACGCGCACGTCGGTGATTTGCCGGCCGAGTTTGTCCATGAGCTTCATATGTCTGTGGGTGTATCCCAAAACAAAAACGCCTAAATCCACGTTTGGATTTAGGCGCAGGCCCGGCGGCGCACCGCGCCCACCAGGCATTCCCCTTTCCAAACGGGTCCTCCGCGCAAGGCGGACTCACCGTCACCGGGAGGAACGGGCGTTTCCGCCCGAACCCTCAGCCCCCGGACTTTGGGGGCATCGCCTCCGGGCCGTAGGATGTCTCTCCTGTAGGACCCAGAGGTCGGGAAACTCAAGCTGATTCTACGCCCGGATCGCCCCGGTAGCAAAGGAAAGCTTCCGGCGGGAAAGAGGTGCGGTGAGGCAATGGTTTGCGCGCCTAGGCGCGGGAACGGCTGATGTTGCGGATTTCCTTGCGGTAATCGGGGGCGGTGATTTCGACGGTGCGGCACATTTCATACAGGCGGGAGCGGATGCGCTTGCCGACGCGCTCGGTAAGGGAATCTTCGATGCTGGGCGCGCGCATGCCGGCGGCTCGTGGACTGGGAGCCGACGCGGGATTTCCCGCGGCTTCGGCATCGAGGTAATTCGTGGTGAGGAGCGTAACGCGCTTCTCGTTGTAGCGCGTGTTCAGGATGTGCCCGACGGTTTCCAGCGCCCACAGCGAGGGCTTGCTCGAACCGAGATCGTCGAGCACTAGAATTTCGGCCTTGAGAACGGGCTCGAGCACGCTCATCTCCGTGGCCTGGCTTTCGGCGTTGTAGCTGTCCTGAATTTCCTTGAGCAGCTCGCGGTAGTCGTAGAAAAGCCCGGTGTGGCCGCGCAGGACGATTCCCTTGAGCGCCGCGACGGCCAGATGCGTCTTGCCCGCGCCGCAGGGGCCCATCAGCAGCAGGCCGTGCTCGCTGCCGACGGGAAACTCGGCGGCAAAGCGTTCCACGACCAGTTTGGCTTGCGCCAGGCTGCGGTTCCACGCTTCCTGCTGCGCGCGCGGAACGCTTTCGATTTCGTTGTCGGTCTCGAAATTCTCGAAGTCGCAATGGCGGTAGCGGTCGGGAACGCGCGCCTTGGCCAGCAGCCGCTCGGTGCGGTCCCCGGCCGTGCAATCGCACGGCACCGCCCAGACCAATTTCGGATCCCCTATCGCTGCCCCGGCTTTATCGGTGCTCAGCGCCTGTGCGCCGGCCGTGGTCCGCTCGACCACCTTCCAGCCGCTGCCGCCGCACGTCGTGCAATCCGCTCGCGCCATGCTGGAAGCATAAGCGCCGCGCGCCCGGCGCGCAAGCGCACCCGCTCTGTGCAAATAGGAACGACCTGTGGAATTCGGACCGGCGACCCGGATCGCTCTGTCGCGCGAGCCCGCGGTCTAGCAGGATGCTTAAAAATACGGAGCAGGAAACTTCAGGGGCTAAAGCCCCATTGATTTTACGGCAGTCAGTGTCGCGGCTGAAGCTGCGACCCACACAGCTCCCAGGGTTTTCAGCATCCTGCTAGATCTTCTTCACGACCAGGCAGCCGGCCCACAGGTCGTGCAGCGCCTGCTTGCGGGAGGTGAATCCTGCCATGAGGAATCCGATGCAGAAGCTGAGCGCGGAGGCGATCTTCCCGAAGTGGCGGCCCGAAGCGCGCGCGAAGCTGATGCGCCGGCCTTGCAGATCGGTCACTCGCAGGCCCAGCAATTTCTTGCCCGGCGTGGCCTGCCAGGCCGAGCTTTCCAGCAGCGCCCAATACAGCCAGCCCGCCATTGCTGCCATGAGATTGATCGCCACGACCTGGCGGCTCGTGCCGCTGAGTAACTCCCAGGTATTGTCAGGAGAGATTCCGGCGCGCTGCATCAGAGGTCCCAGTAGGAAGATGCCCAGCGGGATGCCGAGCACGAGCGAATCGACCAAGTAGGCCACGACGCGCAGCCAGAAACCCGCATAGGCCACCGGCCGGCGCGCGGCGTCGGATGCCGCTCCGGCCCAGCGCGCCCCGCCGCCGGAGGAGCCTCCCACCGGCTGGCCGCACGTCCGGCAAAAGCTATCCGTCTCCGCAATTTCCGCATTGCATTTCGAACAGTTCAAGGCGTCTCTCTTCCCGACAAGATCGTCAGTGGCATCTTAGAGCCTGTGGGGCAACTATGTTTACGTCCCTCAGCGGCTAAAGCCGCCTTCCTTTCGCGGCAGTTGCGGCACGGCTGAAGCCGTGCCCAGACGCAAAACGGAGGTTGCCCACACACCTGCTAGACCTTTCGCAGCACCAGGCAGCCGGCGATGATGTCGTGCAGCGCCTGTTTCTTCTCCGTGAACCCGGCCATGATGTAGCCGATCGCCAAGGGAATCATGCCCGTGATCATTTTCGAGAAAAACCGCCCGCTGGCGCGGGCAAAGCTGATGGGCCGGGCCTGCATGTCGGTGACGGTGAGCCCCAGGGCCATCTTCCCCAGCGTCCCTTGATGCGCCGAACTTTCCATCCACGCGTAGTACAGCCAGGAAAGCACGATGCCCACGGCCATCACCACAAGAAACAGGCCAAAGAGAACCGCCGGAAAAACAGGGAATGGTTCGCCGGCGGCGGGCGGATGGGCGTTGATGCCGGCTGCCATGCTCCGAAAGAAGCCGACGCCAACTACCCCGACCGTGATTCCGACCACGGCGCAGAATGCAATCATCACGACCGCGCCATCAATCAGATAGGCGACCAGCCGCAGCCAAAACCCCGCGTACTTGGTTGCACCGCCCGCCGCAGCCGGCGCTGCCGGGAATCCGGCGCTCGTGGCCGCAAGCGACGGAGAGGATGATCCGGCCGCCGTTGTGCCGACCGGCCGCCCGCACGCGCCGCAGAACGCGGCTCCTTCCGCTATCTTGGCTCCGCACGATGAACAGAACATCACGCCCTCCAGAGGGAAAGATGCAGCCCCGCGGCTGGGAATGTTGCGGTGACGCGCTTCGATTGCTTACACTCGTGCTGGTGACTCCACCAACAGGAGAGATCATGCCCATGCATCTCACGCGCGCGGCAAAAATTCTTGCAGCCAGCCTCACGGCGCTCGCCGTGTTCGCGGCCGGTTACGTCGCCGGGCAGAACCGCTTCGGCCAACCCAAAACCATCCTTCACGTGGTCGAGATCAAATGGCAGCCCGGCGTCTCGGAAGCTGACCAGCGGCGCGTCCTCGAAGGCGTCAAGGAGGTGGCCGCCCGCATTCCCGGCGTGAAGAACGTCTGGCTGAAGGCCGATCGCCTCGAGCCCCGCGATTTCAACACCGGCTTCGCCATCGAATTCACCGACCGGGCCGCCGCCGACGCCTACGCCGAAAGCCCGCTCCACGAGGCCTGGGACAAGCTCTACGTCCCGCTCCGCTATTCCAGCATTTCCATCCAGGTGACCAACCCCTAGCGGCCGGCTCGCACGCCCCGGCGGCGGTTATCTTGCCGTCATGCCTCCCGGCGCGGCGGGCGCCGCGGCGGCTCCGCCGGCTTTCTGGCGGGCGAGCGCTTGTTGATACGACGCCTCGGTGCGGTCCACAAACGCCTTGCAGCCCGCCGGATCGATGAACGGATTCGGGTCGGCGCCCTTCGCCAGCGCGTCGTGCTTCTGCTCCATGTTGAAGAACGATGCGTTCGAGCCCAGGAAGACATCGCACGCGAGCGCCGGAATGACCTTCATCGTCCGGGCATAGTCGGCCCCAATGTTGGGATAGGCCGGGCTGCCGTTGAAATCCGCGTTGGGCATCACCGAAATCATCCCGAAGAAGACAACGTTAAGTTTCTTTCCCTTGTCTTCGGTGACCATCGTCCAGGTGGTGTTGCCCGGCGTGTGGCCGGGCGTCAGATGCGGGGTCAGCGTCACGCCGCCCAGCGTCACGGCCTCGCCGTCGTGCAGGATGCGGTCCACCTTGGCGGGCGGAAACAGATTGCGGTCGCCGAACAGCACATCGTTGTGGCCGCCGCTCTCCAGGTAGGGAGCATCTTCGGCCAGCGACATCAGCTGTCCTCCGGTGGCGCTCTTCAACTCCGCCACGCCGCCCGCGTGATCGATGTGCGAGTGGCTGTCGATCAGGATTTTCACGTCGGACAATTTATAGCCCAGCGTCTTGATGTTGGCCTCGATCTGCGGCGCCATGTCGGGATAGCCGGTGTCGAGCAGAATGGCGCCCGCAGGAGTGGTGATCAGGTAGATGGCCAGGCCCTTGGAGCCGACGTAGTTAATATTGCCGATGATGTGGAATGGCGCGAACGCTTCTTTCATGGAGGCCATCATTTGCGCCATGTTGGGCGCTGCGGCGCCCGGCGCAGGGGCGTTCGCCGGGGGCGCGCCCGCCTGCGCGTGCGCCAAAACTGGAATCGCCATTACCATCGCCACAGCCAGAGCGGCCCGCATCGCCTGCGCCGCCAGAGATTGTTTGGACATGTTCGTTGCTCCTTGTATGAATTCTCGCCATCCGCCTGCTGAATGCCTGTCTTCGCGCGCCGCCAGGGCGGACACGCCTCACGTGGGGGCAATTCCGTCTCGGCTGCCCGATGCCCCGCAACTCGCAGAGCACCGTACCAGAAAGCAGCCGCCAGCGGCAATCAGTTGTTGATGCGATACGCCCAACAGCGTCCACCGGAGCTGGCCGGGCCCTCGCCGCCGGAATGTGACAGCCGGCACAGCGTTGGGTGGCCACTTCCGCGAAGATTGGGCAGGAGGCCGTGATGATCAAAAAAGTGAAGGGCGGTTATCAGGTGCTCTCGGAGACCACGGGCCGAAATCTAGGCGGCCCCTACAAGACGCTCACGGAAGCTAAGAAGCGTCTCCGGCAAGTCGAATTTTTCAAGCACCGCAAGGCCGGATGAGCCTGAAGTCGGATGCGTTCGAATTCGATGTAGGCGGGGCGGCAAAGCTGCCTGCGGACGGCGGTGAATGCGCCGCGAGAGGCGCGGCGTGGAACCGGGACGCTACTGGTTACCGATGACGACGGTCCACGGGCGAATGTGCCAGCTTTTCACGAGCCCGTTGATAACGTAGGGGTCCTGGCGCACGAACGCCTCGGGCACGCTGTGATCCTCGGCGCGAAAAATCAGCAAGGCCCGGTCCGGCGGCTCGGAGAAGGCCCCGCCCATCAGCAACTCACCCCGGGCGTGGGATTCCCGCGCGAGCTTCAAGTGCTCTTCCCGCAAAGCCCCGCGCCGGGCCATGTAGTCGTCGACCAGATCGTAGATCAGTGCGTAGTAGCCCATCGTCGCAATTTCTCCCTCTCACACCAGTGTTGCCAAGGCGTCCCGAGTGAAGGCATTGAGTTCGCCGAAGCGGCCGTCGCGCACCTTGTCGGCCCACGCGGGATCGGCAATCAACGCGCGGCCCACGGCCACCAGATCGAAATCACCGCGCGCCAGCATTTCCACCAGGCGGTCCATGTGGCTGGCACGGCCGGCGCCGCCCGCTCCGGCGCTCGGGTCCGGCGCTCCGCCAAACGAGGCGATGAAATCGATGCCGAGCGAGACCGAGCCCACGGTGATCGTCGGCTTGCCGGTGAGCTTCTTGGTCCAGCCCGCGAGATTCAGGTCGCTGCCCTCGAATTCCGGCTCCCAGAACCGGCGCGTCGAACAGTGGAACGCATCCACTCCGGAGGCGGCCAGCGGCTCGAGGAAGCGGGACAACTCCTGCGGGGTGGTCGCCAGGCGCGCCGTGAAGTCCTGCCCCTTCCACTGCGAGAAGCGCAACACGATCGGGAACTTCGGGCCCGCGCGGCGGCGGCACTCCTGAATAATTTCCGCGGCGAACCGCGTGCGCGCCGCCAGATCGCCGCCGTACTGGTCGGTGCGGCGGTTGGTGCCCTCCCAGAAAAACTGATCGATCAGGTAGCCGTGCGCGCCGTGCAATTCGATGCCGTCGAAGCCGATGCGCTGCGCGTCTGCCGCGGCTTGTGCAAAGGCTTCGATGACCGCGTCAATCTCCGCCGGCGTCATCGGCTCGCCCACTTTCGTGCCGGGCTTCAGCAGCCCGGACGGGCTGATGGGAGACGCGGGAAGATTTGAGAATTCACGCATGCCGGGCACGGCTCCCACGTGCCACAGCTGCGGGAAGATTTTTCCGCCCGCCGCGTGCACTTCGGCCACGACGCGCGCCCATCCGGCCAAGGCTTCCTCGCCGTGGATGTGCGGGATCTGCGGCATGTTCGCCGCGCCGGGATGCCGGATGACGGTGCCTTCGGTCACGATCAGTCCGGTGCCTCCCTCCGCCCGCCGGCGGTAGTAGGCCGCCACGTCCGGCCCGGGCACGCCGCGCGGCGAAAAATTCCGCGTCATCGGCGCCATCACCACGCGGTTGGGAATCGCGAGCCCGTTCAGTGTGAAGGGCTTGAAGAGTTCGGTCATGGATGTGGGCATGGGATCTTTCCGAGTTTGAATTTCAGTATGAAATGGCAGCCCCGTCCTGGCGCTGCCAGCAGACGGCATTGTATATTGATGGGGTTCCTTTTGTGAGGGCTCGTTTGCGTACGGCAGGAGGGGTTTTGGAGAGCCTGCACGGAGCTGGATTCTCGCAGGGGCGGAGAAATCCACAGGGCTGCCGAGGGGACCCAAAAAAATCTTGAATGCAACTTGACGGGAATTCGGATTCTGATATACTCTGTGGATGTCAGCAGTGCCCTGAAGCAGGGAGGAGTATGCTGACGGTCCGGGTCTGCCTAACTCACGAGGTGAGATTGGTTACGAACACCGGGTAGGAAGCAGTCGAGCTTCGAGCACATCCGTCCTGGAGGACGCTCTCCGCGAGCGCCTCAGGCAAGGGACGGATCCGCCCGGCGCTCGACGCCGGGTTTTTTATTTTCCGCGGCCTCGGCTCCAAACCGATTCCGCGCTCCGCCGGGAGCGGAGACGTTCCGATCGAGAACTGCTGCACGGAACGAACGATCTTTGACAACTGAAGGAAGTAGGCATTGCGTTATGCGAATTTCAAGGTTCGCATGGCGCAGTAAACCGCAAATTTGCTCAAGTAGCGCAATGTGGAAAGGCGAACTTTTCCGCACGCGACGTGTGTGAACTCCCGCACCCATCCAGGGTGAGGGAACCACGCACGCTACCCTGAAGAGCGCGCGAGGAAGGGCGGCAAGACCCTTCTTCTCGGTTCCGCAGGGTTCCGGCCATGATCTGGCCGGGACGTGTTGGGTAAGTTTTATGGTCAAGCTACTAAGGGCGTACGGTGGATGCCTTGGCGCCAACAGGCGAAGAAGGACGCGGTAAGCTGCGATAAGCCCCGGGAAGCCGCAAACAGGCTATGATCCGGGGATTTCCGAATGGGGAAACCCTATCTGGTAAAACCAGGTAACGGCCCGCTGAATACATAGGCGGGTACGAGCTAACCCAGGGAAGTGAACCATCTCAGTACCTGGAGGAAGAGAAATCAAACGAGATTCCGATAGTAGCGGCGAGCGAAATCGGAACAGCCCAAACCGGTGTGTTTACACGCCGGGGTTGTAGGACCGCATAAGTAGAGTTATCAATCCGGAGGCTAGGTGAACCCGCTGGAAAGCGGGGCCACAGAATGTGAAAGCCATGTAGCCGAAAGCTTACCGGACTCGAAGCGGTATCCTGAGTACCACGGGGCACGAGAAACCCCGTGGGAATCTGGGGAGACCACTCTCCAAGGCTAAATACTCGTTGGCGACCGATAGTGAACTAGTACCGTGAGGGAAAGGCGAAAAGAACCCCTGCGAGGGGAGTGAAATAGAACCTGAAACCGTATGCTTACAAGCAGTCGGAGGGCTATGACTTGGCTTCGGCCAGGTAATGCCTGACGGCGTGCCTCTTGCTTAATGAGCCGGCTAGTTATTCTCACAGGCAAGGTTAAGCGCAAGCGAGCCGTAGCGAAAGCGAGTCCGAATAGGGCGTTCAGTCTGTGGGAATAGACGCGAAGCGGGATGATCTACCCTTGGCCAGGTTGAAGGTCGCTTAACCGCGACTGGAGGACCGAACCGGTGTGAGTTGAAAATCGCTCGGATGAGCTGAGGGTAGGGGTGAAAGGCTAATCAAATTCCGTGATAGCTCGTTCTCCCCGAAATGCCTTTAGGGGCAGCCTAGTGTGATTTGCCACGGTGGTAGAGCACTGAATGGACTAGGGTCCCATCCAGGATACCGAATCCAATCAAACTCCGAATGCCGTGGACAACAGCACAGGAGTGAGACTACGGGGGATAAGCTCCGTGGTCGAGAGGGAAAGAACCCAGATCGCCAATTAAGGTCCCCAACTGCAGACTAAGTGGGAAAGGACGTGTGAGCGCACAGACAGCCAGGAGGTTGGCTTAGAAGCAGCCATCCTTTAAAGAAAGCGTAACAGCTCACTGGTCAAGTGCTCGCGCACCGACAATCCAACGGGGCTAAAGTCTGCGACCGAAATTGCGAAATTGATGTTTTCTACGGAAAACGTCATTTGGTAGGGGAGCATTCTGTGGAGTCTGAAGGTAGACCGAGAGGACTACTCAACGCCACGGAAGAGACTCTGCCGGCATAAGTAGCGATAAACACGATGAGAACTCGTGTCGCCGAAAGTCTAAGGTTTCCTGAGGAAGGTTAATCCGCTCAGGGTTAGGCGGGTCCTAAGGTGAGGCCGACAGGCGTAGCTGATGGACAGCAGGTCAATATTCCTGCCCCGCCGCACGAACGTTTGACGATGGGGTGACGCAGAAGGATAGGGGAGTCGGGTGATGGACGTCCCGATGGCCCGGTGTAAGCCGGATCCCGCAGGAAAATCCACGGGGTCATTCAACGGTGAGACCGGTCCCGAGGCCACACGGCCGCAAAGTCTCTGATTTCACGCTGCCAGGAAAAACCTCTAAGGAGTTCGTGCGGTGCCCGTACCTCAAACCGACACAGGTAGACAAGGTGAATATCCACAGGCGCTCGAGAGAACGCTCGCTCAGGAACTAGGCACATTAGCCCCGTAACTTCGGGAGAAGGGGTGCCCCGGTAGGGTTTATAGCCCGAGGGGGCCGCAGTGAAATGCGTTCGGCGACTGTTTAACAAAAACACAGCTCTCTGCTAAGTCGAATACGACGTATAGGGGGTGACGCCTGCCCGGTGCCGGAAGGTTAAAGGGAGGGCTTAGCTGCCGCAAGGCAGCGAAGGCTTGATCTGAAGCCCCGGTGAACGGCGGCCGTAACTATAACGGTCCTAAGGTAGCGAAATTCCTTGTCGGGTAAGTTCCGACCTGCACGAATGGCGTACCGATCGAACGACTGTCTTGGCGAACGGCTCGGCGAATTTGTGGTTCCGGTGAAGACGCCGGATGCCCGCATCTAGACGGAAAGACCCCGTGCACCTTAACTGCACTCTGGTCATGATTAACGGAATTGCCTGCGTAGGATAGGTGGGAGCCTTGGATCCCTCGGTCTCGGCTGAGGGGGAGGCAACGGTGAAATACCACCCTGATAATTCTGTCGCTCTAACTTACGCCCCTAGACGGGGCGGAGGACACGGCCAGACGGGTAGTTTGACTGGGGCGGTCGCCTCCTAAACGGTAACGGAGGCGCTCCAAGCTCGGCTCAGGCGGATTGGAAACCCGCCGTGGAGTGCAAGAGCATAAGCCGGGTTGACTGCGAGACTCACAGGTCGAGCAGGCACGAAAGTGGGATCTAGTGATCCGGTGGTCCTGCGTGGAAGGGCCATCGCTCAACGGATAAAAGGTACGCCGGGGATAACAGGCTGATCTAAGCCAAGAGTTCACATCGACGCTTAGGTTTGGCACCTCGATGTCGGCTCATCGCATCCTGGGGCTGTAGAAGGTCCCAAGGGTTAGGCTGTTCGCCTATTAAAGCGGTACGTGAGCTGGGTTCAGAACGTCGCGAGACAGTTCGGTCCCTATCTGGTGTGGGCGCAGGAAACTTGAGAGGAGCTGTCCCTAGTACGAGAGGACCGGGATGGACGGACCTCTTGTGATCGAGTTGTCACGCCAGTGGCATAGCTCGGTAGCGAAGTCCGGAAGAGATAATCGCTGAAAGCATCTAAGCGAGAAGCTCGCCTCGAGATAAGGTTTCCCAACCCTCCTGCGGGGGGGTAAGAAGGCCAGTCGAAGACTACGACTTTGATAGGCGGGAGGTGGAAGCGCAGCAATGCGTGTAGCTGACCCGTACTAATCGGCCGTTCGGCTTGACCATAAAACTTTCCCAACGCGTGACCCTCCCTTCGGGGGGCCATCCGTGTGGAAAAGCAAGTAATCCTTTCCACATCGCGCTACTTCAGCACGATTTGTGGTTTACACCTCTTCCTTCAGTTGCTCATCGAAACTCGATGTCGTGAGTTTCGATTTCCAGTTTCCTGGTGGTCTTACCGCGAGGGCCACACCCGTTCCCATCCCGAACACGGAAGTTAAGCCTCGCCGGGCCGATGATACTGCGCTGGAAACGACGCGGGAACGTAGGTCGCCGCCAGGAGTAATTTACTAAAGGCCGCCCCGATTCATTCGGGGCGGCCTTTTTTTGTTTAGCGCCAGGCGCTTGCCGCCGCCGGTCAACCGGGGTAGCATGGGTGCATGAAGGCCTTGGACTTCAAGGTACTCCTCGAACCCGACGAAGACGGTGGGTACGTGGTCGTGTGCCCGTCGCTTGCCGGTTGCTACTCGCAGGGAGATACGGTGGAAGAGGCGCTCGCAAACATCCGTGAAGCCATCGAGCTTTGTCTCGAGGATATGCAGGAGCACGGCGAGCCGATTCCGGACCCCTCCCAAGTTTTGATTGGTAGCGTCGTCGTCAATCAATGAGCCCGAAGCTCGCCGTCCTTTCCGGCGACGATCTCGTAAAGCTCCTCGAAAAGTTCGGATACATCAGCGTGCGACAGAAGGGAAGCCACGTCCGCCTGCGCCACGCCACAGATCCGCAGAGGGAATCTCTGACCGTTCCCCGGCACAAGACGCTGAAGCGCGGCCTTCTCCACCGCCTCTTGCGCGATGCTCGCATCCCGGAAAAGGAACTGGCAGATCTGCTGTAGGGCCGACAATGCTGAAGTACAAGTTGATCAACTGCTGGATCCAGGAAGATCAGGCCTTCATCGCCGAAGTGCCCGAACTTCCCGGCTCACTCGCATCCTCTGCAGCTTGACACCGCCCCGGGGTCCCTTATAATCGCCGCGAGTCCTGCGGTCACCATATCCCGCACGGCCATTCATTCAGGAAAGGAACCTCAAATCATGTCCAAGAATCGCAGCGATAAGAAGGAACGCGAACTCTCTTCCAAGCAGCGCGGCCGCCGGTCGATGATGATCGGCGCCGGCAAAGCGGCGGCCATGGGCGCGGTGGCGGCGGCATTCGGTTCCGGGCTGGCGCGCCAGGCCAGCGCGGCGGACGCCAAACCGGTGCGCTGCATGACCATCCTCTACAAAAATGGCCCGGACATCAAATTCGATTTCGAATACTACAAGACCCGTCACATGGTGGACATCATGAACTGGTACGGTAAGTCCATTCAGAAATTTGAATTGCGGAAGGGCCTTGCGGCGGCCGACGGGTCCGCGCCTCCCTACGTGGCGACTCTCACGATCTGGATTGCGGACGAAGAGGCGTTCAACGCGGGGAACGCGAAGTACGGCGCCCAACTCGCCGCCGAGGTCCCGCATTTCACCAACACCCAGATGATGGCCCAGCGCGACGAGGTCTACGCCGTCGCAACCTCGTAAGCACCGCGGCGCCAGGGGCAGGTAACTGGATCGTTCGCAGCATGTGCGTCCCGACCAAGGTCATTGGGGCGTCCAGCGGCACCCGTTTTGCCCAGCGATGCAATCGTGGTGGTTGAGCTGGCGAGCTGCGCGAGCCAGGCAATGCCTTGACTCGCAGACCGTCTCGCGGGGAGAATCGCGGCGGACTTCTCGGGAGGTGTTTCATGCATACAGGAATTCCCGTGGTGGCGCTTGCGCTCTTGCTGTTGCCCGGGGTTGCTTGCGCGCAGGGCGGCAGCGCCGCCGACGAGAAAGCGGTGCGCGACATCGAAACGCAGTGGGAGGCGGCATGGAACCGCCACGACGTTGCGGCGCTGGTTCGCAACGTGGCGCCGGATGCCGACATCGTGAATCTTTCCGGCTCGTGGATGAAGGGACGCGACCGTTTTGAGGCCAGCTTGGCCGAGTTGCACGCGGACAAGGTCAAGGAGAGCGTGTGGAAGAACGAGGAGGTCGACGTCAAATTCCTTACCCCGGAAATCGCCCTCGTCCATGTCTACTGGAATGTGCACGGCGAGCGCAATCCCGATGGCACGCCGATACCGCCGCGCCGGGGTTTGTACACGCGCACGGTGGTGAAGCGTAGCGGCCAATGGCTGATCGTCGCGTCGCACGCCACCGAGGTGTTGCCGGCGTCTCCCGCGCCCGTCGCGCCCGCGGGAACCAAGACACACTAGCCCCTGGGGGAGTCCGCGTTGTTCTTGGGGGGCGGCGAGTGGCCGCGGGGCTCTTGTCCTTTGCTCGGGTGTTCTTTACGCCATCTACCCCTTGCGGCTCGCCGCGCATCGTGCCACCTTGGTAGCGAAGGGGATGCGGAGCCTACGCGGCCAGCTGCGTTTTCATCCACCATGACCAAACGACCCAAACTGCCGATGCGACCAGCATCGGCATCCCGAGCGAGCAACGCGAGTCGAGGGACCTCGAAGGTCATAAGCGTGGAGGTTTGCCTGGACCTGCCATGACCAAGCGACCCAAGCCCATTGTCCTCACCATCCTCGACGGCTGGGGCTACCGCCCCGAAACCAAGGGCAATGCCATCGCCCTGGCCCGCAAGCCCAATTACGACCGCCTGCTCAAGGATTTCCCCAACACGCTGATTCATACCTCGGGACCTTACGTCGGATTGCCCGAGGGGCAAATGGGCAATAGCGAAGTGGGCCACCTTAACATGGGAGCGGGGCGCATCGTGCAGATGGACATCACGCGCGTCGAGCAGCTGATCGCCAGCGGCGAATTCTTCCGCCATCCGTTGCTGCTCGATGCCATGGAGCGCGGGCGCGCGCGGCAACTCCACCTGATGGGCCTCGCGAGCGATGGCGGCGTGCACTCTCACATCACTCATCTGTTCGCCCTGCTGCGCATGGCGCGCGAAAACAAAGTGGAGAAGGTGTTCGTCCACTGCTTTACGGACGGCCGCGATACCCCGCCCGAGAGCGGCATCGATTTTCTGCGCCAGCTCGAGCAGAAGATGCGCGAGTACGGCGTCGGGCAAATCGCCAGCGTCAGCGGCCGCTACTACGCCATGGACCGCGACAACCGCTGGGAGCGCATCGAGAAGGCCTATCGCGCCATGGTCCACGGCGATGCCGAGGCCAGAGCGATCGATGCGGTGGCAGCCATCCGCGCGAGCTACGAAAAGGGCGTCACCGACGAATTCATGATTCCCGCTGTCATGACCACGCCCGGAAAAGTCCCCGCGGCCCGCGGGCTCATTCGCGACGATGACGCCGTGATTTTCTTCAATTTCCGCGCCGACCGCGCCCGCCAGATCACCCGCGCGCTGGCCGAGCCCGGCTTCGACAAATTCGCCGACGCCGCCCGGCCGAAGAATCTGGCCTACGTCGGCATGACGCAGTACGAGAAGACCTGGCCGTGGCTGCGCTACCTGCTCGCACCGGAAAAACTCGAACACATTCTGGCGAATGTGTTCACCGAACTCGAATTCAAGAACCTGCGCGTGGCGGAGACCGAGAAATACGCCCACGTCACCTACTTTTTCAACGGCGGCGTGGAAAAGCCGTTTCCGGGCGAGGACCGCGTGCTGGTTCCCTCGCCCAAGGTCCCCACCTACGACCTGCAGCCGGAAATGTCCGCCGCGGGCGTGGCCGACGCCGTGATTCACGCCATCGAGAAGGGCGATTTCGACGCCATCATCATGAACTTCGCCAATGCGGACATGGTCGGGCACTCCGGCAAGCTCGAAGCGGCCGTGAAGGCCTGCGAAACCGTGGACGCCTGCCTCGGTCGAATCGCTCAATCGCTCCGGCCGCGCGGCGGCGCCTGGATCATCACCGCCGACCACGGCAACGCCGAGACAATGATCGATCCCGTCACCGGCGGGCCGCACACCTATCACACGACGAACCCCGTGCCCTTTCTCCTCGCCACCGCCAACGGCCGCACGCGCCTGCGCGCCGGCGGCTCGCTGCGCGATATCGCTCCCACGCTGCTCGGCGTCCTCGGCGTTCCCGAACCCAGCGAGATGACCGGCCACGATTTGCGGAGGAATGGAACATGATGAACAGGACCTCGGCAAAAATGTCCGCGCACCACGACGAATTCTCGCAACAGCGAGATCCCATCGCAAACATGAGTTCGCTCGTCATCACGGGCAGCGCCGTCGGCGGCGTTTTGTCGCTCGGATTGTTGGCGATAATTTGGACGGCTCTTCCCGTTGTTCGGCCATTCCTGGTTGCAGCGTTGGTTGTTGGCGCCGTTTTCGGTGGCATTCTCTGGTTCCGGCGGCGGTGAGCCGTATTTCGACGGTTGGCGTCAGGTAGTGCTCATGGGAGGCTGCCATGCCTGTAGCTGCGCAAGATGAGTTGAATGTCTACGCGTCCGCGGAAGCCCGCTTTGAAACCGCCGCTCAGAAGCTGAACCTGGAAGAGGGCGTCTACCGTTTCATGAAGTATCCCGACAAGGAAATCACGGTCTACATTCCCGTTTTGCTCGATAGCGGGCATCTCGAGGTGTTCGTCGGCTACCGCGTGCTGCACTCCTCGGTGCGCGGTCCCGGCAAGGGCGGCATCCGCTTCGCGCCCGATGTGACGCTGGACGAAGTGCGCGCGCTGGCCGCCTGGATGACCTGGAAATGCGCGGTCGTGAACATTCCCTTTGGCGGCGCGAAGGGCGGCGTGATCTGCGATCCGGAGAAGCTTTCGAAGTCCGAACTCGAGCGCCTCACCCGCCGCTACACCGCCAGCTTGTGCGACTGGTTCGGGCCCGAGCGCGACATCCCCGCGCCGGATATCGGCACCGATGAGCAGACCATGGCCTGGGTGATGGACACCTACGCCATGCACGTCCGCCACGCCACCACCGCCGTGGTCACCGGCAAGCCGCTCGATCTCGGTGGCTCGCAGGGCCGCAAGGAGGCCACCGGCCGGGGCTTGATGATCTGCTGCGACAAGGCGCTCAAGAAATTCGGGCTGGCGCCGCAGAACTGCCGCGTGATCGTGCAGGGCTTCGGCAACGTCGGCTCGCAGGCGTCGCTGCTCATGCACCAGGCGGGCTATCGCATCATCGGCATCGCCGACGTTCACGGCGGCTTCTACAACGAGAAGGGCATCGACATCCCGAAACTCCACGACTGGGTATATACCCAGCGGAAACCCTTGCCCGATTTTCCCGGCGGCGGCGAGAAGACCACCGCGCAGGAAATTCTCTTTCGCCCGTGCGATATCCTCATGCCCGCCGCCACCGAAAACCAGATCACCACGCAGAACGCCCATCGCCTCGACTGCCGCATCCTCTGCGAGGGCGCCAACGGCCCGACTACATCGCATGCCGACCCGATCGTCGCGAAGAAGGGGATTTTCGTCATCCCCGATATCCTGGCGAACGCCGGCGGAGTTACCGTCAGCTACTTCGAATGGGTCCAGGACCGCCAGGGATTCTTCTGGCGCGAGCGGGAAGTGAACGAACGCCTGCAGGACATCATGGAGCAGAGTTTCGATCACGTGGTGCGCTACGCCGAGACGCACGGTGTGGACAACCGCATCGCCGCCTACATTCTGGCGATCGATCGTGTCGCACGGGCCTTGAAACTGAGGGGCTTTTACGCATAGACTACGCCCCACGGGTTCTCCCAAAGGGGGCCGACAGTGCATTCTGAGTCGATATCTCCCGGCGCGGTCAAGACCGAAGAGCAGCACCGGCGCGACATTTGCGCCGTAGGCGGGTGGATGCACGAGCGCGGCTACGTCGCCTCCACCGATGGCAATATCTCCGTGCGGCTGGGCCCCGACCGCATCCTCACGTCGCCCACCTGCATGAGCAAGGGCATGATGACCCCGGATGATCTGGTCATCACCGATCTGGAGGGGCGGCGTGTGGGCGGATCGCGCAAGGCGTCTTCGGAATTGCCCATGCACCTGCTCATTTACAGGCTCCGGCCGGACGTCAACGCCGTGTGCCACGCGCATCCGCCCGTCGCGACCGGTTTTGCTGCGGCAGGCCTTGCGCTCGACAAACCCATTCTGTGCGAACTCGTCATGGGGTTGGGCTGCGTCCCCCTGGCGCGCTATGGCACTCCGGGAACTTCGGAATTGACCACGGCGGTCGAGCCGTTCGTCCGCGACCACAACGCGATCCTGATGGCCAATCACGGCGTGGTCACCTATGGGGCGGACCTGCTCACGGCCTTCCAGCGCATGGAGAGCACAGAACACTTCGCCAACGTCGCGCTGGTTACCGAGCTTCTCGGCAAGCAGGTGATGCTTTCGGGCGGAGACCTCGAAAAACTGGCCGAGGCCAAGGCCCGTTACACCAGCGGTTCGCAAGCAGCCGCCGCCGAGCTGAAGAGTCCGGCGCCGCCCCGCGGCGACGCCACCGAACGCGTCACGCTGACGCGCCGCGAACTCGAGGCCTTGATCGACGAAGCCCTGGAAAAAGATCGCGCCCGCCGCTAGGGGATTCTGAGAAGGCAGTGGCCGCGCTTCGAAGCTTCGGCTGCTTGGCGCGGCCACTGATCTCGCTTTCTGTGTCCTCTATCCTGTCTTTTCCAGAAAGTGCGCAGCGGTTCCCGCGCCTTTCCTTCCACCGGTGCTAGTTGGTGAATTCGAGGTAGCGCGTCTTGCCGGCAAAATGGATCTCTTTGACTTTGCCGTCGGGGGCCACGATCGAGGAGTATCTTGCTTTGTCGGCCTCATCCTTCCATTGTGCCGCCACTTCGGCGACGACTTTGCCGTTGCGGGTGAGCGTCACTTTGGTGTCGTCCGCGGTGACCACGTAGGTTCCCGGTTTGAGCTGCTTGCCGGCCAGCGTAACCGGATCGAAGATGCCCATGGTTTCGGTGATGGTCTTTGGATTCCTGGCCGGAGCGAAGGCGTGTGCCGCCAAGGGTATTGCAAGGATCAGCCCGGCCACGATCGCGAGCGCCAAACTCGTTCTGCGGTGCAGCATTGTTCTTCCTCCTCAAAAGATTGGACTCATCTGCGTTTCGACCACGAGGAATCGGCCAAAATGCCAGCGCCGGCAGAAACTATGAGTGGCCGGCCTCCATCGATTTGCGTGCTCGTGAAATCCTAGAGTGACTGCGGCCCCCTGAAAAGCACCAGATTGGCCCGGAAACAGACGCGAAACGGGCCAATTTGGGCGCGCATACTTCCTCCGAGCCGGCGTCGCACTGTGCCTGCCTCCTCAAGGAATTCGACAGCTGTGCCGCTCGACCGTCAGGATCGGAATGGCTGCTTTCCCCGGCCTTAGACGCCGGAAAATGCAAACCGTAAGCAGATACGCATGCCTGCCGCGAAAAGTTCACGGAGCGCCGCGCGACGTTCGTTGACACCCTCGCGGCCCTAACCGATAATCGCTCGACATGATTGGCTCGCTGCGCGGCAAATTGATTGAGAAGCGCCCCAACCAGGTTCTGCTCGACGTGGGCGGCGTGGGCTACCTGGTGCAGATTCCGCTATCGACGTTCGCGGGCCTGGGCGCGCTGCACGAGGAAGCCACGCTGCTGATCCACACGCACGTGCGCGAGGACCAGCTGGCGCTCTATGGCTTTGTGACCGCGCGCGAGAAGCGCTGCTTCGAGCTGCTGATTTCCGCTTCCGGCGTCGGGCCCTCGCTGGCGCTGAAAATACTTTCGGGCATGGGCCTCGAGCAGTTGGTCCCGGCCATCCGCCAGGGCGATCTGGCGCAACTGGTGCGCATTCCCGGCGTCGGGCGCAAGACGGCGGAGCGGATGGTGGTCGAGCTGCGCGACAAGCTCGTGGCCGTCGAGGTTCCCGATGCCGGAAAGCCCGCCACGCGCTCGCAGCTGGAAGCCGACGTGGCCTCCGCGCTGGTGAATCTGGGCTACGATGCGCGCTCGGTCGAGAAGGCCGTCGAGAAGGCTCGGGCCGACGCCGGCGCGGATTTCGAAAAGCTGCTGCGCGCCTCGCTGCAGATTCTCGGCGGCTCGGCGATGCACAAGAGCGCCCGCGCCGCGCAGGAAGTATAAAGGCATCGGGTGGCCCATCCATTGCGCCTTTGGTTGGGACCGTGCAAAACAAATGACTGACTCTCCACATCGCATCGTTTCCGGCAAAGCGTTCGAGGAAGACGCGCGCATCGAGGCCAGCGTCCGCCCGGCGAGCTTCGAAGACTACATCGGCCAGGACCGCGTGAAGGAAAATCTGCTGATCGCCGTGCAGGCGGCGCGGGCGCGCGGCGAGGCGCTCGACCACGTCCTGCTCTACGGCCCGCCGGGGCTGGGCAAGACGACGCTCGCGCAAATTCTCGCCAACGAAATGGGCTCGTCCATCAAGGTCAGCTCCGGGCCGCTGCTGGAAAAGAAGGGCGACCTGACCGCGGTGCTCACCTCGCTCGACGCGCGCGATTTCTTTTTCCTCGACGAGATTCACCGCCTGCAACCGTCGCTCGAGGAAATTCTCTATCCCGCGATGGAGGATTTCCGCATCGACCTGATCATCGGGCAGGGGCCGGGCGCGCGCGTGCATCCCTATCAACTCAACCGCTTCACGCTGGTCGGCGCCACCACGCGCGCCGGGCTGATCATGGCGCCGCTGCGCTCGCGCTTCGGCATCGTGCACCGGCTGGAATTTTATTCGCCGGAGGATCTGCTGCGGATCGTCGAGCGCTCCGCCCGAATTCTCGGCATCGCCATGGACAAGGACGGCGGCGCCGAAATCGCCCGCCGCAGCCGCGGCACGCCGCGCGTGGCCAACCGCCTGCTGCGCCGCGCCCGCGACTACGCCGAAGTGCGCGCCAAGGGCCACATCACCCTCGGCGTCGCGCGCGACGCCCTGGCCATGCTCGGCGTCGACGAGCACGGCCTCGACGAAGTCGACCGCAACCTCCTGCTCACCATCATCAAGAAATATTCCGGCGGGCCCGTCGGCCTGAACACCATCGCCGCGTCGCTCAGCGAGGAAGAAGACGCCATCGAGGAAATCTACGAGCCCTACCTGATGCAGCTCGGCCTGCTCGACCGCACCCCGCGCGGCCGCGTCGCCACCGCGCTCGCCTACAAGCACTTCGGCCTCGACGAGCCCCGCCGCCAGCCGGCGCTGTTCTAGCTGACAGCCGATAGCTAGCAGTTCGCAGTCGACTGCTGACAGCACGGGCACCCGCCGCGCCGGTCCCGGTTCTCGTAGCGCCGGCATCTTGCCGGCTCCTTGCTTTTGCCTCCGTAGGGGCGCTGCTTGCTGCGCCCGCCTCCTCAGTTGAGAGTTGACAGCAGGGGCCCCTGCCGCGCGTAGCAGCGGGTCACACTTCCTGTGCGAACTCTTCGTCTGTGCGGTGAGATTGGCGCGCTTCAGGCTAGAATGTTCTTTCGCCGATGCAGACGATCTACTTATCGCTGGGGTCGAATATGGGAGACCGCGCGGGGAGCATTGCGCGGGCGATCGAAGCGCTTGCCGCGCATGGCGTGCGCGTCACGCGGCAGTCGTCGCTGTACGAGACCGAGCCGGTGGACGTCCGCGGCGGCGGCTGGTTTTTGAACTGTGTGGCCGAGGCGGAGACGGATTTGACGCCGGCGCAGCTTTTGCAAGCGCTGCTGGCCATCGAGCTGTCGCTGGGCCGCCGCCGCGAGCCCCGGCCGGAGGAAGCGGGCCCGCGCGAGCCGCGGACCATCGATCTGGACATTTTGATGTTCGGGTCGAGCGTCGTGCGGGCGCCGGGCCTGGAAATTCCGCATCCGCGGATGGCCGAGCGGCGCTTTGTGCTGGTGCCGTTTGCCGAGATCGCGCCCGATGCCGAGCATCCGGTGCTCAAGCAGAGCATCGCCAGGCTGCTGGCCGACACGCCGGACCGCAGCCAGGTGCGGCGGTGGCAGGGCTGACGCAGTTGGCGCGCGGCGAGGGAAACGCTCAGGCTGATAATCCTCGTCGCATAGCCGGAAGAAGCGCTGCGCCGAAGGAGTCAGTAGCGCGGGCGCTCCTTGGCTGCTTCTTCCTTCTTCTTTTTTTGCTCTTCGGCTTCCTGGCGCTCGAATTCCGCGATTTCTTCCTCGGTCATCTGGTAATCGTCGCGGGAAGCGAACATTGATGCGTTGCGGTCGTCGCGCGAAACGTGTCGTTCGGCCCGGCCCTTCTTGGCGCGGAAAAAGCCCCCGCTGCTGCCGTGGATCGGCTGGGCGATGGCCCCCGCCTCTTGCAGCAGGTCGCTGACCTTCTCCAGAAAATCGCGGAGATGATAGGGCTTGAGCGCGTAGGGCAGATTTTGTTCCTCGAGGATCGGCTGCACTTCCCGGGCGGCGTCCAGGGGGACGAGAAACAGCACACGGAAAAACCTGCCGGCCGGCTTGGTTGGTTCTTCCGGGGTGGGCCGTTCGATCTGGGACAGTTCGCGCAGAATGGCGAACAGCGGGCCGCGGACGCCGCTCAGGGCGATGTTGACGATGGCGAGGCTCCAGAAGCCGGTGGCGAGTTCGGCCAGCGCCTGCGAGGCCTGCGGAACGATTTTCACGCGCCAGCCCTCGGCGCCGAGCACATGCTTCAGCGCGGCTTGGCTGGTCATGTCGTCGTCTACGATGAGGATGCCGACATCGCTCACTGCGGGGTCTCCCAGGTGAATCTTTAGTTTACGGGCTACGGAGCTCCGTCCGGAGACGACCGGGGGAAGGGGGTTCCAGGGGTGCGCCGTCCCTGGGTACAGGCGAAAGAAAGGCGAATAATAATCCTTGACAAGGCGAAGACAAGGCGAATATAGTTCCGGGTGCGGCGAGGCTGCCAATGGCCACTTTCCCCATCCTTCGAGCGCATCCGGCGACGCTACGGCGCCTGCCGGAGCGCCCGAAGCAAGCCAGTCTCACCTTATTCCCCCCAGCCGCTCGCCACGGCAACTGTGAGCCCCCGTGCGGCGCTTCCGCGCCCCCTCCGGCAACCCACCGGAGTAGGAAGCCCGCCACGGAACTGGCCGGCATTGCGCGCCTCGCCGCCTCCTCCCCCTGCGCGGAAGCCAAGCGGGGGACGGAGTACTACCTCCTGCCCGTCCGGTCGATTCTGAACGAATGCCATTCCGAGCGGGTGCCGTTCCGGTGGACGGTGAATCCCTACCGGGGGTGCGAATTCGGCTGCCGCTACTGCTATGCGCGGTACACGCATGAATATCTGGAGCACGACGCCGCAGATTTTGAATCGAAGATCTACGTCAAGCAGGACGCCGGCGCGCTGGCGGCGCGCGATCTGGCGCGGGAGGACGTCTGGGGCGAACACATCGCCATCGGAACGGCGACGGACCCCTATCAGCCGGCCGAGCGCGAGTTTGGCGTGACGCGCGCGATTCTGGAGAAGATGGCCCTGCGCGAGGGACTGAGCGTTTCGATCACGACGAAGTCGAATCTGGTGGTGCGGGATATCGAGTTGCTGCAACGGATCGCGGGGCGGTCGTCGCTGACGCGTCAGTTTGAGTGTGACGACGCTGCGGACGGGCCTGGCGCGGCTGCTGGAACCGCGCGCGCCGCGTCCGGACCTGCGCCTGGAAGCAGTGCGCCGGCTGCGCGAGGCTGGAATCGCCGCGGGAGTGTTTGCCATGCCGATTCTGCCCGGGCTGACCGACCGCGACGAGGATCTCGATGCGTTGGCGCGCGCGGCGCGAGAGGCGGGCGCGCAGTGGCTCGTTGCCGGCGCGGTCTTCCTGATGCCGTCGTCGTGGAAGGTGTTTTTCGGGTTTCTCGAGGAGAAGTTTCCCCGGCTGGCGGGGCGTTACCGGGAACTGTATCGAGGCTATGGGGATGCGCCGGAAAGCTACGCGCGGGCGCTGGCGACGCGGGTTCATGAGCTGCGCAAAAGGTACGGGCTGGGCGCGCGGCCGCAAGAGACGACGGCGCGATCCTGGCGATCGCCGCAAATGCAACTGGTCTGGGAGAAGGGAGAAACACAGTGCCAAGGGTGAGGACGCAGAGAAGGCCGAGCCGCCGGCGTGCGCCGTCGGCGCGAAGGAGTTGCAGGGCGGCGCAGGCGGCCCCGCAGGTGGAAGTCAGGCCCGTGCGGGGAATGAAACTGAAGACCGTGTCGCGGCTGACGATGCTGTTTGCGCTGCTGTGCCTGGCGGCGTTTGTCGCCGGGCGTCCCCCGGCGACGCCGGCAAGAGCGGGTTTCGAGGGCAGCAAGGAGGCGAAACCCCTGCTGAGCCAGGATGGGTATGTACGCCCGGAGCCCATGGGCGCGCGAAGCCCGAGGCGTTTGCCCCAGGCGAACTAGGGCAGGATGATGCGGGAGCCCTCTTTGGGGGAGTCGGCGGGCCGCGGGAAGCTGCCCCGCAGGAAACTGAGAAGAGCGCGGGAGCGGGGACGCCCGTTGGTTTCCTGTTTGGCGAGGCGCAGCAGAAAGATGAGCAGCTGGAACACGTCGGAATCCTTCAGAGAGGAGGCCCCGGTGCGTGCGGATTCGTCCTTGCGAAATTCCTGTAGGAACTGAGCCATCTGGCCGTAGAGCGCGCGCGCGAGGGGAGACTCGGGCGGGCTCTCGTAGTAGATGCCGGTTCCGAGCGTGCGGACGGTTTCCGCGATGGCCTGGAGCGCGGAGAGGGCGTCGGCATCGTGGAGGCCGTTGTTCTGGAGCTGGAAGGTGAGAATCGTGGTGGCCAGACCGGCGATGACGGCCCAGTGCTGGTAGACGAATTCGGGCGGAACCTGGACATCGCGGTAAGGAAACTCCTCGGCGGGAACCGGGGTGCGATGCTCGGACTCGTAGCGGTGCGCCGCGAGCAGGTGCGAGCAATCCGCGAGGCAGTCAATGGTGACTTCGCGTTCGCGCCCGCAGCAGACGGGACAGATCTTCTCACCCTTGACGGGGCAAAACCGCTTGGGCGGGCGCTTCTCGCAGATGGGGCAACTCATCCAGGGTCCTCATAACTCGGAAGCAGAGATGGGCCGACGGGACTACTTCAAAAAGACTTTGGGTACGACGGACATGCCGGGGCGGAGATAGAGATCGTTGTTTTGGCCCGGGTCCAGGACGATCTTCACGGGAATGCGCTGGACGACCTTGACGTAGTTGCCGGTGGCGTTTTCCGGGGGCAGGAGGCTCATGCGCGCGCCGCTGGAGCCGGCGATGCTGTCGATGTGGCCGTGGTAGGTGCGGCCGTTGGCGTCCACCTGGACGTCCACGCGCTGGCCGGCGCGCATGTGCTTCAACTGCGTTTCCTTGAAATTAGCGGTGATCCACACGTCGTTGAGCGGGACGAGCATGAGCAATTGCTGGCCCGGCTGGACGTTCATGCCCACCTCGACGCTTTTCATCACCACCCCGGCGGTGGGCGCCACGATCTTCGTGTATTGGAGATTGAGCTCCGCTTGTTCGAGCTGGGCCTGGCGCTGCTTGACCTCAGCCTCGGCGGATAGAGCGCGGGCGCGCACCGAAGCGATCTGCTCCGGGGCCGTCTGCGAGGTGCGCAAACTGGCCTGCGCCTGCGCCAGGCGGCCGCGCGCCTGCGTGACCTGCTGTGCGGCGGCGGCCGCCGAAGCCTGCGCCGCGGAGACGGCCGCGGCCGACGAAGCGGCGGCGGCGACGGCCTGGTCGTAGAGCTGCTGGGAAACTTCCTGTTTGGCGACGAGCTGCTTGTAGCGGGCCAAGTCGTTGCGGGCCCGCACATCGTTGGCCTGAGCCTGAGCCAGTTGGGCCTGGGCGGCCTCGGATTGTTGCTGGGCGGCCAAGATGCCGGCCTGGGTATTCTCGACATCAGCCTGGGAGGATGAAAGCGAGCTCGACGTGGTCACCGTGGTGACGGGGACCGCGATGTGCAGAACCTGCGCGGTCGCTTCCGCGGTGGCCAAGGCCGCGCGGGCCTGATCGACGGCCACCTGGTAATCGCGCGGGTCGATTTCGGCGAGGACCGTGCCGGGCTGGACCATCTGATTGTCGTTCACATTCACTTTGGCGACGTAGCCGGAAATGCGCGCGCTGACGGGCATCATGTGGCCGTCCACTTCGGCGTCGTCGGTCGTTTCGTACGTGGAAAAATAGGTCCAGGCAAAGAAGGCGGCGACGAACAGGGCCAGGATGGCACCCACCAGGAATTTGCGGGTGTGCGGGCGGTCGCGAAACAGATCGGGGCCCGGCGGGGGCGTTTGCGGAGCCGGCCCGCCTTCCGAACTGGCTGCGTGTTCGGCCGGGGCGTTGGAAACGAGTTCGGTATCGATTCTCTGTGCCATGGCTATTTTCCTTTGAGGTACTCGATGACGCCTTCTTCGGCCAGGCCCACGGCGCGGGCCAGAGAAATCTTGGCGTAATTGTCCAGATAGAGGCTGGAGATGTAGCTTTCCTGGGCAGCGGCGACGGCTTCCTGCGCCTGCACGACTTCCACGGTGTCCGTGACGCCCGCGGCGAAGCGGTCGCGCGCCTGCGCCAGAGTCTCGCCGGCGAGTTCGATATTGCTCTGCGCGACCACCACTTGCTGTTCGGCGGACTCGAGATTGAGCAGGGCGGTGCGCACCTCGGCATCAATCTGGGCGCGGAGATTTTCCAGGTGGTCGCGGCTCTGCTGGAGGCGGGCATCGGCCTCGAGGACCTCGCCGTGGGTGCGGCCGCCGGCAAACACGGGGATCGTCAGCGTGCCGCGAATATCGAAGACGCCGTGCGTGGTGGTGTTGGGGTAGGTGCCGGCCAGCCCATAATCCGCGCTGAACGACAGCGAAGGCAGATGGCCCGCTTCGGCGGCCCTGCGCGCGAACTCCGCGGCGCGCACGTCGGCAAGCGCGGCCTGGAAATCGGAGCGTGCCGCGTAGGCGTGCTTGAGCGCTTCCTCCACCGGGATGGGGGCGAAGGGCAAGTACGAGGATTTATCCGTCAGAGAGAATTCCTGGCCGGGGGCCAGACCGATGACGCGCGCCAGCACCAGCTTGCGCACGGCAAAATCGTTGTTGGCCTGAATCAACTGCTGCTGCCGGGACTTGAGCTCGACCTGGGCGCGCAGGCCGTCGATGGCCGGGGAAGTGCCGGCGTGCACTCGGTCGGCGGCCTGGTCGTAGACCGCCTGGGCGGTTCTGACTTCGGCGGCCACGGTGTCTAGTCGCGCCTCGTCGGCGATGGCTTGCAGGTAGGTGTAACCCACGGCAAGGAGAACCAGGTCGCGCGCGTCCTTGTAGGTGTACTGGGCGGACTTCTCATTTTCGGAGGCCATGCGCTTGGTGTTGATGGCCTTCCAGTCGAAGACGGACTGGGTCAGATAGGCGCGCGAATCGAAGTAGGAGAAGGGTCCCACGACGGAAGGAATTTGCACGCCGGGGAATTTGAACGTGAAACCGAATTCGGCCAGATCCACCTGCGAATCGGAGATGTAGGTGGAGGTGGTGACGTTGGGGAGGAGCACACTGAGTTGTTTCCAACGCTCTCCGCGGGCGGCGCGGACGCTTTCGCCGGACACCAGCACGCCGAGATTCTGCTTCAGCCCGCGATCCATGGCCTGCTGCAAGGAAAGCGGCAGGACGCCTGGTTCGAGCTTCGCGGGCACGCTGCCGGAAAATGGGCTTTGCGCCAGTGCCGCCGCCGAGCCGGCGAGCGATGTGGCCGCCGAACCTTCCGTGGAGGAATTCATCGCACCGCGTGAGGCCGCGCCGTCTTGCGCCCGCGCGGAAACAGCCCCCAGCAGGAGGACGGCGATGAGGACCCAGGAACGCTTCACGATCGCACCTTCCGCCGGGACTTTGTTTTGAGGCCCTTCGGGTTCGTTTGCAGATTGGGGCTGAGCAGGTCCCACACATCCTGGGCCGTGCCGGGCAAGGAGCCGTCCGGATCCAGGGCCCAGGCCATGGTGACACCGAGCAACAGGCGTTGGGTGTGCCGCGCCAGCTCGGCGGCCGGCAGGTCGCGGCGGATTTCGCCGCGTTCTTGCGCCAGAGTGAAAATCTCGGTCATCAGGCGGCGGGCGATCTGCAGCCGCTTTTGCAGTTCGGCGCGGACCGGCGCGCACGAGGCATGGGCGGAGTAAATGGCGCGGAGCATGGCCGGGGTTTCCGTGGAGCTTCCGACCACGCCGGCCATGAGTTCTCGCAGCACCGGCAGCACCGGACCTTTCTGGGCGCGATCGAGCGCGCGCTCGATGGCCGCGATGCGCGCGCCCCCGAACGTGGCCAGCACGTGTTCCTTGGTGGGGAAGTAGTTGAAAAAAGTTCCTTTGCCGAGGTCGGCGGCATCGGTGATGTCTTCGACGGTCGTTTCCAGGTAGCCGCGCTCGGCGAACAGCTGCAGTGCGGCGCGGAACAGCCGCTCGCGGATTTCCGCGCTGCGGCGTTCGCGGCGTCCGGCGCGGGCCGGGGGCGTGCTGTGGGTGGCAGGGGCGCGCAAAGCCATGGGCTCAGATCCTGGAGTGACCGAAAACCATTGGTGACTATAAGTCATGTGTGAATGAAAGTCAACGTTTATCGGCCGACGGTGTGCCTGGAAGAGGGAGACCCTTCCCGGCGCCGGAGGGATCGTCCCTCCGGCGCCGGCGTGGGTCAGGAAGGTTGCGGCTTGGAGTGGTTCTTCGGGCTGTGGCGATTCAGCGTCTCGATCAGCACCTTGGCCGCCGCCGGGACGGGCACGGCGCCATGAAGGGCGATATCCTTGGCAGGAATCTTCCGGCCGAAGATACGCTCGTTGGCGTCGTTATCGGGACGCAGCGTGGAACCTTCGAGTGAAATTCCCGCAAACAGGCCGCGGGAACGCGAATAGGTCAGGACTTCGGCGCGCATGGTGACGTCGGTATCCGCCTGGGCGTTGCGGCCCTTGGGTCCGGCGGCGGCGGCAGCGTCCGCACCGAGCTTCACCTTGCTGCTCAGAATGGCGCTGGCTCCGCGCGGATTCATCACCAGCAGGACGAAATCAGTGGCCTGGCCGCCAAGCTGAAAGCCGAAGCTGATGCCTTCGAGTGCCATCATCGTCGGTGCGCCCCACGGTCCCTGGAATGTGTCACCGCTGCGGCAGGTCATGGCCCCGCGGCCGTAACTGGCGCCGATTCCGAAGGCGCCCTTAATCACCGAAGGGATCACGATGATGCAATCGGCTTTGTCCAGGAGGTCCTGCGGAATATCGTCCGGGACGCCCAGAATCTCCTTCATGACGGTTCCGGAAGTGCGGAGCCGCTCTTCATCCTTGTCTTTGCTGGCAGCCTGCGCGGACGCGGGACTCAACAGGGCCGGAAGACCGGCCAGGATTACCGCGAGCGCCAGGGATAGAAGTTTCTTCATGCGATTCCTCCTCTGGGTGGGATTCCATGATATGTGTTTCCGGTTGCATGGCGCAAGCCTATGTGTGGAGAACCGTGAGAGAGGCATGGGGGCGAGCGTTGCACTATAATCCGGTTGTGCGAACCTTGCGGGAATCCGGGAAGACGACAGCGGCGGTTGGCCGGCATCCGCGGCGGCGCTGGGTGTGGATGGCCGCGGTGTGTCTGGCGGCGTTTTTGACCGGCGGCGCGGCCGCGCAAAAAGGCGCGCGCCAGGTGGCGGTGCATGCGGCGCCGGCGCGCCCGAAGCCGCGTGCGGACGCGGCGCGGTTCGGGCAGCGGGTGGCGGCCGTGCTGGGCGGAGCGCGCGAGGAGAAAGCGTACTGGGGAATTCTGGTGGCGGATCGCGACACCGGGGAGACGCTCTACGATCTCAACGCGGATCATTTCTTCGCGCCGGCCTCCAACGCCAAAATCTTCACCACCGCTCTGGCGCTGGGCACGCTGGGCAGGAATTACCGCTATCGCACCACGCTGGAAGCGGGCGTAGCTCTGGATCCGGAAGGGCGCCTGCCGGGCGACTTGCGGCTGGTGGGACGCGGCGACCCGGACATCTCCAACCGGAAGATTCCGTATGCCGGGAGGTTCGAGCGCGACGGGCCGGTGGAAAAGGTTCTGGCCGAACTGGCCGACGCCGCGGCGCGCCAGGGGTTGCGCGAGGTGGACGGGGACATCGTCGCCGACGACAGCTACTTTCCCTACGATCCCTACCCGGCGGGATGGAGCGTCGGCGATCTCTTCTTCACGTTTGGCGCGCCGGTAAGCGCGCTGGCGTTCAACGACAACGAGGTTTCCATCGAGGTGCAGCCCGGGCCGCGCGTGGGAGATCCGGCGAGCATCACGGCCGAGCCGGCCGCCGCGCTCGGCACCGTGACGCAGGAAATCACCACGGGGCCGGCCGGGGCCAAGCCGGAGGTCGCGGTGGTTCGCCAGCCGGGGCTGAATTTTCTGCTGCTGCGCGGCACGGCTCCGCTGGGTTACACGCACATCAAAATTGATCTGGCCCTGACCGCGCCCGGCGAGGCGGCGGGGCAGGCGCTCAAGCAATTGCTCGAGGCCCGCGGCGTGCGCGTGAAGGGCGGGGTGCGCGTCGAGCACGCGCCCCCGCCGGAAACGACCGCGGCAGGCGAACCGGTTCTTGGGCACTCGGCGCAGCCGGCGACCGAGCGCGATCCCGTGGTGCTGGCGGAGCATCTTTCGGCGCCGCTTCTGGAAAGCGTGCGCGTGACCAACAAGGTCAGCCAGAATCTGCACGCGGAGCTTTTCCTGCGCACGGTGGGGCGCGAAAAGCTGGGCGCGGGGTCGACCGCGGCGGGATTGAAGGTGGAACGCGAATTTCTGCAGGCCGCGGGCGTCGCCGAGGAAGACGTGGTGCTCACGGACGGCTCGGGGCTTTCGCGCGGGGACCTGGTGACGCCGCGCGCGGTGGTCACGCTGCTGCGGTACGCCTGGCGGCAGCCCTGGGGCCGCGATTTCGTTTCCACGCTGCCGGTGGCCGGCGTCGACGGCACGCTGGAAGACCGCATGAAGAAGACGGCCGCGTCGGGAATGATCGAGGCGAAGACGGGAGCGATCGAGCACGTCCATGCGCTTTCCGGCTACGCCACCACGCTGCGCGGAGAGCGCCTCGCGTTCGCGATCTTCTGCAACAACGACTCGCAGCGCGGGCCGGATGGCTCGGCGGCCATCGATGCCGTCGCAAGCGCCATGGTCGAGACCCTGGGAATCGAGCCTGCCCCGAAGAGGAAGAAATGAAGCAGCGCGCCGCCATCATCACCGTGTTCGGGAGTTCGCGGCCGCGGCCCGGCGATCCGCACTACGCCGAAGCGCACGCGCTGGGGGCCGCGCTGGCGGCCAAAGGGCTGATCGTTTGCACCGGCGGCTACAGCGGCGTGATGGAGGCGGTCTCGCGCGGCGCCAAGGAAGCCGGCGGGCGAACGCTGGCGGTGACGGCGGAATTCTTTCGCGGGCGCGCCAACCGCTGGGTGGACGAGGAAGTCCGCGTGAAGACGTGGCAGGACCGTCTGTTTGAGCTGGTGAAGCGCGGCCGCGGCTACGTGGCGTGTCCCGGCGGCACGGGAACGCTGGTCGAGCTGGCGGTCGTCTGGGAAATGCTGAACAAGGGAGCGATGCGGCGGAAGCCGCTGGCGGTGCTCGGCGATTTCTGGCAGCCGGTGATCGAGCGCGTGCGCGAAGTCGAGATGGGGCACGCTTCGCGTTGGGGCGAGCAGGAGGAGCCGCTGGTGCGCATCGCCGCGTCCGCCGAGGACGCCGCCGCGTATCTCGCCGCGCATTTTGAGGCTCGCGCATCCGGAAGCCGCGCGGCCCGCGGGACCGAGGAATCGCTCTTCCGTTGATGGCCCCCGCGCCACGTTCCACGTCCATCCGGGCTACAATTGATCGAGCGACCCATCGGATTCGCCCAGGGCAAGCCCGCATCGCCGATTTCACGTTGAGGTATTTGTGTCGCGTCCGGTAGAAGAACTTCTCGAATTCAACCAATTGAAAGAGATCCTCAGCCGGCTCACGACGTGTGCGCCCGGGCGGCGAGCCACGCAGGCGCTCGCCGTGCAACAGGATGTGGCGGCGCTCGGAATCGAGTTCACGCTGGTGCGCGAGGCGGCCGCGTATTTGCGCGGCGGCTCCGAGCTGGGCTTCGGGTCGCTGGCGGACCCTGAGGCGTGGCTCGAGCGGCTCGAAGTGCCGGGCGCAGTGCTGGCTCCCGGGGAGATTCTCGACGCGGCCTCGCTGATGGACACGGCGGGAGGCGTCCGCCAGACCTTCAAGGGCGACGAGGGGAAATATCCGCGGCTGGCGGAACGCGCCGCGGCGCTTGTGGACTTCCGGGTGCTGGCAGTGGCGGTTCGCCACGCCATCCTGCCGAATGGGGAAATCAGCGACGACGCGTCGCCGCAACTGAAACGCATCCGCGCCGGCCTGGGGCAGACGCGCGACAAAATTCATCACTCGCTGGGCGCGATCCTGCGGGCCCGGGGCGAAGCCGCCGGGGAAGACTACGTCACGCTGCGGAACGACCGCTTCGTGATTCCGGTGCGGGCGTCGGAGCGCCGCGCGGTGCCCGGCGTGGTGCACGGGACGAGCGGCACGGGACAGACGGTTTTCGTCGAGCCGCTGGCAGTGATCGATCTGAATAACCGGATGGTCCAGCTCGGCGAAGATGAGATGGCGGAGATCGCGCGGATTCTGGAGGAACTGACCGAGCGGCTGCGCCTGGAACGCGCGTCGCTCGCCGCGGCGGCCGCGGCCATCGCGCATCTGGATTCGATATTTGCGCGCGGGCGGTTTGCGCGCGAATACGACTGCGTGACCCCGGAATTCGGCGCGGGGAATTTGCTGCGTCTCGAGGCGGCGCGCAATCCGGTGCTCGAAGCGACACTGCGGCCGCAGGGGCGCCGGGCGGTGCCGCTGGGAATCACGCTGGGCGGAGAAGGCGCAACGTCCGGCGGAGCGGGCACCGTGATGGTGATCAGCGGGCCGAACACGGGCGGCAAGACCGTGGCGCTGAAGACCGTGGGGCTCGCGGCGCTCTCGGCGCAATCGGGGATTCCCGTGGCGGCGGCGCGCGCCGAGCTGCCGGTGTTCGATCGCGTGCTGGCGGATATCGGCGACGAGCAGTCCATCGCCGCGGACCTTTCGACGTTTTCGGCGCACATCCTCAATCTCAAGTCGATGCTGGAGATCGCGACCGAGCGGTCGCTGATCCTGGTGGACGAAATGGGCACGGGCACGGCGCCGGAAGAGGGCGCGGCGCTGGCGGTCGCGCTGCTCGAGGAATTTCGCGGGCGGCGCGCGCTGACGCTGGCGACCACGCACCACGACCGCCTGAAGGCCTACGCATCGACCACGCCGGGCATCGTCAACGCGGGCATGGAATTCGACGAAGTGAATCTGCGGCCCACCTACCGCCTGCTCACCGGCGTGCCGGGAACGTCGAGCGGGATTGAAATCGCGCGGCGCCTGGGGCTGCCCGCGCGAGTGGTCGAGCACGCCCGGGCCAGCCTCACCCCCGAATCGCGCGAGGCGCGCGACTTGATCGCCTATCTCCACCGCAGCCGCGACGAAATGGAAGAGGTCAAGCGGCAGGCCCGCGAGGAACTGGTGCGCCTCGAAGCCGAGCGCCGCGAGCTGCGGACCGAGTGGATCGAGCGCCAGAAGAAACGCATCGCCGAGCTGGAGAAGAATTTCCGGGAGACGCAGAAGCGGCTGGAGGATGAAGTCGCGCGGCTCGCGGCGGACATCAAGGACCGCGCCCTCCGCGCGCAACTTGAGAAGCAGGCGGGGCGGCGCATGGGAAAAATCGCGTCGGCGGCTCGCGAGGAAGCCGATGCGGCCGTGCTGGAAACGCTGGCCGCTTCGCAGCCGGAGCTGGGCATCGCGGCCGCGGCTCCCGGAAAGCCCGTGGCGCCCGAGCAGCTATCCGCCGGGCAACGCGTGGTGGTGAAAGGGTTCCGGCAGGCGATGGTGTTCCGCTCGCACGATGGGCGCATGGCCGAAGTCGAGGCCGGGCCGCTGCGGATGAAAGTTGCGCTCGCGGATATTCTCAGCGTAGAAAACGAGCCGGCGCCGCAGAAGAAGGGCGGCGTAGCGGGCGCGGCCCTGCGAGGGGTGACCGTTCACGCGCGGCCGAGCGACGAGCCGGGCACCGAGGAAATCAATGTCATCGGCTGCACGGTGGAAGAGGCCACCCGCCGCGTAGATAAATTTCTCGATGAGGCGGCGCTGGCCGGAAGGCCCAGCGTGCGCATCATTCATGGTCACGGAACCGGCGCGCTGCGCCGCGGCCTGGCGGAGTTTTTGGCTACGCACCCGCTGGTCGAGCGCATTCACGCCGAAGCGGAAGATCGGGGAGGCGCAGCGATCACAGTCGTGGAGCTGGCAGGCTGACAGGAAATGGAAAATAGAAAATTGAAAATAGAAAATGGCGAAGGCCCTCCGCCTACCGTGCGGCAGCGAGTGACTGACTTCACGGACCTGGACGTGTGGAAGCATGCGCGCGCATTGCGCAGCGAGTTGTACCGCATTGCGCAGGCGTTCCCTCCGGAAGAGAAGTACGGCCTGGCTGGCCAGATACGGCGAGCGGCAAGTTCCGTCACGGCGAATCTGGCCGAGGGATACGGCCGTTACTCCTATCAGGAGAACTTGCAGTTCTGCCGGCAGAGCCGAGGCTCGCTGTATGAGCTGCGCGATCATTTGACTACCGCCCTCGACGCTGGGTACATTCCGAAGGAACGCTATGAAGAACTCGAAGCGATGGCGATCAGTGTGATTCGCCTGGTGAACGGCTACATGCGGGCGACCAAAAGCTTGAAGGTCTCGACAGACATCCGCAGGGGCCAATGAAGATCAAGGAAAAAGCGCCAATCATGCCGATGCCGTCACTATTTTCCATTTTCTCTTTTCTCTTTTCCAGTTTCCAACATGGCTGAGGCGGGATCATTCGCGGAGAAGGTGAAGCAGCAGGCGGACATTGTCCGCGTGATCGGGGAATACGTCCGTCTGCGGAAGACGGGGCAGAATTTCACGGGGCTGTGCCCGTTTCACCAGGAAAAGACGCCGTCGTTCGCGGTGCATCCGGTGCGGCAGATCTACCACTGTTTCGGCTGCGGCGCGGGCGGGGACGTTTTCAAATTCGTGATGGAAGTGGACAAGTGCGCGTTTCCGGAAGCGGTGCGCACGGTGGCGGAGAAGTGCGGCATCCCGATTCCGCGGCCGCGCGAGCGGTCGCCCGAGGAGCGCCGCGAAAACCAGCAGCGCGCCGTGCTGGTGGAGATGAACAAGGAGGCCGCGGCGGTGTTTGTGCGCCAACTCCACGAAGCGCCGGAAGGCAAGGTCGCCAAGGCGTATCTGGAGGAGCGCGGGCTCGACCGGGAAGCGATGGTGCGGTTCGGGCTGGGGTTCGCGCCGTCGTCGGGCGACGCGCTGCTTCGCCACTTCAAGCCGAAATATTCCGAGGCGCTGCTGGAAGCCTCGGGGCTGTTTTCGCGCGACGCCAACGGCCGCTTCTACGACCGCTTCCGCCGCCGCATCATGTTCCCCATCGCCAACGACTCGGGGAAGATCATCGCCTTCGGCGGGCGCGCCATGGGCGACGACATGCCCAAGTACATGAATTCGCCCGAGACCCCAGTCTATTCCAAGAGCAACGTGCTCTACCATCTGGACCGCGCCAAGGAAATGCTGCGGCAGCAGGATTTCGCCATTCTGGTGGAAGGCTATATGGACGCGATCGCCGTGGCGCGCGCGGGCATCGCCAACGTGGTGGCCAGTTGCGGGACGAGCCTGGCCGAGCCGCAGATCAAGCTGCTGGCGCGCTTCACGCACCGCGTGGTGGTCAATTACGATCCCGACACCGCCGGGCAGGCGGCCACCGAGCGGTCGCTCGCGCTGCTGCTGGAGAAGGAATTCGACGTGCGCGTGCTGGCCCTGCCGGGAGGCGCCGATCCGGACAAATTCCTGAAGGAGCAAGGCGCCGAGGCCTACCGGAAGCTGCTGGGGCAGGCGCCGCCGTATCTGGATTACCTGATCGGGCGCGCCCGGCAGATGGACCGCACGACGACCGCCGGAAAAGTGGCCGCGCTCAATTTTCTGATGCCCTTCGTCCAGCGGTTACCGGACCGCCTGCTGCGCTCCGAATGGGCCACGCGGATCGCTTCGGAGTTGCGCGTGGACGAGCCCGTGTTGCGCGAGGCGTTGCGCCGCGCCGCCACCGAGCGCCGCGGCGAAGTGAAGCCGAAGGTGGATTTGCTAGCGCCGGCCATCGGACCCGCGGAGCGGCGCCTGATGCAGATGCTCGTCGAGGCGGGCGAGTTTCGGGATAGACTGGTAGCTGAGCTTACTTCTGCCGGGTTGCACCGGGGCCTCGATACCGAGAAGATCTTCGAAGTTCTCATCGCGGTGACGAACGTCGGCGAACGGCCCGACCCGGCGGCGCTGGGGGCGGCGCTGGAAGAGAAGGACCGGCGCCTGCTGTTCGAGGTGCTGTTCGAGGCTTCCTCGGAAGCGACCTGGGAAGAAGCGGAAAGCTGCCTCCAACTGTTGCGCAGCCGCCACGTGGAGCGCGAGCTGGCCGAATTGCAGAGAAAGATCGAGGCCAAGGCTCCGCCCGAGGAATTGATGCGCCTGCTGGCGCGCCGGCTGGAATTGCAGAAGCTGCTGGCGCGGAACTAAACGAAAATGTCCACTCAACTGCCATCCATCGTGATTGTCGGGCGCCCCAACGTGGGGAAGTCCACGCTGTTCAATCGCCTCACCGGAACGCGCCGGTCGATCGTCACCAACGAGCCGGGCATCACGCGCGACCGCATCTACGGAACGACGCAGTGGGAGGGCCGCGCCTTCGAGGTCGTCGACACCGGCGGCATCCTGCCGGAAGACAAGGATTGGATACCGGCCGAGATTCTGCGGCAGGCGCGCGTGGCCATTGACAACGCGACGCACGTCGTCCAGGTGGTGGATGGCCGCGAGGGCCCCGTGCCGCTCGATGAGGAGCTGGCGCAACTGTTGCGCCGCGCCGGCAAGCCTCCGGTGATCGCCGTGAACAAGGTGGACGGGCCCAGGCAGGTGGAGCTGGCGGCGCAGTTTTACGAGCTGGGCGACCAGGTTTATCCGGTGTCGGCGGAACACGGTTTCGGCGTGGACGCGCTGCTGGACGCGCTGACGCGCGACTTTCCGCTCGGGGAAGCCCCGCAGGCCGCGCCGTTCGTCAGCATCGCGATCATCGGGCGGCCGAACGTGGGGAAGTCAACGCTGCTGAACCAGCTGGCGGGCATCGACCGGTCCATCGTCTCGCCGGTGCCGGGGACGACCCGCGACATGGTGGACACGGTGGTGGAGCGGCACGGCAAGACCTACCGATTTCTGGACACCGCGGGCATCCGGCGAAAGGGCAAGACCAAGCTGATCGCGGAGAAATTGAGCGTCATCATGGCGCGGCAGCACCTGGAGCGCGCCGACGTGGCGCTGCTGGTCGCCGACGCGTCGGTGGGCGTGACGTCGCACGACGCGACGATCGCCAGTTACGCCGAGCAATCCGGCCGGTCCGTCATCATCGTCATGAACAAGTGGGACCTGGCGCTGCAGGCCGCGCAGGAGAAGGCGGCGCGAGAAACGAAACACTCCGGCAAGGAAGCCGGGAGGAGCGCGAATCCGGAGAGGCTCATGTCCGACTACGAGCCGATGGTCCGGAACAAGCTGAAGTTTCTCAGCTATGCCCCGGTGGTGTACTGCTCGGCGCTGACTGGCGCGCGCGTGGAAAAACTGTACACGCTGATCGACCGGGTTGCCGAAGCGCGCCATCGGCGGATTTCGACCGGGGAGCTGAACCGCTGGCTGGCGAGCGTGGATCTGGACCGCGGGACGTCTCCGGCGAGCCGCGAGGTGAAGATTTTCTACGTCACGCAGGCCGGGGCCGCGCCGCCGACGTTCGTGCTATTCACCAATCAGACCAAGCCGCTGCACTTCAGCTACCAGCGCTTCCTGGAAAACCAGTTGCGCGCCAAGTTCGAGTTTATCGGGACGCCCATCCGCTTCACGCAGCGACTCAAAAAGCGCGGCTCGCGCCAGCGCGAACGCGAGCCAGGCCCGGGCCAGACCGAGAAACGCACGCCCCGCCACCGCGAGAAACGCGGGAGCCGCAAACAGCGTGAGCAACACAAGCACCACGGCAAGAGGCGCGATTCCTGAGGGCCAGTAGTCCCGGCGGCCTTCCCCGGGCGGAGGGGTTGACACGGCAGGGAATCGGCCTAGGATACAGAAAAGCGATGGCAAGCGCGGTGCAAGCGGCACGGGAAATCCCGGAGAAGAGTCTTTTCCGCATCGGCGAAGTCAGCCGTTTGACGGCCACGAAGACGTTTGTCCTGCGCTATTGGGAGTCCGAATTCCCGACCTTGCAGCCGGTCAAAAGCCCCAGCGGCCACCGCCTGTATCGCCGCGAGGACATCGAGACGGTGTTCGAGATCAAGCGCCTGCTCTACGACGAAGGTTTTACCATCGCCGGGGCGCGCAGGCATCTGGCCGGCGAGCCGGGCGGCAACGGTCAAGGCGCGCGCGAGGGTGCGGCGTTGAGCGCCGCGCCGCCTGTAAAGTCCCACCCCGTCACGCGGGCGCAGAGAAAATTGCTGCTGGATCTCCACGAAGAGCTTCTGGCGATCTTGACCCTCCTTGGAGACGGGTGATACGCTGAATTCAGGCCGACGTGGGGCCGATACGGTCGGGACGTAGCGCAGCCTGGTAGCGCGCACGCTTGGGGTGCGTGAGGTCGCTGGTTCAAATCCAGTCGTCCCGACCATTTTCCTCGTAGCGCCAGAGAAGACCGAAGTGTCCGTAGGGTGAATTGTCCGCAGCGGAATTCGCATGCCGAATATTCTGATTACCAACGATGACGGGATTCACGCGCCGGGCCTGCGCGCGCTGGTCGAGGCGCTGCGGGACCTCGGCACGGTCACCGTGGTGGCGCCCTCGGGCGAACGCAGCGCGGCGGCGCAGTCGCTGACGCTGCGCTCGCCGATCTATTGCGACCAGATTGCCGAGCGCGAGTACGCCGTCGAAGGCACGCCGGCCGACGCCATGATCCTGGCGCTGCACAAGTTGCTGCCGGAGAAGCCGGACCTGGTTGTGTCCGGGATCAACCGCGGCGGCAATGTGGGCGAAAACGTCTATTACTCGGGGACCGTTGGCGCGGCCATGGAAGCGGCGATCAATCGCGTCCCGGCCGTGGCGGTGTCGGTGGCCTACCGCCGCAAGGAAGTTGATTTCGCGGCGGCGGCGCAATTCACGCGCGGCCTGGTGCCGCTGATTTTGCGCGAAGGGCTGCCGCCCGGCGTGCTGCTCAACGTCAACGTCCCGCAGGACTGGGCGGGCGAAGTGCGCTTCACGCGGCAATCGTCGAAGATCACCCGCAGCCTGCTGCAGCCCGGCGTCGATCCCCGCGGCCGCCAGTATTACTGGCTGAGCGAACAGCAATTCACCGGAGGAATCGAGCCGGATACCGACCACGCCGCCATCCGCGACGCCGCCATCTCCATCACGCCGCTGGCGTTCGATCTCACGCACACGCAATCGCTGAACCATCTTTCGCACTGGGCCAAAATCCTCGAAAACAACTCGCGGTAGCCCGGCGGGAAGCCGCGAGCCCGCCGGCGGGCCGCGGAATTTGGGCGGACGCCCTGCGGAATGCGCGGCGCGGTGTGCTATTTTAAAGTCTTGCCGATTCCGCCGCGGAGCCGCGGAACCACTCCATGCCGAAAAAAGCTGCCGCCGCCAAATCCGAAGAGGTCACCGTCGACGGGATTTTCGGCCCCGGAGGGCTGCTCGCCAAGCGGCATCCGGGATACGAGTTCCGTCCGTCGCAGTTGGAGATGGCCCGGATCGCCGAAGAGGCTTTCGCGAAGCACCAGCACGTCCTGATCGAAGCGGGCACGGGCACCGGCAAGACGCTGGCCTACCTGATTCCCGCGATTCGCAGCGGGCGCCGCGTGGTGGTTTCCACGGCCACCAAATCGCTGCAGGAGCAGCTGTTCCAGAAGGACGTGCCGTTCCTGCAAAAGCATTTCGCTCCCAACCTGAAGGCCGCGCTGATGAAGGGCCGCGCCAATTTCCTGTGCCGGCACAAAGTGCATCAGATGGAGGGCCAGCCGGTCCTGAAGGGGATCGACGAGATCGACTGGTTCGCGCAGATTCGCGACTGGGAGAAGCTGACCGAGACGGGCGACCGCAGCGAGCTCACCTTCCTGCCCGACGACGCCGATCTCTGGAACCGCATGGACGCGCGCAGCGATCTGTGCAGCGGCCAGAAGTGCCCGGAATTTCAAAACTGCTTCATCACCGCCATGCACCAGCGGGCGCAGGAAGCCGATCTCATCATCGTCAACCATCACCTCTTTTTCGCCGACCTCGCGATCCGCCAGGACGATTTCGGCTCGATCCTGCCGGAGTATTCCGCGGTGGTGTTCGACGAGGCGCACGAAATCGAGGATGTGGCCAGCGACTACTTCGGCCGGCAGATCTCGAGCTACCGCTTCGAGGAGTTGTCGCGCGACACCGAAAACCTGCTGCGCGTGCTGCAGATCGAGGCGGCGCCGTTGCGGCGGCATCTGGCGCGGCTGCGCGAGCGGGCGCGCAGTTTCTTCGAACGCTTTCCCGAACGCGAGGGCCGTTACCCGTTCGGGCCGGCGGAGCGCAACGCCTTCGTGGACCAGAATCGCGAGGCCTACGACGAGCTGGCCGCGGCGGTGAAGCGCATTGAGACGGAGCTTTCGGTGCTCACGCCGAAGCCCGAGGAAGTGGTCTCGGTGGCGCGCCGCGCCTCGGAAATGCGCCGGGAACTGGCGTTTTTGATCGAGAGCGAGGAGAAGAGCCACGTCTACTGGTACGAGCGGCGCGGCCGGGGAATTTTTCTGGCGGCGACGCCCATCGACGTGAGCGAGATTTTGCGCGAGAAACTCTTCGAGCAGTTCGATACGGTGGTGCTCACCTCGGCCACGCTGGCCGTGGCGGGCCGGTTCGACTACCTGAAACAGCGGCTGGGCGTACTGCCGGCGGCGGAAAGCGTCCTGCCGCAGGAGTTTGATTACCCCACGCAGGCGATCCTGTACATCCCGCGCGCGCTGCCGGACGTGCGCAACCCGTCGTTCGGGGCCAGCGCCGCCGACGAGATCACTCGGCTGCTGGAAATTTCGCAGGGCCGCGCCTTCTGCCTGTTTACCAGCAACGCGCAGATGCGCGATCTGCACGAGCGGGTATCGCGGCTGGTGAAGTTTCCCCTGCTGCTGCAGGGGACCGCGCCGCGCTCGGCCTTGCTCGACCGTTTCCGCACCACGCCCCACGCCGTGCTGTTTGCCACCGCGAGTTTCTGGCAGGGAGTGGACGTGCCGGGCGCGCAGCTTTCCTGCGTGATCGTGGACCGGCTGCCGTTTGCCGTGCCCAGCGATCCGGTGGTGGCCGCGCGAGTGCGGGCGCTGCAGGAGGACGGCCGGAACCCCTTCGCCGAATATCAGGTTCCCGAAGCGGTGCTGGCGCTCAAGCAGGGCTTCGGCCGGCTGATCCGGTCCAAGACCGACCGCGGCATCCTGGCGATCCTGGATAACCGCATCCAGCGCATGCAATATGGTAAGATTTTTATAGAGTCCCTGCCCGCATACACGACTACGCAGGACCTCGCCGAAGTCGCGCGCTTCATGGAACCGCCTGCGAAGTAGCCCGATCCTGCGAGCCGCCGCGTGCCGGCCGGACTCAGAAGAGGACCCATGTACGAAGTCCACGTCGATGAAACGTTCGCCGCCGCCCATAACCTGCGCGGCTACAAAGGGAAGTGCGAGGACCTGCACGGGCACAACTACAAAGTGCGCGTCCTGCTGGCGGGCCCGGAACTGGATTCCGTCGGCCTGCTCTACGACTTTGTGCACCTCAAGCAGGTGATCCAGGGCGTGATCCGGTCGCTCGATCACAAATATCTGAACGAGCTTTCCCCGTTCGATGTGCTGAATCCCTCGGCGGAGAACATCGCGCGCTATCTTCACGACGAGATGACGAAGCAGTTGCACCGCACGGCGAACGGCGCGTCCATCGCCGCCGTCACCGTGTGGGAGACGGAAACGACGGCGGCGACCTACCGGTCGTAGGCATCCGCCGGCGTCCCGGAACCGTCTGTGGCTTAAGAGCGTCGCACCATGATCATCACCGAGATTTTCAAATCCATTCAAGGCGAGGGTACCCGCGCGGGATTGCCGTGCATTTTCGTGCGTCTCACGGGCTGCAACCTGCGCTGCGTGTGGTGCGATACGGCCTACGCGTTCCACGGCGGCACGAAACATTCCCGGGACGAAGTCCTCGAGCAGGTGCGCCGGCTGGCCGGAGACGGCCCCGGGCGGGTGTCGCTGGTGGAAATTACCGGCGGCGAGCCCCTCTTGCAGCCGGAGACGCCCGCGCTGGCGGAGGCGCTTCTGGCCACGGGCTATACCGTGATGATCGAGACCAGCGGCGAAAGGTTCGTCGGCGGGTTGCCGCGCGAGGTGATCAAAATCGTGGACGTCAAATGTCCCGACTCGGGCGAATCCGGCAAGTTCGACGTCTCGAATCTGAGCGCGGTGGACCGGAAGGATGAAATCAAATTTGTAATCGCCAGCCGCCGGGATTACGATTTCGCGCGGGAGTTTCTGGAGCGCTACGGCCTGGCCGCGCGCGTTCACCAGGTGTTGTTTTCTCCGGCATTCGCCGACCCGGAGGGCCGCTGGCCGGGATTGGGTGCCCGGGAACTCACCGAATGGATTCTGGCCGATGGGCTGCCGGTGCGCTTGGGCCTGCAACTGCACAAGTTCATCTGGGATCCCGCGATGAAGGGGGTTTGAGCTCACGTGACGGCGGAAAAGCCCAAAGCGGTGGTGCTGCTGAGCGGCGGGATGGACTCGTGCGTCACGGCCGCGATTGCCCGGCAGTCGTACCGGCTCGCCCTGCTGCATGCCAGCTATGGGCAGCGGACCGAGGCGCGCGAGCGGCGCGCGTTCGAGGAGATCGCCGGATACTACGGCGTGGACGAGCGGCTGGTGGTGCGGTTCGACGCGTTTGCCCAAATCGGCGGCTCGGCGCTCACCGACCAGCGCATCGCCGTTCCCGAGTCCGGCGCCGCGCTGGCGCCGCATGCCGGGGTTCCCGTCACGTACGTTCCCTTCCGCAACGCGCATTTCCTGTCCGCGGCGGTGAGCTGGGCGGAGGTGATCGGCGCGCGGGCCATTTTCATTGGAGCCGTGGCGGAGGATAGCTCGGGCTACCCGGATTGCCGTCCGGAGTATTATCGGGCGTTTGCAGCGCTGGTCCGCGAAGGCACGCGCCCGGAGACGCGGATCGAGATCGTGACGCCCGTGATTGCCTTGCGCAAGAGCGAGATCGTGCGGCGCGGCCTGGAATTGGGCGCGCCGCTGGACCGCACCTGGTCCTGCTACCAGTTCGAGGATGAGGCCTGCGGGACCTGCGATAGCTGCCGGCTGCGTCTCGGAGCCTTTGCCGAAACCGGGGCGAGCGACCCTATCGCATATCGGAGCCGAGTTGAGCAATAATAGGGGCGAACGTGCGCGGATAATTGTATTCCACTGCCGGAGGGCATAACTACATGAAACGACTGATACCTGCCTGGGGAGCGCTGCTGCTGGCTCTATTACTCGCTCCGAGCGTCATCGCACAGAACGCACGCGTCACTGGCCAGGTGATGGACCGCGACGGCAAGCCGTGGGCGGGCGTCACGATCACCATCAAGAGCGACACCGGTCAGATCTTGACCGTGAAGACCGACAAGGGCGGGAACTACACCCAGATCGGATTGCGGCCCGGCGTGTATACCTTCACGCTGACCACCGGGGCGCCGGATAATTTGAATTTCTCGGAGCAGCATGCGCTGAATTCCGGCGACGACAACGATGTTTCATTCAACTTCAAGACGATCGCCGCGCAGCAGGGAGTGGCGCGTCCCGAAGATGTCAAAAAGAGAGAAGACGAGGCCGCCCAGTTCAAGAACACCAAAGCGCATGTGGATGCGGGCCTCGCGGCGCTTCAGGGCACCGATGACCTGCGCAAGAAGCTCCGGGCCGCCTCGGCGGATCAGAAGCCGGCCATCCAGGAGCAGTTGAACGCCGACTATCAGACGGCCATCACGGAATTGCAGGCCGCCGAGCAGGGGATCAGCGCGAAGGATACGAAGAATCACGCCGTGATCTGGGCCAACCTGGGTCAGGCCTACGGTTTCGCCGGGCGGCACGAGGATGCCGCCAACGCCTACCAGAAATCCATTGACCTGAACCCGCAGGCGGGCGTCTACGTGGGCCTGAGCACGGAGCTGGCTAATTTGGCGGTGGCGCAGACCGACACGGCGGCCGTCAGCGCCAAAGTCACCGAAGCCGGAGCCAATTGCCAGAAGGCCGCGGCCCTGGACACCACCACGGCGACCGCCACCACGGCGCGCTGCTGGAAGAATATCGGCATCGTCTTGAGCAACACCGGACATTTGCCGGAGGCTGTTTTGCCGCTGCAGAAAGCCACCGAGGCGGATCCCAAGGACGCCCAAACGTGGTTCATGCTGGGCGGGGCTCTCGCAGCCACCATCGGAACGAAGCAGGAGGGGAATAAGATGACCTATATTTTCCCTCCGGGACTGACCGACGCCTACCAGCACTGCATTGATGCCGATCCGAGTGGACCGTACGCCGGACAGGCCAAGACGGCGTTGGATGGGCTGGTCGCGCTGAGCGGCGGCGTGGAAACCAGCGTGGGCGAACGCGAGAAAGCCAAGAGAAAGAAGAAATAGCGATCGTGTCCTTGGGTGCAGGCGCCGGGCTTGCCCCGGCGCAAGGCTCCGGCGGGCGTCTGTTTCCGAACCTGCTTGGCGCTCGACCTGAGGGCACGACAGTGCTATCCTCCGCCTATTACGTAGGGGAAGCCGGTGCCAGACGTGAACCCAACTCATCCAAGCACCCAGCGCCGACGCAGCGAGCGGGTGTCCGCATCGGTCCCGCTGATCGTCCGCGGGATTGATCTTCTGGGCCAGCCGTTCGAGGAAAACACTTCGACCACGGCCGTCAACTTGCACGGATGCCGCTACGCCTCCAAGCATCACTTGCCGAAAAACACCTGGGTGACGCTGGAACTGACTCGCGGGCCGGAGCGCCGCAACGTGCGGGCGCGCGTGGCTTGGATTCAGCGTCCGCATTCGATCCGGGAATCATTTCAAGTCGCTTTGGAGCTGGAGAGCCCGGGAAATCTTTGGGGCGTCGAGCCGGCCGCGGATTGGGCAGGGCCCGTTTCGGAGGCGCCCGGGGCCGCGCCGGCACGCCAGACCCTACGGAGCGCGGAGGCGTCTGAGCCGGCGGTGACTCCCGCCACCGAGTCCCCTTTGGCGGAAGAATTGGCTCCCGAAACAGTGCAGGACTCTCCCAAGCCTGCGTCTATCGCTACTCCCTCGTTTGCAGCGGAGTCCGTGCCCGATAGCCCACTGCTGCATGAATGGAAAGCGGAGCTCGACCGGCAGGCAGCGCGTGCGGCGGACGGCGCAGCGGAACAGGCTGCGGAGAAGATCCGGCGGACCCTGGAAGAGTTGGATTGGGCGGAATCGGCGGCGCGCGAGAGGTTTTCGGCCCAGTGGGCCGCGCGGCAACAGGAAGTTCTCGGCGGGCTGAAGTCGGAATTTGACCAGGGGCTCCGGCAGGCGCGCGAAATTCTCCAGGAACTGGACGGCAAAGCCCAGACGGTGCGCGCGGCAAGCGAAGAGGCGGTCCAGGCGGCCCATCGCATCGCCCAGACACGCCTGGAAATAGAAGCGGCTGAAACCGCCCGGGCGCAGCAGTCCGCCGCGGCGTCGCGGCTGGAGGCGCTCACCGAAGGAGCCGCGGACGAGTGGCGCCGGCGTATCGAGTCGGAAACGGCCCTGGCCCAGGCGCAGTGGCACGAACTGCTGCAGTCCTCGCTCGATAGCAGCATCGAGCGTCTGGCCGAGCGGTTGTCCTCGCGCTCGCAGGACGTTCTGCGTGGCGCCGACCAGAAGTTGTCGGAGAGGCTGGCCGAACTCCGGGAGCCTTTGGGTCAGATCTCCGCGGACGCGCGCGACGCCCTTTCCGTCGTCAAGTCCTCGCTGGACGAAGAAGTGACGCGCGCCCGCTCCGCGCTGGCGGAAATCCAGCATTCGGCCGGCCGCATGAAGGAATACGCGGCGCAGCTGGAAGCGGCCAGCCAGGATACCGTGAACGAATTGCACCGTCGGCTGGAAAACATCCTCGAGGCGCAAACCGACGAGATCCGCCGCCGCGCCGAAAATATGGCGGCCGACCTCCCCCAGCGCCTCGGGCCCGCGCTGGATTCCCTGGGACAACGCCTGGTGGAACGCACGGTGGCCGAAGCCGAAGCCAAGCTGGCCGCGCGCACCGAGCGCATCCCCGAACTTCTGCGCGAGCTCGCGGCCCGCGAGCTGCAGGCTGAGGAAAGCCTCCGCTTGCACCGCGAGCGGCTGCGCCAGGTCTCGGAGAACAATCAGCGCGAAATCGCCGGGCAGGTGGCGGCGACGCTCGCTGCGCTCCGCGGCGATTTTGAATCCGCGCGCCAAGACGCCCTGGGAAAGTGGAGTGAGGAATTGGACGCCAGCGGCGTGCGCGCCTCCCACGCCGCAGCCGAGTCCATTGGGCGCGCCTCAGAATCCTTGCAGCGGGACGCGCGGGCGCGGCTCCAGGGGTTGGCCGACGAGATGCTGGCGAAGGCCGGAAGTGGCGTCGAGGAGAAGACCGCTGAGGCGGCCCGCCTATTCGGCGCCCGCCTGGAAGAGCAATCCGCGGGACGCCTGGCGGAAATCCAGCAGCGCCTCGAAGGGGTCGCGGGCGAACTGGCGGGTCTGGCGCGCACGCAGCTGGGCGAAGCGGCCGATGCGGCCGCGGCATCGTTCGGGCAGGTCCTGCGCGGCATCTCCGAGCAGGAAGTCCGGCAGTTTGCCGACAGCAGCCGCAGCGCGCTTCGGGAACGCGAGCAGGATGTGGCCCGTCTGGCCCAGCAGGCCCTGCAAAATTTGGAAACCGACGCCGCCGCCTGGGTGGATAACTTCCGCGGTCAAATGGCCTTGCAACTGGAAACCACGGTCGCCGAAGGGCGCGGCTCCCTGGTCGCTGAACTGACCGCCGTTCTCGACGGCTACCGCGCCGAACGCGGCGCGCACGAGAAAGAGTGGGCCGGAAACCTGGGCCGCTTGAGCGAGGAAGCGCTGGGGCACTATCAGGATCGGTTGCAGACGGCTTGCGATGCCTGGATGGTCGCCTCGGTACGCCGGCTCAACGAGCACGGACAAAACGTCATCGAATCGCTCACGCGCTCGGCGGACCAGGCATTGCGCGACTCCTGCTCGAAAGTCTTCGAGGGTCTCGCGGAAATGCTGCGCGGCTGCACGACGAACGCCGCGGGCGTCGTCGGTTTCACGCCCGGTCCGGTGCGCGAAACCACTGAAGCCGCCGCGGCCCACCCGCAGGCGGCCACGAAGAATCCCAATCCTTGATACGGTGCTGAAACACCCGGAGGGCTTTGTGGGTCGCGGCTTCGCAGCTTGCGGGGAAAGGGCGACTTTTAGGGGGTCGGAGCTTCAGCTCCGACATAGACCCCGCCTTATCATCAGGGGTTTTAACCCCTGAAGCCACGATTTTGATTTTTTCAGCGCCCTGTGGAGCGGCCGCCCGCCGGACGCCATCCCGCGCCGCCTATTTCTCTCCGACGATTTCCCGCACGGCATGCGCCACGTACTGAATTTGCTCCGGCGTCAGTCCCGGGTGCAAGGGCAGGCTCAGGGCGCGCTCGCAGGCCCGCTCGGCGAGCGGAAAGGTGCCCGGCGGCAAGCCCAGCGAGGAATAGGCGGGCTGGAGGTGAACGGGCCGGGGGTAGTGCACGACCGTCTCGATTTCCCGCGCCGCCAGTTGCGTGACCACGGCGTTGCGATTGTTCACGTAGATCACGAACTGGTGATACACGCATTCGTCGCGCGGGTCGTCGGCGGGAATTTCCAGCCGCGCCCCGGCCAGCAGGCGGCGGTACTCGCGGGCGATTTCCTGGCGCCGGGCGGTCCAGGCGTACAAGTGGCGCAGCTTGATGCGCAGCACGGCGGCCTGAAATCCCTGCATGCGGTAGTTGAAGCCGACGAATTCGTGTTCGTAGCGCGCGGTCTGTCCGTGCGAGCGGGCTGCGCGGGCAAAGTTCGCCACCTGATCGTCGTCGGTGGTGAGCGCGCCGCCCTCTCCGTAGGCGCCCAGGTTCTTCGTGGGATAAAAGCTGAAGACCCCCGCGTGCGCCAGCGCTCCGGCGCGGCGGCCGCGATATCGAGCGGCGTGGGCCTGGGCCGCATCCTCCAGAACGCGCAGGTTGTGGCGCCCGGCGATTTCGCGGATCGCGTCCATGTCGGCCGGTCGCCCGTAGACGTGCACGGGCAGGATCGCGCGCGTGCGCGGCGTGATGGCCCGCTCGATCAGCTTGGGGTTGAGATTGGCGGTGGCCGGATCGATATCCACGAAGACGGGAACGGCGCCGCAATAGGTGATCGCTTCGGCGGTGGCCAGGAACGTGTTAGGCGTGGTGATGACTTCGTGGTCCGCCTGGACCCCCAGCGCCAGCAGGCCCAGGTGCAGCGCGGCCGTTCCCGAACTCAGGCCCACGCAGTGCTTGGTGCCGCAGAAATCGGCAAATTCCTTCTCGAAGGCTTCCACTTCCTCGCCCAATACGAACGAGGCGTTGCGGCACACGCGGTCCAGCGCCGGAAGAATTTCCTCCCGCAGCTCGGCGTACTCCGCCTTCAGATCGAGAACCGCAACCTTCATGGTACGGGGCCTTCCTTACGCTTGGAACTGTACTGTAGCCCGCTGCGCCCGGCAAGTCTGAGTTCCAGCAGGATGCTGAAGAACCCGGAGAGCCTTATGGGTCGCGGCTTCAGCCGCGACATAAGTCACGCAAAAAGAGAGCGGCTTTAGCCGCTGAAGCTCCCTGAGGCGTCTTTTTCAGCACTCCGCTAGTGCTGCTTTCCGATCCGCCCACGGTGCCCTTGGGGCGAGGTGGCGCTGGGTGGGGCGCCGTGCTTCGGCGCGCGCGTCGTTACATGTGCGTGAGCGTGCCGGTGACTTTGGTGCGGCGGAGGGCCCAGGCAAACACCGCGAATGACGCGGGAATCAGAATCGCGGAGAACCCCAGCAGCACGGCGAGCAACGGCCAAAGCTGTCTCCAGCCCGCGCCGCCCAGCAGCGCCGCGCGCATGCCTTCCAGGGAATAGGTCAGCGGAATCAGCCGCGCCAGCAGCCGCAGCGGCGCGGGCAGCACCGCCACCGGATACATCAGCCCTCCCACCAGGCTCGACACGCCCAGCACCAGCCACTTCGCCGGGTTCCCGCGCTTAAACAGAATCTGGTAGCTGGCCGAAAGAATCCCCAGCCCCGCGAATGCCAGGATGGAAGCGAGTAGAATGGCCGCCGCGCCCGCCCAATTGGCGGCCCGCGGCGAAAAGCCAAAAAAGAGCGTGCCCCAGGCCAGGTAAATGCCCGTGCGCAGCGCCAGAGCCAGGAACGGGTAGATCGCCGAACCCGCCAGGATCACCGAAACCGGCGTCTGCGTGACCAGCAGCGCTTCCAGCGTCCGGTTGCTCCGCGCCTCTTCCAGGCTCGCGTCAAACGCGCTGAGCGCCACTCCCATGTAGTCAAAAAAGGCGAAGCCCACCAGCGCGAAGGCGAAGTAGTTGCTCCCGAAGGGCAGCGAGCGCTCCAGTGCGGGGCTTTCGACGAAGCGCGACAGGAAATAAAACGTGGCCACGCCGAACAGCGCCTCGATGGTCTCGAACAGCAGGGCCGTGCGATAGCTGCGCGCGATGGAAAAGTCCCGCCAGAAAAAAGCGCGGATCTTGCCCAGCGTGCGCGCGGCATTCATGGCAGTTCTTCCGCGCGCGCCGCAGGACGCGCCAGGCGCTCGATGGCATCTTCGAGCGTGGCCGCGCCGGTCGAGGCGCGCAGCCCGCTGGGGGAATCGCACGCCAGCAGTTTGCCGTGATCGAGCAGCACCACGCGGTCGGCCACTTGATCGACTTCAGCAAGCGAGTGCGAGGAAAACAGCAGCGACGTGCCCTGCCGGTGCACCAGCTCTTCCTTCAGCAGCCGGCGAAAGTCCGCTGCGGCCAGCGGGTCGAGGCTCCGCGTGGGCTCGTCGAGGAGAAGGACATGCGGGCCGTGCAGCAGCGCCCGGGCCAGGCCCAGGCGGTGCGTCATGCCGGTGGAGAGCGTGCGCACCTGGCGGTCGAGCTCGTCCGCGAGCCCCATGGATTTGGCGACGGCGGCGATGCGTTCCCGCGCCTGCGCTCCGTCCAGGTTGTTCATGGCGGCGAAAAACGCCAGGTTCTCGCGCCCGGTCAGGCGGCTGTAAAATCCCTCGTCGCCGCCCGTATGGTAGCCGAGCTGGCGGCGCGCCTGTTGCCCTTGGCGCTGGACGTCGAACCCGCCCATCGTGGCCCGGCCGCGCGTGGGGAACACGAGCGTGGCGAGAATGCGGAGCAGCGTGGTCTTGCCCGCGCCGTTGTGCCCCACCAGCGCCACGGCCTCGCCCCGCCCGGTTGTGAACGACACCCCCGCCAGCGCGCACTGCGTTGGCCGCGCGAACGGATGCAGCAGGGCGCGCCAGCCGGAAAAAGCCGGGGGAAAATATTTTTCCAGATTCTCGACGACAATGGCGGGCGCGGACATCCTAGGAAGTTATAACCGATCCGGCGGTGGTGAATCCAGTTCCTCTCCTCCTGCGCGCTCGGGCGTGATCCGCACGATTGTGTGGGACTTCCACGCGGCGGCCGGGATAGCTGGAGGCCGGCCCGGGCAGGGAGATCCGGATGGCTGTTGATGCGCTGGCGCAATGCCGGCGGAAGTGGGGCTACCTGTTCACAGCGGAGCACGGCCCGCGCGACCAGCGGACCGCTTCCTCCGAAGGCGTGTCGAGGCGCCGCAGGACAAGCCTGCCCGCCCGGTTCTCAAGGGCAAGAGTCTTGGAGCAGGCGTCGCAGAGCCAGAAATGCTGCGCGGAAGTCGCATCGCTCCCCGCCCAGGCCGGAAGAAGGCGGAGGAGCTGGCCCTTCCTGTAATCAAACGGGGCCGCGCAATCTGCGTTGATGCAACAAAGGGCCATGATCCAGCGTAGATAAGCCTTGCTTCTAGTGCAAACTCATTAAATCTATCGGACTGATTTGATTCTCCGTGGCACATGACACGGGATTCGCGTCACCCACACTCGGATGCCCTGGCGCTCGTGCCAAGAAGAGTGTGTGCCACCGGACGCCGGGCCTGTGGCGCCTCGGCTCAGGCGTCCGCGTGGAAGGCGATGCGGTGGGCTTCCGGGCCGGCGGCGATGACGATGGCGGCCAGTGCAAACACCACGGCGGCAAACGTTCCCATGGCCGCGGCGTAGCCGAAATGGCCGCTCAGCTTCGCTTCGAGAAACGGCGCGGTGGAGGCGATCAGCACGCCCACCTGATAGGCAAAGCCGGGGAAAAATCCGCGCAGCCCGCGCGGCGAGAGTTCATTGATGTGCGCCGGAATCACACCCCAGGCTCCCTGCACCATGAACTGCATCAGAAAGGCGCCTGCGGCCATGAACGCGGCCACGGGCGGCGCGAACATCCACACCGGAATGAGCAGCAGCGCCAGCAGCGCCGCGGTCACCATGGCGCGGCGCCGCCCGCGCCGGTCGGAGTAAAGTCCCATGGCGATGCCGCCCGCGATCGCGCCGAACATCGAGATGACGCTGACCACGGCGGTGGCGCGCGTGCTGAAATGCAGCTGGCGCTGCAAAAACGTCGGGTAGAGGTCCTGCGTGCCGTGCGACATGAAATTCAGCATGGCCATCAGCAGGACCAGGTAGGCGAAGCGCTTCCAGTTCGCGCCCACCGCGCGAAAATAACCCGCCCAGTCCGTCTTCGGCGCCGCCTTCCACGCTTCGCTCTCCTTCACCCTGGCGCGGATGAACAGCACCAGCAGCGCGGGCAATCCGCCGATGAAAAACATCGGGCGCCAGCCCCAGTGCGGAAAGACGGTCCAGAACGCCATGGCCGCGAGCAGATTGCCCAGCGCGTAGCCCTCCTGCAGCACACCGGAAAGAATTCCGCGCCATTTCACGGGCACTGACTCCATGGCCAGCGACGCCCCCACGCCCCATTCGCCGCCCATGCCGATGCCGTAGAGCAGCCGCAGAACCAGAAACGTCCCGTAACTCGGCGCGAGCCCCGACAACACCTCGACGACCGAGTAGAACAAAATATCGAGCATCAGCGGGAGACGCCGGCCGTAGCGATCCGCCATCAAGCCGAACAGAAACGCGCCGACCGGCCGCATCATCAGGCTCGCGGTGAGCGTGAGCGTCATGTCCGCGACCGAACGGTGGAACTCCGCGGCCACCTGCGGCAGCACGTACACCAGGATGAAGAAATCGAAGGCGTCGAGCGTCCAGCCGAGAAAGCCGGCGACCAGGGCGTTGCGGGAGTTGGCGCGCTCGTCGATGGATGTCGCGCCGTTCATTTGGATGGAGGACGCGGCGCAGCCAGGCCGGGGCGGAGGATGGCGTCGGCCACGCGCGCTACTTGCGCCATTTCGGCCACGTCGTGCACGCGCACGATGTGCGCGCCGCCCAGGATGCTGGCCGCCACCGTGGCCGCCGTGCCCCACGCGCGCTCGGTTTCCGGCGCGCCGCCCAGCGCCTGGCCGATGAATCCCTTTCTCGACGTGCCCACCAGCAGCGGAAAACCCAGCCGCGCCAGCTCGGGCAGCCGCGCGAGCAGCTCGAAGTTCTGCGCGTAGCTCTTGCCGAAGCCGATGCCGGGATCGAGGACGATCTGCGATTTCGCGACGCCCGCGCGGCGCGCCGTGGCGGCCGCGCGGCGCAGGCCCGCCGTGACGTCGCGCAGCACGTCGCGCGCAAACGGCGTCTTCTGCATCGTGCGCGGCTCTCCCCGCATGTGCATCAGGATCAGGGGCAGCCTGCGGCGGCGCGCGACTTCGGCCAGGCGCGGGTCGGCGCGCAGTCCCGTGACGTCGTTGAGAATTTCCGCGCCGGCGCTGGCCGCTGCCTCGGCGACCTCGGCTTTGCTGGTGTCCACGGAGACGGGGATCGAGAGGCGGCCGCGCAGCTTTTCGAGCACCGGAAGAATCCGCCGCCGCTCTTCGTCGGCGGAAATTCCTTCCGCGCCGGGGCGCGTCGATTCGCCGCCGATATCGAGAATGTCCGCGCCGGCGCGCTCCAGTTCGATGGCCCGCGCCACGGCCTCATCGGCGCCGAAGTACACGCCACCGTCGGAAAAGCTGTTCGGCGTGACGTTGAGCACGCCCATGATGAGCGTGCGCTCGCCCAGCACCAGCGTGCGCGACGGCAGCCACAGCCTGAACTTCTTCCGGGAACGCATCGCCCGCTATTGAATCACGGATTGCCTCAAAACGATAAGGGAGCGGACGATTTAGCGGCGCGGACTGGTTCCGAGAACCCGGCGAATTGCGAGCTGGCCGTTTTGTACGTTTCGATCGCCCAAGCTTTCTTGCCGTCCTTCGATACGCCCCCAAAATTATGGGTGGCACCGAAGCGTCTCGCCTTCTCGAAGACGCTTTGCGTTACAATGCGGGCGGAATAACGTCCTGCTGCCTACATGACCAACCTACAGCCCTCAACAGCAAGGCAATTCAAATCCCTCTGGAGATTGGGAGGGCTGACTCCTCGGCAACTCGTGCGCAACGTTTTCGAGGAGATCTTCGCGAACAACTCTCTCGGACGGGCCTCCGAGCTCGCATTCGATTTCCTGTTCGCTCTCTTCCCCTTGATTCTGCTCTTGGTGACTCTGTTTGGTCTGTTCGCCCCACGAAGCGTCGAACTTCAAAACGATTTGCTGTCCTATTTCGCCGAGTTTCTTCCGCCCGCGGCGTTCCAGCTCTTGAGGAAAACGGTTGCCGAGCTGGCTGCAAACGCCGGAGGTGGGAAAGTGACCTTTGGTGCCGTGGGCGCGCTCTGGTTTGCGTCCGGAGGCGTACGGTCGATGATTTCCGCTCTGAACATAGCCTACCGCGTCCGCGAGACTCGTTCCTGGTTCAAGGTTCGGGCCATAGCGCTTGGATTGACGGTGCTGATTACGATTCTTCTGCTCGCGGCCTTGTTTTTCGTGCTCGTGAGCAGCCACTTTCTGGACTGGCTAGGGACGGAACTGCGATTGCGACCGGCGGTCATCCTCTTGTGGAAGACGATCCAGTGGCCGGTTGCCGTTATCTTCGTAGTCATTTCGTATTCGCTAATCTATTACTTCGGTCCCGATTTAGAGAACCGGCGCTGGCACTGGATTACTCCCGGTTCGGTGTTTGGGGCCTCTCTATGGTTGCTGGCCTCGGGTGGATTTCGCATATACCTGCATTTTGTAAATACCTACAGCGCATCCTACGGATCGCTAGGTGCGGTCATGATTCTTCTGGCTTGGCTCTATGTGACCGGATTGGCGTTTCTGATCGGAGGAGAGATCAACGCTGAAATCGTGCACGCCGCAACGCGAGAGCTCTCGGAGCGGACATCCCCATAAACGCGAAAATTGGACGTGTCCGGTTTCTTGGCTTACCGCGAGTTAGGCCCTATCTTCCACGAATGGCTCCGGTGCGGCCTTCTTCGCTCGCGTCGTCGTGATCACCACCACGCTGAGCAGCACACACACCGTTCCCAGGATGGTCCGCAGGCCCAGCGCTTCGCCACCCAGGAAATATCCCACCAGCACGGCCACCACCGGGTTCACATACGCGTAGGTCCCGACCTTGGTTGGCGATTCATGATGAATCAGCCACACGTAGGCGGTATACGCGACGATGGAACCGGCGACGATCAGATAGAGCAGCGAGAGCCACGCCCCGCGCGAAACGGCCCACGGATGAAAGTGTCGGAATTCGCCCAGTCCGGCCGAGGTGAGCGCTAGAAACACTCCCCCGGCGAGCATCTGCGCTCCCGAGTTCATGATCTGGGAAGGAGGCAGCGGCAGCTTGCGCACGAACACCGACGATACCGACCAGCTCAGCGACGCGACCGTCAGCGCCACCGCGCCCAGCCTGTCAATCGGCTCCCCGCCGAGGTCGAGCGAGCGGCTCACCAGCACGGCCACTCCGCCCAGCCCGATCAAGAGCGCCAGGGCCAGGCGGACGGTGAGCCGCTGCGTTCCCAGGAAGATAATTTCCGATAGCGCCATGAACGCCGGGATCGTGGCCAGCATGACCGCGGCCAGGCCCGAAGGCACACGCTGTTCGGCCCAGAACAACAGCCCGTAGTCGAGGACGAAGATCACAACAGCGAGCAACGATACGGACATCCATTGGCGTCTGCTCGGAGAGCGCTCGCCCCGCGCGATTGCCCAGGCGTACAGAACCAGCCCCGCGACCAGGAAACGCATCGCCGCCAAAAGGAACGGCGGAACCTCGCGCACGCCGATACGGATGGCGAGAAATGTGGATCCCCACACGAAATAGATGATCGCGAAGGCCAGCAGCGTCTTCCACGCCGGGCGGTGAGTGGTAGCTTCCATAGCAGGCTAAGCGATAAGGACTATCATGCAGACGTCCAACCGGCAAGGCCACGCCGGGCAGGCACGCGGCGCACAAGGCTATTGCTTGTCGTAGACGCTCACCATTTTCGCGTCGAAGCCCTCCGCCTCATCCGTGAGCACCCGGCCATCGCCGGACAGCGTCCATCGATCTTTCAAGTGCCAAGCTTCACTGCCATCGACGGCCGGCATATTCGGCATCTTCAACCGTGCGAACGTTTCAATCACCAAAGTGGATTTCTTCCAATACGCCTTTACCAGGTCTTCGCCACCTTGAACCTTAGCAAAGACGCGTTCCTTTCCGTCTGCGATATAGGCGTGTGTCGACTCGCTGCCGTCTGTGTTGAAGTGCATAACGACGTTCGATTCCGACGACGTGATAACCACGGTTTCAGAATGGATATTGGTGCCCTTGGCGAGTTTGCTCTTTGTGAGGTTGAGTACCCATGTGCCGGATATGTCTGGTGCCGATAAGTCCCGACCGAGAATCGGCGCAGCCAGAGCCATTGCCACGGCAATTGTTGGTAGAATTCGACGCATAATGCCTCCCGGAACTGCCGGGAATTGTACTACGCCTTACGAAGTCGGACCGGCTCGACGATCGTGGGTGTGTTGAGCTGCCAGTGCCCGATTGCCGCTGTCAGCTCAACCGGTCGATGCAACACCATCTGGTATAAAGCTGTTTTCAAAGGTGGTGTTTATGAAACAAGGGAGGCGGTTTGGGCTCTCTGCGGCGCAGAAGAGCGACGTGTGGCGTCGTTGGAAAGCAGGGCAGACGTTGCATGAGATTGGGCGCGCCTTCGGCAAGGAGCATTCGTCCATTCGTTGCCTGGTGTCGCGTCACGGTGGGTTTGTTCCGGCAGTCCGGCGGCGCTCGCTCCTCGCGCTCACGCTGCGTGAGCGCGAGGAAATCTCTCGAGGGCTCGCTTCCGGTTCGTCGATTCGCGAGATCGCTAGACGCCTGGACCGGGTTGCGTCGACCGTGAGCCGGGAGGTCGCACGTCATGGTGGCCGTCCTGCGTATCGAGCCAATGAAGCCGATTCCCAGGCCTGGGAATCGGCTTCGCGCCCCAAGCCATGCCGGCTTGCGATCCATGTGGGGTTGCAGAAGGTCGTTGCGAGTAAACTGATGTTGGATTGGTCGCCGGAGCAGATTTCCGGATGGCTGAAAACCCAGTATCCCGCGGACCAGAACATGCGTGTGTCCCACGAAACCATTTACCGTAGCCTATTCATTCAAGCACGAGGAGTGCTGAAAAAAGAGCTGATGGGGCATCTGCGGTCCAAGCGCCGCACACGCCGGTCGCAGCACTCTCGTATCTTTAAAGACGCGCGCGGTCAAATCGTAGATGCCATCTCCATCCGGGAAAGACCCGCTGAAATTGAAGATCGCGCCATACCGGGTCATTGGGAGGGCGATCTCCTGAGCGGCTCAAGGAACAGTCACATTGTGACCCTGGTGGAACGCCATTCGCGTTTCACAGCGCTCGTAAAGGTGCCCAGCAAAGACACGGCGGCGGTCGTCGCTGCACTGAGTCGGCACGTTCGCAAACTCCCAGCTTCACTGCGGCGCTCCTTGACGTGGGACCGCGGGCTGGAGATGGCGAAACACAAGACCTTTACGGTAGCCACGGATGTGAAAGTCTACTTCTGTGATCCGCAGAGTCCCTGGCAACGCGGCTCGAACGAAAACACGAACGGGTTACTGCGACAATACTTCCCGAAAAGAACCGATCTGTCCGGCTTTACGCAAGCAGAACTCGACAAGGTAGCGCTGCGACTAAATCAACGTCCGCGAAAGACTTTGGGCTTTGAGACTCCTGCGAGTAGACTTCGAGCAAGTGTTGCAACGACCCATTGAGACCGCCGCACCCACCGGATAAGTCCCCGCCGGTTCGGATGATCCGGCTCCACGGGCGCTGCACGAAATGATTTAGCTGGTTAGCCGCGATTCTTCCCGGTCCTTCCTGCATTTTTCGTGAGATGCCAGGTGTCGCACCAGGAGCATCGATAGGCGCGCAGGTCCTTGGGCGCGTTGGCGGTGGCGATCTGGTGGGCGGCGGTAGCCAGCGCTTCGCCCTCGGTTGCGTACTTCCGCTTCCCGCTGACCGGACATTTGGATTCGTGGTCCATCACGAGCCCTTCGGAAGAGTCATCTTTGCCGCGACCTGGACACTCGCCTTCGCGGCGCTTTCATTCCGTGCCGGCAATCCCCATCATCTGCTATTGTGAGCCTGCCGGGCAACGCCCTCTTCGACGGTTTTGTAGCGGCCGCCTTCAGGCGGGCGCGCACGCGCTCGTCGCGCTCTCCGTGCTTTCCTCTGCGCCCTCTGTGTTGCATCTTTTGCCGTCGCATTCACCCGCTGACCACAGAGAACACAGAGCCGGCACAGAGTTCCACGGAGAAATGCGAAGAATCTCAGCGTTGCCCGCATGTACAGCGCGTATTCCTTGCCTATTCGGGCGGCAACGCAAATCAGGGCGTGGCCGGAATGTAATACGCGGCGCGGTGGGTGACGCCGGCGCCGGGCTGGCCGACGATCTCGACGCGCAGGGAATGCCAGCCGGGCGGGGCGGAAGCGTTGCCCTCGCGAGGAGCAGGCGAGAAGCCGAGGGTATACTCGGCGCGAATCTTCGCGGCGATGCGGCGAAACGTCTCCGCCATGGTGTCCGCCTCGCGGAGAAAATAGAGCTGGCCGCCGGAGCGGCGAACCAGTTCGGCGAGATAGAGCGTGTAGGGAGGAATGCCGGAGGCGCGCGCGGCAGGCGTCACCAGCGTGGCGCTCGCGTGGGCCGCGAGCCACTCGGGAGTCATCACCTTCGGGCGATTTTCGGTGGATACGGCGAACACCTGGATATCTTCGGCCGCAAGAGTTCGCGCCACGTCGTCAAACGTCAGCCGGTCCGCAGGCCGGCCGGGTTGCGGCGCGGCGCTGGCGGGATCGAACGTCAGACCCAAACCGGTGTCCTCGCCGTCGGTGAGCAGCACGATGGCCTTGCGGCCCTGGCGGCCGGGAAAAAGTTCCCGGGCGGCGAGATAGACTGCCTCGTAGATGTTCGAACCTCCCGTGTCGCCCAGCAGCGCGCGGACGTCAATGCGCTCTACCGCGCGGCGGACGCGCTCGCGAGCGTCCGTAAACGGAAGTTGCAGGTAGGCGTGCGCGGAAAAATCCACGACGGCCGCCTCGTCGAGCGGTGCCAGGGTGTCGACCAGGGCATCGGCCGCGCGCTTCATCTCTTGCGTGTTGCGGAGAACGCTGGGACTGGCGTCGATCACCAGCGCCACGCTGGCGGGCTGCGTCGAAGCGTCGAAGTAGGAGATGGGCCGCTCGCGGCCGTCGTCGAAGACCCGAAAATCCTCGCGGCGCAGGCCGGGAACGGCGGCTCCGTCCGTGGCGGAGACGATGCAAGTCACCGCCACCATTTGCGTGACGACCCGGATCGGCGGAGATCCCGGAGGGGCGATGGCCGTGTTCTCTCTTGTCGTGGGGCGCAGTTCACCGGTGGCCGGATCGCGATGCCACGCCACGCCCTGGCCTAGCTGTCGTGGCCGGGGCAATCGAGTCGCGTCCGCTCGCTGCGTTTGCGGATGAGCGGCAACTGCCAGCCCGCAAGCAGAGGCCAGAAGCGCCGCAATAGAGATCAGGAGGCTGAATCGCCGGAAACGAGCATGCGTCGCCGCAGGGCGTCGCCCGAACAATTCACGCAGCAGGGCGCGCATGGAGAAGTTCAATCGAGGTCGAAGTCCCGGAGAGGTTTTTCGACGGGCCCGTCCTTGGCCTTTTTGAGGCCTTCGGCAAATTTGCGCGCCAGGACGTCTTCCTTCGTTTTTTCAGCTTCCACCGAGGCGCGGAATTTCGCTTCGACCGCGTCGGCCTGGTTGCGCAGCAGCCGCGCCGTGTCGTCGAGATCCACCGACGGCGGCGGCTTCGGCGGCGGGACATAGGAGAGCACGGCGCTCACCTGCGGGTCGACGGTCAGCTTCGCGCGGCAGCAGGGGCAAGCAACCTCAAACGTATCCGCGGATCTTTTTGCCATGGGGCCATTTTACGCCAAATCGCGGCTGGTGGAGCGCCCGCCGGGGAAAAGGCGGGATTGCACCGCCGAGGCGCAGCGAGCGGAGAGCAGCCCGCAAAAAAAAAGGCGTCCGCGGGTCGATCCGGGACGCCCTGTCACATCCGCGCAAAAAATGGATTACGCCGGAGCCGGCTTCTCGCCCTTGGCGAGGCCGGGCAGCGGCCGCGGCTCGGGACGCAGCGAGAGTTGCGGTTCCTTGGCTGCCGGGACCGGGGGCGGTGGCGGCACCACGGGCGGTTTCTCGGGAAGAGGCTTGCCCTCGATCAGAAGATTGATTTCGTTGACGTCGAGCACTTCGCGATCCAGCAGGGCCTGCGCGACGCGTTCGAGCGCATCGCGATGCGTTTCGATGATGGTGTGCGCCTGGCTGTAGCCCTTGCCGATGATCGTGCGCACTTCCGCGTCAATCTTGATGGCGGTGTCCTCGGAAAAATCGCGGTGCTGCGCGATCTCACGGCCCAGAAAAATCTGCTGTTCCTTCTTTCCGAAGGTCAGCGGGCCGAGCGGACTCATGCCCCACTCGCAGACCATCTGCCGCGCGAGGTCGGTGGCGCGCTCGATGTCGTTGCCGGCGCCGGTGGTGAGGTGGTGCAGAAACATTTCCTCGGCGGCGCGCCCGCCCATCAGGACGGCGAGTTGCGATTCGAGGAATTCCTTCGTGTAGGTGTGCTTGTCGTCGATGGGCAGTTGCATCGTGACGCCCAGCGCCATGCCGCGCGGGATAATGGTCACCTTGTGCAGCGGATCGGCGCCCGGGGTCATCGCGGCCACCAGCGCGTGGCCCGCCTCGTGGTACGCCGTATTCTTCTTCTCCTCGTCGGAAAGGATCATGGACTTTCGCTCGACGCCCATCAGGACTTTGTCCTTGGACATCTCGAAGTCGATCATGGCGACGAATTTGCGGTTCTGGCGCGCGGCCCATAGCGCCGCCTCGTTGACCAGATTGGCAAGGTCCGCGCCCGAAAAGCCCGGCGTGCCGCGCGCGATCACGGATAGATCCACATCGTCGGACAGAGGCACTTTGCGGGTGTGCACGCCCAGAATTTCCGCGCGGCCCTTCACGTCGGGCCGGGGCACCACCACGCGGCGGTCGAAGCGGCCCGGCCGCAGCAGCGCCGGATCAAGCACGTCGGGGCGGTTGGTGGCCGCGATCAGGATCACGCCCTCGTTGGATTCGAAGCCGTCCATCTCGACCAGAAGCGCGTTCAGCGTCTGTTCGCGCTCGTCATGGCCGCCGCCCAGGCCCGCGCCGCGGTGGCGGCCGACGGCGTCGATCTCGTCGATGAAGATGATGCACGGCGCGTTCTTCTTGCCCTGCTCGAACAGGTCGCGCACGCGGCTGGCGCCCACACCGACGAACATCTCGACGAAATCCGAGCCCGAAATCGAAAAGAACGGCACGTTGGCTTCGCCGGCAATCGCGCGGGCCAGCAGCGTCTTGCCCGTGCCCGGAGGCCCGACCAGCAGCACGCCCTTGGGGATGCGTCCGCCGAGCTTCTGAAATTTTTGCGGGTCCTTGAGGAAGTCGATGATCTCGTGCAGCTCTTCCTTGGGTTCGTCGATGCCGGCCACATCCTTGAAGGTGGCTTTCTTTTGCTGCGCGGTCAGCAGCCGCGCGCGGGACTTGCCGAAGCTGAGCGCCTTGTTGCCGCCCGCCTGCATCTGCCTCATCATGAAGATCCAGATGCCCAGGAACAGAAGCAGGGGAGAAAGCGTGACGACCAGGTTGATCCAGTTGGCGTCCTTGACCTCTTTGTAGTCGAACAGCACGCCCTTTTCCTGCAGCGCCTTGGTGATGTCCGGGATGGCCGTGTTCGCAACGGTCACGCCGCGGAACTTGCCGCCATCGCGGTATTCGCCCTGAAGTTCAGCGCTGTTGGGAGACAGCGAGATGGTGACGTCCTTGACGTTCCCGCTCTCCACCTTGGCCAGGAAGTTGCTGTAGTTGGGCTGGTCCTCGTGCGTCGACGGCGCTCCGCTAGACGCCATCTTCCACAAGACGAAGCCCATCGCAAATATCAATACCCAGAATAAAACTGTGCGTACCGTTGAATTCACCGTCCTACCTCACCCTCGGGCTGTTTTCTTGCGACCGGTTGCCTGCCGCCTCCAGTAGCTGGATTGGAGGCTGTCGCTGTCATCCCTTACCCACAGCGCGATCCCAAGAACCCCGTTCGTGATTCTTGGGCTGGAACCCGCCTGTTCTTTAGATGCTGCAGCGGCGCCGATGTATTCAACCTGCCAGACCGCCTTGCGGTACGCCAACTGGTCCACGGCGGCGGCCCGGCGCAGCCCTCTCGTCGCTCGCGCCTCCTTAAAGGCGATCTTCCTCAATCACGACTCCAGCCCGCGCGCCCTTCCGGGCACAAAACTCCTCCGCGGGGGCCATGCCGCGAACCCATGCCACGCGCCCGCCGCTGACCAGCACGGGCCAACTGCCCCGTTCGCGGCTCGGAATATGCCGCGCCAGGAACATCTCCTTCAATTTCGAGGCATGGCGGCGACCGAGCGGGCGATAGGCATCCCCGGGCCGCCAGTTCCGCAGGATCAACGGGGCCGCCAGCAAATCCAAGTCCAAAGCTGCAACTTCTCTTTTAGTGTCCCTCGCCAGGATAGGCCAGTCAATCACTTTCAGGCGGAAGCGGCTCCCCAGTTCCGGGACGGAAACAGTGGCCGCGCCCCTGTCCGGAAGGTCCACCACGTATTGATACTCGCGCGCTCGCCGAATCGTCTCTAAAGATGCCGAGACGCGCCCGGCCGCGCCGGGGCCGGAAACGATCAAATCGTCAAACGTGCGCTCGACCACAATGCCGTGGGGCAGCTCGACGCGCCGCGCCCCTGTGGACACCGAAGCCAGACGCATCACCTGTTCGACGTGCCGGGCCGAGAGTCCCCGCAGGTCGCCCCGAATCCCCTGGTAGAGGCGACGGATCAGTCGCTCGGTCAACGCGCGTTGGGCCGCCGGCGCCGCGCTTCCCGGGGTGGTGCGCGTGTGAGGCGCTCCCGTGGATAGCGCCAGCGGCGCGAGCACGTCGCCAATCCGAATGATCAGCCTTCCGTCATTCTCCTGCACCAGGGCGCGGAAGCGATCCTCCACCAGAGCGGTCCAAAACTGCTCTTCTTCCCGCGCCAGCCGCGCCAGCCCGGCCAAGTGCGCGACCGCGTGGTCCGAAAATTCGGTTTCTAGCATGGGCAGAAGCCGCTGCCGAATCCGCGCGCGCAGCCGGCGCAGATCCAGATTGGTCAAGTCCTCGCGCCAGTCCTGTCCCAGATCGCGCAGGTATTTCCGGAGGCCGGCTCGGCGTTCCCCCAGAAGCGGCCGCACCACCGAACCCACTACCGGATAAATTCCCGCCAGTCCCGCTGGACCGGTCCCTCGCAGGATGTGCGCCAGCACGGTTTCCGCTTGATCGTCGGCCGTGTGCGCCACGGCGATATGCGTTGTTTGGCCTGCGGCGACCACGCGCTCAAAAAAAGCGTAGCGAAGCCGCCGCGCGGCATCCTCGAGATTCCATTTGCGGGCCGCCGCCACTCGGGCCACGTCCTCGCGGTCGAAAATCAAAGGCAAGTCGTGCGCGTGCGCCAGCGCCGCGACGAATCGCGCATCAGCGTCGGATTCCGCCCCGCGCAGGCCGTGGTCGAAATGCACCACCGCCAGCGTAATCCCCAGCGGCTCGCGCAGGCCCTCGAACACGCGCAGCAGAGCCACCGAATCGGCGCCACCCGACACGGCCACACCCACGCGGTCGCCGGGCGATAGCAGGCGCGACGCGCGGATGGTTTCCAGGATGCGTTGTTCCAGCGATTTCACGGATGTTGGAGTTCGGCGCCTCACGGCTAGAGGATTTCATGGTAGCAGCCGGGCAGGCAAGGGTCGAATCCGGCACGGCCGAAGATGGCCCGCGGTGCGGCTACGGGTGGCTGCTGGCTTGGCGCGCCAACAGGTCGCGACTATGGGAGATGCGCCGGTCCAGCACGACGGCGGCAAAATGCGAGCAGGAGATTTGGTCGCGCTCCGCCCACGCGGCCACGCTGGGAATCAGCGCGCTGAAGATGTGCCCGGCGACATCGAGCAGGCGATAGTAGATCCCGACCGCGCGCACCTGCCCCTGGTAGGAATCGTGCTCCGGGCAGAGATACAAGAACTGCAACAGGCGGCCGAAATCCCCAGCCGCAATGCTCCGGCCGGTCATGCCCGCCACCTCGCGCACACGCTCCGACAGCTCGACATTAAGGGTCGAGGCCAGTACCGCGCGGCAATAAAAAATAAAGAACTGCACCAGGGCCGCGGCCGATATGACGCATATCCATGCTGCGATCATCGCGCCGTCCTCCCTTCGAGCTGATACCTCAGCAGGCGGGCTTCCTCCGGCACGCGCCAGAACGTGTAGCTCCAGGCCAGCGGCAGCAAAACCCCGAAAATCGGCGGCACCCATTGCAAGGCGAACGATTGCATTCCCGGGAAGAGGTTGCGCAGCGCGTAGGTCGCGGCCGTCCCGCTGAAATACAGGCCCAGCGCCAGCACCAGATGGATCAGCCGCGCGCGCGTCTCCCGGAAGTACAGAATGGCGGCCCACAGGACGTAGGTCAGCACCACGCCCACGAAATACAGATTCTGCCCAAACTCGACGACGAACTGCTTCGTCAGGTGCTCGCTATGCGTGCGGATGACCACGTAGGAGAACAGCGCCGTGGCGAACAGCAGCATCGAGGCGCCGCCGCGCACGAAGCGGTTGACACCCATGTCCGCAAAGACTTGCTGATAGAGCTGGATGATCACGCAGAACAGCAGGATAGTGAGCAGGCTATCTGTGTAGTAGTAGAGGGAATGGTATTGCTCGGAGCTGATTCCAAATCGTGTTATGTAAAAGTAGTAGAGGCACCCGATCGCGACCCTGCAGAACATGTATATCGCGACGGCATAGTAACGGGCGAGAGATCGGCGGGAAATTAGGCAAACCACAACCAAAGCTTCCAGGGCGATGCCTGTTGCCCAAAGCCAATAATCGAGTGGACCGAGCATTGTCCTCTTACCTTACTAGCCCGGCCCTCGATGACCCGCATGTCGCGGGTGAGCATCCGTGCTACCGCGGCATCGGTTCCGGGCCAGTGGCCAGCGACGCCGCAATTCGCGGCATTGGTTCCGGGCCAGTGGCAAAAGTCGAATGAGTGCTCAAAGCCTTGAGCCCCATCGCGCTGGTCATGATCGACAGAGCTAACAACATGACAACTGACCACTTATTCATAGACTCCTCCTCACAAGACGTGATGGGCGGAGTCTATGAAGGGTCTAGTGCCATGGCGAGAGAAATCTCAAGGATGTGTGTCTAAAAGATACACACCCCTCCCTCGCGCTCTGGAGCCAGAGCCTCACCGAATTGTCTAGACCAAATTAGGTTTTCAGCTTGTTGGCGTCAATGTTACGAAAGTACTACTTCGGATAGCCCGTCTGGTAAGTCGGTCAGAGCCGTTTATGCGGACCAGTTGCGGGGTTGCCATAGGCGAAGCCTCGCGGCACAATGGCCTGCCCACTACGAGCAGGGCGCTTTGAGGGCGGAACATGCTGGTGAAAACTCCATGAAGCGACGAATCCTGGTGGTCTTGGCGGCTCTCGCCCTGGCCTTTCTCGCGGGGGGCCAAGTCTCAGCCCATGCGCAGGCGAACGGCCGGAAGCCGGCCTCCGCGCCCAATGCCAAGCCCGCGCCGTGGAAATTTGCCGTCTCCGGCGATTCCCGCAACTGCGGTGACGTGGTGATGCCGGCGATCGCGGGCCGCGTGCGGCAGGGCGGGGCGCTGTTCTATTGGCATCTGGGCGACTTCCGGAAGATGACCAGCCCCGACGAGGACATCCAGCACCAGCCCGAGCATCGCGCCACGCCGCTATCGGAAGCTGCGTACCGGGAAGTGGCCTGGAAGGATTTTCTCGATAGCCAGATCGCGCCGTTCGGCTCGCTTCGCGTCTATCTGGGCATCGGCAACCACGAGACGGCCCGCAAGACGCGCCCTGATTTCATGGTTCAGTTTCGTGATTGGCTGGACGCCCCGAACCTGCGCGCCCAGCGCCTTCGCGATGATCCCCATAGTCTCGATCCGAAGACGTATTACCACTGGACCGAGGATGGCGTGGACTTCATCAATCTCGACAACGCCACCGAAGAGCAGTTTGATGCCGATCAGATCGCCTGGCTCGAAAAGGTACTCCGCTCCGACATGGCCACGCGCGGCATCCGCACCATCGTCGTGGGGATGCACGAGGCGCTTCCCGAAAGCCTCGGCAAGAACCACAGCATGAATCAGTCGGCTGCGGGGATCGAGAGCGGCCGGCGCGTCTACGCTGATCTTCTCCGGGCGCGTCGGACCAGGCACAAACGCGTCTACGTCCTGGCCAGCCATTCCCATTACTTTATGGACGGCATTTTCAATACGGACTATTGGAAGCAACACGGGGGAGTCCTGCCGGGATGGATCGTCGGCACGGCGGGCGCGGCCCGGTATGCCTTGCCGGAAGAATCAGCGCAGGCGCGTGCCGCGGAAACCAACGTCTATGGATTTCTGACCGGCACCGTGCAGGCCAATGGCACTATCGGATTTGCGTTCGAACGCGTGAACGAGCCGGAAGTCCCGGCGGCCGTGGTGGCGCGCTACACGCCGGAGTTCGTGCATTGGTGCTTCGCTGAAAATTCCGCCGCGCACTGACGAGCTTCAGGAATCCCGCAACTGCCGGGTCAGGCCGTCGCGCCTGATGCGTTGACCGACCGCCGCTGCTGGAAGCATTCGCGGCAGTATACGGGACGCCCCTGAGTAGGTTTGAAGGGAACGGTCGTTTCTTTCCCGCACTGCGAGCAGACCGTCTTGGTTTCGACGCGTTGGGGGTTGCCCGAACCGGAATCATTTCCCTGGGCGCGGTTGGCCTTGCATGCCTTGCACCGCTTTGGTTCGTTCTTGAAGCCTTTGTCGGCGAAAAACATCTGTTCGCCGGCGGTGAAGATGAATTCGGCCCCGCAATCGCTGCACTTCAAGACCCTATCGTGGTATTCCATGGACGACCCCCCGGACGGCGTTGGAGCAGAACAGAAAGGAGCGCGGGTGCAGCCCCGCAAACCGGCGAGACCCGCGCGAATCCGCGGGCCTTCACCGGTCTGCTCGGCTGGATGGATTGTCCGTGATCGGGTGTTCTAATCCTGCTCACGCCGCTGCTTTTTACGGAGACGCTTACGCGAGAGGGCTTCCTTGGCGCGACGCTTTTCCCCGGGCTTCATGTAGTAGCTGTGCTTTTTGATCTCTTTGATGATGTCTTCCGACTGCACCTTGCGCTTGAAACGCCGGAGAGCGTTTTCCAACGACTCACCCTCTTGAATGACAACTTCTGCCACGCGTATTCACCCCCGTCCCTTGTTTTGATTTCGGACTGATGGATTCAGTCTCGTGTAGCCGGTATCCACGCGATCCGGCTATTGCCACTGTTTCTATCGGAGGCTACCCCCCAAGTCAAGACTTAAATTGTGCACAAGGCCGCCCGCCCGCGCCGCTTTAACGATTTAGTAATCACTCCCCCTTCCGGCCACCCTCTCGCCCTCCCGGACATGTTGTTAGCCGGCAGTTTTCGCGAGTTTCCAGATTTGCGCCCGCGTGGACCGGCCGTACTGCGCCCATCCGGCTCGCGCCGGTGTCGCGACTCGGGTGGAGTCCCCCGGACTCCTGAAACCGGAGAGCGGCGCGGCTTCTCAGCGTTGCTCTGGAGTACCGCGCATCTTGCGGGCTCCGTCGCGCGGTCCGTCGCGTTTCCTGCCTGCGGCGGCCGAGTTCTTGGTTCATGGACATCCCCGCAGCCGCTGGTAGGAAGTTCGGGTTAGAATGGGAGCCTGCCGTTGGGAGAGTTTCCCGGGAGCCGGTGAATGGCCCAGATGCGCGACGCGATCGGTGTTCTGCTGGCCGGCGGCCAGGGCGAGCGGTTGTGGCCGCTGACGCGCGACCGGGCCAAGCCCGCCGTGCCCTTCGGCGGCGTCTACCGGATCATCGACTTCACCCTCTCGAATTGCCTCAATAGCGATTTGCGCCGCGTCTTCGTCCTCACGCAGTACAAGGCGCTCAGCCTCAACCGCCACGTGCGGCGCGGATGGTCCCCGCTGATGGGCTATGGCGACTTCATCGAAGTCCTGCCCCCGCAGATGCGCGTCTCCCAGCACTGGTATCGCGGCACGGCCGATGCGGTCTACCAGAACATCTATTCCATCGGCAGCGAGCAGTCCAATTACGTCTTCATCCTCTCCGGCGATCACATCTACCGCATGAATTACCAGAAAATGCTCGCGCAGCACATCGAGGCCGGCGCCGACGTCACCGTCGCCACCATCGAAATGGACCCCGCCGCCGCCGCCGGACAATTCGGAGTGCTGGAAACCGACGAGCACTGGCGCATCCTCGGATTCGAGGAGAAGCCCGCCCATCCGAAACCCTCGCGCGTTCATCCCGACAAAGTGAATGCCTCCATGGGCGTCTATCTCTTCAATACACAGTTGCTCGTGCCCATCCTGATCGACGATGCGGAAGCTGCCACTTCCTCCCATGACTTCGGCAAGGACATTCTGCCGCGCATTCTCGGAAAATACCGCGTCTTCGCCCACAATTTTCGCGACGACAGCAAGAAGGAAACGCCCTATTGGCGCGATGTGGGCACCGTCGACGCCTATCACGAAGCCAATATGGACCTGGTGTCGGTCTCTCCCACGTTCAACCTCTACGATAAGAGCTGGCTGCTGCATACCTGGCAGCAGCAGTACCCGCCGGTGAAATTCGTGTTTGCCGATCCCGAGCGCATGGGCGTCGCGCTCGATTCGATCGTGGGGGGTGGGTCGATTATTTCCGGCGGTCGCATCGAACGGTGCGTCCTCGGCTACGATGTCCGCGTCAATAGTTACAGCGACGTCCAGGACTCCATCATCTTCAATCACGTCAGCATCGGCCGGCACTGCCGCATTCGCCGCGCCATTATTGACCGCCACGTCGAGCTGCCTGAAGGCACGGTCATCGGCTACGACAGCGAGGCCGACCGCGCACGCTACGCCGTCTCGGAAAACGGCGTCGTCGTCGTGGTCCGCCCGGAATCCATGATCGAGGAGCCGGAATGATTGCTAGCGCCGCGCCGGCATGTCTTCGCCTGTGATGCGTCCGGCTTGGCCCGAGGATAGGATTCCCAAAGACTTCCGTCCTTGGTTTGTGCTCGCGAGGAAAGAATAGAGATTGAATTGGTTGGTGTGAGAGCTGCTCGCATTCATTCTTATAGGAACTTCAGGGAGGAATCATGTCGACAAAGATTGCAGCGGTGCACGGCCGCGAGATTCTCGATTCGCGCGGCAATCCCACGGTCGAAGCGGACGTTCGGCTCGAAAGCGGAGCCATGGGGCGCGCCGCGGTTCCCTCGGGCGCGTCCACGGGCGAGCACGAGGCCATCGAGTTGCGTGACGGAGACAAATCCCACTATCTCGGCAAGGGCGTCCTCAAGGCTGTCTCGCACGTGAACGGCGGAATTGCCCAGGCCGTGGCCGGCATGGACGCGGCCGATCAGCGCGCGCTGGACCGCCGCATGATCGAAGCCGACGGCACGCCGAACAAATCGAATTTCGGAGCCAACGCCATTCTCGCCGTCTCCATGGCGGCGGCGCGCGCCGCCGCGGCGGCCGCGGGCCAGCCGCTCTACAAATATCTCGCGCGCCATACCAGCGGTTCCTCCGCCAGCGTGCTTCCCGTGCCCATGATGAACATCCTCAACGGCGGCGCGCACGCCGATAATTCCGTCGACGTGCAGGAGTTCATGGTCATGCCCCTGGGCGCTCCGAATTTCCGCGAGGCGCTGCGCTGGGGCGCCGAGGTGTTTCACAGCCTCAAGGCCGTGCTGAAGAAGAACGCCTACTCAACCGCCGTCGGTGACGAAGGCGGCTTCGCGCCCAATCTCAAATCGAACGAAGAAGCGCTCGAACGCGTGCTCGAAGCCATCACCGCGGCGGGCTACAAGCCAGGCGAGCAAATCGCCATCGCGCTCGATCCCGCGGCCAGCGAATTCTACGACTCCGCCAGCCGCAAATATGTCTTCAAGAAGTCGGACAAGTCGGCGCGCACCTCCGAGCAGATGGCCGCCTTCTGGGAAGGCTGGGCGCGGCAGTATCCCATCGTGTCGATTGAAGACGGGCTGGCCGAAAACGATTGGGACGGCTGGAAAATTCTCACGCGGGGGTTGGGCAAGAAAATCCAGTTGGTGGGCGACGACATTTTCGTCACCAACCCCAGGATTTTCGCCCGCGGCATTTCCGAAGGCGTGTGTAACGCCATCCTCATCAAGCTGAATCAGATCGGCAGCGTCACCGAAACGATCGAAGCCGTGGAAATGGCCCGCCAAGCGAAATACGCCGCGATCATCTCGCACCGCTCCGGCGAAACCGAGGACGCCTTCATCGCCGATTTCGCCGTGGCCATGGGCGCCGGTCAGATCAAGACCGGCTCGGCCTCGCGCACCGACCGCGTGGCGAAATACAATCAGCTCCTCCGCATCGAAGAGGAGCTCGGCGCCGCCGCCCGCTTTCCCGGCCGCGCCGCGCTTGCCGTGCATTAGTGGTGCGTCCGGAAAGTAGCCGCGAGTCGTTCGCGGCTCGCCATCTGCTGTAGGGGCGCTGCCTGCTGCGCCCTGCTTGCTGTGCCTTGCCCGCGTGTAAGATGGGCTAGCTATTTCCAGAGCGCTACAGAATCGCGGTATTGAAAAACAGTTCGGCGCGCCATTCCGAGGAGCGGAGCGACGAGGAATCTCTCTTTACTTCTGCTGGATCGACTCCACGTAGGACGTCAGATTGCTGATTCTCAGTTCCACAACATCTTTGTTTTGTGAATGGAACAGCGGCCCCCAGATGGGCATATCGCTCGTGCCATGTGGATGTCCCTCGGTTCCAAAGTGAAGTACCGTGATGAAATGGTCCGCTGGGAATTTCCCATTGTTGCGCTTGGCCATCAGCGTGAGATCTTGCGGCGGAGCTTTCAGAATTTCAGCCGCCGGCCCGTCTCCCTTTCCTGTGGCCCCATGGCAAGCAGCGCAGTAGTCTTTATACATCCGGTGGCCGGATGCCGGGTCGCTGTGAATAATGGGCTTCTTTTCCAACGTCTTTTCCTGTGGCCCCCTGGCAGCCCTTGTGACATGCCCCAGTGCAACCACCCCAACTCCTGCCAGGAGAAGTCCTGCCAGGGTGAGGCCCAAAGAATTCCTTATGAACATAGGTCACCTCCGCGCACAAACTAGCCGATAGACCTGCGGAGCGCAGTGCGTGGCGTCACCTTGCCCTGTGCTGTGCGTCACCTCGTTGCTTGTCGCCTCCGCTATAGATTGATGAACGCCGTCCCCTGCGACTACAATCCAGGCGACTCATTCAAGGGAGGCTCCATGAGGAACATACTCGTTGCCCTGCTGCTACTTGCGTTTGCGCCAGTCCTGTTCGCCCAGGGCGCTCCACCACAAGCCGCGGCGAACCAGCCCTACGCCGTGGAGTACTATTACAAGGTCCAATGGGGCCATCAGCAGGAGTTCCTGCAACTTTTCCTGAAGAACCACTACCCGCTGCTCCAGAAGTTCGTGGCGAGCGGCCGCGTGCTTTCCGTGAAGATCGAAACCCCGTCCAATCACATGACCGAGGATGCCCGCTGGGACTATCGCGTCACCATCCGATACAAGAACTCGACCGTGGCCACCACCGACAATCCCGATGAGGAATCCTTCATCAAGCAGATCTGGCCCGATCAGCAGACCTACCAGCGCGAGGAGCAGCGGCGCTTCGAGATCCTGCTGGCTCACTGGGACCTCCCGGTGACAGACATCACGCCGACGGGAAAATAGCCGCCGGCCGGCATGCGCCGGCCGCGAACAATAAGACAAGAGCGGTGTTGCAGTTTGGTTGCGACGGCCCACGGCCACTGTTAAAATCAAAGGCCTCGGCGCCCGGAAGAGACGCGCGCGAACCACCCTTCCACGCACCTATCGGCTCGGCGGAATGCAACACCGCCAGGGAGACTGGCTTGGCCAAATACGATCTCGTAATTATCGGAAGCGGGCCGGGCGGCTACGTCGCCGCGATTCGCGCCGCGCAGTGGGGACTGAAGACCGCCGTGGTCGAGAAGGACCCGTTTTTCGGCGGGACCTGCCTGCACGTCGGCTGCATTCCCACCAAAGTCTTTTTGCATCACGCCGACCTCTACGACTCGTTCCAGCACGCCGGAGAATTCGGCTTCGAAGTGGGCGAGGTCAAGGTCAACTGGCCCGCGATGCTGACGCGCAAGGACAAGATCGTAAAAAAGCACTCCATGGGCATCGCCGGCCTGTTCAAGAAAAACAAGGTCGAGTCGCTCACCGGCTGGGGACGCATCGCCGGTCCGGGCCGCGTGGCCGTCGAGAAGGGCGGCGGGACCACGGAAATCGAAACCACCTACACCATGCTGGCCACGGGCTCGGAGGCGCGTTCGCTGCCGGGCGTGGAGATAGACGGCCAGGTCGTCCTGACGAACCGTGAAATCCTGCAACTCCCGGCGATTCCCAAATCCCTTGTCATCGTTGGGGCCGGAGCCGTGGGCGTCGAATTCGCCTCGATTTTCCGGACGTTCGGCGCGGAAGTCACCATCCTCGAAGCGCTGCCGCGCGCCGTGCCGCTCGAGGACGAGGAAATTTCCGCGGAGCTGGAAAAGGCGTTCAAGAAGAAGGGCATCCGCATCGAAACGCAGGCGCAGGTCGAATCGGTGAAGAAGAGCGCCCAGGGCGCCACGGTCGCCTACAAGGACCGCACCGGAGCGCCGCAGTCCATCGCCGCGGAAAAGGTTTTGATCGCCGTGGGCCGCCGCCCGCTCACCGAAAAAATCGGCCTGGAAAAGACCAAGGCCAAAGTCGAGCGCGGATACGTCCACACAAACGCGTTTCTCGAAACCGACGAGCCTCGCCTCTACGCCATCGGCGACATCGTGGCCGGGCTTCCCCAGCTGGCGCACGCCGCCTCGATGGAGGGAATCATCGCCGTGGGCCGCATGGCCGGCAAAGACGTGCAGCCGTTTGACCGCAAGCGCTGCCCCGGCGCCACCTACTGCGAGCCGCAGATCGGCTCGGTCGGCCTCACCGAGAAGCAGGCGCGCGATGCGGGCATCGAGGTCAAGACCGGCAAGTTCCCGTTCCTGGGCAACAGCAAGGCCACCATCCTGGGCCACCACGAAGGCTTCATCAAGGTGGTGGCGGAAGCCAAGTACGGCGAAATCCTCGGCGTGCACGTTATCGGGCCGCTGGCCACGGAAATCATCGCCGAGCCCGTCGCCGCGCTCAGCCTGGAGGCCACGCTCGACGACATGGCCGCCACCATCCACGCGCATCCGACCGTGTGGGAAGCGATGGGAGACGCGTTCAATGCCGTGCGCGGTCTCGCCATCAACTTTTGACCCGAACCTCGGGGTGTAGGTCGCCTGCGTTTCGAGGACGCATGAAACAGTCTGAAAAAATCTGCTGGGTTGTGGATGCGGGGCTGATCCCGTACGGCCCGGCGTGCGAATTGCAGCGGCAGTTGGTTGCGGCCCGCAAGTCGTGCGCCGTTCCCGACGTGCTGCTCCTGTGCGAGCATCCGCACGTCATCACGCTGGGGCGCAACGGGGGGCGGGAGCACCTGCTGGCCGGCGACCGCCTGCTGGCCGAAAAGCAGATCGAACTGCATGCGAGCGACCGGGGCGGCGATATCACGTATCATGGTCCGGGGCAGATCGTCGGCTACCCGATCCTGGATTTGGCGGAGCACCGCCGCGACGTCCGCTGGTACGTCGAGCAACTCGAAGAGGTCATGATTCGCACGGCCGCCGATTACGGCATCGCCGCGCGCCGCGTCGAAGGCCGGCACGGCGTCTGGATTGACGCTCCCGCCGGCGAGGAAAAGCTCGGGGCGCTCGGCGTGCACATCAGCCGCTGGGTGACCTCCCACGGCCTGGCCTGCAACGTGTCCACCGACCTGCGCTATTTCGACTGGATCGTGCCCTGCGGCATTGCCGGAAAGCGCGCCACGTCGCTCGAGCGCGCGCTGGGTCGCCCGGTGGCCTGCGAGGAAGTCCGCGAACGCCTGGCCGCGCATTTCGGAGAGGTTTTCGCGCGCCGGCTGGAGCGGGTCTCGCTCGGCGCCCTGTCGGAAATCCTCGCCGCGCATTCGCAAGAGGTGATTGCGGCGGCGGTTTGAACCTGGCGCGGAGGGGCATGGCCCATCCGTGGGCGCATGGTGTTCTGACGGTCCCTAAAATCGAATGGAGCGGCCGAGCAACGAAATGCAAGTGAACACAAAACTGACCCGCGAGCAGCACCTCGAGCTGTATTACTACATGCAGCTCAACCGCCAGCTGGAAGAGCGCATGACGCGGCTGTTCCGGCAGAACAAGATTGTGGGCGGCCTCTACGCCAGCCTCGGCCAGGAAGCCGTTTCCATCGGCACCGCCTACGCGCTCGAGCCGCGCGACTGGCTCGCGCCGATGATCCGCAATATCGGCGCGCTGCTGGTGAAGGGATTCAAGCCGCGCGATATTTTCACGCAGCACATGGCGCGCTACACCTCGCCCACGCACGGCAAGGACGGCACCAGCCACTTCGGCGATTTGAAGGTCCGCCACGTCGTTTCCCCCATTTCCATGCTCGGCGATTTGATTCCGGTGATGACCGGCGTGGCCATGGCCGGCCGGTATCTGGGCCAGAAGATCGTGGCCATGACGTGGATCGGCGATGGCGGCAGCTCCACCGGCGCGTTTCACGAGGGCCTGAACTTCGCGGCCACGCAGCACGCGCCGTTCGTCCTCGTGCTCGAAAACAATCAGTGGGCCTATTCCACGCCGGTCGCGCAACAGGCCCCGCTGAAGAATTTCGCCGACCGCGCTCTCGCCTACGGAATCCCCGGCCACATCGTGGACGGCAACGACGTGATCGCCGTGTACACTGCCGCCAAAAGCGCGGTCGACGAGTGCCGGGCCGGCCGCGGCCCCGTGCTGATCGAGGCGAAAACCATGCGCATGAAGGGTCACGCGCAGCACGATGCTGCCGAGTACGTCCCGAAGGCCATGTTCGAATACTGGAAAACGCAGGACCCCATTGCGCGCTACGAAGCCTATCTCACCGAGCACAAGCTCTGGGACGCCGCGAAAAAATCGGAGATCGACGAGCGCATCGAACGCGAACTCGACGTGGACCAGAAGTTCGCCGAGGAATCGCCGATGCCGCCCCCCGAGCTGGCCGAGCAGGGTGTCTATTGCGACGGCTGCCACACCGTCGCAGCCGACTGGCGCCGCCCCAAGCAGGAGTTGCTGCCGCCCGCCTCGTGCGTCGAAGCCGTCTGGAGGGTGACGGACTTCGGCGCGTTTGTCCCGCCGGCCCCGGCCGCCAAGGCCGCGGTCCCCGCTGCTGGCCGTGTCGAAAAGCCCGGCGCGAAGCCGGTGACCACACCAGTGGCCGAGCCTGCGGCCGAGCAGGAACTCGTCGAGGAACAGCGCCTGCGCGTCCCCTTCGGCCGTGGCCCCAAGGACAGGGCGTTCGAGCGCGAGCGGCTCGAAAAGCAAGAGAAGCGCGCGAAGACTTTCGTCAAGCACCGCCGCGATAAGCGAGGCAAGCACTGATGGCCGAGATCACCATGCTCGAAGCGATCCGCGCCGCGCTGTTCGAGGAGATGGAGCGCGATCCGGCCGTCGTGGCCCTCGGCGAGGATATCGGCGTCTATGGCGGCGCGTTCAAGGTCACCGAAGGATTGCTGGCGAAGTTCGGGCGGGAGCGTGTAATTGATACGCCCATCAGCGAAACCGCCATTGTGGGCGCCGCCTGCGGCATGAGTTATCTTGGATTGCGTCCCGTGGTGGAAATGCAGTTCATGGATTTCATCGCCTGCTGCTTCAACCAGGTGACGAATTTCGTGGCCAAGTCGCATTACCGCTGGGGCGCGCCGGTGCCCATGGTTTTGCGCGGGCCTTCGGGCGGCGGCGTGCATGGCGGGCCGTTTCATTCGTCCAGCCCGGAAATGCACTTCGTGCACACGCCCGGGCTGAAGGTGGTTTACCCTTCGACGGCGTACGACGCGAAAGGGCTGCTCAAATCGGCGATTCGGGACGATAATCCGGTGCTCTTCTTCGAGCACAAATTTCTGTACCGGCGGATCAAGGAAGAAGTTCCCGCGGGCGATTTCACGGTGCCGATCGGCAAGGCGGCGATCCGCCGCCCGGGCCGCGATCTCACCATCGTGAGTTACGGCGCCATGGTGCATACGTCTCTGGAAGCCGCCGCGGCTCTGGCCGGCGAAGGCGTAGAAGCGGAAGTGATCGACCTGCGGTCGCTGATGCCGCTGGATCGCGAAGCGATCCTCGGGTCGGTCCGCAAGACGAACAAGCTGCTCGTGGTCCACGAAGACACGCGCACCGGCGGCATGGCCGGAGAGATAGCCGCCATCGTCTGTGAAAGCGCGTTCGAGGATCTGGACGCGCCCATCGCCCGCGTCACCGGCTTGGATACCCCCGTGCCGTACGCTCCGCCGCTCGAACAGCGGTTTCTACCCAACGCGGAAAAGGTTGCCGCCGCAGCAAGGGAATTGGCAAAATACTAATCTTCCAGAAAGCAGGTCTTGCGAAATGGGAAAGACGAAAGGGCTGAACAAAGCGGAGTTCGAAGTGGGATGCGAAGTGCGGATCGCCGACCGTGCCTTCCTCGATAAATTTCTCGAGGCCGGCCAGTACCACAACGAACTCGAGGCCGAACAGCTCGAGTACGCCGATCGCGTGGCCAAAGTCCAGGCGGTCACGTTCTTTCATGGCGGCGACGAAATTTACACCCTGGAAGGAATTCCGGGAGTCTGGCACGAAGAGTGTCTGCGCGCCGTTTGAGCGCCGAATTCAGAGGAGCAACTTATGGCTGTTGACGTAATCATGCCGCAGATGGGCGAGAGCATTTTTGAAGGCACCATCACCAAGTGGCTGAAAAAGCCGGGTGACAAGATCGAACGCGACGAGCCTCTGTTCGAAATCTCCACGGACAAGGTGGACGCGGAGATTCCCGCGCCGGCCGCCGGGGTGCTGAAAGAGATCAAGGTCAACGAAGGGCAGACGGTGCCCATCCAGACCGTCGTCGCGGTGATCGACGCGGCCGGAGCCGCCGTGGCCGCCGCGCCTCCGAAAGCGGAAGCGCCGAAGCCCGCTCCGGCCCCTGCTCCGCCGAAAGCGCAGGTGTCCAAGCCGGCCGTGGCCGCTGCGGCTCCTGCGCCTCCGCCCGCGGCCGTCGCACCGCCGCCTGCGCCGCCGCTGCAAGCCGCGCCCAACGGCGAAAAGGTTCGCAGCTCTCCGCTGGTGCGCCGCCTGGCCCGCGAGCACAACATCGACATCGAGCGCCTGAGCGGTACCGGCGCGGGAGGGCGGGTGAGCAAGAACGATATTCTGGCGGCCATCGGCGGCGGCGCTGCGGCCGCGCGCCCAGCCGCTCCGGCGCCCGCGGCTGCGGCCCCTCGGCCATCGGCGGCGCCACCGCCGGCCGGCCCGGGTTCGCCCGACGCAGCCCTGCGGGGAAAAATGTATTTCGGCCAGTACGACGTGCAGCCCATGTCCACCATGCGGCAGAAGATCGCCGAGCACATGGTGCTGTCGAAGCACGTTTCGCCGCATGTTTATTCGCTGGAGGAAGCGGACGTCACCGGCATCGTCCGCCTGCGCGCGAGCATGAAGGAGAAATTCGAGCAGGAGACCGGCACGAAGCTGACCTACATGCCGTTTTTCCTGCGCGCCGCGGTCGAGGCGCTGCGCGCATTTCCTACGGTGAACGCGTCGGTGGACGGCACCAACGTCGTGCTGCACAAGGAGTGCAACATCGGCGTGGCCGTGGCGCTGGACTGGGGCTTGATCGTCCCCGTGGTGAAGAACGCCGAGGAGAAAAATTTCCTGGGCCTCGGCCGCATGATGAACGACCTGGCCGAGCGCGCGCGCACGAAGAAGCTCAAGCCCGAGGAAGTGACCGAGAGCACGTTTTCGATCACCAATCCCGGCAGCTACGGCGGGCTTTGTGGCCTGGCGGTCATCAACCAGCCGAACGTCGCGATCCTCGGCCTGGGCACGATTGAGAAGCGTCCCGTGGTGATCGACGATGCCATCGCCATCCGCTCGATGGTTTACCTTTCGCTCTCCTACGATCACCGCGTGGTGGATGGCGCCGTCGCCCATCAGTTCATGAGCCACGTGAAACGCACGCTGGAAAATTGGACCGAGCCGATTCTGTAGGGCGCGCGCGGAAGGAATCGCGGGGATGGCGGGCAAGAATCGTCGGCAGGCGGCACGGACGCGGTTTGGGCCGCGCAAAAAGTGGCGGCAACGGGAGCAAAGTCCATGCTCCCGAAATCGTGCAAAAATGGCAGCAACGGGAGCATGGATATTGCTCCCATTCGTGCGCAAAAATGCACATTTTGGCGCCCTAAGGACCCTTATAACTCCTCTGGAGCGCCACTTTCGGCATCCGGTTAATTTGCGACCCGCAGACCTTGGCACTTTCGATCCTAGCCCGCCTTTCTCGCCGCCAGTTTATCCGCCTTCGACGTGAGGTCCGGTTTTCGGACTCGCGGTGGAGTCCACCGGAGTCCCGACACCGGAGTTCGACGCCGCGTCGCACCTGTAGGAATTGGCGAACGTCGTCGCCGGCAGGAACGCGTACTGCGTTGTGGTCCCGGTCAGCCGCCCCATGTTGTCGTCGGCGTAGGAATCGCACCCTTGCAAACCCCGCAAGGATGCGGCACCCGAAAATTCGAAAGCGAGTCAAAGGCTGGCCCACCCGCCGACAACAGGATTGCAGCTACTGCGACGATGCTTCTAAGATCTAAGCTCATAGCTGAACACCTCTCCATCAACAGTCAGTATGGCCATCGTTACGGAGTCAAATCTCTAACAACGTGTTCCATACCAGCAACGGCAGAGAGGGCTGTTGCCCGATCGCATTTCTGGGCTAGGCGTTGAGTGCGGCCGGGGTGAATGAAATTTCGGAATTGTCGCGCTAGTCTCGTTTGTATGGCCGTATCGTCCTTAATGATACCGATATGAGCAGCGACTTCGGTGTACTCGTGGAGATCCCACGATTCTAAGTTGCCATTGGGTTGCTTATTGAAGGTTTTCGTCGACACTAAAGCGGTGATAGCACTGTTGATTGTGGCTGGCGGTTGTTGTTGGAGAGCCCAAAGTAATAACGCCTCGATCGCAGAACCGGCGAGAACCGTAGCCGCTTTCCACTCACCATCTGAAAGTGCTCTGTTGATGGCGCCCATGTCGTTACGCAGGCTCATTCTGAGGTCCGCGTCAGGAATAAAGCTGAGTTCAGACGTTGAAGGACTCGGAGCCTCATCAGGGCAGCTAGCAAGTATGGCGCGAATGACTTCGAGCGGATTTTGTTTGACGCCAAATTGCATAGGCTGCAACGAGTGGCCAGCGGTTCGGTTGGCTGTCCAAATCGCGAGAATGTCGCCAATTTGCGCCTTCGCGCGAACTAATGATGCGTACTCAGATTTGCTCATCGTTAGAAGCTCATCTGGAATCTGGTCTACAAGTTCGAGAACGGCGGAAAGTTGCGCGGAACCAACGTAGTTTAGCCGCACCACGTCATTGTTAACATGTAATGGGATGGTGTTGATGAAATCGACAACTTGGCTGGGTACGATTCTCGGCATTTCCTAACCCTCGAAGTTACCCCGTAGGTCTACTTCCGTACTACGGGCGGGTGGCCCAGGCTTTCGAGTCTCTAGACACTCGGCTCGCTCCTGCACACCGCGTGGCATGATACCATGGCGGCACGTCACCGCAGAGTACGCCTTTGCGGGTGCCCCATGCTCGGTTTGTGAGCGTGGGGCTTTTCGGCCCCGGTCTTTGTTTTCCGGTCTGCGCCATGCCGAAACGGCTGAAACGCATCTACGGGTTCGGCCACCTGCACTTCATCACGTTCAGTTGTTATCGTCGCCTTCCTCTTCTCGGCTCGGCACGCGCTCGGAACGCATTCGTCCAAGTTCTCGGCGATGTCCGGGAGGGATACGGATTCAAACTGGTCGGTTACGTCGTCATGCCCGAGCACGTCCATCTGTTGATTTCCGAGCCGATTCGAGGAAATCCCTCGACCGTCCTGAAAATGCTCAAGCAGCGTGTCTCGCGGCGGCTGAGACGCAAGCTGCGGCGGCGCGGGCCAACAGCCCAGCGATCTTTCGCGTTCGCGCGATCCGATGGCCGTCTGCCGCAGTTCTGGCAGCGGCGGTTCTATGACTTCAACGTGTGGAGTCGGAAGAAGAAGGTCGAGAAGCTCAACTACATGCACATGAATCCAGTCAAGCGAGGACTCGTAGAAGACCCAAAGGACTGGCCATGGAGTAGCTATGCGTTCTACCAAAGGCGCGGCGAGATTCTGATTGGAATCGACCCTGTGGATTGAAACCAACGTCGAAACTCGGAAAAGTCACAGACCAGGAAAAAGCCCCACGCTCACAAACCGAGCATGGGGCACCCTCAAAACCTAAGCGCTTGAGCATGGGCCACCAGTCTAGTGCGCAAAGGCTGGCCCATCCGAAACTGCAACGGCGACCGCCGATGCAGGAAGCGCTTACTGCATCGCCAACTGCCCCGTTGAGATCATCCGTCCCACCGGATGTCAATGCGAGACGAGTGTAACCGACGCGGAAAAGGGTGTGCCACCCGGCCATCTCTGATAAATTCTCAAATGACACCACTACCCAGTCCCTTGGGTGTGTTGACATCCCGCGACGCGGAGCGGTGTTGGTAGCGCCGGCGTCCCGCCGGCTCTTTTACGATGCGCCATAGCCACACAAAATCGCCGGCCAGAGGCCGGCGCTACAAGCCTCGGCGCTCCTCGATGGGCATGGCGGCGGTCCCAGCGGTCTGTTTGACGAGGGATGTCAACAGAGCCAGGCCACTAACATGATTTCTTCCGCCGAACGCGATCCCTGGGGCACTCCGCCCTGGCACATTGACTTCACCGTGCCCGAGCAGGCGCTGCCTCGCGCGGTGGATTTCGCCGTTGTGGGAGGCGGCTTCACGGGGCTGGCAACCGCCGCGTGGCTGAAGCGGCTGGCGCCCGAAAAATCCGTGGCCGTGCTGGAGGCGGGACGCCTCGGGGCGGGGGCGAGCGGCCGCACCGGCGGCATCCCGCTGGCGGAAAGCGCCGCGGGGGATCTGGCCGGGCTGGGCGATGTCCTCGCGGGTTTCACGGCGGCTCTGGATGAATTCCGCGTTGCGTGCGATCTCTCGCTCGCCGGAGCGTGGGAGATCGGCCGGGGCGGCGAAGCGATCACGGATTCTCCCATCGACTGGAAAGATTCCGGCCGGCTGCGCGTGGTGCGGGAAGTTCCGGGCGGCACACTCGATCCGGGAAAACTGGTGAGCGGCCTCGCGCGGGCTGCGCACGGCCTCGGCGCCATGATTTTCGAAAACGCGGCGGTCGCAGGCGTGGAGTGGGGCGAGCGCCCGGAGCTGAGCGTGGTGCGCGCGCGCGGCGGCCGCGGCGAGAAGATCGCCGCCGGGAAAATCCTGCTCGCCACGAACGCGCTCTCGATCACGCTGGCCGGCCTGGAGGCCTCGACGCACCCGAAGCTGGCGCTGGCGGCGCTGAGCGCTCCCGCGAGCGAAGAACTGCTGCACGCCATCGGGCTTTCGCAGCGGAAGCCGTTCTACACGATCGATTTTCCGTACCTGTGGGGACGCGTCTGCCCGGACAACTCGCTTCTATTGGGAGCGGGGCTGCTGGATCCGCCGGCTTCCCAGGATGTGGCAGAGATCGCCTGGGCGCGCGAAGAGACGTCGCGGATGATGGCGCAGTTCGCGACAGCGCGTCGGGGGCCTGCACTCCGCGCTGGGAAAAATTCAGTTCACGCACTACTGGGGCGGGCCGATCCTGTTCCGGGACAACTGGCTGCCGGTGTTCGCCTGGCATCCGCGGAGCCGCCACGGCATGGTTCTGGGAGCCTTTGCGGGCCACGGCGTCGCGCTGTCGGTTCATCTGGCACGCTGGGCCGCGGAATCGATGTTGGGACGGCGGGAGCTGCCGGACTGGGGCCGCATCAGTACCGCGGGATAGCTTGCGGAAAAAGTCAAGATCGCGCCTCAGGGGTTAAAACCCCTGATGATAAGGCACGGATTATGTCGGAGCTGAAGCTCCGACCCCCTAAAATTCGCGCTGCTTCCGCAAGCTGGTGAGCCGCACATTGCCGCGTAGGGCTCGCCCGATACGGGACGGCTCGTGGGCATTCGCGTTGTGGGCTACAGAGGAAGGCAATCGTTCAGGACGCCAGCCGATCCAGTTGTACAGGCGCGCTCGCGGACATCGAAGGGAGCGAATGACGAACGGACACGGTTCTGGGCGGAGCCTTGGGCAGAATGGTTCTCGCCGGGCGCATCCGAGACAGCTCTTTGTGCCAGCGCCAGAACATTAGGCCCATGAACCCGAGCGGCGCCAGCGCGCACACCGCGGCGACCATTAGGACAACAGCCAGCAAAACCAGGTCGAGGATTGTTCCCGCCATTTCGGCTCCTTTCCAGCCTGTCGAGAGATCGCAACCTCTCGCCCGCAACCGAGCACAGGCTAGCGGTCATCGGCGTGGTTGTCCATTTCGTATTTTGGATGGAAGCCATCACCGCGAGCCGCAGTGACGTTGGGCCGTTGCCGCGCAGCCTTCGCCGGACCTCTTCCCGAAGGCTTGTGCACACATCTCAGTTCCAGAAGCGGAGTTCAACGCAGCGATCGAATCAGGCTCTCCACCCCGTGCCAGGTGATTTCCGCTCCAATGCACACCAAGATGAACGATATGACTCGGAGAATGCCCTGGGCAATGGCGGTAGGAAGTTTCGAGGCCATTTTATCCGCGTAGGCGTAGCTGAAATAAATGATCGCGCCAACCAGGGCCATCCCAATGAGTATTCCGAGATGGGCGAGAACCGTCTCGGCAAGGGTCAGCTTCAATGCATGGGCGCTTAACGTGAGGACTACGACGATGCATCCCGGTCCCGCCGTGAGGGGAAATGTGAAGGGGTAGAAGACTTTGTCATCGACATTGGCGGCCGAGCTTGCGGAAGGCGGCGGGGCAGTTGTATTGGTGTCTTCTTTGTTGAGGGTCTTCCAACCCATCGTTGCGAGGACAAATCCGCCCGCGATTTGAACGATGGGCAACGAAATCCCAAAGAAGTGCAACACCTGAACGCCCGCGACGAGAACGATGGCGAGAAACAGGAACGTATTGACCGCGATTCTCCGAGCCAGCACCGTGCGCGTCTCGTGATCGGAATCCTGGACAAATGCCAAGAACAGCATGGCCGAGCCGACAGGATTGATCACGGGGAGCAGCGCGCTAAAGGCAAGAGGAACGTAGCGCAACAGGAGGAGCACATTGTTCACGGTTGCCGCATCTCCCTTCGAAAGCAGTTGGACGTGTGTCAGCGGTAATTGTACCCCCAACCTTTGAGCGCCCGGATGCATCTAGCTATCTGGAAGGGAGGGCCGAGGCCGTGGGAAGACCCAAGATTCTCCTCGTGGGGGAAAGCCTGAATCAGCATTCCCATCTGGCAGACCTCCTGACGAATTGGGGCGGCGAGTGCCGATTCGCAACTTCCCACAAGGAAGCGTGCGACCTTCTGGGGCAACAGGCCTTTGAATTGGTCCTCAGCGAGATGCATCCGATGGACGGCTCGGTTCTGCGGATGATCCCGTTGCTGGAAGGCTCCCCCACCAGCCTGTTTTGTTTTCACCCCATCGAAGATAGCTGCCTATGGATGCCGGTGGTCGAAAGAGGGCAGAGCTGTTGGGGCGCACCTGCCTTGCGGCCGGGCGAGTTCGCCCGCGTACTGCGTCGGGCCCTCACCGAGGGGTGCACCGCTCCGGTGTCTGAGCGGCGGACGCCAGAGTCACTGGAAGCACCACCTTCTTCCCACCGCCAAGGCTGAGCTCAACCACGGCAATGGCCACGCCAGGGTCGTTGCGCAATCCACGGTGACACAAATCGAACCAGCACGACAGCCGGTCCACAATGTCCTCGGGATCTTCGAGGAAGCCCCGAAGGAAGGCGCTGGTTCCGGAAGGTCCGGGTCAAATCACTTTGGGGTGTGAGCCAGGTCACAGCGGCCCCGCGATGCATAAATGATAATTAAAACGTAGGCAGGGGAAGGAAAGTGAAAATCCTACTTGCGGTCGATGATTCCAAATTCTCGGAGGCGGCGGCACAAACTGTCGTCATCCAAGGACGGCCGGAGGGTACGGAAGTCCGAGTGTTGCATATCGTGGAACCTCCAACACTGCTGGTGGCCCGTGAGATGGGCGGATATGACTCCACTCTCGAGGCGGTGTGGGAGGCGGAATCGAAACAGGCGGAGGCATTGGTTGCGCAGACCGCGGACATGCTGCGTTCCCAAGGTCTGAGGGTGACCACAGCCGTCGGGCAGGGCGATCCAAAGTCCATGATTATCGACGAGGCCGAGAAATGGAAGGCCGACTTGATCGTGCTCGGCTCGCACGGACGAAAGGCCCTGGACCGCTTTCTCATGGGTAGCGTCTCCGAGGCCGTCGCTCGCCATGCGTCTTGCTCGGTCGAGATCGTACGCATCCCTAAGGGATGACGATGTCTGCGCTAGCGCGAACGATTCACTCCCTGTCGATCCGTATCGCGAGAGACAGTATGATCTACCGCATCAAATCCCGATAGAGCGCGGCTCCTGGAAGATGATTTCTGCTTTCGTTGTTGAGAAGGAGTCGGGGGGAGCCATGAGAATTCCGCTCGCGATCGATATTTCCAAGTTCTTGGAAGCGGCGATGCGGGCCCTCGTCTCCCGACAGCGGCCGCAGGACGGAGGGGCGACAATTTAGCACTCGTGCCAAACATTGCACCGTCGTAGTCCGGGAGGATCCACATGGACGCAGGGGCCATCGGCACTATTAAGGAAGTCCATGGCCCCGTGGTGACGGTGTCTTGCGATGTTCTCCCCCCTCTTCATCAAGCTCTGGAAACGCGCACCGACGGCAACCGCTATGTGTTGGAAGTTCATCAGCACGTCGATGAAACACATCTGCGCGCGATCGCTCTGCATCGAGCTACCGGCCTCAAACGTGGGCTGCCGGTCTACGACTCGGGTGCTCCCATCCACGTGCCGGTATCGCCGAAATGCCTGGGCCGCTTGCTGAACGTTTTTGGAGAGCCTCTCGACGATGGTCCTCCCCTTGTAGACTGACGAAGTTCGAAACATCCTTGGACGACCCATCCCCTTGTATGAATCATCCGCCAAGCGCGAAGTTCTGGAGACAGGGATCAAGGTGATTGATCTCATGTGTCCATTGATCCGAGGCGGAAAGGGAGGCCTGTTTGGCGGCGCCGGCGTGGGTAAGACGGTTTTGATCATGGAGTTCATGCATTCCGTCGCCACGCTTCATCGAGGCGTATCGGTCTTCGCGGGCGTCGGCGAACGCATTCGCGAAGCCCACGAACTCTGGCACGAAATGCAAGCCATTGGGGTGATGCCCCAGACCCTTCTGGTATTCGGGCAAATGGACGAGTCGCCCGGCGTGCGGTTCCGCGTCGGCCTTTCCGCCGTCACGTATGCGGAATACTTAAGAGATGCGCTCCATCATGAAGTCCTGCTGGTCATGGACAACGTATACCGTTTTGTGCAGGCAGGAAGTGAAATATCGGGGCTCCTCGGCAGAATGCCGGCAGCCGTAGGCTATCAGCCAACGCTCATGACCGAAGTTGCGGAACTGGAGGAGCGCATTCTCTCGACCGAGCGCGATGCTGTAACGTCCGTGCAGGCGGTGTACGTGCCTGCGGACGACATGACGGACCCGGCAGTTAGCAGCATTCTGAGCCACCTCGATACGACCGTGATTCTCTCGCGCTCCCAGGCGGGCAAAGGAATCTATCCAGCCGTCGACGCCCTGCAATCCAAGAGCACCTTCATGGACCGCTACTTCCTGGGAGACCGGCATTATTCCGTCGCCCAGGCAGTTCGCGAACACATTGCGAGGTACCGAGAACTCGAGGATATCATCACGATGCTGGGGATCGAGGAACTCGCCCCCCAGGACCGCCTCATTGTCGAGAGAGCAAGGAAGTTGCAGCGTTATCTCACGCAACCTTTGCACGTCACCGAGGAACATACGGGGATCAAAGGCGTATCCGTGCCGCTCGATACGACGGTGACAGATTGCGACACCATCCTGGCGGGCAAGTTCGACAAGGTGTCCGAGGATCAGTTTTATATGCGGGGCGCGATCGCGGGGCTCGCCCGATGAAGACATTCCGGCTGCATCTCATGAGCGCGACCCAATCGGAATGGATTCCGGATGTAGTCCGATTTACGGGCCGCGACGCAGCGGGCAGTTTCGGGATTCTCGCAAACGCCGCGCGACGGATGACCGTCCTGGTCTTCGGGCTCGCGCATTGGCAAAATGCGGCGGGCAAGGTGGAGTACCTGGCTTTGCCGGGAGGGGTTCTCTATTTTGTGAACAACGAGCTGCGCATCGCAACAACGAAGTTCGTGCGAAGTGCCGGGCTCGAAGAAATCTCGGCGGCGCTGGATCGCGAACTGCGGCAAGGGGAAGAGGAACTCCGCGACATCAAGCAAAGCCTGCACCGTTTGGATGAAGAGATCATGAAACGGCTGTACGAACTGAAGCGGACGCCTGCCATATGAAGAGCGACGTTGACAGCGAGAGGTTCAAGGCTAGCGTGCAGACGCAAGCAGGCCGAATGCAAAAAGCCGAGCGTGCGCGGCGCACTCTTCTTGCCAATACGATCTACCTGGGAACTCTGGGCCTGATCTTCGTGCTTCCCGTCATCGCGGGAGCCTATCTCGGGAGCTGGCTTGATAACCGAATCAAAGGCTATTCCTTCAGTTGGACGATAACTCTGATCGTGCTCGGTGTGTTTGTTGGCGCCGTGGATGTCTATTTGTTCGTCCGGGAGGGATGAGATGAATTCAGCACATCTCCTTGGCGCGCTGCCGTACGTGGGCGAGATCAGGATTGCGGGCAGCGTGCTGACGTCTTGGGGGATCATGCTATTTCTCGCGGTCGTCGCTTGGCTTTCCGCGCGGATGCCTCGCGAAAGTCCCGGCAACTACCAGGTTGTTCTGGAAGGCATTGTCTCAACGATGGAAGACGCGATTGAATCGGTGTTGCCCGGGAAGCGCGAGCTCGTCTTCCCGTTTATCGCCACGCTGTGGATCTTCATCCTCCTTGCAAACCTGGCAGGAATCATCCCGGGTCTCCATTCTCCGACGTCCGACCTCTCGGTCACGTCCAGCCTGGCATGCCTTGTGTTTCTGTCGGTTCATTGGTTTGGCATCCGGGCGGAGGGCTTGGGGGCTTATCTGAAGCACTATGTGACGCCGAGCCCGATCTTGCTCCCCTTCCATCTGATTAGCGAAGTCTCCCGGACGCTGGCTCTGGCGGTGCGGCTTTTCGGAAACGTCATGAGCCTTGAAATCGGCTACGCGCTCGCTCTCCTGGTCGCAGGCTTTTTGGTCCCAATTCCCCTGCTGATGCTTCATCTGGTCGAGGCGGTTATTCAAGCATATCTGTTCGGCATGCTCGCGTTGATTTACATCGCAGGAGCCATTCAAGCGCAGGAACTCCGGCGAGAAAAGGAAAGGGGTGTCATTTGAAAGACGCATCTTCGTTCGTGACCATCTCCACCATCGTTGCAGGTCTCGTGATTGCGTTTGGCACCATGCTGCCAGCCATCGCCATGGGAAGAGCGATCAGCAAGGCTCTCGAAGCCCTGGCGCACCAGCCGGAAGCGGAGAGTTCCATCACCCGCGCATTGTTCGTGGGCCTGGCTATGATTGAATCGCTCGCGATTTATTGCCTGGTGATCGTTCTGATCATTCTGTTCCGCAATCCGTTGATTCAGTATCTGCCGAAGCTGTAAGAGGGGAGCCATATCGAAGTGGAACTGAGCTGGACCACCTTCATTCTCGAAGCCATCAATTTCCTGGTCCTCGTGTGGCTGCTGAAGCGCCTCTTCTATGCTCCCATCAAACGGACGATCGCGGCCCGCCGAGCCGGCGTTGAAAAGACGCTGCACGACGCGGAGTCAGCCAGACGCGACGCCCAGGAGTTGCAATCCAAGTACGAAGGCCGCCTTCGAGAATGGGAAGTGGAAAAGGAGCGCCAGAGAGAACAGTTTCGAAAGGAATTCAACGAAGAGAAGAACAGGCAACTGAAGCTGATCGACACCGCGGTTGCCAAGGAGCGCGAAAAGGCGGAGGCACGGGAGGAGAAGAAATCCGCCGAGCGGCGAACCGAAGTCGAAAGAGAGGCGATGAAGCAGGCGCTCGCGTTCACGTCGCGCCTCTTAAAGGACGTGGCGTCTCCGGAACTTGAAGGGAAGATCGTGGAGTTGGTCGCAAAGGAACTCTCCTCGACCGAGCGAGAAGGCCTCGCGTTCGGCGCGCTACAGCCATGGGATCATGGCGCAGCAGTGAGGGTGCGATCGGCGTATTCCTTGACCGAGCCACAGCGCGAAACGCTGACTGCGACTCTCCAACGCAAGATCGGCACGGAAGCGCCGGTTGAGTTCGGCATGGACCGGAACCTGCTGGCCGGCCTGGAAATTACGGTCGGGTCTTTCGTGTTGCGTGCAAATCTTCGGGACGAGCTCGAATATTTCTCGGCGATGAGGAACCATGAGTAGCGGCGATAGCACGCCATCTGCCTCCTTACTTGGGAAGCAAAGGGATTGGCTGCGGGACTACCGGTTCCGGCTCCGAATTGTTGAGCGCGGGAAAGTCCTCTCGGTGGGGGATGGGATTGTCTGGATTGAGGGATTGCCCTCCGCTTCGATCGATGAGGTGCTTCAGCTGGAGGACGGAAGCCGGGCCATGGTCTTCCATCTCACCGAAAAGCTTGTCGGAGCAATTCTTCTGGAACAAACAAAAGAACTGACCGCGGGAACCATCGCGAATCATTCGGGTTCCCGCTTAAGTATTCCGTGCGGAGATGCTCTGCTGGGAAGAGTGGTGGACCCACAAGGCAAAGCGTTGGACGGAGAGGCTGATCCGCGATTGGAAGGCCGGGGCGACCTGGATGTTGTTTCTCCGCCCATCGTGGCTCGGGATTTTGTGAACCGCCCGCTTCTATCGGGGAACAAGATCATCGATACCTTAATTCCGATCGGAAAAGGCCAGAGGCAACTGTTGATCGGTGACAACGGGCTGGGAAAGAGTTCCTTGGCCATCGACATCGTTGTCAATCAACGCGGTAAAGATGTGCTCTGCGTGTACGTACTTGTGGGACAGAAGCGGTCCAGCGTCCTAAATACGATTCAAATGCTGAAGGAGAGCCGGGCGCTGGAGCATACCGTCCTGGTCGTTGCCGAAGCCACTGCGCTTCCCGGACTGCAGTACCTGGCTCCCTTTGCAGGATGTGCCGTCGCCGAATACTGGATGACGAAGGGCCGGGACACGCTGGTCGTGTACGATGACCTGACAGCGCACGCCAAAAGCTACCGGGAGCTTTCGCTTCTTCTCCGACGCCCGCCTGGCCGTGAAGCATATCCCGCGGATATTTTCTTCCTTCACTCCCGCCTTTTGGAGCGATCGACTTGTCTTGCGCCCAAACACGGCGGGGGCAGCATGACCGCGCTCCCCATCATTGAAACGAAAGAGGGCGAAATCGCGTCGTACATCCCCACCAATCTCATATCCATCACCGATGGCCAGATTTATTTCGATTCGGCGCTCTTCTCCTCCGGGTTTCTCCCCGCCATCGACGTGACGAAATCAGTTTCGCGGGTGGGGGGCAGAGCTCAACCCCTGGAAATCAAAGAAGAAGCGGGAAGAATGAAGCTCGATTACCTCCAGTTCCTGGAGCTGGAGGTGTTCACACGCTTTGGGGCCAAACTAGAGCGTTCGATGCAAAAAAAGATTGAACACGGCCGCATTCTGAGAGAGATCCTGAAACAGGACCGTTTGGACCCTGTTCCGATCGAATGCCAGATGGCGTGGCTGGTGGCTTTCAATGACGGGCTTCTTGATGAATTCAAACCTGAAACGATCCGTCCGGCGCTTGCAAGTCTGTTCAAGTGGATGTCGACTTCTGGACTGGCCCTGGCGACAGCTCGCGATCAGTGGCGGACAGCGCTGGAAGCATGGAGAAGACAGAGCGGCCTTTCATGAGCAAGCTCTCCGATCTCCAATCTCGGATGCGGGCACTCAAGGATATCGAGGGTATCCTGAACGCCATGAAGAACCTTTCGCTCGTGGAAATAACGAAGGTCTCCCGCCTCTACGTCACCCAGCAGGAGCTGCTACGCTCGGTGGAGGAAGCCCTTGCCGATTTTCAGCAGTTCTACGGGGCGCCCGCCGAGACCAAAGGCACGGCTGGCCCCTCACTGTACGTTCTGATCGGTTCGGAGCGGGGATTTTGCGGCGGATTCAACGAGACGATTCAGAAGACTCTCGAAAGCCATGCCGCCACTTCTCCCAGGCTGATCCTGGTGGGCCGAAAACTGGCGCTGAAGTTGTTCCAAGACCAGCGTGTTGTGGCATCTCTCGATGCGCCCAGCGCCGTCGAGGAGATTCCGTTGGTAATCTCACAGCTTGCGAGGACTCTTGCCCGGTTCTCTTCATCCGATTGGAAGATCATTCACAACAGCTACACGAGTGCCGGGACAAAAGTGGAAACCACCTTTCCATTCGAGTTTCCAAGGATGGAGACCTCAAAGAAACTCCAATTCCCTCCTCTCCTAAACCTAACTCCGTCAGACTTGCGTCCCCAGCTCTTCGAGCAATACCTGTTTGCACTTTTCTACGGAATCTTCTACCAGTCATTTATGGCTGAGAACCACGAGCGGCTTCGCCATATGGATGGCGCTCTCAACAAACTTCGCGAAGACGAGGAGCGGCTGCGGCGACTGGCCAATTCGCTCCGGCAGGAAGCTATTACGGAGGAATTGGAGCTAATCATGCTTAGCGTTGAAAGCGAAATAGCGCGCCCGAGTCGAGGGCACATTCCGTTCACGACGTCAGGCCGACAACGCAACCAATGACGCTATCGCGGAATGGCCCGCGGGGTGCCGACGCTAATTTGAGTAGCGTCACGTGGACGCGGCAGCCGTTCTGGAGCATCCGGCCAGCGGCGATTCTCTTCTGGGCAGTCATCGGCACTCAAGCGTTGGCTACTTTGATTGCCGTGTACGGGATATTCATGGCACCGATCGGGTGGAGTTGGGCGCTTTTCGTATGGGGTTACGCACTCGCATGGTTTCTCTTCAACGATCGAGTCAAGCTGGGGGCTTACAAGATATTCGATGTAGAAGATGGTGGATTGATGGGTCACTCTTGGGGAAAAGGCAAGCAGCAAGCGACCACGCAGTAGGTGCCGAAAGGAGGCGTGATGCGACTTTCAGTGAAGGCTTTGACGATTGTTTGCGGATTGATTTGGGGAGGGGGAGTTCTGTGCGTGGGGCTGGCTCACGTCGCGATCCCATCGTACGGCTCAAGCTTCCTCTCAGGCATCAGTTCCATCTACCCAGGCTTCCATGGAGCCCGTAGCTTCGGTGACGCTTTGTTGGGGGGAGCCTGGGCACTGGTCGACGGGGGATTCGGCGGTTTCTTTTTCGGCTGGCTGTACAATCTGTTCGCCGGACGAGCAGCCTAATCAGAACATCCGTTGGGCCGAGGCGCGACTCCCAGCGGGCGCACGAACTGTTTTCAGCGGCTTAGGTGAATCCGTGCGCAATGCGATCAAGATTCTCAGCAACTGGTCGACTTCTCGTTGGTTGCGAACGTAAAAGCGGGCGAGGGAAAACCGGTTCGCACTGACGCGAATGGCCAGCAATCGGCCATGCCGAGCCAGAGCGAAGACATGCTCGTCCGTTTCATCGTCGCCGAGATAGATCGCTTTGTCGCAACGTCTTCTCTTCCGCTCCCGCTCGACTGCCAGACCTTTGTCCGGCGCCCCCTTGGGGACAATGTTCACCACCTGCTTGCCGCCGACGAGTCTCGCGCCCGGCAAGGTTCGGGCGATTTCGGTGATGGCCTCAAGGGCCTGCTTCTTGTTGCGCTCCTTCCGGTAATGGATCGACACGGAGAACCGCTTGTTCTCCAGGACGACTCCGCGAAACCCCCTCAGTCTCCGTCGCAGAGGAGGAACCCATGCCGCTACCGCGCGCGCGATCGCGTGCGACGAACTCCAGGGCTCGATTCCGTGGTTTCCGATGGTTTCCTTAAACCCGATTCCACGGAGCCGCCGGCGAACATCCGCGCGGCTGCGGCCGGAGACCACGATGCAAGGATACTGGGAGGCCAGAGTCTGCAGGAGCTTTCGCGTGCTGGGACGAATGGCGGCCCGGTCGGGGTCCGAAACGATGGGAGCGAGTGTTCCGTCAAAGTCGAACGCCAGGAGCACGTTCCCAAATGTGAACTTCTCCAGGACCGGACGGTTTCTCGCAGACAGGATGCGCCGCATCAAGCCGGGTTTGCCCCCAGCCAATGTTCCGCCAGACGGCCCGTCAATCGCTCGCGGCGGCGCAGACGTGCGGCATCCACCAGCATGCGCCCCGCCCACCGATACACGTTGAACTCGGCGAGAAAGGCACGCATCGAGCGCATGCGCTCCCGTTGTTCGTCCACCGACATGCGCAGCGCGGTCGCCAGTGCGGCACTGGCCTCGTCGGTGTCATACGGATTGACGACCAGCGCCTCCGTGAGTTCGCGCGCGGCGCCGGTGAACTGGCTCAGAACGAGGACGCCGCGTTCGTCTTCCCGGGCCGCCACGAACTCCTTGGCCACCAGATTCATGCCGTCGTGGAGACTGGAGACATAGCACAGGTCCGCCGCACGGTAGTACCGAAACACGGTCGGCGGCTCATGATGGGCCCGGTGCAGGATGATGGGCCGATAGGAACCTTGGCCGAATCGCTCGTTGATGCGCGCCGCCACCAGTTCCACGTTTTCGTTCAGTTGGCGATAGCGTTCGATCAGTGTGCGGCTGGGAGCAGCGAGTTGAACAAACGTGAATCGTCCCCGGAACTCGGGGTGCTGCTCCAGCAAGCGTTCCACCGCGAGGAACCGCTCCTCGACTCCCTTAGTGTAGTCGAGGCGGTCCACTCCGACTCCCAGCAGCGCATCCGCCGGCAGGCCTAGTTCCGCGAACACGCTGGTTCGGCACTCCTCGGGAGGTGGACTCGTCTTAAGCCAGTGGACCGGCCACTCCAGAGAAATGGGGTAGGGACGAACCAGGGTGGCGCGGTCATGCTGAACCACGGCATTTTGTTCGCGGTCGATCCGGCTTTCCAGAAATCTGTCCACGCACTCGATGAAATTGTTGCAGTGAAACTGCGTGTGGAAACCAATGATGCTGTTTCCCAGCATTCCTTGGAGTATCTCCTTGCGCCAAGGACAGATCCCAAAACGTTCGGAATTCGGCCAGGGAATGTGCCAGAACATCAGCACGGTCGCTTGCGGAAGGCGCTCGCGGATCATCTGAGGCGCCAGTGCGAAGTGGTAGTCCTGAACGAGGATGATGGGGTCCTCGGAATCCACCTCTTCACACGCTGCGTCGGCAAACTTCTGATTGACCGCCTGGTAATAATGCCAGTCTTCGGTCCGAAAGGTAGGGCGGGCATGGGCCACATGGCACAGGGGCCAGAGCCCTTCGTTGGCGAAGCCATAGTAGTAGCCCTGTTCCTCCTCCTTGGAAAGCCACAACCGCCGCAACAAATAAGATTCATCGCCGGGTGGAACGGGAATGTGCCCGCTCCGGTCGGTCACCTCCCGGTCGCCGGAGCCGCTTCCGTGGGCAACCCATACGCCCGAACACGCGTGCATCACTGGCTCGAGAGCGGTGACAAGACCGCTGGCGGGGTGCCGGACTACAATGCTTCCGTCACTCTGGCGCTCGTGGATGTAAGGCTCGCGGTTCGCCACGATCACGATCTTTTCCCCATGGAGATGTCGTGTCAGTGTCAGCTTGAGCCGCTGTGGCGTCCAAGCCCCGCCCTCGAGTTCTGTTTCCCGCTCCACCATGATCCGATCCACCAGATCGCGGACATCTCGCACGATCGGCTGAAATTCAGGGCGTTTGGGTGTTTCGCCGCGGGCCAGGCGGCGGATTTCCTCGCTCCAGCCCCGCCACGAAAAGCGGGCGACGAGGATCGTGACGGCGGAAGCCGCCAGCGCCAAAAAGCCAAACGCCAGGAGCACGAATCGTTGCGTGCTGGCTTCTCTCCGTTCCGCGTAGCTGAGGTCGTGCACAAGGATGATGAATCCAAGCGGGCGGCCGCCATCCTTAACCGGGACCGCGCTCACAAGCACGGACCCTCCCGGCAGGGACATCCACTCATGCCACGTCGACCACGCTGCCTCGGGAGCGTCGTTGGAAGGCCTTACGTGTGGACCAACGTCTTGGCACGAAAACTGCGATGGGAATCCGGCAGTGCTGGCGAACAATGTCAGGTCCGGATTACAGGCAGCCGCAGCCATGATGCGTTCATCGCGCGTCACCTCGACCAGCGTCCCCTCCAACTGCTTCCGGCCTTCTTTGTTCCAATGCGCGCTCAACGCTTCGCGAGCTCCACCCACAACGAGTTCCGCACGAAGGCGGACGTCGTTTTCAAACCATCTCCGGGTGGTGCGTTGCACGAGAACGGAAGTGCCCCACGTCAGAAATCCCAAGCCCAACACAAGGCCGATGAGGAATTTCATCGTCTGGCGCATATCTTTAAACATCTAATCACACTGTCATTTATGATCCAACGCAAATCTGCTACCTTCGAGTCATGCTGCTAGAACACCTCGGTGTGGTGGGCAACTGTCAATTCTCGGCTCTCATTGAACGCACGGGCGCAGTGGTCTGGTGCTGCCTGCCACGATTCGACGCGGAACCCGTATTCTCAACGCTGCTGGATGCCGCGGAGGGCGGCAAGTTTGTCGTCGGACCGGCGGAGGGAGAATCGGGAAAGCAATCCTACGTTGATAACACGAACATCCTGAAGACCACGTTCGAGACTTCGTCCGGAATTTTTCAAGTCGTGGATTTCGCGCCCCGCTTCGTTCAATACGACCGGGCATTCCGGCCCACGCAACTCTTCCGCATTGTCGAGCCCCTGGAGGGCACACCTCGGATTCGCGTGGCCTGCGAACCGAGGCTCGGATGGTCCAAAGCAATTCCCGTTCGCCTCAACGGCTCGAATCACATTCGTTTCGAAGGCTTCGAAAGCCCGCTGCGTCTGACCACGGACATCCCCGTATCCTATCTGACCGGCCAGCCCTTTACGTTGACGGGACGGCGGCATCTGGCTCTGACGTGGGGCGCGCCGATTGAAGAGCCCCTGCCGGCGCTTTCCGAGCGCTTCTTGAACGAAACACGGCGCTACTGGCAACGATGGGTGAAGCAATGCAATATTCCACCCTTGTATCAGGACGCGGTGATTCGCTCCGCGCTCGCACTGAAGCTTCACTGTTTCGAGGATACCGGCGCGATCATCGCCGCGATGACCACCTCGGTCCCCGAGGCACCCGGAAGTGGGAGGACCTGGGACTATCGCTACTGCTGGCTCAGAGACGCCTACTACGCTCTGGGCGCATTCCGCCTTCTGGGGCAATTCGAAGAGCGCGAAAGCTTTATCCACTATCTCCTGAATATCGCGGGGGGCGCTCCGGACCTGAATCTCTTGCCGTTGTACCGCGTCGATGGCGCCGTTGGCCCCGAAGAGCGGATTCTCGAATCCTGGCCAGGATTCGGCGGCAACGGGCCGGTCCGGGTCGGCAATAGCGCCGCGCTGCACACACAAAATGATGTGTTTGGCGAAATGGTTCTGTCCCTGGCGCCGATCTTTCTCGACGACCGCTTCAGCTCGGATCGTTCGAAGGCTACCTTGAAGTTATTGGAGGATCTGGCACGGAAGGCCATATCCGTGGCAGGAAAGCCGGATGCGGGGATTTGGGAGTATCGCACGGAGTGGAAGCCGCAGACCTTTTCCAGTCTGATGTGTTGGGCGGCGGCAGACCGGATGAGCCGGGTGGCTTCCCAACATGCTCCCGGCTTGGAGGAGGAGTTTCGCGCGGCCGCAAAGGGCATTCATGACGAGATCGTTGCGAAGGCGTGGTGCCCGAAGCTAGGGAGCTTCGCTGCATCTTTTGGCAGCAGCGATCTCGATGCGGCGCTGCTGCAAATGGCGCATCTGCGTTTTCTTCCCCTGGACGACCAGCGGCTTTGCCAAACAATCGACCGGGTCCGCGATGGACTATCCAAGGATGGCTGGCTGTTTCGATACCGATTGGATGATGGTTTTGGGCCCCCTACCGTTGCCTTCATCATCTGTACCTTCTGGCTGGTGGAGGCGCTTGCCGGTACAGGACGCAGAGACGAGGCTCGGCAGGTGATCGACCGCGTGCATTCCGCGCTCTCCCCTCTGGGCCTTCTCTCGGAGGACTACGAATCATCCAATTTGCGGATGTGGGGCAACTTCCCGCAAGCCTATTCCCATGTGGGTTTGATTCGCGCCGCGTTTGCCGCTTCGCCCCAGTGGACCGACGTCCTGTGAAGTGCCCCGTGGAATAGCGTATCGCTGGATGGACGGTGCTCTGGGCGGAGGCCTGGTTGTACAATCTCCTCGACGGGCGAGGTCCTTCATCCAGACGCCGGCGGGGCCGACGAATCCGAACAGGCATCACATGGCGGTCCGGAAAGGCAATCCATGGACACGGATCGGAAGCGCTCCCTTGCAGCTGGATTGAGAGTGTTTCGCCGCATGCGGCTGCGCATCTCCGAAGAGCAGAAAACTTCGATCTATGCGTCGATCCTGGACTCCAGCCACATCGACATTGAATACGTGGCTCTCCTCACTCTTTCCGGACTCATCGCCTTGTTCGGACTCCTGGAAAACAGCGCCGCCGTCATCATCGGGGCGATGCTGATTTCTCCGCTGATGAACCCGATTCTTTCGGCGGCGTTAGCGTTGCTGTTGGGCGACGGAAACATGGGAAAGCGGTCGGCTGTGGTGCTGGCCTGTAGCATCGGAGGGGTCATTGGGATCACATGGCTCGTCGCCTCGCTCACGCCGCTGAAGCAAGCGACACCCGAGATCCTCGCCCGCACGGCCCCCACCCTGCTGGATCTGTTCATCGCCTTCCTCTCCGGACTGGCCGGCACTCTGGCTCTTCGCGGCGGCTCCGTGGCCCTGACCATTTTGCCGGGCGTGGCGATTGCCGTGGCGGTGGTTCCTCCGTCTGTCCGTCGTCGGCTACGGATTGAGCACTCATCAAGGATCGATTGCCGGAGGAGCTTTCCTGCTTTTCGTCACCAATCTTGTCTCCATCATGATCAGTGCCGCCGTAGTATTCCGCGTGATGGGATTTCGACCGCGCCAGGAGGCTGAGCAGGGGCATTGGAAATTGAAATATCGGCTGGCGTTCAGCCTGACCGTCTTGGTTCTTCTGTCGATACCGCTGTTTCTCACGCTGCGGAAGGCCGCCATCCAAGTTTCGATCAACTCCGAAGTGCGTCGAGACCTGAAGGCGGCATTCGACGGAAAAGCGACATCCGTGGCCGATCTCTCTTTCGCGCCGGCGCAGGATGGATTGTTGGTGCGGGCGACGCTGCGGACCACTCGGTACATTGAGACCAAGGCCATCGAGTCCGCCGAAGAAGTCCTGCGAAGGAAATTCGGCTCCGGCACCAAACTTCTCATCGATCAAATCCTTGTCACGCAAGGGGGCGTAACCGCCGCGCAAGCCGCACAGGCACAAACCGCACTGTTAGGCGGCGTCGTCAGGCCCGTGGAGCGGGAAGCTCCATTTGATTTCAAGCAATCCAGCACGAAGAATCTGGAATTCGCTCGCATGGAACTGGACGCACTCCTGGCGGGCACTTCGATTCAACAAGAGACTTCGCCCGAGCTCGTTCTCGCCGCGACTGCGCCTCCTGTCCTCCGGTTGCAATTGGTTTCGCCCGACCCTCTGAGCAGTCAGACGATTTCCGTGCTGGCTTCCCAGCTCGGGCCCAAACTCGGCGTCCCCGTCCAACTACACGGCCGGGTCGAGGTGCGCAGCCCCTCGTTTCAATTGACGCTGACACCGGCCAAGCCGAGGCTCGGCCTGGCCGCAGGCGACCGCGCAGCCGTGAGAAATGTCATCGCGCTGGTTCAGAAATCAAATCTTCGCTTGGAGGTCTCGCACACCACCGAGCCGGGGAAGCCGGGGGAGACAAAGATTCCTCGCCTCGTTTCCGAAATCCAAAACCTGCTTTTGCGGAGCCGATTGAAGCGATCGCAATGGACCATTGAAGCGGAGCCGCCGGGAAAATCGATTTCAGCTCCCGGCGCGGCGAATGCTGCCGTTCCAAGCAAGACCGACGAGAAGGGCTCGCAGGCGACTGCCGCAGCTCCATTTCGTTGTGCCCTGAAAGTCTTCCAGGATTTCTGACAACATCCAGCCAATTGGATTAGGATATGACTCCCCGACCTGAGCAACGAATGGGTCCCGTGTTCGGGCGTGGCTGAAGCTCATGACTGCCAGTTCCACCGTCGAGTTCCTGATGTGGTTGCTGATCGCTGCCTCGGTCATCGCCGTGGTCGCGATGCGGTCGCGCGTTCCCTACACCGTGGCCCTCGTGTTGGGCGGGCTGGCGCTCGCTTCTCTCCCGCTGCCCGTCCTGCAGAGCATTTACCAGGTGCATCGGCCCGACTGGCTGACACCCGACGTCATTTTGATCTTCTTTCTCCCGGTCTTGCTGTTCGAAGGCAGCCTCAAAATCAATCTCCGGCAACTGATCGAGAATCTTGTTCCCATCCTCGTCCTTGCGACGTTCGGAGTTGTGGTCGCTACTGCTGGTGGCGGGTTACCTGGTGTTCTGGTTGGTTGGATTGCCTTTGCTGATGGCCCTCCTTTTCGGGGCCATCGTCTCCGCCACCGATCCCATCGCGGTTCTTTCGATCGCGAAGGAACTGGGCGTTTCCAAGCGGCTCTCCTTGCTTCTCGAAGGAGAAAGCCTTTTCAACGATGGGACAGCCGTCGTGCTGTTTCAAATCCTGCTCGCGAGCGTGATCACGGGGACTTTCGGTCTGGCGGCCGGCCTGAGCCGCTTTCTGCTCTCCGTGTTGGGCGGAGCCGTGGTCGGATTCGTGCTGGGTTACGTGGCCAGCAAGGTGACCGCGCGAATCGATGACGCTCAGATCGAGATCACGCTGACGACCATCGTCGCGTACAGCTCTTACCTTCTCGCGCATCATTTCAACGTCTCCGGAGTGATCGCCACGGTTGTCGCGGGAATCATGGTCGGCAACCTGGGGACGAAGGGAATGAGTCCCCGCACGCGCATCGCGCTCTGGGCGTTTTGGGAATATGCATCGTTCGTCATCAATTCGATTCTGTTCTTGCTGGTCGGCATGGAGGTGCGCGTCGCCGACCTGGTCCACGACTGGCGCGCCGCGGCGCTGGCGATCGGAGCCGTGCTCCTGGGGCGCGTGATTACAATTTACGGCTTAACCTCGTTCGTGAATCTGTTTTCTAGAAAAGTGGACTTCCGCTCGCAGCATGTGTTGGTCTGGGGCGGCTTGCACGGCGCGTTATCCCTGGCTCTGGCCCTGAGCCTGGCCCCCGACCTGGTGGGCCACGGAAGGATTCTGACGCTGACCTTCGGTGTGGTGGCCTTCTCGATCGTGGTGCAAGGGTTGACGATCAAGCCGCTGATCCGCAGACTGGGCATCGTTACGTCCGCCGAGGATGACGCTCATCGCATCAAAGCTCGGCAGATCGCCATTTCGTCCGCGCGTTCGGAACTGGACGACATGCTGAGAACTCACCTGCTCTCCACCCCCATCTATGAAAGGCTGCGCCGGGAGCTCGATGCAACGTTGGCGACCCTCAGCGAGCAAATATCGGAGATTTACAACCGGGATTCAGCCCGGGCAGAGTCTGAATTGCAGACCGCCAAGATCCGGCTCATGGCTGCGGAAAAAACATCGCTCGAAGAGGCCGTCCGCGATGGATTGATTTCACCCCAGACCGGCGCCAAGATGGTCGATGCAACGGAATCCCAGTTGGATGAGCTTGTCGTCAAGGTAATGAAAGCCTCAAAATGACACGATGAAGTTTCTTCGCAGTGCCGGCGAGCTTGGCGGAGATCACAGCCGTTTCCGAAAGGAAGCGCCGTAAGCCGGCTATTTGCTTTGTTTGGTTTCGGTTCCAAAGTTATGGTAGCGCTAACGGGAATCGAACCCGTATTTCAGCCTTGAAAGGGCCGTGCGTAACCACTAAATCATTGGGCTTTGTGCATGATTGTCATCAGATGTGATCTGCATTGTCATCAGTACTTACAGTCTCTCGAAGGTCAAAACATACAGAAACGGGAATAACACTGTTGGATACTCCCCGCGCGAAAGTTCAAGTCTCTCTCTCAACCTTGGCGGCAGATTCTATCACGCGTGCTACAATCCGCCGATGCCTGACCCATTACACTTCGATAGTGGAGTGACATGATGCAGATTACCAACCTCACGGTGAGGCGGCTGACCCCCGAAGAACTTGGAATGGCAAAGAAAACTTGGGCGAGCAAAGAGTTTAATCCCACAGAGGATTATTGGCTGGCGACCTTTGAAGTAGGCGGGGAGATGCACGTAGCGGGCCTTCGAAAGGGCCGAAGGCTTGACGTAGCGGACGACATACAACAAATCGATATCCAACTTCGAGTTTCGGATTCGGCGTTTGATGCAGATAAGTTTATGCCCGAGGCTCGGGCTGCCGACATCTTGAGAGCGGTCAGTGAAGAATTGGAAAAGCGCGGCTGGAATCTTCCCTAGCTTTGGTTAAGGGCAAAATTTGGTAGCGCGTACGGGAGTCGGACCCGTCTTTCCGGCTTGAAAGGCCAGCGTGCTAACCGATGCACCAACGCGCCACTCGCAGAATTCTATCACGTCTTGGCCGCGCTTCCACTCACGCGCCCCACAATATCGGCGGCTAACGCCCTGTGTTCTTCGGTCGAGGGATGAAAATGAATTTCGGTTTGGCTACTGGGCCATTGCCCTGCGTTACGCACAAGAAACGCAACTTCCGCTTCAACAGTTTCCAAATCAGTGGATGAACGATCAGCCGCATCCTCGTGGCACCAAACGTAAAGATCGGCTTCGGTGTGCGTGTGCCGCCAAGCGTAGCCATAATAGCCGCCTTCACCTTTGGCGCTCCAGCCCGTGTAAAACCGTCCCCGCATATTGCGCTTGGTGATACCGACGTAGATGATTCTCCCGTCCACCACCACGACGTAAAGTTTCGGAAGCCTGTTATTGGCTAGCCCGGAAAATGTTGCAGTGTACTTAACGGCATCGAATTTTAGCTTGTAGTGCTCCGGCCCGGATATTTTCATCGACTGTTCGCCTCGCGAATTCAATCAACTACGTCTTCCCCACTTCGTTTGTCTAACACAAAACAAAAGGCCCGATCAGTTTCGACCGGGCCTCGCGCTTCCGAGTTGTGATTTGCCTTACCCGTTCGCTTGGGCCGCCGAGACATACGCTCCACCTTTTTCCATCGCGGTCTTAATTCGCTCGTCGTGCTGCACGTTGTAGCGATCAAGCATAGCGCGAGTCTTCCAGCCGCCGATTTTTAACACTAAACCTTCGTCCACGCCTGCCGCCAGGAGATTGATAGCCGCGGAACAGCGGCAATCGTGAATCCTGACACCAGTACGGGTGCGCGTCTTCTTGTCGTAGGTGCCCAGGCCAGATTTCGCGCAGGCTTTGCTCCATGCAGGCCGGTAGTTGGTCGAATCGAAGACAGGCTTCGATGGGTCGCGAAACGTCTTGCGAAACATCGCAGCCACAGGCTCCAGTTGCTTGCCGACGAGGAAGAGCGCGAGAGGTTGGCGAGTCTTCACAATCGAACCAGGAAGACTTATCTTCGTGCAGTCCTTGCTAATCATGTCCCATGTGATTTTCTGCGCGGCACCAAGACGGCATCCCGTTGAGTACATGAACTTGAAAAAGGGTTGGAGGTTCTCCGGCAGGTGAGTGAGAACTTTGGCGAACTCCTGCGGCTCGATGTACTGCCCGGCAGGATCGGAATCGTCTGGCATTGGAAAATAGGGGATGTCGCGCAGCCCGAGTTTCTTGCTTTTCTTGGCGAGGTTGAACATTGCCCGCAGCACGACGAGGTTGCGGCGGATCGTCGGGTCGGAAACTTCATCCTCTTCACGGCGGTGCTCGATGAATTCCTCGATGGTGTCGGTTGTGATGCTCGTAACCGATTTGCCGCCGAAAAAGTTGTCGATGTGTTGGAGCCCGTAGTATCCACGCTGTTCCGGTTTCTTCGTGAGGTAGGATTCTTTGATGTCTTCGTAGCGAAGTTGACCAGAGATCGCCGCAGGGATCGCGCCGCGACTCGTGTCGGTTAGTTCTGCTCGCAGCATCTGGAGCGCGACCTCTTTCGAGGTGCCATCATTGAAGACGCCGTCGAACATCCCCTTCGTGGATTTTGCCAACTGCTTGCCGTCAACCCTGTACAGCAGCCACCAGATTTTTCCTCGAAGTCGGACGCTGCCCTCGCCGTTCGCGCGCTTGCTCATTTTGTGCTCCTCACAAAAAGTGGTCTCGAACTACGAAAAGGATAGCACACGGCCTTTCTGATGTCAACACAAATCCTTAGCTGATGACATGTAAAAAGTGCTTGACTTAGTACTATGGGCGGTAGTACTATGAACGAGTGCCGTGATCTGGATTCACCCCGCGACGGCACGGTAGGCGACGCGGATGATTGGGCAGCGTGACGGAGACATCGCTCCGTTAACAGAACCGTTTGCCCAACAGTCATTGAGTCGGGCTAGCCCCGTAAGTGCCCTCCTAAAAGAGCGCACCATTCTGAATCTCAAACGAATGGTGTGCCGTGTCCAAGAAGACAAAGAAAGTCTCCCCTGCTGCCATCCTTGAAGTAGTTCCGTTTGCACTGACGTTGAAACAGGCGGCGCAGTATTCCAGCATGACGCTCTGGGCTCTACGAACCGCCGTCTGGAGCGGGAAGTTGTCCGCGCGGCTCAGCGGCAAACGTCTCCTGATTCTCCGTTCGGACTTGGAAAACTTCGTCACCAATTCGTTGGATGAAGTGCGCTCGGGCAAAGTTGTGAACACGCCCCAGCGCACCAGAAAGAAAATGGCAGCATGATCCGCACCGCTCCCCCGAACCACCCCGCCGGTCACAAATCCCACAGGTTTTAGACTTTCCTATGTATAGATGAGAGGTATTTTTCAATGGCATCGACCGAACTACAGTTGGTCAGTTTTCATGCTGTCCCCGAACATTGGCGACAGTTGGGCCTACTCGCGCGCGAGCAGGGGCTTAACGCCTCGTCAATGCTAAGGCTGATGATGGCCCAGGCCGTGCGCCGGGCGGAGAAACAGGCCGCCAAGGACGCCGCCGCGAAGTAGAAACCATTTTGCCCGTGACGTGGATGGCTGAGCGCACCGGCGTGCAGGGCGGGGGCGAAACAAGAGCATCTCCACATCCGTAAGCCTCAGTCGAAGACGGAGCACGGGCAATTCGCTTTTTGACTGTTTCACGCAACGCTGGGCAGAGCGTTCAGAAATCGAGAACGCTATGAGACTCAAATCGCAACGCGAAAAGGAACGGGAAAGATTCAAAGTGCGGGCCGCGAACATCGCCGACAAGGAAGAGCGAATGATGTTCGTCTTCAAGTCGAGCGCGGCGACTGAGCAAGAGAAAGCCGTGGCTGGAGGTTGGTTGTTTACCCACGGCTACAACCACTTGGAAGATTTGTAATCAAAAAAGTTTGATGGCGTGTCGCGCCGCCAGTCGTCCGCACCGCGCGGCTTCGAGTAACGGGAGATGCTTTATGTTTGAAGGAACGGTTTTACAGACTATTGCCCTCGGGTGCTGGCTAATCGAGCAGGACCTAACCCGCGATTGCGTTTTTGTCCACCAAAAATTCGTCGTTGGTCGAAAGTGGCTCCACGTAAAAGACCGGGTGCGCTATAACCTCGCGCCCAACCCCCGCAGAGAAGGCGAAATGATGGCGACCGATGTCGAGATCATCGGACTGACCGTCGCTATTCAGCGCGCCGAGAAGACGGTGCGGCCATGAATTCCCAACCGATGACCTTCGCTGACCGAGCCGCCATCATCACACCGTACGGCATTCCCGTGATGCCGTTGCTCCCTCGGCAGAAGAAAGCATTTCTGACCGACTGGCAGACCCTTGCCACCACCGACGCAGATCAAATCGCGAGATGGAACAAGGAAAATCCCAACTCCAACTGTGCGGCTGTCGCACGGGATGGTGAGTTTTGGACCTTCGATGTGGACGACCCAACTCTGTTTGGTCGAATCGAAAAAGAAACAGGGCACAGCCTAGATGAACTCGATACTTTGGTCGTGAAATCATCGGGTGAAAAATGTCACTTCTATCTCAAGCACGACGCTCGCTCTCAAGCAATGGGCAACGTCGATGGGAACGATGCTTCGGGCAAGGAGTTGTTTTCGGCGCGCAGCCACAACCGGTATGTGGTGAGCCCAGGCTCCATTCATCCTGACACGGGACAACAGTACGCAGTCCTTCGCGAGCCCACGTTCGGCGAAATCCCTACGGCACCGTCGTGGCTGATCGACTGGATTCTTCCGTATAAGGCAAAAGCCGCCCAACAGGCCGCGACCGCAGCAGCCGAGTGCAAAACAATCAGCGAAGGCGGTCGTGATGAGTACCTGTTCGAGCAAGCATGCAAACTCCGAGACAGCGGCTATGCCGAGGTAATCGTGGTCTCTATGTTGCGAGACCTTAACAGGCTGCAGTGCAAGCCCCCGATGCCTGACCACGTCGTGGAGCAGAAGGCGAAGTCTGCGTTCAAGAGACCACCTCGTGAAGTGAAAGCAAGACCAGCGCAGGCTGAGACCTCGGTTGAACCCGGCGCGGGTCCTACAGAGATCAGCCCAATATCTGCCGACATCACACCGGCCTATCCGAGTGACACTATCGACGGTGATGTGATCGGCGAACTTACCCGAGCCCTGACGGATGGCACCTTTATCCCGCCCCAGTTCATGCGGGAGAACATCAAGGTTGCTCTCGGGACGATCCTCGACGGATACGTGGGATTCCCGAACCACGAAGACCTGCACCTGCGAACATACCTGCATAACGTCTCCGTACACCCGCAGTCGGGCAAAGGCGAAAGTTACAAGCGGACCATTGCGCCCGGCACCGGCTTCCTGTCCGAATTGCTGAGAAAGTTCGGAGTGAGCATCATTGACGGCGGCCTATTCGGGTCGGGCGAGTTCATGGTCAAAGTTTTGAAGGATGCTCCCACCCACCGCAGCATTGCTCGGTTCGATGAGATGTCCGAAGTGTGGGCGAAGAACCGGGCCATCGGCTGCACGCTGGAGAAGAAGTTCCTGACCTTGTTCGAGAGCACGTCAGCCGCACAGGGCAGTTTCAAGAACGGGACTAATGCAGCGGACGATGTCCATCTGTCTCTGGTGGGCGACTTTACGAAGGACAGTTTCGATGCGTCGTTCACCGGCAGCGGCTCCCGCGGTAGCGGCTATCTGTCCCGAGACGTTTTCCAGTTCGCAGACAAACAGCCGTGGACGGGCGACTGGCAATCAATCGACACGGAGAAGGTCAATCGCGTTCTGTCCGACATCGACACCCAGATCACGGAGGTATTGAGCCAGGGCACGCGAGTCGTCGCAAGCGAAGACGCCGACGCGAAGGCACTGCGCCTAGAGTTCTACGCGTGGCTCGACACCCAGGACGCTCGGTACACTCCGCGGCTGAAGGACCACTTGAAACGAGATGTTCTGCTGCGCGCGGTGTTCGGCAAATCGCTCAGGGTGCCGTGCGGCAACGTCATCACCGCAGAGATGATGCGCCGATCCATCGAATGGTGCCGGAATCAACTCGACAACCGTACCGCACTGTTCCCGGAAGACGCTGGGTCACCGGCTGAGATTATGGAGCGTTGCATTCTCCGAGTGCTGACCGCGAAGGCGACGGCATCCGAAAGAGAACTGAAGCGCGCCTGCCACGTCAGCCGCGCGGGGTCGGGCGGTCACGAGATATTCAATCGTGCGATCCGGTCACTGTTGCTCGGGCACGAGATCAAGGTCGTTGATAAGACTCGAAAGTCCGTGCCGATCTACGCTCTGTTCGATGCAGTCTGAATCGTCACCAATCGTCACCTGGAATCGTCACCAATCGGCACCATGTCTGGTGACGGTTCAAGGTCATTATAAATCAATCACTTAGGTACCAATCGCGCGAATCGTCACCAACGCACCTAATCGAGGGGAGGGTATGGGTGCCTGTATGTTGCTGAAAATGAACACTTCCCCTGATGTAAGAGATACCCCCCCCTTTTCAGTCAAACGGCGGTGACGATTCAAAAATGCTCGGTATTGGATGACCCGAGCCAGGCAACACCGGACTTCCATTTGGTTTGCGGTGACGAAATATTGTCTGCATGGGTAAAAACGTTACATCAATGGAAAGCCAAGCCATAGAATACCACTCCAGAAGCAAAGTTGCGCCACGGGTGGCTAATGCGCACGGCTGGCCATTCTCGTGGCATGCTTGTGGCTGCTGGGACGGCAGGCGAATCGAAGGCGAACATATTAGCCAGAAACTCGATGACAACGCCGATGACAGTATCTGCAAGCCCTTGCAAACACGTAAGATTATTAAGCACTGTGCCTTAGAAGGGGCGTGTGCGAGGTCCTAACGGGCTCGCGGGCCGGTCACGCACACCCTCCGACCATTTGCCTCACGCCCCACAGGCCGCCACCGGCGTCGCGGCTGACGATTCCGGCTGGCCGCGGATTCGAAGCGCGCGGGGCGTTCGGTGCGATCACACCACATTGTATGTAAGTTGCTGATAATAAGGGCTTACCACCCTACCACAACCATTTTTGGGTTTGAAACGCCCCACGGCCTACCCTGTCGGCTAGGCATTTGACGACATGGCACGATTTCCGTTCACGCGCACTTAATTCCTTCGCGCGCCAATCCCCAGGCGAACCGCAAACGCCCCGAGGTCCCAGCCCGGGCGATCCCGGGCGATCCCGGCCGATCCCGCCTCCTGTGGAGCATGCGCGCCGCGCGCCCCGGCCACTATGGTCCCGACGCCCCGTGGAGGTATCTCCTGCAGCGTCCGCCCGCAATCGCCGGAACCCCGAGACTCCAGCGACCGGCCACCCAATGTTCGGCTTAAAGTTTAAGACTTGCCCTCCTTAGATAGAGACTGATTTCGAGATGGCGCGGTTCACCGACTCGCTCTCGGTCTCCGGCTACGCCGTCTCGAATCGGCTCTACGAAATGGAAAGTGTTTCCGCAGGAGAATGAGATGTCAGCACCCGCACAACTCGAAACCGCCAGCCCTAGGACATGGGATGAACTGGAAGCCAGTCCACAGTGGCACCGACTTTCCAGCCAGCAGAAGGCTTGGGTTGTCATCCACATTACGACCGGTGACCCGGTGCAGGCGACATCCTTCGCGTACCGGTGTTCCAGTCCCAAGAATGCGAGATGTCTCAGCTACGAGATTCGAAAATCCGAAGCCGTGGTCGATGCACTCAACTTTTGGAACGGCAAATCAGAACGGGACCTGATGCTCGAACATGCCCAGGAGAATCTTCGCAACAGCGAACCGGGCTCCATTGCGGCCTCGAAATTTCTGGCGATGTGCATTCAACTTGGCGGTTTGACCCGGCCCGCAGCGACTCCGGCCGCAGGCGATTGTGGAACGTTCGACCCCGAACCCACGCGCTTCAAGGTTGGCGACATCTGCACTCAGGACGGGACGAACTATCGCGTGACCAAGCTCGATGCTGTCGGGAAGATTTTAGAGGCCGAGGAGATCGAGTAATGGCCTTCGATCCGAAACGCGAAGCCAAGAAGTTCATTGACGTGGAGATCGAGGCCCCCCACCGCGGCCCCGGCCGTCCTCGCAAACCGACGGAGTCCCCGACGGCGGAAGCCGAGCTGCGCGAGATCAAAAACCGGGTCGAAGGCAGGTTCGCATACGAGACCGGCCCAATGGGTGAGCTGGACGCGGCAATGGGTCGGCCGCTGAATTATCCGGCCATCGAGAAAAGCCTATCCGCTGAATTGGACGGTTGGCGGTCGCGCTGGGGGTCGAGTGTGAACGTTGAGCGGGCAATGCACGACGTTTTTCTGTCGGATACGAAAGCGGGTTGGGACCCGAGTCCCGACGTGAAACGCTTGGCCCAACAGTTTGCCGGAGTCCAGTCATGACCTACGCAGGCGCGGTGGTCGTGGATGAGAGCCCCCGGTTGGTAAAAGTCCGAATGCCGGATGACCGTGAATTCTGGATTCCTCGCGAAAAGTTTGTTGCTTCGCCGAAACCAGCGCGGCCGAGACGGGTTGGCTTCCGGGACCCACTGACAGGCAAAGTCGTCAGGGACTGAATTTATGGCCGAGGGCCAATGCTGCATTTACGGTTGCGATGCCGTCCGATTTTGCAGGCATCGTTGCAAGCAGCATTACTTGGAACTTCGGCGGTACGAACTTGAAGGGCGCGCGGCTGAGTTGGCGGGCGTTCATCCTGGGCGTCCGAAATGGGAGTGGCCCGGCGATGACGCATGGCTCATCGCGCGGCTAGAAAGCGACGAGGAGCCAACACGATGATATCGAAGTCTGAGTTGGATGCGGCTTTCAACGAGAGCACGCGCTATGAAGACCTCCGGCTTTTAGCCCACCAGGCCGCAGGGTTGCCGGTGCCCGAAGCGCAGCCGGGAACTCCGGCCACATCGGGCTTCAAGTTTGAACGTGAGGTGCGTTTTCACCCAGAGAGCGGGAAGCGAACTCTCGTAATTCGGGCGAATACGCAGGCCGACCTCGATGCCCTGGAAGCGCAAATTCTGGGCTATTAACAAATTGTGGAGCACCGCACGACGAGCAGCACAAAAAGGAGCACGACCATGTCGAATCTAGGTGGAATCGAAAACAGTCCGATTAAGGTTGACGCGGAATTGGAAGCGCGAATCAATGCGGCTTCTGCTGCGGAGATTCCTGAAATCATGAAACAGGCCGCGATTGACCAGGGCCTGGCATATCGGGACTGGGACCCGAGCATTATTCAACCCATCCCCGTGGAGCAATCGGCCACCTTTAAGAAGAGTTTCACAATCAATGGCCAGACGAGAACCATCTCGGGT
>CAWBTO010000004.1:0-131154 GCA_963791705.1 Terriglobia bacterium | reverse complement strand
AAATAGGCGTGGGGAAGAGACGCTGGATCGGACCACGCCGCCAGCACCTTCCGCAGGGCATCGGGCGAGGATCGCAGCGCCACCGCCCCGGGAAGCGCCTCCGCCAGCCACGCGCGCAGCGCGTGCGGAACCACGCGGCCCAATCGCGCCATCCGCCTAACGGCCGAGGTCGCGCGGAACGAGCGATAGCCGCCGAACAATTCATCGCTCCCGAGTCCCGACAGCGCCACCTTCAGCCCCGCCTGACGCGCCGCCCAGGAGACGAAATAGGTATTGATGCCGTCCATACTCGGCTGATCGAACGCCGCCACGGCATCGTCGAGCCGCGCGACCATTTCCTGGTCCGAGAGCATCAGTTCGCGATGTTCGGTCCCCAGGCGCCGTGCGGTGCGGCGGGCCATTTCGGCTTCGCTGAAGTCGGCGTCCGTGAAAGCGACGGTGAAGGTGTGGATGCCGCTTTGCGCGCGGCTCGCGAGCGCGGCGAGGGCCGTGGAATCCAAACCACTGCTCAGAAACACGCCCACGGGAACGTCGGCAACCAGATGGCTGGCGACGGCGTCCTCAAGCAACGAGCGCACCTGCTGCGCCGGGGACGCGGCCTCGGTGTGCGAGGCGCGCTCCCTTGCCGTGGCACCAGCAGTGTCTCGCCCCAAGTCCCAATAGGCCACTGCTTCGGCGGAATACACCGGCGCATCGGCCGGGATGCTCATGGAGTGGCCCGGGGGAAGAGAATGTACGCCTTCGACCAGGGTGGCCGGCTCGCACACCGAGCCGAACAGCAGATAGGCGGGAACCGCCTCCGGGGAAAGCCGCCGCGGGATGCAGCCGCTGGCTAGCAGCGCGCGCACTTCCGAAGCGAATACCAGCGCGCCATCAATGAGCGCGTAGTAGAGCGGCTTGATGCCCAGCCGGTCCCTGGCCAGGAAAACCCGGACGGCCCGGCCGCTCTTGCCCTGGGGCATTTCGACGATCGCGAACGCAAACATTCCCCGGAGCCGCTCGACCGAACGCTCGCCCCACTCCTGGTAGGCATGCACGATGACTTCGGTATCCGAGCGCGTGCGAAACCGATGGCCTCGCGCTTCGAGTTCCGCGCGCAGGGCGCGGAAATTGTAGATTTCGCCGTTGAAGACGACTGCGAGCGTCCCGGCTTCATTCCAGATGGGCTGGCTGCCGCCGGGCAGGTCCACAATGCTCAGCCGCCTCATGCCCAATGCCACCGGGGAGGACAGAAGAATCCCCTCGTCGTCCGGGCCGCGATGGACCATGGCGGCCATCATGCGGCGCACGAGGGCCTGGCTCGCTTCCGTCGATTCGATGCCGATTACCCCGCAGATTCCGCACATGCAATCAGACCACAGCTTCCATAAAGGCGTACCAGGCCCGCAGGAATCGGTCGCGGATGCGGACCATTCGGCATCCCAGGCGCCTTTCGCCGTACCAGCGCAATCCAATGCGCAAAGCAGTCAACCACCCAACCAGGAGAATCGCCACGACTAGCGTGGCGAGTGATTCGCGTTCGAGCACCAAACTCAGTATTTCAGAATCCTCCCAACCGGCAAGGTGGCGATCGAGAAAACGGCGAAGATACATTCCGATGCCGTAAACGCGAGCTAGGCGCACGTGCGAGGTCCGGTCGAAGGTATAATCTAGCCGGTACCCTGGGACGGACCGTGCCGCAACCGCAAAGACGGCAGGATCGGCCAGCTCTTTGCGGGTCAAAGGCTTGCCATCGGCGCCCCGCCAGATAAAGTGAAACGCCGGGTCTACGACGATCCAGCGACCGTCGATCAAAACTTCCGCGACCACGTGCTTCGCCACCCGGTCAGAATTCAGGAGAAGGAGCCGCCGCGACATGAGTCCTGCGCTGTCCGCCAGATTGACGAACGCATTGGTCGCCGTGCCGCAAACCTGCAGCAGCGATCGGTAGTTCAGTGTGTCGATTGGGTCGCGGTCGTGCGACGAACCTGTAGGGCCAGCCTCACTGCGCGCCGGACCGTGTGCCATCCAGTCCAAAATCGCCTGAATCTTTTCCTCGCTCGATGCCATGGGCGGGATCACGGCATCGGAAAACCCCTTCAGGTAACTGTGCGTAGCGTACTCCCACACGGCCGCATACCCAGCCAGCAGGATGGACAGCAACAGGAGCACACTCGTCGCGCGCCAGACCGTCCAGAAGAACCGGTGGCCGCGGACCTGTCGCGCAGCCTGCCCAGACAGGCGCTCCGGGCGTTCCGTCAAAGTGGAATTGCGCTGCTCCGCCAGCGCAGGAGCTTGGTCGTTTGCCAGGGCAGCCTCCTTATCTGTTAGGATTCTTTTCGCTCCGGCCATCCGTTGACGCTCGCCATGTAGGCGGACAGGTTCAGTGAACTACCGTGCTCCCCGTCAGCGCCCTCTCGTAGTGCCCTTCCATCTGCGCCGCCAGATGGTCCCAACTGAGTTGCCCCACGACGCGACGGCACCCTTCCTTCAGCCGTGAGTAAACGACCTTGTCGTAAACCATTGTCCGAAGCGCCTCAGCCAAGGCGCCTCGCTCCGGGGCAATGACCAGTCCTGCCTGACCGTTCACCAGCGAACTAATGCCGCACTTGTCCGAGACAATGACCGGGACGCCGCAGGCCATGGCTTCCGCAGCGACGTTGGCAAAATTCTCATAACGGGATGGCAGGGCAAAAAGATCGGCGTCCGCAAGCACCGCCTTCTTGTCTTCATCGTACAAAGGCCCGGTGAAGAGAACGCGCGCCGCCACGCCGCATTCCGTCGCCCGTTTTTCGAGGTAGACCCGGTAACCGCTTTCACCCTCCGGTCCGCCTATTACGAGCCGGCCCGACTGCGGGCAGACTTCTGCAAACGCTTCGATGAGAATATCGGCGCCCTTGCGTGGGATCAGCCGGCTCAAAAACAAGATCAGCGGCTCGTCGGGCGACACTCCCCATTTGGCGCGGAAACCGCCGCGGGGCGGCAGTGACGCGAACGACGCGGGGTCGATGCCGTTGTAGCGCATGACGAGCTTTTCCTGCGGGATGCCTTCTTCCAAAAGCTCCTGGTACTCCAGTTCGGAGGTGGTCACGATCTGTGCCGCGTTCCGCAAAAAAGCGCTGCCCAGACTGCGATGCCACAGGAATTTCAATCGAAAGCTTCGGTCGATGGGACGATACATGCCCATGGGTTCGATCACGTACGGTATGTTCCTCCGCCGACAGAAATAGCTGACCGCCGGGCCCAGTAGGTCATAGAGGCCGTAGAAATGTACCAGATCGACCTTCTCGAGAAATTCTCGGCAAAATTCTACCACACGAGGATTCACGGTGAGCGCGCGATAGCGCAGCCAAGTCGGAAGATAGATGGCCTGGACCCCGTCGCGTTCGGATTGGAATCCCCACTTACACTTCTGGACGTTCATGCTGAATCCGTTGTGCTGATCCAACCCGAGGTCTGCGGTCAGCACGCTTATTTGGTGGCCACGGCGGACCAGCTCCCGGGCAAGGGCGGGCACTTTGAATGCTGGTCCCCCACTCTCTTGGAAGGGGAAATACGCTTGCACGACTTTTAAGATCCGCACGGCAGACTCAGTTGCGCCCCACAGCGTCGGATTGCTTCGCCTGGCTGGATCGAGACCACCACTGTTCATCTCTCTCTGTCCGCCGCCTCATGAAAGCTCGCCGATCCCTTGTGACTGCGCGTTAGTTCGTGCTGGTCCACGCAGCTCGCTCCGAGCCGGCGAGGTTCTTACGCCAGAAATCAGCCGTGCGCCGGAGGCCCTCGTCTAGTTTCACTTTAGCCTCCCAGCCGAGCACCGACTTCGCTTTGCCGGCGTCGCCGTAGACCACCTGAATGTCCAGCGGCCTGCGCGGGATCGTATTCCACAATATCTCGCCGCGGAAACCGGTAATTGCTCGCATCTTTTCCGCCAGCGTGCGCACGGAAGTTCTCACGCCCGTACAGAAGTTGAATACTTGTCCGATGCTCGCTTCAGGCTTCGCAAGACACGTCAAGTACGCATCGACGTGGTCGTCAATGTAGAGCAAGTCGCGCTCCGGCGCTGCATCGCCGAGTTTGACGACGTCGTCCCGCAACATCTGCACGAGCATGCGCTCCACGAGGAAGTCCGTGTTAAACCGCCGGCCATAGGTATTGAAAGGCCGCAGTATGGTCACGGGAAATTTATAGGCGTTCGACATATAGAGGACGTACTTTTCGGCCGCCTGCTTGCTCACGGCATACGGACTATTCGGCGCTTGCGGCGTATCCTCCTGCTTTGGCAACGGACCATTGCCGAAAGTCTCCGATGTCGAAGCAAACAGGAAGTGCTTGAAACCCGTCACCTCTCGCAGGCAGGATTCGGCAAGATTCACGGTGCCGGTCAGATTGGTATCCAGAACCTCGTTGGGATGGTCGTAACTATACGCCACCGGACTGACCGAGGCGAAATGGCACACAGCTTCGGGCTGCACGTCGCGGACTGCGCTCTTAACTGCAAATTGGTCGCGCAGATCACACGAGACAATCTTTACTCCACGATCGTCGCCTATGGCAGAGCGTCCGGGGACATATCGCTGGAGCGAATAGAGATCGTGTCCGCCAATTCTTGTCAAACGCTCGAGCAGGCAGCCCCCGACAAATCCGGTCGCTCCGGTCAGGAGAATTCGCATGTCTTCCGGTGCCTCCATCCTGGATCAAACGACTCTTCCTACAATGCATCGCGCAGACGTTCACAGAATCGATCGAAGCTGAATTCGCTCTCTACCCAACTCTTTCCCGCATCCCCCATCCTGCGGGCCCGCACCGGATCTTCCAACAATTCTATCACTGCCGCAGCCACTGCACGGGAATCCGTCGGATCTACCAGCGCTCCGTGCACACCCGATCGAATGAATTCTGCCGGCGCTCCTACGCTAGGACCCACAACAGGCTTGCCGTGAGCCATGGCTTCCAGAAAGACGATTCCGAACCCCTCGCCACGGGGCACGCGTGCATCCAGTTCGATCCGCGCCGGCATGGCAAACACGCAACAGCGATCGTAGCAAGCGTCAAGCTGTTCGGGGGAGAGAGGGCCTGTGAAATGCACGGAGTCGGCAATGCCCAGCTCACGAGCCCGGGCTTCGAGCCGCGGTCGGTCATCGCCGCCGCCGACTATCCAATAAACAGCATCGGGAACTCTTTGCAAGATGGCGGGCCACGCATCGAGCATCACGTCGTGACCCTTGTATCGCTCGGACGCCGCAATGCGCCCCACTGTCAAAACCATGGGCCGCAACGACCCTTGCAATGTGACGGAGCTTGCCTCTTGCAGCCGCGGCCGCATCTTTGGCAGCGTCGGGGGGAGAATCAACTCCCGGCACCTCTGGATCCCATGCCGCGCAATGGTCGCGTCCAGCGTAAAACGCGTAATCGCCACATGGCGCTGAGCGGCTCGCAGGGCGTTCCGGTTTCCCTCCGGCAGATCGCCCCACACCTCGATTCCATACAAGACGAGCCAGTACGGAGTGCGCGTCAACTTCCGGATGAGGTTGCCGACCGGCGCCACCCCAATGTGCGCGCAAATAATCAGATCGGGTCGCCATCGGAGCGCTGTCGCGAACGCTGACAGAGCAAACCGCAGTTTCACAGACAACCGTAATCTTGGATTCCCTCCATGGCGCGCTTCGGGCTCCCGCGATACGGCGACCAGGCGGACGCGGTCAGGGCCCAAGAGCTCTTCGAGAGCGCGCACTAGCGCTTTCGTATAGTTCTGGACCCCTCCTACGGCTGTCAACGGGGGCGCAAGAACCAGAACCTTGTGAATCTTCATGCAGTCCTGCCGCAATTCCCACACCGACGAGCCTGCTCGTAGCCCGCGCATCCCAGCAGGCCTTGTGGGTAGATAGCGAACCGATTCGGCATGTCGTCCAGAACCGTCAGGCCCCCGCCTCACTGCCTGACACACTCCCCTCGAGTCGCTCCGTGCCGCGCTGGATCGCGCGTTGCTTCTCCAAGTACCATTCGATAGTGTGTTGCAGGCCTTGGCGTAGGGGGACCCTAGCCTGCCACCCGAGCGCTTCGCGCGCCCGGCTTGTGTTCAGACAGCGTCGCGGCTGGCCATCGGGCTTGCTCGAATCCCAATCCAACTTGCCGGAATAGCCCACCATGGTACAAATCAGTTCCGCCAGATCGCCAATGGATATCTCTTGCCCCGAGCCCAAATTCATCGGCTCCGGACGATCGTATTTTTCGGCCGCCAAGACGATGACCTCGGCAGCGTCCTCGACGTAAAGAAACTCCCGCGTGGCCTTCCCCGTGCCCCACACGGCGAGCCTTGGCGCCTGGGCCTGCTTCGCCTCAACGCACTTGCGGATCAAGGCAGGAATCACATGGCTGGACTCTAGATCAAAGTTGTCGCCCGGCCCATACAGATTGACGGGTATCAGGTAAATGCCATTGAACCCGTATTCCTGCCGATATGCGTCCAGCTGCACCAGAAGCATCTTCTTGGCCAACCCGTAGGGAGCGTTGGTTTCTTCCGGGTACCCGTTCCACAAATCTTCTTCTTTGAAAGGCACCGGCGTGAACTTGGGATAAGAACAAACGGTCCCGAGGCAAATGAACTTCTCCAAGCCATAGCGCCGTGCGCACTCAATCATCTGGATTCCCATCACGGCGTTATCGTGGAAGAAGCGCCCGGGATACATCCGGTTGGCACCGATTCCACCCACTACCGCTGCCAGATGAATCACCAGATGGGGGCGCATCTTTTCGAACAGGCGAATCACATCTTCTTTTTCGCAGAGATTGTAATCCGCGCTCCGAGGAACGAAAATCTCTTGGCACCGTCGCTCACGAAGTTTCTGAACGACAAATTGCCCAAGAAAACCCGCCCCTCCCGTAACAACGACCCTCTTATCCGCCCAAAAGTTCATTGAGAATGGACCTCACTCGGATGCTCGCCCCACATCTCCCTGTACTGCAGCGGTAACGGAGTTTTGCCACTGATGCCAATCGCTCAGCCGTTCCGCCAAGACTCGTCTGCCTTCCCCCGGCGAAGTCAGTCCTACCGCCTCCATATCGGCATCCACCATCACTGCAACGAGCTCCCGAAACGTAACTCGAGCTTTCCAATTGAGCCGTTCGCGTGCTTTCGTCGTGTCGGCCCGCAGGCATCCCACCTCCAGCGGGCGAAGGTAGCGTGGAGCCATCTTGACGTGCTGTGTCCAGTCCAAGCCGGCGTACTGGAAGGCCTCCACGACGAATTCGCGTACCGAATGGGCTTCCCCTGTGCCGATCACGTAGTCGTCCGCCTCCGGCTGCTGCAACATGAGCCACATGGCCTCCACGTATTCTGGAGCGTAGCCCCAATCCCGGACGGCATCGAGATTCCCGAGGTACAGGTAGTCTTGCTGGCGAGCCTTGATGCGCGCCACCGCCCGAGTGATCTTGCGCGTGACAAAAGTCTCGCCGCGGCGCGGACTCTCGTGGTTGAATAGAATTCCATTGCTGCAGAAAAGCCCGTAGCCCTCGCGATAGATCCGCGTCATCCAATAGGCATGCACCTTGGCGACCGCGTAAGGGCTCCGCGGCACAAACGGACTCCCCTCATTCTGGGGCGGCGGCGACGCTCCAAACATTTCGGAGCTGGAGGCCTGATAATAGCGTGTCTTGATGCCGCTGCGGCGGATCGCTTCCAGAATGCGCGTGGCCCCCAGAGCTGTGACGTCTCCCGTATATTCCGGTATTTGAAAGCTCACCTGGACGTGGCTCTGCGCCCCTAATTGATACACCTCGTCGGGCTTCAGGCTATAGATCAAATCCATCAGCGATTCCGTGCTGGCCAGGTCGCCGTAGTGCAGGAACAGGCGCGCCGCTGGATCGTTGGGATCCTGATAGATGTGATCAATGCGGCTCGTGTTGAACGTGCTCGCCCGGCGGATGATCCCATGCACCTCATATCCCTTGGAAAGCAACAGCTCCGCCATGTAGGAACCGTCCTGCCCAGTAATTCCTGTAACCAGCGCCCGTTTCACGAGGACTCTCCTTTCCCGGAAGCAACCACGGAATCGAATACTTCCTTCAACCTCATCGCCACGACCGCCGGCGCATGATAGCGGAGATAGCGCTGCCAGGCGCCAGCCTGGAAGCGGCGCAAACGCTCCTCGGAAACCAGTAGCATTTCAAGCTTCTCCGCCAACGCTTCGGGGTTACCCACCGGCACAATGAGTCCAACCTCGTTATCCGGCGCCACCTCAGGCAATGGTTCCAGGTCGGACAAAACAACCGCGCATCCGTGTGCCATCGCCTCAACCGCCGCCAGCGCATAGGTATCTGCGTGCGTCGGGAGGACAAACACGTCCGCCTCCGTCATCAGCGAACGCACGTCAACCGTCGGTGACGAGACATGCAGCCTTGCGCCATCCAGCGCGGCGATCTTCCCTCGTAGCTCCGCTGGCGGCCGGCTCACGATATCCAGGAGAACGTTAGCATATTTGCTCCGGAGATACCGGAAAGCCTCCACAACTTCCGGCAGCCCTTTTCGCTCTGCGTCCACACCCACAAATAGCAAGCGGACCAAGCCGTCGTTCCGAGAAGGTTTTTCAGGCAATTCGCGAAAGGGCCCAAAAACCGGCGCGGGCACCACGTGAATCTTTGGTGCCAGATCCGGGCACCACTCCAGAACATTCCGCGCGCAGAGATGTGTCGCGATCACGAGTGCCTGGGCCCGTTTGCCGAGTTCCCGGTAGATGAAGCCAACGTCTTCGACGGTCCACTGATCCTGGTTGTAACGTTCGTAGTAGGCGGCCGGGGAAATGCCTTGCGAGCTCCAGACAACGGGAACCTTGGAGTCGGACGTCCACGGGAACAAGAGGTGCGAAAAGACCAGGTCCATGCCATCGAGAGCTGACCGCGGAACGTAAAGGAAACGTGAACTCAAGAACAGCTGGCGCCGCAAGGAAGCCGGCTGCCATTTGCGGCAAAGCTTCTCGAGTCCTTTTCGCAGGAACGCGTGTGGTCTACGCAAGTTGCCAGGGGCAAGAAACTCGAACTGGATACCCTCTCCTTGCAACCGGCGCCAATCCCGGTAGAGCGTGAAGTCCCCTCCTAAGCGCGAGAGCTCTTCACTAGTTGAATTGAGAAGGACGCGCATGACGTGGCTTTCTTGATCTTCCCGGAAGGTATTCTGGACCTGGCTCGCGATACTCTTTGCACATTCTCTCTCAGCCCCGCCCTGGATCGCACGTGAACAGCAAATTCTGAACTTGCTGACTGGCCAGTGTCTGGCGCGCTTCGCCGGCAGAACGGACAACATCCCCGAGCCGTCGTCCCGTTCTCAGCGTGGCCCAGGCCGTGAAATCAGTGCGAGACAGCAGAAAGGCACCGGCCCTCTTTGCCGGAGCTGCGAGCCTGTGCGCCAACATGCGCCGCCATAACTCCTTCGCCGGCCTCCACGCAGATTCGACGGTCATTCGAACGCCCCGGCCTGCAACGCAGGGATGGCGAGGGTTCGGCCAGACCTCACAATCGGTGGTGCTCCGGGAACCAGGGGGAGGCGCGGCAAGCGAAAGACCAGGCCCACCAAGAACCACAGGAATGCCTGCGCGACGTATTGTTGATACACCTGCATACCGAGATAAAACCAAAGGAAAAGCAAGATGAAGGAATAGAGTGTGACCGCGACACCAATCCAATAGTACGGCGTGAAACGCAACGTTCGCACCGTTTGGACCAGTTTGACTATCAGCATAATCGACCAAGACAGCCAGAGGAAGAGTCCGACTACTCCCCATTCCCAGAGCACCGTCGAGTAACCTCCCTCGGTATGGTAATCGCCCGCCGTCTCCTCCCCTGTTTCGTAGTACGTGATATATTGCAGCCCCAACGAGTTTGTTCCCGTCCCATGTCCGATCAGACCGCTTGCTTCGTAGGCGTTGACGACACCATCCCAGTAGGCCCCGGGACGAGTGCCCATTTCCGAGTACTGGCTGTTCGGATTGATGGTCGCATCATAGAAGCCGTAAACGGCCTGAAAGGGTAGGGGGAAAAAAACGCTCATGAGATATAGGCCCAATGCCGATACGAGGGTAAGTCTAACAAACGCAAAGCCCCGTTTCGATCTGTGTTTCGGATCCTTGGAGTAGAAGTAGGCCGCGCCTGCGATCGGAACCGAAACGGCCAGCCAGAGAATCGACGCACGTTGCCCGCTCATGACGAGCCCCACCAGAATGATTGCCCAGCACACGGTGACCCACCTGCGGAGCGCTTGGGAGGTTCTCGCGCGCATTTTAATCAGATACGCCGTGAACCCGAAACCAATATAGAACATCACGAATAGATATGCGGAAAAGCGCCCCGCATCCACAAAGGTGGACGTTGGCCTGAGCACGTCCGCGCCGCCCCCCGGCGAGACCCGGATCAGCGACAATCTCAAATTGGGCGCCGACGCGGGATTAAGAAAGTCTAACCCGACGATGGTTTGGGTGACTCCCAGGAGGCTGACAATGAACGCCAAACTGAGCGTCCAGACAAAGAAACGGTTTAGGTCTTTTTCGTCGCGGAAAAACGAATAGCCCAGGTACATCATGGGGACATACAGAAAACTCATCCGGAAGCCCAAGAAGGGGATCAGCATGTTGTGCACGGCGGGGTTTAGAAATTGCACGACCGCCCACGCGATCATCAGGAAGAGGGGTGCACGGAGTGGATTCTGAAATCGCTCCCGGTGGAACTTCCACTGGGAGAAGAAGTAGCTCAGATAGGTTACGACGATGAGAATATCTTTCGCGAAATACAGGAGGATGTTATTTCCCGTCCATTTCCGCGCGAAATCCTCGACAAGAATCCACACAAAAAATGTGCCCACGCCGAGCCGCCAGTTGCGAAGAATGAACAGGCACGTCAACAGAGAAAAGCTAAAGGCACACCACATAACTAATCTCTTGAAATCAGCATCCGCGATCACCTGTCCCAGACCCACGGCGGCCAGCAGCCCAAGCACAGTGAGGCTCACCCCCAGGAACTGCGGTCTCGAGGTGAAACGATTTGTAGAAACGTTCACGTTCTCACCATGGGCCACTCTTGACCGGCCCTGCGCGGAGATGAAGCGTGAAACATAGCGCCTTCACCCACTGAACAGAGTACCCCCGCCCCCCGATGCCGTTCCAGTGCGTGATGTTTTGCGCTTCGCATATCGAATTCGTGGACCCTATCGAAAGGAGCCCCTACAGTTTTTCCCAGCAGCCGCAATAGATATCCCAGGACTCCAGCTCGGTTGTGATTTGCTCGGCCGAGCAAAGGGACTGTGATGCCATGCTATAAAACTTCTCCTCGACACACGATAAGCCATCGCAAAGATTTCTCAGCATTTTGTGGCTGTAGATCCTGTGCGCGTTAAATGCGATGGAGGGTTGTGCCCGCGTGATGTTGGTGGTGAAAATCAGGTGACCGCCACGTTTCAGGACGCGAACCATTTCCCGAAATGCCTTCTTGTCGCCGTCGAGATCGAACTCGTCGCCATACCGCCCCAGGCCGACGTGTTCTAACGTGCACAGGGATAAGACGAGATCGAACGAGTTATCTTCGAGAGCAAGGCTTCTCGCATCGCACGTGATCACGGATTCCTTGCTGGAAATGGATTCTCTGTTTCGGACGTCGACGGTCGTGACTTCGAAGTGTGTCAGGAGGCCCATGACGAAGTGGCGATACGACCCGACATCCAGGATGAATTGGGGGTTGAGCGCGCCGATATGCCGGGCCGCGAAAGCGCACTCGCAATCGATATAGCCCTCGGGGTGCGTGCCCGCGTCGTACAGCAATTCCTTAAAAATATGGAACCCTTGTGGATTGTTCCTCAGCTTTGCTAAGTTCCGCTTGTACTCCGCCATGAAAGCGGAGGGTGGCCGGATAATGCCGCGCATCCGAGATAATCGGACGCCGAAGTGGAACAAGACCTCATTGACAGGATCCATCAAGGAATCCTTTCCGTTTCACCCGACGAACTTCTTCCATCCCCCGCTTCTCCGTGTATGTTCGCGTACCCAAAAGCCGAAAGATAGCTTTCTGCAATGCGCTCCCAGGAAAAGTACTGGTGGACACCTTCTCGACTGCGCCGTCGCAGGGCCTCGCCATACGGCTTGGAACCATTTTATACCAGCGAGACTGCACAAGGACCCGGAACTGCCGCCGGCCACCGAGGTGCGAACCCCTCTCTGTCCGCTCATCACCGCGGCGAAGCTCGTCTCGCCCGGCCGTGTGCTGCACTTTCCGCATGATCGTCAACTTTAGCTGCGGCGCCAAGGCCGTTCAGCGGCGCTTGCTTGCTTCGATATTCCCTCGCGCTAGGCGGAGTCCTTCGACATCGAAGCCGCCAAGTAGAAAGGCCGCATGTCAGGCGGAAACGTCGCGCGTTCCAACGGCCTTGGAAACGGCCCTGACAAATCCGCGGGCGTAATCCACATGCGACCACGATGCCATCCGGACACGCGCGGCCTCTCCCATGCGGCGCAGTGCGCCCCGGTCGCCCAGGGCCCGCCGGAGCACGGCCGCCAGACTCTCCACGTCGCCACAGGGATACACGTAGCCGGTCTCGCCTTCGCGGACCAGATCGAGCCGGGCCCCCACGTGGTCACTCACCACGACCGGGCAGCGGCATAGCATGGCTTCATTGACTACCAGGCCGAAAGCTTCGTAGTCCGAGGACAACACCAGCAGATCCGAGGCCGTATAGACCTCCGGTAAATCAGATTGATTCACGAATCCGAAGAAATGAACTCTGCCGGCGATCCCCAGCGATTGCGCCTCGGATTCCAGGGCGGGCCGCAACGCCCCGTCCCCGGCGAACACCAAGTGGGCGCTTCCGCCGGCTACCTTTGCGAACGCGCGCAGGACGTCCTGAGGCCGCTTCCAGGGCTGGAGCTTCGCGCAGAACAGAATCACGGCCGCATCTTCGGGCACGCCCCAGCGAGCGCGCACGGCCGCACGATTCACCTGGTCTGATTTTTCGATCCACCAATCATTGTCGACGGAATAGGGAATCAGCGCGAGGCGATCCTCCGGGATACCCAGGGAACGCATCAACGCCGCGCTGCCGCTCGACGGGACGAGCACCGCGTCCGGAATCCGGAACAAGCGAGGCCAGAGCCATTGTTTGACCCAGAGCTTCCAGATTTTTCCATCCATCGGCACAAGAGTCTGCGCGTCGACGGCGAAGAACACCTTCGCGCCCTTCCACTTGGCCGCCGCCACGGCCATCCAAAACGTCGCGCACGTGTACCACAGGATCAATGCGACGGCGTCGAACTTCCCGCCAGAAATCAGCTGCCAGACCCCTGGATTAAACAGGCCGAAGAACGAGCCGATTTGGGGTTTCCGCGAGTGATTGGGAAGGCGCACCCAAGGGTAACCATCCAACAGAGGAATGTCCCACTTCACCTCGACGCCAAAGTCGGGATCCAATTTTGCTTCCGCACCCTGCATACTGCAATAGGCCACCTGGATATCCAGCCGGGGATCCTTTGCTAGAACGCGAAGAACCGGTACAAAGTGCTGCACCGGGTGGGAACAGACGAGCAGCACGCGGGGCCGGTCATTCACACGGGTTCTCCGCGGCCAATGCAGGCTCCGCCAGAATATGCACCTGGGCTCCGGGCGCATCCAGAAACCGAAAGCGGTAGCCGATGCGGCGCAGTTCCTCGAGCGCCGGGTGCTCTTCTCCCCATTGATCGAAGCCGTGCACCTCGATCAAGAGGGTCGGACGATGCCGCGTTATGGTGTCTCGCATGCCCTCGATCACAGCCGCTTCGCCCCCTTCCACGTCCATCATCACCAGCCGAATTCGCTCCGGGATTCCCTGCGTGTAGTCATCCAAGCGGACCACTCCCACCTCGCCCATCGGCCGGCCGTGCACCAGCGACGCCGTCGATGTAAGCCGGTGGCTGTCGTTCGACCTCAGGCTCATCATCCCAGACATCGCTGCCACCGCCTGATTCTCCAAAACGACGTTCCGGCACTCGTTCATCCGTACGTTCTCCTCCAGTGTTTGAAAGTTCTCGGACAGTGGTTCGAACGCAAACACTCTCCCGTGCGGTCCTACGAGTTTTGCCAGCAGCAGCGTGAAGTAACCGATGTGGGCGCCGATGTCGAAAACAACCCAGCCAGGCTGCACGATCTCCAACAGAGTGCGCGCCACCTCTTTCTCAAACGTCCCAAAAACAAAGGCCTTGAAAGCCTGCCACTCCAGACGCATCCGATAACCCTCTAGCGGCTCGGCCAACGGGAAAACCGCCGGCCCCGACGCGTACGAAAGGTTCGCCCATCGGCGCACCGCGGGCGCGATTCTCGAATTCACGAGTCCGGCGCGCCAGGACAACGGCACGCGCTGCCACATCCGTACCAGGGTGTCTTCTAGTCTCATCGCCGTCCCGCCCGATTTAAGGGCATACTGCTCATGCGTTTAGAACGTTGCAGAAACGCTCTGCAATCCGGGTCCATGAAAAGTAGTTCCGTTGTGCATCGATATTGCGCTCGTGTAACTCCCGCCAACGCTTACCGTCGCTCAGAACCCGTACCAGCCCCCGAGCCAAACTCTCTCGATCTCCCCACCGTGACCATTCGATACCCGCCTCCCCCAGCGGGCCCCGGATCTCCTCGGCTCGGTATCCGACGACCGGAACTCCACAGGCAATCCCTGCGATCGCGCTCCCTCGCCGCGGCGTGATGGCACCGCGGACAAACAGCAGTGCGTCCGCGCGTTCGAATTCCCTGGCGATTTCCTCGGCGGGTAAAACCCCGCGGACCGTAAGTTCCACATCGCAGTTCGCAAGAGACCTAGTAAGGTCGTCGCGCGCTTCCATCGCGCCGCGCCCGACCACAACCAGCCGCAGCCCCCCTAGCGTTGCACACGCGTCCCGCAGAACAGCGGAAATCTCCTCGACCTCGCGCGCCATTGTGGGTGCGCCCGTCACTCCGAACACGATCACATTCTTCTTTCGGCCTTCAGCTGCCGGGCCGCTGCGGCGATCCACCCGCTCGGGAATGTTCGCTCCAATGGGAATGACGACCGATTTCGCATCGTCCTTCGGCAACCACGGGATGTTTTCGAGCGGAGTCGCGAAGATAGCCTTCTCCGCCCCCCGGTAGAGCCGGTGAATGACCCAATTCTGGCTGGCGCGACGTATTCGGCCAACCCAATGCGGCGGCGGCGGCTGACTCGGCGGGTCGTGGAATACCACGCCGCACCGAACGCCGCGCCGCCGGAGAACCCCCAGCACGGCGAGCGCACCGAACGGAAACCCGCGCCGCGACCACGACAGGGCGGTGAATTGCAGCAGGACCCAGCGCCCGCGCCAGTCGGCGGCGTCGCGCCACAGGCCCCGCAGTGCCGCGCGCCATCCCTTCTCGTCCCAGGCCACGCGCACTTGCCGCCACTCCACCCCGTGCCGCGAAAGGGCCTGGCCGAGAAACGTGCAGTAGTCTTCCACGCCGTCCGTAGGCTCATCCCTTCGGCCCAGAAGCGCAACCCACACTTCCGGCCTTCGGTGCATTGGTGAGGCAGGTCCAGGCAACTCTTAGCTCCCTGTCGTACGGTCTGCCGGCAATGCAAGAATATGATTCTCGTCTACCGGCTCCACCCCATATCCCAAGCGGCCCAGCAATTCGCGCGCCGCGCGGCCGTTGGCCTCGGAGTGAATCTCGCACAGAATCCAGGGCCGGTGCGTTTCGAGTAGCTTTGCGGCGCCACGCAGTACCTCGACTTCGGCGCCCTCGACATCGCACTTGATGGCGGCGGGCGGCGGCGCGTCCGCGATGAAATCATCGAGCGCCACGCAGCGAACGGGCATTCCGGCAACCGCAGCATCGCTTCCGACGAAACTGCCGGTGCCATGGTCAGGGGACGATGCGCCCGCCGGCACAAAGTTCACGTCCCCGCTCGAGGACCAGACACCTGCTTCGACCACCATGAGATTCGAAAAGCCGTTTCGCGCTACATTGCGGCGCAGGCGCGCGGACACTTTGGGATCAGGCTCAAAGCTGAAAACCCGGCCGCTCGCGCCCACGATCCGCGCTGCCAGCAGCGAGAACAGTCCGATATTCGCGCCGAGATCGTAGAAGACCATCCCGGGCCGCAACTGCTCCGCGAGAATTGCCTGCACCTCGGGTTCCGCCTTGCCGCGGAGATAACTCTGGCCCGTACGCGGGTTGAGTTCGAGCCACAGCCCCCGCGCAGGACCTGCTTCGACCTGCGCCCAAAGTTTTTCATCCGCGCGAACCAGCTGGTAGCTCAGGCGGTGAATCCAGTCGCCCAGGACGGGCACTTCGCGCAGCGACCGCAGTGCCGCAGGTGACCGCAACAAAAGCCAGCCCATCCAGTTCGCCAATCTTCCCTTTCCGCGGAACTGCACAGGCGACATGATCCTAGCTGCCCCATTTGCAAGCATTCGCGAGAGCGAGGCAGTGCTGCGCGATTTCAAAGGCGAGCTCCTTGTTCCGCCGCGGCATCGTGTGGGGGAACCACCGCCCACAGATACGCCTGGTGATAATCCGAGTAGTGAGGATGCACGGGAGTCCACTCCTCAGCTATGTATCCGAACTGCTCGAGATAGGCGCGAATCTGGTCCATTTGACCACGATCATGTACTTCACAGAGCAATTTTGGCTTCACCTCGCTGAGGAGGCGGCGTGCGCCCTGCAACGCCTCCCATTCCGCGCCTTCCACGTCCATCTTAATCAGATTAGGCGCGGGGCGCCTCTGGCCGAAAACGACATCGTCCAAGCGAACAGCAGGCACGGTGATGCGGGCCTGCCGGGAGTCCCCTGTGGATGCAATGCGTCCTGTCATACGGTTGGAGGCATCCGAGGCCCGCTCAAATGTCACCTGGCCAGGGGAAGACCAGACCGCCGCTTCCAGAACGGCGGCGTGCTCGACTCCGTTCTTCGCTATGTTGGCCCTTAGCAACGCGGCATTCTCCGGGTCCGGCTCAAATGCGACGATTCTTCCCGATGGCCCCACAAACCGGGAAGCGATCAGAGAGAAAAATCCCGTATGCGCGCCGACGTCATAATAACAATCGCCCAGCCGAAGCTCGGATTTCAGGATCTCCTGAATCCACGGCTCGTGGTCGCCATTGGCGTACCAGAGCTCGAATCTCGGATCGACATACATCCATAGGCCCTTACCGAGACCCTCCGGGATGCGGATCCACAACCTGGTCCCGACCGGCATGGCGGCATGCACCAGCTTCTGCACTCCCGTGCCCACCACCGGAAGTTCTCGGAGGATGCCGTACGTGTTGCGGACAAAGTCCGAACGCGTCAGGCTGTGTAGGATCTTCTCCCGCGCGCTCATGCGGTATCCTCAGTCTGCTGAGGCGGAGCCTGAACAAAGCTGGTCTTTCGAGCGCAGCACCAAGCCATCGCTGAATCCTCTCCGCGCACCTCGAGCACCGTGCCGCCCGCCGCGCGGACCGTCTCGACGACGCGAGAACTCTCCACAGCGGTTCCGTGCCAGGTCTTTCCACCCATCTCCGGATCAAACCCCAGAAGCCTGGCGAGGGCGCGGCTCAACCTTCGAAGCCGTAGATCCCACAGCGCGTCAATCACGCCCCAGGCGCACTGCCCCTTCCAGTTCATCGTCGGGCGCATCATGCTATTGAACTGAAACAAGCACAGCCCGCCGGGACGCAGCACGCGCAGTATTTCGCGGATGTAGGAAAGGACCAGCGTTTCCGCGGGAAGATGCTGCAGCACCAGGTAACTGAACGCAAAATCGACAGACCCGTCCGCAGCCGCCGCCAGGTCCACGCCATCGCCAAGAAAGAAGGAGATGTTCGGAATCTCCTTGAGCACCTCCCGCGCGCGACCGAGCATTTGCTCCGACACGTCGAACGCCAGGACGTTCCCGAAGTGGCCCGCGAAGCTATGGGTCATGCGCCCGGCGCCGCAACCCAGTTCCAGCATTGTTTTGCCTTGCGGCGAGAACCCAAAACGATCCAGCACGGGTGCGACGAGTTGCTGGAAATCTTCCTCCCCCGACTGGAGAAAGCCGGCGATGTCCCAATCGTTTCGCCAGGAGGCGATGTAATAGAACGCGTTTTTGCCCGCGCGTGCGTCCCACTCCCGGCGCATTGATTCAGCCATGCTCATGGCGCTCTCCTTGCATCACAAAACCAATCCCCGGCTGGTTGCCCCGCTTCGTTTCGTGGTGGCGAGATCGCTCCCTAAAGCTCACGGCGAAACCTTCGCCAAGGATCCCCTCACCAGCACCGAGACATAACTCAGGTCGGACCTCTGGAGACTCTTGGTCACCCAGACGCCTCCCGCAAATACGGCCAGGCTCACCGCGAGACGCCCCGCGACGACAACGGGCAGCAGAGTGGCGCACCCTACCGCCAGCAGCGCGACCCCCGCGATGGGAATGGCAAAGCGCAGCCCGCGCCGTGTCACCGAGCGTGTCTCCTTAAAGAAGAGGAGAGCCACCATCCACGCCAAAGTATAGCTGACCACCGTGGCCCAGGCAGCCCCGGCGGCCCCGTACCGGGGAATCAGGAACAGGTTCAGCCCGACGTTGATCGCCGCGCCGGCCAGAGTGGGAATGGGGAGCAATCGCTGTTGGTTGTTGGCAATCAACACGTTGATAACCACGGAAGCAAAGAATACGGCGATCTCCGCCCAGATCAGCACGGCCAGCAACGGCGCCGCCGGCGAAAACTGGCTCCCGTACAGCACGCGCACGATCAATCGGGCTCCCACCGTCATGACCACGCACAAACCCGAAGCGATCACCAGGAAGTAGCGGAATACCCTGTCAATGTAGCCTCGGAATCGCTCCTGCTCCGCCACGGTGACGGATAGAAGCGGCGCCAGGGCGAACATCAAGGCGGTCGGCAGCATTTCAAACAGTTCGCTCACTTTTACGGCCGCGACATATTGGCCCAGCGCGGAGTCGGAAACCATCTTGTGCAGCATCACCTGGTCGATGCGCAGGTAAATCATCGCTAGAAGCGACGTGAATGCAATCGGGAAGGAGTGTGAAAGAAGCGTGCTCGCGCGCTCGCGCAGGAATCTCCCCGTCTGCGACAGAAAGCGCCGGCTATACCCCCACATCAGCGACGATTCGACCACCGCGGCCAGCACGCGGCCGGCAATCACGTAACCGAGCGATGCGCCCGCCAGCCATAACGCGACAATCAGCACGAACCACAGGCCCTGGCGCACGACGTTGATCGTGGCTCCGTACCACTGGCGCATGTCCACCTGAAACATCAGCGCGGGCAGCCGCAGCGGACCCAGAATGTATTCCAGCGCCGCCAGAATTAACAGCGTCCGGAGATGGCCGGCGAAACCGGCCATCGGCGCCAGCAGTATGGCAACCACCAGCGTCCCCGCGGAAAGGGCGGTCGAAAGGACGATCGCCGTATGCAGCAGACTGCTCGCGTTCTCTCGCTCGCGGGAAATCTCCCGCACCAGGACGGGTTCGAATCCAAACGTAGCCAGCCACGCAAACAGCGTCAGATAGGCGTAGATCGCGCCGAACTGCCCCAGCTTTTCGCTGCCCAGATACCGCGCCAGCACAATCGCCGCGCCTGCCGAAAACACGAGCGCCAGACCGCGTCCCACAAGGTTGGCCGCGGTGTTCCGGACCACTTGACCACCCAGATCCGCCCTCTCCAGCACCGGCACCGCTGCCGCTGTCCCGCCGCGTTCCCTTTGTTCTGTCAGATTCATGGATGATCCGGATGCCGTGGGGACGCCTGATCGCATGGAATCTGTTTCAGATTGGATGGCTCCCAACGCCGCGTTCTCTTCACGACGCATCCTGGCCGCTGGCGCCCGTCCCTTGTTTGCGCAGGATGGCAATGATGGAAAGCGGCGGCAGCGGAAGCCACCGGTCCACCCGCCGAAACACGGGCGTCAACACGTTGAGCATCCGAATCTGGCCCAGCCCGAACGTCTTGCGCCGCAAAATGCGCCCGTTCAGCCACCACGCCACCACGCCGGGCCGGTTGAATTTCAGCACCTGTTCTACGCGAAAGCCCGCCTGCTGCGCCACCTGGACGAGCTGCTCCCGCGTGTATCGCCGGTAATGACCCAGCACTTCGTCCAGACTGCCGTAGAGCCACGGCCCGCAGGGAACCAGCACGATCGCCCGGCCACCTTCGGCCAGCGCATTCCAAATATTCCGCAGGGCGGCGACATCATCCGCCAGATGCTCGACCACGTTCAGGCACACGACGGTGTCGAAACGCTGCCCCGCCGGAAAGCTCTCCGCATCGCTCGCGTCCGTATGCGCCACTTGCATGTAAGGCCGCGTCGAACCGAGCTCTCCGCATCGCTCGCATCCGTAAACGCCACTTGCATGTAGGGCCGCTTGGAACGGAGCGAGGCAAGATAGTCCAGATAATGTGGATTGATATCTGTGGCCCAATAGGCCGGACGGGGCATCAGTTGAACCGACAGGTTGCCGGTTCCCGCGCCGAGTTCCAGCACGTCGTCGCCGATGTGGGGCCGCACCACATCGGCCATCCATCGGTTGAAGCGCGGGGCCCGGTTCAGCCGTTCGAGAATCTCGCCGCCGCTCTCATCCTCCGTGTAAATCCGGTCCGAAAGCGCGTAGCGAAAAATGGCCCACAGCGCGCGAACGCCGTCCTTCCAATTGATCTTCTTTCCCTCGCGGTAGGTCCGGCCCGAGTAGCTGATGGGCACCTCAAAAACCCGCGCCCCTCGCTTCGCCAGCTTAATCGCCAGTTCCGGCTCGACATCAAACGTCGAGCTTTCCAGCGGAATGCTCTTGAGCAGTCGCGCCCGCACCATCTTGTAACAGGTCTCCATGTCGGTGAGGTTCAGATCGCAGACCAGGTCGCACAGGAAGGTGAGCAGCCGGTTGCCCAGCGCATGCCGGAAAAACAACGCGCGCTTGTACCCTCCGGACATAAACCGGGAGCCAAACACCGCATCGGCGTCCTCCTCGAGGAACACTTCCACCATTTTCAGGAGATCGCGCGGGTGATATTCGAGATCGGCGTCGTGGATCACCACGAGTTCGGTATCCACATGCGAAAGTCCCGTGCGGATGGCCGCTCCTTTGCCGCTGTTCTTTTCATGCCGCACCCAAATCCACGAAATCTTTGGGGCTCGCTCTTCCGATTCCAGCGCCGCCCGGAAACTTGCCAGTGCTTTGTCCGTGCCGTCCGAGGATCCGTCATCCACGACGATGATCTTGATGAAATCCAACAGCGGCGAGTCGCCCAGCACGCGGAGCCGTGCGAGACTCGTCGCGACCAGGTATTGCTCGTTATAAACGGGAACGATGACGGAGAGAGTGGTGGCCACTATTGAGTTCTCGCGGTCCTGTTCCGCAGCGGGCGCCCCGGATGTCCGTGTAGGCCACGGCGACTTCGATTCTCCCGGCCGTTGAGCTGTTGAGATACCTCTTGTCATCTTCTCGAGAGTCTACGCGTGAAAATACTGGATTCGCCACACGGAAATTCGGCTCGATGCCCTGCGGTTGCCAGCTTGACTGCCGGTGCGATACCCCGCGTCACTCGGGCGCGGCAGCCGTTGTGATGCCGTCGGCGGCCAGTCCGCCCCGGCATCCCTTCTCTTCTGGAAGTGCGCAATCACGCGGTCGATAATTTCATCGAGCGGCGTGGCGGGTCGAAACCCGGTCAACCGTTCCAACTTATCCGAGCGACGGCACGCGGCGCAGCATATCTTCAAAACCCGCTTCGTAGGCCTGCTCGTAGGGAATGTACGTGACCGCCGAATGGCTCCGGGTGCGCTTTTTCACCAGATGCGCCAGCCCTTCGATGGAAATCTCCCGGTCGGTTCCGATGTTCACGACCTCGCCCACCGCCCCCTCGGTTCCGATCAGCCGAAGGATGGCGGCCACCGTGTCGCGCACGTCGCAGAAGCAGCGCGATTGACTGCCGGTCCCAAAAACGGTGATGGGCGCGCCCTCCAGCGCCTGCCGGACGAAATTCGGAAGCACCATGCCATACCGCCCGGTCTGCCGCGGCCCCACGGTATTGAACAGCCGCACCACGATCACCGGCAGCTTTTTCTCCTTCCAATACGAAAGCGCCAGGAATTCGTCCAGCGCTTTGGAAGCGGCATAGCTCCAGCGGCCAATGGTGGTCGGACCCAGCACCAGGTCGGCCTCCTCGTGAAAGGGCACGCGGTCGCTCTTGCCGTACACCTCCGAGGTCGACGCCATGAAGACCAGCTTCTTCTTCTTCGAGGCTGCCTCCAGGACGAGCTGCGTTCCTTCAACGTTCGTTTCCAGCGTGCGCACCGGGCTTTCGACGATCAGGCGCACGCCCACGGCCGCGGCCAGATGGAACACGACGTCCGATTCATCGACCAATTCGGACAGCAGCTGTCTGTTCATGATGGTGTCAAAACAATAGTGGAAGCGCTCGTGCGTCTTCAGGTGGCGGATGTTCTCGACGCTGCCCGTGGAGAGATCGTCGAGGATGAACACCTCGTCGCCCCGCGCCAGCAGCGCTTCCGCCAAGTGCGATCCGATAAATCCTGCTCCGCCGGTGATCAGATAACGCAAGATGGCCTCCTCGCCCTACGGTTGGTGCGTCTCATCCGGGACGGCGGGCAATCGCGATTTCTTGTCCACATCTTCGCCATAGCCATAGCCGTAGGCATACGGATAGTAGCGGTACGAGTAGTAATAATCGGGCGCCGAGGAATCCACCGCGTTCAGCACCACGCCCAGAATGCGGCTCTTGACCGAAACCAGAACGTCCCGCGCCCGCGTAAACGCTTCCTTCGGTGTTTCGCCGCTCCGCACCACCAGCAGCACTCCATCGGTGAGCGCGGAGAGAATCACGGCGTCGGTCGCCGCCATGATCGGCGGAGAATCGATCACCACGAACTTGAAGCGATGCCGCAGTTCCGCGATAGCGTCGCGCAGCCGGTAGGAAGACAGCAAATCGGCCGGACTCGGTGGCACCGGCCCGGTCATCAAAACCGACAGATTCGGAATCGCCGGGTGCGCAATCGTGATTTCCTCCAGGCTGCACACACCGGCCAGGTAGGAGCTCAGCCCCTTCTCTTTGCCCGCCGGCAGATTCAGCGCGCGGCGAACTCCCGGTTTGCGCAGGTCCGAGTCCATCAACAGCGTGCTGTCCCCCAACTGGGCCAGCGTCACGGCCAGGTTGACCGCCGCCGTCGTCTTCCCTTCGCGCGGCATCGCGCTCGTCACCAGGATCACCTGGGGCGGGTGATCCGCCTGCGAGAGCAGCAGCGACGTTCGCAATGCGCGAAACGCCTCGGAGATTTGCGACTTCGGCTGGACGTAGGCCAGCAATTCCACCCTCGGATCGGTCGCCGTCTGCAGCGCCTTATCCCTCTGACGCCGCGAAAGCCGGCCTTTCGAGTTGCCCAGGCCCGGCAGCGACGGCACAACCGCCAGCGACGGCAGGCCGGTCAAGGCCTCCACTTCGTCCGGCGACTTCACCGTGTTGTCCAGGTATTCACGGAAAATCGCCAGGCCGATCCCTCCCACCAGACCCACCAGAAAACCCAGCAGAATGTTGCGCGCCTTCTGCGGCCGCGACGCCACCGTGGGAACCAGCGCCGGATCCACCACGCGGATATTGCTCGAGCGCAGCCCCGCCGTGATGCTCGCCTCTTTCAGCTTCTGGAGCAGACCGTCGTACAGCTGTTTGTTCGCCTCGGCGTCATGCTGGAGGATGTGGTACTGCACGAGCTTCTCGGCCAGATCGTTGGCCTCCGCCTTCTGCTTGTCGAGCGCTTCCTGCAGGATCTGCGCCCGGTTGCGCGCGGTCGTGTAGTCCTGCCGGATGCTCTCCACCATCGTTTGCCGCGCCCGCGCCAGATCCTCCGCCAGCTCCTTCTGCTGCTCCACCAGCCGCTGGACCTTGGGATAGTTCGGGCCGTACTGGTTCACGGCATCCGCGTAGTTCTGATCCAGCTCGGATTTGCGCTTGAGGAGATCCTGGATCACCACGTTTGTTTGCGCGGCGGGCAGGGCGTCCACATCTGCCGGACGCGGCCATGCGGTACAGCGCTTCCTTTTCCGCCAGCGATGTCTGCGCATCGGTGACGGATTTGCTCAGGTCGGCGAGCTTCTGGGTCGTGATGTCCTGCTTTTCGTCGATCTGCCAGATCTGGTTGGCCCGCTCGTAGGCCAGACGCGCGTCTTCCGATTTCTGCACCTTGATCCGAAGTTCCTCCAGCTCGGCGGAAAGCCAGTTCGATGCTTGCGTCGTGGCGTCGTACTTGCTCCGGAAATTCAGCTCGATGTAATTCTGCACATGCGCGTTCACCACCTGTGCCGCCAGCTGCGGATCCTGGGCTTCGAAGCGCACCTCGATCAGGCGGCTGTTGGGAACCAGCTTGACGCCGAGGCTTCCCAGAAAAGCTCCCAGGATCGCCGGACGCTTGGGAGCGGCGCCACCCTGCTTGAAGACCAGGGCGCTGGACGTTCCGCCGAATTCCGGATAGCGCCCCAAATCCAGCGACTTGATGGTCTGCAGCGCCAGCGTCTCGCTTTGCAGAATCTTCGTCTGCGTCTCCAGGTACTCCTGCATGTCCACATACTCGTCGTCGTAAGCGTTCCCCTGCTGGAACGGCAGCATGGCCTGCGATTCTTTGTCCACTTCCACGCGCGCCGCCGCTTCGTACACCGGCTTCATCTTGAACGAGGCGATCGTCACCACGGTGACCACGGTGACCAGAAACGTCAGCATCAGCCACTGGTGCTTCCGCAGAATGATGAGGTAATCGAGCAGGTGCGGTTCCCGGGGCATCTGCTCCCAGGAAAGCATCGAAGGGGCCGGGATCACCGCGAGCGCTTCCGCCCCCTTGCGTTCGCGATAGGCCAATCGGGATGCGTCTTCCATGCGAGTCACATTCCTTGCCGGGTTCCGGCCAGATGCGGCCGGCCTTGCACTTGCTTACGGCAGGCGATAGATAGCTGCTCCGGTTCCCATGCCCAGAACCGCTGTACCCATGTGGGCCAGCGCCTTCTTCCCCGCGCTGTCCGGAACGTACAGAATGTCGTTGGACAGCAAGGGCACATCCTCCGCCCGATGCTTGGTGATCTTCTGAATCTGCACGGGGATCTCATCCTTCTGGCCCGTCGCGGCATTCGTGCGCAGGATCACCGCATTATTGGGCTTCGCAAAGGAGGTCAAGCCATGCGCCAAGTGCGATCGCCTTGAGCACGGTGACCTGTTCCCCGTGGCTCTCCAGCACATACCCGCCCGGCTGCACCACGCCGTATCCCAAGACGTACACGATGCCCGCCCGGGGCACCGTCACCGTATCGCCGCCATAGATCGCGATGTTGTAGGCCGAATCGCCGGATTCGAGCAGATCCTGGATGCGAATCGTAATCTTTCGCTCATCTCCGCCGGGATTGCTGGTCGCACTCACAGCTTCGCTTTGCGCTACGCCCACGGGCGCCGGCCTGGTGACGATCACCACGCTCCCCGCATCGTTGCTGATTCCGCCGGCCGCCGACAGGACCTCCAGCAGCGTCGTGGCTCGGGTCACCTGGTAAATCATGGTGCGATTGACCGCGCCCACCACCGAAACCGGCTGGCTGTTCTCTTCCTTGACGACGACGCTGACCTCCGGATGCGAAACCAGCCCGTTCTGCACCAGCAATTGCTCTAGCTTGGTCTCCAGCGCCCCGGCCGTCAGATTGGCCACCGCTATCTTCCCCGGAATCAGTGGATAGCTGATCTCTCCTGTATCGCTCACGCGCACGTCGCGCGAAAGCTCCGGCACGTCGAAAACGTCGACGTGCAGCACGTCGCCGCCGCCGATGGGAATATCCGCGGGACGAGCCTGGCTGAAGCTGGCGAGTTCCTGAATCTTTTGATTCGTCTGTTGCGGGGTTTCGAGCTTTGCTTGACCGTAGGCTGTCTGCAGGCCGCCTGCCAGCAGTACACACACACACACAAACCACGCCCTATGCCAGTCCGAGACCCCGCGGACTGTAACACCCATAACTTTGCGATGACCCCGCTCAGACTATGAACTAGCGCGCGCAATGCTGTCAACTGGGGAGTGTCCGACTGTACACACTATGGCCCGCCGCGTTCATACCCAGGGCGCGGCTCGTGGAGTTAATCGGGCTTGGGCCGCGCACCAAGACCGGCCATCGGAGCCCTACCCTGTGCACACTGGGTGGTTCTCGACATCCAACGCGTTGTTATTCTTGCATCCCGCCGTCCACCATCAAGCGCCGCCGCCGCGACGCTCCCGGCGGCAGCGGCGGGGAAGTGGCCACGCCGGCCTGCAGCAGGAACAGCAGCGCGTTGGCCGGAATGTGCAGGTTGAAATCCACGAAACTGTGAAGGAGCAATCCGCTCGCGGCCACCATCGCTCCGGCATGCAGCCCGCGGGAAAAGCGCCCCTGTTCGGCAACGAAGGCCTTTCGCGACTCCCGGTAGAGCAGCCACAGGAACGCCAGCCCGCACACACCGCCTAGAATTCCCGTGTCCGCCAGCGCCTCGATGTAGTCGTTGTGCGCATGATCCACCACCTTGCCGTCATACGCCGTCTCATACCGCGGATAGACGGCCACCAGCGTCCCCAACCCCGAGCCTTGGATCGGATGGTCGAAGAAGATGTGCGCCGCGCCGCGAAACATCGAGATCCGCCGGTCCATGGAAACTTCCTGGGGACTGAGTGTGGAAAACCTCTCGATCGCCCGGTCCGCCCCCACCCAGGCGATCACCGCCAGCGCCGCGACCGCCACCGTTGCGGCCGCCGCCACTCGTCCTCCCCGCAACGCCCGCCGGCTCCTGACCAGCAGGAACAGGACTCCCATCTCCATCACCACGCCGATGATTCCGCCCCGGGAACCCGCCAGCACGATCGCGCTCAGCGGAACGATCGTCAGCACGCACATCAGCGGCACGACTTCCCGGCGCACCCCGCGAAACACCATCAGCGCCAGCCCCGCGGGCAGCGTCAGCTCCACGAACCCCGCGAAGTGGTTGCGGTTCACATAGGGGCCGAAGGGCTCGCCCACGCTCTTGAACTGGCTCAACCAATAGATCTCGCTCTCCGAGGTGAAGTGCTGAACGATCGCAAACAGGGAAACCCCAAAACAGAGGGTGATGATGAACCAGACCAGCTTCGAATAATCCTCCCGCGTTCGAAACGCCTGCGCCGCCAGAAAAAACACCAGAAAATAACTCGCCAGCTTCAGCGCCTCCGTCCTCGTGGCGAACGCATACGCGGTCCCGTGAAAAACCATCTGAAACAGGCCGATCCCGATAAAACCCAGCAGAGGCCAATTCAAAGGGCTCCAGCGAATCGTGGCGCCGGAGTCCCGCAGCGCCACGACCGCCCACAACAGGAAAAGCCCCGCGGCTCCCATTTCCACAATCGACGTGCTCCACACATCCACCGCGCCAAATGCCAGCACGCTGAACGCCAGCAACCCACATAACCCCATGCGCAGCCAGCTCATTGTGGCGCCCGCTCCCCGGCCGGACTCGCAGGCACCAGCGACACATCGGCCATCCACGCCGTCCCGCTCAGCTTATTCTCGAATAGCCGGCTGGGAATCCGCGCCAGCCGGATCAGCAAAAACTGCGTGTCCGGCCCGGTGGTCACCTCCGCCTCTACGGCCGTCCAGGGACGCGTTCCCGTGAAGTCTTCGGTCAGCACATTCACGGCCCCGCCGTGGTTGGGATCGGTGATCTCAAAATGCACTCCGCTTTCGGTGGTGATTTCCGACGTGCGCAGGTAGGCCCGGAAATGGTAATTGCGGCCCGGCTCGACCGGGACGTATTGGAACGGCGCACTCAACTGCAGATTCGTGCCTCCGCCGAAGTCCAGCCGCACCGCCCGCGAATGATTCGGCCCGGGCGCCATATCGAAGTCAATTGACACGCCCAGGGGCATATTCCACTGCCAGTCCAGCCCGCCCTCGGCAAAGTCCTTCTGGAAATCCCCGTTCCAAACCAGCGAACCGTTACTTGGTTCCTGGCTCGGCAAACCCGCGGCGCCCAGCGCCTCCCGCCAAACGCGCCGGGCGTCGCCTGCCCGGTCCGCGCCGATCAGTTCCTCCATAAACGGAAATGTCCGCGACAGCACTACCGGCTGGCCCAGCTTCACCAACCGCTGCCACACCGCCAGCGCGGGTTCCGTCTGGCCGATCGACGCGAAAAAATCCACCGCCTGCAAATACGCGTCGGCGTCGGCCGGAAGCATCCGGTCGAGCAGCGCCTGAACGTCCCCGCTCGCCCGCCACGCCCGCGAAATGGCCAGCGGCAGCAAGCTCGGATCGGCCTGCACCGCTCGATGAAGTTCCTGGTAGGCGGCGGGATACTCCTGCCGGCGCAGAAGAAAATTTCCGTAATAGAAGGCTACCTCGCCGGAAGCCGGATAGACCGCCAGCGCGTGCCCAAACGCGTCTTGCGCGCGCACATCGTCACCGGCGGCTTCGTAGCCGCTCGCCAGGTCCATCCAATAGTGCGCCGAGCGAGGATTCGCGCGCACCGCTCTTTCGTAGGCGGCGATGGCCTGCGAGGGCTCGGCGTTTCCCAGGTCCCACTGCCGCAGACGTCCCAGCCGGTCCCACGCTTCGGCATTGCCCGGCACGAGCGCCGCGCCCCGTTCCACCAGGTCCGCCCGTTCGGAATCCATGCGATGGCGGGCGAGCCACAGCGTGCCCGCTTGCGGGATCAGGACCGCGGCGGTGACCAACGCCACCGCCAGCACAGCCGCGCGCCGCAGCGCGCCTTGTAGGGACACTTCCATGCCGCCATAATCTGCTATGGCTCCTACCCCTTACGCAACAGTAATCTGGAATTGGTCGGACAGAAGGAAGCGGCGCGATCCGCAAGACAGCTCGAGGAACACCTTCGCTCTGCGCGCCCCGCGCAGGCGCGATCATTTCCTGGTTACCCGCCGAAAATAGCTAGCGTTCGCCGAAGCGGTACACCACTCCCACGGAAACGCGGCGCTCGCTCTGGCTGGTCGTCGGAATGCCGACGACGGAAAAGCCGGTGTGGCCCATGTCCACCTCAATGAGGCGCACGCCCCAGTGCTTGCGCAGATACAGATCCAGACCCCCGCCGCCCTCCCACGCATACGCCGTGGCGTTACGGTACGTCGCCGGAAAGCCTCCATACGTGGGAATCGCCTTGCTGTAGCGCCCGGCTCCAAACAACAGGTGGCCAAACGGCGTCAGCTTGTGATGCCCCAGCGGATACACCCGCGGACCCACCAGAAACGTGTAGATGTCCGTCTTTCCCAGGACACCCTGGTTCTTGTACACGCCCACGACTTCCGCTTCCGCGCCCAGCCAGCGATCGTAATTGTAATCCACCGAACCGTACCCCCCGTTCATGGCCAGATTGGTTCCCGGCTGCACCCCGATGGAGCGGTAGGCATAGCCCGCCGACAGCTCGAATTTGGGAATCGAAGCCTTCTTCTCCTTCGCCGCCGGCTCCGGCTTGTCCGGCGTGTCCTGCGCACGCACCGGCGCCATCCACACCGCCAGCAAGCCCACCAGCACCACCAGCTTCCTCATCTGGTCCATCCTCCCGAGCCTCACGTCCGCCAAAGTGCAATAGAGGAATATCGCAGAACTAGCCTTTGGAAGAAAGGGAAAAGCCCGTCTGAGGCGTCTGGTGAGATCCGAGGATGGCGGAGCAGCCGGATGCCGCGGCGACGCGTAGACCTGCGAATCCTACGTCGCGAGGCTCGGCAGTAACGTCCCGGTATCGGCCGCGATCGTCTCGCGCAGGTCGAACAGCATCGCCGGATCGGCAGCGGTCCTGACCCGGCGGACCGGCACCTGCGCCGCGACACGCCCCAAGATTTCAAACTCGCGACGCCGCATCTCCGGGTCGGGCCAGTAATTCATATAGGTGTTGCTCAGCAGCGCAACAAAACCCTCGGCGCCCGTCACGCTTTCCACGACTGGTGCGGCCAGCCCCGCTTCGCGCTTCTGGAAAACGTAAATAGCCCCAAGGGGCAAAGACCTCGCCTCAAATTGCGTTTCCCGATCGAGTGGCAGGAAGTGTTTGTCCCAATCCGGACTGATCCGCGGCAAAGTGCCATGGGATCCGAAAAGCGCGTCCACCGATTCGGCCCACAGGTTCACCCGGGGATACCCCGGCGGGACAACGAAACCAGATCCCTCCGGCCTCAGAGCCACAACGTCATCGGAAATGACGCGGTGACCGCACCGGGCAAAGGCCCCTGCCGTCGTGGATTTTCCAGCGCCCGCCGGGCCCATCAGTGCAATCGCGTGGTCACCGATCGTTACCGCGCTGGCGTGCAGAGGAATGATCCCCCGCAGCCGCAGGATGAATCCTAGAATCGGACCCACCACGTAGGGTGCGATATCTTCCAGCGTCAACCGGTCGGGCCAGTCCGCCACTACTTCACCACCGTCCCGCGCGATGACAAAACGGGTTCCATCACAATACGAAAACTCGAAATGCGTGCCGCCGGTTCGTACCGCCGCCCGGAAATCCGCTTCGCCGTTTGAGTCCTTAAATGGGCTTACGTAGAAGGCTTCGCACCCCGAATCGCTGGACGGCGACGGGAAACCATCCTCCTTGAGCCGGATTCGGACATCAACGATTCCGTCCGCGTCCGATTCAATCGAAAGCCCGGGAACGGCCACATTGACCGCCAGCCGGAGCCCGTAGACGCAATGGAAAACCGGCAAAGTTTCCTCTCGGACCATCATGGGGCTTCCATCCGGCAAAGTCCTCTTTCAGTTGCTACCGCGTTTCGCAGGATTTTATACGGGTGCCGACGCTGGGAGATGGTGCGGTGATATCGCTTCAAGAGGGCACATCGATCATCCGAACATCAACAAACATGACTACCTTAGCCCGAACGCGAAGGCCGCTAGCCCCCGGTCTTTCTATTCGCGTTCTTGCCGCCGCCTGGATTATCACCGAGGCCCGCCGTGCCCGATCGAGTGATTTCTGCAATGCCTCCATAAATCCGAAGCGACGGCGTCACATAAGTCTTTTTGGACGAGGGTTTGGGGGCCCCCTTTTTCAAGGTTTCCACGGTTCTACACCCCTGGTGATTTATACTGGATAAACTTCTCCCATTCAACCAAAAGTTCAGGCTCAGCGGCCTAAGATTGACCCACGCCGTCCCGGCATTTCTGTCCCGGTACACCGCCGGAATCCGGTTTCGCTCGACGTAGCGACTCCAGTTCAGCAACCGCCTCGAACCGATCCACCCACGCCGACTCAGGCCTCCCCAGAAGGGCAACCGTCGGGATCGCCCCGCATGGGCGCCTTGCGCCGCAGACGAACCTCCTCCGGCAGGACACCTCGCCCTCCGCCCGGCGGAGCAACTCCTTATCGCTGCACCACGGCAGGGGCAAACCAACCAAGAACGTGATTAACCGCAGATCGAAAAACGGGTAGCGCAACTCCACGGGAATCCGCGTGACGCCTGAATCGAGTCCCTCAAACAGGCTCTGCCAGCTCACGTGCGACAGCAGCAAGGCTGGCCTCCGGACGGTACAGCCGTAATGCCCGCCTCCACACGCATAACCGACCGCCTGCTCGACAGTTCATAAGTCCTCCAACGGTCTCGCAGCCTCAGCTTCTTCTCCAGATCTTCGTTCAGCCAGACGGGGTACGACGCAGTAGGGGTTCCGCGCACTGAACAGCAAGCGCCAGCGTACACCGAGGTACAGCCTCGAAAACCTTCCTTCGGCGCCGAGTACCGCGCCGCATCCCCCACGGCCTGGACGTACTTCCCGTGGCGCAAAAGCTCGCGGAAATGGACCGTAATGCGGCTGGAAAACCCCGGATCGCTTCCCTGGCCGTTCAGCACGATGCGACTCTTGGAAGCGATTTGCCTCAATTGATCCTCAAAGCGTCCGGGCCAGGCGCAATCCGCAGGTTCGGGCGAGCGGAACTCTGGATCGGTGGCTCGGTCAAACAACCGGCAATCATCCAAGGACTGAAGTTCAATCGGAATTGCCCAGTGCCGTCCGCTACCGCCTTCGCATAATCACCCTCGTCGTCGGGGATCAGCTCCGCCAATCGTCACTGTATACGCGGACTAGCGCCTGCTCTATTCCCCTTCTGCTCCAACAGTCGCTTGGCCGCCGCCGCTACCGTCGGCGAATCCAGGCCACCGCTCAGCAGAATGCCCGCGCGATTCACACGCAGACGGTCCGCCACGGCTTGATCCAGCAGTTCCTGGAAACACTCCAGATATTCGCGCTCGTGCTGGAAGTGCACGGGTTCGGTGACCGAGAGCGTCCAATACCGCCGCGCGGAAAACGTGTCGCGGTCACAGGTGAGCAGGTGCGCGGCGGGCAGCCGCTGGATGTCGGCAAAGGACGTCGATCTCAGGGTCCTGATGCATGTCGAAAAGCAAGAAATCGGCGATCGCCAGATCGTTGAGCCGGTCCGATACCAGCGGATGCTGCCGGACGCACTCCAGCGTGTTGCTGAACACAACGCACGAACCCACATGCGCGTAGAAGAACGGCTTGACGCCCATCTGGTCCCGCGCGCAAAACAAACGCCTTCGGGATGCGTCCCAGATGGCAAACGAAAAATCCCCCAGCAGGTGTTCGACGCAGCCGTCGCCCCACACATCGTAGGCGTGCAGGATCAGCTCGGCATCCGGCGTGGATAGCGACACGCCGCGGGCCGCTCCGCTTTTCGCTTGCAGCTTCTCGATCAGCCCGGCGCGCCCGTCAATGCGCGCATCGGCCGTGATCCAGAGCCGGCCATCGAGCGTCGCCGGCTGGCGCTCGTTCGCGGCTTCGTGCGTCGTGCGCAGCATCGTATGGCCGAAGCCGACAGCCCCTTCCGCCCACACCTCGCAGGCATCCGGCCCGCGAAACACGAGCGAGCGCGTCATGCGCTCGAGCAAAACCCGGTCCACCGGCGCGCCGTCCAGATTCACGATGCCGACAAATCCACTCAATGCGAATCTCCCCGTGCCGCGGCGATGCGCGCGTCAAACCGCGCGTAGTTCTTGCGATAGCCTGCCATTTGGGCCGTTCCGCAAAACACCAGTCCGCGATCTTCCGGACCCAGCCGCCGATCGCGCCGCCATCTTTCGATGAACCCAACGCGGCTCATCTCACCCGCCAGAATTCATACCCCCGCCGGAACGGTTTCCCCATCTTGCGAAACGATCTTGTTGCCGATGTGGCCCGCCCACACCACCGCCTGCCTGCAACGCCTTTCCTAGCTCGCCAAGCCCCGCTCCCCATTTTCCTTGCCGGCAAGGCCAAAGGCAGCAAGCTGCACGCGCAGCCCGGCGCTGTTCACGCCCCCTGCGGCGGCCATGCGAAGAAACTGCGCGGCGCGCTCCGGCTCGCCGATTGCGCGGTAGAGCTGGCCCATCCTGCGATAAACCAAAAAGTGGCGCAAATCGCTCCAGTGCGGGCGCTCGGCGGAAATGACGGGGCTGTTCCGGAGCGAGACGCGCCCGGCGAGCGAAAGCTTCAACGACTTCTCGTAGGCCTCAATCGCCTCCCGCGGCCGGCCCGTCTTCCGCAATACGCGTCCCAAAGCACGGTGCGCGTCGAGCAGGTCCGGATCGGCTTCGAGAGCGCGCCGCAGTTCCGATTCCGCCCCGCTCCAGTTCGAACTCTCGCACGCGATCCACCCGAGTCCCAGATGCGCGTGCGCGTCGTTGGGATCCAGCGCCAAGGTGCGGCGGCACTCCCGTTCGCAGTCGGCCCACCGCTCCTCCCAGTAATGCCAGAGCGCCGTGCTGTTGTGGGCGGTGCGATAGCTCGCATCCAGTTCGAGCGCGCGGCGGTACATTTCTTGCCCTTCGTCCCCGCGCCCGCTGTCCAGATACAAATACGCCAGATGCCAGAGTGGCGCGGCCAGATGCGGCAGCAGGGCCGACGCCTCGCGATACGCTTCCTCCGCCGCCGCGCACTCGCCGCGCGCCGCAGCTTCCGCGCCCACGCGCATCAAATCCATTCCCCGCAGGACCGGCGCCGCGACCTGCTCCTCCAGCCGCGCTTCCAGCTCGTCCCCCAAATATTTCCAGCGCAAGGGCGTGTACCCGCCTTCCACCGAGTAGGCGATGGTCACCAGATCGGATTGCACGCCGCGGGAGCTCAGACGCGCCACCAGATCCTCCGGCCAGCGCCAGGGTAGCGCCGGATGAGGATCGCCCGGCCCGTACGTCACCCGCGGCAGCAGCAGATAGTCCACATCCAGGTCCAGCAGCACGCTTTCTTCGAATTTTGGCAGGGCTTCGACCGAACAGATGCGCAGGGGTTTCCCCATCAACGTCGTGGACATCTGCTCGCGCGTGACTTCCACCGGCGCGGGAGAGCCGGGAAATTGCCGCTGGATGCGGCGCAAGTGGCGAAAAATCTGGCGGCGATTTCCCGCCGACTCCCACGAACGGTCCGGCACCACCCAATGGATCTCGCGGAGAATTCCGTCTCGCAGCGCGGGACTGATGAAATTGGCTATCGTGACGCTCTGTTGCGGCCGCACCCACCACATGTCGTGGTGTGCGTCCACATGCACCAGGATGCGCCCCGCTCCGGCCAACTCTCTCCACCGAGGCAGCGCCTCGTCGTGATTTTCGATGCGGAAGATCCGGCGCGAAGGATTCGCGCAGGCCTTGCTTCCCGTTACTCCGGGAGATACCTGGCTCATATCAGATCACGCGCGGACGACTGCGGAAGAAGAGAACCATTACGCGGAGGAATCAACTTTCACCTCGACCAGGCCCTCGCTCCGCATCTTCTCGAGCAAATCAAGCAGGTCGCGCTCGCAGCGCTCCGCCTCGACCTCGAATTCCTCGAGCAGGGCGTCCCGAATTTCGCCCACGCTTTTCGGCTGCCGCAGCAGCTCCCAGACGCGCGCCCCCACGGAGTTCAGCCCGTAGTAAACCGAGTTCTTCAGATTCAGGATGGCCGATTCGTCCCCCAGCGGGCACGACACCTGCTCGGGGCTGGCCATGACAATCGAATGTGAGGAGAGAGGCGCGTCCATTCCAACCAGTCCATCGGTTGCGATCCGCGGGAACCCGCAACCCCAATTAGGGTGCGGCACCAACTGACTGCATTCTACCGGGACTCATCCGGCATCGCAACGCCCGCGCACCCGGGCGGCCCGGCAATCCGAAGCAGGAAAGTTCTTCGGGGTTTTTCATCTGAAGCAATATCGGCAAGCCGTGGTCTGGCTTCCGCCGTGCCCGGCCGGATCATCCCCGGCCGGGCATCTTGCGGCAACCGCTTCACCGCTCAGTTCTCGCGCACTCGGCTACAGCTCGAAGTGAAACACGTCCATGATCAGGAAGTTGCTGCGATTCAGCAGCACGACGTGCCCCCCGATGATGACGTGCTGGCAATGCGGCGGAGGCGGCGGCAGCAGGCGCACCAAGTCTGGCGGGCAGTTGCGGATTTTTCCTCGCAGCCCCGGTGGCAGCGTGCCGCGCACAATCAGTTGCCGTTCCAGTCCCGGCGGCAACTGGTCCCGCTTGGCCAGACCCGGAGGCAGGTGATTCCGGCGGCCCTGGTACCAATCGCGCAGGGCGTCCCGGTCGTGGTCTCCGTAGAAATGGTCGTCGCGCCGGTCGCTGTCGCGCGCTGATCCTTGTCGTGACCCCGGCCGCGGTCGCGATCGTCGCCGCGTTTGTCCTTGTCGTGGCCTTGCCCCTGCTCGCGATCGTCCTCGTGCCCGCGGCCTTGCGCCCGCGCCGGCGCGTAGCTGCTGGCCAACAGGAACATCGCCGTCGCCCACGCGCACATCCATCGTGTCGATTTCATCGTTTCCTCCGGACCGCTTGTGGCTGGAATTCCAGCCTAGTGCCAGACGGCCGCCGTGGCAAGCCCGTTGCCCCAGCCCTGTGCCGCATCTGCGACGGTGCCGCGCTCGTGCGTGGACGACCGGTCCGCAAGCGTATTTTTATTTGATAACACTGCTTGACTTCGCAGCCCCGCATCCGTAAGATTGGGGTTCGTCCGCAGTTCTTCCTGCCGGCCAGGAAGTACCAGCTCTTTGACAATCGAATGATACAAGCCAGAACCCGTTTGGTTTGCCTTCTGTTCCCGTTTTCGGGGATGGAAGGAATTTGAGAATATCCCCTCCCTGGTGTCCGGGGACGGGGTAGAAACCGAGCGATTTAAACAGTTCGTTCCGATCGTGGGGATGCAAATCTCCACGGTCGAAACATCAGGCTTCAAACGAGAGTTTGATCCTGGCTCAGAGCGAACGCTGGCGGCGTGCTTAACACATGCAAGTCGAACGCGCAGCATTCTGTAGCAATACAGGGTGTGGGCGCGTGGCGAACGGGTGCGTAACACGTGGATAACCTTCCTTCAGGTGGGGAATAACCCCGCGAAAGCGGGGCTAATACCGCATAACACGACGAGGGCACATGCTCTTGTCTTCAAAGCCGCAAGGCGCCAGAAGAGGGATCCGCGGCCGATTAGCTAGTTGGCGAGGTAACGGCTCACCAAGGCTTTGATCGGTAGCCGGACTGAGAGGTTGGCCGGCCACACTGGAACTGAGACACGGTCCAGACTCCTACGGGAGGCAGCAGTGGGGAATCTTGCACAATGGACGAAAGTCTGATGCAGCAACGCCGCGTGGGGGATGAAGCTTCTCGGAGTGTAAACCCCTTTCGACCCGGACGAATGCCCGCAAGGGTTTGACGGTACGGGTATAAGAAGCCCCGGCTAACTACGTGCCAGCAGCCGCGGTAATACGTAGGGGGCCAGCGTTGCTCGGAATTACTGGGCGTAAAGGGTCCGTAGGCGGTGCGGCAAGTCGGGAGTGAAATCTCTGGGCTTAACCCAGAGGCTGCTTCCGAAACTGCCGCGCTAGAGTGTGAGAGAGGCGAGTGGAATTGCGGGTGTAGCGGTGAAATGCGTAGATATCCGCAGGAACATCCGAGGCGAAGGCGGCTCGCTGGATCACAACTGACGCTGAGGGACGAAAGCTAGGGGAGCAAACAGGATTAGATACCCTGGTAGTCCTAGCCCTAAACCATCAGGACTTGGGGTTTGCCCTGTACGGGGCAAGTCCCGTAGCTAACGCGTTAAGTCCTGCGCCTGGGGAGTACGGTCGCAAGGCTGAAACTCAAAGGAATTGACGGGGGCCCGCACAAGCGGTGGAACATGTGGTTCAATTCGACGCAACGCGAAGAACCTTACCTGGGCTTGAACCGCACAGGACCATCTTTGGAAACAGAGACTTCTCGCAAGAGACCTGTGTAGAGGTGCTGCATGGCTGTCGTCAGCTCGTGCCGTGAGGTGTTGGGTTAAGTCCCGCAACGAGCGCAACCCTTACTCGTAGTTGCCACCCGCAAGGGGGAACTCTACGAGGACTGCTCCGGATAACGGAGAGGAAGGTGGGGATGAGGTCAAGTCAGCATGGCCTTTATGTCCAGGGCCACACACGTGTTACAATGCGCGCCACAAAGCGTTGCAAACCCGCGAGGGGGAGCTAATCGCAAAAAAGCGCGCTCAGTTCGGATTACAGTCTGCAACTCGACTGTATGAAGCTGGAATCGCTAGTAATGGCGCATCAGAACGGCGCCGTGAATACGTTCCCGGGCCTTGTACACACCGCCCGTCACATCACGAAAGTGGGCTGTACTAGAAATCGCCGTGCCAACCGCAAGGAGGCAGGCGCTCAAGGTATGACTCATGATTGGGGTGAAGTCGTAACAAGGTAGCCGTAGGAGAACCTGCGGCTGGATCACCTCCTTTCTAAAAGAAAAGGGAGCACGACCTGTTTCGGTTACAGGTACGACTCTCCAACGGCCTCTCACGGGGCCGGCTCGGTTTTCTCATTGCCCGGTTCGAGCAATCGTCCCGGGAGTAACCGACGGGTTCTGGCCTGTCTCATTCGATGTCATCGAGTTTGCTACAAACGCAAGCCCCGGTTCGATTCATCGGACCGGGGCTTTTTCTTTTTCCGCCCCTCGCCAATAAATCATTCGATGTCGAACGATCGAGATCCTTCGAACTCGAACCAAATTAAGGCCCCCTAAACTTATCAGGACTTATCGCGCATTCGAGTCAAGGAGCTGATGTCGTTTCACCCGGATGCCCGCTGCTTCCAACTGAGCCACGATGCCGTCGGAGCCGACGAAGTGGCCGATACCGGCACAAACAAAATAGGTTCCCGGCTTGGAGAGCATTTCCTTGATTCGGGTGACCCATTCTGCGTTCCGCTCCGTCCCTATGGCGCGGCACATCTCCGGAAAGAGATTGCAGTTGTGCTCGACGTACGCTGTCTCAAGAGCTAAGTTGTCCGCGTTCCAAGCAGCGATTCTTGCATTCATGGCCGGCGGGCCGGCGTCTAGATCATCCAAAGCTCTTTTGATGAGGCCGGCCTGCACGGCGTCGGGCAAGGCGGCTGAGAATCGCAGTTGAGCTTCCAGGCTTTCGAACTCGGAGTGGATTGGTTTGCCGGACTCCGCCGCTCTTTTTGCGAAGAGTCTCTCGGGAACATTGCCGGCATCTATACCTGCCCGCTTCTCTAACACGTCGTCGAGTAACACGTATGCGTTCAAGGAATTCACAGCGCCAGGAGGAACCGCAGTCTTTTTTAGTGCCTCTTGGAGTCGGGCCAAGTCGCTGGCGCTAAGCAGATCAGAAAGTGGGTGGGCGTTCCTACTTAGTTCATTGAGTACATTGGGGTCTAGATTTCTGTGTTCCTGTGGATTCTCAGTCCAAAGTTCAGTGCTCTTGTCGAAAGCTTTCCATATCTTGGCGGATTGCCATCGCGTGTCGGCTTTCACACCCATCTGCCCAAACAAGAAGACCTCCGCCTTCCCGTTTTTGACCACCCAAAGTGGCGGCCCCGCGAATGCAAGGGAAGTGGTTGTTAAGGCCAGAAAACCAACAAATCCAGCAAGAATCATTTTGGTCATCGTGCTCCCTTTAATGGCTTGATGAATTCGTGCCTCGCAGACCCACCAGCGCCATCTGAACCGATCAAAACTATCGCATTGTCGAATGCTTCCTGCGCTCACTTACGTACTGCAGGCGTTACGGCGCTACGTGCGTCAGGTCAATAGACGCCCATCCGCAATAAAGGTTAGGTCACAGATTTCGAATCATGGAACGGCCTGTGGCCTGGCATAAGTCCTGATTAAGCGGTAACCGGACAAGTTCGTACTGGGACTCCAGTGCAATTGCTTAGGCTCCACGGCTCCGCTGCGGTGCAGTCAAGATAGCGGAGGGGAAGTTCGTGTGACGAAGATTAGTCGCCATTCCCATGCAGGCGGGTAGGCCAGGCATTCGCCTTTGATCTTTTGGGTGGCCCATCCTTCGCGCTTTTTGCGAAGGGTGGGGCTTTTCGTTTCCGCACGTCGTTATCCCCCATCACGGCACCTGGCACAAATGAAAAGAGACGCCGCGGACTGGAGCTCGCGGCGTCTCCCGGTTGTCCGCCAAAGATGGACGAACCTCTGCGCTATGCGGATCGTTTAGGGCAGGGGCACGCCGGGCAGAACCTGCGTGTGCTCTTTTTGCACGGCCTGGAGTTGGTCGGGGTCGAGGTGGAGCGCCTTCAGAATCGTCGGCGCGATCTGCGCGGTTTGGACGGTGCTCGTGACGGTCCGCGAATCCAGGTTGGGATTCGAGACCAGCAGCATCACGTGGCGATCGTCTTCCGCAAAGCCGCCGTGCTCCGCAATCTTCTTCGACCCGCCGGTATAGGTCACGCCGACGTTGGGCGCCACGATGATGTCCGGCGTGCGCGAATCGACCTTCGGATCGTTGAAGATCAGGTCCAGCGATGACCCCGAGAAAATCTCGCCGGCGCCGATGCTGGCTTCCGCCGCCTCGAGCTTGGCCACCGATGCCGCCGTCTGCGTCTGATCGGTCAGCCAGATGAGCGAAACATCGTCCTCCAGGGCCTGGCCGACCAGGCCGCCGCCCACCAATCCCGTGCCGATTCCGCCCAGGACATCCGAGGGCGCCTGATCGGAAGGAAGGTCGTGCGGGATGCGCTGCACACGATTGGGATCGATCGGCGATTGACCGTGCTTCGCCGAGATAATGATCAACGTCGAGTCGTACAGCCCTTTGCTCTTGAGCTCCTGCACCATCTTGCCGATGGACGCGTCGACGAACGCGATCTCGCCCAGCAGGGCCGGCGACGGGGTGCCCGCCGCGTCCTGGTAGCCGCCCGTGATCGCCAGCGACTTCTCATGCAGCTTCTGCCCGACGCTCACCGCCTGAAAATTCATGCCGAACACGGTGGGCGCGGGGGCCGAAGAGCTCCCGTCGTGCCTTTTGCCGTCGATTTCGTTAAGAATGGCCTGCACCTTCAGCGCGTCGTAGCACTGGATGTTCTGGAAGCTGTCGGTCCAGGCGTTGGAGGAGGAAACCGTGGTTTGATCGGGCAGCGGATTGCATCCCGCCACGCCGGGCAGGGCCACGGGAATCGAGTTGATCTCCGGGCCGTAGAAGTCGTTGAGCCCGTGCCCGCTCGGCCCGTTCACCCACTCGTACGCTGGGTGCTTGTCGGACCACGCGGTGTAGCCGCCGGCGGCCCGCACCACCTCGAAGATCGTGTTCACGCGGAGGTAGCTGTGCGGATAGACCGGTGCGCAATGGTTGTTGGGGTCGCGCGGCAGGTAGTTCGGGTTGATTCCGCCGCCGCCGTTGAGCTTCGTGTAGTCCATGTCGACTTCCTCGTCATTTCCCACCTGCGTGCCCTGGTACGCCGGGCAGAGAGCCGCACCGCCGACGATGCCGTAGGGCGTGGTCTGCGCCGGTGGCGATAGCGCGCGGTCGTAATTCACGTCGTAGAAGAGCCCCGTCGAACGCGGGCTCCCGCCGGTAAGTTGCGCCGCCAGCCCCGGAAACGAATCTGAGGGCCGCGGGGTCAAAGCCTGCAGGTAGTTGACGCCCACCTCGCCCAGCGCCGCGAGATTGGGGCAGTAGGGCTCCCCGCCGTTCACGCCGCTGACACCTTTGGCGCAGTTGGCGAAGTCCAGGCCGTGCATGCCGTCGACACTGATCAACAGAACGTGACGAATGTCCTCGAGCCCATTGCGGCCGTCATTCGGTGCCGGGCGCGCAGAGACGTGCGACGCCGAAGCCGCAGCCAGCAGGGCGGCGCCGGTAATGGCACCGGCTTTCAAAATGTTCGTGAGCTTTTTAGCCATGTGTTCTGTCTCCTCCTTTTTGAAGAGGGCTCATGGTTATCAGCGGAAGATTTCTCGATAATGGCTCGACTGTGAACCGTCCGTAAAGATCGCGGGAGCAAGTGGGCCGGACGATCCGCGCGGGGGCCCTTCTCAAGGGCACTCAGGGTGGAGCGGCGCCAAGTTGAAGAAGATTGTGTCGGAAGGATGGGTGAACTGCCGGAGACGCGCTCTTGGGGTGGCACAGGAAAAGGCGAATGATCAGTAATCCGGATATCGCATTATGAATCGTGCGCAACTGGAGGGCAGATCACAAAACAACGCACCCTTTGCAAAGCCCGCAAAGAGTGCGCCACCCGAAAATTCAAAGGTTAAGGCTGGCCCACCCGCCAAACCAATATCCTGGGCTAGCGGTTTGCCTTGAACAGGTGGAACTGCCGAGGGCCCTGTCTCCACGGGCAGGTGGGGTCTCTTAGGCCCCGGCGTAATCTCGGTCCAAGTGCCCCCGCCGTCACTAGTCGCCAGCAACTGGCCGCATCCCGTGTTCGGGCCGCAGCCACTCTCACTCGTCAGCACCCAACCCCGCCCGCTGTCAACAAAGCTGAGTTCGTCAACACCGGAGGCGTAGGGGAAATTGCTGATATCCGCGCTCGTGCTGCTGGCGGCACCATTTGTTGCGGAAGTCTTGCTCCCAGGCGCGACCGTTGTGAGCATAAGCCTGTGATCGGATATTGCGGCGGTTATCAAGTTGGATTGGCTTACTGTTGAGGGCGGCATAGAGGTGCTAGGGGAGAAGCCGGACAAAACCCGGTCCAACTTCCAGGTTTGGCCGCCATCGCCACTGCCAAACAACACCAAGGTTGAGGTCGGAGTGTTGGGGCCGAAGTAGCTCACAAGCAAGAAACCGTGTTTAGGGTCGTCAAACGTGGGCAGTGCATAAGTAGCTCCAATTGGTCGAGGTAGCTCCGGAGGAGCTTCCAATGACAAAGTCTGCCAAGTCTTCGCGCCATCGCGGGTAACATAGAGTTCACGACCGTCCGGACTGAGTATCCAGCCATCATGGAGATTGATGAAACGAATCGGACCCGCTGACCTACGACCCGCCGACTGCGGTTGCGGCGTCCAGCTCCAGGTGCTGCCACCATCTTGAGTCACAAACTGGATGCCGCTGTGAACCATGCTTTGCAAGCCCAAGTTCATCCAGCCGTGGAGAGAGTCCACGAAGTCAATGTGTGCCTGTCCACCTAGGGGATAGCCGACCGGGTCCAAGTTCGGAAGTCTGACCTGTTTGATTGACCAGGTCTCCCCGGCGTTCGTTGTGGACGCGAGACCAAACCGCGTTTGGTCTCCGTCAGCGCCAGCGAGCAACACCCAGCCGGTGGAGGTATCCAGAAAACAAACTGAAGCAATGACCTCAGAAGAGGTGGCGGCTGGCGTAATTTCTTTCCACCGGCTGCCCGCATCGGCGGTCCAAAAAAAACGGCCGCCCAGGAACGCCCATCCGACTTGCGGCGTGAGCCGTTGGATGTAAGTGTGCTGGGCCGATACGCTGGCACAGCAGAACGATATAAGGAAGAGAAAAGCGACAATCTTGCGCGCGGTTTTCACGGGAACGCTCCTCGGTTTCATAAAGTGTCCTATGCTGTTCTGCTCGTCTTGATGATTCAACTACCGACTGGCGCGCTCGTCTTAATGTGAGTTTTGTCCCGCCTTTAGTTGAAACCTGAAACAGAAAGCAGCGGCTCTCGCAGCGGGTGGCCAACGCTTTTGGATGTTTGCTGTTGACGAACGCTCACGGTTGAAGGATTCCACTCCTGCACGTCAACGCCGAGTGACGGGTTTAGCTTTTGAGGGTGCCCGACCCTTCGAGTGCTCGGAAGGGTCGGGCGGGTGGCCCGGCATTCGCCTTTGATCTTTAGGGTGGCCCATCCTTCGCGCTTTTTGCGAAGGGTGGGGCTTTTCGTTGCTTTTCGTCGCTGCACCGCGCGGGAACGCATAGCGGCGCTCGTGCCGGGCCGCTTACTGCTTGGGTCTTTCGAACAGCTCGACGAAGGCGCCGATGTATTACTGTACGGCGCCACCGGGGGTAGGCTCCTGATCGCAGGCTACTTGATCGCCTCGATGGAATGGACGGCGATCGTATTCGTTTTGGGATCGAGCACGCCGGTCACCTTGGCCTTTTCGCCGGCGTGCTTTTCGGCGAGTTGCTGGTCGTCGAGTTTGTAGACCTTGTTCTTGACCTGCAGCACGAACACGCCGCCGAAGTATTTCACGCAGTAGCGAGCACAGTCGGCCGACGTTGTTCCCACGTCTCTCCGCTTCATCATTTCCGCGTGCGAGCGGCTGAGCGAATGCACGTTGAAAGCGCATTGCGAATCCCCGATTTCTCCTTGGAACACCTGCTCGCGTTCGCCGGCGCTGATGCAAGCGAGGCCCGCTACGCAAACAAACACCATGGTTGCCCACCGCGATCTCTTGCTGATCATCGTTTCTCCCCCTCGATTTCTCACGAATCGCGCCCTCGCCCCTGCGCTTCAAGCCTGTTCAATCCCACGAGCAGGCTCACGGCACTACAACAAACTTCATATGCATTCCCTCGTGGTCCGGGCCGCAAAGCACGGTGCAAACCACGACGTACTCCCCCACCTCTGCGGGGGCCGTCAGAGCAAACTCTTGCGCGCCCGGCATGAGCAGCAGATCCCACCCCGGAACTCGCGACCGGTCTTTGGCGCGCAGCAGCGAGAACCCGTGGATGCTTCCATCTCGATTCCTGTTCTTGGCCTTGATCGCCGTGATGCGCAGAGTGACCGGCTCGCCCGCGTGGACCGTGATCACCGGATCTGCTTTCCCCGCAATCTTGTAGCGGCTGTCGTGGTCGGCTAGCACATCGATCACCAGCTGTGACTGAGGCCGTGCGCAATGTGGAAAGGCAATCAGCGACAGGACCGCGGCAAGCAGGCGGCCGCATCGATGGGCATTGCTGATTGGCCGATTCCCCGCACTCCGCATTTCCAGGCTCCTATTGGGTCATGTAACGCAGGACCAGGCGCATGTCTTCGTCGGTGATCGTGGCCCGCACCCGCATGTGCCGTACGATCGTGGCCATCATCCGTGGCGGGAATTTGTGCGGATACTGGTGGCAGCGCGAGCAGTTGGCATGAAATCGCTTTTCGCCCTCGATCCGCTGCGTTTCCTCGTCCTGCTGCTTGGCCGCAACCTTGGAATCGGTTCCGGTGGAGCTTTTGTCACCCTCATTGGCTCCTGCGGCCCCGGCGAACAAGAAGATACCTACCGCCAAGCCGAGCATCCCGGAACGAATCATGCGTTGGGCTGTCATTTGCTGCCTCCATGTCCCAGCGGGAGAGCAAGCCGGGCGGTCAGCCCGAGGGTCCAGATATTCGCGTTCCCTTGCGCTGAAAATTGTCTGCCATAGCTGCTCACGAACCGTATGTCGTCGCGGAAGTAGTAGTTCAGCCCGAATTCGAACGCGTTGGTGTCCGCTCCGGGCAGGACATCACTCTCTCCCGAGCCGACAAAGAACTGTTGCACGCGGGCGACTGCTTGGACATTGCGGAGCCTTTTCCGCCACCTGGGCGCCTTGCTCAGCCGGTACGCCGATTCGATCCAGTAGCCGCTGCCGTCGTGCGAACGCGCGTACTCCGCGCGAATGTCGAGCGGAACAGGTGACGGCTGCCATTCAAAATGAAATCCAAAGGCGTTCGTGCGGCTTTCTTGAAGGAGATGTTGGAACGATCCGCCGAATTCCAGTCGCGGCCCGGGCAAGAAGATCCCGGCGCGCCAGCCAACACTGCGGTCCGATTCCATATGGCTCACACCGCTGTGCGCGGAGAAATACCCGGCGTAGTTCAATTCGAGGCCCGGCGCGGCGTTAAATCCCCCGCGCAGCATCGCGCCCGTGCCCGCGCCATATTCGCTCGCGCCGATCGGCAGGATCAGCGGATCGGTTTGCAGATCGCGAATCCAGATGGGATAGAGCCGCTCGTTGTAGATCCCGAAGGGGACCAGGAAGCGGCCGGCGCTCACGGTCAGATAGCGGTTGGCGATGTAGTCGAGTTGGACGTAATCAACGCTCTTCTCCGCGCTGCCCTTGAATCCGCCGCCTCCCGGCGGCTCAGACAGATCGGCCTCGATCGTGCCGCGCGTTTCGAACAGCCAGTTCTGCCCAATGGGAACCAGCAAGAGCGGAGCCACGAGCGGACCTAGATGCGGCGTCCCGCCCTCAAAGGTCGTGATGAAGCCCGAACCCATCGTGAAAACGGGGATCGGAGACGCCGTCGCAGAATCTTGCATCTGCGACTGGGCGCGCAGCGCCGGAGCCGTGAACAGCGCCACGCCAGAAGCGAGCAACATTAGCTTCGTCCACGCAGGCCTAGCGCGCCTGGCCGAATTCATATATGCAACCAACATCCTGCGTCTCCGATTCGACCCCAACCCCGAGTTGATTCTTAACCGGAACCACCAATCGCGAATAACCGCACGCTAGCAGCGGTACGCCGGGGGTGTCAATTTGAGGGGTTAACGTTCTTGCTTCGAGTGTATTAGCGGTTACGTAACACCGTTTCCGCGGTAAGGTTCGTCGGCATGGGACGTGCGTTACGGGCTGCGGTCCTTGGGGGGACGACACCAGTACGGTACGGCGGGTGGGCCAGGCACTCGCTTTTGATCTTTTGGGTGCCCCATCCTTCGCGTTTCTGGCGAAGGGTGGGGCTGTTCGTTGCCGGGCCGCTTATTGCTTCGGTCTTTCGAACAGCTCGACGAAGGCGCCGGTATCCAGGTCACGGACCATCGCCACGCGGTAGCCGCCGGTCATGGTCACGATCCCGTCGGAGACGATGGTCACGCCCGCGCCCTTCAGCCGCGCGAACAGCCGGTCCAGATCGCTGACTTCCAATCCCATATAGCTCACGCCGATATCCGTGATGCTGTACGGCGCCACCGCCTTCTTGCGGTTTTGAAACTCGACGATCTCGAAACGCATGCGCGCGGCCGGGTCGGCCGCCTCCGCGAAGGTCCCGTTGACGATGCGCAGAATGTTGCCGTGGCCGCCGATCGCCGAGTCCAGAAAGTCGCCGCTGGCCCACGTCATCGGATTGGCGGGCCATCGCTCCCCCAGCAAGCCTCCGTAAAACGCCTGGGCCTTTTCCGCATCCAGGATCACCAGCCCGATATGATTGAATCCGGGCGGATCGGCGGGCCGTGCCGGCTGCGTGGGCGTCGCCGGAGCGGCGGCGCGCTGGTTGACGATCTCGACGTCCATCCCGTCGGGATCCTGAATGTAGGCCATGCTGCCCTTGGTTTCTCCGGGAACCGCAACCAGCTTCCCGTCCCAGGTCCGCGGCCGGAGCATTCCGGCGGCCTTCAGCTGCGACCACATCAAATCAACGTCGGGCACCGTCAGGTCAATGTGGCTCATGCCCGGGTCCCAGGCGTTTCCGCTCGCCGCGTTCTTGCGCGGGATGCCCCGAAATTCGCGCAGATAGAGCGTGAACGGCTTCCCCGAAATGTTGCTGTTGAGCGTGAACTTCGCCATGCGGGATTCCACGCCCTTGGTGCCGTGGATGCGGTTCATCACCTCATCGCTGCGCCACGACGAATTGACTCCCTCAGCGGGCACAAAGCCCAGCGCCTTGTAAAACGCCACGGACTTGTCCAGATCCCCCACCATGCGGCCTTCAAACGCCACGCCGATTACGTGCCCCGGCCCGCTGTTCACCAGCGCCGCTGCCGCCGGCTCGCCCGTCCCCTGCGAAAATCCCACCGTCGCGGCCCCCAGCACCAGCACGCACACAAACGCCGCCACTTTCCAATCGAAGAACTGCGCGGATGCTTTTCTCATGCGTCCCCCAAAGCCATTCCGTGGTTTTGCGCGGTCAGGTGTAACACCTTTTCCGTTGCTCGTCCAGCCGTCTGGCCTCGCGCGCTGGGCCTCCCGCGTCGCCGCTTCAAGACCTCACCGCAGAGACGCAGAGTGCGCAGAGAAGAGCGCTTCTGTAGCGGCGGGTTCGGCTTGGCCGCACCGCAGCAGCTGTAGCTTCTGCTGATCTGTGTTCATCCGTGTTCATCTGTGGTTTCCTCTGACACACCCTGCACCGGGCACCGTGAAAAGCCCGCCTACGGCCCGGGAACGAAGATTTCCCGGGCGGCCGCGATTTCCGCGTGGCGCTGCTCGGTAGTAACCCGGAAGCCGCGCAATTCTCCCTTGCGCTTCTCGCTGCGCGCCGTGGTGAAGGTCAGAAAATACTGGTTGTGAAGCACCATGTCCGAGTCGATCGAGGAACGGCGCAAAGGAGATGGGAGTCTCCGTGCCCTGGAAGAACGATTCGCCGCCGGTCGCGTCGGTCATCTGCGCGAGGTTGAATTGGCCGTAGTTGCTGCGAAACAGGTTGCGGCCGGCGCGGCCCGCGCCCCGCGCATACAGCGTGTGGATGATGATGCCGGCCTTCTGGGCCTTCTCGATCGTCGCGGGCACGTCGGGGCTGAAGGGATCGCCGCGGAAGCGGTCGATGCCGTCGCCGATCACGAGAATCTCGCGGCGCGCCGTGCTCGCCGGCCATTTCGATATCAGGTCCATCAACGAAAAGTACAGGCTGGTAGACACGGAAGCGTCGCCGAACGTCAGGCGCAGCTTCTTCGATACCGCATTGTGATCGGCGCTGAACGCCGACACTTCCTGCGCCCGGCCTTCGTTCGCGTAGAAGACGCCGACGCGCGTGGTCTTCGATTGCGCTTGAATGAACTTGCGCAGATCGTCGAGCTGGTTGCCGATGCTGGCATCGGTGGCGTCGTCGATCAGGATGGCCAGGTCCAACGCGGCCCGGTCGCCCTGCGCCGCAACCCATCCAGTCACATCCTCGCGCACGCTGCCGGTGTGCACAATGATGTCTTCCTTGCTGACCGCGGGCGGCGCCGTATAACTCGGCCCAAGAACCGCCACCACCGTGGTCACCGGCACGTTCGCGGAAGCCGGCTTCTGCTGTGCGGCGGCAGGCAGCACGCAGAGAAGAATGCCAGCGAATGCCAGCAAACCTGTAAGCAACTTCCGGAAGTTGGCCATGTCAGTACCCTCCAATGGAGAGATGCCCCGGCCCGGGGAATGGCTGTCTCGGGCCATGGTACCGCGAAATGCAGCCGGTGGAAATCAAGCCCGCTTCCTCGTCGGCACTCCGGGCATTACCACCATGGCACTCCTTCGCGCCGCACTGATGGTTTCCGCGTCGTTGCCGATAAGAAGAAGGGGGGTCTATCTCGAGACTTCCGGAATGAAGAAGCCACCAACTCATCGTCCCGGCAACGGCCACCACGCGGTCACGAAGTGTGTGCGTGCCGAAGAGCCGGTCCATCTGCTGCCTCAAGCGGTGGAAAACAGCTTCGAGTTGATTGCCATGACGGACGCCGATGGCCTGATTACTTTTGCCAATCAGGCTTTCCTTCGGACCCTGGGCTATTCCCGGGAAGAAATCATCGGAAAACACATGATATTTGCGTTTTCCGAGACCAATGATCACGCGCTTCTCCTGGAGATCGGCAAGAAGTGCTTCCTGGACGAGGGATGGATCGGCGAGTGCCTTTTTGCCCGCCGGGACCGAACCGACGTCCCGTTGCTCCTGAGCGTGGGGCCGATCAAGGACGACCAAGGCCGGGTGATCGGCAGTTTCGGCGTCATGCAGGATGTCAGCCGCCAAAAAGTGGTCGAGGAAGCCCTGCGTCGAACCGAGGAACAATTCCGGCAGTTGGCGGAAAACATCAACGAAATCTTTTTCATTACGTCGCCGGATCTCTCCCGGGTAATCTACCTCAGTCCCGCCTATGAAAAGATTTGGGGCCGGCCCTGCCAGGAAATGTACGATCGGTCGGCCGTCTGGGGGGAAGCTGTCCATCCGGAAGACCGCGAACGGGCCCTGGGTGTCATTGCCAAGCAATCGGAGGGCGTGCCGACAGCCATGGAGTTCCGGATCGTGCGGCCGGACGGCTCCGTCCGCTGGATCAGCGGCCGCAGCTTCCCGGTCCACGACTCGCAGGGTAAGTTTTGCCGGGTCGTGGGAATCGCCGAGGACATCACCGCGCGCATGGAGGAGGGAAAGAAGCTCTTGCAAGCGTACGAAAAGCTGGACATCGCACTTCGAGAATCCGAGCAGCACGTCCGGGACGCCGACAAGCTCACGGAACTGGTCGACATTCTCCAGTCTTGCCAGACCATCGAGGAAGCCTACTCCATCGCCGCGAGCATGCTGCCCACGATTCTGCCGTCCCTTTCCGGAGCTGTGTGCGTCACGAGTTCTTCGCGGAACATGGTGGAAACAGTGGCCACGTGGGGCGACACCCCTGGCACTGAAGAGACGTTCGCCCCGGCGAGTTGCTGGGCGCTGCGACGCGGCAAGATTCACGTCGTGAACGATTCGGCCTCCCCCTTGCGTTGCGCGCACGTCACTTCGTCTGCCGCGAGCAGTTACCTCTGCATCCCGCTGGCGGCGCAGGGGGAGATGCTCGGACTGCTTTACGTCGAGCAGCCCACCCGGTTCCTGAATCCTTCCACCGCGCGGTCGGACGACGGAACAGAAGCCCTTGCCCGCCAGGCCAGCGCCGTGGCCCGACGCATTGCCCTGGTGCTTACCAACTTGAGACTTCGCGAGACGCTTCGCCATCAGTCCGTTCGGGATCCCCTTACGGGACTTTTTAACCGCCGCTTCATGGAGGAGTCGCTGGAACGGGAGTTGCTGCGTGGAGACCGCAACGGCCAGCCCGTCGCTCTGATCATGCTCGACATCGATCACTTCAAACAGTTCAACGATACGTTTGGCCATCAGGCCGGTGACGCGCTTCTGCGCGAGATGGGTGACTTCCTGAGTCAGCGGACCCGCGGGCAGGACGTTGCCTGCCGTTTTGGCGGAGAGGAGTTTGTTCTTATTCTCGCGGGGGCATCCATGGATGTCGCCTGCCAGCGGGCGCAGCTCTTGCGCGAAGAACTCAAACAATTGACTGTGCAGCACGCCGGGCAAGCCCTGGGAAAGATCACCGTCTCCGCAGGCGTCTCGGCCTTCCCGGACCACGGTGCGACTGCGGACGAGTTGGTGCGCGCGGCCGATCGGGCTCTCTACCGCGCCAAGGCTGAAGGACGCGACAGAGTGGTTGTGGCCTGACGCGTTCCGGCGGCCGCCGGATCGCCGTTTCACCCGCCCGGGCGCACGTCCGCTGTGGAAAGAAAGCGCGGCGGCTTGCGCGCGCGCGTGGCCTGCTCGAAGGCGTACGCAATCCCGATCAGCTTCGGCTCGCTCCACGCGCGCCCGAAAAATGAGAGCCCCACCGGCAGGCCGAACACGAATCCCGCCGGCACGTGAATATTGGGGTAGCCCGCCACGGCAGCCAGCGACGAACTGCCGCCCGTATCGTGATCCCCGGTGATCCAATCGGTCAGCCAGACGGGACCGGCGGTCGGCGCGACCAACGCATCGAGCCGGTGCTGGTCCATCACCGCGTCAATTCCTTCCGCGCGCGCGAGCCGGTGATTCTTTTCCAGCGCGTCCCGGTAATCCTTTTCGGTGAGCGGGCCCTTCGCCTCCGCCTTGACGAACAGGTCCTGCCCGAAGTACGGCATCTCCTTGTCGCGATTCCGCTCGTTGAATGCGATGATCTCCTCGAGCGAATGCACCGGCGCCTTCGGCGCCTGCGCGGCCAGATACGCGTTCAGGTCCGCCTTGAATTCATACAGCAGCACTTCCAATTCGGAGTCGTCGAATTTCCCGAGCGACGCGATTTCCACCGGATCGATGACCACCGCGCCTTCGCTCTTCATGGCCTCGAGCGCCGCGTCCAGCATCCGGTCGACGCCCTCGCCGAAATCGAACGTCTTCCGCACCACGCCGATCCGCGCCCCGCGCAACCCGGCGCGATCCAGAAACGCCGTGTAATCCGCCGGAGCCTTCCCGCGAGAAGCCTCCGTGGCCCGATCGTCGGAATCCGCGCCGGCCAGCGCCCCCAGCAGAATGCGCCGCGTCGGCCACGCTGCGGCACATCGGGCCGGCCGTATCCTGGCTGTGCGCGATGGGGATGATGCCCGCGCGGCTCACCAGCCCGACGGTCGGCTTGATTCCCACAATCCCGTTGGCCGAAGACGGGCAGACGATCGACCCGTCCGTCTCCGTCCCGACGGCCACCGCGCACAAGTTTGCCGCGGCCGCCGCGCCCGAGCCCGAGCTCGACCCGCACGGATTGCGGTCCAGCGCATATGGATTGTGCGTCTGCCCGCCGCGCCCGCTCCAGCCGCTCGAGGAATGCGACGACCGCAAATTGGCCCACTCGCTCAGATTGGTCTTCCCCAGAATCACCGCTCCCGCCTGGCGCAGCCGCCGCGCCACGCCGGAATCCTTCGCGGGCGTAAACCCGAGCAGCGCCAGCGACCCGGCCGTGGTCATCATGCGGTCGGCCGTGCCGATGTTGTCCTTGATCAGCACCGGAATCCCGTGCAGCGGCCCCCGCGGTCCCTGCGCCTTGCGCTCGGCGTCGAGCGCGTCGGCGATCGCCAGCGCGTCGGGATTGAGTTCGATGACCGAGTTGAGCGCCGGGCCGCTCCGGTCGATCTCCGCGATCCGCTCCAGATATTTTTCCGCCAGAGCGCGCGCCGTGAAATTCCCCGACTTCATCCCGGCCTGCAAATCCGCAACGCTTACTTCGTCCAGCTCGAACGGCTTCACGTCCGGCGCCAGCGGTTCACCGCCGGCCCCATGTGCCAACGCCGGCAGTGCGAGCGACCCCGCTCCCATCTTCAGCCCCGACGCCAGGAAACTCCGCCGCGTCTGCCTGCTCGCATCATCTTCCGGGCTTCTCTTCGGGCTCATGGAGAATCACTCTTCCTTTTGGGGGTGGCTCTTCCGCATCCCCCGACCGATCTGCTCTGGCCGATTGTAAGCAACTCCCCGCCGGAATTCACCTCCTCCGGTGTTCGTCCCACTGCGGCGCGCAGCCAAATCGTGTGATGCCGCGCACCCGCGCCTGTGACGCCCCTCACTGTGGCCCACTCCACTGGGGCGCTATGCTGTTCGCCCAAGCGTAACACCAGGGATTAACGCGGATTTCGACACGCGTGTGAGGGAGGGGAGGTCATAGTAAAATGCGACAAGACATCCTGGAAAAGACGGGCGACTATATCGCCCAATCTGCCGATAAGGCATCTCGGGGCGCGGCCGCGGTGGTGGATACGGTCGAAGACGGCATCGAAATGGCCAAGAGCGCGGCGCGTCAGGGCCGCCAGGCCGCCGAAGACGCGCTCGACGGTGCCGCCCGCCGTATTCGGCGCCACCCGGTACAAACCGTCGTGGCCATCGGCGCGGTTGCTTTTGGCGCGGGCCTGTTGATTGGCCGGCTCCTCAAGCGGCGCTAGGCCGGCCCGGCCGCGCACGGCCCGCTCGTCCATCGGCATCTTGGCCTTCCCCGGCTCCGGGTACTAACCGGGGGCCCTGGCCCCAGCGCACGATTGACTGTTGGGCGCGCCGTTGCTATAAGTTCGGCTGACATGTGCTATCCGCCTTATAAAACGCCCCACGTGTTCAATCCTCCCTCTTTCGGCGAAAGCAGCAAGACGTGTATTAGGAATGAACGCAGTGGGAATCCGCGTGCTCCGGATAGTGGATGCAATCATAGAATAGGGGGCGCTCATGAGTTCCCGCCATCGGCTTCTTATCGGGATTCTGGCAGGCATCGCAGTTCTGGTCTTGTTGGTTGGCATCATACGGTATCGACGAAGAGATACGCAGCAGTGGAACACCTTTCTGGTAGGGGATCCCCGCGCCGGCGCACAAGTCTTCCAGGAGAAGAGATGCAGCAGTTGCCACGCGATTCTGGGCGCCGGACCCACGCTGGCTCCTGATCTCGGCTTGCGCGGTGCCGCCGGCTCCACCATGGCCAGCCTGGCCACGCAGATGTGGAATCACGCCCCGCGCATGTGGGAAACGATCGAGCACAACAAGGTCCCCTATCCTCAATTCACGCGCGAGGACATGGCCAACCTGTTTGCCTACCTCTACGTGACCTGCTACGACGACGAATCGGGTAACGCCGACGCATGGCGAAATCCTGTTTACGCAGAAGTGATGCATCCGCTGCCACTCCGTCGGCGACACCGGTGGCACGGTGGGCCCCAATCTGCGCGACACCGGCCCCGTGGATACGCCCATCTTCTGGACGCAAACCATGTGGAACCACGCCCCCGCCATGCAATCGCACATGAACGAACTCAAGATCGCCTGGCCTCAATTTGAGGGCGAAGAAATGAACGACCTGCTGGCCTACGTTCGCCAGGAACGCGGCGGAACCGAACAAGAAGCCAAGCTCCTGCCCGCCAACCCGCGCCGGGGCTGGAACCTGTTCCGAAAGAAAGGCTGCATCAACTGCCACGCCATCCGCGGCGTGGGCGGCACGGTGGGTCCCGACCTCGGCGCCGGCCGCCCCTTGCCCCGCAATCTCACTCAGATGGCGGCCCGCATGTGGAATCACTCCCCGGCGATGTGGACAGCCATGAAGGACAAGGGGATCGAGCGCCCCACTTTTGCCGGACAGGAGATGGCCGATCTCATCGCCTTCCTGTATAGCGTCCGCTATTTCGACCAGGGCGGCTCGCCGGTGATCGGCGAGGCACTGTTCACCGAACGCAAGTGCAGCCGCTGCCACGGCGCCGATGGTCGCGGCGGCGATATCGGCCCCAACCTGCGGATGCGCAGCGGGCCCTTCACTCCCGTGACCTTCGCGCTGGCCCTGTGGTCCCATGGGCCCCGCATGTACAACAAGGCTCAGGAACTGGGCATCGGCTGGCCCGTGCTGAACGAGGGCGATCTGAGCCACCTGCTCGCGTTTCTGAACAGCACCCCGGCCGTCGCGCAAAACTAAACGCGGGCGTGTGTGTCCGGCCTAGGCCCTGCCCTTGGTTTGCGCCGAACCGCGCCGTTGCCTGCCTGCTCGTCTCTGTGCGGGGGTGCAAACAGGGTTTCGTTGAGAAGGCCCGGTTTCCATGGGGAATAATTTAGCCTTTGGGCCGGTGCGGTAGCCTTGGAACTTATCCTCTTCGCAAAATCTCGGAAGCCCGCGCGATGGAATGCAGTTTTTGCTCCGCGATTGTCGCCGAGCTTACGGGAGTGTCCGCGAAGGTTGCGAATCCGCAGTCGGGAGTGAGCAAGACGCGGTCGGCTCCGAAAATGCGAATCGCTTCGCGGCCCCTGGCTACGATCTCTTCCACGGATTCGACCGCGGAAGTTTTCTGATTTACGACACCCACGCCGATTCGAAACTCGCGAGGCAGGTCCTGGAGCACCGCCATCTCTCCCGCGCGAGGCGTGCAAAGCTCCAAAAATAGCGTGCCGACCTGGAGTTCCTTCAGCAACGGCAACAGAGGCTCATAGCTGCCGCGCAATGCCGCCGATTCGTCCGGGGTCCAGTTTCCCCTGCACATGTGCATCGCCGTCCGCGCTCGAGGCACCCCTTCCACCACTCGATTGATCAGATTGCGAGCGAAGACCAGCTCGGATTCGGGGTCTTTCTTCTCGCTCAACGCGCCACACATGAAACTTCGAGAGCTCTTGGCTCCGGTGAAAACCACCTCGCTCAACACCGGCTCGTCGAACTGCACCAAGGCCGCGCCAGCCGCAAGCAGAAAATGCAGCTCTTCCCGCAGCACCCGGACGATGTCCTCCGCCAGATGCTCGCGCGATTCGTAGGCATGGGGAGATAGGCACTCCATCCACATCGTCCGGCTGAGTAAGTACGGCCCCGGGAGCGCCACCTTCGCGGGCTTGTCGGTGAGGGTCTTCAGGAACTCGAGTTCATGGACGGCCAGCGGTTTCCTTCTCCCGATAGGTCCAAAGACCGCTGGATGGCGCACCTTGTCGGCGGGCACATCCAAGCTCTTCATCTCTTCTTCGAAGTGAGCCGGATCATCGACCAAGGGAAGGAGGTCGGTCAGTGGAACCAGAAGGCAATTATCCAGAAGCCCGCCGACAAAGCTGGAGTAGTTATCGCGGCGCTGCTCTCCGTCCGTGACCACGTCCACGCCCGAGCGCAACTGGGCCTCGACCGCGAGTCGCACGGCGTCATCGGCGGTGGCTTGAAAGTCGGCATCCGATAGCCGGCCTTCCAGGTGGTCGTGCATCGCTTGCAACATCCACCGTGGCCGGGGCCAGCTTCCCACTCCCATGACGGAAAGCGGCGGAACTTCCGGGGCTGGTGCGGGCTTCGGAAGCGTGGAGGGAATTTGGACCAGGACCGGCGCTTGGAACGTGAACCGCTTCGGTGGCGCGGGAGCCGCCTTCGACCGGCTCGCGAGCGCTCCCTTGCAAATCAGAAAACTTCGCTGGTCTCCCCGGCGAGTCCAGGAGATGAACTCATTGCTGGTAAGACGGCACCAGGCAGGGAGGTCCTCTTCCACGGAAAGTTCCGTCGAGCGGACCTCCAAGATGCCGCCGGGTGGCAGCGGATCGATATGCTTTCGGATCAAGAGCAGGAGCCCGCTCCCGCAATCCGTGTTCCCTCCGTCGAACGACACATCGGGCTCCAGCGGATGGCGCGCCACCGGTTCCATCGTGTTCCCCCTAGTAGCTAACGCAAGGTGCTCCGTCGCTCAAGAACTCGACGAGCTTGGCTCCTCCCACAATGGCGGCGCCGCTCACCAGGGTGTTGGGATCCAGCTTCCGCTTGTTGAAGCAGGGCGAGCAGACGTAGATTTTGCCACCGGCTCCGGCAAAGTTCGCCATCAGGTCCTTGAGAGGCGCGAACCCTTCTTCGTGAATGTCGTCGGCGTATCCCTTCTGGGAGAGCCGCACCCCTTCGATGCTGAGGAAGACCAGCGTCTCCTTGTCGGACGCCACCGCAGCATTCGCAATCACAAACGCGACGGTTGCCTTGTCGGAATTGTCCTTGGCGGACGAAAGACTCACGCAAAACTTTCCAGCCATTGTCTTAGTTCTCCTTTCGTTGAATCCAGTACTCCGGATGCTTCGAAAAAACCAGCGTATGTCCCGTCAAACGGCACCACGCCGGAAGGTCCTGCGGGGCACCGGGGTCGGTTGCCGTCAGTTTGAGAATTTCCCGGGGCCTCATGGCCAGGAGGCGCATGCGAAGCCCCATCACCAGCTCGCCACATCCCATGTTTCCGGCATCCCACTCGGCGTCCGGGACCGGATGAGGCCGAGCGGAATCACCCGATCCGGCCATGGCTTGCGCCGCTTGCATTTCTTTCCGGGCGACACCCCCGGGCGGCCACAGACACATCGGCAGCGCGGTGGGTTCAGTTCCTTCTTCCCGGTTGGCCCACAACCAGCCCGCCTGGCGGCATGGGCGGCTCATGATATGGCCCAAGAGGTGATCGCGCACTTCCTCCCGGCTTCGCCCCATCACTCGAGATAGGCAAGATAAACATCTCGGACTGTCCCGGTATCCCGCCACAAGACTCATCAGCGTCTCATGGCCGCAAAGCCAACCCCCGCACTCCTGGCACCGGCTCCCCTGCATCCGCAGCAAATCTTGAAGAAGGGCTGCGGTCTCGACATCTTCACGAACATCCGGCACTTCATCCATGGACTCGCCCCTCCAAGCGCTGGGCTAAGGAGCGATCTTCAGGGCCTCGGCGACTTTTGACTCGAGGATCTTCTCATCGCCCGATTTGTACCCGCTCTGGTAGAGAAGCACTTCGCCTTTTTCGCCCAGCAGATAGTCGGTCGGCGTCGTCGTCAAGCGGTAATCCCTCTGCAAAGACTCCTGCGATGCCCCAATCAGCACCGGGACTGTGAAGTGCTTTTCCGCCTGCCACTTGGCGATCAGCTTGTTTTCATTGGGCAGGACGTTGATCCACACCACGGAAAGCCCCTTGTCTTTGTACTTATCGTAGATCTTCTGCACTTCCGGAAGTGCGGCATTGCAATAAGGGCAGCGGGGATAAAAGAAACTAATCAATGTGGCCTTGTTCGCGAAGTCCTGGAGCGTCTTGGAAGTGCCATCCAGCGTCTTCAACTTGAAGGGCTTGAATTTGTCTGCCCCCGAGGCTCTTGCCTGGGTCAAAAGGACTGATGCCACAAGCAAGCAGCACAGACACCAGATCGCAGCTCGGATTCCCCTTCGAAATGACTTCTGCATAAAACCTCCTCTCCCGGTCAATCGGCGTGACAACCGCATCGGCACGGCGCCTCTCGAAGAATCAAAGTCCTTCTTCGGAAGATGGGGACTAGCCCGGCCCAGCGAGTCTTGGCGGGGCTCACCTCACCCTGCTGTGGCACCCTGCCGAAGCGCCTTGCCATCGCGCTTACTTGCTTGCCTGGGGCTCGGCCGCCTCCGGATCTGACTTTCTATTTCCGCCAAGGTTAAAACTCACCCCGAAAACAATCATGTGGTGTGCAAAGTCCGAATTGCGCTTGATTCCGAGCGACGGCTCCACGTTCTGATACGCGCGTAACGGCACGCTGAAGCTGTACGTCGCCAGGTGCGTGTCAAAGTTGATGCCCGGCTCTACCGTCACGTAGTACCCGGGCTGGCGGAAGCCCGTGGTAGGACCAAACACGTTGTGCACGGGCACGCCTTCGACCCGTCCAGCAAAAAGCACGGAGAGACCTTTGGCTCGGTGAATGGGAACGGCGACGCCGGTATGGACCAAGTAAGAGTCAGGCGTGGAATTGTACCGGACGTTCGCCGCCACGGCTGTGGGTCCCAGCGGATTTATCGCGGCCCCGAGGGAAAGAGTGTCGTTCTGACCACGAAGGCTAAAAAGATAATTCCCGGTCCCAAACACCGTGAAGTACCTGAATTGCTTGAAGCCCTCCAAGGATAAGGCCAGCCCCCAAGCCCCGCTGCCTGTTTGTATGCCGGTGAACACGGGCCGCGCGGCTAGGTCTCCGCCCAGAGAGTTGGGAAATGGAGCCTTTGCGTTGGCGTTGCCCGTGGGCATTCTTACTCCCAGGCCAAGCGAAATGTTTTGATCGGTGTGATTCGCACACTTAAACAGCCAATAACGCGCGTCCAGCATCATGTCGAACAGACCGCGCGAGGTTTGGTCATAACGCGTGCCGGCAATCACCGTGCTCCAGTGAGCCCGGAGTATCACCGGGGCATCCAGCGTCAAGTTGAGTTGCGAACTGACGGCATAGGTCGCCTGCAGGTCCAGGAACCACATTCCTTCCTTTACCTGGGTACCATTCGAGATGAGGTCCTGCCGCAGGCTGGTGCCCTGGTACTCCTGGTCCGTCTCGAATTGGCGTATCGATGCGTTCGCCTGCCACTCGCCCTTCTGCAAATAGGGTCCCACTTGCGCGCCAATCACGGGCGCGATGTTTCGGGTCAGGATTCAACCCTGCGCAAATGCGCGCTGAGGCGCCAATAGGACAAGACTCAACACGAAGCCCACGAAGAAACAGGTAGCTCGAATGGATTGCATATAAGTCCTTCCTCGCCGAGATAGCTGATCGGCTGAGGGAAACGCTGATGAGTTAAGAAATGAGTTTACGGCGGCGGACCGACGACGTAGGTCTTACCTTCAAGTAAAGCCGGTGGTGGGGACCGATTGCCAATGCATGCCCGCCAAACTACACCTGCAGTTTCCAATTGTCAATCGAGACCTTCGGCATACCTTGCCGTGCGGCTCGTGCGGGCAGGCGTAGACTTCGTCCCTGTCCGGCCTTTGGCGGAACCCTGCACCATCAGCATGACGATGCGCTATGCTCATTCCTCCGCTGATGCTAAAATAGCGGCTGTTCGGCGTCTGGATCGAAGTAACGTTTTACCTGCCAGCAAGTTGGGCCTGTAGCTCAGGTGGCTAGAGCGCGCCCCTGATAAGGGCGAGGTCGGTGGTTCAAGTCCACCCAGGCCCACCATTTTCGATCGAGATGTTCTTTAACGCACAATGTTTCCCTCTTTTCACCTGATGCCATCAAAACGGATTCTTGCCTCTCCGGCCTTGACTCGCTGCGCGACAAATGATTCGATGTTGGCTTCGCTGGGGAGGGCGTTCCGTGGCTTACATTTTTCATGAGGATCAATTACCAAAGCTGGTGTCCGTCGTTCCCGGCCGGGAGCGCACCTTCTTCGTCAACAAGGAACTCACCCACATCGACGACATGCTCTGCGGCATCATGCGCTACACCAAGGGCGCGGCCTCTCCCTATCATCTCCACGCCAATTGCGAGCACTTCTACTTCATCTTCGAGGGCACGGGCACCGTGGAAACCGAGGACGGCGTCCAGCCGGTCGGGCCCGGCTCGATGATCTTCATCCCCGCCGAAGACAAGCATCGTCTGCGGGCCACCGAGCCGCTGTTCTACTTCGAGTTCCAGGCCCCCAACCGCTTCCAGACCACCATCCTCGACGGCACGCCCGACGATCTGCTGTGGGAACGCATCGATGGCGGCGTCTGGAAGCAGAGCTGAGCGCGCCGGAAGAACTCTCCGGCCCAAAAGGATCTCCGCCATGGCCATCACGCATATCGAAACCAACAAGATTCCGCGGACGACGCTCCCCGGCTCCGGCGAGTTCGCCGAAATCCTGAACAACCAGCTCTGCGGCGCCAAGAACGTTGTCGCCACCCTGCACTGGCTCCGCCCCGGCGACCGCCTCGACGCGCGCTGCGATCCCAATACCCATCAGCTCATCTACCTGATGGAAGGCGAGGCCACCATCGTCCTCAACGCCCAGGAACATCGCGTCGGAAAAGGCGCCGGTGTCTACCTCGGCCCCTCGGAATCAGCTACGATTCACCAGGCTGGCGCGGCCCCGCTGAAGACTCTTCCACCTGGTCGTCCCCAAAATTCCGGGCTAAGACGCATGCGCAGAGGAGCAGCCCTTCGCGCCCAGCCGCTCAACAGCCTTCGCAAGATGCTCAGACATGCGGTCCGTGTCATCCCGAACGAAGTGAGGGATCTGCTTTGCGCACCGAGGGGAAGAAAAAAGCAGATTCCTCACCCCGGTCAAACCGCGACCGGGGTTCGGAATGACAGCGCGGAGTATTCAGCGGCAATCTGCCCAGCCCGAATTCCCGTTTGCATCCAGCTGCTGCGGGTGTAGAAGAGAGGACGGAGACCATCGGCAGTCCGTCTGATGGGATGCAACAACGTGCAACGTACACCGCCAAATCCAGGCGAAACTCCCCCCGGCGCAAACGCCCGCGGCCGGTTTTACAACGCCGCGGCGGATCTACTCGACCGCAATCTCTCCGCCGGACGCGCGAACAACATCGCGCTGTTCGACGATGCCGGCAGCTACACCTATTCCGCGCTAGCCGAACGCGTCCATCGCTGCTCGAGCGCGCTCCTCGGGATGGGCCTTCAAGCCGGGCAACGCATCGCGCTGTGCCTGACGGATACGATCGATTTCCCCACCAGCTTCCTCGGCGCCATCCATGCGGGAATCGTCCCCATCCCGCTCAACACCCTGGCGACGCCCACCGACTACGCCTACATTCTGGAAAATGCCCGCGCCGAGGCCGCCATCGTCTCCGATGCGCGCCTGCCGGCCTTTCTCGAGGCCGCGCGACTGGCCGCATGGCGCGGGCGCATCGTCGTCTCGGGCGACGCGCCCAGCGATTTACCCGGTCTCTCGCGGCTGCTCGAGGCCGCATCGCCTGCTGCGGAACCTGCGCCGACGCTGCCCGGCGATGTCTGCTTCTGGCTCTATTCTTCCGGATCGACGGGAAAGCCGAAGGGCGCCGTTCACCTCCAGACCAGCCTGATGCAAACCGCCGAACTGGTCGCGCAGGCCGTGCTGGGCATCCGCGAGAGTGACGTGATCTATTCCGCTTCAAAACTCTTCTTCGCCTACGGACTCGGCAACGCGCTCTCGTTTCCCATGTCGGTGGGGGCCGCGAGCATCCTGTTCAGCGGGCGGGCGACTCCGGATGCCGTGAATGCCATTTTGCGCCAGCGGCGGCCGACCATCTTCTGCGCCGTGCCCACGCTTTTCAGTTCGCTGCTCGCCTCGGGGAATCTGCCGAAGGCCGGAGAGCACGCGCTGCGGTTTTGCCTCTCGTCGGGAGAAGCCCTGCCGGCGGAAGTGGGACGGGCCTGGCGGGCCTGGACCGGCGTCGACATCATCGAGGGCATCGGTTCCACGGAGATGCTGCACATTTTCATCATGAACCGCCCCGGCTCGGTGCACTACGGCACGACGGGCCGCCCCGTCCCCGGTTACACGGTGCGATTGGTGGACGAGAAGGGGGCCGAAGTGCCTCCCGGTGAGATCGGCGAGCTGCAGGTGAATGGTCCCACCGCTGCCGCCGGTTACTGGAACAATCCGGAGAAGACGCGCAGCACGTTTCTCGGTCCTTGGACGCGCACCGGCGATGAATTCCGGCAAAACACCGACGGAGAGTTCATCTACTGCGGCCGCGCCGACGACATGCTGAAAGTCGGCGGCAGCTGGGTGTCGCCCGCGGAGGTGGAATCTGCGCTCGCCGGCCACGAAGCCGTGCTGGAAGTCGCCGTCGTGCCGGCCCGCGACGAGCATGGCATGGTCAAGCCCCATGCGTTCGTCGTTCTCAAACCCGGTTTTGCGGCCGGAGACGCCCTCGCGCGAGAACTTCAGCAACACGTCAAAGACCGCCTCGCGCCCTACAAGTACCCGCGCTGGATTGAGTTCGTTCCCAGCCTTCCCAGAACCGCGACCGGAAAGCTGCAGCGCTTCGTCTTGCGCGAACGCGAGCAGCAGACGCACAGCGGTTGATGGTGCGTCCTGGAAACTCAACAGACCGCGTAAAACAACTCATCTCGTCATTCTGAGCGAAGCGCGATGTTTGCGTTCCGGATGGTTTTGCGGAACGAAGAATCTCTCTTTCTTCGAATGCCAGGAAACGATCACAGAAGAGTTTCGAGCTTCTCCACCGTAAGGTCGGCATCGCGGAGGATGCTCTTGAGTATTTTGGGATGCAGGGTTTTCGCGGCGTGAAAGGGCACGGTCACGCGCTTGCCAGCCTGGTTCTTGTAGATCATATGGCTGCCGCTTTGCCTCGCGAGCGAAAAACCCGCCTTCTCGAGCGCAGCGATGATCTCTCGGGCTGTGAGGCGCGGGAGCTTGGGCATCAGACGGCAACTTCAACCGTGGAGAGGCTCACGGAGACGTGTTCGGGAACTTCCTCGCCGGCCGCAACACGATCCTCGATGTGCAAGCGAATGGCATCTTTGATGTTTGTCACTGCTTCTTCGTAGGTATCGCCCTGGCTATAGCAGCCTTGCAATAGCGGGCAGGAAACGAAATAACCGTCGGCGTCCGCCTCTAGGATGATGGGAAAGGTGAGGTGTTTCATACGCAAATTATAGGCCCGCAACCGGCTTGCCGCCAGCCGGATTTGGCGAATCCGCCCCTGCGGGTACAACGTTCGGTCAAACAGCGCCCGCGAGGCTCGATCCACCAGCCTGCTCGCCTTGTCCCTGCGGTTGTGCCCCTCGCCCCGCGGCTCACGCCAGGACGATCAAATCAATCTCCACGCGGACGTCGCGCGGCAGGCGTGCGGCCTCCACCGTCGAGCGCGCCGGAGGCTCCTTCGGAAAATATCGCGCGTAGACTTCGTTCATCGGCGCGAAATCGTTCATGTCCTTCAAATAGACCGTGGCCTTCACCGCCCGGTCCAGCGACGACCCCGCCGCTTCCACGATGGCCTTCAGATTCTCCAGCACGCGAGCCGTCTGCCGCGCCACGTCGCCCTCGAGCAACTGTCCCGTCGCGGGATCAAACGGAATCTGTCCGGCCGTGAAAATAAATCCGTTGGCTTTGACCGCCTGCGAATACGGACCGATCGCCTTCGGCCCTTTTGCGGTTGCGATGATTTCCTTCACGCTGCCTCCTCACAAATGGAAATGTGAAATCGGAAAGTGGAAACTCGAAAGCCTTCTTGGAAAGCAGCACCGCAATCCTTGCCGAAGCGGAAAGCGCGCCCGCGGCTACCATTGAACCCGTCATTTCCGCGGCTCCTCGGCCGCAGCCGTCTGATAGCGAGCGCGGAAATCCTCGGGAATCCCCTTGCGATTCAGCCACACGCGAAACAGCTCGCCGAGCTTTTGGCCGCTGGCCTGCTCCAGCGCGGCGCGCAGATCATTATAGTCAACCTCCTGGCCGCGCAGCAGCGATACCAGATGCGCCAGCCCGCTGCGCATGGAAACCTCGCCGCAGGCATCCTCCACGGCGACGTAGAACAGCGCCGCCTTGGACAACGCGATGCGCCGCTGCGCCAGCGGGTCGCCCATCCGCACCATCCCGAGAGGCGTCTCCGCTCCCTCTTTCGCCGATTCGTCGTAGGCCCGCAGGTATCGCAGGATGCGCCCGCGGCGCGCGGCCGCGCCGTTGCGAGCCTCCTCGATGACAATCGTGGCGTATTCCGGCAGCCCCTCGCCCAGGCCCAGTTCCGCGTCGGGTGCCGGATACATTTCGTCGCCGAACCAATCGCGGGCCAGCGCATGCGTCACGAGCTCGAGAAACTCCTCGCTCCCAATGCCCAGCGACACCGCCGCCGGATTTACCAGCGCGCCGCCCGGAAACGACGCCGCGCCCGGGCCGTCCTCGCCCGCAAAATGCCCGCGCACTTCCGGTGATTCCACCACGTGCGGCGCCGCAATCCTCTTGTCCAGCGGGCCGAAATCTGTCTCCAAAATCTTCCAAGCCGCCAGAATGCGCTCCGCAGCGGCCGCCGGATCATCCTTCAACGGCTGCGCCGTCCAAAAGACCGTGGAGCGCTCCGCGCGATTCGCGGGCCACGCGGCGTAACGTCCGCCCACGATGTACGGCGACAAATCCGTTTTGCCTAGCTCGAAGCGGTATTCCAGTTCGCCGCCGTCTTTTCGCGCTCCTTTGGATGTGCCCCGGGCGAGGACCACGAAATCGCCCGGAACGCGCACGGTGTACGGCAACCGGTCGGGCCGCGTGGGATACGGCGCCAGCACATGCTTGGGAGGCTGCGGCAGAGGAAACCACCCGCGCGATCCGAGATGAAACGTTTCCGCGCTGAGCGTGATGCGGGCGCCCGCATCCTGGGGTGAGGCAAACGCGTAGTCGATGGCCAGTTCGCGCGTCTGCTTGCGCCCCCACGGAGCATCAAGCGGAATGCGGCGCGCGTTCGGCTGCGCCGCCTGATACTCGCCCGGCAGATTCACGGGCGTCACCTCGCGGCCGTTCACCTCCACGCGAAGGTCCCGCCGGCCGTAGGCGCGCTCCTCGGGAAGAATTACGTCGAGAAAGGACAAATCGCTGTTTCCCGCATTCCGCAGGGTGAAGCGGGCGCGAATTCGCAGCTCGGGAGGCGGCCCCGGAACGAAGCGGACCTCGCGCGATTCCTTAACGATGCGGTAGGCCGGCGCCAGCGGAACGGCGCACGAGCCCGCGCACAACAGGGGGCCCACAGCGAGCGCGGCGGCCAGCGAGCGTCGAGCGAAGTTTTTCAAGATGCCAGGATTCTACCGAGCCCGCGCGGCACGGCCAAGGTGAAAAAAGTGGCGACAGGGTGCGTGAGGGAACAGCGCGGATGATGAAACCATTCCGACTCGTCTACGAGCCGGAAAACTCGAGAAGAATTTGCGCGTCGCTCGCGCCGTGGCGGCGATAGGCGAGGATGGCCTTGGCCTTGGAATCGGGGACGCCGCGGCGAGCAAGTTCCAGCAGCGTCGCTTCCCGCACGCCGGTATTGCGGAGCTGGGCCAGCGAAGCCCCCGCGAGCACGGGCTTGCCAGCGGCGCGATGGCGCGCCACTTCCAGGATGATGGCATCGGACAAACCGGCCAGCCGCATGGCCTGAAGTTCGCCGGCGCCAAAGTCCAACTGATTCAGCCGGGCCAGCTCGAGGATGGTGTCTTCGCTGAGTCCTACGCGAGACAGCCCTGCCACCGCATCTCCGGCGTTGAACGGCTGATGGCGCTGGTGGAATATGCGGCAGATTTCGACGCAGTTGAAGTCGGAAAATCCGGCCACGTGCGCCTTGGCCACTTCGGCCACTTCGGGAGCCGTGATATCGAGGGCTTTCAACTCCTGGATGGCGTCGTAGCTCATGCCCGTCTGATCGAGCGGCGCCGTATCCACGGGCAGAATCTGGTGGCAGGCGGCCACGGAAAGCGCGAGCGCCAGAGCGGCCAGCAGCACGACGCGCGCCAACGGCCCGCGCCCGGCCGCCTCCCGCGCGCGATGCCGTCCAATCCGCCCTCCGTGGAGATTCCCCATGGATTGATTGTACGCGCCGCCGGGCCGATCCGCGGGCCATGACGCGGAAGAAGCACGGGTGCCGCGAGGCGCCGCAAAACTCCCGAAACGTTTCGGCATTTTTGCTAGTGCCGTTCCAACCAAATGAAGCGAACTTGAGAAACTCTGCCGTCTGCAAGTTCGTGGAACAATTGCGCACGGGGCCTCGCGGCAACAAGTTGGAACGGCACTAGACGTTGTAGACGCGCTCGATATCGAAGACGCCCGGGATGCGCTTGATGCCGGCGAGGATGTGCTCGAGCTGCTTGCGGTCGCGGACGTCGAGCGCCACTTCGATGCGCGCGCGGATATCCTGCCCGCCGCTTTCGAACGTGCGGATGTTGGCTCCCGTGTCGCTGATGACGCTGGTGATGGCGGCGAGCATGCCGGGGCGGTCTTCGGTGATGATGCGCAGGCGCACGGGGAACGTGGCCTGGGTCGAGCCGGCCCATTCCACCGGGATGCGCCGCTCGGGTTCGTAGAGCAGATTTTCTACGTTGGGACAATTCTTGCCGTGCACGGCGATGCCGCGGCCGCGCGTGACGTAGCCGATGATGTCGTCGCCGGGAATCGGATTGCAGCACTTCGAGCGGTACACCATCAAGTCGTCGTGGCCGCGCACGATGATCGCGGCTTCGTCGATTCCCAGCATGTGCTTGACGGTCGCGGCGAGCTTCGGCGGTTTTTCTTCCGCGGGGGCGGGGAAGGCGTCGCCCGCGGCCCGGGCGAGCACCTGCCGGGCGGACCATTTGCCGTAGCCCAATTCGGCGTAGAGGTCGTCCACGCGCGCGCAGCCGTAATCGGACGCCACGCGCTTCCAGTCTTCCTCGGAGATGCGCTTCAGGCTCAGGCCGGCCTGCCGCGCTTCCTTTTCCAGCAGGCGGCGCCCGACCTCGGTGGCCTCCTCGCGTTCATGGAGATGGATCCACTGCCGGATTTTGGTGCGCGCGCGCGAGGTGTGCACCAGGGAGAGCCAGTCGCGCGAGGGCGTGTGGCCCTTCTGCGTGACGATTTCCACCACGTCGCCGTTGGCCAGCACGTGGCGCAGCGGAACCATTTCGCCGTTCACTTTCGCCCCGGCGCACTGATGGCCCACTTCGGTGTGGATGGAGTAGGCGAAATCCACGGGAGTGGCGCCGCGCGGCAGCACCACCACGCGCCCCTTGGGCGTGAAGGTGTACACCTCTTCGGGATAGAGGTCCACCCGGAGCGTGGAGAGGAATTCGCTCGGCTCCTGCATCTCCTGCACCCACTCGATCAGCTGGCGCATCCAGACGATGCGCTGGTCGTCGGCGGGCGACCCCTGGCGGCCGTCCTTGTACTTCCAGTGCGCGGCCACGCCCTGCTCGGCGATGCGGTGCATTTCCTGCGTACGGATCTGCACCTCGAAGGGCTGCCCGGCGTGAATCACGGCGGTGTGCAGCGACTGGTAGAGGTTGGGCCGCGGCATGGCGATGTAGTCCTTGAAGCGGCCGGGGACGGGACGCCAGAACTGATGGATGACGCCGAGCGCGGCGTAGCAATTCTTCACCGTGTCGGTGATCACGCGCACCGCCAGCAGATCGTAGATCTGGTCCAGGTTGCGCTGCTGCTTCTGAATCTTCAGGTGCACCGAATAGAGCCGCTTGATGCGGGCCTGCACCTCGGCGGGAATCCCGCTTTCGACCATCTTCTCGCGGATGGTGTCCTGCACTTCCTGCAAAAATTTGTCGAAGACCTTCTGCTTGGAGGCGACTTTCTTCTGCAGCTCGAAATAGGCCTCGGGCTCGAGATAGCGGAACGCCAGGTCCTCGAGCTCGCCGCGGATGAGTCCCATACCAAGGCGGTTGGCGACCGGCGCGTAAATATCGAGCGTCTCGCGGGCGATGCGCTGCTGGCGCTCGGGGTCGAGATATTCCAGCGTGCGCATGTTGTGCAGGCGGTCGGCGAGCTTCACCATCACCACGCGCACATCGTTGACCATGGCCAGAAGCATCTTGCGGACGTTCTCGGCCTGGCGCGCTTCGGGGGCCAGCAGGTCGAGCCGGCTGATTTTTGTCACGCCTTCGACCAGCCGCGCGACGTCGGGGCCGAACTGCTCGGAGATTTTCTCGGTCGGCATGCGCGTGTCTTCGACCACGTCGTGCAGCAGGGCGGCGCACAGCGAAGTCACGTCGAGCTTCATGTCCGCCAGCAGGTGCGCCACTTCCACCGGATGCGACAGGTAGGGCTCGCCGGACAGGCGCGTCTGCGTCTTGTGCTGCTCGGCGGCGAAATCGTAGGCGCGGCGCAGCAGTTCGAGGTCGTCGCCGGGGCGGTTCCGGCGCACCTTGTCCATCAACTCCACAAAGCGGAGATCGACGGTGCGGCGCGCCGCCGGGCTGATCGAGAATTGACCGGCCGGTTCCATGGCCATTATTGTACTCTCCCGATCATCCCGCCGCTCGCCCCTGTGCCGATCGCTTCATCCCTCGCCCCTCGTTCCTTCTTGCCGTTCCCGGAGCAAAGACGTACTCTTCCGCCGGGAGGCGTTTGATGCCCGCCCGATCCGTTCGTTATGTCCTCATATCCTGCGCGCTGCTGGGTCTGACTGTCAGCCTCGGTGCTCGCCTTTGTAGCGGCCCCCTTCAGGCGGGCGAAGGTCTGTTGGCCGCCAGCGCCGCTGCCGCGCAAGAAAAACCGCCAAAGAAGAATGGCTCCCCTGCATCCGGCGCCGAACTCTATAAACAGAACTGCGCCATCTGCCACGGAAACGACGGAAAGGGCGGCGGCCCTCCTCCGGAGTCCTCGCCCTTCAGGGAACCCGCGCCCGACCTGACCACCCTGGCGCAGCGCCACGACGGGAAATTCCCCGCGGCCTACGTCGCGGACGTTCTGCGCAGCGGCGTCAAATTGCCCGGCCATGGCCCCGCCGAAATGCCCGTCTGGGGAATCATCTTCAAGGCCACGACAAAAGCCGATGAAGCCCAGGTCACCCAGCGCATCACCAATCTGACCAAGTACCTCAAATCCATCCAGGCCAAGTAGCCGTGGCACAGCCACTCCTGGCTGTGCTGCGAGCCGTGCGGCGGCAGTCGGAATGTGTATCGGGTAGAATTGGCCTCGGCCGTGTGTTTTCAACGAATTACAGAGGTTTCTACTCGCAGGGTTGTACCGGGTAGAAAACGAACGGGCCCGCATTCCGCCGGCCCATTGGATGGGGCTGCCCGCCGTCTCCTCGCTCGCGCCAAAGTTGAACCATTGCTCCACGTATCCATGTTAGTACCTATGCGGAGAAATGCAACGGACAGAGTCTGTGAACTTTTGTCACTTCGAATCGGGGAGCGAGACATCGGCGGCGGGGGAGGCGGCGGGCAAATCGGGGGCGGCGGGGCGGCGGAGGGTGAGGCCGTAGGCGACGAAGACGACGGCGACCAGGGCGAACATCAGCAGGTTGCCGCCGGCGTCGGTCCACAGCAGGCCGTGCGTGCCCCCGTGCTTGTAGCCGACGCCATCGAGCCAGAGCATGTAGGCGATGGGCGCATTGCCCATGGAGGTAAAGAGGCTGTAGCGGGTGCTGGCGCCTTTGTCGCTCGGGCCCAGCACTTCCACCACCAGCGCTGTGAAGCGCGCAAAGCAGAAGCCCAGCGTCAGCAGGTACAGGACGGTCCCCACAAAGTAGACCCACGGGTGGCTCACCGCCAACAGGACCATGGCCGCGAAGGCGTTGGTGAGCCCCGCGCCCGCGTAGGTGAGCCGCCGATCCCAATCGCCGGGCACCAGGACGCCGCAGAGCGATCCCAGCGCGAGCACCAGGCCTCCGGCCACGCCGTTGATCCACATCACGCCGCCGCCGCCCACGCCGTAGTGCGAAGCGATGGCGGGCAGCAGCCCCTGGGCCGCGCCCGCTCCGATCGGCGCCGCGAGCAGGATGACGCTCCACAAGCGGTCGCGCGAGCGGAACACGGCGACGATTTCCTTCCCGATCTCCGCGAGGCGGCTGCCGAACCAAGCCGCGGGTTGAGGAGGTGGCTCCGGAATCGTGAGGGCGACCAACGCGGGCACGACGGTCATCACGGCGGCGGCCATGCCGACCATTTGAATGGAGTAATGTCCCGCCAGCCACATGGTGGCGGCGCCGCCCAGCGTGCCCGCTCCGAGATTGCCGGCCTGGTGCCATGCGGACGCCTGGGCCTGGCCCGCGTAGGACAGCGTGGTCACCATCAGCCCGCCGAGGGTGGCCGAGACCATCATGCTGGCGGCGAAGCCTACGAAGATCAGCGCGGTCAAGAGATGCAAATGATGCGGGCCGATGAACGGCATAGCCACCCAGAGGCAGATGGCACTCACCAGCGCCGCCAGCACCAGCCAGGTGCGGCGCCGCAGCTTGATATCCACCAGCGGCGCCCACAGGAAATAGGCGACGGTGGGGAGCTGCATGATCGAGGAGATGCGCGCGATTTCGTCCACCGAAACGCCGCTCTTGGCCAGCAGATACGGCAAGGGCACCGAACCCACGCCGGAGAAAACGCCCATCGGCAAACTGAGAACGGCAAACACCCAGGGGGCGGGCCAGTGGCGGGAACGGTCAGGCATGGCCCGGCCAGCATAGCAACATCGAGAAGAATCACGAAGTGCGGATTGTCGGCGCGTTCCTGGCGAGAATTTGCAGCCGGCCACACGACGGAAAACAGCGATGGTCGTTAGCCATGGCTGAAGCCGAGGACACCAAATGCCCTCAGCGCCGTCCGCAGATACGCGGCCGGGTTCGGGATGACAGGACAGGTGCGTTGCGCTGTGAACTTCTGCCTTCGGCCACGAGGTCACAACCCCGGCCTGGCATCTGGAAGGACTGCGACAAAAAAAACGGCGGGCCCCAGGGGCCCGCCGGCGAAAGGAACGTTTTGGAAGGAAGACCGGGCCGCTACGAGCTCGGCTGCATGTTGGCCTTCTTCTGCTTGGTGGCCTTGACCTTGTCGACCAGATCGTCGGCCTGCTTGACGTCGGCGTCGCGCGCTTCGGTGGTGGTTTCCGTGTCAGCCTTCTGGCGATAGAGCAGGTTCAGGTAGGCCATGGCGTCGTCGTAGTCGGGCCGGAGCGTGATGGCCTGCTGCAGGTGGGAGATGCCATCGTCGATGCTGGGGCCGAACTTCTCGGCAAACTGCGTGGCCAGGGCCGGCGGCAGCGGGTCGTTTTCCTTCAGCTGCTTCTTGATGTTCTTGGGGTTCTTGTTGTTCTCCTCGCGGAGGTCCTTGTTGCCGCGGAAGGCCAGGGCCCAGTCGATCACGCCGACCCAGTAATAGGGTTCGGGATCGTTGGGGCTGATCTCGATATGCTTCTGGTGGTAGGTTTTGGATTCCTCGAGCTTTTGGGCATCGAACGGCGTGCTGCCGATGTTGTAGAGCATCGAGCCGATGCCGTCCAGGGCGGACAAGTTTTTGGGATCGGTGTCGAGGATGTTCTTGAATTCGGCCAGGGCCTGCTCGCCGTTGTGGACATTTTCCTGGGACGGCGCGCCGGGAACGTACTGGCTGGCGTAGGCCGTGGCCAGATAGAGCTGGGCGTTGGTGAGCGTGGGATCGAGCTGCTTGGCCTCCTTGAAGTTCTCGATGGCCACGTCGAACTGGGCGTTGCGATAGGCCTGCACGCCCTTATTGAGCTTGTCGCGCGCGCGGAGCTTGTCGCAGCCGGCTCCGGCGGAGACAGCGGCGATCAGGACCGCTACGAGAAAAAGACTACGGGGCTTGCGCTGCATCCCTGCTCTCCTTCGATAATTTCGATCCGTAGGTGCGCCGGCTCCGGCGCGAGGCCGGGGCCGGCGGCCCCATCAGAATAAACGAGTGCGGTGAATCGATCTACTGGCCCGCTTCGATCTTGGCGGTGATGAGACCGACGTGATCGATGCCGGAACCCCGCATGATGTCAATCGCCCGGGCGACCTGCTCGAAGGGAACATTTTCGTCCCCCTTCACGAAGGCGATCTTATCGGCGCGCTCCTTGAAAATGTCAAACAGGCGCGTGCCGAGATCCCCCCAGCGGACGTCGTCCTGATTGATCTTCAGCTGTCCCCCCTGCAGAACCTGCACCACGATGGTGCGGGTGTCCGGCGGGGCCTGCTTTGCATCGGGCGGGGAGGGCTGGGGAACCAGCGTCTTGAGCCCGGACGGCGTCCGCGGGGTGATCACCATGAAGATGATGATCAAGACCAGCAGGACGTCGATCAACGGCACGACGTTGGGTTCCGATACGACCCCTTTGTTTTCGCCAACTGCCATTCCCATGGAAAAACTCCTTTACGCGCTGACTGCCGTGTTAATCCGTTCCGCCGTTCATGTCCGGTGGCGGGAGCGGGGCCTTGCCGGTGGCAATCTTCTCGGTGAGCAGGCCCAGATTCTCGACTCCGGCGGAGCGGACCGCGTCCACGGCCTTGACCACGTCGCCGTACTTGGCGCGGGCGTCGGAGCGAACGTAGACGGTCTTATCCAAACGGTTGGAAATCTGGTCCTTGATTTGGTCGGTGATCTCATCCAGTCCCAGCGTTTGATTCCCGAGGTAGAAACGGCCGTCGTGGGTCACCGCCACGATGAGGGCATCGTCCTTGTCGGCCCCTTGCATCGCGTCCACGTTGCGGGCCGACGCCATGTTCACGGGCGCGCCCTTGTGCAGCATGGGCGTGATGACCATGAAAATGATGAGCAAGACCAGCATGATGTCCGCCATGGGGATGACGTTGGGAGCGGCCATCACCGGCGGTGCTTTGGGTTTGAAGGCCATCGCTTACTTCTTTCCGCCCCGGCGCGTGATGAAGTAGTTGATCAACTCCATCGAGGAGTTGTCCATCTCGACGTCGAAAGCTTCGACCCGGTTGGTGAAATAGTTGAAGGTCCAGACGGCGGGCACGGCGACGAACAACCCCAGCGCCGTGGTCACCAGCGCTTCGGCGATACCGCCGGCGACGGCCGACAGACCGGTCACCTTGCTCGCCGAAATGCCCTTGAACGCGTTGATGATGCCCATGACCGTGCCGAACAGTCCGACGAACGGCGCCGTCGAGCCGATGGTCGCCAGGCCGGAAAGACCGCGCTTCATTTCCGCGTGCACGATGGCCACCGAGCGTTCCAGGCCGCGCTTGGCCGCTTCGATCACTTCCTCGTTGCTGACCTGAGCGGAAGCCGCCTGAAACTCGGAGAGGCCCGTCGCCACGACCTTGGCGATGTGGCTCTTCTTGTTGCGCTCGGCGATGGAGATCGCTTCGTCGAGCTTGTTGTCCTTGAGCGCACCGGCGACCTGCTGCACGAATACGCGAGACTGTTTGCGCGCCGCGCTGTACATCAGCGCCCGGTCAATCATGATGCCCACCGACCACGCCGACATGAGGAACAGAAGAGCCACGACGGACTTCGCCGGGTAGCCCATGCTGTGCCACATGTCCACGAGATTCCAGCTCATCCCGCCGGCTTCGCCGCCTTCTTGCAAAAGCATCACAAAGCTGGCCCACACCAAATTCGCTAGCATAAAGTTCGATCCTCCTCCGTTGCTGCCAATTCGATCGCGGCGGTAAGATTCCGCCGGTCGCCAATCCCATCCCCATCGTTCCAGGCCCGCGGACGGGCCCGGCCCTGCCTGCCTAACCGCCCAGCGTAAACACAACCTGAATCGTCGTATCCACCTCTACCGCCTCGCCATTGAGCAGCGTGGGCCGGTAGCGCCACTGACGCACCGCATCCATGGCCGAGCTCACCAGCAGCGGCGGCCCGGATACCAGTTGCAACTGCTCGACCACGCCTTCCTTGGAAATAATGGCATGCAACACCACCGTGCCCTGCACGTGCGCCGCCTTGGCGATGGCCGGGTACACCGGCGTCGCCCGTTCCAGCGCCTTCGCTTCCATGACGTTGCCGCCGATGCGCACCGGCGCCGTCACCACGGGCTTGGGCGGCGGCGGAGCGCCGATAATCCCACCCAGAGAATTGCCCAGACCTCCCGTGCCACCCACAACCCCTACGCTGCTGGCCATTCCGACATCCGGCGCTTCTTCCTTCACGATCTCAATGCGCTTGGGGATGACCGTGGGAGCCACCATCCGCTGCGGCTGTATGATGCGGATGGGCTTCACGATCTTCACCGGCGCGGCCGGCGGAGGCGGCGGAGGCGGCGGAGCGGGCGCCACGATAAACGTGCTCAGCATCCCCTTCGGCAGGGCTTCGGTGTAGATCAAAGGAACCAGGATCATGATGCCGACCAACAGGAACTGAACCATGGTGGAAACCAACACGGTCCAACTCTTGTTGGTCTTGCTCGGATTCACGCTGGATACAATGAGCTGGTCAAACATCTTCTATCTCCTTGCGGCGGCCGCCACGCGCTTTTCGGCTGCGGATCCGGCGCTGGCGGCGACTCCCTGCCCGCCCGCGTACTTACTCCACAGTACGACAATCGGGGCGGCAATTCCAAAACTGGAGTATGTTCCTATCACAACTCCCACTACCATGGCAAAAGAGAAAGCGCGGAGCACCTCGCCGCCCATCAGAAACAGCACCAGGACGGTGAGGAAGGTCAATCCGCTGGTCAGGATCGTGCGGGACAGCGTCTGGTTGATCGACTTGTTCACGATCTCCGCAAACGGCTCCCGGCGCATCACCCGGAGATTCTCCCGGACGCGGTCGAAGATCACGATGGTGTCGTTCATGGAGTAGCCGACCAGGGTCAGCAGCGCCGCAATCACCGTCAGCGAAATCTCGTAGTGGAACAGGGAGAAGAAACCGAGGGTGATCAGCACGTCGTGGAAGACGGCGATGACCGCGGCGGCCCCGTACACCCACTCGAATCGAAACGCAATATACAACAACATGCCCCCCAGGGCATAGAGCGTCGCGAGGATGGCCTGGCGCCGCAACTGGGCGCCCACCTTGGGCCCCACCACCTCGACGTTGCGGATGGCAAAATTGCCCAGCGAAAACCCGCTGGAGAGCGCGCTCAGCACCGCGGGCGTGGCGCCCTCGGTGCCGTTGAGCGCGTCGAAACTGGTAAGGACGCCGCCATGGTCCTTGTCGCGCGCGTCCACCAGCCGCTGCGCCAACTGGTTGTAACGGTCGCCGGCGCCCGTGCCCAGGGACAACGGGTCCTTCACGGTCAGGAAGGCCGCCAGATCGGCGGAGGCCAGGCCGTTGAAATCCGGCTTGCCGCCCGCATCGGTGCCGAACATCTTGTGCAGAATGCCCAGAATCGCCTGCTTGCCCGCGTCCAGCGATTCCTCACCCTGGCCGCGCTGCTCCAGGCCGATCACGATGTCGTTTTTCGCGCTGGCGTTGGAAATGTCGCTGATCTGCTGGATCGAGCTGTTGGGCAGCCCGGCGTCCGCCAACCCCTTGCGAATCTTGTCGATGGGCGGCGTGCCGGCGAAGCGCACGTAGACCAGCGTGCCGCCGCGGAAATCGATGCCGTAGTGCAGGCCGCCCGCGCGCAGGATGGAAAGCCAGCCCACGGCCAGCAGGAACAGAGAAAGCGCGACGAAGTACTTCGCCTTCCCCATCCAGTTGATGTTGACGCCGTGAAAGAATTCCATCGAGTCTGGTCCCTTCCATTGGACACCGCAACCGGCCGATTTGTTCCCGGCCGGCTGCTAAATGCTCAGCTGCTCCTGGCGCTGCATGCGCGTCAGATGAAAATCAAAGATGGCCCGCGAAACAAAGATGGACGTGAATACGTTGGCCGCCAAACCGATCATCAGGGTAATGGCGAAGCCCTGCACCGGGCCGGTCCCGAACAGCAGCAGAAACGCCGCGGAGACGAACGTCGTCACGTGCGTGTCGATAATGGTCCGAAAGGCGCGGTCGAAGCCGGTGTCCACGGCGGGGGCCGAGGCCTTGCCGGCGCGCAACTCCTCGCGGATGCGCTCGAACACCAGGACGTTGGAGTCCACGCCCATGCCGATGGTCAGCACCACGCCGGCGATGCCCGGCAGCGTCAGCACCGCCCCCAGCAGGGCCATGAAGGCCACCAGAATCACCAGGTTCAGCGCCAGGGCCACAATGGCATTGACACCGCTCAGACGGTAATAGATCACCAGAAAAATCATCACCACGATCAGGCTGCCCACCGACGCCCGGACGCCTTCGCGAATCGAATCCGCGCCCAGTGACGGCCCGACCGTGCGCTCCTCCAGATACTTGATCGAAGCGGGCAAGGCGCCGGCTTTCAGCACCAGCGCCAGATCCTGCGCGCTTTCCTGGCTGAAATTTCCGGTGATCTGGCCCTGGTCTTCAATGCGGCCCTGGATGACCGGATCGGAATAGACCTGATGGTCCAGGACGATGGCCATCTTGTGGCCGATGTTGGCCTCGGTGAACGGCCCGAAGCGCGCGGCGGCCGCGGTGGAAAGGTGGAACAGGACCTCGTAGCGGCCCGGATTCTCGGTGCTGGGCTGCGGCGAAGCGCCGCGCAGATCCTGGCCGGTCACGATGGGGGCGCGGTCGAGAATGTACCAGACCTGCTGTTGCTCGCCCGGCGCGCCGCTCTCCGGCTTGCCGGGAACCACCATCGTCCCCAGCGGCAGGACGCCGCCATGCGCGGCCAGCGCGGCGGCCTCGGAAGGATACGTCTGTTCATCGGCGACGCGCTGCAGCGCCAGCTGCCCGCCGGCCTGAATGACGTCCTTGGCGCGCGTCGGATCGCCGACGCCCGGAAGTTGCACGAGAATTTCGTCGTCGCCGCGGCCGGTGAAGGCCACGGTGGGCTCGGTGAGGCCCAGGGCATCAATGCGCTTCTTGATCGATTCCAGCGACTGGTCCATGGTCTGGCGGCGCAGATCGGCCAGGATGGAGGGTTTGAGGGTGAGCAGGTAACCGTTCACTTCTCCCGCGGCCGGGGCCATGATCCAATCGGTGAACTGGCTGCCGACAATATCCCGGACGGCCGGAGAAGAAGCCGAATCGACGGCGCGCAGCAGGATGTGGGTGTTGTCCACGCGGCGGATTTCGCCGAAGCCGACGTTCTTGGTGTGCAGCTGCTTGCTCAGCTCGTCCACGGCCTGGTCGCAGCGCTGCCCGATGGCTTCGTCGATCTGCACCTGCAACACCAGATGGCTGCCGCCCCGCAGGTCCAGCCCGAGCTTGATGCGGTCGGCGATATTCTCTTTGGCCTGCGCCCAGGAGGTGGGGAAATTGGGGTTGTTGTCCTTCATTCCCACGACCCCGAACAGGCACACCAGCACGACGACCAGGATGAACACGAACTTCCACTTGAGCTGGGAATTCATGCGGGCTGGCTAGCTCTCCTTGTTTTCGGCCTGAACCGAGGCGATGGCGCTGCGCGCCACTTTAATCTTTACCTGCTCGGCAATGCGCAACTGGACGGCGTCATCCTCGAGTCCCACGATCGTTCCATAGATGCCCCCGTTGGTGACCACCTTGTCGCCAGTCTTCAGATTCCTGAGCATTTCGGCGACCTTCTTCTGGCGGCGCTGCTGCGGCAGGATCATCAGGAAATAGAACACAACCATTATAAGAATCAGCGGGAGAAACAGCGAAAACCCGCCCGGCTGTCCAGGCGCCTGCACAAACAGGAACAAATTTTCCGGAAGTGTCGCGCTAATGATCACAGTTTTTTGCCTTTTCCGCCGTTTTGGGCATGCCCGCCGGGGCCGGCAGGCGGTCGAACGATCCCCTAAAGACTTTGCCCCGTGCTCTCCTGCACCCAGCGCCCGCTTGGGTTTGCCTATGTGAGGCGTGCCTGAAGGTCAGAGCGGAGTCTTTCTAGCTTCCCAAAACGGATAGCCTCGCGAATTTTGCCCATGATGTCAAGGTAAAAGTGGAGATTGTGGTGGGTGTTCAGGATGGTGGCCAGGAATTCTCCGGTGGCATACAGGTGGCGCAAGTAGGCGCGCGAGTACCTGCGGCAAACGGCGCAGGCGCAGTTTTCGTCGATGGGCCGCTCGTCGCGCGCGTACTGCGCGTTGCGAATCAACACGCGCCCCTGCGAGGTGAACAGGCAGCCGTGGCGCGCGCTGCGCGTGGGCAGCACGCAATCCATCATGTCCACGCCCAACGCGACGTAATCCAGAATCTGCTCGGGCTTGCCCACGCCCATCAGGTAGCGCGGGCGCTCCGCGGGCAGACGCGCAGCGGCCGCCTGCGTCATCGCGCAGGTGACTTCGTGCGATTCGCCCACCGCCAGGCCTCCGATGGCGTAGCCGGGAAAATCCAGATCCACCAGCGCATCGGCGTTCTCGCGGCGCAGCGCGGCGTGCGTTCCGCCCTGCACGATTCCGAAAAGCGCCTGCCGGCCCGCGTCGCCGTGCAGGCCGAAGTGCGCGCGGCACCGCCGGGCCCAGTCGAGCGTGCGCGCGGCGGCCTGGCGCGCCCGGGACTCCTCGGCGGGCGCTTCGATGCACTCGTCGAGCACCATGATGATGTCCGCGCCCAGCGCCATCTGAATTTCCAGCGCCTTTTCGGGCGAAAGAAAATGCTCCGAGCCGTCCAGATGCGAGCGGAAGGTCACGCCCGCGTCCGTCACTTTCCGCAGATCGTTCAGGCTGAAGACCTGGTAGCCGCCCGAATCGGTGAGGATGGGGTGCGGCCAGGACATGAAGCGGTGCAGCCCGCCCATCTCGCGGATCAGTTCGTGGCCGGGGCGCAGGTAGAGATGGTAGGTGTTGGCGAGGAGAATCTGCGCGCCGAGGTCTTCGAGATCCTGCTGCGTCTGTCCCTTGACCGTCGCGGCCGTGCCCACGGGCATGAACGCGGGCGTATCGATCACGCCATGCGGCGTGGTCAGCCGGCCCAGGCGCGCGCCCGTCGGATCGGTGGCCAGAACTTCGAACTGAAAACCCATCCCGGGCAGTGTATCAGGAGAACGCCGCCGCGATGCCCACCCGCAGCAGCACGTAGATCAGCCAGACGCCGAAGACCGCCCCGAAGGCCTTCCCGAAGGACAGCTTCTTGGGATTCACCGCGCTGTAGCCGACCGACAGCAGCAGCACCACCCAGATGCTGAAGAGGTCGATGGACCCCAGCAGCGTGACCAGCCAGGCCGCGGCGCCATCCGCCAGAAAGACGGCGGGATTCGAGGCCACAATATTCTGCGGGTCCACGGTCGACGGGTCTTTCAGAAACAGAATCGGGATGGCCAGAAGCCCGGAGATCAGCCGTGGGCGTCCACGCGTACGCCACCACGCTCAGCGACGTCTTGAAGCTCATGGGAACCCCGCTCACCACATTGAAGACGCCGAGGAAAATCGCCGCGACGGTCACCAGCGCGATGGCCGTGCCCACGATGCCCCCCACATACGCGCTGATCGGGGCGTACTTGATCTGCCGCTCCAACATCTGCTGCCGCTGCGCGGCCGGCATTTGCTCGATCTGGCGTTGCGCGAAGGCGTTTTTTTGTATTTGCTGCTCGATGAGGCCGCGCCATCCCACGCGCTGGCCGAGCGTGGCGACCGCGCCCATCGAAACCACCGTGAGGAGCAGCAGCGGCACCAGCCACGTGGGCCGCCGCGCGATCGACTCGAAGGTTGGCCTGGGACTGAAGAGCGCGCCGAAAATGCGGCTGAGCGAATTGCCGGATTCGGGCACTTCCGCCGGGGGGATTGCGGTGCTGGCCATGGGTCACGTCCTCCGCTCTGAATTTTAAGGGGCCGGGTATCTCTTGCGTTACGCGCGGGGCGGAAAGGAAGTTACACCAACTGCGCCGGGAGGGGAAGGTTTTATCGCGGCAGGATGCGCGTCATGCTGGACGACACAAGTTCGTAGTGGATGCCGCGCCAGCGCGTGCGCCGTGTCCCCAGCGACGCCAGAAAATTCCAGGCGAACAAAAACGGGACGACGGGCGCGAGCACCGTCCACACCCAGCTCCATTGATTCAGCTGCGGCTTCCATTCCGGCAGCAGTTCGCTCACCGCAATGGTGCGCAGCGCGCCCTTCATGGCCGCCAGCAGTGGAATTACCAGGGCCATCAACGCCAGATGCGTCCACGGATCGCCGGTCGCGAGCGTGGCGCCGATGGCGAACGCCGCGTAGAGCAGCGTAAAGGAATAGCTGATGTGCGCGGCCGCGCCCAGTCTCCAGCGGCGCGGCGCATAGATTCGCGTAATCAAAATCTGCCGGGTCGTGAATTCCAGCAGGCCGTCGGCGGTCCACGGATGCACCGTGGCGCCGAAACATTCCGCGCAGAACATAATCGGCTTGCCCGCCCGCTCCAGCGCGCCCGTCATCGCCCAGTCGTCGCTCACCGCGCCCTTCCAGGCTTCCAGCACGTGCGCTTCGTCAAATGTCTTCCGGCGAATGGCCGTGGCGCCGCCCCAGCAGAAATTTTCCCCCGCGCGCCCCAGCAACGTCGCCACCGCGGCGTTCCACGCGGAGGCCAGAGCCCCGGCCAGATCACTGGAGCCGGCGCCGCGGCCCGGGATGATCCAGCGATAACCGGTCGTGGCGCCCACGCGCGGGTCCTGCAGCGGCGCGACAATCTTGGCGAGCCAGCCGCGCGGCAAGCGCACGTCGGAATCGGTGAAGACCACCACTTCGATTGTTTCCCGCAGCTCTTCCACGGCCCGGCGCAGGTTGTTCACCTTTTCGCCGCAACCGGCGGGCGGGCCCGCCACCACGATGTGCACCGGCTTCGGGCTCGCGGCCTGCACGCGCTGCAGAATCTCCAGCGCCGGATCGCGCTCCGCGGCCACCACGAAATAGAGTTCGTAGTTGGCGTAGTCGAACTTCGTGAGCGCCGTGAGATTTTCCTCCAGGCCCGGCTCGTGCCCCTTGCAGGGACAAATCACCGCCGCCGCCGGCGCGTAAAAACCGCCATAGGACAAGAGTCTCCGCCGGACCATGCGCAACCATTTGTACCCGTCCCAGAACGAATAAACCCCCAGGGCGATCTGCACGACAACCAGGATGTAGAGAAGGTCGAGCACTGCCGCGAGAATAGCAAAAAACGCGACGGGAATTGCGGCTTCCGGCGGCGTGCCACCGCGAAGTAGATACTGCCCGCTTCCGGCGTGTTCTCTACGGTGGAGCGGACATTTCTACTTTGCGCAAACCGGACATTCTCACTCTCACTTGGCAGCGACGGGGATTTTTTCTAGTTGACACGAGTGTTGCAACTGGACTACCCTGCCGGTAGTTGATACCATGTATCAACTAGAAAGGCGGCCGCGCCCTTGTTTCCTTTCCTGCGCTTCCTGCTGAGCTGCGTGCGCCTCGCACCCGCGGTGCTCGTCCTGGCGGCAGGGGTGTTCTCCGTGTCGCCCCGCGCGGCGGCGCAGGAGACTCCCTACTTCGTGGCCTACTCGCACCATCTCGAGGAGCCCGGCAATCTCGAGATCGAGCTGAATTCCGTCTACGCCACGCAGCGCGGAGGCCACGACTTCGTGGCGCCGTGGCTGGAACTCGAGTACGGCGCGAAGGGCTGGTGGACCACGGAACTCTATCTGGATACGCAGTCGACGCTGGGCGACAGCACGATCTTCACCGGCTTCCGCTGGGAGAACCGCTTCCGCCCGCTCCTGCGCGAGCACTGGATCAACCCTGTGCTCTACGTCGAGTTCGAGAACATCAACGGCGCGGACAAAACGATGACGGAGGTCGTGGGCTTCGACACCCAAGCCGACCACGCCGATCCCAACGCCGCGGCGCGCCGCGAACATGAGCATGAGGTCGAGACCAAGCTGATTCTTTCCAGCGATTTCAAGGGCTGGAACCTCTCCGAAAATTTCATCGGCGAAAAAAATCTCGGGCACGCGCCGTGGGAATTCGGCTACGCCGTGGGCGCCAGCCGGCCGCTCCGGCTGGCCGCCACGCCGCAGCGGTGCAATTTCTGCCGGGAGAATTTCGTCGCGGGCGCGGAGATCTACGGCGGCCTCGGGACGGCGTCTGCTTTCACGTTTTCCGGCACTTCGCACTACGCCGCGCCGATTCTCGCCTGGCAGTTGCCCAATGGCGCCACCTTCACGATTTCGCCGGGCTTCGGCCTGAACGGCAACAGCCACCGCTTTCTCCTTCGCTGGCGCGTTTCCTACGAAATCGGCGGCTTCGGCAAGAAGCTGCGGAGCCTGTTCCGATGAGAGGCGCTCGCATCTTCGGATGGCTTCTTCTTGCCTCGGTGATCCTCGCGGCCGGAGCCGCCGGCGATGGCGGAGCGGACCAGCGCGGACTTCTGCCTGCGATTGCGCGGGCGCCAGCGAAAGCGCGCGCCTGGAAAAATCCCTACGAAGGCCAGAGCCGATGCCGTGCGGGCGGGCGAAAAACTCTACCGCCAGCACTGCGCCGAGTGTCATGGCGACGACGCACGCGGACGCGGACGCGCCGCCAATTTGCGCATGCCCTACGTGCAAAACGCCACGCCCGGCGAGCTGGTCTGGTTCCTGCGCAACGGCAATCTCGCGGCGGGCATGCCATCCTGGTCCGGACTGCCCGAGCAGCGCCGCTGGCAGATCGTCGCCTACCTGAAAACGTTGCGCGGACAATTCCTGCTACAATGAAGCGCGGAGATGGCCTGCGACGCAGGTGACGTCGCGAACGCCTATTTGAACCAACACTGGATCCCAGGGCGCCCCCGTCGTCCTGCCGTTGTGCATGCCCCGGACGGCTTGCCGCCTCGGGGAAGCCTGCAAGCAGGCGCAGGGCACCCACCTATTCGTGGGGTTCAGGGCCTAGCGGCGCACGGCGAAGTGGACCGCTCCTTTTGAGGCTGCACGCTGGATGTCTCTCCGGAAATCTTGCGGGTGGATGGCAGGGGCGCCGCTGGCTGCGCCCCTTTTTGATCGAGCAGATACAAACCAATGAAAATTCTCTTCATCGGCGACATCGTGGGATCGCCCGGCCGCAAGATCGTGCACGAGCGGCTGGCGGACATCCTCGCCCAGCGCGAAATCGATCTCTGCATTGCCAACGGCGAAAACGCCGCCTCCGGCTTCGGCATCACGCCGCGCATCACCCAGGACCTGCTGGCCTCGGGCGTCGAGGTGATCACCAGCGGCAATCACATCTGGGACCGCAAAGACATCCTCGAATTTTTTCCGCACGAGCCGCGCTTGCTGCGCCCCGCCAATTTTCCCAACGGCTCGCCGGGCAGCGGCCTCTACATCGGGCAGGCGCGGAACGGCACGCCCTACGCGGTGCTGAATCTGCAGGGGCGCACCTTCATGACTCCGCTCGATGATCCGTTCCGCGGGGCCGCGCGCGAGCTCGCGAAAATTCCGCCGCACGTCAAAGTGATCGTGGTGGACATGCACGCCGAAGCCACCTCGGAAAAGCAGGCCATGGGCTGGTATCTGGACGGCAAGGTCTCCGCGGTCATCGGCACGCACACCCACGTGCCCACCGCCGATTTCCGCGTGCTGCCCGCCGGCACCGCCTACATCACCGACGCCGGCATGACCGGCCCGCACGATTCCGTCATCGGCATGGACAAGCAAGGCGTGCTGCAGCGCTTTCTCGACGCCATGCCCGCGCGCTTCGTCGTCGCCGAAGGCAACGTGCAGATGAACACCGTCCTGCTCGATATCGACGAAGCCACCGGCCGCGCCCGCTCGATCGACCGCCTGAATTTCCGGCTCGACTGAAGGCTGGCTCGCTCGCCGCGGGCGAAACGGACGCGCGCGGCAGCAGGCCCGCATGGCAAATTCTAAAGATCATTTCGCGGGCGGCCGGTTTCCCACAGCACGGCCGGGTGCTCCGCGCTGTTGAAATCGAGTTGGTTTCGCGCGCCGGAGATCGCGCCGCGGCGCAAAATGCAGGGAAGCATCACGAATTTTCGCCGAACGCAATCGAAAAACGCCCTGTGGAAAAACTGTGCATCCCGTGTGGAGCCCACCGGATATCTTCGCGCAATTTTCTCTTGCTCATTGCGCCGCGTTTAGGCAGAATCCCGGCTCACGGATCGAAGATGGTAATTCGTGAGCGGGAGCGCTCACTCGATGCTGCGAGCGCGGGGTGCGTCCCGGCAGCATCGGACCTGATCGGCCAGACCAAGACAGTACCCTCCCGTTGGCGGGGGAAGTTTATTTCCACAGCATTTCCACATCGGTGGAAATTGCGGCAAGGGCATTTTTTCGGATGAATCTCTGGGACAAGGTCCTCCAGCACACGCAGCGGCGCGTCAATCCGCATAGCTTCGCCACATGGTTCCGTCCCACGCGCCTGGAGCATGCCGAGGAAAACCGCCTGGTGATTCACGTGCCCACGCGGCTGTTCCGCAAGCGCCTGGTGCAGACCTACGGCGAGCTGCTACGAGCGGTGCTGCAGGAAATCGGCCATCCGGAAATGGCCCTCGAGTTCGTCTGCACCGAAGCGGAACCCGCTCCCGCCAGTGCGGCTCCGGTCGCGCAGGCCAAGCTCGATTTCGACTCGTCCAATCACCAGCTCAACCCGCGCTACACCTTCGACACGTTCATCGTGGGCGCCTCGAACCAGTTCGCGCACGCCGCGGCCGTCGCCGTGGCCGAGCAGCCGTCGAAATCCTACAACCCGCTGTTCCTCTACGGCGGTGTGGGGCTGGGCAAGACGCACCTGATGCAGGCCATCGGCCACACGCTGCTGCGCCGCAACCCGGGCTTGCGCCTGACCTACATCAGCGCCGAAAAATTCACCAACGAAGTGATCGCCTCGATCCGCTTCGAGCGCATGGCTGCGTTTCGCGACCGCTTCCGCAACATGGACGTCCTGATGGTGGACGACATCCAGTTCATCGCCCGCGCCGAGCGCACCCAGGAAGAGTTTTTCCACACCTTCAACGCGCTCTACGACCAGCAGAAGCAGATCGTCATCTCCTCCGATTGCCCGCCCAAGGAAATCTCCTCGATCGAGGAGCGGCTGCGCTCGCGTTTCGAGTGGGGCCTGATCGCCGACATTCAAATGCCCGACCTTGAGACGAAGATCGCCATTCTCCAGAAGAAGGCCGATAGCGAGCACGTGCGCCTGCCCGACGACGTCGCCGAGTTCATCGCGCGTTCCATCAAGTCGAATGTGCGCGAGCTCGAGGGCGCGCTGATCCGCCTGATGGCCTACGCCTCCCTCACGGGCATCGAGATCAATCAGGCCACCGCGCACCAGGTGCTCAAGAACATCATCGAGACGCAGGAGAAGCGCATCTCCATCGAGCAGATTCAGAAGCGCGTCGGCGAACACTTCGGCATGCGCGCCCAGGACCTGAAGGTCCGCAGCAACTCGAAGGTCATCGCCTTCCCGCGCCAGGTCGCCATGTTCCTGGTGAAGCAGCTCACCTCCGCCTCCCTGCCGGAAATCGGCAAGCAGTTCGGAGGCAAGCACCACACCACCGTCCTGCACTCGATCAATAAGATCGAGGCCCTGCGGCAGGTGGACAAGGAATTGAACAGGACGATCAACAGACTACTCGACTCGTTCGGTTAGAGTTAGGCGCGAAAAGCCCGGCCGGCTGTGATTTTGCGCTGTGGATGCTTTGTTGATTTCTCTCAGGGGTAGCGGCCGGCCGGAGCTTTTTCACTGGAGCGCGCGGTGGGCGCGCCGATTTCCACATCATAAGAAACGTTGTAAACTCCACTGGCCGTGCGCGTTACAATGTTTCCCGCATAATCCACAGGTGCGGCGACGGCGACGGGGTTTCTTACTATTTATAGTAATTAAGAAAAGCTGTAGAGTAGCCGTGGCAGTGGCTTTGTGAATTGCACGCGGTGCGTGAATCGCTTGAGCCGGAACCATAAGGATCGCCAGAGATGGAATTCAGCGTAAAGAAGTTCGATCTACTCGAGGAACTGAATCTCACCCAGGGCGTCGTCGAGCGCAAGACCACCATTCCCATCCTCTCGAATCTTCTCTGCGAGGCTAAGGGAAACCGCCTGACGATCACCGCGACGGATCTGGAGCTCAGCATTCGCACCTCGTGCGAAGCCAAGGTCAAGAAGGAAGGCGCCGGGACGATCCCGGCGAAGAAACTTCTCGAACTTGTCCGCCTGCTGCCCGATGGCGAAATTCGTTTCAAGCTACTGGAGAACCACTGGGTTCACATCACCAGCGACCGCCGCAACTACAAGCTCGTGGGGATGTCGAAGGATAATTTCCCCGCGCTGCCGAATTTCCCCCACGCCCTGGTGAAGATTCCCGCCAAACTACTGGCCAGCCTGATCGCCAAGACGACCTTTGCGATCTCACTCGAAGAGTCGCGCTACACGCTCAACGGCGCTCTATTGGTGATCAAGCCCGGGTCGCTCATCATGGTGGCCACCGACGGCCATCGCCTGGCCATGGTGGAAACCGACCACAAATTCGAGGGGTTGTCGTCGGAGACGCGCGTGCTCGTCCCCAAGAAGGCCATGAACGAAGTGCAGCGCTTGGCCGCGGAATCCGGCGACGACAGTATGATCGAATTCGGGCAGGACGAAAGCCATCTCTTCTTCCAGTTCGGCGGACGCCTGCTCACCTCGCGAAAACTCACCGGCCAATTCCCCAATTACGAAGCCGTCCTGCCGCGCGACGCCAACAAGACCGTCGTGCTTGAGCGCGGCGAATTGCAGGACGCCCTGCGCCGCGTCTCGCAACTGGCCGACCAGCGCTCGCACGCCGTGAAGTTTGTGTTCGCCAAGGAAGGCATCGAGATTTCCGCGTCGAGCCCCGAATACGGCGAGGCCAAGGAATCCATCGAGAAGGAATTCAGCGGCGAGCCCATCAGCATCGGCTTCAACGCCCAGTACATCCTCGACTTCCTCAACGCCGCCGCCGATGGCCCCATCAGCTTCGAGCTCAAGGACGACCAGTCCGCCGGCCAACTCCGTCCCCTGGCCGACGAGTCCACCCGCTACCGCTACGTCGTCATGCCCATGCGGATTTGATGGGCGCGGCACAGAATTCCTCGTGCCTTGTGAGCTTTCAATCATCGAATAGAGAGCGTCGCAAATCCCCGTTTTTGGCCCCGCAAATGTGATCTTGCGTGGCCGGATTTTCACCCCGCCGTGTACGCTGTAACCTACTGTAATAACGAACCTTAAGTTCATCTCCTGGCGGCCGAATCGCCTTGTGCATTCGGCCCGGTTCGAGTAAAATTCAAGTGTTATCGCTTTCTGCTGAACGGCATTTTGTCCGGGCCGAATCTGCCCTGCACGACGCTTGCTGGTCCCGACTTCCGCCGGTGGCGGAACGAAGGGCCGCGCCAGAGCCAGCGGCTGCAGAATGAGGCACGCGGTTCCGGACAATCCCCTCCGCGGGGAAAAGAGAAAAAGCTGCGCCGCGTCCGCCCGAAAAATTTCGGAATGGGACGGGATGGAGCTTCGAGAAACCCTTCGAGTCCCAGCTCGAGCGAAGCGTTCGCCAGAGCGGGGCCAATGGGCAGGCCAGTGTCGGGCACATCCGCACGACCGCCTTCCCGAAACGAAATTCATAGGCAATTTTCCGCGCGCGACACTGCCGCGCATCTGAGGAGACGCACAGTCCATGGCTGAAAAAGAGACCGCGGCCGCCAAGGCTCCCGGGCACAAGTACGACGCGACTTCCATCAAGGTTCTCGGCGGGCTGGAAGCCGTCCGCAAGCGCCCGGCGATGTACATCGGTTCGACCGGCGAGCTCGGCCTGCACCATCTGGTGTGGGAAGTGGTGGACAACTCAGTCGACGAAGCCATGGCCGGATTTTGCGACGAGATCAACGTGGCGGTCCACGAGGACAACAGCGTCACCGTCACCGACAACGGCCGCGGCATCCCCGTGGACATGCACGCCACGGAAAAAAAGCCCGCCGCCGAAGTGGTGATGACCGTGCTGCACGCCGGCGGTAAATTCGACAGCGACACCTACAAAGTTTCCGGCGGCCTGCACGGCGTCGGCGTCTCGGTGGTCAATGCGCTTTCCGACTGGCTTTCCCTGGAAATCTGGCGCGACGGCGAGGTCTGGGAGCAGTCCTACGAGAAGGGCATCCCCACCTCGAAGCTCAAGCCCTCCGGCAAGACGCGCAAGACCGGCACGAAGATCACCTTCCACGCCGACCCTTCGATTTTCACGGTCACGGCCTATACCTTCGACACGCTTTCGCAGCGCCTCCGCGAGCTCGCCTTCCTGAACAAGGGGCTGAAGATCACGCTGGACGACGAGCGCAGCGGCAAAAAGACCGAATTCCGCTTCACCGGCGGCATCTCCGAATTCATCAAGCACCTGAACCGCGGCAAGGGCGTGCTGCACGATTCGCCCATCTTCATCGAGGGCAAGCGCGACCAGGTGGACATGGAAATCGCGCTGCAGTACAACGACAGCTACGCCGAAAACATCTTCGCCTTCGCCAACACCATCAACACCGTGGATGGCGGCACGCACCTCGCCGGCTTCCGCTCCGCGCTCACCCGCACCATCAATTACTACGCCAACTCCGCCGGCATGCTCAAGGAACAGAAGGACGAAGTCACGATCACCGGCGACGACGTCCGCGAGGGCCTGGTGGCCGTCATTTCCGTCAAGCTCCCGCAGCCGCAGTTCGAGGGCCAGACCAAGGGCAAGCTCAATAGCGACATCAAGGGCCTGGTCGAATCGCTGGTCAACGAAAAGCTCGGAGAATATTTCGACAAGCACTCCTCGATCGCGAGGAAGATCATCGGCAAGTGCATCGACGCGGCGCGCGCCCGCGAAGCGGCCCGCAAGGCCCGCGAGCTGACGCGCCGCAAGTCCGCGCTGGACTCGAGCGGCCTGCCCGGCAAGCTGGCCGATTGCCAGGAACGCGATCCGGCGCGCTGCGAACTCTTCCTCGTCGAGGGTGAATCGGCCGGCGGCTCGGCCAAGGGCGGCCGCGACCGACGCTATCAGGCCATTCTCCCGCTCAAGGGAAAAATCCTCAACGTCGAGAAGGCGCGCTACGACAAGATGCTCGGCCACGAGGAAATCCGCTGCATTATCACCGCGCTCGGCACCGGCATCGGCAAGGACGATTTCGACCCCGGAAAACTCCGCTACCACAAGATCATCCTGATGACCGACGCGGACGTCGACGGCAGCCACATCCGCACCCTCCTGCTCACTTTCTTTTTCCGCCACATGCGCGCGCTGATCGAAAAGGGACACATCTACATCGCGCAGCCACCGCTCTATCGCGTCAAGCGCGGCAAGATGGACCGCTACATCCGCGACGAGCGCGAATTCGCTCGCGAGTTGATGAAGCGCGCCACCGAAGAGCACGCCGTCAAGGGCAAGGACGGCAAATTACTCGAGGGCGGAGCGCTCACGCAGTTCCTTCTGAATATTCAGGAGTACGACCAGGTTGCGGCGAAGCTCGGGCGCCGCCTGCGCGACCCCAAGATCGTCGACCTGCTCGCCGAAAGCGAGCTGGAAAAGAAAACCGATTTCGCGGACAAGAAGAAGTTGCAGGACCTCGCCAACGCCATCGATAAGGCCAAACTCGAGCTCAAGGCCGAGATCGCTTTCGATGAGGAGCACAGCCTGCACGAGTTGGTGCTCAAAAACGGCGCGGAGCGGCGCATCAACTGGGCGCTCGCCGCCACGCCGGAATACAAGCGCCTCCGCACCTTGCACCAGGCCATCGCGGAGCATGACCGCCCCCCGTTCACCATCACGCACAACGGCGACAAGGTCACCAAGGAAAATGCGCTGCAGTTGTTGAGTTACGTGCTGGAAGACGCCAAAAAGGAATTCACCATCACCCGCTTCAAGGGCCTGGGCGAAATGAACCCCGAGCAGCTCTGGGAAACCACCATGAACGCCGAGACGCGCACCCTGCTGCGCGTGCGCCTGGAGGACGCCGTCGCCGCCGAGGACATTTTCAGCACCCTCATGGGCGAAAACGTCGAGCAGCGCCGCAAATTCATCGAAGAAAACGCCCTCGACGTCGTCAACCTTGATATTTGATCGCGAACCAGATGGCCTGTGGAGGAGGGCTTTATGCCTTTCACTCTCAACGGATTCGGTACAATATACTATGGCAATCGAGAAAAATCGGACGACGGCTCGTTCGTGACAACAGTGTGGGTAGTGCTGCTCTTCTTCCCCGTAATTCCTCTTGGTTCATACCGAATCCGACCGCTCGATAACGCAAAAGGATTCAGCTTTGTAGGAGTGCCCGGCCGATATACTGTCCAGAAAACTGCCATCAATCTGAAGCAGGTTGTTAACGTATACGCTCTGTTTTACGGATCGATTATTTTCCTTGTAGGTCTTGCGGCTGTCTGGATTTCAAGGTGATTCAGAATGAGCGGCGGTTGTCGTCAGGGCACGGCTTCAGCCGTGCCGCAAACGAACGCAAGGGAGGGCGGCTTTAGCCGCTGAGGGCATGGCCGTACCGAAGCGCCACGGAAGCATCCCGGGAACCTATTTCGTCACGTCTCGCACCTGGGAAAGCCGCGCGATCTTCAAGATGGCGCCGCCTTGCGAGATATTCACCGAATCGCTGCTGCATTATCGCGACCAGGGGTCGTATCAGTTGCACGGGTTCGTGGTGATGCCGGACCACATTCATGTGCTCCTGACGCCGGGCGACGACATGGCGCTCGAACGCGCCGTGCAATTCATCAAGGGCGGCTCGGCCAGAGCGATTCGCGAAAGGTTGCAATATCGATTTCCGGTGTGGCAACGTGGGTTCAGCGATCACCGAATTCGAGACGCGGCGGATTATGAGTCGCACGTTCGCTATCTCGAGCAGAATCCTGTAAGGAAGCGCATGACCGAGCAGCCCGGCGAATATGCATGGTCCTCTGCTTCGGGAACGTTTCGAATGGACGAAGTCCCTCAGGGGTTAAAACCCCTGAGAACTGCTGCGGCGGATCGGCACGGCTGAAGCCGTGCCCTGACGTTGGTCTTATGACGCGGCTTCCCGATACAAGACATCGGAACGCTCTAACCGCGCAAGCCGCGACGCACAAATCGGAACTTCGAAAGGCGACGGTCCATCCTCCACGGTAAATTGATGCCCCACCAAGCGCCCCGCGCCAACCAATCACCCTCCCACCGCCGGCTCTCGTTGCGAGTCTCGCGCTGGCGATGGGCCTGCTGCTCGTCGCCGGAGCGGTGACGGCGCTTCGCGGGGCGGGGAGCTGGCTGATTCGCGAGGATGCGCTCGCGCCGGCCGACGTGCTGGTGGTTCTGAGCGGCAGCATGCCGCTGCGCGCCGAGGAAGCCGCGCGGATTTTTCGGCTGGGGTACGCGCGCGAAGTGTGGGTGACGCAGCCCGCGAGTGCCGCGGTGGAGCTGGCGGGGATGGGCATCCGCTATACCGGCGATGAGGAATACAACCGGGAAACACTGATTCGCCTGGGAGTTCCGGAAGCATCGGTGCGCATTTTGCCGGGCACGATTGACAACACCGAGCAGGAAATCGAGCAGGTGGCGCGTGCGATGCGCCTGGGTGGGAAGAAGCGCGCGATGATCGTCACGTCGCTCGAGCACACGCGCCGCGTGCGGGCGTTGTGGAGCAGGCTCGCCGGAAACGATCTGCAGCTGATCGTCCGCGGGGCGCCGCAAGACCCGTTTGACGCGGACCACTGGTGGCGCCACACGAGCGATGCGCTTTCCGTGCTGCGGGAAGTGCTGGGCTTGGCGAACGCCTGGGCCGGTCTTCCCGTGCGGCCCCGGTCTGACTGAAGCGCCGCGGGCGAAAATCCTACTTGCCCTCGATGGTGAACGACCCCGCGCCCGGCTCCAGAATTTTCCACTGCTCCCAGCCCGATTTTCCGCCAAGGTCGCGCAGCCGGAGCTGCCATTCGATGCCCAGGTCCTCATTCTGCTCGGAGTAGAACGTCTCCCAGGAATTCGCGCTCGCCACCAGCGTGCCGCCATGGGTTCCGTTCCCGTTGCCGGAGTGTTCCAGCGGATCCGGGCCTCGGAAGCCCGCCAGTTGCTTCGTATCCAGAGGCACGCGGAAAAACACGACGTCGCTCCAGCACCGCGCCGCGCCGTTTCCCTGGCCCGCGGCTTCCTCGGCAAACGCCAGATGGCCCCGCAATTCCATGGCTTCCCGGGAGAGGATCAATTCGATCGAAGGGGGCCGCTCGGCGGACAGCCCGGGACGCGCGAGGTCCAGCTCCCATAGAGTGAGCGTGTTTCCGTTTCCGGCCGCGTCGGGGAAAAAATCCAGCGAGCGCGTCTGCCAGCCCGTGGCCTTCCGCTCGGGGAGGACTTCGGTGATGGTGGCCACCGTGTGGCTGCGCCAGCGCTCCAGCTTCACGCAGCCCACGAAGCTGCCGAACTCCCGGATGAACTGGCGGTCCTCGTCGGTGGTGCGCAGCGCGTCGCGCCAGAAGCGGTCGTCGAAGCGGAACGACAGCGTGAATACCTGCTCGAGCGGCAACGGCGCAGATTCGCTGAGCCGCTGGCGAAATTCCGGGTCGTTCATCTCCTCGAGATCCTGGATGCGGCCGGCCAACCGCCGCAGGACCCACGACTGCTGGCGCAGCAGCCGTTGCCAGTGCTGGGCCAGCACGTAGAAGACAAACACCACAATGACGCTGATTCCCAGCGCCGTCCAAAGAAGTTCCATCCCGCGCGCTCTCCGCCTGACCCCACGGGGAATCGAAGTCCCCTTCGAGCCGGAATTCTACTACCAAACCTGGGCTGCGCCTACACCGCCTCCCGGCGGCCTCGGCGAGCAATTGCGCCGGGCGGCGCGGGTGGTTATGATGGGCGTATTCCGGGTGCGCGAGGTGCGATGCCAATGACGAACGCACGGATGGCCATGCTGGTGACCGCGGCGCTGCTGTGCGCCGCGCCGGTGATACGCGCGCAGACTTCGACGACCACCCCGACAGCCGCGAGCGCCGCCGGAAAATCCTACGACCTCGAAATCGCCGCCGGCAATCAATGGGTCGACACGAAGATCGACCTGCGCGCCGGAGAAAAGCTCCACCTCACGGCCACCGGAAGCGTCACTTACCCCGCGGGCCCGTCCTCCAAACCGCCCGCGCGATCATTCGGCCCGGGCGGCCTGGCGCGCGGATGGGCGGACCTGGTTCACCAGTACCCCGTCTCCGACGGAGGCCGCGGCGCGCTGATCGGCCGGCTCGGCGCGGCGGAGACATCGCAGCCGTTTCTGGTGGGCGCGGCGACCGATTTCGAAGCGCCCGTCGCCGGCCGTTTGTTTCTCGGCCTGAACCAAAGCGCGAAGGACGCCGCGGCGGCGCAGGGAAGTTTTCAGGTGAAGATCGAAGTGCTCGATCCGGGCGCGAGCACGCCCGAGGCGGTCGCCGTCGGCGGGCCCGCCGAGACGCAGATCGAGTCCATCACCCCCGCCCTGCTCGATGAAATTCCCCGGCGCGTCACTGACCCGCAAGGCAATCCGGGCGACATGGTGAACATCCTGATCGTGGGGGCGCAGGAGGATCTCGTGAAGGCGTTTCAATCCGCGGGCTGGGTGCAGGTGGATCGTGGGGTCCAGGAAACCGTGGTGGCGGGCTTGCTCGATTCCTTCAGCAAGAAGGATTACCTCACCATGCCGATGAGCACGTTGTATCTATTCAACCGGCCGCAGGACTACGGCTTCGCGCATGCCGAGCCGGTGCGCGTGGTGATGTCGCGGAATCACCTGCGGGTGTGGAAGTCGCCCTACACGGCCGCCGGGCAGCCGGTGTGGTGCGTGGCCGCAACGCACGATACCGGTTTCGACCGCGACCAGCGCAACAACGGAATCACTCACAAGATCGACCCGGCCATTGACGGAGAGCGCGAGTACGTCAACGATACCCTGTCGGCCACGGGACTCGTGGTCCGGCGCGGGCACGCCACTCCGGCAAACCCGCTCACCGAGGCCCGCACCGCCACGGGCGGCACCTTCCACTCCGACGGCCGCGTTCTGATCCTGATCTTGAAATCCGCGGCCGCCGCGCGTTAACTCGGAAAACTCACTGGACCGTGGCTTTGGCGTCCACGACCTTGAATTTGTACCACGCCGTGCCGGTCGGATAGAGCGCGTCGCGCACCTGCGTGCTCTGATCTTCTCCCGGAGCGACCGTGAGGGTCATCTGTCCCTTATTTTGGAGCAAGATGGTGTTGTCGGCGCCGGCGTACGTGGTTTCGTAAGAGATGTTGCTGTACGTGTACGTCTGCGACTGGTTTCTGAGCTCCACCAGCCACATGGCCGTGGTCCCGGTGACGTCTTTGTCCATCTTGGCGCTGACGATGCGGAGGTCATGGACCGGATCGGCCTTCTCGGTGGTGGCCGAGGCTGTTTGAGCGGGTGCCACCGGCGTGGCTGTTCCGCCGTTGAAATGAAGGTAGACGGCGAATCCCACGACGGCCAGGACCACGACGATCCCCACGACGACAAACATCTCTTTCCTGCTCGATGGCTCCTTCTCAACTGGTGATTCAAACATGGTCAGTTTCCTCCGTGTCTCATCGCCGCACCCTTGCTCGGTTTGGGCGCTTCGCGTCCCGTGGCGGGTCCGGCCCAGGGCGTGTGGGCCCGTGCCATTCCGTTAGTTCCCCCCAGGTTATGCGCGCGAAGGTAGCACGAGGAACCCGGCCGGTTCAATAAAATCTGTTTTCGCGCCGCGCGCGGTCGCGGTACAGTAACGTGTTCGATTATGGAGGCCATGCTGATGGACATGATGAAAGCGGTTCGCATCCACGAGTACGGCGACCCGGACGTGCTGCGTTACGAAGACGCCCCCCGCCCGGTCGTCAAGCCCGACGAAGTTCTCATCCGCGTGCACGCCGCCGGAGTGAATCCCGTGGACTGGAAGGTGCGAGCGGGACACGCGAAAAACATATTGAACTATTCCTTCCCCTTTATTCCCGGGTGGGACGTTTCCGGCGTGGTGCAGTCCACCGGTCTGGACACCTCGCGGCTCAAGGCCGGCGACGAAGTCTACAGCCGCCCCGATCTGGCGCGTGACGGCGCCTACGCCGAATACATCGCCGTGCGCGAGTCGGAGGTCGCCTTGAAACCCAAGTCCCTGGACCACGTGCATGCGGCGGCCGTGCCTCTGGCGGCGCTCACCGCTTGGCAGGCGCTGTTCGATGCGGCAAAGATCCAGGCTGGCCAGACCCTCCTGATTCACGGTGCCGCGGGCGGCGTCGGCACGTTTGCCGTGCAACTGGCGAAGCTGAAGGGCGCGCGCGTCATCGGCACCGCCTCCAAGAAGAACCACGAATTCCTCCGCTCGCTCGGCGCCGACGAAACCGTTGATTACACCACCACGCGCTTCGAAGACGTCGTCCACGGCGTCGATGCCGTGCTCGACACCATCACCGGCGAAACCATGGAGCGCTCCTGGCAGGTGCTCAAAAAGGACGGCATTCTCGTCTCCATCCTTCAACCTCCCTCGCCGGAGAAGGCCGCGGCCCACGGCGTGCGCTGCGCGCACACCTTCGTCCAGCCCAGCGTGCCGCAGTTGAACGAGATCACCAAGCTGATCGACGCCGGCAAGCTCAAGGTAATTATCGAGAAGGTCTTCCCGCTGTGGGAGGCGCGCGCCGCCCACGAGCTCAGCGCGACCGGCCACGTCCGCGGCAAGATCGTCCTCCGCGTCCTCTAGCGGGGGTGTCCCGGCCATACAGGGATCTCGGACCGCTCTTCTCAGTGCCCGTGCAGGAGCACACCGGCGAGCGCTCCGGCCAGCACGAGCCACGCCGAATTCACGCGAAACCGCAGCAAGGCGATGCAGGACACGGCGGCCAGCGCCGCCGTCGCCGCATCCACGATGGACGCGCGCGCCAACTGCGCAGTCACCACGGCCATCAGCGCCAGCGAGGCGACGTTTACGCCGTCCAGGAATGCGGAGGCCACCTTTGATCTTCGCAGGCGGGGTACTAGCGGCCCGCTCGCCGCGACGAGCAAAAACGCGGGAAGAAAAATCCCCATCGTGGCGACCACGGCCCCGCGCCATCCCCCCAGCACGTAGCCAATAAAGGTCGCGGTGGTGAAAACCGGACCGGGCGTCACCTGTCCGATCGCCACGGCATCGACCAGCTGTGCATCCGTGAGCCATCCTCGATGTACGACGAAGTCGGCGCGTAAGAATGCCAGCAGCACATAGCCGCTCCCAAACACCACGGCCCCAATCTTGAGGCATACCAGGAATAAGGAGCCCAGGCTAAACGGAACGGCCACGGCCGCCGCTCCACCCGTAAAGGAAGCCGCGGCTGTGGTGACCCGGCGCCACGGGGCAAACGCCATGCCGCTCGCCAGCAGCTCTCCCCGCGCGCGGGCCTGAACTTGGCCCGCAACGATCATCGCCAGGCCTGCCGCGGCCAGCACGACAAGCGGGTGCCATCCCAGAAGAGTCAGGCCCGCGGCCCCAAGGCCCACTACACCCAGAAGGCGCGTTTTCGTGGCGGTCTTGCCCAACCCCCACAGTGCCTGCAGAATGACCGCGATGACCACTGGTTTTACCCCGTAGAGCAGCGCGGAGACTGCCGGCAGCGTGCCGAAGTGCACGTAGGCCCAGGCCAGCGCCCCGACCATCAGGGCCGCCGGCAGAACGAAACAGCCGCCGGCCACCAGAAGTCCCAGCCAGCCGGCTCGCAGGTAGCCGATGTGAATGGCTAGTTCGCTCGAACTCGGCCCCGGAATCAGATTGCTCGCGCCCAGCAAGTCGAGAAATGTCTCGCGACTCAGCCACGCTCGCCGCCGAACAACCTCGTCCTCCATCATGGCGACATGCGCCGCGGGACCTCCGAAGGCCGTCACCCCAAGCCGGAGGAAATAGCCGGCCAGCTCGCGGAGAGATCGGGATCGGGCCGCGGGGGAATTCGAGCCTGGAATTTGTTCGACTCCTGCCATGCCACCTTTTCCTTCCGCATCGGGCGCGGCGCGCCATCCTTGGTGCGGCGGTCAGCAGTGTCAGAGGGGGTTGGAGCGGCTATCGAGCGGCAGCGAGGCCTGCTCGGCCCCCGCGGCCCAGCAGCGCGCCTCGCGCACCGGCGCGTAGGAGAATCGGTGCAGCGGCGACGGGCCGTGCCGCCGCAGCGCCTCGAGATGGTCCGGCGTGCCGTATCCCTTGTTTTGCCCCAGCCCGTACTGCGGATAGACCTGATCGAATTCCTCCATCCGCTGGTCGCGTTCCACCTTGGCCAGGATGGACGCCGCCGCGATGGAAACCGAGCGGGCGTCGCCGTGGATCAGCGACTTCTGCTCGATGGGCAGATCCACCTCCATGGCGTCGAGCAGGAGATAGTCGGGCGAGGGATGGAGCTGTAGGATCGCGGCCATCATGGCCTGCCGGCTCGCCTGATAGATGTTCCAGGCATCGATGCGGCTGGCATCGATTTCCGCCACGGCCCAGGCCAGCGCGTGCTCGCGGATGCGCTCGGCCAGCTCGGTGCGCCGGTCGGCCGTCAGTTTCTTCGAATCATCCAGGCCGACGATGCGCCGCTTGGGATTGAGAATCGCGGCGGCGGCCACCACGGGACCGAACAGCGATCCCCGCCCCGCCTCGTCCACCCCGGCGACGCGCAGCCAGCCGCGCTGCCGCGCCTCGCGTTCGTACCGCGCCGAGCAGAGTCGTCCCATCGGCTGGAAATTCTAGCACACACCTCTCCGCGGGGCTGCGGCCGTCTTGCCGCCGAAGTCAGATTCCGCTGTAGCGCAAGCGAGGGTTTTGTAGCGGCGGGTCGGCGAAGTTCCGACCCGGCAGGTTTTGCAGAAGAGGCCGCCAAAAAAAAGCCCGCCCCGGCAAAAACCGGAGCGGGCCAAAATGAAACGAACGAGGAAGGCTATTCGATGGACTTGGGGACCACGGCTTCGAACTTCGCCACGCGCTTGATTCGCGCGGCCTTGCCCTTGCGCCCGCGCAGGTAGTTCAGCTTGGCGCGGCGGACGCGCCCCTCGCGAATCATCTCGATCGAGCTGATCATCGGCGAATGTACCGGGAAAATGCGTTCCACGCCGATGCCGAAGCTGACGCGCCGCACCGTGAAGCTTTCGCCCAGCAGCTCGCCGCGGCGGCTCATCACCACGCCCTCGAACAGCTGAATGCGCTCTTTGTCTCCCTCGCCTTCCTTCAGCCGGACGTGCACGCGAATCGTGTCGCCGGGACGGAAGACGGGGTGATCCTTGCGAAGCTGGGACTGCTGCACCTTGGCGATAATCGGTTTCATGGCTTAATTTCCCTGCAGACCCACTCAGGTGGGGCCAGCACTCTACGGATAGTCGTCAATTATATCGAATCCGCGCCGCCTTGCCTACCTGAAATTGCGCACCGAGCCTGCAGACAGCAGCGGCCGGGCCGATGCCCCGAAAGGCGCCGGCCCGGCCGCGTTGAACACCTGCGATTCGATGATCGGCTAGAAGCTGTACTTCAACCCAAACTGCAGGATGCGCGCGGGAACCGCAGTCGAGGATATCTGACCCAAGGTTGCCCGAGGACACATCGTTATTCGGCGGGTTGAACTGCGAGTGGTTGAACAGGTTGTAGAACTCGGCCCGGAACTGAATGCGCCCATCTTCATGCAACCCTCCGACCTTCAGGTTCTTGATGAGCGCCATATCGAAGTTGACCTGCGTGCAGCAGCGCATGATTCCGACGCCGGAATCGCCGAAACCGCTGCTGCCGCCCGAGCCGGCGCAATCGCCCTGGACGGTGCCGCCGATACAGGGGGCTGCCGTGAACGCGGCTGGGTTGATGAAGCCGTTTACACGCGACGTCATGCTCCCCGACGTATTGAGCGCCACGCCCGACTTGCAATTCCCCTGGGCATTGCAATTCACCGGATTGGCCAGTTCGGCGCGCACCCACGTGCCGTTGACGGCGAGACGTCCGCCGTAGTAGATCCAGCCGGCATTGGAATCGATGATGCTAAATGGCGCGCCGTCCTGGATTGTAGTGACGCCCGTGATGGACCAGTCGCCCAGCGCCTTGTGCTTCCAGCCCTCGCCCTTGTACGGCAGTTCGTAGCTGTAGCTCATCACCAGGCGGTGCGGGCGGTTGAAAGCGGCCGGCCCGTACTGCTGGCGGACGTTGAGCGGATCGTTCGATGATGCGGCGCCGGAGAGCACGTTGCCAGGCGTTGCGATGCCTCCGCCGGCCTCGCTCGCGTTGATGTCCGTCTTCAGGTTGCTCCACGTGTAGGAAGCCTGGAAGCTCAGACCGTGCGAGAAGGTGTGGCGAATCTGGGCCTGCAAGCTGTTGTAGATGTGGCTGCCGTCGGTATTGACCTGCTGCAACCCGCTCGGATTCACGCCCAGGTAGTTGACGCGTCCCAAGTAATTGCCCATGGTGTTTTCCAGAACCTGGTTAGCCAGGACCGTGTTGTTCACGTCGTTCATGGGGAATGAGCTCGCTGCCCGTTGCATGGCCATGTTGGCGGCATCGGTCGGAGCATTGGCAGCGCCTGCGACCAGGTAGGCGAGGTTGGGGGCGCGGTTCCAATCGTAGAGGTGGATGCCGTGCGTGCCGACGTAGCCGATATCGGCGATCCATCCGCGCGCGAATTCGTACTGCACGTCGAGGTTATATTGCTGCACCTTGGGCGTGCGCATGGCGGGGTTATCACCCGAGGTGAGAAGCCCCGAGGCATTTCCGCCGTTGATGTCCGTGATAGCGGTCGCGCCAGTGCCCGGGCTGCCCGCGGCCACCTGCAGCGTGCGCGGGATGAATCCGAGGAAGCTCTGCGCCACGAACGGATCATGCAGCGTTTCGAAGTAATTGGTGCCGATGCCGGTGGCGTAGGGCGGCATGTTGCCGAGGATGTTATCCCCGAGCAGGTTGCCGTAGACGCGGTCGAAGAACATGCCGTATCCGGCGCGGACAACCATCTTGTTGCTGCTGAGCGGCTGCCAGGCCAATCCGATGCGCGGCGAGAAGTTGTCGAGCGGAGCGCCCTGCAACAGCGTCTTGTTGCTGTTGACGATGATGCCGGTCGACCCAAACTGACCCGTGAGGTTTCCGTAGAGCGCCTTGTTGTAATTCGACTGCACGATATAACCCGCCAGAGTGCCGCCCGCGTTGTTCAGGAAGAACGAGCCGGTATTCACCAGGCCGGCGGCGCTGGCCGCGAAGTTGGTGAACACGCCATATTTGTCGGTGGGCCAGCCGTCGTATTCCCAGCGGAGTCCCAGATTCATCGTGAGTCGCCGCGAGAGCTTGATGTCATCCTGCGCGAACCCCCAGAACTCGTTCACGCGCCAGTGGTGCGGGTTGGTGGTGCCGTTGGGCAGCAGACGGTAGGTGAGGTTGATCACGAACGCGCCGTTGCCCACAGGGGTTCCGTCTATCGCGGGGCCGCTGCTGCTGGTCATCAGATCGGCCGTGGTCAAGCCGACGATCCATCCGCGTTCGCGGTCCGGCTGCGCCCAGTTCCACTGGATGCGCTGCGATCCCGCGCCCGCCCGGAAGGAATGTCTGCCGTGGTTCCAGGATATCTGATCGGCGGTCAGCCAGGTGTTCTGGATGCTTTTGGTGGCGGAGAAGAAGTTTCCGCCCGCTTCAAACGTTCCCCATTGCCCAAAGGAAATCAAGTTGCCGATCACGGGGACCAGAGAGTCTTCCCGGTTGCCGGCGGCTGCCGGTGAAAGCGGGCAGGGTGTGCCGTTGTTGATGGCGGGAATGATATTGAGAGCGGTGGTTCCATCGCCCGCGCAGGATTGTACGGTGACGCCATCGCTGACGTTGAGGTAGAGGCGCTGGAAGGAGACGCTCGCCTCGTTCACGAAGTTGTTGGTGAGCACGGAGGTGAGCCGTACGAGCGAGGATTGCGAGCCGTAGTGCGCGTCTTCAGGCGCGCCCGGATAGCATCCGGCGAGAATGCAGCTGAAACTCTGCGTCTGCGGATCCTTCGAGAAGAAATACTTCTCCGTGAGCGTGTGCTTGCTCGAGAGGTGGTACTCCGTGTTGATCATGAACTGGTCTTCGTTCGCGATCGTCGGCTGCGAAATCGTGGTATTGGCCGAACACGGCGGCAACTTCGCGTTGAACGCCGGGTCCATGCAAAGGGGCAGGTTGTTCGAATCGTAGCGCAGGCTGGGGATATAGTAGCCGTTGTTGTAGCCGCCCTTGACCTGCGGGATGTTTTCCGTTTGCCGCAACAGATTAACGAAAGTGTTGCTGATATTCGTCCCGGAATCGTTCAGCGTCCCTTGATCCGGCGGAGTAATCACAGCGCCCGTTATGAGACCGGGGTATCCAGCGAACGCGCAGCCCAGAAATCCCTTGTACGTATTGTAATTGCACGCTGTGTTGGCTGGATTGAAGTCCAAGGGAATGCTGCCTGCCTGGTCCGAACGCGCGCTGGCGAACGGGACGCCGGGTTCATTGAACGGCATCAGGCCGACAGCGGTGATGCCAGAAGCGAATCCATTGCTGCCGATTCCGTTGAGTTGCCGTGTTCCCTGATAGGACCCGAAGAAGAATATCCTGTCCTTCTTGATCGGCCCGCCAATCGTGCCGCCATACTGATTCTGTTTCAGTGTGGGCGGCTTGTTGGGCAAACCTTCGCTGAGTTCCGAGCGTTTGTAGAAGAAGTCGTTGGCGTTGAACATGTTGTTGCGGTTGAATTCCCACACCGACGCGTGGACTTGGTTCGATCCGTCCTTGGTGACGACGTTCACGTTTGCGCCGGGGTTCTGGCCGTAGGCGGCGTCGTACTGCGACGTCTGAACCTTGAACTCCTGAATCGCATCCGGATTGGGGATGGGAATTCCGGCGTAGCTGCCTGATTGCGCCGCGCCGCCGCTGCCGTAGTTCGTGGTGACCATGCCATCCATCAGGTAGGTGTTCTGGTCGGAGCCGGAGCCGTTCACGTTGATATCCTGCGTGCCGTTGCCCACCGCGGTGGCCGTGGCGACGTTGGCGACGACGCCGGGCGAGAGGTCAATCACCTGCGTGTAGTTGCGCGTGCTCAGCGGTAGGTCAGTAACCGTTTTTCCAGAGACCAGCCCACCGACCGTGGCGTTTTCGGTCTGCACAGTCACGGCCGTGGACTCGACCGTGATCTGCTCGGCTTGCGCGCCCAGTTCCAGGCCACGGTTCAGCGTGGCGGTTTCCGTGACGTTTACGGTGATCGAAGGAACCTCGACCGTCTTGAATCCCTGCGCGGAAAATTTCACGCGGTATTCGCCGGGGGGCAACAGCGAGAACTTGTAGGTTCCGTTAGCGTCCGTCGTCGTGCTGCGCGCCGCGCCGGTGCCGGCATTCGTGGCCGTGACGTTCGCGCCAACCAGGACCGCGCCCGAAGGATCGGTTAGCGTTCCGGCCAGCGCGCCCGTGCTCGCGCTTTGAGCCAGAGCCGGAGAAACGCCGATGAACAGCGCCAGCAAACACACCAACATCGCGCACGCAATCTTCAATGCAGAAAATCGTGAATGCATTCTCCACCCCCTCCGAGAATTTTTCCTGCGGTTATTGTGTACTGCGGGTTGTAGTTGTGCCCTCACGCGAGGGCCGTGCCAAATCCCACCAAAGTGTGGGCCCTGTTTACTATGAGGCTCGACAATCTGTCAAGGTTAAAGCGCCGGGCGGAATCACGCGAGCAGGTCGGGGCGGTTGCGCTGCGTCTTTTCGAGAGCCTTCTGGCGGCGCCACCGGCGGATTTCCTCGTGGTTGCCGCTCAGCAGCATTTCGGGGACGTCCCATCCGCGGAACGACTGCGGGCGCGTGTAGTGCGGATAATCCAAAAGGCAGTGGCTAGTGGCTAGTGGCTGGTGGCTAGTGAATTCCCGCGCCTCAATGCGGCGCGCTGCGTTGCGCCTCACCCGGGCCTCTAGATCGCTGAACGATTCCTGCACCGCCGACTCTTCGTTGCCCAGCGCGCCGGGAAGCAGGCGCGTCACCGCATCGAGGATCAGGGCGGCGGGGAGTTCGCCGCCGGAGAGCACGAAGTCGCCGATGGAAAGTTCATCGGTGGCCAGATGTTCGGCGACGCGCTCGTCCACGCCTTCGTAACGCCCGCACAGCAGGATGATCCGGTCGAGCGTCGGCAAACCGCCGCGCCGTCTCCTGCCGGAAGAGTTTTCCGGCGGCGGACAGCAGGACGATGGCCGTTCCGGGAGGGGCCGCGGGCGAGCCCGCCGCGGTTGCGCCCAGCAGTGACTCGACGGCCTCGAACACCGGCTCGGGCTTCATCACCATGCCCGCGCCCCCGCCGAACGGCCGGTCGTCCACGGTGCGATGGCGGTCGTGCGTGAAGGCGCGCAAATCGTGGACGCGCGTCTCCACCAGGCCCGCCTCGCGCGCCCGCCGCACGATGCCGTAGTCGAGCGGCCCCGTGAAAAACTCCGGGAAAATTGTGAGGATGTCGAATCGCATCGCGCTCATCTTACCGCAATCCCGGAAGCCGTCGTCAGTCCGAGGCTCGATTCGTTGGAGACCGCGGCGAAGAATTTCCTGCTTGCCGTTCTCTGCGCCCTCTGCGTCTCTGCGGTGAATCGTCTGGTGTTGAACTGCGCCGCGCCGTTCACGACTCAGAATTCAACTCGCGCAGCCCCTCGGGCAGGACCACGTCAATGTACCGCGCGGCAGTATCAATCTTCACGCAGATTTCGTGCGCCAGCGGAATCAGGAGTTCGCCCCGCGCGGAATCGACCACCAGCAGCGGCGTCCCCGCCACGCCTTCGCCCGTGAACTCGACGTCGCGCACGCGCCCCACCACCGCGCCGCCCTCCTTCTCTCGCACTTCGCAGCCCACCAGGTCGCCGACGTAGTAGCTCCCGGCGGGAAGCGGCAGGCGCTCGGAAAGGGGAATCTGCACTTCCAGGCCCACGAGTTTCTCCGCGTCGGAAATCGAATCCGAGCCTTCGAAATGGAAGATCGCCTGGCCGCCGCGGCTGTGGCTGAGCCAGCAGGAGCGGATCGCGGCGTGCCGCGGCTCCTTGCCCTTGGCCGAGGGACGTCCGTCCCACAACTGAGCGGAAGCCAGACGCGTGAGGCGTTCGGGAAAGTCGGTGAGAATTTCGGCGGCCACTTCTCCGCGGCGTCCGTGCGGGCGCAGGATGCGCGCCACGGTGAGGCCCGCCGTTTGCGGCGTCTGAGGCGCTCCGGAGTCGTGCGATGGTTGCTGCGTGGTCACACTATTCGAGGATGTCCAGCGTGTAGCGCTTGTTCAGCTTCATGCTGGACGCGCTCAGCAGCGTGCGGATGGCCTTGGCCGTGCGGCCCTGCCGCCCGATGATCTTGCCCAGATCGCCGGGATGGACGCGCAACTCGATGACGGTGGCCTGCTCGCCGGGGACCGCCTGGACCTGCACTTGTTCCGGATGATCGACCAGGGCCTTGGCAACGGCCTCCACCAGATCCTTCATGAGCCTAACCTCCGCCGCTTGTGGTGCTCGATCGGGGCATGCGCTCGGGCCGATGCCCGAGCCCGGCGCAGAGCGCACTGCGAAGAGGGACGCTTCAGGCGGGCTTGGGGACGGGGCGGCGCAGCAGGCTGCGGACGGTGTCGCTGGGCTGAGCGCCCTTGCTGAGCCAGTAGTTCACGCGCTCGCCGTCAATCTTCACGCCGGCGGGCTTTTGCAGCGGGTCGTACGTCCCCACGATTTCGACAAAGCGGCCGTTGCGCGGGCGCGTCTTTTCCGTCACCACCACGCGGTAGAACGGGCGCTTCTTCTTGCCAATGCGGGCCAAACGAATCATTAACACGCGAAACTCCTCCTCATTTCAACCACCCCAGTATAGCGGACCCCGCCCCTTTCACCAATCGCAATTCTCCGGGGCCCGGCCGCACAGCCACTCCCGGGCTGTGCATCCTCACTTCATTCCGGCGAGCTTGCCGCCGAGGCCGCGGAGGCGGCCGGCCTTGGCCATGCTGCCGTACTGCTTCATCATGCGGCGCATGTCGGCGTACTGCTTGAGCACCTGGTTCACTTCCTGGACGGTGGTGCCGCTGCCGCGGGCGATGCGCTTGCGGCGCTTGCCGTCGATCAGGTTGGAATCGGCGCGCTCGCGGGCGGTCATCGAGTTGATGATGGCCTCGACCGAGGTGAGCTGCTTTTCGTCGATCTGGGCGTCCTTGGGGAGCTTGGCGAACGGCCCGACCTTGGGCAGCATGCCCATCAACTGCTCGATCGAGCCCATTTTGCGGATCTGGCGCAACTGGTCGCGGAAGTCCTCGAGCGTGAAATCGTCCTCGCGCATCTTGCGCTCGAGATCGCGGGCCTGCTTCGCGTCAATGGTCTTTTCGGCGCGCTCGATCAGCCCCAGGACGTCGCCCATGCCCAGAATGCGCGAGACGATGCGGTCGGGGAGGAACGGTTCGAGCGCGTCGTATTTTTCGCCCACGCCGACGAATTTCACCGGCGCGCCGGTCACCTTGCGGATCGAAAGGGCCGCGCCGCCGCGCGCGTCGCCATCGAGCTTGGTCAGGATCACGCCGGTGACGCCCAGCCGCTTGTGGAATTCCCCCGCCGAGTTCACGGCGTCCTGCCCGGTCATGGCGTCGGCGACGAAGAGGATTTCCGCGGGATTCAGCTCGCGCTTGAGCGTCGAGAGCTCGTTCATCAGCTCGTCGTCGATGTGCAGGCGCCCGGCCGTGTCCACCAGGATCACGTCGCTGGCCGAAAGTTTTGCTTCGCGCACCGCGCCGCGCACGATTTCGAGCGGCTTGTCCGTCCCGGTGCCGGGCCAGCAGGGCGTGCCGGTGGCCTTGGCGACCTGCGCCAGTTGTTCGCGCGCCGCCGGGCGATAGACGTCGGTGGAAACCACGATGGGGCGGTGGCCGTGCTCGGCGAGCCATTTGCCGAGCTTGCCGGTCGAGGTGGTCTTGCCCGAGCCTTGCAGCCCGACGATCAGCCACACCGACGGAGGCCGCGAGCCAAACTGCGGCCGCGCCTCGCGTCCGAGCAGGTCGCCCAGCTCGTCGCGCACGATTTTGACCACTTGCTGGTCGGGCGAAAGCTGCAGCAGGACTTCCGGACCCGAGCGCCTTGGCGCGGACGTGGGCGATGAATTCATCGGCGACGCCGAGGTTGACGTCGCCATCGAGCAGCGCCTCGCGGATCTCGCCGAGCGCCGCGTCGAGGTGCTCCTCGCTCAGCTTGCCCTGCCCGCGCAGGTTCTTGAACGCGCGCTGTAATTTGTCGGTTAGCGTCTCAAACATTGGTTGCCTTTTTTCATTCTAGGTGACGCGCAGGGGGCGGTCAACGCGGGTAGCCACAGAGTCACTGAGGCGCAGAGACGGTCGAAAAGCGGGCCAAAATTGGCGCCGCGACACCCGGCCAAGTGTAGGGATTAGAACAGGCCGCCATCGTTTGTTTTCTATGATTTACGGGCGATTCTGTTTCCGCGTGTGTAGGGATTAGACCCTGTCGTCTGGGAGCTGGAATATCGAGGCTCGACGAGCTGCGGGCCTGCAGAGAGTAACCTCCGCGCCCGGCCTTGAGCGCTTTCGCCGTTTCCGATTTTGTCCGCGCACAGCATAACGTCTAGGTTAGCAATGTGCGCGCGTAATGCAAGCGTGAGTGGTTGTAAAGGTCTAGTACTTGCTGGGCGCGCGCAGCAGAAGCCACTTCTAGACGTGTGTGGCCAATCCGACCAATTGCGGCGAAGAGCCTGTTGCATCGGCTCTCTTGAATTGTTTGCTCAGCGCGAGGTGCTGCTGTTGATAGGAGGAGCCGATCCCTGAGCCATAAACTTTGTCTGGCCGGTCCGCCATCTTATGATAAATCAGCCGTCCAATATCTCGGCTGTCCTCTAGCAGAATCGGTACCTCGTGCGCGCGCACCTCAAGCACAGCATTTGTGCCCTTAATCTCTCCGGATTCCCCATAGCCGAATCCAGGGTCGAAGAAACCAGCATAATGGACCGTAAATTCCCCTATGGACGGGTCATAAGATTCCATCTCCGCTGCGTAGTCGGGAGGGACGCTTACTCTTTCTTTTGAGGCCAAGAGGTAAAATTCCCCAGGATTAAGCACCAGACAACCGCCCAGATCTCGTGCATAGAAGGGTTGCCAAAACTGTTCGATGTCGTACGCCCCTACGCGCGCGAGATCAATTGGGATGTCAGTCTTCTTCCCTTTGTACGCCACAACGGTGTCCCCGCTACCGCTAAGGTCAATTGATATGCGTAACCCTCCACGTATCATCGGTTTGTTTGGGGTTCCCCCGTTTTCATACACAAGCGGTCGCTTTTGCGCCAATTTCCTTAGCTGTTCATCGTTAGATTCTGATTCACCCCGATAAAAACGCAGTTGGTTAAGTTTAGTGCCTGCTTTCACAATAATCGGGAAGGTTCGCGGGAACATTTCCACATATAAGTCGCCTGAATAACCTTTCGGTACGCTCTCAAAGATCTGTTGGCCTTCTGTCAACAAACGAGTGAATATATCTAGGCGACCGGTCGTGCTTTTGGGATTAGCTTTCGCTTCCATGCCCGGCGGTAGGTCCAAGTATTCTGCCGCCTGAGCAATGTACACATTCCCAGGTGCAAGCACCGCGGGCTGAGTCAGATCAATCTCTTCCACTAACAGTTGTCTAATCTTCGGGCCGATCAGCGACTTCCCACTAGGCAGGAAACTTGACTTGAGCTTGTATGCTTTGTCTGACAAGCGTAAGTCAATGCTTGCCGGCTGTATCTGGTCTTCAGCGATCTCTGCGCGCGACCGAATTTTGCCGTTCCTTATTAACTCTCGGATTTCCTGCGCTGGCAGAATCCCGTCCTTACGCGGTATGCTGCGTGATGTCTGTGTAAGTAGCTCCACTGGCCCCATTCCCATCATTCCTGCGCGCGGTTATGAATTGCGGTGCCGTTCTGCTAATGCTTGGATTTTCTTGGCTCGCTCAATTATCTCGGCGTGGTGGTAGTCGACGTAACAGCCAAGACTACAGAATCTTCCCTCGGCTGGGCTACCGCTGCCAATGGCCTTCCCTTCAGGGATGGTTTTACCACAGAACGGGCAGATCCGTTTGTCCCATAATTCAAGCAGATACTCAGCCTCGGTGCTGGCCATTGGAGTGGGCGGGATTATAACACGGTGTATTCCAAGTCAAAGCGACCCGTGAACAGGATGGCGGACCCTCCGTACATGGTTTGCGGTCACGGCATAGGGTCGTCCTACCAGCAACAGGGATTGGCGCTAAGCAAACAGTTCAGAAGTGTAGACGTGCCTACCGAATGGGCGACGACCAAAGGTGACCCGGCTCGGGGCGCGCCTGAAAATGAGGCACGCTCTTTACGCTGTCCACAATTCTGCGGCGTATACGGAGCCGATGTCGCCGATCAAGCGCATTGATACGGCGACACCGGCGCCTAACTACTCAACAGTGGTCGGTGTGATCGCGTAGGCGTAGACGTAGGTCGCTTTGCGATCACCACCTCCACCGTCGCCCTTGCATCCCACCTTGTGGTACGCAGCCTCAACAGCACGCGCTTGATCGCTATTGATGGCGCGCCGATAGATGAACCAATGGTTTTGCCTGGGCACTCGGTGATCACCAAACAGCCTTTGGTCAACGTCAGACGTTATGCCCGCGTACCAACCGCTGTTGGAGATGCCGGACTTCTGGATATGCGCATTGATTTCGGCGAGGATGGTGCTCGAATCCTGGGCCTGCATGCGAATTCCTCCTTAGGTTTGGATTGCGAGGTGAGGAACTAAGGAGAGTTGCCGGTTGACAAACCCGCCGATGTGAAATAAAACGTCGGCTGAGCTTGGGTGCTGACGGGTATCTCCCGTTCCTTGCTCGCTTTCGGGGCTGGGTCGCTCTAACGACCTAGCCCCTTTTCCTATATCTCAAATGGCGCGAGCTCTGTCAACTCTTTTCAGCGGGCTTCGCAACGCCTATAACGAGCATTTCGCCGCCGTCCTCACGCTCGATATCGTATTGGGTAGTTTTCTTTGGCGTGATACGGTAATACTCCATGAACGACCGAGCCGACACCGTCCCATTCCCGCCACGCGTTATCAGAGCGGATGCGCCAGGCTCGTCTTTGTCATTTGTGAGCTTAACGCCAATTCTTTTTGTTTCAGCATCATAGAATAGAACAACGTGGGAAAACTTCTCCATATCGAACCTCTTGACACAGCCATGATTGAATCCGAGTTGACCGTTTGAACGGAGCGATGCCCTTGGTCGGAAGACCCGGCCCACGTCTGTAAATCGCTCGAATGGCATGGAACACCCCCTATCACAAGGCTAAAGCGTATCACAGATCCTGCGTCACTGTCATACACATACGCTACTCACACAATACAACTGCGACTGTGCACCATGGACCGTACAACATTCTACCTCGGGTGCTCACAGTCTTGTCCCGGGCGATTGGACTCGCCTCTACAGGGGCTGGGGCGCAGGGCGTGCGCGAAAATGAGGCGCGCTCAATCCAGAAAAATCGGGAGGCAGAGGGGGGGCTCGACGTGGAAATCGAGGCGGGCGATTTCATCGAGGGCGAGGCGGAGGACGGCGCTGTCGCAGGCCTCGAGCGTCATGACGAAGGACAGCGCCGAATGGGGGAAGCCGGGCTTTTGCAGGAGCGCGTCGATGCTGATCTGGTAGTGCGCGAGGATGGTGGCCAGCGCGGCGACGATGCCGGGGCGGTCGCGCACGACGAAGCGCAGATAGTGCGGCACGGTGAAATCGCCGCTCACTTCGTCGGGGGTTTCCGCGGCGCCCGGCAAAGACTCCGGCGGGGCTCCCGCGCTGCGCGCGATGGTGTAGAGGTCGGAGACGACGGCGACGGCCGTGGGATCGCCCCCCGCTCCGTACCCGGAGAAAATCATTTTCCCGGCGTATTCTCCGGTGGCCGTGACGATGTTCTGGCTGCCCTGCGCGTGGGCCATCAGCGACGCGGCGGGAATCAGCGCGGGCTGGACGGCCGCGGCCAGCCGCACGCGGGTCGAAGTGGCTTTCCGCTGGACGGTTTTTTCGGCCAGCGAAATCTGGCGAATGGTCGAGTTGAGGTCGCGCGCGTACATGAAGTCCACGGCCTCGATCGAGGAAATCGAGCGGCAGGGAATCTGCTCGGGGCGCACGCGCAGGCGCAGCCCGGCCTGCGTCAGGATGACGAGCTTCGCCCGGGCGTCCATGCCGTCCACGTCCGCGCTGGGATCGGCTTCGGCGTAGCCGAGCTGCTGCGCTTCCTTGAGCGCGGCTTCGAAACTTGTTCCGCTCGACTCCATTTTGGTGAGGATGAAGTTGCAGGTGCCGTTGAGAATCCCGGCGATCTTGTGCAGGCGGTCGCCCGCCAGCCCTTCCTGAATGCCGATGATCGCGGGGATGCCTCCGGCGACCGACGCGCCGAACTCCAGGCGCTTGCCCATCTGGCGCGCCAGATCGACCAGCTCGGGGCCCGACTCGCAGATGAGCAGCTTATTCGCGGTGACCACGGACTTGCCCGCGCGCAGCGCCCGGCGCACCCAATCGCCCGCCGGATCGAGCCCGCCGATCAGTTCGACGACCACGTCCACGTCGGAGGAGAGCACGTCGGCGATGTTTTCGGTCCAGCGGATGTGCGCGGGCAGCGACGCGTCCTTTTTCCTGGCGATGTTGCGATTGAAGATGTGCGTCAGGACGAGCGGGCCCGCGGTGTCCTGGCAGAGAATTTTGGCCACCGAGCGGCCCACCGTGCCGTAGCCGACCAGCCCGATTTTCAGTTTCCGGCCCGCCGCCGGAATCTTCTTTGCCGGAGCTTTTCGGGCACTGGTCTTGGACGCACGCGCTTTCGCCACGGATCGGTTACCTCGTCTTCCCTGTCCTTCGCTCCCCGGCAGCCACGCGGGCCAGCCGGGAAGGGACCATTCTAGGAGAGAATCGCCCGGAATTCACAACAGAATACGGGGGGCGCGCAAATTCCGCTAGTGGGCCTGTTGCGGATACGCCGACGAATCGGGAGTTGCAGAAGTGTGGAGCAAAGGTTAGCGGGTGATAAGTGGATTGATCAACAGCAAGTCACTGGCCGCATTCGATTTTGAAGTCGAGCGCGACTCGAACTGGGTTCTTAATACTCTGCCGCGGGTCAAACTGCCACTGCTTGGCAGCATCCTCAGCGCTGGTACTGAAGAAGTGCGTTCCATTTACAACAGTGACGTCTGTGACGTATCCGGTCTCTTGATTCACATTCAATTCCAGTTCAACTGTCCCTTGCACTCGCGCCGTCACCCAAATAGGCGAGTATTTGGCCGGAACATATTTCAGAAACTTATAGCTGTTTGGGTCCACCAGCCGAGCGTTTCTGCCATAAACGCCTTCCACGGGATGTTTGTAAGACGCGAGGACGTTCTGAAATTTGTACCAGTCACAGTCCGCACCGAACGTGGGGTCTACGGGAGTCTGGACGGCGGCGGGTATGCCTGGGTGCTCTCCGCGAAAACAGAACCAGAATCCAGACCTGAATTTGTCGCTCTTGAACTCCTGGACCGCGTCGGCGCCGGATGATTGTGAAAGCAGTTCATCCAAATTCTTTGAACCGAAAGCCTTGGTGAGAACCTGATGTTCAAGCTTCGTGAGTGCGATGGCTTGTGGTGCCTTACGTTGGAGAGTGCTTTGGTTCATCTTGAACTCAGGCAGCCTAAAAACCCTCTCCGTGGTTCCGCAGCCAGCCACCACACCCGTTCGAAGTGTCTCGAACGGCTGGGGCTTGCGTGACTGCGACTGCGCTTCACTATTAATCTTTTCGGGATCCAGAGAGCATAGATTCAACGGAGCTGTTAAGGTGCTGACAGTTTGAGCAGGGAGCAGTCTTTCGGTGGCCTTGATATCAGGTTCCCCGCATGGCTGAATGGCTGACTCGATGTATGCGTAGCGTATTAAGACTCCGGTGGGAGTTTGCACTGCGTGAGTAATGCTGGTTTGCCAATACGGATAAAAATCATCGTCCCATGTGTTGACGATGTAGAACTCATTAGGAAGAACTGCTGCACTCGTTCCAGAAAACAGCGTCTCCGCGCGCTCGGCGCTCCAAAGCCCAGCGCATAGAATGGCGAACCCAAGTGCGACTGCCTGAATCATTGTGGATTTCATCGCTCCTAGCCTAATGCTGGAATCTGAAAACTCCAAAATAAAGATGCTGAGGCAGTAGCGAGTGGACTGTGGATTCAGGATAGGTATCGCGAAGAGGGGTTATCGAAAACCGATCCGCTACAAAAATCCTTTTCGCTTGACCCGGCTTGGGCCTCGGCATAACGTCGCAGGCAATCCGGCGGGCGCGGCTCGGCCGGGATTAGCGGTCATCTTTCGCGCGTTGAGCGCGCAGAGGAGTTGTCATGGAACGGCCAACGGGCGTCACGGTCATCGCGATACTGGGTTTGCTGCTGGCGGGGGTGCTGGCGCTGTGGGGCGTGATGATGTGCCTGGGCGCGACGATGCTTTCGCACATGGCGTACACGCGCTGGGGAATGGTCGCGGGGATGGGCGCGGTGACGGTGGGCGTGGTGGTGCTGGGGCTGGCGGCGGCGTATGCCGTCGCGAGCATCGGGCTGCTGAAACTGCAGAACTGGGCGCGCGTGCTGGCCATTCTGCTGACCTGCGTGCCGCTGCTATTCGCGCTGCTGGGGCTGGGCGACGCGGCCATGCACCTGCGCATGATGTTCTTCTTCGGGATGTTCGTGCGGCGATTGATTGTGATCGCCATTGATGTCTGGATTTTGGTCTACCTGTTCCAGCCGCGGGTGAGGAAGGCGTTCGGCGAGGGCGGCGGCTGAGGGTGAGAGCGCCGCTGCGGGCAGCGGCCGATCATTGGCTCCGGGGTGCTCCGGGCCGTGACGCAGTGCGAGCTTGAAGCTCGGCTCCCCCACGCGCGCCGGGGCAGCTATTTTTCCGGCGTGGATTCTTTGACGAATCGCACAATGGCCGGACGCAGGGCCTCGAGCTTGGGCTTCTTCTGCTTAGGCTTCTTTTTCTCGCGTCTTCGTACGTCCTTGCTTCCCATGCATACAGCTTGCCACAGGTGGCCGGGGCCTGGCTAGGGCCTGTGGAGTTCAGAGCGCGCAGCCGCCGCCTATTGCTCTGGTTTTCTTGACCGTGCCGCCAGGGTCGCATACACTTGTGGATTCACTTGGGTCCGCGACGCGTATGGTGCGACCGGAGACCGGCCGCACTCCGCCCGAGCAAGGGCGCCGGCCGGAAAGCCGCCGCTCCATAGGCCGGGCAAAACCCAGACCACAGCGCCAGAGGAGAAGAATCGTTGCCGAAACGCACCTATCAACCCCATGTGCGCGCGCGCCACAAGAAGCACGGCTTCCGCGCACGGATGAAGAGCAAGGGTGGAAGAAAAGTCCTTGCGCAACGCCGCAGCAAAGGACGCCACAGTCTTACGCGCGTCTGACGCGCCGGGGCTGGGACTTCCGCGCGCCTGCCGTCTGGTGCACCGGGTGCAGTACGACGCGGTGTACCGCGAGGGCCGGCGGCGGAGCAGCCGCGAGTTCACCGTGTTTGTGCGCCCCAATGGCCTGGGCCTCAGCCGCTTCGGCTGGAGCATCAAGAAGGCGCTGGGCAACGCGGTGCGGCGCAACCGCATTCGCCGCCGGCTCCGCGAGATCGTCCGATTACACCGACAGGAGATTGCCCCGGGATGGGATATCGTGATTCATCCGCGCAGCTCGGCGGCCACGGCGAAGTTTTCGGCCGTCGACAGCGAGTTGCTGAAGCTGTTGCCGCCGGCGAGCCCGGCGGTGGCGCCGCGCGAAAAGCCGCCGGAGAAGTGAACGCCGGCGGGACGCCGGAAGCGCGCGGCGTCGGTGGGCGCGCGGGCGCTGCTTCTGCTGGTCCGCTTCTACATCGTGTTTCTCTCGCCGTTTTTCGGGGGCACCTGCAAGTTTTATCCTTCGTGCTCGAATTACGCGGCGGAGGCGATTGCGCGCCACGGGGCGCGGCGCGGCGTGGCGCTCGGGATCCGGCGGCTGCTGCGCTGCCATCCGTTCACGCGCGGGGGAGTGGATTTCGTGCCGGAAGAGGGCAGCGCGGCGGGCACGCCGCCCGCTAAAATCTTGGGTTCGCCTCGGGGCCATCAGGAGCAATCGCAGTGAAGGAAATGTCGGACCAGGTTCGCGGTATCGTTTTTGTGGTGGTGGTGCTGGCGATCACGTTTGTCTGGCTGCACTTCAACCCGCCGGCCGTGCCGCCGCAGAAGCCGGTTGCTCCGGCGGCGCAGACCGCTCCGGCGCAGGCCACGACCACGCCCGCGGCTCCGAGCGCCGCCGCTCCGGCGAAGCCCGCGGTGATCACCGCGATCCACGCCACGGAAGAAAAGATCATCGTGGTGGAGAGCCTGCTGTACCGCGTCGAGCTTTCCAACCGCGGCGGCGTGGTGCGCAGTTGGAAGCTGAAGAAGTATCTGAACGACGATACTCCGCCGCGCCCGCTCGATCTGGTCAACTCCGACGCGGCGCAGCAACTCGGCTGGCCGATGTCGTTGCTGCTCTCCGACGCGGCGTTGCAGGACCAGGCCAACGCGGCGCTGTACGAAGTGACGCCCTCGGCCGGGAACCTCCAGGCGCCCGCCGAAATCACCTTCCACTGGAGCGACGGCCATCTCGACATCACCAAGAAGCTGAAGTTCGCGCAGGATTACGAGGTGTCGGTGGAAACGTCGGCGGCGCTGGACGGCAAGCCGCTGGCTCCGGCGCTGGCGTGGCGCGGCGGATTCGGCGACAAGGCGGTCTACAAGGCGGCGCAGCTCGTCAATGTTTTTTACAAGCAGGGCGGCAAGCTGGAACTGCTGCCGCTGAAGAAGCTGGGCGTTTCCGGAAACCAGATCCAGCCGTTGCAGCAAACCGGCCCAATGGAGTTCACCGGGATCGAGGACCAGTTCTTCACCGCGGCGTTCCTGCCCGGCGGCACCGACCTTTCGCTGTGGCACTGGACGCAGTACCGCCACTTCGTGGCCGACGACAAGCCGGCGAGCGAGCCGTTGGCGGAAATGGCTGCCGGGGCGACGACACCCGGGCCGCTGCGAACGCGGCTGTACGTGGGGCCGAAGGAGCTGGCGCTGCTGGGCAAGGTGCAGCCGCCGCTGGAGGAACTGATCAATTTCGGGTGGTTCGGAGTGATCGCCAAGCCGCTGCTGTTTGCCCTCCAATGGATCCACAAATACATCCCGAACTACGGCTGGGCGATTGTGGTGTTCACGCTGGCGCTGACCACGGCGCTGTTTCCCATCCGGCTGTGGACGTTTCGTTCGGCGAGGAAAATGCAGGCGGTGGCGCCGGAGATCAAGGAGATTCAGGAGCGCTACAAGAAGTATTCGATGCGCGATCCGCGCAAGCGGAAGATGAACGAAGAAGTGATGGCGGTGTACCAGCGGGAGGGCATCAACCCGGTGGGAAGCTGCCTGCCGATGCTGGTGCAAATCCCGTTTTTGTTCGCGTTTTACCGGATGCTGATGGGGGCCATCGAGCTGCGGCACGCGGCGTGGTTCGGGTGGATTCACGATCTGTCGGCGAAGGATCCCTACTACGTCCTGCCGGTGGCCATGGTGATCACCAGCTACCTGATGACCAAGATGACGCCGTCGCCCGCGACGGTGGACCCGGCCCAGCAGAAGATGATGGCGCTCATGCCGGTGATGCTCGGCTTCGTTTTCATCAACCTTTCGAGCGGCTTGAACCTCTACTACTGCACCACGAACTTCATCGGCATCGCCCAGCAATGGTATCTGAATCGCGCGCAGCCCGTGCCGTCGCGCAGCAAATTCAAGAAGAAGAAAGAATGAGCGACCCAGAGAAACCCGCCGCCCGGAAGCCGCCGGCCCGGCCACCATTTCACCGCGAACCGTTGCAGGGAGAGGCGCGGCTGGACCGCGAGCGCGCCGCCCAGGAGCTGAAGCGCTTTCTCGATCTCGCCGTGCGGGAAATGCAGCTGGCCATCGAATACGAAATCAAGCAGCCCGGGGAGAGCGGGAAGGCGCCCGGCGAGCCGGAACTCGTCGTGGCATTTCGCGGCGCCGACCAGGACCTGCTGCTGGAGCGGAACGCCGAGCTGTTGCTGGCGCTCGAACATATCGCGCACCGCTGGCTGCGGCTCGATCCGCGGCTGCACGATCAGGTGCGCTTCGATTGCGGCGACTACCGCGCCACGCGGCTCGAGGAATTGAAGCTTTCGGCGCGCGTGGCCGCGCAGCGCGTGCGCGAGACCGGACAGCCCTTCCAGTTCAATCCCATGTCCTCGCGCGAGCGGCGCATCATCCACCTGGAACTGACCGGGGCGGCCGGGGTGCGCACGGTCAGCGAAGGCTCGGGCGACCGCCGGCAGCTGGTGATTTATCCGGTGAAGAAGTGATTGGTGAGTGGTGATTCTGCCCGCTCCGCCGTTGCTTCCATCCTGAATCTCTCGCCACGAACTTAACCTGGAATCCGCAACCGGTTGAAGGTGTGAACGTAGGGCCGCGGTCTTTAGCGCGGCATGTAAGACGCTCCTCGGTGATGCCACTGTGCCGGGCTGAAGGCCCCGGCGCTACATGAACACCTTGTGAAGACCTAAAGTTCCACAAGGCAGCCGTTGTGGCCGACGTTGAGGCACTGGGTGGCGCCGAGGCGGGTGGTGAGGCCGGCGGTTTCGTGGATGTGGCCGCAAAACAGGCGCACGGGCTGGGCGCGTTCCACCCACGCGCGCAACGCGGGGCTGCCGGCATGCTTTCCCGGAGAAAATTCATCCAGCTTGGTATTCCACGGCGGGAAATGAACCACCAGGTAGAGGGGCTGGATTCCGTCGAAGGCCGCCAGGGCCTGCGCGATTTCCTCCTCGGAATATTCGCCGGGGGTGTCGAAGGGTGTGACGTTGCTGTAGCCCAGGCCGGCCCAGTGCGTGATGCCGGCCGCGGATTCGATGGTGCGCACCTGGCGGTGAAAATCGACGAAGCCGTAGCGCCGGCACAGCGCGCGCGTGTCGTCGTGGGTTTCGTGATTGCCGGGCAGCAGCCAGAGCCGCTCGCCCAGGGGCCCGAGCGCCTCGCCGCAGCTCTCGAGCCCGCGGCGGAACGTGGCCAGATCGCCGGCGGCAATGTAAATGTCCGCGGGCTGCTCGATGATGCGCTCGATCGCTCCGATGTCGCCGTGCACGTCGCTAAAGATCAGAATTTTCACGGGGCGCTTCCCGCAGGCGCGGTGGTTCCCGCGGCTCCGGGTTGCTGCGGCGCTCGAACGCGTCTCATCTGGCGGCGCAGCAGGCCGCTGGTCAGCCAGCCTTGCGACACGAGTGTTCCGTCGGCGTCGAAGACGACCTCGTAGGTGAACGGCTGGGGGCTGCGGTGGCGCCCGTCGGAAAACCGGTTTTCGCCCAGCTCGACGATGTGACGGCCATCCTCGGCGAAGCTCTGGATCGACGGGAAGCGGGCGAATCCCAAGTAGAGCTGTACGTCGGGAAGCTGCAAGGCACGGGTGATAAACGCGTCGGGCGGAGAATCAGGAGTGAAGTAGAAGCGGGTGGACTTCGCGCCGCGCAAATCGAATTGGGATTCGTAGATGCCGTTGGGCGTGCGGATGGCGTCGCCCCAGTCGAGAAAGCCCGGGGGAATCGGCAGCGCGGCGAGGCGCTGGACCACCACGTGATTCTGTTCCGCGAACGTTTCCGCCCGGGTGATGGCCGCATGATGGGCCAGCCCGCAAGCGATGAGATACGCGACGGCTACATACGTTCCGGCCTGGCACCATACCGCGCGCTTCACGCGGAATCCCCAGCCGCCGGCCGCGGGAGCGAAGCACACAGCGGCGAGGATGGCGGACGCGATCACGCCGGTGCGCGCATGAAACGGATAGCCCGCCCCGCGCGCCGCCGCCCAGATCAGCACCGCGCCGAGGCTGAACAGCACCCACATGCGCACCGCGCGCGCCAAGCTCTTCGCCGCGTCGCGGTAAATCCACGCGCCCACCTGCGGCAGCAGGACGATGGAGGTGAACGAGAAGTCCACGATGAACAGCAGATCCCAGGCCACGCGCTCGCGCGAAATCGGAAACCACATGCGCGTGCCGAACGACGTCATGCCGTCGAGAACGATGTGGCTGGCGATGCCCACGCCATAGGCGATCGTCAAAACGAGCCACGAGGGCGTCTGCCAGCCCAGCCGCCGCGCCATCCAGCGCGTCAGCCCCGCCAGAAGCATGGCGAAAAACGGCAGGGCCACGAACGAATGCGTGATGCTGCGATGGTATTTGATGATGGAGAGCGGATCGCGGGAGGCAGCTTCCGCGAAGACGTCCACGTCGGGAAACACCGAGCCGAGCGTGGCGGCAAAAACGGCCATGCGCCCGTAGCGTTCGGAAAAATATCCCTTGCCGAGAAGCCCACCGGTGAGGCCGTGAGTTATAGGGTCCATGTAATAGGGCTCGAAAGGTCAAAAGTGTACACGATTGGCGCGGTTCAGGCGACCTCAATGAGCGGGGAGCGCTTCGGCAACGCTTCGCCGATGTTCCGGGCGGGGATGCCGCGGCGTTCGAAAGCCGCCAGGGCCGCGCCGGCGGCTTCGGGCGCGACCGCCGCGAGCAGCCCGCCGGAGGTCTGCGGGTCCAGCAGCAGGGCGCGAAATTCCTCCGGCACGGCGGACAAAAATCCGGCGCAGCCCTCCAGGAATTCCCGGTTGTTCGCCAGGCCGCCGGAGAAACATCCGGCGCGCGCGGCCTCGATGGCGCCGGGAAGATAGCCGATGCGCTGGTGGTCGATCCGCAGGGAGACGCCGCTGCCGATGGCCATTTCGCGGGCGTGCCCCAGCAGCGCAAATCCCGTGACGTCCGTGACGGCGTGAACGGGCCGCGGATCATCGCGCCGTCCTGGGGCCGCGTCGTCGATTTCGTGCAGGGCCTCGGCCGCCTCGCGATTCAAGCGCGTCATCGAAGCGGTGGAAGCCTCGACCCAGGCGGGCTCGGCGCGGCCCTGCTTGAGCGCCGTCGAGATGACGCCGGTGCCCAGCGGCTTGGTCAGCAGCAGAACGTCGCCGGGGCGCGCGCCGACGTTGCGCCAGATTTTCGCCGGGTGGATCACGCCGGTGACGGCGTAGCCGAACTTCAATTCGTCGTCGCGGATGGAATGGCCGCCCACCACCACGCAATTCGCTTCCGCCATTTTTGCCAGGCCGCCGCGCAGAATCTGCTCGAGAATTTCCGGCGGGCGGGAGGCGGGAAAGGCGACGATGGTCAGCGCCGAAAGCGGACGTCCGCCCATGGCGTAGACGTCGCTGAGCGCGTTGGCCGCGGTGACCTGCCCGAAAAGCGCCGGGTCGTCGACGATGGGCGTGAAGAAATCCACGGTCTGGACGATGGCGATCTCGTCGGTGAGGCGATAGACGGCCGCGTCGTCGCTGGTCTCGAAGCCGACCAGGAGGTTGGGGTCGTGCTGCGGCGGCAGCCGCTTCAGCACGGCGTCGAGGATGCTGGGGCTGAGCTTCGCGGCGCAGCCCGCGGACTTGGCGGTCGCCGTCAATCGAATTGTTTCGGCCAAGGGAAAGGCTCCTGCGCTGGAAATGGGCGTTCGACTAATTATAGCTCGCCGGCGGCGATATCTTACCGAATCTCCGCAAAACCCGAAAACGAGGCTGTGGCATTAGAATGGAGGGCGCGCCGGGGCCTCGCTTCGATGGTTGCCGCGCGCGCGTGACTTGATGGATCGAACAGCAAATCGAAATCCGCCGGGCTTGCCTCCCGGACCCAAGGGTCTGCCGATTCTCGGCGTGGCGCTGGAGGGCCGGCGCGATCCGCTCGGCATGCTGCGGCGCTACGCGCGGGAATACGGCGACATCGTGCGCTTTCCGGTGTTGCGCCAGATTCGCATCCTGCTGAACCATCCCGACTGGATCGAGCAGGTGCTGGTGGTGCAGCACGGCAAGTTTCACAAAAGCGTGCTGATGAATCGCATCATCGAGCCGATGCTGGGCCAGGGACTGCTGCTGAGCGAAGGGGACTTCTGGCGGCGGCAACGGCGTCTGGCGCAGCCGGCGTTTCATCGCGCGCGCATCAACGAATACGCCGGGGCGATGGCCGAAATCGCGGAGGCGCAGGTGCGCGGCTGGCGGGACGGCGAGACGCGCGACGTCGCGCGGGAAATGATGGCGCTGACGCTCGAGATCGCCGTGCGCACGCTTTTCGGCACCACCCTGCCGGGCACCGCCGAGCAGGTGGGGAGCGCCATCACGTTTCTCATGCGCTTTCAGCTCACCCGCATGCGCGCGCCGCTGCGGATTCCGGAAAGCTGGCCGACGCCGAAAAACCGCCGCGCCCGCCGCGAATCAGAAATGCTCGACGCGCTGGTCTACCGGATTATTTCCGAGCGCCAGGCTCAGAAAACGCCGGAGTCCAGCGGCGACCTGCTGTCGCTCCTGATGAACGCGATGGACGAGGACGGCACGCAGATGACGCCGCGGCAGCTCCGCGACGAAACCATGACGCTGTTTCTCGCCGGACATGAAACCACGGCGCAGATGCTCTCCTGGACGTGGTACCTGCTGGGCGAAAATCCCGCCGCCGAGGCGCGGCTCCACGAAGAACTGCACGGCGTGCTGGGCGGACGCCCGCCGGAAGTCGCCGACCTGGCGCGCCTGCCCTTCCTGCACGCGGTGATGAACGAATCGCTGCGGCTGTATCCTCCGGCGTATCTGCTGGCGCGCACGTCGGTCGAGCCATGCGAGATCGGCGGCTACGCTTTTCCGGCGGGCTCGACGTTCGTGATGGCGCAGTGGGTGATGCACCGCGACGCGCGCTTCTACGACGAGCCGGACGCCTTCCGCCCGGAACGCTGGCTCGACGGCCTGGCGCAACGCTTGCCGGCGGGAGCTTATTTTCCGTTCGGCGACGGGCCGCGGCGCTGCATCGGGCAGGGATTCGCTCTGCTGGAAGCGGCCATTGTGATCGGGACGCTGGCGCAGCGCTTCCGGATGCGGCTGGTGGCGGGTCATCCGGTGGCGCCCGAGCCGCTGGTCACGCTGCGTCCGCGCCACGGCCTGCGCATGACGCTGTGCGCGCGGGATTAGCGTTGTTTGGGTACCGCGTCGTTTTGCGGGCAGGTGTGAATGTAAAGCCGCGGTCTCTAACGCGACATGTAAGACGCGCCTCGGGGATGGCACCGTACCGGGCTGAAGGCCCCGGCGCTACATGAACACCTTCCCTTTTAGTCTGGCGAGCCCTTTTTCGGCACCGTGCTAACGAACGCTGGCGTCTTCAGCGGCGCGCTACGGCACAAATTCGCCGCGCTTGCCCCGCGCCCACGGATCGTAGGTGAGAGCGAAGCGGACGCGGTCGGGGATGGGCGGGTGGCTGTAAAACAGAAACACGTCCACGGGATTGGGGTCGGGATCGGCCAGATCAATCTCCCCGAGAACTTGAAACGCCTGCGCCGCCACCTGGCCCGCGTCGGGCGTCAGTCCATGCGTGACCTCGAGGCCGTACTGATCCGCCTGATGCTCGACGTAGCGGCTGAACGCGCTGGTGGCGGGGTTGGCGAGGAACGCCAGAATCGTCAGCAGGAAAAGCAGCGCCGGCAGCGAGGCCCAGTCGCTCACGCCGTGAATTTCCCAGGCCGCGCCCCAGCGGGATAACATCCAGCCGATGCAGCGGTAGCCGATGTAAAAAAACGCGAGGAGACATCCGGCGTAGTAGGTGAGCCCTTTGGCGATGTGGTAGAGCACGTAATGGCCGGTCTCGTGGCCGGCGACGTAGACGATTTGCGGCGTGGTCATTTTCGCGATGGTGGTGTCCCACACGACCATGCGCTTGGAGGCCCCGATGCCGGTGACGTAGGCGTCCACGGCGGTCGATTTTTCCGCGGCGCCCATCCAGAACATCCGCTCCGGCGGAATGTTTTCTCCCGCGCGCTGCACCATCCGCTCCAGAGCCACCGTCAGCTCCGGATCCTTCTGCGCCAGCGGCGCGAATTTGTGGAACAGGGGATCGACCACCAGGGGCTGGAGAAAGACCACGAACACCAGGATGGGCAGCGAAGCCAGCCAGAAATAAAACCACCAGCGGCGCGCGCTGTGGCGCATGGCGGCGTAGAGAATCCAGACCAGGATGATGCCCAGCAGCAGCGACAGAATTTCCCCCTTGGTCCAATCCCACGACCACGACGCCCAGCCCTGAATGCTCAGGCCAAAGCGGCGCATCACCCAGTGCTGGGCGATGTCGGTGGGAATTTCCAGCACGGCCACTGAACCCAGAAAGAGCGGCGCAAAAATCGCCGCCTGCAGGAATCGCACCGAGGTCGTCTTTTCGGCCCACGTGCGGTATCGCGGCGCCAGCCGCCACTTGAGGAGGAGCAGCAGAATGGCGAGGGAGTAGACAAACACCACAAGCTGTCCCCAGAACGCGATTTGCCCCAGGCGGTGTGCCTTGCGATAGGTGTCCGGCGGGAGCGTGTACGCGGTGACTGGGCGAGGCGCTGGCTGCGGCGCGGCGGCAGGCGCGGGAACCTGTGGCGCGCCGGGAGTGGCCTGCTGCTGCGCGGTCGCAGCCACGGAAGAGGGCTGCGCGCCGCCAGTGACTGAGGGAATCGAGAAGAACACACAAGCCAGGGCCGCCAGAACAATCGCGCGCTTCGTCATTTTGCCTCCGGTGTCTCGGATGTGAGCCGGAGTATCTCGCGCGCGCGGACCATGCGCAAGCTCCACTGCTCGCCGACAGTGAATCACCGTCCGAGTACACCGTGATCCGACCAGAATCCGTCGCAAGCGTCACTGGAGCTTGCAACTTCCCAGAACCGGACTTCTGGCCCGGAATAACTTCCGGTTGGCCCGTCACTCGGGAGCTATCGCGGGTCGGGCTCGAAGCGCAGCACATCGTATTCTGAAAACGTGCTCGAACCCGCGTTCTCCGGCATGTGTCAGCCGGACGGCTCGGGTGTCGCGCATCGGAACCAGCCACTTCATGTCAATAAAACGAGAAAGCAAAGCAGCGCCGACGGCGCCTCCAATGTGGTGGTGGCGTTCTGTCCAATCCAGACACTTGTAGGCAAAGGAACGCCTCTGCGCGCACAGCGAGTCGGTATCGATGTCGAGAGTATGTAGAAGATGTTTGCCCGCTTGCGTCAGCATGAATGAGTCTTTGCGATGACGGAGCGCACCTCTTCTCAAAAGCTCGTTTCGCAAGGCAATCGCAAGCACACCCGCGAGGTGGTCATAGCACGTCCGGGCAAAACGCATTGCAGGCATGGCGGAAGCGCTAGAGTGTTGAGCGAGCGCCCCCAGAGCTTCGATAGCTACGGCAACATCAGCGTTCTTAAGACGGAAAAGTCTTTGGCGCCCGCGGCGTTCAAAAACGACCAAGCCACCCGCGAGAAGCTTCGATAGGTGCGAACTCGCAGTCTGCGGAGATACTGCGGCCGCCGTCGCCAGCTCCGATGCGGAGTGGCCGTTGCCGTCCAGCAGAGCAGTGAGCATCTGAATGCGGCCGGGCTCGCCAATCAACCCCGCAATGCGTGTGATCGAACCGACATCCATAGTTCAATGTATATTGAAACATACGTGACCGCCTAGGCGCTAGTCTTCTAACTGGAGGAGAAACGACATGAAGGACTTGACGATCGTTTTGGACAACCGTCCCGGTGCTCTGGCGGAGATGGGTGCCGCCCTAGGTCGAGCCGGGGTGAGCATTGAAGGCGGGGGTGCGTGGGTTGTCAACGGCCAAGGTGTAGCCCACTTCCTTTTTGAGGATGGAACCGCTGCCCGCAGCGCGCTGGAGACGGCAGGCATCCGGGTCGTAGAGGAGCGGGAGGTGCTGGTCCAACGGCTGAAGCAAACTGAACCGGGTCAGCTCGGCAAGATCTCGCGAAAGATGGCGGAGGCTGGTGTCAACATCGAGGTACTCTACAGCGACCACGATCACCAACTGATTCTTGTGGTGGACGACATGACCAGAGGGCGGGCAGTTTCTGACGCATGGGCGCGTGAACAGGTGTCGCCCGATCATCCGGCGTAACATGGACGGGACGCCGAGCATAAGGAGCTTGTCGTGAAACAGCACGTTTATGAGGTTCGAGTGGACTGGACCGGCAATGATGGCGAAGGCACGAAGACATACAAAGGCTATCGCCGCGACCATGCAATCGCCTGTGCGGGAAAGCCTCAGATCCAGGGTTCAAGCGACCCTGCCTTTCGTGGTGATCGATCCCGTTACAACCCGGAAGAGCTCTTGGTTGCAAGCCTTTCCGCCTGTCACATGCTTTGGTACCTGCATCTGTGTGCGGTGAACAGCGTGACCGTTCTCGACTATCAGGATTCAGCTTCTGGGGTGATGGAGGAAGGTAATGACGGTTCAGGAGAGTTCGTCCGAGTGACGCTTAAGCCGACAGTGAGAGTATCTCCAGGCGATGATCGAGCCAGATCTCTCGCTCTTCACAACGAGGCCCACCGCTTTTGCTTCATTGCGAGGTCGGTGAGATTCCCTGTTGAGATCGTCCCGGCAGTCATTGAAGCAACAAGGGAAACGCCCGAGTAGTCGGCAAACCGGAAGTTATCCAGAAACGGGGTTATGGGAGGCGAAAGACGAGGTTCAGGGCGTATCGTCGGCAGTTCGGAAACGGACCTGCCCGCCGCGCGAGGCACTCGCAGCGCCCCCTGGCGCCGTTGCCTCTTTCGATCACCGGGCGCGCGCGGATTGCCACGGGCACGGCGACCCAGCTACGATAGGCTGATGGGTAGCGGTTGCAGGGGAGGCGTGCCATGAAACTCACACACTGGGGACTGATGCTTTTGCTGCTGGCGCCGCTGGGAACCGTCTGGGCGCGGCCGCAGGAAACTTCCCTGGGCGACGCGGCGCGCGCCGCCCGCGAGCAGAAGAAAGCTCCGCCCAAGGCCGGCAAGGTCTGGGACAACGACACGATCTCGCAGACCACCGGCCACATCAGCGTCGTGGGCCAAACTCCGCCGCCGGAAGCCGCCACAGAGGCCAAGCCCGCTGCGGCCACGGATCAGCCCGCCGCCCCCGCCGAGGAAAAAGCCCCCGAGAAGACGGCCGGAGAAAAGGCGGCGCTGGAAGCCGAGCTGGCGTCGGCGAAGGACAAGCTCGCCACCGTGAAGACCGATCTCGACATTCTCCAGCGCAAGTACGCGCTCGACCGGCAAGCGTTTTACGGCAAGGCTGATTCCGCATCCGACACGGCCGGCGCCGCCGCCTTGCAAGACGAGCAGGGCCAGATCGACAGCAAGCAGCAGGAAGTGGCCGACGCGCAAAAGAAGGTCGACGAGCTGCAGGAAAAACTGAAACCGGCCGGCGGCGGCGCGGGAGCCTAGAAGAGCTCCTCGCGCGCTGAATCAGAAGTTCCTTGCACAACCACAACGGGCGTCAGGCGCGAAAGCCCCATGAGAACAGACGCCTGTAACGCCGGGACTGAAGCCCCGGGTCCCTAAGAACCGTCCCGCGACGGCCGTCCGAGACGCGAACAACGCGCTGGAGCCGCGACGCATAAAGCTTTCCGGGCAATTCAGCGGCCTGCTAGAAGCTGTTGCGCAACGCCCAAGCCCGGACAAACTCCGAAGCGCCTCCGTGCCCTCTGCGCACTCTGTGTTAAATCGTTCGCCATTGCATTTCCCCGGCTGAACGCAGCGGGGATCGAGCCAGCAGCGAGAGCGATCGGCGTCCCTCCGGCAGGCACTCCACACGGGATTTTCCCCCGCAGGAAGAGTACCCCCACTAATGGTGTCGATTTCGATTGACACCCCTAGAGCGGTTGGCGCACAATCCCGCCAGTTTTTCGGGGCGTTTTCCAGCAGGGGCGCAGGAAGAATTTCCGCGGCGGACGCCCGCCGCTCCGCCGTGCCTCCCTGCTGGCAGCGAGGCGAAACGATGCAAACGTTGTCCGGCTGGACCGTGCAGTGCTTGAACCCGGGATGTCCCGCGCGAGGCCACTGGCTGCGCGTGGAAACCGCGCCGCAAGAAAACTGCGGCAGTTGCGGCGGGCCGCTGCACAACGTGCCCCCGCCGCTGGCGCCGCGGCTGCGCATGCGGCCGCGTCCGCTCGCGGCGCATCGCCCGCTCGGACGTCCGCGCTGAGCTTGGCGCGCGGGCGTTTTCGCGGCCGTTGATCGGTGGCCCGCTCGATATGGCAGTGGCCCGGCCGCGCCGCGTGTTGCGAAGCAGGTCTCGTCCCCGCCGCAAGCCTCGTCCGGAACTTCCGTTGTCCGATTATTCGACCGGCAGGATGGCCACCAGCACCGCGCGCAACTCCGCCCAGGATTCATGGAAATGGCAGGCAAAAGCGGGCCCAAAAAAAGTGAGCGGCCGGTGGGGGTGCCGGCCGCTCTTGGGCATGGGGGTAATGGAGGTGCAGAAACTCGAGGTGGTCATCGAGCGCCCCGGCTGCCGCGAAGGTTGCCCTTCCTGGTCTTCCGCCGGATCACCCATGGCTTCCTCGAATCCACAGACATTCTGCCGGGAGGCGCCGGAAGCGTCGATAGGCCAGTAGTTCAATTCGTAGCGGTACAAAAGTACTGCCCGTTGATGTTCGCGCCCTCTTCGCCCCGGGCCGCCGGGATATTTCCAGCGGAAGACGGCGCACCTTGAATCGCGCCGCACCGGCCAGCCGCTGCGCCATCCCATCCCCGGCCCCCTCATCCTCCGCTGGCGCTTCTAGTGCGGGAGAGGGTGCATGATGGGGGAGTCATCCATCCAAATCGTAAATTCCGGGTACAATGTGGGGCATTGGGCTCGCGGCGCCGGGGGCGCCACGCCGCTGGGGCGGGTGCAACTCCCACGGTGAGTGCGGAGATGGGGGAATATCGATGGCGAAGGATCTACAGGCAAGCCCTGCTGCGCTCGCGTTGCCGATTGAAGTGGTCGGCGCGGACCTGGACGGGCAACAATACATCGAGCGCACGCAAACCAGCCTGGTCACTCGGGATGGGGCGATGATTTTGATGGCCGGCAAGCTGGCTCCCGAATCCGAGTTGATCGTTCGCAACTTGCTGACCAACGAGGAGGCGCTCGCGCGCGTGGTGGGGCACATCCGGGACGAGGGCTCGGGCCACCTCTATGGCATCACCGTTGTGGATCCCGCCGTCGATCTGTGGCGCGTCCCATTCACCCCGGCCGAGTCCCGGCCGCCCATTCCGCTGGAGTGCAGCCGTTGCCACACGGTGCGCGCCCTGGCGGTGACCGAAATCGAAATGGAGATTTTCAAATCCACGGGCATCTTGACGCTGCGCTGCAGCTGCGCCGGTTCTTCCACCATCTGGAAGCGGACCGAGCGCCCGGTCTCCGAGGAGCCTCGCAAGGTCGCGCCGGGAACGGTCCCGGGGGCGGTGGCGGAACACGTCCCTTCGCCGCGCCCCCAGCAAGAGCGGCGCGGAACCAAGCGGTCGGCCCTGAAGCCGGCGGCTTGCGTCCGGCACGGAGAAAAGGAAGAGATCGTCACCTGCGATGACATCTCGCGCGGCGGTTTCTGCTTTCGGAGCGGGAAGCGATACCCGGAAGGCACACGTATCGAAGCGGCGGTCCCTTTCGCTCCCTCGGGCAGCAACATCTTTGTCCCGGCGCGCATTGTCTACAGCCAGGAATTGTCCAGCGAGTCCTACCGGCAGGGTGTCGCGTATGTCAAAAGCGCCAAGCCACAGGACACTTCGGACCGCTAGGCTGTGCCGCGATGGGCGCGTTGGTATTTCAAGTGGCAGGGCGCCCCCACCGCGAATCGCGCCGCACCGGTGAGGTCCCGCGGCATCCCCTCCCCGGCTCTCCCAGTGGTGGCAACGGGCCGTTAGGAGTAAGCTAGTAGTGTTCTTAAGGTGATTATTGGATGTTCGGGGTTGCGGCCTTGCCGATGGGAGGGCCCTATGTTCTCTCGGAGATCGATTGTCGCTTTCTCACTGGCTTGTGGTCTCTTGGCGTTCTCCTCCGCCAGCTTCGGGCAGCAGGCTGGCGAGAAACCAGCGCCCGGCAAGGTCTGGACCAACGACGATCTCGGACCACCCCCGCCTGAAACTCCTGCTTCGGCCCAGGAATCCACAGCCCCCGGCGGTGCCGGCAAGCCAGCGAAGTCGCCCGGTCCTTACAAGCAGGCGGAAGATCCGGCGTGGTATGGCAAACAGATCCGGGCCTTGCGCGAGGAGCTGGGAAAGATAGACGCCGACCTCAGTGTGGTGGCGAAGGGTCAGAACTCGGCCAGTTTCGACTTGAGCCGGAAGAATGAGGGTGTGACGAACGAAGCCCAGACGCAGCTCCTGCGCGACCGCCGCAGCGAGATCCTCCGGCAGATCGCGCAACTCGAGGACGACGCCCGCCGCAACGGAATCGAGCCCGGCGCCTTGCGCGCCGCCGAGACTCCCGAGGAGCCTACCGAAAGGGGGCGCGAAGAGGATTCCGCGAGGGCGGCGGCCGAGGAGGCGGATCCGGATATCGTCGCCACCCGGGCATCTCTTCAGGCGGAGAAAGACAATCTCGAACGCCTGAAGAGAGAGGCGGACCTGAGTCAACGACAACTGGATCTCGACCGGCCCCTGGTCTATTCGAACCCGAATTACCTGTCCAGCAAAGCCGGGCAACCGAGACTCGACGCGGACCAGCAAGAGATCACCAACACACAGCAAGAAATGCAGCGCAGCACGGAGAAGATCGCGGAGCTGGAGGAAAAGCTCGAGAATCTGATCCGCAGTCTGCCCAGCCCTGGAGAGCCGCGCGACTTGCATCGCGCCGCGAGCGGCCGGAAGCAAGCCGCGCCGGAAACAGACGAGGCTTACTGGCGCAAGCGCTTCGCCGACCAGCGCTATCAAATCCATATGACCGAGTGGGAGCTGGACATCCTACAGCGGGAACTGGGCGTCTTGAACATCCAGTACGAACCCAATCCGACACACGTGCTGATCGAATCCGTGACCCGGGAAGAAATCAACAAGCACCGCCAAGCCATCGCGGAGAAGCAGGACGAACTCCAGAAGCAGCGGCAAGCTCTCGCGGACCTGGAGGATGAATTGCGGCATGCGGGCGGACCTCCGGGTTGGGCGCGGGAGTAGGGGCCGGCGAGTCCCACCGTCACGGCGTCGCGTATCTGAAAACCAGCAAGCCGCAGGGCAGTCCCAACGGCTACGGCTGTGCCCGGATGGGCGCTGCCTTGAAGATCCTACTTGTCCGGTTACTGCTGTAGTGTTTCGTTGTCTTGTAAAGACGCTTCCATAGGGATCGGCACCCAAACTTCGAGCGCCGCTGCAAATGCAGGACGCACGAATTACCTCGGCCCAGGGGCCGCCGGCCGCGGAGGCAAGGTTCCGCCTTCGGCAAGAATCTTCATGTTTTTGAGCCCGTTCATGAACACCGTCTTTCTCCGGGCCATGTCGACCTCCCGCGCTGCGTCATCAGCGAGCGTCGAGTTATCGAAAAGCAGCGTGTATACAAGCTTGGAAGTGGTCGCCGTGACGGGCCGGGCTTCAAGTGTGCCGTGATACAAGTTGTACGCTTGACCTTCACGAACCGGCTGAGTGTAGGTGTAAGAAAGCTCCGTTTTGCCGACCATGACTTCGTTGCCGATCGATCGAACAACCCCAACCTCTCCGTCTGTTCCCGAAAGAATCGAGCATGGCAACTGAAACCATTCGCCGATGTCGCAGAATTTGCCCACGCGTTTCCATACCTCTGGCGCCGGCCGACCGACGTCGATTTCCATCTCGATCGATACATAGTGCGGATTCGGAATCGCAAGCGGCGCTGGCCCTGGGCGAGATGCACCCGGAGCTTGGGGCGGAGTTTGATTTGCGGCTTGAGGTTGGCCCTGAGCCGAAGCCTGTCCCTGCGCGCCAAAGGAAAGCCAAAGCAACAGAGCAGCTAATGTCGCGGTCACCAGTCGATTCACAAGTGGCTCCTTTCGGCGAAGATCGTTGCACACCCCGATGGGTCAATCAAGAGCATATCCTCACAGTAGGGGCCGGCGAGTCCCACCGCATGCAACGTCTGCCCTGCTTTCCAACGACGCCACACGTCGCTCTTCTGCACCGCAGAGAGCCCAAACCGTCTCCCTTGTTTCATAAACACCACCTTTGAAAACAGCTTTATACCAGATGGTGTTGCATCGACCGGTTGAGCTCGCAGCGTTAATCAGGACTTGTCCCTATTTTGGACTGTTGGCTGCGCTGTAATCCTGTTCGATTCCCCTTCTCACAGCGCGCAAGTTGTCTTCGTTGATGAAAGAGATTGGGCAAGGAGGTACGGAAGCAACCCAACTCCCTTCACGTGGAAGCCGATGACGGAATAGGAATACTTCAGCCCCGGACGGCAGGTTTAGATTTTCGCGGTCATTCCCAGCGCGAATGGACACCTTCCGGGTTTCACCGACCTTCCAGTCCGTAGCTCCTTTCAACCATTCTCGCAGACGCGCGTCTGCGCTTCCTGAGTGATACCCTCGCTCATCGACGCTGTCATGAAACCTTACGATTTCGACATCAGCTATGCTTGCACTGTCTCTCCCGACGATTTCGAGGAATGAAGGTGAGCAAGGAACCTTTCCATCCGAGCCATTCAGAATCGGTTGTTCCGCGAGGTACTGGCTCCACGCAGCGGGCATGATGTCATTCTGAGTTAAGCAATGATGCCAACTGCTTAAACAGGAAAGGTCCAGGGTCATCAATCGCCGAACGTTCTCAGAGGAGGCATATGGTGTGAAATTCACCCACCCTGTCACGCAGAATGTGCATGGATTTGTCCCAATCACGTAGTAGGGGTGCAGCATCAATTGGTAGTCAATCGGACTAAATCGATAGTGGTCAAGTCTTGCACGGCTCGTCACAGAGGCCATCAGCGCGAACTCAATGCGGTCGATTCCTGACCACCCGCTTGGGTGGCCATAAGTCTCAAGCGTTACCCAAAAACCCTTTTCCCAAACGGTTCCGCCTCGTGTCCCAACATCGGCAATGGCCTTCGCAGGATGTCCACCGATACGCACATACGTTCTGAGCAAGGAATGCTCAATGTGAACAAACGGTCCTGTATCGTAAGAAAGTCCCAGTCGCCACCGAAAATAGTCGTCTAGCTTAGTGAACAGATTCCGCCGTTCCGCAAAGCCATACACGACATCGTTGGTCGTGACTTGGAAAGAACACGGGAGGGTGTCACAACGTTCGCTGAACTCCTGGTTCGCACCCCAATCTTTCAACCGTTCCTGTGCCTCTCGCCAAGTGGTCTTTCGCAGCTCAAGCGATTGAATCTGCGAAAGGAGAAGCTCTGCGCGTCGGCGAAAAATGTGCTGCTCAACTTGGCTCGCTGCAACTGCCAAGAGAAGAGTGGCTCCCAGGCTCAGGAAGAGTAACAGCAGAGCCCTGCGCAGCACGCGGAATGGTCGCATCGATTGCATTAGACACCAACACGCAGACCCCGGAGCCCGCCATTTGCCGATTGTGCCTGATTAGTCGGGCGGACTCAATGGGTCGTTGCAGCACCCATGCGTCCGGAAAAGCTGCTTCTCGGCACGAACTTTTCGAGGTTGTGAAGAATGTGAGGGGCGATTACCAGCCCATTTGGCGCATCCGCTCGAGGATGAGTGCGCCGTAGTGATTCATGCGCTCGGGCCGTCGCTTCAGGGGCAACGGCAGAATGGCGGCGAGTTGGGCCGACTGTTGCCGGTCGATATTCCGGGCCGAGCTTCGGTAGTAGTAACGGCACGCCGACTCCGCGCCATACACGCCGGGGCCCCATTCGACCACGTTGAGGTAGAGTTCCAGAATGCGCCGCTTGCCGAGGACCAATTCGGCCACCGGGACAAGCGTGAACTCGGCGCCCTTGCGGAGGATGGAGCGTCCGGTTCCGAAGAACAGGTTTTTTACCAGCTGCTGCGTAAGGGTGGAGCCTCCGCGAATGCGGCCGCCTTCCACATCGCCTTCCGCGGCAATTTCCATCGCGTGCCAATCGAATCCATGATGCTGGTAGAAGCGCGCGTCTTCCGCGGCGATGACCGCATGCTGGAAATCAGGCGAGATTTGGCTCAGCCGAACGAATTCGTACCGTTCATGATACGGCGTGTGGTGAATCCAGGCCTGCCAGCGGCGCTCCATGTGCACCGCGGTGGTCGGCGGGTCGATCCAGCGGGCCGCCACAAGGATCAGCACAGCAAGCGACCAAAGAAGCGCCACGCCGATGAGAAACCATCGACCGAAGGATCGGAGAAAGCCTCTCCGAAGCGGGGCCTGGGGGCGGGTGTCGGAGTTTGTGGTCACATTTCAGAATAATCGTTTCGGCTGCATTGACCAAGCACGCGATCAGTTGAATTGCCGGACATCTGGCTGCCCGGTAGGCGCGCCCC